>JAIXKI010000031.1:0-153729 GCA_026936105.1 Chitinophagales bacterium
GATTAATGGATTACACAGATTTTAATTTACAGACTATACTCTTCTTCTTCCGTGCAATCCGTGTAATCCTACAAATCTGTGATTCAGACAACAGAAATCTGAATCACTCCTGTATGCCGCATGCAGAGCTGATCTGTTCCTGAACTCATAAAGAACCGGCTACTCCTCCTGACCTGTCCACAATGCACCGCTGATGCTGTCTCTTGCAGCGCCGGTAACGGAAGAAAGCACATTGTATTCCTGCCTCCAGCGAAGCACTCCTATAAAGGCCATAATCAGCGCTTCTTTATAATTTACCAGCTCTTTTCCCGGCACTGCTACTTCAATATCCAATGTTCCCAGAACTTCCCTCATCCGATCAATAAGAAAACTGTTCAGGGCTCCGCCACCCGTAACGAGCATTTTCCGTTTACCGGGTTTCTGTTTTGAAAAACTTTCCAGGGAATTTTTTAATTGAATTGCTATATGTTCCGAATATGTTCTCAATGCATCAGCTACCGGAATGCCTGAACGATGAAGGATGGGAAAAACAGTATCCGTACCAAAATCATTGGCCAGCGATTTCGGGTAAGGTAACTTGTAATAATCCAGTGAGTCTAAAGCATCCAATACATTTTGATGAACCATTCCGTTTGCCGCCATTCTACCGTCTTCATCATAATCTTTTCCCACCAGGTTCGCCAGCATATTCAGCACACGGTTGGCGGCACATACATCAAAGGCAATATATTTTTCCCCACTTACCGATACATTGGCTATACCGCCGATATTCAGAAAATAATCATAATCCGTGAATAACAGTTTTTCACCTATGGGAACGATGGGTGCGCCCTGGCCTCCCAAAGCCACATCCAATGCACGCAGATCGGTAACAACAGGCAAATGTGTCTCGGCAGCAATCGCAGCTCCATCACCCAACACTCCGGTCATTCCTTTTGAAGGTAAATGAAAGGTGGTATGGCCATGAGAAGCGATCAGTGATACCTGGTAATGCAGCCCGTTCTCTTCAATAAAACGATTCACTTCCCTGCCGATATAATGTCCATATTCCGTATGCAATAAAAGGTAATCCAATGCAGACAAACCTGTGGCATTTTTCAATCTCTGCACCCATTCGGGAGTATAAGGATAACAATCCGCCTTGAGGATCTGAAAACCCCATTTACCTCCATTTTCATGAAATTCCACGAAGGCAATATCCAGTCCGTCCAGTGAACTGCCGCTCATCAGGCCAATTACTTTGTAAACCATTCCGGTTAAAATTTTAAAGATTAGATTTGCCGGGCAAATTACGAAGAACAGTTTACGAATGGAGTATGATAAACAGGGTAAACGGATCATCAATAGCTTTTACTCAATTAAATCATAAAGCATGGTCAGAAATCTGAGCGAAGAACACAGCCTTGTCAGCAACTGGGTCAGCGAACTGAGAGACGTGGAAGTGCAAAAAGACCGTATGCGTTTTCGCCGCAACCTGGAGCGTATCGGAGAGGTAATCGCCTTTGAGATCAGTAAAACATTGCCTTTTGAAGAGAAGGATATAACTACTCCTATGGGAATTGCCACCAGTAAGGTCTTAAAAGAACAGCCGGTGCTGGCCACCATACTGAGAGCCGGGATACCCTTACATCAGGGGCTGTTGAATTTTTTTGATAAAGCGGACAATGCATTTATTTCTGCCTACCGCAAGCATAATAAGGATGGATCCTTTGATATCAGCCTGGATTATATTTCCTGTCCTGACCTTACAGACCGTGTTCTCATTATTTCGGATCCTATGCTGGCAACAGGCTCCTCGCTGGTAAAAACAATTCAATACCTGAGACATGAAGGCCCTCCGAGGGAAATTCATATTGCAGCCGCCATAGCCTGCACTGTGGGAATTGAGTACGTAAAAAGAGAACAACCGACCGTAAAAATCTGGTGTGGCGATATAGATGACGAACTGACAGCCAAAGGTTATATAGTGCCGGGCCTCGGCGATGCCGGCGACCTTGCTTATGGCGTTAAAACCCAGAATTAAAGCAGCATTTTATTTACGGAATTGCTCTATTTATTATTTCCGTTTGTGTTTCCTTTTTTGTATTTTTCCAATTCACTTTCTGAGAATATAAGAATGAACAGACGTATCTTGATCCTTATTCTTTGTGTGGGTTTGGTAAGTGTTTCCAATGCTCAGGATCCAAATTTTTCACAATTTTTTGCCTCACCACTTACTTTAAACCCGGCCATGACCGGCAAGTTCGATGGTGTGTACCGTGTGGCCGGCAATTACCGGAATCAATGGCCTACAATCAATAATGCGTTCACCACTGCTACAGCATCGGTTGACTTCGGCATCATGAAAAACAGGATCCCCGATTACGATCAGTTTGGCGTAGGCATCATGGGATTTTCGGACAAAGCAGGCAATGGGGTCTTATTGTCCAATGCCATAGCGCTTTCCATTGCTTATCACAAATCATTGGATGAAGACGGCTATCACCAGATAGGCGCCGGATTCCAGGGAGGATTCATGAATAAAAGGCTGGATCTTACCAAAGTTGTTTTTGAGGATCAGTTGACTCCTCTTGGCTTTACGGGTATTACCAGCGAGATCTTTAACAGCAACCAGATCAACGTAAAATACTTTGACCTGAATGCAGGAGTGCTTTATAACGGAACCACCAATGGCTATAATAATTTTTATTTCGGAGCATCCATGTATCATATCAACAGGCCGAAAGAAAGTTTTCAGGGCGGACAATACTTTTTAGCTGCCCGTACCACATTTCAGGCCGGTGGAAGGATCCCTGTCGGACCTATTAACTTTTTTCACTTCAGCGCCAATTACAGCCTGCAGGCAAATGCTCATAATGCTATGCTCGGCGGTGCCTATGCGATGAACCTGACCGGCGATGAAGAAAGTCCGACAAACTTGTATCTCGGAAGCTGGTTCCGGCTTGGCGATGCCATCATTCCTTATGTAGGATTGGAGTTCGGGGAATTTCAATTCGGCGCTACCTATGATATTAATGTATCCAGCCTGAAGCCTGCATCCAATCTAAGAGGCGGAGTGGAGATATCCCTGATCTACATTAAAAAGCCTACCGATCCGAATGCTAAGAAGCTGAACTGTCCTAAATTTTAGATCTCTTCTTCTTTTTTTCTGATAATATCTTTCACGTTGCTATCTTGTCGGTTCTTTTTTGCAGGGTGAACCAATGAAAAAACTTTTCAGCAATCTCACATTCTGGGTACTCATTTCCATTGTTGCAGGGATCCTTGTCGGTCAATTTGCACCACAGATCGCCCTGTATCCGGTATTGGATGAGCCATGGAAAAAAAGATTTTTTGGGCAGGAACTTGAACTGGGAGTAAGCCTGAGTGAATTCCTCGGAAAACTTTTCATCAGTGTAGTAAAGCTGTTCATCAACCCAATCATCTTTCTTACCATCACCCTGGGCATCATCAGCATGGGTAATCTGAAAAAAGTGGGCCGCATAGGAGTCAAAGCGCTTTTGTATTTCGAGGTCGTTTCCACTTTTGCATTGATAGCCGGCGTCATAGTGGCATGGATCATCAGGCCGGGGCATGGCGTGGCAACACATCGGGCAGATGAAGCAAAGGTGTCACAATTTGCTTCCACCGGCGGGTTCGACTGGGTGTATTTTTTTAAAGAAAATTCAACCCTGCAGGTGTTGATCGTGGCACTCATTGCAGGTATCGTTTTCAGCGGTTCTTCTTACCGCCACAGAGTCATTTCATTTTTACAACCTATAGGAAAAGTCATCTTCAGCGCTTTACATAAAGTGATGTTGCTTGCCCCTGCCGGCGCTTTCGGCGGAATGGCATTTACCATCAGTAAATATGGCATCAGTGCACTGGTGCCCCTGGCAAAACTGATGAGTGCAGTGTATGCCACCATGCTCATATTCATCTTTCTTGTTCTCTGGCTTATTCTCAGGCATTACCGCATCAGCATCTATAAACTTTTAAAATATATACGTGAAGAATTACTGATTGTCCTCGGCACTTCTTCCTCTGAAGCTGCACTGCCTTCTTTAATGGAAAAGATGGAGCAGATGGGCTGCTCCAAACCGGTGGTCGGCTTAGTGGTCCCTGCCGGATATTCTTTCAATCTCGATGGCACTACTATTTATTTATCCATGGCAATGATCTTTCTTGCCCAGGCATTCCATATCCATTTATCTCTTGCACAAATATTCACTATCATCGGCATTTTGATGGTCACTTCAAAAGGAGCTGCCGGAGTGGCGGGAAGCGGGTTTGTTGTTCTGGCCACTACCATCACTGCCATTAAAGTGATCCCGATGGAAGGGCTTGTTTTGCTATTGGGTGTTGATCGTTTTATGTCAGAAGCAAGGGCCATCACCAACTTTATCGGCAATAGTGTGGCTGCCGTATGGATCGCCAATAATGAAAAAGAATTTGACAGGGAAAAAATGAACCGTATATTGTAAGGAAGAGTTACTGGATAGTTTGATTGCCGAATTTAAGCATTAGAAATAATCTTCCGGTTTTGTCAGTTTTTTCTCCCGCTTATAAAAGGATTTCCTTTAATATAAAAACGGTAAGGATACAGCGCAGCTTCGCCAGAGCCTTCCACTCCTATTCTTGGAGAAATTCCGATACTGTTCTCAGAAAGAACAAAACCATCCTCTGCAATGAACAGCTTTTCGCTACGCAATGAAAATCCATTGTTGAAAACCGTGATGCCCAGTGCAACAGACAAGCTTCCCGGCCCTTTGGTCAATGCATGATCCAATTCTTTTTTCCCTCTCCGTTTCATCATTTCAGGAATACCTATCAACGGATCCAGTGCACGGATGAGAATGGCGTGAGGAATATCTTTTTTATTGGTCACCACATTGAATAAATGATGGATGCCATAGCAGTAATATACATAAGCCGTACCTGCTTTTGCATACATCACCTCATTCCGGGCTGTCCTTCTTCCGCCAAATGCATGAGAGGCACGGTCTGTCACACCATTGTAAGCTTCGCATTCAACAATACGGCCGGAAGTTTCAATGCCTTTCCAGTTCGTTACCAGAATTTTTCCAAGCAACTCCTTTGCAATCTGCAACACATTATCTCTCTCATAAAAAGAATGGGGCAATTTCTTCATATTGGTTTCAGATCTCTTTAAAAAATGTTCTTTTTATATTTACTCATTCAAATTTAAGACTTGCTCAAGGAAATCGTCATAGCGATACAGTCTTTTGGTGAAGTGAACCGTTTTATCAGAGAGCACAAACTCCGGAGATGGATCATAGGCCCCGGGATCGCTTATGCCGTTTTGTTTTTGATCAGCATGTATTTCTTCGGGAAGTCCGCAACACTGGTGATAGATTACCTCATCACTACAACAGGTCTTGGCGAAAGACTGCAGCAATTTCAAAACAGCTGGATCGGATTTCTGTTCACTTTTGCAGGGGTTATTTTATGGATACTGTTACTTCAATTTTATTTTTCACTGTTCAAATACATCATCCTCATCATCGGCTCGCCTGTGTTTGCTTATCTGAGTGAAAAGACCCGTGCCATCCTGAAAAATGAAGAGCCGGTCAACATCCGTGAAAACATAAGGAAAGATGCATGGAGAGGCACCAAACTCGTAGGACGTAACCTGCTCTGGCAAACTTTTTTCTTCTTCATCCTTCTGCTGCTCACGTTGGTGCCGGTTGTAGGATGGATCACTCCGCTGATCGCATTATTCCTGGAATGTTATTACTATGGTTTTTCCATGTTCGACTACAGCTTTGCCCGGCAAAAAACTCCGTTGAACGAGAGCATTGAATTCGCCGGTGAACACAAAGGGTTGCTCATGGGTAATGGCCTTGTATTTTACCTGATGCATGTGGCGATCGGTATCGGCTGGGTGCTGGCACCTGCCTATGCCGTGATCGCTGCCAATATGAGTTTGTATAAAGTAAAAAATGCTTAAATGGCTTCACCAATAGTTTATCTGATACCTTCCCTGCTGGATGAAGAAAACATTGAAAGCATTCCTTCCGGTGTATTAAAAGCGATCAAAGATTGCGAAGTTCTCTTTGCAGAAAATGAAAGGACGGCCAGAAGATACCTGAAGAAACTGGAAAAAGATATTATTATTGACCGCTATGAATGGTTTACGATCTCTGATGATCTTTCTGTTTCATCTGCATTCCGCAAAAAATTGAAAGAAGGAAAAAAGATCGGTATCATCAGTGAAGCCGGCTGTCCCGGCGTTGCAGATCCCGGACAAACGTTAGTGGCTATTGCCCATGAGAACAATGTACGGGTAAAACCTCTTTCAGGGCCTGATTCCATTATACTGGCTTTGATGTCCAGCGGGATGAACGGCCAGCGTTTTCAATTCGTTGGCTACTTGCCGATAAAAGATCAGGAAAGGGCAAGGGCGATCAGAGAACTGGAATCAGAGTCGCTCAAAAAGAACTGTACCCAGATCTTTATTGAGACACCTTACAGAAATAACCAATTGCTGGATGCGTTGCTCAACAACTGTAAGCCTACCACCTTTCTTTGTATTGCGGCTGGTATTACTTCATCGGGAGAAGAAATTCATACTCGAACCATCGGCCAATGGAAAAAACAAAAACCCAATCTGCACAAGGTACCGGCAACCTTTTGTTTGCTTGCCCGGTAATTTAACTGCCCTAAAAGAAAATTTTTACCTTATTGAATTCAGAATTATTTATTTTTGTCCCCTATCCGAAAACGGCTATTAAAAAATGATCAATAGTCTGAAACATACAAAGCAATATGCCTTTCACGGGCCAATGACCACCGGTGTCTATGCCGTGGGATTTGATGTTTTTACTTTTGTTCGACCACGACGTGGTTGCTGACAGGACGAGCCGTTAACCAGGCCCCTGTCAGTGAAGAAGTCCCCGATCCCTGCCAGGCAGGAAGATTTCTCAAAAATTTGGATTGGTGATCCGCACACATTAACAGCAATCTTTTCAAATTGGAAAATCAAAATATTATTATCAGGGTGGCAACACCGGCAGATAAGTCTTTTGCTAAAACCATCACTGATGAAATGGAATCCTCCGCTAAAGAAAGAGGTACCGGAATTGCCAAAAGAACTCCCGAATACATTGAGAAGAAAATGGATGAAGGCAAAGCAGTGATCGCTGTCACTGCCGACGGCACCTGGGTGGGATTCTGTTATATAGAGACCTGGAGCCACGGAGAATATGTTGCCAATTCGGGATTGATCGTTTCACCTTCCTTCAGGAAATCCGGAGTTGCAAAAGCCATCAAGAAAAGAATATTCAACCTTTCCAGGGAAAAATATCCGGAAGCCAAGATCTTCGGTCTCACTACCGGCCTTGCCGTCATGAAGATCAACAGCGAGCTGGGTTATGAGCCAGTCACCTATTCAGAGCTGACACAGGATGATGCTTTCTGGGATGGATGCAAGAGTTGTGTGAACTATCCGATATTATTGAGCAAAGGAAGGAAGAACTGTTTGTGCACTGCCATGCTCTACGATCCGAAAGATCATTATAAGCCTGAAGAGACAAAACAATTTTTCGAAGAGAATAAAAAAGGCCTGGAGCGGTTGCTCCGTTTCAAACAATGGAAATTGTTAAAGCCCTTTCTGAAAAAAGAAAAGAATGGCAACACTAACGGAAACGGTGCAGCAGTCAGTAAAAATCCAAAGATCCTGATCTACTGACCTTTCAGAAAAATCAACTATAACAATGAAAAAAGTAGTACTTGGTTTCAGCGGGGGATTGGACACTACCTACTGTGTCAAATATCTATCAGAGGAGAAAGGATATGAAGTACACAGTATCATCGTAAATACCGGTGGCTTCAGTGAGGAAGAATTGAAGCAAATTGAAGCACATGCATACAAGCTGGGTGTAACATCACACACGACCATAAATGCGATCAAGGTATATTATGACCGCATCATTAAATTTCTCATTTATGGAAATGTGCTTAAGAACAATACTTATCCCTTGAGTGTGTCTGCCGAAAGGCTGATACAGGCATTACATATTGCGGAACATGCAAAAAAACTGAAAGCAGACTCAGTGGCTCATGGCAGTACCGGCGCCGGTAATGACCAGGTGCGTTTTGACATGATCTTTCATATCATGATTCCGGGCATTGAGATCCTTACTCCCATAAGAGATCTTAAACTGAGCAGGGAAGAAGAGATTGCATACCTGAAGAGTAAAGGTGTGCAAATGAATTTTCAGAAAGCAGTTTACTCCATCAATAAAGGCTTATGGGGAACCAGTGTGGGCGGCAAAGAAACACTTTCTTCCAACGGAATGTTACCGGAAGAAGCCTGGCCAACTCAGTTAAATGAAAAATTAAAAAGTCAAAATGTAAAACTTGGCTTTTTAAAAGGTGAATTGATTTCCGTTGACGATAAAAATTTTGATCATCCATCCGGAGCCATTCAATATTTACAATCCATTGCCGGGCCATTTGCCATAGGCAGGGATATTCATGTCGGCGACACCATCATCGGCATCAAAGGCCGTGTGGGTTTTGAAGCGGCCGCTCCCATGGTGATCCTGAAAGCACATCACGCACTGGAAAAACATGTACTGACCAAATGGCAACTGAACTGGAAAGATCAGCTGGCATTGTTTTACGGCAACTGGCTGCATGAAGGTCAGATACTGGACCCGGTGATGAGAGATATCGAAGCATTTTTTGAATCTTCGCAGAAGAATGTCACAGGCGCTGTGTTCGTGCAATTGATGCCTTACCGTTTTCAGATCACAGGCATAGAATCTAAATACGACCTGATGAGCAGTAAATTCGGAAAATATGGTGAAATGAATTCAGGGTGGACCGGAGAAGATGTAAGAGGATTTTCAAAGGTCTTCGGAAACCAGACAAGTATCTGGCATTCGGTTAACAGGGAAAGCGATCAATAATCAGTGATGAATGATTATTGATCATTAATCTAAAAAGTATGTCAATTAAAATCGGAATAGTTGGTGGTGCAGGATATACAGGCGGTGAACTGATCAGGTTATTGATCCATCATCCGCAGGCAGAGATCGTTTTCATCCACAGCAAAAGCCACGCAGGCAATCCGGTATCAACGGCTCATCCTGACCTGCTGGGCGATACGGACCTTGTATTTACCAGTAAACTCAGTGAAAATATTGATGTGCTGTTCCTCTGCCTGGGTCATGGCAATGCAAAGAAATTTTTAGAAGAAAATCCCTTTTCAGAAAAAATCAAAGTCATTGATCTTTCAAACGATTTCAGATTAACTAAAGCAGCTCGCTTTCAATTAACGGTAACCGGGAACCGGGAACCGGTAATCCGGGATTTCGTGTACGGCCTTCCTGAATTAAATAAGGAAAAAATCAAATCGGCTGAAAACATTGCTAACCCCGGTTGCTTTGCCACCTGTATTCAACTCGGATTATTACCCCTGGCAAAAGCCGGGTTGCTGAATGAAGTGTACACAACAGGCGTCACCGGCTCCACCGGCGCAGGACAAAGTTTGTCAGAAACATCTCATTTCAGCTGGAGGGCAAATAATATCCAGGCATATAAAACCTTATCGCATCAGCACCTGAATGAAATCGGCGAATCCCTGAAACAATTACAACCCAAAGGGAATATCTCCGTAAACTTTGTTCCCTGGCGCGGAGATTTCACCAGAGGAATCTTTGTCAGTTCGCAACTGAACTGCGAGTGGAGTATTGAAGAGCTGAACAAGCTGTATAAAGATTTTTATCACGGGCAGCCTTTTACCCATGTCAGTGATCATCCGATCTTTTTAAAGCAGGTGGTCAACACCAATAAATGCCTCATTCAATTGGAAAAAGTGGGAACCAAGCTGGTGGTACATTCCATTACCGATAATTTATTAAAAGGAGCCAGTGGCCAGGCAGTACAAAACATGAACCTGATGTTTGGCCTCAATGAAAAAGCAGGATTGGAATTAAAGCCTGCCGCATTTTAAATTGTAAAATTATGAAAGCAACAATCATCGGAGGGGGAAATATAGGTATGGCTTTGGCCGAAGGCCTGACAAGAGCTGCTATTTGTAAAAAAAATGAAATCACCATTACAAGGAGAAATGCCGCTTCATTAACCGCACACTCCGAAGCCGGGTTTAAAACAAGCACGAACAACCGTGAAGCGATATTGAACGCAGCTATAGTTTTTATCTGTGTGCTACCTCAACAGCTAGATGAAGTGCTTGCTGATCTACAGCCGGCAGTTGAAGTAAAAAATCAACTTTTCGTTTCAGTGGTAACGGGAGTGCACACAAATATTTTCCGCGAACGGTTGGGAAATAAACTGCGCATCATCCGTGCCATGCCAAATACTGCAATGAAAATTGGCGAAAGCATGACCTGCCTTGCTGCTGCTAATGTCACCAAAAAAGATATTGAACTGGTGCAAAATATTTTTGATACACTGGGCCAAAGTATTGTTATTAATGAAGATATGATGAGCGCTGCCACGGCGCTTTGTGCCTGCGGTATTGCATTTTTTCTGCGAACCATCCGTGCAGCATCACAGGGTGGTGTTGAAATAGGTTTTCATGCACATGATGCTCTCAAGATAGCAGCACAAACTGCTTTGGGAGCTGCCAAACTTCTGACAGTAAACCAAACACACCCGGAACATGAGATTGACAAAGTAACATCTCCCAAAGGATGCACCATTGCGGGCCTCAATGAAATGGAACACCAGGGATTGAGCTCAGCATTAATCAAAGGCATAAAACTTTCGGCACAAATGGCAGATAATCTTTATAAACAATCATAAATATTTTCATACTTTCTGCTTTGCATGAAAATTTGAAATGGCCCGAAACTATATATAGAACGACTTTTAAACTTTAAACAAACAAAAGCCCCTCATGAGGAGGGGTTTGGGGAGGTTGCTCATGAAACTATTTGACGTCTATCCTGTCAATGAAATAACCATTGTAAAAGCAAAAGGCTCTTATGTGTGGGATGACAAGGGCGAACAGTATCTCGACCTTTATGGCGGGCACGCCGTGATCAGCATTGGCCATACGCATCCGCATTGGGTGAAAAGAATCGAAGAGCAACTGGAAAAAATTGCTTTTTATTCCAACTCGGTAAGGATTCCATTACAGGCTGAGCTGGCAAAAAAGCTGGGAAAAGTTTCCGGCAAAGAAGACTACCAGCTTTTCCTCTGCAATTCCGGCGCCGAAGCCAATGAAAACGCATTGAAGTTAGCATCGTTTCATACCGGCAGAAAAAAAGTAATTGCCTTCAGTAAATCCTTTCATGGCAGAACATCGCTGGCAGCGGCGGCTACTGACAATAAAAACAACTTGTCTCCGGTAAATGAAACGGGTAATATCATTTTCCTTCCGTTCAATGATGAACAGGCTCTGGAGGATTGCTTTAAAGAAAACGGGAAAGAAATTTCTTCCGTCATCATTGAAGGCATCCAGGGTGTTGGCGGCATCAATGTAGCCACTGAAAGTTTTTTAAAAAAAATCAGAACACTGTGTGATGAATATGGTGCTGTTTATATTGCCGACAGTGTGCAATGCGGATATGGCAGAAGTGGAAAATTTTTCAGCCACGATTTTGCCGGTGTTTCTGCCGATATTTATTCCATGGCAAAAGGAATGGGAAATGGATTTCCCGTGGCTGGAATTATTGCTTCTCCAAAATTCAAAGCAAAACATTTTATGCTCGGCTCCACTTTCGGTGGCAATCATTTAGCCTGTGCTGCTGCATTAGCCGTATTGGAAATAATAGAAGAAGAAAAACTGATGGGCAATGCTGTGATGGTTGGAAAGTATTTAAAAGATGAACTGGAAAATATTCCGCAATTAAAAAATGTAAGAGGCCGGGGATTGATGATTGGCTTTGATGTGCCGGAAGAATTAAAAGACCTGCGGAAAAATTTATTGTGGAATCAGAAAATATTCACTGGTGAATCTAAACCAACTGTGATCCGGCTGCTTCCTTCGTTAGCATTAAAGAAAAGAGATGCGGAACAGTTTATTGAGTCAGTGCAAGCGGAGTGTGAAATGCAGAAGGCGGAAAGCTAAAGATATATGCGGAAGGCTAAATGCTGAAGAGAGAATGCTTAATGCTTAAAGTAAAATGATTGATGAGAGATTATAAAATATATGATTTCTTTATCCCGTGTCTTCGCCAAAGCCCTGTGTGATGGCTGCGAGATCAGGTCATTCGGAATTTGGTATATTTCGTAAGATCTGTAACTCCGTTATTAGTCTGAAGTATGCTTGTTGATTTTTCTCTTAGTTTGAACACTAACTATGACGAAAACAATGGAAGTGAAAATCATTTATTAAGCAATGATACCGTATTATTTTATTAAGTAGTTGCCTTTCTTTGAGGGCAATTCTTTTTTTCACCTTCGGGTTTATACCATATCCACTATCTAAAAAAATAGTTGTAGTAAGCCTACATTCAACTACAGAATTAGATAAAACTAATACCAACTTCGTTTGATGGTGAGGAATTATTTTGGTGGAATTTTTTTCCAAAAACATCAATAATATAAATTGAATATTACTGTTGTTGCTTGTCTTAGAAGAAACTAAGCCGTTTTTTTTAATATTTCCGTACTAAGAAATCAATAAGGAAATAATTAATAAACAGCACAACATCATAACAAATGATTAATAACAAAATAATTCCCAGCAGCTTATTTTGAATTTTTCTTGCAAGCAGAAAATAAATTTTGTAAATACCCCCCCCCATGTAAATTTGCAATATAAACTTATCCTTTCTACAAATCAGAAAGCAAGTAAGTTAAAAACCAGAAACTAATGAAAATTCATTCTATACAATTACTCCGAGAAAACGGTCCTCCTTTTCCCAAATTGATATATACATTCTTTAGCCATGAACACTTTAGATCAAACACTATACTTAGCAGCTTTTTGGCTTACAAGTGTACATGGAATCATGTTTGTTATTTGAAATTGAATATTGTAACTAACATTATTTACCAATAAACAAGAATTATTAGTGATAAAAGTAGTCTGATTTTTTGTCATAGAAATCAATCGTGTAATTAAATACATTTAGCATGAAATCCTTATTAATTATAATTTTCTTTTTGATTCCCTGTAAGTTTTTATTTTGTCAGGAAAAAGAAAATCAAATCGAAGTAAGCTCATTTTTTTTATGTAACCAGTACCCAAAATTTTCTTACTCAATAAATCCTGTTAATAGTTTTAAAGTTAAGATTACAGGTACTGGACCAGGAATCTATGCAGCTTATAACTTTTACATTAAGAAGAATATTTACATAAAACCTGGGATAGGATATTACAAATATTCTTTTAACAATATAACTCAAACAAACTCTCAATTTGGTAATAGTAATAACAGAGTTGTTGAAGATTATTCCGGAGTACTGGCCTAATATACAACGAATAAATATTTCTATAATACTGTTTTTCTTTTATTAGGTATAGAAAAGCATTCAAATATAAATAATAATATACAGTTGAGTATTGGGGTAACTACTAAAAACTATTTTACTTTTTCACAGTTCTATCATATAACCTATCCCAGCCCTGTGGGGGACAATTACAAACAAAACAGCAAACGATATTTTGGATTTTCAGCCAACATATATACTAGTATAATGAAGAAAATAAAAAGATTTAACGTTGGCCCAAAACTCATCCTCAGTATTTATGATAGTTGGAAAAAGGATAAAATTTTCCCACAAGAAGAAAATAATCAAAGTAGGTGTAAATGGCTAAATGGGGTTGGTATAGGTATAAATATTAGTTATCGAATTCTAAAACATAATCAAAATGAAAAATAATTTTATTAAAATATTAATACTTCAGTTAGTATGCACGATTTTTATGAATTGTATTAGTGCACAGGTAAAAACTAAGTTTTTTGAAAAACACATTCCTGATCAACTAAAACCTGCAAAAAAATTAAATAGTAACATTTATCAAGTTAAAATTCCGGCGGAATTTAGTAAATTAAAACTCCAAAAAAGCTCTAACGAAGGCCTTTATAGATATGCATTACCTGTTATTGTTGATATTGATTTATTATCTGAAGGTATAATACCTCTACAAAATCAGACCACTTGTTAAGTTGAAAAAACGATAACTTTAAACAAGTGAAATTATGAAACAAACACGAAGAAAATTTGATGCAGCCTTCAAGGCAAAAGTTGCCATTGAAGCCTTACGGGAGCGGGAAACGCTTTCAGGATTGGCGGTGAAGTACGATCTTCACCCCAACCAAATTTCTCAATGGAAGCAGGAATTTCTGGAAAAATCTGCTCAGGTATTTGACCAGAAACGACCGGCATCTGCCACTGAACCTGAAGTTGATATCAGCAAGCTCTATGCAAAAATCGGAGAACTGCAGATGGAGCGGGACTTTTTAAAAAAAAGCTTAAACAAATTGGGAATGCTGTAGACCAGCGATTACTCATTGATAAGAACGATAATCTGAGCGTACGTCGTCAATGTGAGTTACTGGATATTAACCGTTCAGGTATTTATTACCAGGCCAAAGGTGAAAGCCCTGAAAATCTTGAGATCATGCAAATAATGGATAAACATATTTTAGAAGAGCCCACCGCCGGAGTATTAACGATGCAGTCTATGCTCAAAGAGAAAGGTATAGAGGCAGGATACGAGCGTGTACGCAGACTGATGCGGGTTGCAAACATACGCCCCATCTACCCTCGCCGTCATCTGACCCGGTGGAGGAATAATGAGTATGTATATCCGTATCTGCTTAGAGGATTAAAGATAGATCATTGTAACCAGGTATGGGAAATAGATATTACCTACGTACCGATGGCCCGGAGTTTTATGTACCTGACAGCCATCATAGATGTGTACAGCCGTTATATTGTTGGCTGGGGACTGAGCAATAGTCTTGATGCAGCAAACTGTTTGGAAGTAGTTAAAACTGCGATCAAACAACATGGTAAACCTGAAATTATAAACAGTGATCAGGGAATTCAATTCACCTGCAGGCAGTATGTGGAATGTCTAAAAGAACAACAGATCACAATCAGCATGGATGGTAAAGGAAGAGCCTTGGATAATGTTTATATAGAACGATTCTGGCGCAGCATTAAATACCAGTATATACATCTATTTCCTGCAGAAGACGGAATTAGTTTGTATACAGGAATTAAGCAATGGCTGGATAAGTACCACTACAAAGCGCATCAGGGAATCGGCAGATGCAAACCATCTGAATTGTATTTAAAAGCCGCATGAAAAACCAACTAAGAAATGATCAAAAGTGGTCTAAAGAAACGGGGGTAGTTTAATCCATAAAAGGAAACTATACATTGCATCTTCCTTATCCCTGCTTCCCGCCTATCTTTGCACAGATAACAATGCATGAAAAAAAAGTTAAGCTAATTAACCTGATTTAATAAATTAGAAAACCCGGCGTTTAGCATTAAGCGTTCGGTTTTTCGCTTTAAGTGTATTATGAAAAATTTTACTTCTGTTAAGGATTGTATCAACCCTTCGTTCAAAGAAACAGGTGACGCAATTAATTCCTTAGTGCAAAAAGCGCTTGCTTATAAAAAAGATCCTTTAAAAGATTGTAAGCTGGGCGAGCATAAACGCATTGGTTGTTTATTCCTGAACCCGAGTATGCGTACCCGGTTGAGCACACAAATAGCTGCACAAAATTTAGGAATGGAAGCTATTGTTTTCAATGTGGGTCAGGAAGGCTGGGCATTGGAATTTGAAGAGGAAGCCATCATGAGTGGCAATACGGTAGAGCATGTAAAAGATGCAGCGCCGGTATTGGGAAAATATTTTGACATACTTGCTATCCGCACTTTTCCTTCATTAAAAAACCGGGAAGATGATTACAGTGAATTATTCATAAAACAGTTTATAAAATACACCGGCGTACCCATTGTAAGTTTAGAAAGTGCAACACTTCATCCGTTACAATCACTCACAGATATAATTACTATCAGTGAAGAACTGTCTAAAACTCCCCCTTTGGGGGGCAGGGGGGCAAAAGTTGTTCTCACCTGGGCGCCGCATGTAAAACCCCTGCCCCAATGTGTTGCCAATAGTTTTTCCCAATGGGTCAATGCATGGGGGGAGGCGGAATTTGTAATTACCCATCCTGAAGACTATGAATTAGACGAACAATTCACCAAAGGAGCAACGATCACACATAACCAGGATGAAGCTTTGAAAAATGCAGATTTTGTATATGTCAAAAACTGGAGCACCTACCTGGATTATGGAAAAATTTACTGCAATGATCCTGAATGGATGCTCACCAAAGAAAAATTATCATTGACCAATAATGCCAAAGTGATGCATTGCCTTCCTGTAAGAAGAAACGTAGAACTCAGTGATGAAATTTTAGACAGCCCGAATAGTATTGTAACACAACAGGCGGGCAACAGGGTTTGGGCAGCACAAACTGTGTTGAGTGAAATTCTGTCTGCCACTCACTGACCCAATAGAAAAAAAATAAAATCTCAAACATTGAGTGACATTTCAAATACAAAAACTCTTAACCCCTTCCCTTCGGGGAGGTCGGGTGGAGCTTTGTTAGTCATAAAGATCGGAGGAAACATTATAGATGATGAAGCAAAGCTTTCATCCTTCCTGAAATTGTTTGCCGCAATTGACGGTCCGAAGATCCTGGTTCATGGCGGAGGAAAGCTGGCAACACAGATGGCCGGAAAGCTCAACATACCCCAACAGATAGTGGATGGCAGAAGGATCACCGATGCAGAAACATTGAAGGTCATAACAATGGTCTATACCGGATACATCAATAAAAATATCGTTGCAAAACTGCAGTCGCTTCATTGTAACAGTATCGGGCTTTGCGGAGCGGACGGGAATACGATCCTTGCACATAAAAGAATACATCCGGATATTGATTACGGATTTGTCGGCGATATTGATTCAGTGAATACTTCATTCCTGAAAACCTGCCTGTCCAATGAAATGATTCCCGTCATTGCCCCGGTCACGGCAGATAAAAACGGACAGCTTTTAAATACCAATGCCGATACAATTGCAGGTGAAATTGCAAAAGCAATGAGTAATTTATATGATGTAACCCTTGTTTATTGTTTTGAGAAAAATGGTGTGTTGATGGATATAAATGATGAAGAGTCAGTGATAAAAAAAATTAACCGGAATTATTATGAGCAACTTAAATCCCCTTCCCGGGCGGATGGTGAGGTAAAAATTTTTGCCGGTATGATTCCGAAATTGGATAATGCTTTTGAAGCTGTGAATGACGGAGTGAAAAAGGTCATTATCGGAAAAGCTGAAAACATAAAAGAACTTATTTCCGGAAATTCAGGTACAACTATCGTAAATGAATGAAAAAAAATTACATACCCTGCAGGATGATGCAATTGACTTGTTAAAACAACTGATTGCCACTCCTTCTTTCAGCAGGGAAGAAGATAAAACTGCTGAAGTTTTAGAAAATTTTTTTGGCAAAAGAAATATCCCAGCACAAAAGCATTTATATAATGTATGGGCAAAAAATAAATTCTTTGACGAGAGAAAGCCCACTTTATTATTGAACTCACACCATGACACGGTAAAACCCAATTCGCAATACACAAAAAATCCCTTTTCCCCGGAAATAGAAGATGGTAAACTTTACGGACTTGGCAGTAATGATGCCGGTGGTCCTTTGGTGTCGCTGATTGCAGCCTTCGT
Source organism: Chitinophagales bacterium (assembly GCA_026936105.1). GTDB lineage: Bacteria > Bacteroidota > Bacteroidia > Chitinophagales > Chitinophagaceae > UTBCD1. The sequence goes on from JAIXKI010000031.1 coordinate 17,693, forward strand.
GTATTTCTATGAAAAAAAAAATCTGAAATATAACATAATACTTGCTGCCTCTGCAGAAGAAGAAATTTCCGGCGTTAATGGTATTGAAACTTTACTGAACCAATTAGGACCAATTGACTGCGCCATTGTAGGAGAACCCACACAAATGCAAATGGCAGTAGCGGAAAGAGGATTGATGGTATTAGATGTTATTGCAAAAGGAAAAGCCGGACATGCAGCAAGAAAAGAAGGTGATAATGCCATTTACAAAGCAATGAAAGATATTGACTGGTTCACCTCTTATAAATTCCCGAAGGTTTCTGATTTATTGGGTCCGGTAAATATGGATGTAACGGTGATTGAAACCGATAATAAAGCACATAATATTGTCCCGGCACATTGCAAATTTGTAGTGGATGTACGGGTGAATGAACTATATACATTTGAAGAAATTTTTGGAGTAATAAGAGAAAATATTAAAAGCGAAGTGAAGGCAAGAAGCTTCCGTCTGCGCTCAACAGCTATTTCATTAGAGCATCCGTTGGTACAGGCGGGGTTGCAACTCGGAAGAAATTATTACGGCTCTCCTACCACTTCGGACAAAGCGCTGATGCCATTTCCTGCATTAAAGATGGGGCCCGGAGATTCCGGCAGAAGTCATTCGGCAGATGAATATATTTATGTAGAGGAGATCAGGGAAGGGATCGGATTGTACATTCAGTTATTGGAGGGGGTTTTATAAGTTTGTTGTTGGTTGGGGGTTGCAGGATGCAGGTTACAGGTTGCAGGTTTCTGGTTACAAGGGAAAGTAAAACGCCTTTTATATGAAAAGTTACAGGGAATTGGATATTTATAAGGAATCAAAACAATTAGCAATTGAGGTTCACAAAATGACTTTATCCTTGCCAAAACTTGAATTGTATGAAGAAGGAAGTCAAATTCGCAGATCTTCTAAAGCTATTGCAGCATTAATTGTTGAAGGATATGGTAGGAGACGGTATAAAATGGATTATATCAAATATCTTGTGTATGCCCAGGCTGAATGTGATGAAACAATATTACACTTAGAATTTTTGTTTGAGACAAATTCTTTGCAAAGCGAAAAAATATTTCAAAGTCTGAAGTCGGCATATAACGTTTTAAGCAGGAAAATCAACAAATACATTCAATGGGTTGAAGAAAACTGGAACGAATTTCCGGATCAAAGTACCGGAAACCTGTAACAGGCAACCTGAAATAAAATAATTATGAAACTTTGGCAAAAAAATACGGATTCTCTTAAGGAAGTTGAACAGTTCACCGTTGGCAATGACCATGAATTTGATTTGCTCCTGGCACCTTTTGATGTATTAGGCTCTATTGCACATGCAAAAATGCTGGCTGAAGCGGGGTTGATCAGCAAAGAAGAAAGCGATCAACTGGTAAAAGAATTACAAATCATTTACAGCTCCATTCAAAATTTCCCGCCTGACGGACGGGCAGGAAAATTTAAAATTCAAAATGATGTCGAGGATATTCATTCCCAGGTAGAATTTCTCCTCACTGAAAAATTAGGTGATACCGGAAAGAAAATTCATACGGCAAGAAGCCGCAATGACCAGGTGCTGGTGGATATAAAACTTTTTCTTCGCCATGAAATAGAACAACTGGTCAATAACGTCCAGCCTTTCTTTGAACTGCTTCAGTCGGAAAGTGAAAAATATAAAGATTATCTTTTCCCCGGCTACACACATTTCCAGTTAGCCATGCCCTCCTCATTCGGATTATGGTTTGGCGCTTATGCAGAAAGCCTGGTGGATGACCTCACAACCTTAAAAGCTGCTTATGATGTAGTGAATAAAAACCCGCTGGGTTCTGCTGCAGGCTATGGATCATCATTTCCCATTAACAGAACGCTGACCACAAAACTGCTGGGTTTCGATGATCTGAATTATAATGTGGTGTATGCACAGATGAGCAGAGGAAAAACGGAACGGATCGTTGCGATGGCAATGGCCAATATTGCCGATACGTTGTCTAAACTCAGCATGGATGCCTGCCTGTACCTGAATCAGAATTTCGGATTTATCAGTTTCCCTCCTGAACTGACCACGGGCTCCAGCATCATGCCACACAAAAAGAACCCTGATGTATTCGAACTGATCCGTTCCCATTGCAATCAAATAAAAGCATTGCCCAATGAGATCATGATGATGACCACCAATCTTCCTTCCGGTTACCACCGCGACCTGCAATTATTGAAAGAACATTTATTTCCCGCTTTTAAAACATTGAAAGATTGTATTGAAATGGCAGGGCTGATGTTATCAAACATTGAGATCAAAAAAGATATTCTTGCTGATGAAAAATATAAATACATTTTCAGCGTGGAAGAAGTAAATAAACTGGTAAATGCCGGAATGCCTTTCCGGGATGCTTATAAAAAAGTAGGTATGGATATTGAAGCCGGTAAATTCAAATATGAAACCTCCATTCATCATACACATGAAGGCTCAATAGGAAATCCCGGAAATGAAGAAATAAAAAAACAGATGCAAAAGCTGATGGACTCATTCCCGTTCTTAAAAGTTCGTGAATCTATTAAAAGGTTATTGAATTTAGGATAGGTTGTACTAACAACAACCTGCCTGCCGGCAGACAGGTACAAATTGTATAATATTAATTTGTTGCTTTTCAGTAATTATAATTCTTTGAACATTGCGCCTTAAATCATACATTAGAGTGTTGGGAGTAATTTTATTTATTACAAACGAATATTCTCAACTTAATCAAAATTCCTTTCAATGGAAGAGGCTCATCAAAATATTTTAATTGTTAAATCACTCTATGCAGCTTTTGCAGAAAGGGATATACCCAAAATCTTAGGCCTATTGCATGAGAACGTTGAATGGGGAGAACCTGAAAACCCTTATAATCCCGCTGGTGGAACAAGAAATGGACACAAAGGATTTTTAGAATGGATAACAATAGGAAAAGATGCAGAAGAGATTTTGCAACTAACTCTGGACAAATTTCTAACTGACAATTTCTCAGTAGCAGTTACCGGACATATGAAATGCAAAGCTATTAAATCACAAAAAATATATGAATCAGATTTTGTGCATCTAATCGTAATAGAAAATAAAAAGATAAAAAAATTGCAAGAATTTTTTGACACATATGTTGCTGGTGAAGCTTTCAGATAATTTTGACTAAAAAAAACTACTCCCCGCTTTGCGAAGCGTCCTCGCTTCGCAATAGTATTTCATTGCCTCCGGCAATATTTTTTCACAACCCATACTTATCCACCAGGTAAATGAATGCTGCCATATTGATAGCGCTTTTGCTTCTTTATCACCTATGTGTCTTCGCTTAAGCCGCCGCCCGGTCAATGAAACGACAGGGCACGTTTACAGTTATGTATATTCAGATTAAAAGAATTCCGGCTTTTATTAATCCATGCCCATAAAGATTCAGTTCACAACACATTCATCTTTGTCAGCGCCAGGTCAATGATAAGCCCCAGCAAAAAGAGTGAGCCGAAACGTTTGTTGTACAGGAAAGCATGATGTACCAGATACAATGGCCAGGCAGCGCCCATCTTGCCTTCCGGCTTTTCCGCAGGCCTTGGCTGCGAGAATGCTTTTGCGGCCCAGATGAATTTGGGAACGGCAAGCAGCACCACGATCATTGCCAGGCTCAGGTAGCCGTCAATGACCAGCCATGCCAGCAGTGCATACTGTATCAGCCATAAAACTATTGTGACGCGGCGTGATAATTTTTCGCCTAAGATCACCGGCAGGGTGAATACTTTCTTTTTTTGGTCTTCAGCGGATTTATCAATATGTTTTCCGAAGAGAACAGAAGTAGGCCCTAAAGCATAGACCAGCCCGATGATGACCACCTGCCAGCTCCAGGTTCCTCCCGTTGTTACAAAATAAGTTCCTCCCACCATCAACGGCCCCCACACTGCAATGACCGTTAATTCTCCCAGACCGACATACTTCAAAGGCCAGGTATAAAAGATCACGAAAAACAAACCGGCCAGCAATAAATACAAAGTCGTGGCGCCTGTTTGCCAGACAAGATATGCTCCGCATAAAAGAGCAACGGCCAGTGAAACTGCAATATAAATGTAGAGGGCAGCTCTTGTGAGCAATCCATGCTCCACTGTTTGCGGGCCGTATTGAGACCGGTAATAATTATCCTTATCAATTCCCATTTTAGAATCTACCAGGTCATTAATCAGGTTATTGGATGCATGGGCAAAGATCAACCCGATAAAGGCCACTGCAAAGTTCGTCCAGATAAAAGTCCCCGAATGAAACGCCAGTAAGCCGCCGATGATACAGGAAATAGCTGTCATGACAAAAACAGCCGACCGTGTTGAGATCAGCCATTTCGAAACAACGTCCAGTTTCATCCACTCTTCCTTCGAGATCCTTGGTATTGTCTTCAGGGCTTTGCCCCACATTTTAAAATTGATCGTATGCATAGTTTGCTGTTTTCCTTAATAAATAAATTAGTTGCAGAACCTCAGCAAACATAAGATAAGTACCCGAAAAAATTATCGTTTACATTTGGAAAGTTAAGGCCGGCACCAGATGCCTGAAGGAACTTTAAAAAACTTTTCCCTCTCCTTCCATCTTTACTTTTATAATTTTCTTCAGGCCTTCCATATTTCCCGTATGCAATTTTTGCATCATATTCCTGATATGCGCTTTCAGTATTTTTTTACTGATCCCAAACCGGCCGGCAATGTAACTAAAGGAACGATTCTTCAATATTTCCAGGGCTATTTCCAGTTCCCGTTCAATGAGTTCTTCAGATTTGAATTCCATTTTACTTCTATAAATAAATGATAAAGAACTTTCATGACCATCAGAGAGTAAGGGCCAAAACAGCAAGCTAAAGGCAGAGTGCATTTCAGATCAATAAACGGTTGCAGGCTGATTCTTTCAAAAAAAGCTGTTGATGCTGCCGGGAAGCAGCTTCAACAGCTGGTGGATCATTTCATTCAAATAACCTGAGTTATCCCCGCTTTGCGAAGCGTCCTCGCTTCGCAATAGTATTTCATTGCCTCCGGCAATATTTCTTCACAACCCATATTTATCCACCAGGTAAATGAATGCTGCCATATTGATGGCGCCTAATTCCAGTTCTCTTTTATTTACATTTTCAAAAACATCATTGCGGGCATGATGATAATCGAAATACCGTTGCGAATCGGGTGAGAGTTCTGACACTGCAGCTCCCAGTCCGGCCAAAGGGCTGACATCAGCGCCGCCTCCGCCCCTGGTCACTTCGTACACACCATAAGGATAAAAAAGCGGAACCCAGCTTTTGGCTTTTTCCAGTTGTTCCGGTTTTCCTCCGAAGCTGAATCCTCTTGGGGTGAAACCGCCGGCATCGCTCTCCAAACCAAAAATATGTTTTTCATTATTCGCCTTTGCCTCTTCAGCATATTTTGCTCCGCCACGCATACCGTTCTCTTCATTCATGAACAGAACAAAACGGATAGTATGCCTGGGTTTATATCCAAGCGCTTTAAAAGCTCTTAATATTTCAATGGTCTGGGTAATGCCGGCTCCATCATCATGTGCACCTTCCGCCAGGTCCCATGAATCGAGGTGCCCGCCCACTGTGATATATTCGTTGGGAAATTCTGAACCGGTCAGTTCGCCAATCACATTGTGACCTATGGTGTCCGGTAAAAAATGACCGTAAGTAGTCATGGAAACTTTCACCGGAGCTTTCTGCAATTGTGTACTGAGCCAGTCAGCATCTTTCAGGCCGATGGCCACAGCAGGAATCTTTGGATAAGCAGGATCATAACTGGTGGATCCGGTATGCGGCACATTATCCGTACTGTGCGTCATACTTCTTACAATGACCCCGACGGCTCCGTATTTAGATGCACGGCTCGGTCCTGCTCCCCGGTAACGAACCGCATCACCATACGATCTGAAAGTCTGAACAAAAGTGGGGTTGAAATGATAATTGTAAAAAACTATTTTCCCTTTGATCTGATCCTTTTTTGATTCCAGATCATCAAATGATTTCACCTCTATCACATCAGCGGTAACTCCTTTAGGTCCGCTCCCTTCCGAATTTCCCAGGGCAGTTACATCCAGGGATTTCTTTGAAGACCCGTTATAGGTCGCTTCTGCTTTATCCTGACCTCCTCTTACCCAATGCGGCACCATGCATTCCTGCAACCATGCTTTGTCTGACCCACTCTTTTGAATGGTTTTCAATCCCCATTGTTCTGCTTTAACCATTCCCGGTGAACCGGCCAGTCTGGCTCCCACATTTTTTGTGAGATCATAAAGATTGTCATAAGCTTTTCCGTTAACAAGCACTTCATCGGCAAGCCGGCGTATAAACAGCGAATCTTCATTTTGTGCAAAAAGGCTATGGCCTATTAAAAAGAGTGATGCAATCAAAACAGTTCTTCTCATAATGATGATTTTGGATAAAAATAAACCAATCCCTCATCCTGAAAAACAATTTTTAAGATGAACGGTAAACTTCCATTGCTTTGAAGTGTTTACCTTAGAGTTTGCCATATAGTAATTTTTATTTATGAGGATCGGAATTGTTTGTTATCCTACTTTCGGTGGAAGCGGGGTGTTGGCCACCGAGCTTGGAAAAGCGCTGGCGCAGAAAGACCATCAGGTACATTTCATCACTTACCGGGAACCCGTTCGGCTGAACGTTTATGTACCTAATATTTTCTACCACGAAGTGCATGTACCCACATATCCTTTATTTGAATATCCGCCTTATGAAACAGCGTTGGCAAGCGCCATGGTGGATGTGATTAAAAACAATCATCTGGACCTGCTGCATGTTCACTATGCCATTCCGCATGCATCGGCAGCCTATATGGCAAAAAAGATCCTGGAAAAAGAGAATATTAAGATCCCGGTCATTACCACATTGCATGGAACCGATATTACACTGGTAGGCCGCGATAAAACCTATGCGCCTGTTGTAACATTTTCCATCAATGAAAGTGATGCGATCACTGCCGTATCGGAAGACCTGAAAGAAGAAACCTACCGTTCCTTTAAGATCGAAAAGGAAATTGAGGTTATCTATAACTTCATTGACGTAAGCCGGTTCAATAAGAAACCCATTGATGCATTTAAAAAAGCTATTGCACCTAATGGAGAAAAGATCCTGTTACACGTTTCCAATTTCAGGAAATTAAAGCGTGTTTCAGATGTAGTGAGAATTTTTAATGAAGTTCACAAGGTGATCCCTTCCATTCTTTTATTTGTAGGTGACGGGCCGGACAGGCCAACGGCTGAAGAGCTTTGCCGCGAACTCGGACTCTGTGATGAAATAAAATTTGTAGGCCGCCAGGAACAAATGGAAGAAATCCTGGCAATAGGCGATCTGTTTCTCTTGCCTTCCGAATACGAAAGCTTCGGTCTTGCCGCACTGGAGGCCATGGCGGCAGGCGTTCCTGTAATTTCCACTAACGTTGGCGGATTGAAAGAGATAAATGTTCCCGGTGAAACCGGCTATATGGCGGATGTGGGGGATATTGAAACACTAAGCCGTTATTCAATAGACATTCTTAAAGATGAAGAAACCTTAAAGAAATTTAAGAAAAAAGCAGCGGCTCACGCCAAAATATTTGACATCAACAATATCGTTCCGCTTTACGAGAAGTTATACGGGAGATTTTTACAGCAATAAAAGAGGATGTAAATTTTCAATATCATGATCAATGGCGGGAAAGCCAGATCTCCGGATTCACTTCTTTCGCTTCCACCATGAGAAAGAAATCAAGCTTACCTCCGTTACCTCCTTCATCATCAACACCAAGTTTTCCCAAAGGCTGACCCGTCTTCACTGCATCGCCCTTCTCCACACTAACCGATGAAAGGTTGCTGTACGTGGTAAAATATTTTCCGTGGCGGATCGTAACATTCATTTCACCACCTGAATTGAATACACCAACTACCACACCATTGAAAATAGATTTTACCTGAACTCCTGCCTGCGGGGTACAGATCGTTATTCCATGATTGTATCCTTTTAACGAAGTGCCTTCAATTGAATATGACCCGTAATGAATGCATACATATCCATTATCAACAGGCCAGGGTAATTTCCCTCTGTTCAAGGCAAATTCGCTGTTTAATTTCACATCCGTTTCATTCAGGTCAAGATAACTGCCTGTTGTGGAAGTCTTGACGGTTGCCACATCTTTAACCGGTGCGGCAGACCCCTTTGGTTTTTCGGCTGCATTTGATTTAGGCGCAGCGGTCACTTCCGGTTTTGAATTTACCAGTGCATTTGACTTTGCTTTTGCTTCTTCCGCAGCTTTTTTCTTTGCAGCCTCAACCTCTCTCCTTACGATTGCCGCCAGGGAGTTCTTAATATCATTATCTCTTTTCTTTCTTGCCGCCAGTTGTTTCGCCAGGTCTTTTTCCTGGGATCTCAACTGAGAGACAACATCAGCTTTTTCTTTTTTCTGTTCTGACAGCACAACCATCTGCCTGGTCTGGTTACCCAGGGCATTGCTCTTTTGTTCTTTTCTTCCGATCTGTTGTTCTTTTCTTTTTGCAATCAGTTGCTGGGTTTCCAGTATAGTATTCACCTGTTTTTCCCTGTAGGTACGGTAGCTTTTCAGGTAACCGATTCTTTTCAGTGCATCATTGAAACTAACCGCAGAAAAAATAAAATTCAGGTAATCATAGGAGCTTTTGTTTTTATAAGAATAAACAACACTACGGGCATATTCGGCCTTCAAAGTGTCCAGTTGTTTTTGCAAACGGTATATCTCCAGATTACTCCTGTACACATCATCATCAATCATTCTCAATTCCCTGTTGATATTATTGATATATCTTTCCTGCAGGTTGATCTTCCTGTTCAGGATATTCAACTGCCTCACACTTTGTTTGGTCTTTCCCTTCACCTGGTCGTACTGGGACTGTATGTCATTAATATCTTTCTGAAGCTGTACTCTTTCTTTTTCCAGTTCCTCCTTTTCCTGTTGTGCATTGAGATGAATGGAGCTCAGAAAACCCGATACAGCAAAAACACAAATAAGGATCTTTTTGATCATAGCTATCAGATATTAGGGTTCAGTAATTCAGGTTCCGGATCGTTTACCGTATAACGGTGGGCTGCAAAATAAATTTTCCCTGCTAATTTCTTTTATATTTTTCGGGGACGTTAAACGGAAAGCTTAACGTTTTATTAAAATCATATTGTTTGAAATTAAGCCTTACATCCAGCTTGGATTTTTCAGCCACCGTAATCTTTCTCCCGGTGGGGAAATTCGGTCCTCTCTTATTTTCATAATCCGTATAGGTCAGATCACAGGTCCGGTTACGGTTCACATCCACATCATCCAGCTTACTGTGCTGAATGTTCTTATCATTTTCATTTATGGTGATCAGGTTTTTGAACCATTCTCCTATGCTCAGTAAGGATACTATATTGTTGTCTTTACTGTACGATATAATATTACTGTCCAGAAATACCGGGTTTCCGATGATGAGTTGCTGCAATGTTGGTAAATCAAGCGGCAACGCTGTCACTTCCTGTAAATAAGCAACACTTCTTGCCGTATATTTCTTATTCTGCTTATCCATCAGTTTCACAGAATCCTTTGTAATAAGAACCCGCATAGCTTCCATCCCGAAAAAAGAATTTACAGATATCCAGATCAAACTGTCGCGGTACATCCGCACAAAAGCATTCACATTGTAGTTCTTGTTATCTCCTCCTTCATAATCCACATTTACTTTGGCGGAAAAAGTGTTGAATTCGATCTTTTGCTTTTCTATTTCATCATAGGTTTCCCTGATAAAGGAAAGCGAATCCGCATGCGAATCATGAACCGGGACATCAGCTATTGCCAAGGTATCTTTTTTTACACCGGTTATTGCGGTCTGTATCTTCTTTGTGGACCGGCACGCAGTAAAAAACAAAACGGGCAAAATGAATATCAATAAAGCTCTGTTCATGTTCAATATTTTATTGGCTTCCCGTATGACCAAAACCACCCTGGTTTCGTTGGGTTTCAGCCACCCATTCAACAGGTTCCCATCTTATCCGGTCAACAGGTTGAATGATCAGTTGTGCAATACGGTCACCCGGATGAATGACCTGGTCTTCCTGTGAAAGGTTGATCAATATTATCTTAATTTCTCCCCGGTAATCCGAGTCAATGGTTCCCGGAGAGTTCAAACAAGTGATGCCTTGCCTGATCGCCAGCCCACTTCGTGGTCTTACCTGTATCTCATAACCTTCAGGGATCTCAAAAAACAATCCGGTAGGTATCAGAGCACGTTCCATAGGTGCCAGTTTTTTCGTCACCTCCAAATGAGCTCTTATATCCATGCCTGAAGAGCCTTCGGTGGCATATTCCGGAAGAGGATTGGGAGAGTGATTGACAACCTTGACTTCAATAACCGCCATTGCAACAAAGATAATAAGGCAGAACAAGGTGAAAAAGTTAACTAATCATCATCTTTTTGAAGCAATACTGTGGCATAAGCAACTAATCCTTCTTCCCTTCCTACAAAACCCATTTTCTCCGTAGTAGTGGCCTTGATGGAAACCTCATTGACTTTAATACCTGTGATATCAGAAATCACTTTTCTCATTTCGTCAATATAAGGCCGGATCTTGGGCGATTCCAGGCAAACCGTGCTGTCAATATTCACAACCGAGTAATGTTCTTTGCGGATCAGCTCAACTGTTTTCTGTAAAAGTATCTTGCTGTCAATACCCTGATACTCCATGTTTGTATCGGGAAAATGAACGCCGATATCTCCAAGACAGGCAGCGCCGAGCATTGCATCACATACAGCATGAAGCAAAACATCAGCATCACTGTGGCCGACGGCCCCCTTATGATATGGAATTTTGATACCGCCCAGCCAGAATGGCCTGCCTTCAGCCAATTTATGGAAGTCAATACCAAAACCGATCCTTAATGATGTCATGTCTTTTGTTTGGCAAATATCCTAAACAAAAACGTCCCGGAAGATCCGGGACGCTTTTAAATATCATTTTCTCTCATTAGTTACTTTCTGCGTTATCGCTGCCATCCAAATCAAATACAACCGAAAAACGTAATGTATTTGACAATGGATTACGGTTCACTCCGTTTCCTGTCGGTACCAGGTATGAGAAATTCAAACCAAAAACATTATACTTAATGCCTACTCCTGCCGTAAAATAGCGGCGGTTGCCCTTGGTTTTATCCTCATAAAAGTATCCGGCACGAAGAGCAAACTGATTATTGTACCAGTACTCTGCTCCGAGAGAAACCTGGAATTCTCTTAACTCTTCACTGAATCCTCCGGGAGCATCACCGAAAGAGCTGAACCAGCTTCCAACAACACTCTTACTTCTGTATGCATCCAAAGCAGCCTGATCCCCTTCTGCAGGAGGAGTCGGCACGAGCAATTTATTTATATCGAGGCCAAGCTGGATCCTGTTTTGTTCATTAAAGTTTTTAGTATAAGTTGTTCCCAATCCAAGATTAGCGGGAATAAAATCTTTTTGAGATGCATTAGTGGTGTAATTGATCTTGGAACCCAGATTAGTCATGGCTGCGCCGAAAGCCCAACCATCTCCCTGCTGATTTTTTCCATCATAATAAAATGCAATATCACCGGCCACTGAATTGCCTGCTTTATAGGTAGTGCTACCTACCGATACGCCGCCGGCCAGATTTGAATTAATATATTTCAGGCCTACACCGATACCTGCTTTATCAGAAAGTTTTCTTGAGTAGCCAAAGTCTATGGAGAACTCACGGGGGCGAAAACTTCCAAAATCATTACCAAGATTATCCGTGAACTGAATATTTCCCAAACTGAAATAACGAAGTGAGCCTGACACAGCCTGGTTCTCGTCGAACTTATAATAACCTGCAAGGGATGCTAAGTAAACATCATTCACAAGGTCTTTCAACCAGGGCGTGTATGTGGCTACAATTCCACCATTCGATTCATTAAAAGCAACTTTTCCCAGATTCCAGAAAACAGAACTGGCATCAGGGGTGGTGGCCAGACCTACATCTCCCATACCGCCCGAACGTGCATCCGGTGAAATACGAAGAAAAGGAACAGCCGTTGTTACCACATTGATCGGCTGAACCTGAGCATTTGAAATAAAAAAAATACCGCTGCAAAACGTCAGAGCGGTAGCCAGCTTAAACGCAGCTTGTCTCATTAGCATAAATTTATATGGTTTTAAAAATAAACCCGTTTTCATAAAACACAGGATCAGGATTTGGAGAATTAAAAAATCACCAGTTTTTCAATTTTCCCTTTAGCTTTTTTGCCGGGAATGGAAACGGATAGCCTGTACAGGTAAACACCCCTTCCCACCTTGTTTCCGAATTCATCTCTTCCGTTCCAATGCACTTCACTTGAACGGTCTCCGGGAGTATTTATTGTCTTTTGTAACACATTTATTATCCGCCCGGTAAGGGTGAAAATCTCCACTTTTACATGGAGGTCCTGGCCGGGTTTATTATGCTCAAACCAGAAGCTGGTATTTGTGGTAAACGGATTGGGATAGTTTAGCACATGGCTTATCCTCAGTTCTTCGTCGTTGGTGACCGTAAAATCTATCACGTACTCGCCTGAATTATTCATCACATCCCAGGCTTTTATTTTCAATGAATGAGGGCCGGGTTCCATTTGAGGAAGCTGGAACCGGACACTGCCTTTTTGGTAACTATCCAGGTCACTTTGATAAAAATCATTCAATATGAAAAAATCCTTATTGTCATTATCCAAAGTGGCTACGAGATCATGACCTATGCCCGTGCCTGCCGTATTGATGCCCGATGAATCCGATAATTTTATGATAAGCACCGGTGCCTGGTTGACTATTCCACCGTTGACAAACTTTTCATCGTTCAACCATGCTTTGATCACCGGCCCATCTTTATCATTGTCCTGATTGGCCGATGAACCTCCTACCACAAAACCTTTGAAGAATCCGTTCCCATCCGTTAGGCTGTCATTTGCATACAGGCTGAGTTTCCCAAAACCATACTGATAGTTTATGTCTTTCGGCATTTTAAAACTGAAAGAGAATTTTCCATTGACGACCGATGCCTTACCCTTAAATAAGACACTATTCTGATCCATGAACGTTGTTACGGGGCTGGTGGGGTCGTTGCCCAGCGTGGTGACCTGCCGGGGCTTGTCAAAAACGGTTGGATAAACGATTCCGCTGAAGTCCGTCAGAAGATTTCCCTGATGATCCTGCACTTCTCCTTCCATAATCACTTTATCGGTTGACCGCAAAGTATCTGCCCGGTCAGATGGGATTCCGTTGATCTTCGTTGCCACTAACTTCTGTTTGGGAAATGACAATGTCAGCGCCGGGTCGCCCAACAACGTGAACTTCCTGTTATTGATCACATCAGTTGAATTCTGATAAGTAAAATTCTTTGCTTCTCTTACTGCATCACCAAGGCTTTTAAATTTTCCATCTGCATCAACCTGCAATGAGATCTTCAGGTAATTGTTGTTCATGACCCGGTTGCTGGATGCATAGACTGCCCTTGTCGTAGTCATCAGTGCAATGGCTCCCGTTTTAGGCCGTACCAGCAGGTTGGAGCCGATCGAATTTATATTTGGATCATCATAAGGGGCGAAATCACAGGTGGCAGTTATGAACAAAGGCAGTTTGTCCGGGTTGTTCCAGCCATTGATGATACTCTGATCAAGAATAGTTTCGTCGGCTAATCTCCGGGGGCCGCCATGACCATTGAAGTTCCAGATAAGGGTGCCGTTAAACACCTGGTTATTGATGGCTGCATTGGCTCCGGGATAAGTGCCGCCCCCTGCCCCGCTTTCTTTTTGAAACGCATCCAGGTAAATTTTTTGCAGGTCAAAAACCGGAGCTTCATTGGCAACGGTGGATGTGATCACCTCAGCATCCTGCAAATGCAGATCCTGGTCGCCATCATCAGCAATGAACAGCATGTTATTTCGCCAGGGCCCAAAACTCCGCGAACCTGTATAAGTATAAACTTTATCAACAAAATTTCTGGCTTCTTCAATATTTCTTGCCGGAATACGGCCAATGCCTATGTCCAGATCGCCTGTCACGATCAGTGAACCGATATCTTCATTGTCATTGAGGTATCCATAAAAATCATCAGACGTATAGGTGGAAAGCGGGTCCAGAGAATTGTCACTTTCATAAGCAGGAACATAATTGGTGTTGTTCTTCAACCTGTCTTTATAATCATAAGAAGCCGCTCCGAAAAGCAACAGGTATTTTAATTTGCCGGAAGTTGAATTCCTGTATTTATCGTAGTACATTTTTACAAAATCCCTGATAGCAGAGGGATCGGGGCTGCCGCTTCCAAATTCATTAAAGACCTGATCGGTGGTGGCTACAATCACTTTCATTTTGTCTTTCTGCTGATGGAACTCAGCCAGTCTTTGCGCCTGTGATAAAAAATCAGGATGAGTGACGATCAAAAGATCTGCCGGTGAACTGTTGTGCAGATCCTGGTTAGCGATCTTTCCATCTGGCGACGGCATCAAAAAATTCCCGGAATTGAAAGCCACATATTCTCTTAACCTCGAACAATCGTTTACAAAATGCAGATCTGTATTCACAAGGCTTGTCTGCATTTTCACCGGAGCCAAAGGATCGGTCACATCCCAAACCTGTGTGGATGATGTAGCATTGCCAATTATGAACCCGCCGGCCGGGTTTCCAACGCTTTGCCAGTCTCTGAACAAAAGCTGATCTGTTCCCTGCATGGAAAGGTTTCTGCGAAAGAATAATTCAAACCAATTAAGCCATCCTTGTGCATTAAAACTTCCGGGGTTGTATGAATAGCGAATATTGATCCCAGGTTGAGTGAGGGCGGAAACTATCTTTACCGTTGCCTGCTGTGCAAACAGATCGAGTGTTGCTCCCGTTAGCGGTAAAATATTGATCTGGCCTGCCGGCTGTTCATTGATCTTAACATTAAAACTGCTACCGCCGCCTACCGATCTTGCAATGCAATTGCTGATCAGCGTCATTGGGGAATTGGGCTGAACAGATGGAAATTTTGTATCAAAACTCCTGGTCAGTGATCTTCCGGGAGCATTCTGAAATTCTTCACCATACCATTCTTTTCCGCTCGATAAAAAATTGACTGTATCCAGCTCATGGAAATATCTTTCTGAAAAACTATTGATAGTGACGGAAGGGATAGAATTAAATGAAGTGCCTGCAATCCTTTTGCCATTGCCGCCAATAGTCAGAAAATAATAGGAACTGTCGGAGTAAAAATTTTTTTTATGTGTGAAGCTCAGGTTAGCAGAATCTTTAATCCATTGATCTGGTCCGGAAGCATAAAACAAAAAATAGTCGTTTCCATCCAGGATACCGTCACCCCCATCCTGAACCATAATGGCGTTTTCCTGAAGGTCATCTATCCTGAAAACTGAATTCGATTCTGCAAGCATTTGCCCTCCATTTCCGAAAAGACGTATGGAATTTGAAGAAATACTGTTCGTATTGACTCCGAGGCGATTCAGGAAAGGAAGATCCACCTTGTAAATCCCGGGGTCTTTTACGGCAATTTTAAACCAGGCTCCTACGCTTAGCACTGAATTTGACTTATAATTCCTTTGAGCAGCTAACCCAACAGAAAAAGCAAAAAAAATTGCCAGTAAGAATGTATGAGTATAGCATCTCATAACGGTCAAAGCTCTGATTAATAGGAGATTTACATACTTTAAAAAGTAATTCTGCGTATTTATTCTTATTGAATCTGTTTATATTCGCAACAACGGCGGAATTCTGATACAATATTTACCCCCAATCCGGCGTTAAATTTATTCCAATTCACAGGTTTATGCAAAAAACTATGAAACTGAAAAATCTGACAATCCTACTCTTAACCGCAGTCATTGCGCTTTCTTCCTGCAAAGGCAAAGGCCTTTTCGGAAAAAAGAAATATGATAAATCCGATGTCACCGGATGGAACTACAATGATAAAAACATGGGTGGTTTCCAGGTGGCCAAATCCAAAGATCAGGCTACAGGGCCGGGTCTTGTACTGGTTCAGGGCGGTACCTTCGTAATGGGTCAAACCGATGACGATGTGATGGGAAACTGGGATAATATCCCCCGCCGTGTATCTGTCCCTTCTTTTTATATTGACCGCACCGAAGTAGCCAACGTTCACTACCGCGAATATATTCATTGGCTGGAAAGGGTATTTGATCCTTCCGATCCTGACAATAAAAAAATAATCAACGCAGCGCTTCCGGACACCTTGGTTTGGAGAAGCGAGTTAAGTTATAATGAGCCGATGGTTGAATATTATTTCCGTCATCCGGGCTTCAATGATTATCCCGTTGTGGGTGTAAGCTGGAGACAGGCTCATGATTTCTGCCTGTGGAGAGGTGACAGGGTGAATGAAGGTATCCTGATGCAAAAAGGTTACATCAACAAACAGAGCCTTCAAAGCCAGCAACAGGAAAACAATTTCACTACCGAATCATATTTGTTAGGGCTTTATACTGCAGCTCCGGGCAAAACTGCAACTTCCAAAAAGAATCCGTTGAAGACAGCACAGGGGCAGCCGAGGACGACGGTCAACATGGAAGATGGCATTTTACTTCCGGCATATCGCCTTCCCCGTGAAGACGAGTGGGAATATGCTGCTTACGGCTACATAGCTCAAAACCCGAGGCCCAGCAAAAAAGATGGCAAACGTGGCGAAGAGTTAGTGATGAACAAACAGGTTTATCCCTGGGCTCAGAATGTAAACGGCCTCCGCGAAACCAAACACGGAAGCTGGCAAGGTGAATTCCTGGCCAACTTTAAACGTGGAAACGGTGACGTTGCCGGTGTGGCCGGAGGTTTGAATGACCGTGCTTTCTACACCGCACCTGTAAAATCTTATTTCCCGAATGCTTACGGCCTCTATAATATGGCAGGAAACGTGAGCGAATGGGTGGCTGACGTTTATCGTCCTCTCTCTTCCCTTGATGTGGATGATATTGCTTCTTACCGTGGTAATAAGTTCCAGAAACTTTATATTGATCCTTCTACAGGCGAAGCAAAAATTGACAGCCTTGGCCGCGTAGTGAAAGTTGATGTAACAGATAAAGAAAGCGCCAACCGCAGAAACTATCAGCGTGGTAATGTAATCAATTATCTGGATGGTGACAGTTTATCCCAGTCTTCTTACGGTTATGGCAGCACTACCCTGATCAGCGATAAATCAAGGGTATATAAAGGCGGAAGCTGGGCAGATATGCCTTACTGGCTGAGCCCCGGCACACGCCGCTTCCTTGAAGAAGACCAGTCATTGAGCACATTAGGTTTCCGTTGTGCCATGGACCGCATGGGCAGCCCCGAAGGAAACTCCTTCAAGACCGGGAACTACTGGAAAAAACAAAGACAAAAAAGATAAAAAATTGCTTTTATAAATCCCAACAGGCCCCGGCGATTGCCGGGGTCTTTTTATTTATGCCACTTAAATTTGCATATGCAGACCGAAGAGCTTTATCGAATCTATCTCCAAAATCCATCTGTTCAAACAGATACCAGGAAGTTGAAACCCGGTGATATTTTTTTTGCATTAAAAGGTGAAAATTTCAACGGAAACAGTTTTGCAAAACAAGCCATTGATTCCGGCGCTTCTTATGCTGTCATTGACGAAAAAGAATTTGAAATACCCGGGAGAACGATCGTAGTCGAAGACGTTCTCACTTCTTTGCAACAGCTGGCAAAACATCACCGGCAGCAATTCTCCATTCCTTTCTTTGCGATCACCGGCAGCAACGGCAAAACAACCACCAAAGAACTCATCCATGCTGTCCTGTCAACAACATACAAAACATACACTACCGAAGGAAACCTGAACAATCATATTGGCATTCCCCTGACTTTATTGAAAATAAAATCTGATGCGGAACTTGCAATCGTGGAGATGGGTGCCAATCATATCGGAGAGATCGCCTCTTATTGCCGGATCGTTCTGCCTACTCATGGTCTCATTACCAATTGCGGCAAAGCACACCTGGAAGGTTTTGGCAGCGAAGAAGGGGTACGAAAAGGAAAAGGAGAACTCTATGACCACCTGAGAACAAATAAAGGAACTGCCTTTGTAATGTGGGATTACGATTACCTAAAGGAAATGAGTCAGGGCATTGCAGAGGTGATTACTTACGGAACACATGATTCGGAAATAGAAGGAGACATTATGGCCAGTGATCCGTTTCTGCAGGTAAAATTTAAAAAAGGAACTGCAATCAGTGAGATACAAACTCATCTTGTGGGTGGGTACAACTTACCAAATGTTCTGGCTGCAGTGGCTGCAGGTAAATATTTTAAAGTTGCGGATGAAAAGATCAGTAATGCGATCGGCAACTATGTTCCTTCCAATAACCGCTCTCAATGGATCAGGATAGGGACCAATGATATTATTCTGGATGCGTATAATGCCAATCCTTCCAGCATGAAGCAGGCGATAGACAACTTTTCCAAAATGCATGCCCCAAATAAAATACTGGTGTTGGGATCCATGGCAGAATTGGGAGCTGAGAGCGCTGTGGAGCACAGATCACTTGTGGAATTAATAAAGAAAAACGATTGGAAAAATGTGATACTTGTAGGAGGTAATTTCGAACCGATCAGTTCACCCTATAAATGGTTCGCTGACTCTGCAAAAGCCGGTGAGTGGATCAAAGGACAGAACTTTCAAAACTGCACATTGCTGGTAAAAGGCTCCCGCAGCATGCAAATGGAAAAAGCGATCGGAAATTAGTATTGTATCATCATATTAAAGGAGTCTGCTATATACAGACTTTGCGGAGAGGAAGGGATTCGAACCCTTGATACCCTTTCAGGTATACACACTTTCCAGGCGTGCCTCTTCAACCACTCGAGCACCTCTCCTGATCAGGTCTGCAAAAATACTGGTTGAACTTTTAGAGACCGAATAATTTTATTGCATTTTGCGTGGTGATCCCTGCCACTTCTTCCACCGGAAGCCGTTTTACTTCTGCCAGTTTTTGAGCAACATACTTTATATAAGCCGGCTCATTCCTTTTGCCCCGGAAAGGAACAGGGGCAAGATAGGGTGCATCAGTTTCCAGAACCACATTGTCCAGGCTTAATTGAGCGAGAATCTTGTCCAATCCAGATTTTTTAAATGTCAAAACACCGCCGATCCCCAGATAAAAACCCAGGTCAATGATCTGCATTGCCTGATCTGAATTCCCCGAGAAACAATGAAAGACCCCTTTCAAATTACCATTTTGATTTTTCCTCACTATTTCAATGCATTCATCAATGGAATTTCTGGAATGGATCACTAAGGGAATATCATACTCCAATGCCCATTCTATCTGCTGTTGAAATACTTCTATCTGCCGGTCTTTATATGTAAGGTCCCAATAAAAATCCAGGCCCGTCTCCCCTATGGCAACAAACTTTCTTTTCATCAAATACTCATGTACAATCTTTAATTCTTCTTTATAATTTTCTTTTACCGAACAGGGATGAAGCGCCATCATGCTCAGACATTGACCGGGGAAATTTTTTTCTGTTTCCAAAACACGGGCATGAGTTTCCGAATCAATGGCAGGCATCAATACTTTATATACCGATTCCTTCTCTGCTCTTTCAATGACTTGCTTGCGGTCAATGTCAAATTCATCTAAAAAAATATGAGAGTGTGTATCTATGATCTTCATTTTCTGAATTTATCTACGAGCAAAACTGAAGAAAAATACTCAGATCCTATATTGTCCGGCCCTTCATAAGCTCATCTCCATTGCATGCAACATTGATCGTGAGCTGAAAGAATGGGAGATCTCTATTTAATCCTGACCTTTTCTGCTAGCATAAACCTGAGTCAAAATGAAATAAAAACCTCCGGGTTACAGCTTGATTGACTGGTTATCAATGGAAAGAATACCGTTATGTATCACCGGTTCCCACGTTAAAAAATCCAAAACCCTATAATAAAAAACCATTAATCTTTCAATACGGGTAAGCCGGAAATAAGTCATTCCAACTATGAAAACTGAAGGTGTATAAGTCCCGCCCTTTCATAATAAATTGAATAACACTCCAAATAAGTTTGCATTTTTTAAAAAATATTCTACCTTTAAGCCAGTTTTCATAGGGTACGGATTAAAAACGGGCCAGGGTTTCTACCCAGGCCCTAACTTTTTTATAGAGGTATCATTTCTTTATAAACTCTCTTCAAGCACTTTTTCGGGTGGAGAAAATTCTGCAACATTGCTTGCAGAAGATATTAACGAATGAAAACGGAAGCCTTTTTCCGCGAAGAACTTTAAAGTTTGCGGTAATGCATATTTTATTCTGGGTGAAGCTTTGCTGCTGTCATGAAAAACTACAATGGACCCGGGTCCCGCACTGCTCAAAACATTTACGGCGCAATGTTCCGGAGAGATCCTGAGGTCAAAATCACCACTCAGCACATCCCACATCACCACTTGTATTTTCAGTTTGTTCATGAATTTTGAAAGCCTTCTGAACTGTGTAATCCCTATCCTTCCATAAGGCGGACGGAAGAGTAAAGAATCTATGTATCCCGAAGCTTTGTTCACATCTTCCAGGTAAGTTTTGTTTTTGGTCTTCCATCCGTTGAGGTGATTATATGTGTGATTACCCACGGCATGACCTTCATCAAGAATCCTTTTATAAATTTCGGGATAGGCGATCACATTTTTCCCGATGCAGAAAAAAGTCGCCTTGGCATCATATTTTTTAAGCTCATCCAGTACAAAAGGTGTGACGGTGGGATGAGGGCCATCATCAAAAGTGAGGTATAAGATGTTTTCACGGGTGGGCACACTCCACCAAAGAGATGGAAAAATTTTCTTGATCAGCCAGGGCGTTTTGATTGGGTATCTCATCCTCTCACAAGTTACTCGGGTCAGACAATTGGGATAATAATCCAGAGTTGATCTAAGTTACGGAAATACTCTTATCAATTCAGATGTATCGTGATTTTTCAAGCATCTGGCCACTTGCTTTTTTTACCATCTTATCTTTGCTTATATGGAAAAAAGAGTTCGTGTACGGTTTGCCCCTTCTCCCACCGGTGGCCTTCACTTAGGTGGCATGAGAACTGTTTTATATAATTATCTTTTTGCCAAACAACATAATGGAGATTTCATCCTTCGCATCGAAGATACCGACCAAAGCCGTTATGTGCCCGGAGCCGAACAATACATTTTTGACTGCCTGAAATGGGCCTGGCTGGAACCTGATGAAAGTCCTGTGCACGGCGGATATTATGGCCCCTACCGCCAGAGCGAAAGAAAAGATATTTACCGGAAATATGCCGGGCAACTGGTAAATGACGGATATGCATATTATGCTTTTGACACTCCGGAAGAATTAGAAAAGATGCGGCATGAACTCAGAACCGAATCCAATCCTTCTCCTCAGTATGATCATAAGGTCCGCATGAAAATGCGCAATTCACTGACCTTACCGGCAGAAGAAACAAAAAAACTCCTGGCTGAAAATGTGCGCCACGTGATACGCATTAAAGTACCGGAACATGAGACATTAATCTTAAAAGACATGATCCGTGGTGAAGTGCAATTCGATACATCAGTAGTGGATGATAAAGTATTGCTGAAAGCAGATGGAATGCCTACATATCATTTAGCGGTGATCGTAGATGATTACCTGATGAAAATATCACATTCTTTCCGGGGTGAAGAATGGTTATCGTCAGCTCCCGTTCATATTTTATTGTGGAAATATCTGGGATGGGAAAAAGATATGCCGCAATGGGCGCATCTGCCTTTAATACTCGGCCCCAATGGCAAGCTGAGTAAAAGAGATGGCTCCAAATACGGCTTCCCTGTCTTTGCCATGAACTGGACCGATCCGCAATCGGGTGAATTGACAGAAGGATTCAAAGAAAAAGGATTTCTGCCGGAAGCATTCATCAACTTTCTCGCCATGCTCGGATGGAATGACGGTACCGAACAGGAGATTTTTACGAAAGAAGAACTGATCCAAAGATTTTCGATGGAGAGGGTTCATAGCGGCGGAGCCAAATTTGATTACGAAAAAGCAAAATGGTTCAACCATGAATGGATGAAAAGGTCTGAGGCCGGAAGACTGGAACAGGAAGTCAAAAACCTCCTACTTGAGAAAGGCATTGATAACATGGATGATTCTTTTTTGAAAAAAGTAATCGGGCTGGTAAAAGACAGATGTGTATTACTTACGGATTTCTATGAGCAGTCATATTTCTTCTTTCATACACCTGAACAATACGACCTGGCGGCAGTAACACCAAGGTGGAATGATGAAAAGAAATTATTTTTTGCAGAAGTGATCCGGAATTATGAATTGAATATTGACTGGAATGCAGAAGACCTTGAAATAAACTTTAAAGAGATCGCTTCGGTAAATAAAATCAAGCCGGGGGATGTATTATTGCCTTTCCGCATTATGCTGGTGGGAGGAAAATTCGGACCGGGAGTCTTTGCAATTGCTGAATTGCTGGGAAAAGAAGAAACCCTTCACCGGATCAAAAAGGCATTGGCTGCCTTCTAACCAAGGCTTTGTATCATCTCCATAACAGGAATAAAACCGGATATTCCTGCCTGTTCGATCCTCTTCATATCGTCTTCGTCCAGTTTCTTGAATCCAGAAGTATTGGCTTCGGCATGTGCGGCTGTTCTTATTCCCGTAATTACCGTTGACACCTGCGGATAGCTCAGCACATAACTCAGTGCCAGCTGTGTTTTATTCATTCCATATTTTTCACAGAGATCCCAGACCGGCTTCAGCGCTTTATTAGAAACACTGACTAATTCCGGGGTAATCCTGTTTTTCCGGTGATCATTCCGCGAAAATGAAAAACCATGATCAAACTTACCGGTCAGCAATCCGAATTGCAAGGCCATCCTTGCAATAATTCCCAATCCTTTTTCTGCTGATAGTTTCAGGGCCGGCAGCGCTCTTTGATTCAGCAGGTTCAGTACCAACTGAAAACCACTGCCCAGATTGTTCTGCAGCATATATTCCGCTTCCGGGAGCGGATCATATGAATTCAAAGACAAACCCCAGTACCGGATCTTTCCCTGCTTTTTCAACTGCACCATAGCTTCCACGCACTCTCCTTTCTGTAAATGCTCTAGCCTTGCGCTGTGCAACTGATAATAATCAATCTCATTCCTCTTCAGCCGCCGGAGGCTGGCTTCGCAGGATTTCAGAATATGAACCTTGGAATATTCAACAGTGAACTGATTATTCTTTGACACATTGCCTGCCTTTGTGGCAATTATGATTTCTTTTTTATCCCTGAGAACCGAACCCAGAATTTCTTCTGAATGCCCCAGGCCGTAAATATCTGCCGTATCAAAAAAATTAATCCCAAGATCCAGAGCCCGGTGGATGGCTTTTTTCGATTCTGTATCATCCACATCGCCCCAGCCTATCGCCGTGGATCCAATCATAGCGCCGCCGCCGATGGCCCATGCGCCAAACCCGGTTTCACTAACCACCAAATCAGTATTTCCGAAATTTCTGTATTGCATATTCCAATTTATGAATTATCCTTAAATGAATTACCTTAACATGGAATGAAAAAAGATAATACTTTATTAAAACTGCTATACCTTTTAGCACTCATTAAAATAATTTCACCTTTCTTCCTTCAAAACAGTTTTTACCAGCCGCACCGGGATGAATATTTATACCTGGCGGAAGCGCATCACATGAGTTGGGGATATATGGAAGTACCACCGCTTCTTAGTGTTTTTGCCTGGATCAGTAATTGGTTTGGAGCCGGAATGTTCTGGATAAGGATCTGGCCGGATCTTTTCGGCGCTCTTACTTTTTTGCTGGCGGGAAAGATCATCATTTCACTGGGAGGAAAAACATTTGCACTCTTACTGGGATCGCTGCCTTTCATACTGGATGGCTATATGCGGCTGTTCTTTCTTTTCATGCCCAACTTCCTGGATGTTTTTTTCTGGACACTCATTGCATTCTCACTGATACGTTATGTACAAACGGAAAAGAACAAATGGCTTTATTGGTTTGGTGTTGCTGCCGGGCTGGGAATGATGAGCAAATACTCCGCGGCATTTTATATCATCAGCATTCTTGGGGGTATGCTCCTGACAAAAAACAGGAAAGTTTTTACCAACAAACATTTTTATTATGCTTCCCTGATCGCCTTGCTGATCTTTTTACCCAATATCCTCTGGCAATATGAGCACCGATTCCCTGTCATCAATCACATGGATGAATTGCAGCAGGAACAATTAAAATATAATTCTGCCACCGGGTTTATAGCAAGCCAGGTCATGATGAACCTGCCCTGCATTTTTATCTGGGTAACCGGATTGATCTACGTCTCATTTATCTCATCAGGGGAAAAATACCGTTTTACCGGATGGTCGTATCTGCTTGTGATCATTTTACTGATCGTACTGAGAGGAAAGGATTATTATGCGCTGGGCGCTTACCCTGCATTGTTTGCTTTCGGGGCTTATCATCTGGAAAAAGTAACATCCCTCCGCCTGCGTTGGACCCGGTATGCCATGCTGATATTTTCTTTTGGCCTTGGAATTTTCGGTATGCCATTAACCATGCCTTTGGCAAAACCCGAAACGCTGGTCAGGTATTATGAAAAAACAGGGCTTAATAAAACGGGGAGTTTTAAATGGGAAGATCAGAAAATGCATCCCTTGCCACAGGACTTTGCCGACATGATGGGATGGAAAGAGCTGGCAATGAAAACCGGAAACGTTTATAACAGTTTGCCTCCCGGAGAGAGAACGAAAACTATGGTTTACTGCCGGGGCTATTTTACTGCCGGAGCATTGAATTATTACAGGAAAGAAGCCGGCTTGCCCGAAGTGTACAGTGATAATGCTTCGTTTCTTTTTTGGATGCCGGATAAATATGATATTAAAAACCTGATCCTGGTGGGCCATACCATGCCCGGAAAAGATGATATCGTTTTTCAGCAATTTGAAAAAGCCGGCATTAAAGATTCCATTGACATGCCTTTATTCAGGGAAAACGGAATGAAAATTATTTTATTCGAACATGGAAATGATTCATTGAACAGTATTATTGAGAAAGAAGTGGCCGGACTAAAAAGTAAATTTCAGCGTTAAGCGTATTTTCGTATAGTTTTAATTGAACAGGTAACCTAATTTTTAAAAAGATACGCAATGAGCAAGACTACAAGTCCACACTCCGGAGGATTTAAAGGACAAAGGCCCATTCGTGTTTTAGTAGCAAAAGTGGGGCTCGATGGTCACGACCGGGGCGCCAAAGTAATTGCTACGGCACTGCGTGATGCGGGAATGGAAGTGATCTATACCGGGCTAAGGCAAACTCCGGAGATGGTTGCAGCAGCAGCCTTGCAGGAAGATGTGGATGCCATCGGCATCAGCATTCTCAGCGGAGCTCACATGACAGTGTTTCCAAAACTGCTGCAACTCCTGAAAGAGAAAGGGATGAATGATGTGTTGCTTACCGGCGGAGGTATCATTCCGGAGGATGACATGAAAAAACTGAATGAAATAGGCGTGGGAAAATTATTTGCTCCCGGCGCTCCCACTCATGAGATAGCCGAATACATCAGGGATTGGGTAAAAAACAACCGGAGTTTTTAAATTTGTAGCAAGAAAGGCAAATTGAGAAAATTCAACTCATTTGAAGAGCAGGAAAGATATTTCCTGGAATATTTTTTCAATCTTACACCTTCAGATCGTTTACGCTCTTTGGCAGCATTACAAAAAAAGAATTACAAAGACTTCAACAAGCCCTCCCCAAAAAATTAACTGTTCAAAAACATTATTTCGCCAATGGATATTGAACATCCGGATTTTATTCTTTTCTAGAGATAAAAACGGTCCCTTATTATTTTTTAAAAGATATAAAACTGCGGGCATACAGACCAAAAGATTTATAGGATGTAGCCAAACTGTAAGAGTTAAAAAATTCAGGTAAATAATCAATATTATTCTGCATCCCTCACACAGCGGAATCCCACTGTAGCATTTCTTTCAAATCCCTGCGACACTCTCAACAACATTTGTCGGTAAAATAAAGGCTTAGGCCCACCCTGCACGTACCACCAGCTTCCGCCGGGTTTATAATAGCTTCCTCCTTTCAAGATGATGTATTGATAGGTGTCGTTCTGATACCAGTCATTGGTCATCTGCCAGACGGAACCAACCAGATCATACAATCCGAAAGGATTCACTCCTTTTTTATATTTCCCGACAGGATATAACTTTCCGTCACCGGTATTACACAAAGACGGATCAGGAGTTCCATAATCCACAAGCGTTAAAGTTGTGCTGATATTTTTTGCCTGTTTGCCTTGTAGTTTTATACGGTTGCCCCAGGGCCACATTCTTTCATCCGTAGTCTGTGCCGCATACTGCCATTCGGCTTCGGTTGGTAAACGCTTACCTGCCCATTTTGCATAAGCCTTTGCATCTTCATAGCTGACATTCACCACCGGAAAATTTTCTTCTCCCTTCTCCGGAGTTCCATTCACCCAATGCTTCAAAAAATTTACAGTGTCGGTAGGGTGATATTGAGTTTCATCGAGAAATTTTTTAAAATCATTATTGGTCACAGGGTATTTGTCAATATAAAAACCCGGCAATGAGACCGTTTTAGGAAAATCCTGTTTCGGATAAGAAATGAATTCATCTCCGTTTGCCACCTGCATAGTAAATGAACCGGCAGGAATTTTAACCATTCCATCGGGAGCGGATGAAGCGGGCAGGGTCTTTTCAGGTTCTGTGATCAGCAAAGGCATTCCCGGAGGAATAAAAAGAATATATTCATCCAGCAATTCACTTCCATCAAAAAGGCTGATCACAAATTTCCCCTGCACCCTGCCGAACTTTTCAAAAAGGTGAAAAGAAGCTGAATTTGAATGAAGCTCATAAGGTTTCTTTTCGTAGGAAGGATCGCCTGCCCATATTTTTATTATGTTACCCTCTTTTGAATCAATAAACACTTTATCTCCTTCCATTGTAACGGTCAATAACTTTGGCAATGCTGCAATGACGCTTACGGCTCCTTCATTGTTGGTTCCCAAATATTTTTTGTTGAATGACTCCAGTTCTGCCAAAGCATAGACTTCGTCATTAATCTTTTTAGTTGAAACATTTTCATGCTCCCACAGATCCACAAAATGAAAACCTTCTTTTGGTTTCAACGGGAATAACGGCCCATTGAAGCCTTCCGGTGACAGGCTGAAAATTGTATAGACCGTTTTTCTATCCGAAGGCCATTCATTCACATAGATCTTATCCTGCAGAGAAGGGATCAGTGGCGTCCAGTCATAAGAATTGAAAACATTTGAATTCTCCTTCAGTATCCTGACACATCTTCCCCAGTATTCATAATCGACATTGATCCAGTCCGGCCTGCCCTGCCTCATGATATTAATTTCCACTCCATAACCATTGAATAAAGCCGAGCTGTATTCCCTGCGGATCCGTTCTTTGTTTACCTCCACCACCCGGAAGATCGCAAAATCAGGTTTGATCAGTTTGTTAAGATTCAGTAGCGGTACATAATAAATATCATTATGCACCCTGCCGGAAATGATCCCCTGCATGTCTTTGGGTGTTGCCATTCCTTCGCTGTACAAGACCACGCCGGGCTTTGCATCATCCGCCGCCTGTTGCAACGCTTCACTTGCTTCTGCTCTTGTGTCCAGTATCACGCCATCGGCATCAATTCTTTTAATGAAATCACTCATCGAATGAAGAGAGGTCTTTTCATCTTTATCATCCCAGGGATTATAACTGAGAAAATATTTTGTACCCAGGGAATGAGAAAGCTCTGCCAGTTCCCGCTGTTTTGCAATTCCGCCGGGAAGGTTTTCCATCAGGTTCCATTGCGTTCTCTGATCCAGTCCCAGCACAGGCCAGGTGGGCCAGATGGTGAAAATATCATCACCGCCATAGAGCCGTCTTGATTTTTCAAGAAACTCTTTGAGATGATAGGATGAATCCCGTGCATTGTAATAATTTTTCTCCCATGCCATCATCAGGTGCATAGTGTAAGAATGACGGATATAGTCAAGGTCTTTTCTTTCATACAGTGAATTATTGAACTGACCGACTTCGTACAACATTTTGTCCCGGAAACATTTTTTTAAAGCCACATGCCAGCCGCCATTCACGATATCTGCATACAGGTAAAAACCGATCTTTTTACCTGGCTCAAGATTGTACGGCATCCTGTTCAAGAGGTAATTCTGAATACTGTCATTATCTCTTACCAGCAAGGCATACAATGTTTTTCCCTCTTCCAATTCTATCGCCGTAAAATTGAGGTCATTGTTATTGTGAGGCACGACCACTCCGATCGGTTCTTTTCCGGGCTGATAAAGAAAGGAACGGCTTGTATCTGCCAGCTGTTTTCCTGAAATGAAATAAAAATGATCATTCCTTCCAAAAGGGATAATGTTGGAAACAGTGACCGGTGAAGTTCCATCGTTGAAAAATGTCAGATGTGCTTTATATCCTTCTTGAAATGTTTTATCGGGTTCAATGAATAGCCGGAGTTTTTTATCTTCTCCGAACATCGAATACATTTTATCACCTGAGTTCATTACCTGGTGATCCAGTTCAACAGAAAATAAATTCAGTGAAACGGGAATGGTTTCTTTAGCTGACTGCAAACCACTGATCATATAAGGGCGGGACTGATCAAAGACCAGTTCTTTCAGTTCCTGTGCCTGAGCATTGCAGAAAACGAATGCAGCCAATAAGAAGACCGGATATTTTCTCATGAGGTATTTCTAAAATTACAATTTTTAAACAACTGCCGATGGTTTAGATTTGCCGCAGTAAATTAATTGATATGTACCAGTCATTACTGACTCAACTGGAGAACGGCATCCTGACGATCACCATCAACCGGCCCGATAAACTCAATGCGCTGAATAAAACGGTCATGAGCGAACTCAATGAAGCCGTTGATGAGATCTATAAGAATGATGACATAAGATCGGCGGTCATCACCGGCGCCGGAAATAAAGCATTTGTTGCAGGTGCAGATATCAGTGAGTTCTCAGGATTGTCGGCAGAAGAAGGAATGGCTTTGTCGGAAAAAGGGCAGATACTTTTTTTCAAAATTGAAGATTGTCCCAAGCCCATCATTGCAGCCGTAAATGGTTTTGCCCTGGGCGGCGGCTGCGAGCTGGCAATGAGTTGTCATTTCAGGATAGCAAGTGAAAACGCAAAATTCGGGCAGCCCGAAGTGAACCTCGGCCTGATACCGGGATACGGAGGCACGCAGAGGCTGACACAACTGATCGGGAAAGGAAGAGCGATCGAAATGCTGATCACCGCCAATATGATTGATGCACATACTGCCCTGCAATACGGACTGGTGAATTATGTTGTTCCTCCCGATGAGTTGCTGAACAAAGCCGTATCGGTTTTAACGCTGGCCAACAGCAAGGCTCCCAAAGCTGTTGCCGGATGCATCAAAGCAGCCAATGCGGTGTTTGATGAAAGCATGGATGGATTTGAAACTGAAGTAAAAGAATTCGGAAGATGTTTTAATACCCATGACATGAAAGAAGGCATCGCTGCATTCATGGAAAAACGAAAAGCAAATTTTACCGGAAGCTGAGTCACGGATCATCATTAAATTTTTTCGGGTGAAGAAAAGAACAGATTACATTTCCTGGGATGAATACTTTATGGGAGTGGCTCTTTTATCGGCCAAAAGAAGCAAGGATCCCAATACACAGGTAGGCGCCTGCATTGTGAACGATAAAAATAAAATCGTGGGGGCAGGATATAACGGCCTGCCGATCGGATGCAGCGATGATGAATTTCCCTGGCAAAAAGAAGGCGATTTCCTCGACACCAAATATCCTTATGTATGCCATGCGGAACTGAATGCCATTCTGAATAATATCGGGATAGACCTGAAAGGATGCAAAATCTATACGGTGTTGTTTCCCTGCAACGAGTGTTCCAAGGCGATCATCCAGGCAGGGATCACGGAAGTCATTTACCTCTCCGATAAATACAAGGGCAATGATATCTTTAAGGCTTCGCGGCTGATGCTGGACAAAGCAGGAGTGAAATACAGGAAGGTGGAATCAAAGGTCAATGAGATCAGTCTGTCATTTGATGTGTCAAAAGTATAAACACCAACAAACTATTCAGGAGATCTCCCGTCATTATTTGCCTTTACATACGATTAACAAAAACTCTGTGAGAAGCAGGTAACTTCGCTTAAAATTTTTTCCAATCATCAATCAATCAAACATTATGTTCGACGACATTTTAAACGAAGTAAAACAGGCATTAGGCAATCATCCCGAAGTGGCTTCTCTTTCTCCCGACCAGCAGGAAGCTCTACACAATGCCATTGCAAACCACATCAACAACACGGTACAGAATCAGCCTGCCGCTGTTTCTTCAGGAGGCGGTTTATTATCTTCCCTGGAAAATGCATTAACTTCCAACAGTCCCGTGACCGGTGCGGTGGAAGGCGGGATCGTCAGCAGCCTTGCCAGCAAATTCGGCTTATCTCCGGCACTCACCGGCGCCATAGCCGGAGCCCTGCCCGGATTGATACAGAAATTCAAACAAAAGATTTAGTGATATTTTAAGTTGTATTATTATTTAAAACTCCGCTCATGCGGAGTTTTTGTTTTTTATTTCTTTCCGGCCAAGCCTCACAGCCAAAGCCTTTGTGTGGAGTGAATCCACCGAATTTCCATGACAACTTATTTAATTCGTATATGCCTGGCCAAACTAATAAGTACTTTGGACAAAGACCTGACTATAAAAAAATGAGGTTGCCTGATACTGGCATCAGCGGAAAAGTTTTAGTAATTTTAGAAAACAGTTTAATGAAAAATATTACGCTTCATATTGATTACGAAACAAAGCCTGAAAAGCTGGCCGGTTCATTAAAATCGCAAAAACCGGATCGGGGTGATAAGCTTATTGTAAATTCTGTGCTGAACGAGGAATTGACCCTGATAATCCTTCTCTCCATCCTTTATTTCTGGAACGAGGGAAAGATGCAGTATGCCAATGAAGTATTGAAAGACATTTTTTCCACTAAAGGGAATAAAGAAATTCAGGATGAAATTGCCAAAGAATACGGTATCGAAATTGAAATAAAATCATCGGCAGAGAAAAATGAATGGCTCCGCTTCAGCAGGGAAAAGCTTGCCGGGGCATACGGCGACCGGGAACCCGACTATGACATGAATATGGTTAAAGAACCAAACCCCGATTACAAACAGAAATGAAAGCCGGTGATATCGTATTGACCAAGATCCCCCAGGATAATCAGCAAAAAATAAGGCCGGTGCTTATTCTGAAAGTTCTTCCAAAATATAATGATTATCTTGTCTGTGCTGTTTCTTCACAACTTCATTAGCAAATTCCGGGTTTTGATCTTGTTCTTGATGAAAAGCATGAAGCTTTTGCAGCCACCCATTTAAAAACAGCAAGCGTTTTCAGGTTAGCAAATCTTGCTGTACTATCAAAAGAAGATATTATGGGAACTATAGGCACTTTGAGGCCTGAGCTTCACAAACAGCTTTTAAGAACGTTGTCCGAATATTTATTGTCGTAATAAATAAGCAGGAAATAAAATCATCTTTTACTCCACTTTATCTTATCCTTGTTACACAAAACCCTGGTCGAAGACATGGCCATATCAAAAGACTTTGATCATTCGCTCATCTTTCATTAGTTCCCGGTCAATCGTTCATCAACCAGGTATGCTTCCGGCTTATAGATCACCGGATATCCCAGGGCATTTTGAAAACTGATGGTAATTGATGCCGCTTCTTTTACCGGGAACACCAGGATCCTTTTATGGCCAATGGTAGTAAAAGATTTAGTAAAGACTGTTTTTTCCCCGTTTTTCAAAACAATACGGCCAAGATTGATTTTTTGACCATCTTCCAGCCTTTCTTTCAGTACAATGCAATTCACTTTTTGCGGCGAGTGAAATTCAAAAGTAATAAAAGACATGTCGTCAGCATTCTTATCACCTAACCTGTAGCCGGTGCGATAATCCAGGCCTCTGCGTTCTGCAACCACATTGTCTAAACGGGCTGAGATATTTTTTAAAAGATCACCGGCAAAACTTTCTTCCCTCAGTTTTTTAAACCCCATCAGCGAAGCAGAATCTTCCGGTGAAATAAGTCCATTCCTGTCGGGAGGAACATTCAGCAACAAGTTGGCTCCGCGGCCAACCGATTTCAGGTAGAGGTCAAATAATTGTTCCGGAGTTTTCACTTTTGAATTTTCATTTTCATGCCAGAACCATCCCGGCCTGATGCTGACATCACATTCAGCCGGTATCCAGTTTTTTCCATGTACGTTTCCCCGGTTTAATGTATCTGTCGGCGGTGCGCCGGCACCCGGGGTGAACCCTGCCGTGTTCAGGTAATTCCAGTTCGTTTCACCGGCAATACCCTTCTCATTTCCGCACCACCTGATATCGGGGCCCACATCACTGAAGATGACGGTGGAGGGAGAAAGTTCCCTTACGGTATTTTCAAATCTCTTCCAGTCATAGACCTGCTTTTTGCCGTTGGGACCTTCGCCATTGGCGCCATCCCACCAGAGTTCCCAGATGGGGCCGTAGTTCTGAAATATCTCTTTCATCATATTCACGAATACATCATTGTATTCCGGTGTTCCATACTTCGGATGATTGCGGTCCCAGGGAGAAATATAAACCCCGAATTTCAATCCGAATTTTTTACAGGCTTCAGACAATTCCTTAAGAACATCTCCTTTCCCGTTTTTCCATTTGCTTTCCCTGACAGTGTGTGCAGAATATTTGCTGGGCCAGAGGCAAAAGCCGTCATGATGTTTGGCTGTAATGATAATTCCTTTTGCCCCGGCCTCCCGGGCAATGCGGCACCATTGTTCGCAATCAAGATCAGTAGGGTTAAACACATCTTCGGGTTCATCACCAAGCCCCCATTCCTTATCAGTAAAAGTATTGGGGCCAAAATGCATGAAGAGATAATACTCCATGTCCTGCCATGCTAATTGACTGCCGGTGGGTAACCCGGGTGATTGTTGCGCCTTTCCTGCAAAAGGAGTAAGTAAGGCAACGATCAATAATATTTTTAATAGATTTCGCATTATTTAATGATTACTGATTTTATCTCTTCACCTACGGGGTGATTGGTTTTGAAAGTATAGCCCAGTAAATGAGCCATGGTTTGTGCAAATTGTTTCTGATAAAGCTGCCCGCTTTGTTTCATCTCACCTGTTGCTTTTATTCCCGGACCCATCACAGCAAACCAGATTTCATGAGCACCCGGAATATCGCTGCCGTGATCGGTCCATTGTTTTTTATTTATATCTCCTCTTCCATGATCCACGGTAAAGAACAGCGCAGTCTTATTCCTGTATTGCGGTGTGCTTTGAATGTAATTCCAGATATTTTTGATCCATTCATCCACCTGTCTTGCAGCATCGAGATAAGAACGGTACTTTCCGGAATGCGCCCATTCATCGGTTTCGCCGTAACTGATAAAAAGTATACGTGGTTTATTTTTCTTCAGGTATTCCATGGCAGCATAATGAGTGAATACATCCAGGCATTCATCATTCAGCCAGGGCCTGTATCCGTCAATGCGCATGGCATTGATCAGTTTTTCATTTGCCGTCGGGTGTTTTCCGCCAATGGTGTCAAATGCAGAATAGACAGGGAAACCGCTGCGCTGCTCATTTAAAATCCGGTCAAAAGCATCCCACGCACCGAAAGCTGCTATTTTTCCTTTGAACTCCGGCTTCCTGTTCAGAAATTCAAGCAGGTTCTCATTGGGATTGGGTTTATAATTATTGCTGTTGACGGCAGTATCTGGATACCCTGTAAAAATTTCGCTGTAGCCGGGATAAGAAAACCAGTAAGGATTGGCATTGTCAACATAGTTGCCATAGGTCCTGTTTCCATAGATCTGTCCGTTTGCTTCAATCGTTGTCCAAAAGAAAGGCATCAGTTTTTTTCTTCTCCCGTTCACATCATCACTCCAGTAATTCTTATAGATGTAACTGCTGTCACCTTCATTGAAGTTTTTATCATTCGCCATAGCGGTATCCATTCCTTTAAAAACCTCCTGCCATCGGTAACCGTCGGTGGTGATGATAACCAGGTTTTCAATTTTATTCTGTGCCAGGATATCATTTTGAACCAGTACGATACAAAAGAAAATAAAAATGCAAGAGAACTTTTTCATGTATTATTAATTCATTAGAAAATTCAGATCACAACCCGGTTACAGTTTACGGATTTTAATATTCCTGAACCAGATCTCACTTCCATGATCCTGCAGGCAGATATGCCCGGTCTTTGCCATGCCATATTCGGGTGTGTCTTTCCATTTTCCTCCGGCTTTTCTTTTAAACCAGTCATCCGTCCACGCTTCAAACTCCAGGACCTTCACTCCGTTCAGCCAGTGTTCCCGGTGAGCGCCATTGACCACGATCTTAGTGACATTGTATTCTCCCACAGGTTTCGCCGGCCTCGATGTGGTTGTGTACATCGCATAATCTGCCGCAGTGTTTTGCCAGGCTTCCAGTTTTTCGGGAAAACCGGTATCATCTATCAACTGGTATTCCGGTCCGCTCAGGTAAGAAGCATCATAATCTTCACTGACGTGATAGAGAATGCCGCTGTTGCCTTCGGGAGAAATTTTCCATTCAATGGATAATTCGAAATTGGCATATTGCCCCATGGTAATGATGTCAGCACGTTTATCACTTTTATCAGTTGTACTTCCTTTGCAATAAAGATTTCCATCCTTAACAGACCAGGAATCTGCCGGTTTGTTTTGATACATGCGCCATCCGTTCAGGGTCTTTCCGTCAAACAACAGTTTCCATCCGGCTTTTTTTTCTGCCTTTGTCAATGTATTATCTTTTTGCTGTGCAAATACGGATGCAGTTAAAAAAAGTATTGCAATAGTAAAAACAGTTATGTTCATATTTAAGAATTTAGATTTACTGAGAGTATTGTTTCAGTTTTTTATACCAGTTTTAAATTCACCGGATCCCACTTAACCGGTTTCTCATTGAAGTAACTGTCGTTGCAAAGCAATGCCGGCGCAGCGGCACGGTAACCAAACAAAGCATCTTCGGTAGCATTTCTTTTTTCACGAATGGCGGAAAAGAAATTATAGAAGTGATCAAAGTGGGCGCCTTTGTATCCGTCTTCTGCTTTGAAAACAGTGGCATCAGGCTCTATCATTGTCTTTCTCTCATACCTGCCGCTGTTTTCTTTTTTCAGTTTTGTTGCCAGCAAAGGATCATCGGCGGGAGCATAGGCTTTGTTGTGAAATAAAGTGACTTTATCCCACTCCACGTTCATGCTTCCCTCACTTCCCACCAGCCGCAGGTAAGTGTTATCGCCGGTGCCGTCCACAAAATTCACACGCAATGACAGGTTGAACGGCGGGTGTTCAGGTGTTTCGGGATAATCAAACATTCCCATTAAAATATCAGGCACTTCCCTTCCATCTTTCCAGTAACGCAATCCGCCCATTGCCATAATTTTCTGCGGCCCTTTGGAATTGGTGATAAAATGAAGGCTGGAGAATAAATGAACAAACAGATCGCCGGAAACCCCTGTGCCGTAATCACGATAGCAACGCCAGCGGAAAAAACGTTTGGCATCAAAAGGGCGGTCGGGATATTTATTCAGAAACATTTTCCAGTCAACCGTCTTATCCGATGCATCGGCGGGAATGGGATATTGCCAGGCGCCTTCAGGAGAATTTCGTGCCCAGAATCCTTCAGCATAATTCAGTTCCCCGATAGCGCCTGCTGCCAGCAATTGTTTTGCTTTCTCATTTCCCAATGAACTCATGCCCTGGCTGCCCACCTGGAACACCACTTTATTCCTGTTTTGCGCTGCCACCACATCTGCACCTTCCGTAATGTCATGCACCATCGGCTTCTCGCAATACACGGATTTTTTATTGTTCATTGCTTCCACAGAAATATCCTTATGCCAATGATCGGGCGTGCCGACGATCACCGCATCAATATCTTTCCGCTGCAATAGTTCCCTGTAATCCCTTGTAGTGAAAATATCATTTCCATAATTCTTCCTCGCTTCTGCAATGCGCCCGTCATACAGGTCGCAGGCGGCAACAAGTTTTACACCCGGCACTGTGATCGCTGTATTGGCATCCGCAGTTCCCATTCCTCCTGCGCCTATCAGCCCGATCTGAATGTTATCATTGGGGCTGTAATATTTTTTCAATCGTAAAAGCTGCTTCTCTGTTCCGGTTTGGTTTGCAGCAGCAGCTTTAAGAATTCCGGGTGCCAATGCAGCGCCGGCAATACCTGCAGAGATCTTTTTCAGAAATTTTTTCCGTGAAGAATAATCAGTCATTGGCAGTGATTTAGATTTTATAAATAAAACTTTTTATTTCTCTTTAGCCGGCTTGAAGACAATGATATCTCCTTTTGACATATCAACAGAGGCAATTCCATTTTCAAATCTTATCTTTTTACCTTTCAATCCTTTTACCTTCCGGTTCACGAAAGGTAATTTAATTAATAATTTTCCACCGGCTTCACTTTGGATCACTATTTCTTTCACTTTCCCTTTTTCCTTTTTTGCCGATACCAGGAAAGCTCCTTCTGTTCTGAAGGTTTTAAAAGAAACATCCTGCCAGCTGTCCGGAATGGCAGGAAAAACCTCAATGAATCCTCTGTCACTTTGTATCAGCATTTCCTGTATTCCTCTTGCAAAAGCAAAATTCCCTTCGAGGGTGAACGGGCGATAGGTAAAAGATGAATATTGTCCGCCTTTCTGATCGCCATTCAGGTGGAAACTGTTGATGGAACAAAAATTGGTGGCAAAATGCCGGAGCATCTCAGCAGCTTTATTTCCTTCTTTTGCCTGTGCATAAACACATCCCATCCAGCTGAAGGAATAACCAACCCAGTTGCGTGTCCCCTTATCCTCGATCCGCTGAATAGACTTACGGATGATCTCTTTGTCTTTTTGATCATCGCCATTTAAAATTCTCAGAGGAAAGATCGCCATATAGGGAGACAGGTGGCGGTGTGATTCATCAAGGTTCTGGCCCGGTGCAACCGTCAGGCCGGTTTCGTTAACGTCAAGGTCCGGATATTTTTGCTCTTCGGAAAAGATATTTTCTGAAACGGGATCGTGATTTTCTTTCAGTATCTCGCAGTATTTCCGGTAAAAATATTTTATCAGGGAAAGATCATAATTAGTAATGCCGGTGAACCATGCTTTGATGCTGTTGTCATGATATTCGGGAGAAGAACTTAACGGCAATTCATATTTCCCTGTCTTTGCATCGGTGATTTTTACTTCCGAAAAATATCTTTCTGCTTCTTTAAAATAAGGAACGCATTTTTCCTTCAGGAAATTTTTGTCCATGGAATATTTCCACTGCCAGTAAAAATTCTGAGACAGCCATGCCACCGTTGTCGGGCTCATGGAATACTGGATCCATCCGCCCATCGGCTTGCCACTGATGGTTGTGACTCCCGGCACATTCAATCCCTTCGTCCCGAAATATTGCTGTGTCCATTTTTTGTTTTCCTCTTTTATATTCCACAACCAGTTGGTAAATCCTGATGTCAGGTCCAGGTGATTGGAAATATAACCCGGCCAGTAGCTGAGTTCCGTATTCAGATCGTGATGAAAATCCCCTTTCCAGGGCGGAAGCTTTCCGTTATCTGCTGTCCACACTGCCTGCAAAGAGATGGGCGGAGTGTTGTTTCGTGCCACACAGCCGAACTTATACATGTCCAGATAATATTGTCTTTGCAAAACAGGATCAGGCAATGATACGGAAGAGCGGCTCCAGAAATCTTTCCACCATAAAATATGTGCCGACAATGTGGTGTCAGCAGGTTTGTTCTTTACATTATTTTTATTAGCATAATTTTTTATTATTTGCCAGACACCCCTGATGTCATTACCAAACCGTTGCCACTGCACCGTAACCGTATAATACATTCCATTGTAACAGGGCTGGTCATATTTCAGGAAATTTTTTTCTTTTATGATCTTCCCGGGTGAATAACCCAACCGTTCAAGCTCCTGTCCTTCCACCGAGTTTCCTTCCATTCCTTCTGTTCCGGAATTATAGGCAGGAGGGATAAGCTCCACCTTCAGATCGTCTTTCAGATCTTTGAAAATAAAAATCCCGTTATCCGATCCTGCGCATACATAAGTTTCCAGTTGCACACCGCTGTCCCACTGAATGGTGCTGACCGCTTTTTCAATATCCAGCCTGTTCAAAACAACTTTTCCGAAAGAACTCATATCGAACTCCAGCGCCGCTCCGGGTATTTTGGTTGGTGCCGGATATTTTTCATAAGGCTCATCTCCTATTCTCTGAACAGAATCATATTGATTTGATCTCACTTTCTCCTCCACCCATTTAAACTTCAATTGATCTATTTCGGGCATCGGGCGGTCATCCCAAAGATCAACGCGGTCCAATGACATGCGGAGTTTGTTATCTTTCTGCCAGATCAGGGCCCCGATCATACCATTACCTAATGGAATCGCTTCATCCCACCGTTTTGCAAGTGAATCAAATTGCAGGTTGTATCGTGATAAATCCTGGGCAAAAAGAGATAACGGAAGTACCAGGAAACACAGATGCAGGAAAACAACTCTCAATGACCCATGAAATGATTTTTCCTTACCTGCCATCACATGAATATTTCAATTAAATAAAACGGATCCGGGTATTTCCTGTTTCTTTCCTCCATCCTGCTGCATCTTCACTGACAGGCTGTTTCCTCCGCCGCTGTCAAAATAAGCAACCCGTATCTTATGAAATCCTTTTTTCAAAGCCACTCTCCCGCTTTTTTCCTGGGTGCCGTGCTCGCCTCCGTTATTGACCACTTCTGTATCATCAATGTACAATACACTGCCGTCATCGGAACTGGTGTAGAAAGTGTATGCAGCGTCTTTTGAGATCTTGATATACCCTTCAAAAAGAAAAGCGAATTTGTCATCCCTTTCCTTCTTATCGAGTGAAATACTTTTTGCTACACCCGAGGTTTTTGCAATTCCGTTTACCGATCCGATGCTGAAATTATTTTCCGGCTCGAAATATTTGTACCTGATACCCGGTTTCAACCCGCTGACCGGAACTGCTTTCATCCATTCATAACGGATCACATTTTCTTCAGCAACTGCACTGGAAATACTTTTGGCATCGAAAGCCTTTGCTTTCACCATACCGGTTTTATCAAGTGTAAAAGGTTTTGTATAAAGCAGGGAAGCTTCTGAAGGTTCCGATCCGTCAACTGTGTAACGGATCGTCTCGTTTTCTCCTGCTGAAAAAGAAACCAGGGGTTGCAATCCGTCATGAGGATATTCCACTTTGATCTGTGGTTTTTTTAAGAAGGCACCGTAATTACCGATCTTCAACACATAAGCATAAGGAGCTTTTATTTTATTCGGATCATAAACGGGCAGATCAATCACAATGTTTTGTCCTTCCTGTTTCCATGCCACGTTCTCTTTGGTGGAAAGAAAATTGATCAACGTGCCGGCAGGAAGAGAGATGTCTTTTAATACCAGCTTCCTGTCCGACGGGTATTTCGGAAAAATGGCATAGAGAGAATTGGTTGTGGGATTGTATGTATAAAAAACTTCTTTCACGGCATAGCCGGGATCCGGATCAATAGTCAGCTTCAGCATGAAATCAACATCTTTTGAATTGTAATCCCTTCTGCCTTCACTCCATTGTGATGGAGTTTTCCATCTTACGGTGTTATATATCGCTTCTCCGTTGATCTTCATCCATTCTCCGATCTGCAATAAACGTTCTTCCATAATGGGAGGGATCTTGCCATGACTGTCCGGGCCGATATCCAATAAAAAATTCCCACCACGGCTTACTTTATCAATAAGATGAAGTACCAGTGATTGGGTGGAACTGTAATCCCATGAATCTTCTGCACGGTTATAGGCATAACTATACCCCATGCCCCTGCTTTCTTCCCAGTAATGATCTTCAAAATCCACGTTTGGCTGGTACTCCGGTGTGAAAACAGCGCCATGGTGAAAACGGATGCCGCTGCCCCAACGATCATAAGTCACCACTCGGTCCTTCACCGGGCTGTCATTATAAAGCCAGGCCAGAAACTCAGTGCTTTTCCATGCAGTATCACTTAAATCCCAGTCTCCATCTGTCCAGAATACATCCGGCTTATAATTATTAATAAGATCTTTCATCTGGGGCCACATGTGTTCCGATATATATTTATTTTTATCCGTTTTCCAAAGCGGGTTGAACCATTCATACAATGAAAAATACATTCCCGGGTGAACAGAAGTTTTCCGCACTGCTTTGAACAGGTCCCCTAACAAATCCCTTTTCGGGCCCACATCCACAGAATTCCACGGAAATCCCCAATCACGGTTTGCTTCTTTACTGGGCCAGAGACAGTAACCGTCATGATGCTTGGAGGTAAGCACAATATATTTTGCGCCTGATTCTTCAAAGATCTTTGCCCACTCATTGGGGTCAAACAATTCTGCTTTGAAATCTTTGGCAAGATCATAATAGGTTCTGTTGCCAAATCTTTCCTTTTGATACCTGATCCTTGCCGAGTCGCCGTTCTCCAAACCATTCTGATACCATTCGGAATAATTACCAACTGTGCAATAAGCCGGAACAGAATACATGCCCCAGTGAATAAATATCCCAAACTTGCCGTCGCGGAACCATTGTGGCACCGGCCTGGCATCCAGCGATTCCCATGAAGGCTGATAGTTCTGGGCATAAGAGGATAAAGTGAAACAAATGCTCACAATAAAAATGATCTTTTTCATTTGCATAATTTTTTCTTTTCAATAGCCACAAATAATTCGTCTGAAATATCCAGGTCTGTTCCGCACAAACTTTTCTTTTATGATCTATTCCATGATCCTTAAACTATTTATTCCAATGATGAAACACCGCTAACGGTTGTTGCATCCTTTTGAAACAGATCAAAGACCACGATCTCATTTTTTCCTTTCTTCAGCCAGGATGCCGGGCAATACAAATGGAACTGGGGTCCTATGTTCCAATACCTTCCGAGATTATGTCCGTTCACCCACACCACTCCTTTTGAAAAATTGCTCATGTCAAAATAGGTGTCGCCTGTTGCGGTCAACTTAAATGCTGATCTGAAAAAAGTGCCATGTTCATTCCCGTCATTACCGGTAGGTTTTAAAGACTGAATAAAATTCTCCGTCATGGGTAATGGATATATCTCCCAGTTCATCAGTGTCATTCCGTTCAATGTTACCCGTTCTGTTATTCCTTTTCTGTCTATCATGTATTGGGCAAAATTGATGCGTCCCATTCCTTCCATTAAAATATCAAGCTGAGGATCCTTTACATCGGTTTTAGGGAGTGATACTGTCCACTTGCCGCCATCCCTGAAAATGGTGTCAATGAATTTACCATTCAGGAAAACGAGTGCATAATCATGAGGCTCGGTAATCGTTAGTTTTCCGCTTTTATGCCCGATCAATCTGGTGCGATATAAAACAAAGCCCTGCTTCTGGCCCCAAGACTCCATTGGTTTTGGTTGCGGGGAATGTATTGGTTTGGGCAACTGCGACCAAAAAGTAGTAAAAGGTTCCAATCGAAAAGAAGGGATCAGCATTGTTGGTGCCAAATGCGGAATGTCGGGTATTTTGTAGTCCACATATTTTGAGATCAGGTTTCTCAGCATGAAATATTTAGGTGTGGGCTGCCCCTGTTCATTGATCGGTGCATCGTAGTCATAGCTGGTGATATCAGGCTGATAGCTTACCGGTGAGGAAGCATTGGCGCCGGCCATAAAGCCGAAATTCGTTCCGCCATGTATCACATAAAAGTTGAAAGACTTTTTATGCTGTAATAAATATTCCACTTCTTTTTTTAATTCATTCGTATCAGGCCTTGCCCATTTTTCACCCCAGTGTGTGAGCCAGCCGGGGTAGGTTTCGCTACTGAACGAAGGCACATTGGGATTTTTCTTTTTTGCCTGATCAAAATCCGCATCACTGCCTCCGCTGTCCAGCCCTATTGCAGCGCCTGCAATACTTCCTGCATCCAGCATGTACTGTGTGGGGCCATCGGCAGTATAAAACGGAACATTGATGCCATTCCTGATCCAGATCTTTCTCAATGTTTCCAGATATTCCTTGTCATTGCCATAACTGCCATATTCATTTTCTATCTGCACCATCAGTATCGGACCACCGTTGGTGCAGAGCAATGGCCTTACCTCTTTTGCCAGCCGGTTAAAATATTTTGTAACAGCATTCATATAGCGGCTGTCCATGCAGCGCACTTTGATATCAGGGATCTTTAAGAGATAAGAAGGCAATCCGCCAAAATCCCATTCTGCACATACGTAAGGTCCGGGCCGGAGCAACACCCACATTCCTTCCTGCTGACAGATACGGATGAATTCGGCAATATTGTGATTTCCGTTTTTAAAATCAAAAATCCCTTCTTCAGGTTCCTGGTAATTCCAGAAAATATAAACTGCAATCGTATTACATCCCATCGCTTTTGCCATCTGAATACGATGGCGCCAATATTCCGCCGGGATACGTGCCGGATGCATTTCACCACTGATGATCTGAAATGGTTTCTTATCTAATAAAAATTCGGAGTGACTTAAAGTAAATTGATGTTTTTGTTGTGCGTTTGAAAAAATGAAAAGCAAAACAAATACTGCAAGCAAAATTTTTTTCATATAAAGCATTATTGCCGAAATTAAGTAAAATAAGCGCTCATCTTTTACGCAAACGATTCTCTTTTTGACCGTACCTTTGTGCCGCAAATTTTTTTATGGAATACAGGATAGAAAAAGATACATTAGGCGAAGTTCAGGTACCCGCTGACGTTTATTATGGCGCACAAACGCAACGAAGTATTGACAACTTCAAAATCGCACAGGATATTAATAAAATGCCGAAAGAGATTATCGGTGCATTTGCCTATCTGAAAAAAGCTGCGGCAGTCACCAATTTTGAAGCAGGGGTATTATCCAAAGAAAAATCAGATCTGATCGCACAGGTTTGCGATGAAATACTGGAAGGAAAACTGGATGCTTATTTTCCTTTGGTTGTGTGGCAGACAGGGAGCGGCACACAAAGCAACATGAATGTAAATGAAGTGATCGCTTACCGCGGGCATGTGATCAAGGGCG
The DNA here is from genome assembly GCA_026936105.1 of Chitinophagales bacterium. Taxonomy (GTDB): domain Bacteria; phylum Bacteroidota; class Bacteroidia; order Chitinophagales; family Chitinophagaceae; genus UTBCD1. Next base: position 60,892 of record JAIXKI010000031.1, read on the forward strand.
GCAAGCTGACCGATAAAGAAAAGTTTCTCCATCCCAATGATGACGTGAATAAATCACAGTCGAGCAATGACACATTCCCGACTGCCATGCATATTGCTGCTTATACCATGCTGATGCATACAACCATTCCGGGAATTGAAAAACTCAGAAACACACTTGCCGCAAAGAGCAAAGAGTTTATGAAAGTGGTGAAGATCGGGAGAACACATTTCATGGATGCCACTCCGCTTACAGTGGGCCAGGAATTCAGCGGGTATGTTTCTCAGTTGGATCATGGCCTCAAAGCGATCAGAAATTCACTGGCGCATCTTTCCGAACTGGCATTGGGAGGCACTGCGGTGGGCACAGGCATCAACACTCCGCCCAACTACGCTGAGAATGTAGCCAAACACATTGCATCGTTGACGGGATTACCTTTTATCACTGCGGAAAATAAATTTGAATCACTGGCCGCACATGATGCTATCGTGGAAGCACACGGAGCTTTGAAAACCGTTGCCGTTAGCCTGATGAAGATCGCCAATGACATCCGCATGCTTTCCTCAGGGCCGAGAAGCGGTATAGGTGAGATTCACATTCCCGATAATGAACCAGGATCTTCCATCATGCCGGGAAAAGTGAATCCGACACAATGCGAAGCTCTGACAATGATAGCAGCGCAGGTATTGGGAAATGATGTTGCCATTAATATTGGCGGCGCCACCGGCCATTTTGAATTGAATGTGTTCAAGCCGGTGATGATCTATAATTTTCTGCACAGCGCCAGGCTGATAGGCGATGGCTGCGTTTCTTTCAACGATAAATGTGCAGTCGGGCTATCCCCAATTGAAGCCAATATTAAAAAGCATGTGGACAATTCATTGATGCTGGTAACGGCATTGAACACTCATATCGGATACTACAAATCGGCTGAGATCGCACAGAAAGCACACAAGGAAGGAACCACCCTGAAAGAAATGGCTGTGAAGTTAGGTTATGTCACACCAGAACAATTTGATGAATGGGTGGACCCTGCAAAAATGGTAGGCAAACTCAACTGAATCCGGGTTCGTAAATCTTCTATCGTAAAAAGAGAAAAAACTGTTTAGCCTTTAATATTTCACTGTTAGAGTCTTGCAGTTGTATTCTCTTTATTCTACTTTAACAGTTCAATAAGATCCGTCCTTAATAAAAACAAGGCTATGAAAATAAAAACTAATGCAAAGCCCTATTTTGCTGCCTATCCTTTGAAAGTGATCACCGGTTCCCGGCAAGTCAAAGAAGAAGAAAAAACTCCAATATTAAGTTCTATACTCTCTATCAAAACAAAAGCTTTTAGCCGCCCGCGGGTATCACCCATGCAGAACCCCTATAAAGAAGATTTTACCAAACCTGAACTTCCCTGTTTCGATCATAGAAACGGTGCTGCATGATGAGTGCAGGATAAAGTCATTATAACCTTGAGCCATAACCCTAAAACAAATGCCCCGGTGAAAACCGGGGCTTTGTATTTTACATCATTTTAAAGGCGAAGACATTTAAAGAAAGATACAAATGTGTGAAGTCAAACCGTATTGCCGACACACGGGTGCAGATCGCTTCGTTCCCCGCAATGACCAACTCGACAAAAAAGTGCGTGGGTCTTTGCGAGGCAATCAAAGAAAGATGCATTGTGTCAAGTCAGGCTCCATTGCCGAAGCAAACTGCATTTAAGGCGGATCGCTTCGTTCCCCGCAATGACCTTCGCGACAAAAAAGTGCGTGGGTCTTTGCGAGGCAATCAAAGAAAGATGCATTGTGTCAAGTCAGGCTCCATTGCCGAAGCAAACTGCATTTAAGGCGGATCGCTTCGTTCTCCGCGATGATCAACTGCTCGCAGGGGAATACGAATAAAAAAAAAAGGCCATCTTAACTTTTAAGACGGCCTCCTCCCTGTGTTGTTCTTCTATAAAGCAATTCGTTTATTGTTTGATCACTTTATACACCTGTTGATCCACATCGTAATCATTGTACATCTTCAGCACATAAACTCCCGGTCTCAGTGTGCTGACATCTATTGAGAAATTTTGCCTTGTCTCCTGCTGCCTGAGTACCATCTTTCCTTTCAGGTCGTACAGTTCAACTTGTAGCAGCCTGTTGAAATTCTTTTTGCTTTGAACATACAAAGTCTGGCTCACAGGATTAGGCCTTACCATGAATGTGTTGGCTGTAACAATGGTGACAGACACTACCTGGCTGTATGTGAATGAGCCATCCGCATCAACTATTTTCAAACGGTAATAAACCACGGTTGCATTCTGGTTGGCAGCTTCATAATCAATGTATGAATAATTATTGGCGCTATTGGTCGTTCCTTTGGCAGGCTCTGAAGTGATCATTTTGAAATCAATTCCGTTCACACTGCGCTCAAGCTCAAAATGATCGGTGTTGACCTCATTCTCTGTTTTCCATTGCAACAAAGCTGTATTGTTCTGTAATGATCCTGAAAAGGATAATAAATGCACCGGCAGCGTTACATTGGAACCGCCGAAGTAAAATGAAGAGAATGAATTGACGCTTGCCTGTAAAACATAACCGTTCGTTCCGTGGGCTTCGGCAAAAACCGGGTTAATCAATGTAGTGCTGGTGGCAATAGAAGATCCACAGGCATCATTGTTCTTAAGGATCTTAAGTCCCGAAATATTATTGATCCCTCCCAGCGGGTCTGCATCCAGTGCATCATATTCTGCTTTGGAAATATAAAGCCTGATCTTTACGGCGCTTGACGGCTGATTTTGCGGTGTGATGGTCATGTTCCTGTCAAGATAATGAACCCCACCTTTAGTTCTGATAGCCCCTGAATTGATATAAAAATAAGAAGTAACAGTACCCAGATTATTTCCGTTCGGGTAAATTTCTGCCATGATGTTTCCATCAGGTCCGGTAATAGGCACCCAAAGCATGTTATTAGTATTGTCTATTGTGACTGTTGTAGCATTGTTCACTGTATTGGCAGTTCCTTCCGTTACATCAATAGCAGCCGGTATTGTACTTTTCCCTGCTGCATCTGCATAACCAAGGAAAGTGTACTTAATAACGCATTTTTGACAGTTCGGCACTGTGGCAGGACCGCCAGCCGGTCCGGAACTTGTATTAGTTTCCTGGCTGACAAACACATCTTTTCCGTCCGGTGAAAATGCAATATCCCTGTACCTGTTTTTACTCTGAAAATATGCAATGGTGTCGGCTCCATCCGTATTCACAATGGAGCTTCCGTCTGCACCAAGTTTTAAACGGACTATTCTCCCCCACTTCAGCGCTGCTACCACTAACGAATTTTTCCATCCCGGAATATAAGCCTGGTTATAATAATCCATTCCCGACCATGCTTCGGAAGGCCAGGTACTGTTGGAAGGGGCGGTAGTCCAGATATTGCTGACCGTGGCCTGGTTGGGAGCATATCCGCAGAACAGGGGATCCTTATAACCAGGAATGGCTGCAGCGGCTGTGGTTTCATTTGTAATTACTGAAAGGGAAGAAGGCCCGTAATTCGGTGTTCCGGCGCTCGATCCATTATAATTATTATCTGCTGCATACCCGATCACATAAGGGTGACCGTAATTTTTTGCTCTTTCAATAACATTGATTTCATCATCGCTGTACGGGCCATGTGAAGATCCGTACAGAATACCAAGGTTGGGGTTATAAGCAAACCCCTGGTTATTCCTGATACCGGTACACCAGACGGCACTTTGATTAACCCCGTTATAGGGATTGTCATTGGGTATCCATTTATCATAAGCGCCTGCATCCGCATCAGGTTCCAGGTTGAACCGGAGGATCTTTCCTTCATAAGATGAGAGATTCTGGGCTTTGTTAATTCTCGTAGCATTAGACAATTGTCCAGCTCCCATATCACCGTTCGGATAGAATAAGTAATCAGTGCCTCCCACCGGTGCAATGATCAGCCTTTGTGAATTGTGATCATTACCGCCCGGCAAAGTATCACATAACATTATGGGGTTTTTCAACTTTCCTGTCGTTGCATCATATTCAAATCTTACAAGGCTGTTTTTGAAAAAATAACCCGGACCATTTGATCCTCCATTATATTTCAGAACGTACGAAATATAAACATAGGGTTTACCTGTATTGAATTGTGGGTGTATTGCTAAGCCTGCAAATCCTCCCTGCGGCCAGGGGCTTTGTGAAGCATTATTAAATTGAACTTTAAAAGACGGAAAGTCAGTTGATGCATTGCTTAAGTCAAGAATTGTTCTTTGAGCTCCGGTAACCGGGCTCATTTTGTAAGCTTTATATCCATGTGAATCTGTGATCCACAATGAATCATCCGGTCCGTAAGTAACTTCCCAGGGAGTATTGATGGCGCCGCTTGATAAAACAGTTCGATTCCATATTTCATTCATGCGGCTAAACGGTGTTTGGGAGAAAACCGTTACTGAAATGAAAAAAAGGCAAAGCAGTAAAAGGATCTGGCTTGAGAATTTTTGCATAAGAATGGATTCTACTGCCAAATTACTACTTGCTTCATAATCAACAAATAGAACCTTTACTGAGTTTTTATTACTTCTTTCAGGTAGATCTACTATTGCAGGGAACGTAAAATCAATGTAGGTTTATACCTGAAAAATCCTGTGTAAAAATTCAAAAATCCTGATGCTATGAAACAAATTTTACTTCTGAAAGCCCTATTGCTCCGTTCAACAATTTTCACTTCAATTATATGTTGCCTTAGCGGTTTACTTTATGCACAAGCGCCTTTCAATGACGAATGTGCTAATGCCATTACACTTCCTGTAGGAGTGAATACATGCTCCACTTTACCGACTACCATTGCCGGAGCAACAGCTTCACCAGTTTCTGTTACTCCCTGCACAGGTGCTGTCGGTTACGATGTATGGTATAAGTTTACTGCTATATCCAACTCATCCACGATTTCAATCAGCGGTGCCGGAGCCAACTTTACTAACCGTTATATTCAGGCCTTTTCCGGCAACTGCGGCTCACTTACTTCAGTGGCTTGTGGTGCAAAAAATTCAGCTTTAACATTTACATCAACAACGGGCACTACCTATTTTATCAGGGTATATTCCACCGATAGTCCTGCTCCTGTTAATAATGCCGACTTTAAAATTTGTGTTAATGGAGGCGTCAATGCGCCCGTCCGTTTCGGAAACAGTTATGTAAATGTTTCTAAAAAGACAAATGGCGGAGTAGTGGAGCAAGGCGATACGCTGGAAATAAGATTCACGATCAATCATACTTCAGGAACGGTATCAAAGCTTCGTTACGTAGATAATGTTCCTTCACATACATCAATGCTCACGGGAATAAAAGATTCGATCAGAATCATAACCAATGAAGGGTTGACATATAAAAAATTCACCCTGGCTTCCGGAGATGACGCAGCCACTTACAAAGCCGCTCCCGGTTCAGGTGAATATAATATCAGGCTCAACCTCGGTTTCGGAGGTACTAATCCGGGAATTCCGGTAAATAATACATCAACAGAATCCGCATCAGCATCAGGCTCTATGGATGGTACAAAAACTGCTGATCAAAGGCCTAGAGGAGGGGGTGGTTTATTATTTGCCATTGCATACCGTGTAGTGGTAACCGGTGTTGCCGGAGATACCATCACTTTATTTCCGGCACAGTTTCTTTATAATAATGGTGTCTCTGATTTTACTCTTACTGCCACCTCTTTTAAAATACTGATCAGCGATCCATTAAGCTTATGCACCAACAGTATTGGATTGAACAATGCAGTGGAAAACGGAGGAACATTCGGCAACGGGATATCATTGAACAGAGGTACTGATCTGACCACGCCCATTCCCGGATACACTTTTGTGCCCAATGTATCTCCAAGTTTCACTATAAATGATGGGCGATATGCTATTGTAAAAAATCTGAGCCCTACCAGTGGTATTCAACGTGACGCTTCCAGAAAGCCCAACTGTACCGGGAGCGGACAATTCGATTGTGCCAACAGAATGTTCAACGGATATTGGTATATTGATGGCGATCACACAGGGACCAACAATGCCATAGGTAATAATCCTCCTGATGCCTCTACACCCGGCGGTTACATGATGGTGGTAAATGCAGACTATGTGGCTTCGGAAGTGTTTCGCCAGACTGTTACTAATCTCTGCCCTAATACTTACTACGAATTTTCAGCATGGATCAGAAATATCTGCCCTACCTGTGGAATTGATTCCACCGGCGCACAATTCGCAGGAACACCTACCGCTCCTGCTAACGGGTATCCCGGTGTATTACCCAACCTCACATTCTCATTAGACAATCTTGATTTTTACAATACAGGTGAAATTGATACTCTTGGGTGGCTGAAAAGAGGTTTTGTATTTAAAACCAAACCGGGACAAACAACAGCTACCTTCTCTATAAGAAACAATGCACAGGGAGGCGGAGGAAATGACTGGGCACTGGATGATATTGCCATTGCCACCTGCCTGCCTACCATGCAGTATTCTCCTTCCATAAATCCTTTTGTCTGCATGGGCAATGCCTTGCAGATCAATGATACCGTGAGTTCTTATTTTGACAACTATTCTAACTTTAAATGGCAGCGTAGCACTGATCAGGGCAACAACTGGTCCGATATAACAACTCCTGTGGATACAACTCTTAGTTATAACGGAACCACTTATCAATTCATAACAAAATATATTATACCTCCGGCTAACACCAATATGTCCGACAGCGCCGACCTGTACCGTGTTGTTGTTGCTACCACATCCGGTAATCTGGCAAATCAGAATTGTCTGTACACCGATGCATCCACCATTATCACTCTTTCAGTCAATGACTGCGGGAAGCTGCTGGGATTAGACCTTCTTTCTTTCAACGGGAAACTGGTGAATGGCAATGCTGATCTCACATGGGTGACTGCCAATGAAGAAGGCTTTGTTTATTTTGGTATTGAAAAGAGCCTGGACGGAATAAACTTCACGGGCATTGCAACGGTAAATGGCCGGGGAAATAATGCAGCGAATAACAATTATCAATTTACAGACCCGTCCAAAATAAAAGGACGTGCATGGTACCGCCTGGCCATATACTCCGATAAGGGAACTAAAAAATATTCACGTACTGTACTTCTCGTTTCAGAATCCGAAGGAATAAGCCTGAACAACGTTGTGAATCCTTTTGGTAACGAACTTAATTTTGAAGTCTCAGCATCCGGAAATTCAAGGATAAATATTACCCTTGTCAACATTTCAGGCAAACAGGTCAAACAGGAAAATTTCTTTATTAATGCAGGAGCTAACAATCTGAGTATTCCAAATACCGGAAACTTAGCTCCGGGGATTTATATCCTTCAAATAAGAGATCAGGATAAAGTTCTCAGTAAAAAGGTTTTGAAACGGTAGGCCTGATAAAAGTATTTTCCAGAACATAAATAAACTTATTCAATAACAGCAATAAAGATCTAATTACTCTTTCGGCGTTTACATAGAAATTTCCCGGCTGAAAATTACTATTGCATCAGGTATAAACTTGTTATACTTTGACGGATTGAGTGTAATCTGTGAAAGCGGGAAATTCAATTCTATGAAACATCTTGTACCAAGAAGAACCACGTTACTTCATTATGCGGCCCTCACTACAATGATCCGCTGTAGTGCCTCTTCTGCAATGGCACAACCGGGTTTAGGGAAAAGGCATATCAATATTACCAAAAGAAATAATAGAGAAACTTCGGAATCTGAAGGCGCACAAGAGATCAGGAAATCTTTTATCGTTAGATCAGATGCCATTAACAATTGTGGATCTTATGATACAGTTCCTGCCGGCAATATTTATATCAAGGGTATATCCAGATTTTTGATTAATCAAGAAAAAATCTATAAACAATTCACTGATGATTACGGATATAAACCATATTTTTTCTTTTTCCGCCTTCCTTTGTTTATTATTCGATTTTTTAAAAAGCCTGAGCGTCAATTTTTATGAAACTATCTATCCTTTTGAGATACTTATTTCAATTCCTAATTTTTTTAGGGCTACTTTTTCTTTCTAAAACTTCGTTTGCACAAACATTTGTTGGAGTTTCCAGTAATCCGGCAGACAATGCATCCTATTCTGGTCAAACAGTTGATGTAACTCCTGTTGCAGGAATGCAGGTAAACGATCTTGTTATAATTTACGCTCAGTACAGAAGCACCTCTTATAGTTTAAGCATATCAACTACCGGCGGTCAATCTTGGACAAGTGAAACGCAATATAATACCACCGATCAGAGAATAAGAATTTTCTGGTGTAGTTTCAACGGTTTCTGGGCTGCAAATCCGGTTATCAAGTCAAGCTCCGGAAGCAGCCCTTTTTCTGTTACCATGTATGTTTTCAGACCTACTTCCGTTACCAATACATGGCATAAACACATAGGCCCCAATAATAACAACCCTAATGCTGCTTCAATCTCAATCACCGGAGTTACGACAACTGTCGCGAATACGGTAAACATGGCTTTTTGGGGCAATGCAGCTGCCAACACCTGGGGAACTTTGACCGGTGCAGGATGGAGTAAAGCAGGTCTAAGCAACCAATATAGAAATACAGCAGGCAGTGGTCAGTCTCAAACAGCTGCTTATAAAATTATGGCCACAGCAGGAGCCACAGGAAATGTCTCACAAACACAATCAACCGGTCAAAGGACTGCAACAACAATTATCTCATGGTATGAGACACCAATGAGTGACGATTGCAGCAACCCGATTGCTTTGGTTTCAGGTACCAGTTGCACCAACGTAACAGGAAATGTTTATGGCGCTACTAATGAAGCGCCAAGTATTTCTTATGATTGTGCCGGTTCTGTTGTGTATGATGTATGGTATAGATTTGTTGCGCAAACGCTTAATCCAACCATTACACTCAGCAATATCGGAAGCAGCTTTACGAATCCCGGAATAGAATTAATAAACGGAGATTGCAGTAACCTGTCAGCAATTGCCTGTGGCACCACTTCCATAACTGCAAGTTTCCTCTCACCAGGTACTACTTATTATATCCGGGTATTTTCATCTGGCGGCTCACCGCCGGCATCACCAACGAATGCAGGCTTCGATATTTGTGTTGTGGACCCGGCTCAGTCACCTCCTTTTAATGATGAATGTACCAATGCGACCAACATACCGATATGGAACACCTGTAATAACATAGTCGGCAATATGGCCGGGGCCACCCTTTCACCCGGAGTAGCTTTATCAGGCTCCTGTACGGGTACAGTTGGTTATGATGTATGGTATAAATTCATTGCAGTAACCAATAATGCAGCAACCGTTTCTTTAAGCGGAATAGGGCCAAATTTCACGAACTCCGGTTTACAGGTATTTTCAGGAACCTGTGGTTCACTCACAGCTATTGCATGTAATAACGGTAGTTCTGTAACCACGCCACCGCTGACAACCGGTAATACTTACTATGTAAGAGTATTCTCAACAGATGCATCAGCACCTGATGGATATGCAGGATTCAGTATTTGCGCTACTACATCCGGTGCTCCTGTCCGGTTCGGAAACAGTTATGTAAATATTTCTAAAAAAACTGCTGGTGGGGTGGTGGAAAAAGGAGATACACTGGAAATCAGATTCACCGTAAACCATACATCAGGAACTATGACTGATTTAAGGTTTGTGGATAATGTGCCTTCCCATACCCTCATGCTTAGTTCTTCTAATGATTCTATCCGGATTATCACCAATGAAGGGTTAAGTTATAAAAGTTATACTATAGCCGGTGGCGATGATGCTGCCACTTATCAGGCCTCACCGGGCGCCGGGGAATACAATATCCGGATGAATGTCGGGTTTGCCAGCGGCTCTGCTCCCAATGTCCCATCAGTAATGACAAATGCAAACACATCTGCCAATGGTCAAATGGCTTCTACTGATAAACCGAAAGGTGGTGGCGGGCTACTGTATGCTATCGCATACAGGGTGGTAGTAACGGGGAACCCGGGTGATACCATTACTTTATTTCCGGCAGAATTTATTTATCACGATGGAAATTTAGGTAGTGATATTACACTGACGGCTACTCCCTTTAAAATACTTATTAATGATCCTCTAAATTTGTGCACCAATAGCACCGGCCTCAATAATGCAGTAGAAAATGGAGGTACTTTCGGATCAGGAATTCCCCTGACCAGGACTTCAGATCTTGCAACTCCAATCCCGGGATATACTTTTGTACCCGATGTTTCTTTGTTTCCCAGTAGCTCCGGGGCTATCAGTTCGGTCGGTGATGGCCGGTACAGTATCGTAAAAAACAATAGCCCTAAAGGAAGCTCCTTTGCCAATGCCGGGCGAGTGCCGGTTTGCCCTACAGTCGGATATAATGATCCGGCAAATTGTAACAACAGAATGTTTGGAGGCCACTGGGATGTAGCAGGAGATCACTCCGGTACCAATAACGCAGCTGGTAATGCGCCTCCTGATCTATCTACGCCTTCAGGATATATGCTTGAAGTAAATGCAGACTATGTGGCATCGGAAGTATACCGTCAAACGATAACCAATCTCTGCCCGAATACTTATTATGAGTTCTCTGCATGGGTTAAAAACATTTGCCACACCTGCGGGATAGATTCCTTGGGCAAAGGCGCCGGTAAGTCCACGCTTCCGGGAAAAGAGAACGGATATCCCGGTGTATTGCCTAATCTTACTTTTGCTTTAAATGGCCTGGACTATTACAACACCGGAGAATTAGATACAGTCGGCTGGTTGAAAAAAGGGTTTGTATTTAAAACCAAACCGGGACAAACAACTGCCACCTTCTCTATAAGAAACAATGCACAGGGCGGTGGAGGAAATGACTGGGCTATGGATGATATCGCCATCGCCACCTGCCTGCCTACCATGCAGTATTCTCCTTCCATAAATCCTTTTGTCTGCATGGGAAATGCCTTGCAGATCAATGATACCGTACGCTCCTACTTTGACAACTATTCCAATTTCAAATGGCAAAGAAGCACCGATAACGGTAATAACTGGTCCGACATCACAGCAGCTGTGGACACCACCCTTGATTACAATGGTTCCACTTATCAATTCGTAACAACTTACACCATACCTCCGGGCCATACCAACATGTCCGACAGCGCCGATCTATACCGTGTAGTGGTGGCCACCACATCTGCCAACCTGGCCAATCAGAATTGTCTGTACACCGATGCATCTACCATTATCACCGTTTCTGTAAATGATTGTGGCAAATTGTTGGGATTGGACCTGCTTTCTTTCAATGGCAAGCTTGTGAATGGCAGTGCTGAACTTAGCTGGATAACAGCTAATGAAGAAGTCCCTGTTTCTTTTGATGTTGAGAAAAGCCCGGATGGAATAAACTTTTCGGTTATCACCACAGTAAACGGGAAAGGGAAAAGCGGAGCCAATAACAATTACCGGTTTACCGATCCTTACAGGATCAACGGCAATACATGGTATCGCCTGGTGATGCACTCCGGCGAAGGGGCCATAAAATATTCAAAGACCCTGTTCTTCAATAAAGGCTCCGATGAGATCAGTCTTAATAACGTGGTCAATCCGTTTAACAGTGCACTTAATTTCGAAGTCCTAGTACCTCAAAGTTCAAGATTAGATGTTTCACTCATCAATCTGACCGGAACGGAGATCAGGAAAGAAAGTTTCAGGGTCAATGAAGGCGCTAACAACCTGAGCATAAGAAACACTGAAGACCTGCCGGCAGGAGTGTATATCCTCCAGGTAATGGGCCAGGGGCAGGTCATCAAAAGGAAGGTGCTGAAGAGATAAACAAGTCTGTGGCACTTTACTGAAGACACAGATCAATACATTCTGTAACGATCATAAAGATCTCAACGATCTTTGGGCGTTTACATAGAAATTTCCCGACTGACAATTACTATTGTTTCAGGTGTAAACTTATTATACTTTGACGGATTGAGTATAATCTGTGAAAACGGGAAACTCCATTCTATGAAACAACTTGTACTCAGGAAATCCAGAATACTGCATTATGCGATCTTCACATTAATGATCTGTTGTGGTGTCTTACCGGCAATGGCACAGCCTGACATCGGAAGAAGTTATATCAATATCACTAAAGGTAATAACGGCGGAACGGTGGAACCGGGTGACACATTAGAGATCAGGGCATCTTTTGTCGTCACTTCAGGCACTTATGACAGTTGTGGCTATTTTGATGCAGTGCCATCCGGTACAACATATATTCCCGGCACAATAAGGGTGCTGACCAATGAAGGAAAGCTTTACAAACAATTCACCGATGCATACGGAGATGATGCAGGATATAAAACCGGTAGTAATATCCGCATCAACTTAGGATACAAAACCGGATCTTCGCCTGCCACTCCTTTCAGGCGGGGCAGAGTGGCAAATAACCATCGGCCCTCTTTTTATAACAGTGCCTGTATCATGATCGCAACATTCAGGGTAAGGGTGACTGCCACAATGGGGTCTAATATTTATATGACAGGGGGATATATGACTTATAAAAGCGGGAGCGGATCTGTAAAAAGTCTGCCGCTAAATACAAAAGTCATTCAGCTATATCCCAATTACGGTATCTGCGCCAATACTGTCGGCACCAATGCACTCGGCACAGAGAACAACGGAACCTTCGGAAGCGGCAAGAATAAAAACCGCGGCCCTTCAGCCAATGTACCTGCAGGCTATGGGTATAAAATCTTCGATACCGGAACACCAAATGACTATTTCTATGGGATTTCTAACAACACTTCTACCAAATCCAATTATACCACATCCAATGCATGGCCAATACCTGATAACAGTTCACCCACTCACCGGGTGTTTACAGTCTGGGACATCATCGGAGATCATACCGGAGCCGCTTCACCCACTGCGGGCAATCCTCCTGCAGATACAGTGAATGGCACGGGAGGATATATGCTGGTGATCAACTCCGCATACAGGATAGATTCTGCTTTTGTTCAGACCATCACAGGGCTTTGTCCCAACACTTATTACGAGATCTCCTGCTGGATGCGTAACATTTGTTCAAGATGCGGATGCGATTCAACGGGTAAAGGAGCAGGAAGCAAAGGTTATATTCCTACAGGCCCCGGAGATTCATCAGGAGTGCATCCCAACCTTTCCTTCCAGGTTGACGGAATTGATTATTACACAACGGGTGACCTTCCTTACACCGGCCAGTGGGTGAAAAAAGGATTCACTTACCTGACAGGGCCAACACAAACAAGTTTTACCCTGAAATATTTCAATAATGCTCCCGGTGGTGGTGGTAACGACTGGGCGCTGGATGATATATCCGTGGCCACTTGTCTTCCAAACATGAAATATTCTCCTTCGATCACACCACAGGTTTGCGCAGGAAATCTTTTAGAGATATACGACACCGTGCGTTCTTTCTTTAACAACTATTCTTACTTCAAATGGCAACGCAGCACCGATCATGGAAGCAACTGGTCTGACATTACCGGCGTGACAGATACAACATTAGTGTTTAACGGAACGAACTATGAGTTCCTGACCAAGTACACCATTCCGCCCGCTCATACCAAGATAACAGACAGCGCTGACCTTTACCGGGTGGTGGTGGCCAGCACTCCTTCCAATTTGTCCAATTCAAATTGCCTGTACACAGATTCGACTTCCATCATTACTTTATCAGTAAACAATTGCGGCATCCCCCTTGAATTGAACCTTCTTTCTTTCACGGGAAAACTTATAAGCGGAAATGCAACGCTGCAATGGGTAACAGCCAATGAAGATGAACCTGTATATTTTGGTGTAGAAAGCAGTATTGATGGAATAAATTTTACCCAATTAACCACAATAAAAGGATATGGAGGAAGATCATCAAATAACTATTATTATTATTCCGATCCAACTCCTGTTTATGGCCGTGCATGGTACCGGGTAGCCATATACAATGAAAAAGGGAACATAAAATATTCACGGACCATTCTTCTGAATTCACAATTGCCTGTATTTGATTTGAAAAACGTGATCAATCCGTTCAGCAATGAACTTCACTTTGATGTTTCCATCCCTAAAGATTCACGAGTGGCTGTCACTTTGATCAGTTTATCGGGTAAGCAGGTGCGTAAAGAAAGCTTTATTGCCAATGAAGGTGACAACAGGCTCACCCTTCATGGAACCGGTAATTTACCGGAAGGGGTATATATACTTCAGGTGAATTATCAGGGCCGGGCAATTAACAGAAAAGTGATGAAAAAATAATTATGATCCGGTACGGGTCAGCACCTGCTTTCTCTTTCCGTGCCTTTACCAAGTCAAGCCGCCGCAACTATCCGGCGGCTTCTTTTTCTAAGATACCTGTACCTTATCGCTCACATCGGCGCTTGTTTCAGTAACAGAGATCTGGTCTTCATTACGTTTTTTAAAAAACTTTTTCTGGAACAACAGTAAAGTGATTACACCAATGGAAATTGAAGCATCGGCAATATTGAATATGGGGCTGAAGAATTCAAAATCATCTCCGCCAACGAAGGGAAACCAGGAAGGGAAATGAGATCTGATAATGGGGAAATATAGCATGTCCACCACGCTTCCGTGCAGGAAGCCTGCATAACCATGAGAAGAGAATGATGCAACACCCGAATAGGTCAAATATTCATGCAGGGAAGCATCATAATGCAATCCTTTATCAAAGATCAGCCCGTAAAACATACTGTCAATAAGATTGCCCAAAGCGCCAGCATAGATCAAAGCTGCACAAATGATAAAGCCACGGCTGTGTTTCTGTTTAACAATTTTAGTTAAATACCAGGTGCCAAATATGACGGCAGCCAGTCTGAAAAGTGTCAGTATCATCTTGCCCGTTTCATTCCCGAATTTCCAGCCCCAGGCCATTCCGGGGTTTTCAATAAAATGTAAACGGAACCAGGAAAAGCCAAATACACGCAGCACTTCACCGGTAGGGTAACAGGTCTTGATCCATATCTTCAGTGCCTGGTCAAACACAATGATCAATGCAATAAATAAAAAAACATTACGAAGCTTCACTTCAGTGATTTTAAGCAACAAATATATGAATTCAGCACAGGCAGGCGGAAAGGTTAACTGTTAAACCTGAATTACACAATCCAAAAAGATCAAAGACAATATTCATTCTTCATAATAAACCCTCTTCACCCGTTGGGAAATTCCGGTCATAATTTCATAGGGTATCGTACCTGCCCAGCGTGCCAGGATTTCCACCGGCAATTCTTTTCCGAAGATGATGACCTCATCTCCTTCTTTTACATTGGGTATTCCGGTAATATCAATCATGGTCATGTCCATGCAAACAGTTCCAATTACCGGCGCCAATATTCCCTGCCCGTTAGCTGAACCATTCCCGTCCGTACCGGCATGGATGGGCATCCATATCTTTCCTATCCCGTTACTTAACCGCCTTGAAAAACCATCTGCGTAACCTATGCGTACGGTGGCAATGACAGAATCCCTGCTGACCTTACCTATCCTGCTGTAACTGACCGTTTCGCCCGACTTCAGTTCTTTTATCTGGGCAATGGTAGAACGGAGTGTTGCCACCGTATGCAGAGCAAGATTATTCTCTGCAGCACTATTGATACCATACAAACCAATTCCCGGCCGCACCATATCTAATTGCATTTCCGGATGACGAATAATAGCTGCCGAATTGGATATGTGTTTTAAAAAAGAATATCCGAGTTTTTTTTCTAATCTTCCTGCACAATCCAGAAACAAGGAATACTGATGCCGGGTAAAATCATCCTGAGCAGGATCTTCAGATGCGGCCAGGTGTGAAAACACACTCTGTACCCGGAAAGATGAAGTGGAAGAAAGTGCAGATGCCAGTTTCTCTATTTCATCATCACGGAAACCCAGGCGGTTCATTCCTGTTTCAATTTCTATATGAACAGGAAACTGCTGTAAATTTTCTTTCTTAAGATAATGATCCAGTGCCTGCAATATGCCAAAAGAATATACTTCAGGCTCCAGATTATTCTCCACCATTGTTCCAAAACTGCTTTCCTCGGGATTCACCACCATGACCGGTAAAGTGATCCCTGCTTTGCGTAATTCAACACCTTCATCAACATAGGCCACTCCGAGATAATCCACTTTATGATACTGCAGCACACCTGCGATCTCTGCGCCACCACTCCCATAAGCAAAAGCCTTCACCATGGCCATTATTTTTGTCGAAGGATTCAGAATCTGACGGAATAGCTTCAGGTTTTCAGACAATGCGGTCAGGTTAATTTCCAAAACGGTCTGATGAACTTTCTGCTCCAGTAATGATACGATCCTTTCGAATTCAAATATCCGGGCGCCTTTTATCAGGATTGCTTCTTCTTTGAATTTCGATGCCCTGAATTGCCTTAAGAATGTCTCCGTATTTAAAAAATAATCCTGCTGAATGGAAGTGTGCTGAATCAGTGCAGGCAAATGATGGGTTATACGGCTGCCAATGCCAATGATCCTTCCTATGCCATGTTGCTGTATCGTTTCCGCAATATGATCATACAGGTCCTCATCACTGATGCCTGCCTGAAGAAAATCAGAGATGATCAGTGTTTTCTTTGTACCGGCGCTCTGCTGATCCAAAAAATTCAATGCGATCTCCAGAGAGCTCAGGTCAGCGCTGTAGCTGTCATTGATGATCACACAATGGTTCGATCCTTTTATTAACTCCAGCCGCATGTTTACCGGCTGAAGCTTTTTCATTCTTTCTATGATCTTTTCAATATCATTTCCCAAATGCAAAAGCAAACAACAGCAGGTCACCGCATTTTCAACAGATGCATCATCCGTGAACGGGATCGTTACGTTACATTCTTTATCCTCACACAAAATAGAAATCTCAGTTTTGTCAATACCTTTTTTAATTTCCTGAACAATGAAATGATTTTTTTCTGAAGATCCCCAGGTCAGCACTTTCAGGTCACTGTTCATATATTCAAAAACAGTATCCTGTCCTTCAAAATCTGCTTCCCTCCCGATCAGGATCTTACAATTGCGAAATAAAGTAAGCTTCTCCCTGAACTTGTGCGCATGGTCAATAAATCCTTCGCTGTGTGCTTCGCCTATATTCGTCAGGATGCCGATATCGGGCCGGATGATCCTTTCAAGACGATTCATTTCTCCCTGTTTTGATATGCCTGCTTCAAAGATGCCAAGCGTATAGTGATCATTCATCTGCCATACACTCAGCGGCACACCGGTCTGCGAATTATAACTTTTAGGGCTGCGCACTATGTCATAGTCTTCATGCAATAACTGGTAAAGCCATTCTTTCACCATCGTTTTTCCGTTACTTCCGGTAATACCGATCACAGGGAAATGAAAACGGCTTCGATGAAAAGCAGCCAATTCCTGTAAAGCGCTCAATGTATCCCCGGCCAAAATAAAATTTGCTTCAGGAAAAAGGGACAGATCAATATTGTCACTGATCACAAAACTCCTTACCCCTTTTGCATACAATTCTGAAATAAATGAATGCCCGTCCCTGACCGGACCTTTTATTGCAAAGAAAACCGATGTTTCCGGAGCAAACACCTTACGGCTGTCCAGCAGGATCTGGTCCACATCGCTGTCATGATGCATTTGCAACAGATCACCATTGATGATAGAAGAGATCTCACTTACCGGGTAGTTCATTCTTATCAGCGTTTTTTGCAGCTTCATATATCGAATAGGCAATAGATCCGCCAATGCACACCACGATGACCATCATGGAGGCATAGATCGGAACCGTAAAATGGAAAATCTCTGCCAGCATTTTAAGCCCGATAAAAACAAGCACAATGGCAATGCCCTGCTGCAGGTGCCCGAATTTGTTTACTGCCCCTCTGAGCAGGAAGAACATGGAACGCAAGCCCAGCACGGCAAAAATATTGGAAGTATAGATTACCATTTTATTTCTCGTGATGCCCATTACTGCAGGAATGGAATCAAATGCAAACACAATATCCGTCATTGCCAGCATGACGACCACTACGAACAAAGTAGTATAAGCAGGCTTATGCCGGATACGGATAATGTATTTCCCATTACCATCGTGCGGAACCAGGGGAAGAAACCGGTTCAAAAATCTGTAAACCCTGCTTTTTTGAGGATCAAACTCATGCTCTTCTTTTGAAGAGAACATCTTAATCCCGGTATAAACCAGGAATGCTCCAAAGATATAAAGTACCCATTCAAATTTTTCCACCAGCGCAACACCTACAGTAATAAAAATCACACGGAAAATAATAGCCATCAGAATACCGATCAGCAACACCTGCCCGTAATATTTCTCTTTGATGGAAAAAGAAGAAAAGATCAGTATAAAGACAAAAATATTGTCAATACTCAGGCTCCATTCCATCAGGTAACCGCTCAGGTATTGAAATGCCAGCACTTCACCATCCTCTTTCCAGATAAAAACGAAGAAAGCCAATGCAAGAAGGATCCAGAAAAATGTCTGAAACAGCGCCTGCCTGATGCTGATCACTTTATTCTTTTTACTGAGAAGGCCAAGATCAAATACAAGAGCAACTAATAAAACAATCCCGAAAACGAGGTAGGTGATCTGCTGGGCTGTCATTAATAAATTTTAAATGCCGGTGCAAAGTTACTGAAACCAAATAAGGGATTAACTTGCCTGTTTTTTTTGCTTACTCATATTGTTTTTTGCGGGCCTGAAGGTAAACAAAGCCAAATAAAATGACCAGTAATGCGGGCAGCCCTATATTGATCAGTTGCCAGTCCGATCTTTGCTCTTTCACTTTCTTTGAATCCAGCAAACGGAGAACGATATTCTTATTCCTGGTGGCGATCACCTCTGGGCTGGCAACCAGGTACTCCAGGCAATTTTCAAAGAATTCCCTGTTGGATACCGGGATAAAATATTTTCCGTCATCGGTCTGCTCCTGGTAAGCGAGATAGGTAAACTTATTCCAGCCCATCGGCAAAGGGCCGTACTGCGGCAGCGCTTCGTTCAATGCCATATCACCGTCTGCAACAAGGATCATTTTATTTTGTCCGGATCGGGAAACAAAAGAAGTGTTGTACTTGTTCAGGCTATCGGTTTGCCGTTGTGAAATCCTGTTCTTAAATAGTGAGGTAAATTCTCCTTCCAGCAATACCGCCACCGGTATTCCCGACTTATTGAACTTTTCATCCTGAGGAGCATTACGGTTCTCATCAAGGCTGATCAATGCCGGAGTGGAAATGGTCCTTGAATTGTCAGACGAAGCTAAAAGTATGGTCTTTTTTATTCCTGCTGCATCTATGGTATCTATGGAATTGACAAACCGCCCACCCACCAATCCTAAATTTTTCGTGATAGGATTATTATCAGGTGCATTGAACAAAGGATAATAATTCCAGTGAAGAAATTCCTGTTGCGGGTTATTGGCGCTGCCGCCCACAACGAAAGGAATAGATTCGCATTGCAGGTCCATGACCAGGTCGGTATTGATGCGAGCACCGTAATGAAAGAAGAGATCGGTAAGATTCAGATTCCGGTCAAACGCAATGGTCTGGGATTTGAATGCAAGGCTGTCTGATTCTGCATACAGGTTATCAATAAAGCATAAAAGTTTTCCGCCCCGCATCACATACTGATCGAGTTTAAGTTTTTCATCATCAGAAAATTCTGCCGACGGTTTTACAATGATCATCGCTTTGATCTCATCCGGGATCACCGGCTGCCTTTCAAGGTCGAATACAAAAAGACTGTAGTCCTTTGAAAGCACCTGTTGCAGATCATAAGTCCGGTAATCATTCGGTTCTCCATTTCCCTGTGCATAAGCAACCACTGTTTTTTCCGTATTCCTGAGTTTATCTAATGCGCTGAGAAACCGATATTCCAGTAAAGGTTCTTCTTTGTAGGTATCTTCTATTCCAAATTCCTTTTTATATCCCGGAAATAAAATGACCAGTTGCTGTTTCCCTTTGTAATGCACCAGCGCCACAGGAAATACATAATTCTGTTGCTGCCCTTCTTTCAGCTGGACTGTAAGATTGATGGGTGTATAGCCAAGTTCTGCGAGTGAATCACCGTAACTTATAGTTGTTCCCGGAATATTCTCTCTCGGAGAAATGAACCGGTAATTGATCTTAGAGCTGTTGTAATCTTTCAATAGCTGGAGGAATTCATCTGTGCTGTTTGCAAGCTTACGGAAGCCTGCAGGAAAATCTCCTTTCAGGAAAACATCAATGGTCACTTCATCATCCAGGTTTTTGACCAGTTGTATTGTGGCCGGGCTCAGCGTATATCTTTTTTCTTTGGTAAGGTCGAAGCGTGTATGAAAAGATGAACCCAGAAAATTGATGGCCACCAGGATCACCAGCAGGTAAAGCCACCAGAGTTTTGCAGAAAATATTTTATCAAAAAAGTTTTTCATTTTATCGTTTCACAAGATTTCGGTTGGTAATGGCCAGAAAAAGAAAGATCACCGTCATGAAATAAACAATATCTCTTGTATCAATCAATCCCCTGCTGATACTCTGATAATGAAAATC
Organism: Chitinophagales bacterium; assembly: GCA_026936105.1. Taxonomy (GTDB): domain Bacteria; phylum Bacteroidota; class Bacteroidia; order Chitinophagales; family Chitinophagaceae; genus UTBCD1. The sequence continues at coordinate 81,380 of JAIXKI010000031.1, forward strand.
AATGCCGATCATTCCGGTGTAATAGTCCATGCCATCTGCAAGGCCCGGAAGTTTGCTGATCGCACTGAAGCCGTAATAAAGCAAAACGCAACCCAAAAGGCTTAAGATAAATGCCACCACCGAATTACTCGTCAGGCTGCTGGCACAGATCCCGATAGCTGTAAACACAGAAGCTAAGAAAAATAATCCGATATATGACCCGATGGTAGCTCCGGTGTCTATGCCTTCATTGGAAGAAAGGCTTTGAATGGAGATCACATAAATGATCGTTGGTATCAAAGCGATCAATACCACTGTCAGGCTGCCGAAATATTTCCCCATGATGACCTGCCAGCGGGTGAGCGGACGGGTTTGCAGGATCTCATAAGTTCCCCCCTTAAATTCATCGGCAAAACTGCGCATGGTAATGGCAGGGATCAGCAACAAAAGGATCCAGGGAGCCAGTTGAAAGAACCGGTCAAGGCTGGCATATCCGAAATCAAAAATATTATCCTGGAATACAAACAACGCCAGGCCGTTCACCAGCAGAAAAACAATGATCGCAATATAGCCGGTAAGGCTGCTGAAAAACTGACGAAGCTCTTTTTTGCAAATGGCCCACATAAAGGCGCAAAATACATTATTGATCTCAGATTTCAGGCCTGAAGGAGTTCCGATCCATTCATTTAATTTCTGGATAACATTTCGATGCAGGAACTGGAATTGTCTTATTCCCTCTTATTGGATCGAATCATGAGGCTTTCAATACCCTTAGGTTAAAAGAAGTTGGCCATTCGGATACAAACAAATGAGTGGGTTCAACAAAATCCAAGTCCGTTATTGAACTGGTGTAATAGCATAAATTCAACTGATCCTACGGCAAGAACGCCAGCCTGTAACAAGGATAATATTCTGTTTATACTGCCCATACTTAAAAAGTCAGATAAGTTGCATATTGCCTATCAGATTAATACTTTATGTTAATATCTTATGTAATTTTAACAGGCAAAATATCGTTCATGCATATCCGGTTACCTGTAAAATTTTTCCTGAATATTCTATTATTGATAGCTTTTGGCAGTACTCTTCAGGCTCAGAAAAAATACAATAAAGTTGATTCCATAGAAATATTCCGTTTACTGAATGAAGCAGACGAAGCGGACATGCATGGCCAAATGGATCTGGCCTTTACTCTCGTCAACCGGGCAATCGAGAAAAGCAGGCAAAACTCTTTTTTAACAGGCCAGGCATTTGGATTGTTGAAGTTAGCCGACCTTAAATTGAAAACAGATGGGGCTACCGGTCTTGATAAATATTATCAGGAGGCAAAAAAACTGGCAAAAATAGTAAACAATAATTTTTTAAACGGACTTATTGACCTGCAGTATGCTCAGCAAAAAAACCAGGCAGCCGAATTTGAAGAGGCAGAAAAATATTGTCAGGATGCATTGAAATATTTTATTCTCTCCGATAGCATACATTATATAGCATATACATACAATGAGTTGGGTTTCATTTATGAAAAAATGGGTAAATACGAAAATGCAGCTCAGAATAATCTGAAAGCCATTTCTGGGTTTGAAAAAGTGGGTGATCTTAAAGAAGCTGCAAATACAATAGGCAATCTGGCCATTGTTTATTACCGGTTAGGTAAAAAGAATGATGCCCTGGAAATGTTCAAAGAATCGGCAGCAATCAGAGAAGAGATCAGGGATATAAAAGGGCTCGCTGCCACTTACGGAAACATAGCTACCATTTACATACCGATTGACGAAGATTCCGCTGAAAAATATTATTCTCTTCAGCTGCACTATGCACTGAAAAGCGGTGTGAAAGCCAATATTGCTCAGGCTTATGCCAACAATGTGGTCATATTGGATAAACAGAAAAGATTTTCTGAAGCCTTGGAGAAAGAGAAAAAGGCTATTCAACTATATGAAGAAATAGGAGATAAAAGTAAGCTTGGAATACGTTATACCAGTGCCGGCAACTTATATCATAAGTTGAATGACAGTTTGAACGCAGAGAAAAATTTTGCTTTGGCAGAGAGCCTTGGAAATATTTTGAACAACAAACCTGTTTTTCAAAATCTGTATCTGCACAGATCAGAGTTCTATAAATCAAGAAAGGATTATAACCGTGCCTTATATTATCTGGAGAAATATCATTTGTATAAAGACAGCCTGGTCAATGAGAAAACATCATCTAATATTGCCGAATTGCAATTGAAATATGAAACAGAAAAAAAAGATAATGAAATCAGTCAATTAAATGCGGCAACGAAAGTTCAGCAATTAGAGCTGGATCACCACCAGGCTCTTTTGAAAGCCAACCAGCTGGAAAACCAGAAAAAAGAACAGTCCATCCTGCTGTTGAAACAGGATCAGAAATTAAAAGAAGAACTGCTGGCCAGGCAGAGTCTGGCGGTAAAAAGCAATGAGCAGCAACTGAAGATATCCGAACAGGAACAACAATTAAAAGAACAGGAATTGCAAAGAGAGAAACTAATCCGTCAGATCATTATCGGGTTGACAACGCTGGCAATTATATTGAGCGCTATTCTTTTCGGGAGATACCGGCTAAAGAGGAAACTGGAGGAACAAAAAAAAATATTGGCAGTAAGAGATAATATTTCCAGGGACCTTCATGATGAAATAGGCAGCACACTCACCAGTATCAATATCCTGAGCAATATTTCCCGGCAGGCATTTTCAAAAGACCCGGTTCAGGCAAAAAACTTGCTGCAAAAGATATCAGAACAGACCAAGACCATACAGCAAAACATGAGCGATATCGTATGGTCTTTGCGCCCCGAAAATGAAGCTATTGAAAATCTGGAAGTGCGAATGAGGGAGTACTCGGCCCAGACCCTTGAAGCAAACAATATAAAAACCCAATTCCATTTTGACGATAAGTTGCACAAACTGGCTTTCTCACATGATGTGAGAAAAGACCTGCTGCTCATTTACAAAGAAGCAGTTAACAATATTATTAAACATGCCCGGGCAACTCAAGCAGAAATAACAATGGAAAGAAATGATCATAAAGTAAGGATGATCATAAAAGATGATGGGATCGGATCACAATCCAACAGCAACCCTTTAAGTGGAACGGGAACCAAGACCATGGAACAAAGAGCAAAGGATATTAGTGGACACCTGTTGATCGGAAGAAATAATAACGGCACAACCGTTACTTTGGAAATACCCCTAACATAATCATGGTATTTCGACCCGGAAGCCGTATTGTTACATTTGCGTTTACCTGTAGCTAGATGATAAGCCGGATTTTAATATATGAGGACAATACTAACCTGGCTAAAAGTGTGAAAATGCTTTTTGAATGGCAGGATGATTATGAATTGATAGACATATTTCCGGATGCTATGAATATTTTAAAAGATATTGAACTGTACTCTCCTGATGTCGTACTGCTGGATATTGACATGCCGCGAGTCACCGGGGTGGAAGCTTTGAAACAGATCCGGACTGTATATACTGAATTGCCTGTCATCATGTTTACGGTCTTTGATGATGACAATAATATTTTCGAAGCCATGCGTAATGGCGCCAACGGATATATCCTGAAAAAAAGTTTCGATCAACTGATCCCTTCTATCACAGATGTCCTGAATGGCGGTGCACCTATGACCAGTGTTGTAGCAAAAAAAGTCTTGCAATTATTTGCACACCCCAAAGCAAAGCAAGATTTAAAAAAAACAGAAGAAGCAGCACTGACCAAAAGAGAAGACGACCTGCTGCAGTTACTGATAAAAGGATATAGTTATAAAATGATTGCTTCTGAATTGGGAATTTCCATTGAAACAGTAAGGGTGCATATCAAAAAAATTTACAGGAAGCTGCAGGTCAATAGTGCAACAGAAGCAGTTTCAAAAGTATTGAGAGGGTGATCATTCCGCTCAATTTCCAGCTACATACCTTGTTTCTTAAATAGCAGGCCCCTTCATTTCTATCATGTTGGTCAAAAGGGCTTCGGGATTTAGCTTCCCACTGTTGCCATATAACCCTATCATGGTATTGACTGGCGTTACAGTAATTCTAAATTTTACACATAAATAACCAGGAGAGTATATCAATCTTCACATATCTAAAAATTTAAAAAATGAAAACAAAAGCTTTTAGGCCCTTTTTGATCCTTCTTGTTTTGGCATCGTTACATCTGGCTGTCGTTAGCCAGGTAAAACAAAATCCCCCCTTAAATATAAAAACCCCTGTCAAAGATCCGCCTGCCAAACCTGGCCAATTGAAAGAACAGGGCAATAATAAAGTCAACGCAAAAACTGTAACCAATACAGATCCCGGAACAGTTTATATTCCCCGTGTCACCGGCTATGTAGATATGCATGCCCACCTGATGAGCCATCTTGCATTTGGCGGGAAGATTATGTATGGAGTTCCTGACTTTGAAACATTAGCTTTGCCCGGATCATTTTATACCCCAAGAGATTTTAATATTGCAGGTGATCCCAATTACAACGCAAACATAGAACCCGCCGGAAAAGATAATTATGCATGGGCTTTGGGTAATTGTAACGCTGTACACGGTGGTCACGGGTTAGATAACAACGGAGGCAATTACATCAGGCAGGTTGTTATTAATACCCTCGATAAAAATTATCCTTACAGAAGTATTGTAAGTATTCCGAGTATTGATTTAACAATGGCATGGGATCACCCACACACCGGAGGATATCCTGACTTTAAATACTGGCCCAACCAGACAAGCATCACGCATCAGCAGATGTGGTACACCTGGGTCAAAAGGGCATTTGACGGAGGCCTCAGAATCATGGTGATGCTGGCAGTTAATAATTCTCTTTTGGCAAAAGCGGTTGCCGCAGACAATAAGTATGTTGATGATGAAACCTCCATTGAACTCCAGTTGACGGAAATGAAAAAGTTTGTGACCCGACACTACGATTTCATGGAAATAGCCCGGACATCTGCCGATGCACTAAGGATTATAAAATCCAACAAACTTGCTGTCATATTAGGAGTAGAAACCGATGATATTGGAAACCTGACCGTAAAAAATAAATTCAAAGGAGAAAAAGCAGACATCAACAGCGTAAGGAACGTACTCCGGAATTTGTACCACAATTTTGATGTGAGATATATTTTCCCGATCCATATAGCAGACAACCTTTTTGGAGGAACTGCCGTTTATGATACCATGCTTGCTCTAAGCACCAGGTACTACACAAACAATTATATACGTGTAAGGACTTCCTCCGGCGAAGGCATCACTTATAAACACACGAAAAAAAAATTTGATGAAGGGGAGGCAATGGCCCTAAGATCATTGGACCTCGGATGGGTAATAGATCCCCAGCCCGATTATCCTGATCCGGGCCCGGGCAATGGTCATGCTAATGCACAGGGGCTTACTCCACTAGGTATAAGTGCAATAACAGAAATGATGAAAATGGGAATGATGATAGACATAGATCACATGTCGCAAAAATCCATGGCAAGTACGATAGCACTATCCAAGTTATTTGGATTGGGGAAAAAAGATCCGAACGGCTATCCAATTAATGCAGGTCATACGGGTATCCGCGGGAACTCCGGTTCAGAAAGAAATCTTTACCGTCCGTTCGTGGATAGCATCATCAAAACAGGAGGCATGATCGGGCTCGGCACTGCCAATACAATACCCGATAATTTTATCCGGGCATTCAACGATGTTTATCGCCAAAGTAAGTACAGCAATAATATTGCTTTTGGTACAGATGCCAATGGACTTGAGCCATTGCCACGTGCCACACCGGGTCTTAAAACTGACGTGTTTTACAGCAACTTTCCACTGGGAAAATGGTTTCGTCCTAATGGACAGCCGTGGGATTACACCAAAGAAGGAGTGGCTCACTATGGCCTGCTACCGGAATTTTTCAAAGATGTAAGAGAACGACCCGGCGGCGCCCAGGTTGACAGAGTACTCAGCAATTCTGCTGACAGTTTTATCAGAATGTGGGAGCGTTGTGAAATGCTTAGCAAGAAATAATTACCGGGCAGCCGGTAAACGAATGAAGGCTTCAGGGATTATTATAACTCTCTTTACCCTTTCGTATAACCCTTTTATAGTATTTCACTTATTGAGTGCACTGACGAATTTTATTTTACAAAAAAACAGCAATGAAATATATACAGGAAATTTTGATGGCTATCATTCTTTTGTTCTTCACTTGCCCTGAACTGGTTGCCCAGAGCAAACCTGTAAAGACAGCACAAAAAGTAAACGACCAGGTGAAAAAAGTAAAAGAGGATGCAGATGAAATGACAAGGCAGGCGGGTGAGATCGGAGAAAATGTCAAAGCAATCCAGTCGAATATTAAAACAGTGGTCAGCATTTTTGAACCTATTCTGAGGTTCAGGCTAAAAAAGAATACACAAGACCTTGTACAAGTGTCTCCAGACAATAACAATTCTGAGACTTCCACCCGTACAGAAGAGGCGGCAGTCAATGATACCAATATCGTAAACTATGACACCGGCGTAACCCAATCGGACTTAAACAACGGGACGCCTCTTGTAGCCGAAAGCCCATCTTACAACACTGATGGCAGTGCTAATCTTGGCAGTCAGAACAATGATAAATTTGGTTGCTACCTGGATATGGTGAATGGCCAGGTGATGGATGATATTGATGCGGCCGGCAATTCTAAAAGTATTGATATCATCTTTACCGCTACCGGTGCATTCAATGAACAAGTACCTATGTACGCTTTTCTCACACCAGCCTACATCAAGAATGACCGTTTTGCCTACAATTTTTTTAAAGGAACTAAATACAAAGATCAGAATATTCCGCCTGCGTCCTGGGATGACGTGAATGAATCAGAAGTTGCCATGACAGCTCTGACACCGGCGCAGTTTGACAAGATCCAAAACAACAACCAACTGACCGCTGTTGTAAAACAAATAAAAGGTTTCGGGCAAAAAGTTGAAAGCCGTACAAAACTCGATGGAAAAGTCATTGCCGTTAAAACAGAGATGGGAAACCGCACTGCTTTCGGGCTGATCTGCATCACCAATCATTATGGGACCACTGGCAGTAATGGTTATCTGAAGATCAGAATTAAAGTGACTGGATTCGACAGCAATGGAGATGGTATGCCTGATGCGCAATTCTATAACAATTATTAATCGTTTTTAAATTCTCATTTTCATGAAACAAAAAATTTTATTTTTTTTGCGTACCTGCTCTTTGCCGTATCGCTTACTAAGGCTCAAGAGCAGAATCCGCCTTCCAGAATCAAAACCAATAAAGTTGTAAAGCCGGTTACTAAACTGCCTGCCGAGGCATTGGCCCAAAAAGTGATGTTGGAAGACATAAATGAATGGCTATGCCCCAGCGCATTGCTCAGAGGCGACAGGGAATTCGACGGGCATGGGCCGAAAATTAAAAGTGAAGTAAAGCTTCGTATTGGAAATGGAGGTGCCGCTCTCTTTGCAGATATCTATCTATGGGCACAGGAAACTCAACACGACTGGAGTACTACCGAAGGAAGGTGGACCAGAAAAGTTTATGATGCGCTTTATGGCCAGAAGATCATCAGAATCGTATCGGATGCTGCCAGTCGAACACAGTTTACCAGCCCTCCGGCAGGTTTCCAGTTTATCTTTCCGGGAGAAGACGTTAAGACTGCAATGAAAAAGTTTTTCGATGATTCAACCATAGCAAATGCAGTTCTGATGGCTCATGGAATCGCTAGCCCATCTACCGTGACCCAACAACAAATTGCAAGTCTGTTAAGACTGTATAATTCGGGGAACACTGTGGTACAAGTGCCGCCTACTGAAGGAACATTAGTAAAATTTTTTCATATCGTTGGCGATACGGGTGGCGATGACATCAGCACTGATGACAACTGTAATGATGACACAAGAATAGTAAAGATCGAATTTTTTCCTGTGAAGGTGGAAATGATAAAAACCGGAAAATAAACCATGAAAAAATTAAGAACCTGAACACTGAAATTTTTTTTGAATATTGTTGCCCTTATTATTAATGACATTGTCAACTATGGTTAAAGCACAGAGAAATTCGTAAAAGCCTGTTACCAGCATCATAATAAAGGATCCTTCCAATAAGATCTCCCGGAAAGCGACAGAATAACCTAATACAACTAAAACGAATTGGGTTGAATTATATCCGTCGCCGGATTTCAGTTGCCTATCCGCAAGATAGGCGGGAAGTATTCGGGATTTCACTTATCCTTTTTCTTTTACGAATAAAAGAGAACTGTCTCTCAAAATCGCACCGGAATATATAGCTTATATTAGTATTAAAGAGGAATTTGTGGAGCTGAAGAATTTATTTCTTTCGGGCTTTAAAACCAGTTGAAAAGATAGCCTCTTTATATGATCACAAAGAGGCTATTCTTTTTTTTTCAATAAGTTATTTCATTAAAGGATAAATCCTCCGGCTCTTCCTGCTCATTCATACAATGGTAAGCTTCTTGCCCGTTCCATTCCGGGTTACAGGCATGTCAGTATATTCGCATAACGGCGCCACGATTTAAAAAGTCCGGCTATTGGGAAATTTATTCAATTATAATTTTAAAGCCATCTTACAATGATCACCATCATTGAAAAATTCAATCAACTATTTTGCTATGAATAAAATTGAACATATAGGTATTGCCGTAAAAAGTTTATCTGCCTCAGTGCCATTGTTTGAAAAACTGTTGAACACCCGTTCCTACAAAACCGAAACTGTTGAATCCGAAAAAGTGAATACGGCTTTTTTCCAAACAGGTAATTCCAAGATCGAATTATTGGAAAGCCTGGATCCGGATGGCGTGATCGCCCGTTTTATTCAAAAAAGAGGTGAAGGGCTTCACCATATTGCTTTTGAAGTGGAAGATATTGAATCGGAGATGAAGAGGTTGAAAGACGAAGGCTACACATTACTGAATGAAAGACCTAAACAAGGAGCGGATAATAAACTGATTTGCTTTCTTCACCCGAAAGATACGAATGGTGTTTTAGTTGAATTATGCATGGAGAAAAAGTAAGCATCATTCAGGATGCTCTTCCACCGTTGAATCGGTACTGGTGATTCCCAGTTTTTCCACGGCCAGTTGCGCTGCTATCTGAGAAGCATCTTTCTTATTGAATGCTTTCCCTTCAGCTACATTTACTCCGTCAATAACGGCTGCAATAGTAAACAACCTTCTCCCGTTTTCAAGATGTTCATCCACGGTTTCGAATTCGAGAAGTTTGCCGTTCTTATTAGCCCAGCCGTACAATTTATTTTTCAGATTGATCTCCAGGTTTTCCAGGTCATCCATGAACATGTGAGGCAGGATAATGCATTCTTTCACCCATTTGTTAGTCTTCTTATAACCCTGATCCAAATAAATGGCTCCGACCAAAGCTTCGAGTGTATTGCCAAAGATCTGGCTTATCTTCAATGAGCCATCCATCTTATTATAAAGAGTGACCCGCTTCAATCCCATGCGGATGGCAATATCGTTGAGTTGCTGCCGGTTCACCATTTTACTGCGCATCTCCGTCAGAAAGCCTTCTTCTTTGTAGGGATATTTTTTAAAAAGATAATCAGCAATCAGCGCACTGAGTACCGCATCACCCAGATATTCCAGGCGTTCATTATTCTCATCCGCACCTTCGCGAACGGAACGATGTGTCAATGCAGTCTTGTATAAGGAAAGATCAGAGGGTCTGAATCCTAAAATATTTCTCAGTTCTTTCTTAAAGGAACCGTCTTCGTGTGATTTAAAAAAAGCTTTCAAAAGATCCTCAGACTTTAAAATGCAAAGAAACAAAAACCGAAAGCATTAAAAAAACAGATATTAACTGTATTTCTTTACCACCACACAGGCATTGTGTCCTCCGAAACCGAATGTATTGCTGATGGCGGCACGTACAGTCCGTTGCTGTGCTTTGCCGAAAGTAAAGTTGATCCTTGAGTCCAGTTCAGGATCATCAGTGAAATGATTGATCGTTGGTGGCACCATGTCATAACGCACACTGTTGATGCAAGCCATGGCTTCTATCACGCCGGCTGCACCCAGGCAATGGCCTGTCATGGATTTTGTAGAACTGATATTGAGATCATACGCATGATCGCCGAAAACGGAAACAATGGCTTTCACTTCTGCTGTATCTCCCAATGGAGTGGCCGTTCCATGTGTATTGATGTAATCAATATCCTCAGGTTTCATTCCTGCATCTTCCAATGCAGCGATCATTACATTTTTGGCTCCTAATCCTTCAGGATGCGGCGCCGTAATATGATAAGCATCTGCAGTGGCGCCTGCGCCTGCAAGTTCACAATAAATTTTTACCCCTCTCTTTAAAGCATGTTCCAGCTCTTCCAGGATGATCACACCGGCAGCTTCTCCGATAACAAATCCATCACGATCCTTATCATAAGGGCGACTGGCCGTTTTAGGATCATCATTACGTTCACTTAATGCTTTCATGGCATTGAATCCACCAACTCCTGCTTCACTGATCACACTTTCCGATCCGCCTGTTACAATAATATCAGCCTTGCCCATACGGATCAGGTTGAAAGATGACATCATTGCATTGGTAGATGAAGCACAGGCGCTGACTACAGCATAATTAGGCCCCCGGAATCCATGCCGCATGGAGATCTGCCCTGCAGCAATATCCAGTATCATCTTGGGAATAAAGAACGGGTTAAAACGGGGAGTGCCATCTCCTTTTGCAAAATTGGTAACTTCTTCCTGAAAAGTGATGAGGCCGCCGATACCGCTGGCATAGATCACTCCCACCCTGTCCACATTCACATTGTCCTTGCTGATGCCTGCATCTTTCACTGCCTGGTCGCTGGCCACCAGGGCGGTCTGAGTGAAGCGGTCTATCTTGCGTGCTTCTTTTCTTTCCAGAAAATCTGTAGCGACGAAATTTTTTATCTCGCAGGCAAATCTTGTCTTGAATTTGGAAGCATCAAAGAGGGTAATGTAATCAGCGCCGGAAACACCGTTGATCAATCCATTCCAGTATTCATCAACAGAATTTCCCAAAGGAGTCAGTGCGCCCATTCCGGTTACAACAACTCTTTTTAATTCCATACAGCCAGCAGTTATTTATTTATTTAAAGCTAAAAACCGCCTTCACAGTTTGTGAACCAGAAGGCGGAGTCTAATTTAATCCTTTTCAGTGTTACCCCTGATCAGGGGTACACACGTTATTTGGCATGCTCTTCCAGATAAGTGATCGCCTGACCCACCGTAGTGATGGTTTCGGCCTGCTCATCAGGAATGGAAATATTAAATTCCTTTTCAAATTCCATGATCAATTCAACAGTGTCCAGGGAATCAGCGCCCAGATCATTAGTGAAAGAGGCTTCGTTGGTTACTTCGCCTTCGTCAACTCCCAATTTGTCAACGATGATTTTCTTTACTCTAGATGCGATGTCTGACATGACGTACAATTTTGGTTTTATGGGTGCAAAAATATACTTTTTGATTTAATCACCATCGGAATCAGTATTTTTTCCTTTTAACCCTAATATGTTGTGGCCGAGGCAATAACAGTTTGCCGGTAATATTTTTCCTCCCTAAAATTAAAGATAAGAACGGTTGGCGATATTCCAAGTTCTTTGTAATTTGAAAACCAGAGGACTCAACAAATCCCCCATGGCCCTTAAGATCATAGATTTTGGAAGCCCTGAGTATCATCAAATGATCAGGCTCAGGGATGATATCTTGCGTAAACCGCTTGGGCTTTCCTTTGATATGCAGGAACTAAATGAAGAAAGGGACAATATGTTTATCGGCGCCTTTGACGAAGATCGCATGTTGGGTTGCTGCATGCTGGTCGAAGAAGAACCCGGTATTGTCAGGCTCCGGCAGATGGCAGTGCTCAATGACCTACAAGGAAAAGGAATAGGCAGAGCGCTGATGAACTTCGCAGAAAACCTGGCCAGGGACCGGGGTTACAGGTATATCACCATGCATGCCCGTAAAAATGCCATTGGTTTTTATGAAAAAATGGGTTATAAGGTAACCAGTTCTGAATTTACCGAAGTGACCATACCTCATTATGTGATGGAAAAAAAATTGTAGCGCTCAGAAGCTGATGCTCAGACATCCCCGTTCATTTCCTTTTCTTCACTTTATCTTTCAGCAGGTGCCTCAGTTCATAGACTTCATTCTCGTCCTTACATCCATCTTTAGGCACCAGGAAAAATGAGCGGCTGTCGAAATAGAGATGGAAAAAATTCGGGCTCTCAATAAAACTGCTTAGCGATCCCCATTGCCAGGAGCGGGAACCTCTTTCGTGCCCCAGCGTGAAACCATCTTCGTTAAAATTCATACTGAAACTGTCCTTAAACGTGGCAGCTCTTCTATACACTACAGAAGGCATCACAAACCAAAAACTGATCATCAGGACGATCCACAATGTAGCTCCGATCACAAATGCCAGCGGAGTGATCTTATGCATGAGATATAATATTAAAGAGGCGATCGCAAAAACATTGACCAAAATGATCATGATCTTTATTTCAGGCCTGCTGATAAAATGATAACGCAAAGCCTGCAACACCTGCCCTTTTTCGTATTTAAAATGAATGGTCATATTCAATTAATGCTTGATGCCTTCTTATGAAAGAAGAGCAATGTTAAGAAGAAATAGACAACCGGAAGAATTTTCGTAAAAAAAGCGGCTTCTTTTATAATGATATCTGTTATCAATAAACCGGTTTACCGATTCTCATAAACGCCTGGTAATTAAAAAGCCTTCTCTTTTCAGGAAGGCTATGTATCATAAATTTTGTGAAAGATCATTTATTCATCATCTGCTTTGCTTCAATACTCAAAGTGGCATGAGGCACGGCACGAAGGCGTGCTTTATCAATCAGTTTTCCGGTGACCCGGCAAATACCATAGGTCTTATTTTCAATGCGCATCAGTGCTTTTTCCAGATGATCAATAAAAGTAATCTGGCGGCTGGCCATCTGGCTGAGTTGTTCTCTTTCCATGCTTACGCTTCCGTCTTCCATGGTCATATAACGAGCTTCATCCATATCGCCTCCTTCATCCTTTCGGGTGATCAGTCCCTGTAAATAAGCAAGTTCTTTCTTTGCCGAATCCAGTTTTTTCATGATGATCTCTTTGAATTCGGCCAGATCTGAATCCGAATAACGCTGGGTCGGAGTATTCAACTCCTGCAAGGAAGGTGAATCCAGAACAGATTTCGTAAATTCCGGTTCATACTTCACTGAAGTCTTGATGCTGGTTACGGGTATCACAATCTTAGCAGGCCTGGCAGGTTCTTTTTTAGTTACCTGAGCCACCTTAGGTTTAATGGTCACCAAAGATTTTGCGTCAAACCCTGCTGTCTTCTTTACCGGTTTTACTGCAACCGGTTTTGCCGGTTGAGCTGTTTTGGTTTCAACTTTTTTCGGCGCAGGTTTGTTTGCAGGTTTTTGTACAGGTTTTTTCGTTACTACTTTCCTGGCAGCGGGCTTCGCAACTTTCTTTGAAGCTGTTTTTTTAGGTGCGGTTTTTTTCATGGGTTTCTTTGCAGCTGGCTTTTTAGGAGCTGCTTTTTTGGCGGACTTCGAAGTTTTCTTAGCTGCCGGTTTGCTTCCGGGGCGTTTTGTATGCTTTTTAGTTGCCATTTCTTAGCCTTTTTTTGAAACAATTACTTTTAGAGAAACATCATTGACCTCAATCTCTGTACCATCCACGATTTCGGGCAATAATTCAAGATTATCTGCCAGAATTTCGGCGCAAATATAGGCTTTAAAATGTGCTAATGATGCTTTGAGGCCATTATTTGCTGCCACTTTTACAACGATACGATCAGTGAGGGCAAATCCACTGTCTTTGCGTATGTTTTGAATACGGTTTACAAATTCCCGGGCATCGCCTTCCATCTTCAGATCCTGTGTCAACGTGATGTCCAGAGCCACGGTCAGAGTGCCTTTATTGGCTACCATCCAGCCGGGTATATCATCACTGCTGATCTCCACTTCTGAAAGTTCGAGGGTCAGCGTTTCGTTATCAATAGTCAAAATGTACTTACCGGTTCTTTCAAATATTCCGATATCATCCTGAGTGAATTGAGTCATTGCCTGGGCCACCGATTTCATCTTCGATCCCAATTTTTTGCCTAATACCACAAAATTGGGCTTGATCTTCTTTTTAATAAAGGTGTTGTCAGGATCCAGGTATTCGATTCCCTTTACGTTCACTTCAGCCTTAATGAGATCTTCCACTTTATGCAATTGCTCTTTCATGGAAGAATTCAATACCGGTATCAGAATTTTCTGCAACGGCTGACGAACCTTAATGTTCACTTTCTTACGAAGCGATAAGATCAGGGAAGAAGCATCCTGTGCCAACTGCATCCTTTCTTCCAGCGGTTTATCAATTAAAGATTCATCGGCTACAGGGAAATCAACATGGTGAACGGAGCCGGCATTGAATCTTGCCGCGACCGCATTCAAATTCTGAAAGATCGCATCGCTGAAGAACGGAGAGATGGGCGCCATCAACCGGAGAATGGTTTCCATACATTCATACAAAGTCTGATACGCACAGATCTTGTCCTGCTCATATTCACCTTTCCAGAATCTTCTTCTACAAAGACGGACATACCAGTTGCTCAGATGTTCATCCACAAAATCTTCAATGGCACGTCCCGCCTGGGTCGGCTCATAGTCATCCATGTATTCATTCACTTTTTTCACTAATGAATTCAGTGAAGAAAGTATCCACCTGTCAATCTCGGGGCGGTCGCTGACCGGAATATATTTTTCTTTGAATGAGAAGCCATCCACATTTGCATACAATGCAAAAAACTGGTAGGTGTTGTAGAGGGTTCCGAAAAATTTACGCTGCACTTCTTTGATGCCGTCGAGGTCAAACTTCATGTTTTCCCATGGAGAAGCATTAGTGATCAAATACCAACGGGTGGCATCAGCGCCAAAACTTTCTATTGTTTTAAAGGGATCAATGACATTACCTAACCTTTTACTCATCTTGTTGCCTTTCTTGTCCAGCACCAGTCCATTGGAAACACAGGTTTTATAGGCTACCGAATCAAAGACCAGGGCAGCAATGGCATGAAGAGTATAGAACCAACCTCTTGTCTGATCCACACCTTCTGCAATAAAATCAGCAGGAAAAGCTCCCTTCCAGCCTTCTTTGAAAGGATAAGGCGAACCTTCTTTCAGTTTTTTATGATCCAGCCCCCATTGTGCATAAGGCATGGCGCCGCTGTCGAACCATACGTCAATCAGATCGGGCACCCGTCTCATTGGTTTACCGGAATCACTTACAAGAATAAATTCGTCCACATAAGGTTTATGAAGATCGAGTGTCTCTTTAAAGTTTTTCGAAGGTGATATCTTAGAAACACCTGCCTCGTAAGATCTTTTTAATTCCAGTTCCAGTTCATCAATGCTACCAATACATTTTTCTTCTTTATCATCGTCCGTTCTCCAGACCGGAAGGGCTGTTCCCCAAAACCTGCTGCGGCTCAGGTTCCAGTCCACCATATTCTCCAGCCAGTTCCCGAATCTTCCTTCCCCGGTAGATCTTGGTTTCCAGTTGATGGTCTTATTCAGTTCCACCATCCGGTCTTTCAATGCCGTGGTTTTGATGAACCATGCATCCAAAGGATAATACAGTACCGGTTTATCTGTCCTCCAGCAATGCGGATAGCTGTGTTCGTATTTCTCCACTTTGAAAGCACGGTTCTCTTTTTTCAGCTTTACGGCAATATCCACATTCACATCCACGTAGTCCGGATCGTCTTTATAATTTTTTACATAGCGGTTACTGAATTCACCCAAACCCTCAATGAATTTTCCCTGCTTATCCACCATCGTCAATATACCGATGTCATATTTCTTTCCCACTTTAAAGTCGTCGGCACCAAAAGCGGGAGCCGTATGAACGATACCGGTACCATCTTCCGTAGTCACAAAATCGCCCAGCAATACTTTAAAGGCGTTAGGGTTATCACTTTTATTCGCTTCATAAGGCAGCAATTGTTCATAAGAGATCCCTTCGAGATCTTTCCCTTTGAATACATCAAGTATTTTCCAGGGAAGATTGCCGCCTGAAGCAGAAGCTTTGGAGTCTTTTGAAACAAGAGCCGTATAGTCTTCAAAACTTCCATTCTCATTTTCGGGCTTGAAATATTTCCCGGTCAATGCTTTTGCAAGAATGACATTGACAGGAAGATGAGTGTAGGGATTAAATGTTTTTACCAATACATAATCAATATTGGCGCCAACGGTCAGGCCAAGGTTGGAAGGAAGCGTCCAGGGTGTGGTGGTCCACGCCAGAAAGAAAACTTCACCTCCATTTTTCTGAACTTCAGAGATCCGGTTTTGTACGAAAGACAAATCCTTTCCACCGGATGTATCCTGTGAAGCCACTTTAAACATTGCCACACAGCTCGTATCCTTTACATCCTTGTATGTTCCGGGCTGATTCAGTTCATGTGAACTCAGTCCGGTTCCTGCAGCAGGTGAATAAGGCTGAATGCTAACGCTCTGGTACAGCAATCCTCTCTGATACAACTGCTTCAGTAGCCACCAGAGTGTTTCGATGTATTCATTTTTAAAAGTGATGTACGGATCATCCAGGTCCACCCAATAACCCATTTTGCGTGTCAGGTCATCCCACTTGTCTTTGTAACGAAGAACCGCCTCCCTGCATTTCCGGTTGTATTCTTCAACAGAAATTTTTTTACCAATATCTTCCTTGGTGATCCCCAATTCTTTCTCCACTCCCAATTCCACAGGCAGGCCATGAGTGTCCCACCCTCCTTTTCTTTTCACCTGAAAACCTTTCATGGTCTTGTATCGGCACACCAGGTCTTTCAGAGTCCTGGAAATAACGTGATGAATGCCGGGCATTCCGTTGGCGCTGGGCGGGCCTTCATAAAAAACAAAAGGTGTAGCGCCTTCTCTTAAAGAAACACTTTTCTCAAAAGCATTGGTGGCCTGCCAGCGTGCAAGAATGTCCTGCTCGATGGCCGGCAAGTTCAACTGTGAAAATTCTTTGTACCTGTTACCCATTTCCGGACTTAAAAAGTCTGCAAAGTTAAGAAAATTCAACGGCTGAAATGATAAGAAAATGTCATTTATTGAGCATGGAAAGCTCTTTCAGGGATGTTTTTTTCTCCCGGAAAATAAATAAAGCGAATCAGTGTATGATGGCTTTAAATAAAAAGGCGTTAACCAATAAAAAGCCGCCGTATCGCAGGCGGCCTTAATATGATTATAGCATCTATTTGAATGAAGAAGAGCTGTTGGGCTGATATAAAAATCTCAGTTTATAGTTGATAATGGTTGGAACGGGCCCTGTGAATGGAGCATAAGTGGCTTCCAGTATCTCCATTTTGGCATAATGGTCATCTGCTGTCCTGAAGATGAAAACCTTGCCGGGCTTTGGCAAAAATGAGTGTGTGTTCATATCATAATTGTACCAGCTTCCGTCAACAATAGCGGGATGACCTGCAGCAGTATCATAAGCATATCCGCTTGCAGGAATGGAAGTGATATCATCCAAGATCCCGTTTTGCAGGATCACACCTGCATTGCCCGGGCCGCTTGCGTTGCTATTCACAATGAAAGTAGTAAGCCTCAGGCCAAAATCCCATTTATTCGAGGCAGAATCGGAATTGCTTACCGTTCCACCTTTTTTAAAACTGAAAAACGCAAAAGGGCTGTTTGCCGAAAAATTAACAGACAGTACTGCAGTATCCACTTTCGCCACATTGTTTGGTGAACTATCCTCTTTTTTACAGGAACTGAAAAACAGAAGACTGCCTGCCGATAATGCCAATGTAATTAAGAAAAACCGTGTTGATTTCATAAGTGTTCTTTTTTATGATTTTTTGTAAATGAATAGAAAACAGAAATGTAAGGTTGAATGCCCGGCTGGTCCGGAAGATTCAACGGATCCCTATAATTGAGCAGGTTATCAATGCCTGCCTGAAAATTGAGATCCCTGATCTTTTTAATGACGGAAAAATTCAGCATTAAAGATCCTGAAGCAAATTCATCGCTGCGGTTAATGATCCCGTTTCCGTCTTTATCCGTGGTACCCCAACGGCTCCGGTAAATGGCACGGAAAGAGCCTGACCATCCGGACTTATCATCTTCATAAAACAATTTAAGGTTGGCCATGTGTGCTGACCGGTTGGGCAATCCTGCATAATCACTTCTTTTGATTTTATATACCTGGTTAGAATTGAGTTTTCTCGCATACAGGTCTCCGGCTTTTATCTCTTTCAGAACATCCTTATCCGCAGTGATAAGGAATTGATACCCGCCCTGGAGCATGATCTTTTTGTTTATCAGAAACTGAAACTGCGGCTCTACTCCCTCTGTGTATGCCCTGTTGATATTAAAATAACTGTACACCGGTGCGTCATTGCTGCGGTAAGCAACGATCTCATACTGGATCAGGTTGTTAATATCGTTTCTGAAAATATTGGCTGAAAAACTAAGCCTGGGGCTCACCTCATAATGTAGATCAATATTCAATCCCCTTGAGATCTCGGGTTTCAGCAAGGAAATTTTATATGCTGACGGCAAAACGGAAGACAGCAATCCCTGCCTTTGCTGCTCCAGTAATTGCTGAGCTGTTATCTCGCTGGCGCCATAGATCAGGTAGCCACCGGCTGCATCATTGGTAAAATTCAAATATTGCTGACGGAAGTCCGGCGCTTTAAATCCCGATCCGTAAGAAATATTGATCCGCAGATTATTGCCAGGTTTATAACTCAGGGCAAGTTTGGGGCTTAGCCTTGACCTGTATGCAGTGTTGTCATCATAACGTGCACCGGCTATAATAGTAAGATCACCGGCTGCTCTCCATTCATTTTGTACAAACAAATAACGTAATGCATCACTTTTCCGGGCATTGTAGCGGTTCGTATTCAAAACATCGGCTGCAATTCCTCCGCCTGCACTCAAAAAATTGTTCTTTTGCCATTTCCAATCGGTCTGGTCTTCTGCTTTGAAAAAGTTTTGCTGAAACAGATCATAATAATAAAGCGAATGATCACTTTCTTTGCTCAATGATTGTTCATAATGATAGCGGCTAAAATAAAATCTTAATGAAGAACTCAGCCCCGTACTGAATTGGTGAATGAGGGCAGGGTTAAGGCTGATGTCCCTTGTCTTTGAATAACCGGATACATTGATGGATGATCCCGGGCCGTTTTCTGTTACCGGATAAAAATTATTCTGCGATCCCGTGAAATAACGCCCTGACAGGTTCAGTTTTGTTTTTGCCGACAATTGATAGACCGATCTTGCCTGAACGGTATAGTTTGAAAACGCATCTACCGTATTTCCCGGAATATTTTTATCGAGATCGAAACCGTTTGAACTGTTTCGGTTGCCAAAGACCTGCAATCCCCATTTTTGCTTTTTTAACGAAGCAGTGAGATTTGCATCCAAGGCATTGAATCTTCCGTAGCGAAGTCCGGCGCTGATCCGGTCCTTTTGTGGTTGTTGTGTAATAATATTTACCACTCCTCCCATTGCTTCGCTGCCGTATAAACTTGATGAAGGCCCTTTTACAATTTCAATTTTTTTGATATCACCCACGGCGATACGGGTGAGATCCAGCACTCCTCCTTCACGGCCGATGACAGGCTCTCCGTCGATCAATATCATGGTATAGTCAGGGGAAAGCCCCTGTATCTGCACTCCATTTCCGAAAACCCCGCCTCCCGGCGAATTGGAAGAACTTCCTGATGTGATAAACAATCCCGTTTGTTCCTGAAGTATATCGTTGAGCCGTACCGAACCCGACTGCCTGATCGTTTTGACGCTGATCATCTGAGCCGGCACAGCCACATTGCTCAGCTTTCTTTCGGAACGGGTGGCGGTCACGATCACTTCATCAAGCTGTTTTACATAGAGAGAATCCATTTGTGAACAAAGTGATTCAGCAGAAAATAAAAATATCAGCAGTATTAAACAATTTTTCATCATCCACAATGAGGCGCAAAGATTCCACTGGGATTTTTTTTAACATTCATGTTTTTGTCATAAACATCTGCACAGGATTGTTTTTACAAACAGATGACTTCATTTTTTTGCATCAATTAAAAGGGTCTTATTAATTTTCTTTCTATACGAGCTCTTAAATACAAAGCATAATCAGGCCTACTGTCCGATATTTGTTCCAATAAATTAATACGAATATGAAATATTTCTTTCTGTCATTACTGATTTTGTCTTATGGCGTAATATTTTC
The DNA here is from genome assembly GCA_026936105.1 of Chitinophagales bacterium. Classification (GTDB taxonomy): domain Bacteria; phylum Bacteroidota; class Bacteroidia; order Chitinophagales; family Chitinophagaceae; genus UTBCD1. The sequence continues at coordinate 101,619 of JAIXKI010000031.1, forward strand.
TCAGTCGCCCATGGAATCCAATTTCAGAATCTATGATACTAAAGCCAAAGAGATCATATCCGTTGACAGGATCATTGCCAATATGTCTAATGCTGATGTTTTATTCTTCGGGGAAGAGCATAATGACAGCGCCTGTCATTACCTGGAAGCAGAAATATTCAAAGCGCTCCATCAGAAATTCGGCGACAAAGTTGTACTGAGCCTTGAAATGTTTGAAACCGACAATCAGTTGGTTCTTGATGAATATCTAAAAGGATTCATTCCAGAAGACCGCCTGGCAAAAGATGCACGCCTCTGGCCCAATTACAAAGACTACCGTCCTATGGTGGAGCTGGCAAAAGCAAATCATCTCGATGTGATCGCTGCCGACCCGCCCCGCAGATATGTAAGCATGGTAAGCCGGCTGGGAATGTCATCCCTGAATCAATTATCCAAAGAAGCGAAAAAGCTTTTGCCTCCTCTTCCTTTTGACACATTGGGTGGCCGCTATCGAGAACGTTTTTATGAGATCATGAAAGGAAGTCCCGGCAGTGACAATCCCAATGTTTATTACAGCCAGAATCTATGGGATGCAGGGATGAGCTATAGCATTTACAAGTACTGGAAGAAAAATAAAAAGAAAAAGATCTTTCATTGTGTAGGCGGATTCCACACCTCGGAGAAGTCGGGCACTGCGGCTCAATTGCACATGAGAAGCAAAAAGATCAGGATGCTGAATATAGCCAGTGTCAGCGATCCGTCCTACAACAGCAATGATCCGAAGGCATTTGAAAAATTCAGTAACCTCGGCGATTATATTCTGATCACAAATCCCAATCTGAAAAAAACATTCTGAGCTCAGTAAGCAAGTAATCTCAGCGCATTGAACACCACTATTATGGTAGATCCTTCATGCCCGATAACGGCAGGGCCGATATGAGCAATGCCTAAAATAGTGAGCGGGATCAATATCACAACCATTCCAAGACTGATAATTAGATTCTGTTTTATGATCCTGTTAGCTTTCCTGCTTAATCCGATCGCAAACGGAAGATTGCTCAGATGATCAGACATCAATGCAATGTCCGCAGTTTCCAGCGCCACATCGCTGCCTGCTGCTCCCATGGCAATTCCCACTGTGCTCCTGGACATTGCAGGAGCATCATTCACACCATCGCCGATCATCGCCACTTTCTTTTCAACTGACCTGAGCTTTTCGATCGCTTCCACTTTTTGTTCCGGCAGCAGGTTTCCCCATGCTTCCGTAAGTCCGATCTCTTTTGCAATGGCATCCGCCACTTTCTGATCATCGCCCGTCAGCATGATCATCTTGCGGATCCCCATTTCACTGAGCCTGGCCAGCGATGCTTTAGCATCTTTCCTTGAAACATCCATCAGGGTGATGATGCCGATGACCGAGTTCTCTTTTCCAACGATCATGGTTGTTTTTCCCTGCGCCTCAAGCTGTTCCACTTTTGTTTTTATATCTCCCCGAAAATTGAATCCGTTTTCTTGGAACAGTTCTTTATTGCCTATATGGATCGTGCTATTATTATAAACAGCTTTTATTCCTCTTCCCTGTATGGATCTGATACCGGATGCTGCTGCAATCTCTTTTTTCAATTTTTCCATGCCACCTTTTACTATGGCTGCAGCCAAAGGATGCTGGCTTAATTTTTCTACAGCTACCACGATCTCCAGCAATTCTTCTTCCGTTATTCCGTTTAACGGATACACTCCGGTAAGTTCAGGTTTCCCTTCGGTAAGAGTTCCTGTCTTGTCAAATGCAATTGCAGTAAGCGATCCCAGTTCTTCCAGTGGTTTACCGCCTTTGATCAGCACACCTCCTCTTGCCGCTCTGGCCACACCGCTCAATACGGCGCTGGGTGTGGCAATTGCCAAAGCACAGGGGCTGGCAGCCACCAAGACGGCCATCGCCCTGTAAAAACTCACACTGAACGGTTCGTTGGTCACCAGAAAGGCAAACAATAAGACGACTACCAGGATCAGAACACCGGGCACATAATACTTTTCCAGTTTATCCGTGAAATTCTGGGTGGGAGATTTTTGCGTCTGTGCTTCGTTGACCAGTTTTATCAACCTTGCTATCGTGCTGTCAGCAGCGATCTTTGTCACTCTGATCTCTAAATTTTCGGCTCCATTCACAGAGCCTGCAAACACTTTGTATTTCGTTTCCATTTTATCAGCCGTATTTATATCAAAACCTGTTTCGATCACAGGCTCTTTATCTGCCGGTATGCTCTCGCCTGTTATCGGCGCCTGGTTCACACTGCTTCTTCCTTTTATTACCACACCATCGGCCGGAATTTTACAATCAGGCTTCACAACAATTGTATCTCCTTTTCTCAATTCTTCGACCGGAACTTCTCTGATGTCATCACCGGTTTTCAGCATTGCCGTTCCGGGAGTGAGTTCAGCCAGTGCGGCAATAGACTTGCGTGCTTTTTCCATTGCGTAATGTTCAAGTGAATGGCCAAGGCTAAAAAGGAAAAGCAAAAGAGCGCCTTCCTCCCAATGTCCCAATATTGCTGCACCGACAGCGGCTACCAGCATTAAAAAATCAATTTCAAAATCACCTTTGATGACTCCTTCAATGGCTTCCTTAGTTGTATAAAACCCTCCGAAAAAATACGTAACAATATAAAATGCTAATGGAACATACATGGAGATTCCGCTGACCCATGATAATCCGAAACCAATAGCCAGCATTATCCCTGAAATGATAGCGAAGATCAATTCTGTTCTCTCCCCAAAAATTCCTCCATGCTGATGCTGATGATCATGATCCGCATGAACATGATCATGCTTTTCATGATGGACATGTTCATGCACAGGGTTTTTTTTCAGCTCAGGGGAGATCACCGACAAGCCTGTCTTCTCCAGGTATTTATAAACTTTTACCGGAGTGGTGGCATGATGATCGAATTCAATACTAATCCACCCTGTAGCTGATACGGAAACCGATAAAATACCTTTCAGGTCTTTCAATCCCAGTTCAATCATGCGGGCATGACGAACATACCTGATCCCCTTCACTTCGAGTAACAGATGGCCATATCTTTCTGTAATCTCCGCTCCCGATCTTTCTGCCAGATTTTCCACCTCATCAATGGAGATCTCATTAGGGTTATAATGAAAACAAAGTTTTGCCTTGGATGATTCTGTTTCGGGAACAATATGTACTTTTTCGATCCCTTTCCTCTTTTCAATGGCAGTAATAATGCGTTGCACGCAGGCATCCTTTTCATCAGGAACATCCGGTAATATTATATCCAGGTCAAGTTTGATCTTCTCCATCCCGAAATTTTTGTCGAAATTATTCTTCTTCATCCGTATTGATCATTTTGGCGAGTAAAAAATAGGCTCCTTTCACTACCACCCTGGCATCTTCAGGGAATTTTTCGAGTGATTTAACTTCTGAATAACCCAGATCGGTCGGGCCTTTTATCACTTCTATCCTTTTATAGAAAATCTCATCGCCCTTTTCGCCCGTATAAATAAAGATGTAATCCTTTCCGAGATTGCTCACGATCGCTTCATCGGGAATGGCATCCGAAAGCGCCGTACCGATACTGATAACAGCAGTCACATTCATGCCGTCTATCAGTCCTGCCTTATCTCCTTTCACCATGGCATGGGCAACTATGGCTTTGGATTCATCTTCAAACGAAGTGCCGATGGAATAGATGGTGGCATCGTATTCTTTTCCCGGGTTGTTGGTCAGTGTAAAATGAATGGTTTGCCCGTCCTTCACTTTCGGCAGGTCCTTTTCATAAATAAAAAGATCAAGGTGTAACTGCGAATTGTTCACCACTTCGGCAATGGCAGCGCTCGCATCCACAAAAGTTCCGATCTGCGCATTCACTTTACTCACTGTTCCGTCAATAGGAGAAGTGACCGGCAAAGAAGAAATGATATTGCCCATGCTGATCTTCGCCGGTGAAATTCCCAGAGTTGATAACTGCTTTTCCAATCCCGCTTTTTCTGCCTGAAGATTCTTCAATTCAGTCTCTGCCTGCTGCAGGTATTTCCTGGCGCCTGCATTTCCTTCCACTAAAGTTTTCTGCCTTTCATATTCAAGTTCCGCCAGGTTCAACTTGGTATTCACCGATAAATACTGCTGTTGCAATTGCACCAGTTCCGGATTGACGATAACAGCAAGCACCTGCCCCTTCCGTACCATGTTACCCGGTTGAATATTCAGACTCCGTATGGTGCCCGGGAATAAAGAAGTGATCGTTGCTTTATTCTGATTCGGAACATTGAGAATACCGTTCACTTTTACGGTAGTGCTCAGATCCTTTTTTTCAATAGGGCCATATTGCAACCCGATGGTCTTAATCTGTTCTTTATTCAATGATACGGTGGTCAGGTTAGCGACTGCATTTTGCTCTGAGTCTTCCTTGTTTTCCGGAGTCTTATCATTATTGCAGGAGAACAATAATATCAAACCTAAAAACATCGGGGATACTAATATTTTTTTCATGACCTGTTTATTGATTGATGAGATAATAATATTGAATGACCGATTGATTATACTGGTTCAGATTATCCAGATAATTTTTTTGGATATCTATTGCCTGAGTAAGAAACTGGCTCAGTTCCGCAAACCCGATCTCCCCGCTGCTGTACGCAATGGATGCACTTTTGATGATCTGTTCCGCCTGGCGTATGCCGGTGGATTCGTAAAATGACAGCATTGTCTGATCCTTATGTATCTCGTTAAGAGCTATTGCCCTCTCGGTATTGATGACCTGAGATTGATATTCCAGTTCTTTCTGCTGCACCGATACTTCAGCAATGGCAGACCTCACTTTACTCCTGTATGCCGAACCGCCGAACAAGGGAAATGCCGCAGTGACAGAAAACCCTGAAAAGGGGTCTTTCACTCCATATAATCTTTGTGAAAAGAACCGCCCGGAGAATTCCGGCTTGTTCATGTTTCTCTGAACCAAAATATTGGCGCCGGCAATATTTATGTTTTGCTGTTGCAGCTTCAGCAAAGGATGAAGCGAATCAGCCTCTTCGGGTAATGAAAGTTTTTCCAGTCTTTTCTCCACGGGAAATAAGATCTCTTTTGTGTTGAGTAGCTGCATCAACGATTGTTGCCGGATCATCAACTCACTGTTCAACTGATTTTTCATTGCTTCCACTTCTCTCATCCTTGCTTCTGCAGCTATGCTGTCAAGCCCGGCCACATCACCCGTTCTCACTCTCAATGTAGCCACATCATAAAGCGAACTGTAGATGCTGTCAAGCCTTTCAAAAAGTTTTTGCTTTTCTTCCAGGTACCAGAGCTGGTAATAGACAGTACGGACATCTCTTTTCAGCGCAGCATCTATCACCCGGGTATTGACTTCATAATATTTTGATTGTTCATCAAAATAATTTTTCCTTGCCTTGTACAAACCCGGCCAGGCAATATCCTGTGACAAGCCGATCTTTAAGACGCCTTCCCGGTCACCGGGATGTATGTCTTCATTTTCCACAAACACTCCCGTCTTCGGAATCTCATAAGCTGTTTTCTTTTCAAGAACAGAACGGTTGTACTGCTGCCTGTTCACCTGGTATTGAAGATTGTTCTTCAGGGCAGAGTCTATCGCTTCATTTACTGTTATTCTTTTTACTGTCTGTGCTTTTACGGGTGATGATGAAAAAACAAAAAATGAAAGAGTAACGATGCTTGCTGCCGGAGTGATTTTCACTTTCAGTTTTTTTGAAAACAAAGAATATAAAACCGGCATCACTATCAGGGTGAGAAGAGTGGCGGTGACCAAACCTCCGATGACCACTATGGCAAGAGGCCTTTGCACTTCAGCTCCAGCTCCCCTTGAGATCACCATGGGCAGAAAGCCGAGAGCCGGTACAGCGCCGGTGATGATCACTGAGCGAAAACGGTTTTTTGTTCCTTCTAAGATCCTTTGTGTTATATCTGTCATTCCTTTTTTCTTTAATTGATTGAAATGATCTATCAATACGATCCCGTTCAGCACTGATACGCCGAACAGGGCAATGAATCCGATGCCGGCTGAAATGCTGAAAGGCATTCCTGCAATCCATAATGCCAGCACACCTCCGATCGCTGACAGTGGAATAGCAGAAAAAACAAGAAGGCATTGCTGAATATTCCCAAATGCAAAAAACAAAAGAACAAAAATCAATGCCAGCGCTACCGGAACGGCAATGCTCAGGCGCTGACTTGCCTCTTCCAGGTTTTGAAATTGCCCGCCGTAAGTAAAATAATAACCGGGAGGAAGCTTCACTTTTTGTTCCAGTTTATCCTGCAATTCCCTGACCACTGTTTTTACATCTCTTTCAGGAACATTGAAGCCCACACTGATCCTTCTCTTTGCATCTTCGCGGGTGATCTGCGAGGGGCCGAGTTCATAGTTGATATCCGCCAGTTGTTGAAGCGGAACCTGCGTGCCCGAAGCAATAGGAACAAAAAGATCTTTTATATCATCAATATCCCGGCGTTTTTCTGTTTGCAGCCGGACAACAAGATCGAATCTTCTTTCATTTTCAAAAACCAATCCGGCGCTTTCGCCGGCAAATGCTGCTCTTACGATATGATTCAGATCGTCTATATTCACACCATAGCGTGCAATTTTATCCCGGTCATATCGAATGGTTATCTGTGGAAGTCCGGAAGTGACTTCCACCCGCGGTGAAACCGTTCCTTTTATGCTATTGATCACATCATTCACCCGGTGAGCATAAGCCAGCAGGGTATCCATATTCTCACCGAAAATTTTCACGGCCACATCTTGTCGGATGCCGGTCATCAGTTCATTGAACCGCATCTGAATAGGTTGCTGAAATCCGAAAAAAACCCCGGGAAGCACAGACAATGCATCGGTCATCTTCTGTGCAAGCTCATTCCGGTCGTGTGCAGAGGTCCATTCCGATTTATTTTTCAGAATGACCATCATGTCACCGGTATTGATCGGCATCGGGTCGGTGGGCACTTCGGCAGAGCCGATCTTTCCCACCACTTCTTTCACTTCCGGAAATTTCTCTTTCAACATAGAAGATGCTTTTTCAAACACTTCCACCGTCTGCGAGAGCGAAGACCCCTGAGGCAAAATGGTTTCCACTGCAAAATCTCCTTCTTCCAGAGTAGGGATGAATTCTCCGCCCAGGTTTCTGAACAGAAGAAAAGATGCCATAAACACTGCCAGTGAGGCAAGCGTGATCTTCCATTTATTTTTCAATGCAAAATTTAAAACAGGTTTGTATAACCGGTAAAGCCTGTTCATCATCCTGTCGGAGAAATTCTGTTTATGTTTTGTTTTTCTGCCCAGGAAAAGGGATGACACCATCGGCAGATAGGTGACCGATAAAATGAATGCTCCGAGAATGGCAAAGGAAACTGTCTGCGCCATGGGTTTGAACATCTTTCCTTCTATTCCCACCAAAACGAGGATAGGAAGATAAACGATCAGGATGATGATCTGCCCGAAAAAAGATGAGTGAACAATCTGTTGGGCAGCGCCTGAAACTTCATTGTCCATTTGCTCCCTGTTCAGAATATCAACACCCACATGATGATGCTTGCTCAGGAAAATACGATGGACGATTGCTTCCACAATGATCACCGCTCCGTCCACTATGATGCCGAAATCAATTGCTCCCAGCGACATAAGATTGCCGCTGACACCGAATTGATTCATCATGATGACAGCAAAGAGCATGGACAAGGGTATCACTGATGCCACGATAAAGCCTGCACGAAGATTGCCCAGGAACAAGACCAGGACAAAGACCACAATCAGGAATCCGAGGGTCAGGTTTTCCGCTACGGTATGAATAGCCCTGTTCACTAAATGAGTGCGGTCAAGAAAAGCTTCAATCTCTACTCCTTCAGGCAATGATTTCTGGATCTGTGCCACTCTTTCTTTCACAGCTTTTACTACCTGAGCGCTGTTCGATCCTTTCAACATCATCACAATTCCACCCACCACTTCTCCCTGTCCATCTTTCGTCATACTGCCATAGCGGATGGCGCTTCCCAACTGAGGCGTGGCAATATCCCTTATCAAAACCGGAATACCATTAGAATTGGTCTTGACCACTATCTTTCCGATATCATCCAATGTGTTCACCAATCCCAGGGCACGGATGAAATAAACATTCGGCTTCTTCTCGATATAGGCTCCGCCTGTGTTCTCATTGTTTTTTTCCAATGCAGTAAAAACTTCCGGAATGGTTACGTTCATTGATTTCAGCCGCTCAGGATCAAGAGCCACTTCATATTGTTTCAGCAATCCTCCGAAACTGTTCACTTCGGCCACACCGGGAGTGCCCAGCAATTGTCTTCCCACTATCCAATCCTGAAGAGTCCTCAACTCCATTGGAGAAAATTTATCTTCAAATCCGGCTTTGGGTTTTATGATATATTGATAGATCTCGCCGAGTCCCGTACTTACCGGGCCAAGCTCCGGCTCACCGGCGCCTTGCGGAATTTCTGTTTCAGCTTCTTTCAGCCTTTCACTTACCAACTGTCTTGCAAAGTAGGTGTTGACGTCTTCCTTAAACACGATCGTAATCACGCTTAACCCGAATCTTGATATGGAGCGGATCTCCACCAGGTCCGGCAATGTTGCCATTGCTCTTTCAATGGGATAGGTAATGAACTTCTCTACGTCCTGAGTCGCCAGTGTTCCGGAAAGTGTCAATACCTGCACCTGGTTGTTGGTGATATCAGGCACAGCATCTATAGGAAGTTTTTTCAAAGAAAAAATTCCGGTCACGATCAAGGCCAGGGTCAATAACCCGATGATCAGTTTATTCCTGATACTGAATTGTATAATGCTGCTCAACATTTTTATTTAGTTGAAATTTTCTTTCTTCTTATGTCAAATGGAATTGTAATGATCGTTGCCTGTCATAGAAACGGCAAACAGATATCATGATCTTTAACGATAAATTCAGTGAAAGGGATGATGCGTCTTGTCGTCTCCCATATTCATCAACTGAAAATAAGCGATCAAAGCCTGGGAGGCTGCCACACGGGAAGTGAGATTTCTATGAGATCTCCTGAAGAAAATACGAGAAAGTGTGTATCGCGGGTAAAAGGAGTATAACCGGAAGTGGTTACAGTTTGGTTTATGGAAAAACCGGTACAGCAGGAACAGGAACAAAACGGAGGACAGATATCATTTACATTATGATGCTGTGTTTCGTGTGAGGCATTGCTCACTGTCTGAACAAAATTACAGCTGCATGCTTTGCTGTCATTGCACGGAAGGCAGGCAACTGCCAATAAATAAAAAGCAAACAGAAAGCCCAGCTTTTTCATAAGCTCAAAAATATCAATTGAAAAGCATTTTTAAAAGCATACAGGAAAGAAATCAGCGCAGGAGCAATTCACAAGGCTTTAATCCCGTATGTTTTTTAAATGCAGTGGAAAAATGCGAGATGGAAGAATAGCCCAGGTTCAGGGACACTTCTGTCACACTTAATCCTTTTTCATAGAGCAGATATTTGGCGTGTTCCATTCTCTGGCTTTGATAAAAATCAAATATGGTAGTGCCGAACATCTCCTTAAATCCTTTTTTCAGATAACATTCATTGATGGCCACCTTGCGGCTCAGTTCCCTGATCGTGATCGGCTCGCCGATGTGTTCAATCAGTATTTCTCTTGCTTTGATGATTTTTTCACGGTCTGCTTCATTGGCCAGGAATTTACAACTGACCACATCCAGTTCTTTTTCTCCCAGCATACATCCCAAAGCATATAAAAGCAGCATCTGGGTTTGTGCATTGACATAAATATTTTCGAGGGTATCCGAAAAATTATGATTCAGTAACCCGTCCAGCACTGCCCTCATGCGGCCGCACAAAGGAACGATCTTGGTAAACGGTGAGTTATGCCTGAAATTAAGAATATCTTCTACCAAAGTGTCATCGGAATAACGCGGCTTAACAAACTGGGACAGATGCACCGGTGAAAAACGGAAACTCAAAACATTCACGCTGTCCGATCCTTCATCGCAGCTTTTTTCTTTTGCAGGATTTAATCCGCATTGATCACAATCAGAGTCTTTTTGACGGCAATATATTTTTTTACTTACACAAAACTTCAGTTCCAGGTAATTCTTGTCTGCATCATTATTCTCATAATGGTACACCATCATACCGATGTCATCCATATTCCATTGAGGGTCTTTCTGATAACGCCTGACGCTGTATTGTACTGACCCGGGTATCAGGTTTTCCTTTTCATACAATAATTCCCACTGTCCCTGAACAGGCGTTTGTTTATACGCCAGTGTCAATATATCGAGTTGCTGATTCATAATGAACAGCGAATTTACGACAGATAAATCTATTTTCTTTTTCGCCGGGGCAAAAAGCAGGATAAGTTGATTTTTAAGAAATTATATACTAATAATATTCCTTTTTTTGCGTTTGCTCTTAAGAGTTAACTTTGCCCGCCATCCGCTAATGGCGGTGAGTTCATATTCTAAGTGCATGATTCATCCACATACTTATATCCATCCGAATGCCAGGCTTGCCACTAATGTAAAAGTGGATCCCTTTACTGTGATACATCAGGACGTTGAGATCGGGGAAGGAACCTGGATAGGGTCCAACGTGACCATAATGGAAGGCGCCCGCATCGGAAAAAACTGCAGGGTATTTCCCGGAGCTGTTATTGCTGCCATTCCGCAGGATATGAAATTCCAGGGTGAATATTCCAATGTATTCATCGGTGATAACACCACCATCCGTGAATTTGTAACCGTGAACCGCGGCACCAGAGAAAAAGAAAAGACTGTAGTTGGAAATAATTGCCTGTTAATGGCGTATTGCCATCTTGCCCATGACTGCTTTGTTGGTGATAACTGCATCATGAGCAATAATACTCAGATTGCAGGACATGTCACCATTGGTGATTGGGCCATTATGGGAGGCATGAGCGCTGTTCACCAGTTTGTAACTATCGGCCAGCATTCCATGATCGGTGGCGGATCGCTGGTCAGTAAAGATGTTCCACCATATATTAAAGCCGGTCGCAATCCCCTGACCTATGCCGGAGTGAATTCCATCGGATTAAAAAGAAGAGGTTTCACCATTGAAAAGATCAATCACATTCTTGAAATATACCGGGTCATTTACGGCAAAGGTTTGAATATCTCTCAGGCCGTGGAGTACCTGGAAGAAGAATTTGCAGCTACTGATGAAAGAGATGAGATAGTACAGTTCATTCGCAACTCACAAAGAGGCATCATTAAACGCTTCTCAAAAACAAACGGCGATGAAGGTTTCGTTGACTGATGCCGGAAAACGTTTCAACCGGGATTGGATCTTCCGCCATCTCACCTACATTTTCGAACAAGGCAGCTCCTATGCTATCATTGGCCCTAACGGATCAGGCAAGAGCACTTTACTGCAGGTGATCAGCGGAAGCATGCAGATCAATGAGGGGAAAATAGTATGGAGCCATGACAACAGATCGCTGGCAAATGACACCGTTTTTAACATGGTCTCCATTTGTGCCCCATATCTGGAAGTAGTGGAAGAAATGACGCTGAAAGAATTTTTACATTTCCACCAGGTGTTCAAACCTTTCCTTCCGGAATTCCCGGTGGAAAAAATCATTTCAATGATCGGATTGGACAAAGCATCCGGCAAACAGATCCGCTATTATTCTTCAGGCATGAGGCAGAGGGTGAGACTGGCACAGGCTATATTTTCTGATGTTCCGGCTGTTTTACTTGATGAGCCTTGTACCAACCTTGATGCAGCCGGGATCTCGTTATATAACCAGCTGATCAACGATTACTGCAAAGACCGCCTGGTAGTGGTAAGCAGTAATGATGAAACCGAGTATGGTTTTTGCAAAAACAGGATCAACATCAATGACTATAAAAAATAATTCCGCATTAATGAAGCCCTTCCATATTCATTTGTTTATTCCGGCTGCCTTTGGACAATAATATAAATGGAACACAAACCAGGAATAGCAAACCGATAAAGAGAAATACATCCATATAGGTCAGCACTGCCGCCTGCCTGAAAACAGAATAATCCAATGCTTTATAAGCGCTTTTCAATGCCATATCAGGAGTCATTCCTTTTGCCATAAATCCCTGTCGAAGCGCTGCTATTTTATTCTGAACAACCGGGTCGGTAATATCCAGTTTGCTTACCAGGTCATAACGGTGAAGCATGGTCTTTCTTGCCATAAAAGTGGTAATGACTGCAATACCGAATGAGCCTCCCAGCTGGCGCATCATTCCGGTGAAAGAGGCTCCCTCGCCGATCTCCTGGCCGTTCAAAGTGCTTAATGCCAGAGTAGTGATCGGAACAAACAACATTCCCATGGCAAATCCTCTGAGAATAAGCAACCAGAAAAACGCTTCTTCACTTGTATCAGGTGTCAGGATCTTATAGCCCCATACCGAATAAAAGAAAAATAAAAGCATTCCGAAAGCAACAAGATATTGCTGCTTCACTCCTCTTTGTATCAGCTTTCCTATAACCGGCATCATGAATGCAGTTGTCAATGCAGAAGGAACCAGGAGCAATCCCGCCTGTGTAGCCGTCCATCCTAACGATGATTGTGTGTACAACGGAATGATAAATGTGGACCCATACAATCCAAATCCAAGAATGAAAGAAAGAATAGTGCCCACTCTCAGGTTTCCATTCTTCAATACCCGAAGATTTACCACAGGTTTTCTAAAAACAATTTCTCTCCATAGAAAGAAGAAAAAGCCAAGACAACTGATGATGGTGAATGCAACGATGACACTATCATTGAACCAGTCGTCATCCTGACCCTTTTCCAGTACATATTGTAAAGAACCCACAAAAACGGCAAGTAAAGCAATTCCAAGCCAGTCTATATCTTCTTTCTGGCTTTTCTCCGCATACTTCGGACTTTTTACGTATTGTAAGGTGAGCAGGATAGCAATGATGCCCAGCGGAATGTTGATATAAAAAATATAGGGCCAGGAATAGTTATCGGTAATGTATCCTCCCAACGGCGGGCCCAATGTTGGGCCAACCACCACTCCCATTCCATAGATGGCCTGGGCCATGCTTCTTTTTTCGTAAGGATAACTTTCTGTAAGGATGGTCTGCGAAGTGACCAGCAAAGCGCCACCGCCTAATCCCTGCATGAAGCGAAAGATCACCAGCTCCCACAAGCCCGTGGAATTGCCGCATAAAAAAGAAAAGATCGTGAATATGGCAATGGAAGCAGCAAAATAATTCCGCCTGCCAAATTGCTGAGACAGCCAGCTCGTCATGGGTACAACGATCACGTTTCCGATAGCATAAGCAGTGATCACCCATCCGATCTCGGTTGTGGTAGCGCCCAGGTTGCCTTTCATATCCGTCAACGCAACATTTACAATGGTGGTGTCCACTATTTCCAGCACGGTACAGATAATGGCTAAAATAGTGATGACAACCCTGCGGTGTCCATACTCAACTAATGAATCGTATTGCATATACGGTCAGCGAAAACTCTTCAGTTTACTCTAGGCTTACATCAACAGTTACATTCAGTCCCGGCCTCAGTTTTTTGATAAGAGAGTCGGAAGCATCAGTGAATTCAATCTTCACCGGTAAGCGCTGAACCACTTTTACAAAATTTCCGGATGCATTATCCGGGGGTAACAAAGCAAAAGTGGATCCGGTGGCAGGAGAAAAAGAACTGACCACTGCCTTGAATTCATGCCGGGGATAGGCATCAGCCGTGACAATGACGCTCTGCCCTTCTCTCATTTTATTCAGTTGTGTTTCCTTAAAATTGGCAACCACCCACACATCCTGGCTGTGTATCATGCTGAACAATGCCTGACCCGCCTGTACAAACTGTCCGGGTTGCACTCCCACTTTTGAAAGATGCCCATCTTCATCAGCAGTGATAATAGTGTATGAAAGACTCAGCTTAGCTGCATCCACATCCACTTCCCTTTGCCTGATGGCAGCCTGTGCCACATTCACCTGTTCTGCTGTAGCATTGCTCTGCACCGTGACAGCGTTGGTCTGATGCGATGCCTGATTTTTTTGTCCCTGTAAAACCGATAGTTGTTTTTCTGCCGTTTCCTTTGCAGCCCATGCCTGTTCATATTGCTGCTGGGTAATCGAATGATCTTTAATCAGGTTGGCATAGCGTTCATAATCCTGATTGGCACGCCATGCAGTGATCTTTGCTGCCGCTATCTGTGAGTCAATGGTAACAATGGAAGCAGCCGATGTGGCAATGTTCGCTTTCGATGCAGATGCCATGGCAATGGCATTCTGCAAATTAGCTTTGGCTATTCCCAATGCAGCTTCTGCTTCTTCCAGTTTTAATTTATAATCACGGTCATCCAGTATGATCAGTGTATCACCTTTTTTCACCCACTGGTTATCTTTCACCCGCACTTCTTTTATATACCCCGACACATGAGGGATCACCAGCAGGATGTCGGCGCTCACCTGTGCGTCATCCGTTTCTTCGTGATGAAGGCTGTACCGGTATTTTGAAATACCGAACCAGCTTCCTCCCACCAGCAGGAGGATAAGCAGTATTATGAAGAACGGGTTTCTTTTCTTTTTCTTTGGTGTCACTTCTTCATTTTTTGTTTCCATAATCGTTCTGATTAAGTCTTTTTAAAGTTTACTTGTTTAATTCTTCACTCAGGGTACCTGTTATCTGCAACAGTTTATGATAAGCCACGAAGGCATCGGCTTTTGCCAGGGTATAGCTGAGCATTGCCTGAAACTGTGCCACATCCGCTTCAAGCAAATCGGTGGTAGTGGCAAGGCTGTTGTCAAACTTGTTCCTGACGATCTTGAAATTTTCATCGGCCTGCTCCACTGCCTTTGCATATACGTCTATCTTTTTGCGGCTGCTGAGAAATGTCAGGTAACTTTTATTCACCTGCAGTTGCAGGTTATCCGACATCAGGCTTTTTGTCAACTCAGCTTCTTTTGCTTTTGCTTCTGCCTGCTCAATTTTGGATCTGGTCTTCCAGAGAGACCCGAGACTGTAGGATAAACCCACACCTACATTAGTGGCATTCGTGATGGTCACCAGTTTCGGAATGTCGGCTGCGATATAACCCCCGGTCAATGAAACGGCCGGATACATCTGTCCTTTGGTGATCCTGATCGCATCGTCTGCTGCTTTCTTTCTGTAATCTACTGCCATCAGGTCCTTACGGTTTGTGAAAGCTGTTTGCACATAATCCTGTAAAGCCAATCCCTTTTCTTTCTTTTCAATTACCGTTGTGTCTGTCTCCAATTGTGTATCGGTGGACAACCCCAGCATCAGGTCCATATTGAGATTGGCCATCTGAAGATTATTTTGTGCATCCAGCAGATTCAGTTCAACATTTGAAGTTTGTAACTGGGCTTTTAAAAGATCATTCCTTGCCAGCAAACCATTTTTTTCCAGGTTGCTGAAATCTTTTTCACGTTGTTGTGATTGTTTGAGGTTGTCCTGAATGAGTTTTACTGAGGACATCGCTTTGAACAAATTGGCATAAGCTTCAATGGTATTCTGGATCACACCTTCTTTATCATTTGCAGCATCCAGCAGCGCAGCTTGTTCAAGATACCGGGATGATTCGATCCCATATTTGATCCTTCCCCCGGTAAAAACGGGAAATGAAACATTGGCAATACCATAGATAGCCTGCGATACAGAAGGCGGTTTTGAATTATTACCGCCAGGTCCTCCGCCTCCGGGATTACCACTGCCTGTTTTCAGATCCACTTTGGAGCCGAACAATCTCATATAGGCTCCACTCACACTGGCATCGGGCAATCTCTTTTCTTCCGCTTCTTTCAGCGCTGCCGTTGCTTCTTTGATCTTCTCAGAATTGATCTGCAGTTGCTTGCTGTTCTTAAGGCTCAGGTCAATAGCTTCCTGCAAAGTCAATTGCTTTTTTTCCTGAGCTTCCATTCTCAGCCCGGACAACAACAGAACAAACAATAATAGAACCCAGGTCTTTTTATTCTTCATAAGTCAATACGGCTTTAAAAAGTGATTTTAGATGATAGGTAAGTTTCTTCCGCAGGTGCGCCTGAAATTTTTCATTAGTCATTGACTGCATGCCATTCAGTTCACGGTAAAAATGCTGCGTGCTGATCATGTGGCCGGTAGTGCCGATCAGCACTGCCATCATCAGCGGCACATCAATATTTTTTTTAAACTCCCCTTTCTTTTGTCCTTCTTCAATAAGTTGCCTGATCAGTTCCTGGTTCTTGGTGATCAGCTGTCGGATCTGTTTATGCATAGGGCCATAGTTTTTAGCTATTTGCTCCCGCATCATGATCTTATAAAAACTTTGCTGATCCATTATTCTTTCCACATACCTGTCTATCATCTGATCCACTTTTTCCAGCGAGGTCATTATTTTATTCTGGAGCATTGTCTCCAGTTGCAACGTGATATTTTCTCCCCGGAATCTGAAAATATTCTCCAACAGTTTTTCCTTGGAACCGAAATAATAAGAGATCATGGCAAGATTGACACCGGCTTCATCAGCAATATCCCGTACCGAAGTGCCCGCAAATCCTTTTTCAGCAAAAAGTTTTTCTGCTTTCTCCATGATCGCAACCTGTTTTTCGTTGTACTCCATCATAAGTTCCTTTGAAAAAGGAGGCGCAAATTTAAACAAACGTTTAATTAAAACAAGTGTTTAACCACATAAAAACATCTGATTAATTCCCATGAATGGAAAGCTGGTGCTCTTAAAAATTCTGTATGTGTGCGAAGAATTACCGCTGGCTGGCGATCAGCAGGTTCAGATCGGTGTATTTCAGGTTGAACCTTTCGCTCATGTAGAAGTTGGTCAGTGCCCCGTTGAACAGGTAAATACCGCTGCGCAGGTGTATGTTGTGCCAGAGCAGGTTTTCAAATCCTCCTGCCTCTCCGGCTTCCAGCAGTAAAGGCATCAGTACGTTGCTGATGGCTTGTGATGCTGTTCTTGCAAACCCCGAAGGAATATTAGGAACACAATAGTGAATCACTCCGTATTTCATAAAGATCGGATGCTCGTGACTGGTGATCTCCGAAGTTTCAAAACAGCCGCCACGATCAATACTTACATCAATGATCACAGAGCCCGGCCGCATATTGCTGACCATTTCTTCGGTTACCACTAACGGTGTTCTTCCTGTTTCGGATCCCAATGCCCCCACAGCCACTTCACAGGTCTTTAATTGTTTGGCAAGCAATCTTGGTTCGATCACCGAGGTCCATAAGCGCTGACCGATATTGTTCTGCAATCTTTTCAGCCGGTACACATTATTGTCAAACACTTTTACCGAAGCGCCAAGAGCCAGGGCAGCCCTTGCCGCATATTCTCCCACAATGCCCGCCCCAATGATAATCACTTTTGTTGGCGCAATGCCCGATATCCCTCCGAGCAAAACACCTTTGCCATGGTTGGCAGATCCCAGGTATTGTGCAGCGATCAGCATGGATGCGCTTCCTGCGATCTCACTCATGCTGCGGACGATCGGATAAGAACCGCTGTCGTCTTTCAGGTTCTCAAAAGAAATGGCGGTGATCTTTTTTTCCATCATCTTTTGAAGAAGGTCTGCTTTCATGATGGAAAGATGAATCGGAGAAATGATCACCTGGTTAAACTGGAGTAAGTCAATATCTTCTTCTATCACCGGGGCGCTCTTCATTAGGATCGGCGCCTTGAAGATCTCTTCCCGGTCATATACGATCCGGGCGCCGGCCTCATTGTAATCCTTATCACGGAAATGGGATGCATCTCCCGCATTATGCTCTATCGTCACATGATGCCCGTTACTCACCAGCACACTTACCGCATCAGGGGTCAGCGCAATACGGTTCTCCTGGAAAGCGATCTCTTTCGGAATACCGATAAGCATCTGAGCTCCGCCTGGTTTTATATCCAGCTTTTCTTCTAATGTCTCATAACTGAAAGATGGGATGATGTTGGGGTTTTGCTGCGCCATTCCAAGTGGGTTCAACCAAAATTACTTATTTATATTTTATGTACAACCTGCGTTTATCTGCATTAACTGCTTCAAGATAAACATGAAGGGTGTCTTCAGGCAAAAGGGATAAGGCTTTTTCCGGCCATTCCACCAGGCAAATATGTCCGCTGTACAAACAATCTTCAATTCCTGCATCAAAAGCTTCTGTTTCGCTGCGAAGGCGGTAAAGGTCTATGTGATAGATCTTCAACTCTTTTCCTTTTTCTTCAAAGCTGTATTCATTGATCAGCGAAAAAGTGGGGCTGCTTACCACATCCCTGACCTTTTTTACATCGCAAAGTGCATGGATGAATGTTGTCTTGCCCGATCCCATCGGGCCATGAAATGCGACCACTTTTCTATCTTTCACCTCCTTCCAGAAAGAAATTGCCGTTCCAAGAATTTCATTTAAAGAAAATATCCATTCCATCCGGCAAAAATAATACGGAACTGCATTGTGCTATTCATAGCACTTTTATTATGGTAAACGACGGCGGTTTTGATTCAATAACTTTGCCGGTCATCACAAGAGTATGGAAAAAGTTCAATGGAAAGTGGAGGGAATGACCTGCTCCCTTTGTGCCGCTGCCATCACAAAATACCTGGGCAGGAAGGGAGTGAAGAATGTGATGACAGATTTCATCAGCGGCGAACTTTCTTTTGATAAAGATGAAAATTTCAATGAGGAAAAGATCATCAAAGGGATCCGTGACCTTGGTTACCGAGTTATAAAAACAGGTGCTGAATTATTGCAAGAAAATTATTTCAGGAAAATTTATTTACAAAGATTTTTCTTCTGCCTGCCATTTGCTATTGCCCTTTTTCTTCCTGCTTCACTTTCCCAATGGTTGCAGGATCCATGGATCAGGCTGGCCCTTTGCCTTCCTGTATATTTCACCGGGATGTATCAATGGGGAAAAAGCACATGGAACAGTATCCGTATCGGATCACCCGGAAGATTTACTTTGATCGTTTCTGCGGCGTCCATAGCTTTCTTTTATAGCCTGATCCTGGCAATTAAAGGTTATGAAGAGAATTATCTTCTGTATAATGTCACAGCCATTATCATCACGCTGACTTTTCCGGGAGTTTATCTGGAACAACGCTTCATTCAGGCTGCACAACTCTCAACCAAAAATTTAATAAGGGCTAAGAATGTAACTGCCGATCTCATCGGCTTTGATGAAGAACACAAGGAACATGTTTTCCCTATAGAAAACTCACATCTGAAAACAGGTGACCTGATCCGAGTCACCGGCGGGAATCATGTTCCTGCAGATTGCAGGATCCTTTGGGGAGAAGCAGACGTTGATGAATCTTTGATCAACGGTGAGAAAATAGCGGTACAAAAAAAAGCAAAAGACCTTTTATATGCAGGAAGCAAACTGATCAATGGTTCGGTAAAAGCACAGGTGACCGCTCCCATCAACGAATCTTCAATTCATAACATGATCCGAATGATCAGGCGGTCACAAAGTGAATATTCCAATAGAAAGAGAAAGATGGATAAATCCGGGATCATCTTCATATTATTGGTATTGTTGATCGCAATTCTCACTTTTATTTTTACACGGATTAGCACCGGAGACATATCGCTTGCAATAACACGGATGATCACAGTTATGGCGATCTCAGCTCCCTGTATTTTCGGATTATCCATCCCTGCAGCCATCGCCGCCTGTATCAATAAAGGCCTTAAAGAAGGAATCCTTTTCCGGGACATTTCCGTGTTGAACATAGCCGGAAAAATCAGGCAGGCGGTATTTGGCAAAACAGGCACACTGACCACAGGCGTTTTCCGGATCATGGATTACCGGGTTGAAAACTGCACCGATGAAGAATTTAAGAGGACTATATTTTCCCTGGAAAAATATTCCGGCCATCCGATAGCAAGATCCATAGTGAAGGAATGGAAAACCAAAGATGAGATCAGATGGAAGAATGTGGAAGAGATCAAAGGAATGGGAATAAAAGCTGAAGACAAACAGGGAAATATTTACACCGCAGGCTCGTATAAACTGGCAGAGTCTTCTGTCAATGATGACTCCTTCAGTGTTTTCATTACAAAAAATGAAACATTGCTCGGCTGGATTGATATAAGGGATGAATTGCGCAGCGAATCAGCATCTGTGATCTCTTATCTTCATTCCAAAGGAATACAAACCGGCTTGCTCACCGGCGATGTTCATCAGAAAAGCGGGCAGCTTGCAAAAGAACTTAAGATAGATTCTGTACATGCGGGGCAAACACCCGGACAGAAGATCAGTTTCATATCGGATCTTACTGCCCGTGCACCGGTAATGATGATCGCCGATGGCATCCATGATGCAGCCGTACTGGAAAAAGCGACTGCAGGTGTTTCAGTCACCGATGCTTCCCTTATAGAAGGACAAACTGCTCAGGTTCTGTTGCTCAATAATGGGATCAAAAAACTTCCGGCTTTGTTCGATCTGAGCCAACTGGCCAATAATGTTATCGGTCAGAATATTTTTTGGGCATTTTTCTATAATCTGTCAGCCATTATTCTTGCAGCGTCAGGATTGCTGACACCAATTCAAAGCATAGTGGCCGCAACGTTCAGCAACCTGGTCCCGCTACTCAATTCACATAGAATATTGTCTAAAAAATTAAAAAGCTGACAATTTTCTTTTACTAACTTCATTCCACAACCTTTGTAAGGATTGACCGACATTCATCAAATACTGAGACATTACTGGGGATTCAATTCTTTCCGGCCTTTGCAAAAGGAAGTCATTGAATCCGTAATGCAGGGAAACGACACATTGACCCTGATGCCCACAGGCGGAGGCAAATCTCTTTGCTACCAGGTCCCTGCACTGGCAAAAGAAGGAATGTGTCTTGTTGTATCACCTCTTATTGCATTAATGAAAGACCAGGTGGAGAACATCCGAAAAAAAGGGATCACGGCATTCGCCATTTTTTCAGGGATGAAAAGAAAAGAGATCGTGAATGCTTTAAAGGTATCTGCAAACAGCAACTGTAAATTCCTTTATGTATCACCCGAACGGTTGGAAACAGCATTGTTCAGGGAATATCTCCCCGGAATGGATATTAACCTTATTGCTGTTGATGAAGCGCATTGCATCTCACAATGGGGATATGATTTCCGCCCTTCCTATTTAAAAATTGCAACCATAAGAGAAGAGTTGCCGGACATTCCCATCCTGGCTTTAACTGCATCTGCAACTCCTGAAGTGCAGAAAGATATTTGCGAGAAACTTCAATTCAGAAACGTTTCAAAGATTCCGGCTGCAACGCCTGCAATACCCGGCAGGAAGGATTCGCCTTCACCTAAAATATTCCGTCAATCTTTTGAGCGGCCCAATCTTTTATACAGTGCATTCAGAGTGGATTCCAAGATCAACAAGATCATTGAGATCCTCACTAAAGTAGCAGGCAGTTCCATCATTTATTGTAAAAGCAGGAGGCGAACCAGAGAGATCAGCGAGCTGCTGCAATTGCAGAATATCTCTTCTGACTTCTATCATGCAGGATTGATACAGGATGAACGGAACCGGAAGCAGGAAGACTGGATCAATAATAAAACCAGGGTGATCGTTTGCACCAATGCATTCGGAATGGGCATTGACAAACCTGATGTACGGACCGTGATCCATGCCGATGCGCCTGATTGCCTGGAAAACTATTACCAGGAAGCAGGCCGGGCCGGAAGAGACGGGAGAAAAGCTTTTGCCGTTCTTTTATATGATGAAAACGATCTTCAGGAACTGGAAGCGCTGACGGAACAACGGTATCCCTCTTTTGAGGATATAAAAAATGTGTACCAGGCTGTTTCCAATTATTTGCAGATCCCGGCGGGAAGCGGCGAAGGCGAGTCTTATAATTTTGACATTGCCGACTTCATCAAAAAATTCAAACTGAACAGCCACACTGTTCTTTATTCATTGAAAGCGCTGGAACAGGATGGCTGGCTGGCATTCAATGAACAGGTCTTTATTCCTTCCACTGTTCAATTCATCGCAGGCAAGGCGGAGCTGAATGAATTTGAAAAAATACATTCTGAACTTGATATTGCGATCAAATCACTTTTGAGAGCTTATGAAGGAATCTTTGATCAGGAAGTTCCCATCTCGGAATGGGTGCTGACCGGGCTTATGAAAAAAAACACGGAAGAGGTGAAAGAGCAATTAAAACAACTTCACCGCTATGGCATTATCTTATACCGCCCCCAAAAAGACAGCCCGCAGTTATTCCTTCTACGTAATCGTATTAAAACCGAAGACCTCACCATCAATATGTCCGCATACAACCTGAGAAAAGAAAATTTCAGGTTGCGTTGTAAAGAAATGATCCGTTATATAAACGAGAAAGCGGACTGCCGAAGTCAAATGATCGCTTCCTATTTCGGTGACCATTCCCTGAACCGCTGTGGTGTTTGCGATAATTGCCTGCGGTTAAGGTCGGTCCAGCTAAGCAAAGAAGAATTTGAAATGATCAATCATCAAATCATCAGCACGATCAGCCCCGGGCCTTTGCACACCAAAGATCTTTTACTGCGGCTTAATGGAATCAAAAAAGAAAAAGCCTGGAAAGTGATCGAATTCCTCCAGGCTGAAAGTAAAATAAAGATGGATAAGGATGGATTTGTGAGTGTTCAATGAACTCCTGTCATCTATTGAGTTGAATCTGCAGCATTCTGAATATCGCCTTTCAGGCCAATTTCTTCAGGACTCACATTATTTTCTTTCATGGCCCTTTTTTCACAAACCTTGCATAGCTGTGAAAGGCCTCTCTGGTCAAATGCCTGTTTGATAGTTGCCTGCGTGACGCCATCCCTGTTTTTGATATACTGACAATCCCTGTAGATATGATACACCGTTCCTTCTTTAGCCAAATAAACCAGGTTATTGCCAGGGGTCAGTTTGCTCAATACACTGTCCTGCTGATTAATTTCCTTTGTATATTTTTCAATAGATGGCGGGTTAAAATCAATACCGGTAATACCGGCAATCAATAAGGCTATTATAGCGACCACACCGGCAATGCCTTTTGTCTTTTTATCAATGTCTTTGTTCATGAAGATGGCGATCACCAAAGGCAGAAAAGCCAAAACACCAAGGATGGCGCCCAACTGATTCTGAATAAAAAATTTCGTTTTGTCTTTTTCCGAGGCAGGATCCAGCCGGTTCGCTTTTTTCCACAGTATAGAGCCGGTGACCGCAAGAATAAGAATGACCACGATGGCCACGATCAGCCAGGTCAGCGTTTCATTATGTATCAGTTTGAAAATGGCAAAGATCTCACCGGCAATGGCAACCAGCCATGCCAGGATCGCAAAGAGTCGAAGCTGTTTCGCTTTAGCTTTACTTTCTTCACTTGCTACAAATACTTTTTGTTCAGGCATGATTAGAATTGTTTTTATTGATGAATGTGGTGATCCATTTAAAAAAAAGCATGGATCCAACAATGATTCAGGGTATTAAAATAAATAATATTTCAAGACAAACCTTTAAGAGTAAAATTATTTTTCAAAAAGTACAGCAGATCATTTAACAGAATGCGAATCTGAAAAGAAAAACCGGAGACTAAATGCCGGTTTTTAAAAAATACTTTTCCTTCCTCTTCCGCCCAGTCCCAGAACTCCCAGCAGACTCCTAGTAATAACGCTTGCTGCCGTTCTGCCCACCTGCCTGATTACCGTGTTGTCAAAAATACTTTTATCTTTTTTGGGAGCCCTGGTTGTAGTCTTGGGAAGCTGAGCCCTTTGCTGCTCTTGAATAGTTTCCCCGCTCTTTCTTGCAGCATCCTCAAGTTTTCCGGTCAGGATCTCGTAAGCGCTTTCGTTATCTATCACCTGGTTGTACTTCTCCCTGATTTTGGATCGGGACACTACCTGATCTATCTCTTCACCAGTCAGGATATCCATCCTGCTTTTTGGAGGGCAGAGCATACAATGCACCAAAGGTGTAGGGATACCTTTTTCATTTAATATGGTCACCAAAGCTTCACCGATTCCCAGTTGAGTGATCAGGTCTTCCGTTTTGTAAAATTCAGTTTCAGGATAATTCTCTGCGGTTTGTTTGATCGTCTTCCTGTCTGCAGCAGTGAATGCCCTTAAGGCATGCTGCACCTTCAATCCCAATTGAGACAACACCGATGCCGGAACATCCATCGGATTCTGTGTACAGAAATAAATACCGATGCCTTTGGAGCGGATCAGTTTCACTATCGTTTCGATCTGCTGTAATAACACTTTGCTTGCTTCCTGAAAGATCAGATGCGCTTCATCAATAAACATTACCAGTTTGGGCTTATCCAAATCACCTTCTTCAGGGCAGGTGGCATAAAGTTCTGCCAGCATCTGAAGCATGAAAGTGGAAAACAGTTTGGGCCTGTCCTGAAGGTCCGTAACCCTGATAATGGAGACCATCCCTTTCCCGGTGTCATCCCTGCGCATCAGGTCATCCACTTCAAAACTCTTTTCTCCAAAAAAGAGATCGCCGCCCTGCTGCTGCAGTTCGATCACTTTGCGAAGAATGGTTCCCGTGGAAGTAGTTGCGATTTTTCCGTAATTCTTTTCCAGTTCTTCTTTTCCTTCATTGCTTATATACTGCAGCACTTTGATAAGATCTTTCAGATCAAGAAGGGGAAGCCGCGAATCATCGCAGTATTTAAAGATCATAGACACCAGGCTCTCCTGTGTGTCATTCAATCCGAGGATTTTGGAAAGCAGAACCGGGCCGAATTCACTTACTGTGGCCCTGAGTCTTGTTCCTTTCTGATCGCTTAATGTAAGTAACTCCACCGGATAAGCGGCAGGTTTGAAATCAATGTTCAGCAACCTGCATCGTTCAGTTATTTTATCATTAAGTATTCCCGCTTCGGCAATTCCGCTGAAATCCCCTTTGATGTCCATGACAACAACAGGAATGCCTGCATCACTCAAACCTTCACTGAGCACCTGCAGTGTTTTTGTTTTTCCCGTGCCCGTGGCTCCGGCAATCAGGCCATGACGATTCAATGTTTTGAAAGGAATAAACACATCTGCACCGCTTATCACAGTTCCGTCAAGCATGGCACAACCGATCTTCATACTTTCTCCTTTGAAACTGTATCCTTCTTTTACTGCCTGTAAAAACTTTTCCTGATCTGACATTTAAAAATTTTAAACCGGTTTATAAAATAATATAATCCTAAAGCTCTTCTTCCCGCTCCAGCATCAGGATGGCGCCCTGCGGCACTACAAAATACCTTTCCTTTTCATAAATCACTTCAGTGGCTCCGCTCAGAAGGAAAATAGCCAGGTCGCCTTCTTTTACCTGCAGCGGAATATATTTCACCTGTTCTTCTTCGCTTTTCCAGGGTTCATCTTCCATGGGCATCGGGATTGCATAACCCGGACCGGTTTTCACCACATACCCTTTCTGCACTTTTTCTTTTTCCTGAACTCCCGGTGGCAGGTACAGGCCGCTTTCCGTTTTCTCATCAGGCCGGGCAGGTTTAATCAGCACCCTGTCACCGATGACAATGAGTTTTTTCAGCGTGTTTTCCGAGGTGATCTGAATAGCCATGATATGAATTTAAAAAACAAAAGTAATCAAACTGTCCAGTTCCATTTTTCTACACTCTTAACAAAAAATTAGTCGGTTCACCGAAAATAAAGCAAATGCTTTATCTTTATTTGCTTCATAAACTAAACTTGTAATCATGGAAGTAAAGAAACACAAAATTCTGCTATGCGAAGACGATCCTAATCTTGGAAGCGTATTAAAAAATTACCTGGAACTGAATGATTATGATGTGACGCTGGAACGGGATGGCCGGTTAGGGCTTGCTGCTTTTCAACGGGAAAAATTTGAACTGTGCCTGCTGGATGTGATGATGCCGAATATGGACGGTTTCACCCTGGCAGAAGAGATCCGTGATGTGGACCCGGATATTCCCTTGTTCTTTCTCAGCGCCAAAACGATGAAGGATGATATCATCCAGGGATATAAACTCGGCGCCGATGATTACATCACCAAGCCTTTTGACAGTGAAGTGCTGCTGCTGAAGATCAAGGCGATCTTAAAACGCAATGAAGAGCTGAATAAAGAAAGTGAAAATAAAGAGTTCGACCTTGCCGGCTATCATTTTAATCCCAAGCTGAGGCAGCTATCACACAATGGTATCACCCAGACTCTGTCGCCAAAGGAAAGTGAACTGCTGAAACTGCTGGCAGAGCATCTCAATGACCTGCTGCCGAGAGAGCAGGCCTTAAAAAAGATCTGGGGCAGTGATACTTATTTTAACGGAAGAAGCATGGATGTGTATATTGCCAAACTAAGAAAATACTTAAAGGACGATCCGAAGATCGAGATCGTGAACATTCATGGAAACGGATTCAGGCTGGTGGTGCAGGAGTGAGAAAGAATTACAATCAATCAGAGAAAAAAGAATCCGGTTACAAAAAATGAAAATATAAAGGGGCTCACAGCGGCCCCTGATTTTTTTATATATCAAACAGTCTTCCTTCCAAACCTTTGGAAGGTTTTTTCCCAAGATGCTCATAAGCTTTAGGAGTAGCTTCCCTTCCTCTGGGCGTCCTTTTTAAAAATCCTTCCTGTATCAAAAACGGTTCATACACTTCTTCCAGAGTTCCCGGCTCCTCACCCACCGCAGTGGCAATGGTAGTGATGCCCACCGGCCCGCCTTTGAACTTTTCAATGATCGTCATCAGGATCTTGTTGTCCATATCATCCAGGCCATATTCATCCACATTCAATGCTTTCAAAGAATGTTGCGTGATCGCCAGGTCTATCTCACCGTCTTTCAGCACCTGTGCAAAATCCCTCACTCTTCTCAAAAGCCCGTTGGCGATACGTGGTGTGCCGCGACTTCTTCCCGCAATTTCATTCACGGCTTCTTTTGAGATCTTTGTTCCGAGAATCTTTGCTGAACGGCTTACAATGCTCCGCAATGTATCGGCATTATAATATTCCAGCCTCGATTTAATGGCAAACCTTGAAAGCAAGGGTGCTGTCAGCAATCCGCTGCGGGTGGTGGCGCCGATCAGTGTGAAAGGATTCAGGTTGATCTGAATGCTTCGTGCATTGGGCCCGCTGTCAATCATGATATCAATGCGGTAATCTTCCATGGCGCTGTACAGATATTCTTCCACCACGGTGCTGAGCCGGTGGATCTCATCAATGAACAATACATCGTTTGATTCCAGGTTGGTGAGTAGTCCGGCCAGGTCGCCGGGCTTTTCGATCACCGGGCCTGATGTCTCTTTTATATTTACCCCCAATTCATTGGCAACAATGCGTGACAAAGTTGTCTTGCCCAATCCCGGCGGACCATGAAATAAAATATGATCCAGCGCTTCTCCCCTGAGTTTCGCCGCCTTGATAAAGATCTTCAGGTTTTCAATGATCTGGGATTGGCCTGCAAAATCTTCGATCTGCCTGGGACGGATATTATTTTCAAATTCCCTGTCGGTGGCTGTCAGGTTTTCCTTCTCACTGTTCAGATTAGGATTCGCCATAAAATCTTCTACTGTTTGATAACAAATTTAAACTTATTCGACAAGAATTTCCCTGCAAGTTAAAACCGGCTGAATGACCGATCAGTTGATTCAGGATGCATATTTCATCATCTGTAATATTTCATCCGGATCCGGGCAATTATTCAGGTACTTTTCTTTTTCCGAATATTTGCATACTCCGGGATAATCTCCTTCCTTTCCTTCAAGGTCAATAATGATCTGAAAATGTAAATGCGGCGGCCAGTGGCCGTTCTCTGCAGGAATGCCGAATTCGGCAAACACATCTCCTTTCCCGATCCGTTCACCGCCGTAGAGGTTTTTTATTGAGTTCAGGCCAAGATGCCCGTATAAAGTATAAAAAGAAAGATCATCCAGCCGGTGCGATAAAATGATGGTGGCCCCATAATCACCAAAGCGGTCATTGAATGCAAAACTGTGAACGATGCCGCTTAACGGAGCCATCACGGCAGTGTGGGGCTTTCCCCAGATATCAACACCAAGATGTAATCTTCTCGGTTCTTCGCCTGCTTTTTCTGCATCAAATATTTTACTTACACTGTACAGTTTCCTGAGTTCTGCATATCCGCCTATGCCATACCTGGCTCCTGCCTTTCCTAATTTTCCATTTATGTACCGGATGAAGCGACCGGTGTCTTTCAGCATTTCTTCATTGATTTCATTATTGGCAGAAGTAAAATCAAGAAGGCAGGCCTTGTCTTTGGCAGCATTGAAAGGCGCCACAGGATGAAATTCTTCCCGGTGCTTCTTTAATACTGATATAAGTTGTTCCGGTCTGCTCATAATAAAATGAGGCTGCCTCAAAAAAGTGTTTAACCGCAAAGAGCGCCAAGTCTTCGCAAAGTACGCAAAGGGATACCATTAGAAAGCACGTCTTTGTATTCGCAGCCTATTTTCTTCACTGAACAGTTTATTAGTTTTTGAAACAAGCTCTTAACAGTAACGAACAGCTCTTCCTTTTTTATTTCAACTGTTTCATGATCTCCTGCACCGCCCTGTCTATCTGCGGCAGCATTGAAAGGCGTTACAGGATGAAATTCTTCCCGGTGCTTCTTTAATACTGATATAAGTTGTTCCGGTCTGCTCATAATAAAATGAGGCTGCCTCAAAAAAGTGTTTAACCGCAAAGAGCGCCAAGTCTTCGCAAAGTACGCAAAGGGATACCATTAGAAAGCACGTCTTTGAATTCTCAACGTATTTTCTTCACTGAACAGTTTATTAGTTTTTGAAACAAGTCCTCAACAGCAACGAACATCTCTTCCTTTTTTATTTCAACTGTTTCATGATTTCCTGCACCGCCCTGTCTATCTGCGGATCACGGCCATTGAGCTTATCTTCAAAAGTGTTGATGACCAGGATATCAGGATGCACGCCTGTTGACTCAAGATCTTTACCGTCCAGTGTATAACATCCCCATGCCGGCATGCGGACCGAAGATCCGTCCACTAAGCTTATACTGCTGGTGAAAATGATCCAATGATACGTTTCATTTCCGATGATGGTGCCGAGTTTCAGCGCTTTGAAACCGGCAGCGGTCATTTCCGCATCGCTGAGCGATTGCTCATTGGTCAGCAGCACAATGGGTTTATCGCTAGGTGTGAAATTTCCCTGTCTTGCCAGCTTCCCGTCACGGTATTTCCATTGCAGGTAAGAACGCTGCTCCAGGAAACGCAACACTTCATCATGCACATTGCCGCCGGTGTTATAACGGATGTCAAGGATCAGGGCATCCTTATTATCCAGTTCAAAGGTCATGTCAATAATGAAACTTTGCAGTTCTCCCGTTCCCATATTTTTCATATAGGAATACGCTATGCGGTTCCCGCTTTTTTCATTCACTCTTTTCCGGTTCGCTGCGATCCATTCATCATACAAATTACCGGACAGGCTTGTCTGTGGATGGATCTTTACATCAATATCCCTGCCATTGCGGATAAATGTCAGTTTCAGCTCACGGTCCTGCGACGGTTTGGTAAAATAATAATTACGGTTCTCTTTCTGATCCACAGTCACATCATCCACCTTTGATAAAATATCGCCGGGCTGAACATCAATTCCTGAACGGTCTGCATTGCTCTTACTGACCACATATCTGACCCGGTAAGGATTATCATTATCAAAAACGATCCCTGTTTCCATGGTGCTGTTCTTCAACGCCACACTTTCATCATCACCAAATGTTCCAAAGCCCTGGTGCGATGAATTCAGTTCACCCAGCATATCATTGAGCAGGATTCTCAGGTCGGAACGGTTATTAAGATGGCTGATAAAAGGTTTGTATCTCTCTCTGATCTTTTTCCAGTTAACCCCGTGAAAGTTTCCGTCATAATAATTCTCTTCCATCTGTGCCCAGGCTTCTTCAAACATCTGGCTGAACTCACTCTGAAGATTACGCCGAAACACATAGCTGATGTCTATCGCATCAGTCTTGTTGGCATCCAGGTTCAATTTGGAGATCGTTCCTCCTGATAATACATACAGCTTGTCTTTCACCTCAACTATTCTTATTCCAAATCCACCCTGGCCGTTTATCTTTTCCGTTTTATTTTGCTCAAAAGGTTCTATCGTCGTCTTCCACAAAGAGTTTCTTCCTTCATCATGATTGCTTGTATAGATCACATAGGTCTTGTCCCCTTTCTGATAAACATATTGAAGATTCTGAGAACCGAATGAAGGGCTGATCTGTTCCAGCCTGTCCATGATGCCATCCATGTTGATCACGATCGGACCTGGTGCTGACCCGTTTTTCTGCGAACTGTCTTTCTTTTCTTCTTTTTCTTTAAACAGGTCATTGAACTTATCGGAACGGAAAGGCTCATCCAGCTTTTCCAATGACATACGGTACACTTTGGGATTATCCATACCGAAAGGATACGCCGGTTTCAGCCTTGAAGAAGTGAAGTAAATATATTTTCCGTCCGGCGACCAAACAGGTCCCGCTTCTGTAACTCCCGTGTTGGTGAGGTTGGTTGTCTTATTCTCTTTGATATTGTAAATAAAAATATCCTGCTCAAAATTCCTGTGCGCCGTGAACACCACGTATTCATCGTTTGGAGAAAAACCAGGGACGCTGCTTTCCAATCCCCATATCTCATCCTTTACAATTGTTTTTCCGTTCATCGTTTTCAGGTCCAGCAATCTTACTTCATCCCTTCCGCTCAGGTAAACCGCTTTGGTCCTGTCCTTATTGAATACAAGGGAACGGTCATCACCTTTATCATTGGTCAGTTGCTTCAGGCCGCCGTTTCCGTCTGCAGTGATCGTGTATAAATTCTGGTATCCGTCTTTGGTTTGAGTGAACAATAAAGTTTTATTATCACTCAGCCATTTTACTTCTCTTGCCCTTTCGGCTGATCCTCTGTTGATCTGTTGTATGAATTTTCCGTCAATGTCACTTACAAACAGTTCTCCTCTTGATGTGAAAGCGAGTTTTTTTCCATCGGGCGAAACATCAAATGCAGTGATCTTTCCTTTTACATCATAATCCTTATCCTTCGGCAAAATATTGTTTCGAATGATAGAGATATCCAGCTTTGATGCTTTTCCTGAAGCAACTTCATAGAGCCATAGCCGGTAATCTTTTTCAAAGACCACTTTCCCTCCGTTGGCATTTACGACCGGGGTTTTGATGGAAGTGTTGTATTTCGTCAGCGCTGTCTTTTTGCCTTTGTCAAAAGTGTAAAGGTTATATTCATCATTTCCTTCATCAGAGATAAAATAAATATTGCCATTCCTGTCTATTGTTGCTCCAAAATCTTTTCCGATCCAGTCGGTATATTTTTTATACTGTTTTGTTTGGGGATTGTAGGATTGGATATCCGGATTGAAAGGGCCTTTGTAATGTTTGCGCTGCACCTGGTTGCTGCTTTCCCAGGTGTCATTAAAAAATATTTCACCGGTCACGGGGTTCTCCGCAAGATTATGATCATAGAGAAAATAAAAATCGCCGAACACCTGCTGAGGAGTGCCGCCGTCTTTGCTTACTTTATAACCCGACATGCGGCTCATGCGGTCGCTGGTGAAATAAATATATTTTGAATCCCAGCTCCAGCTGCTCACTTCATCGTTGGCGCTGTGGTAAGTGACCTGCCTGATCTCGCCTCCGTCCACAGGCATCACAAACACATCAGCATTTCCATATTGCCTGCCGGTAAAAGCGATCCATTTGCCGTCGGGAGAAACTCTGGGGCTGGTCTCATATCCCTGCATGGCGGTGAGCCGTGTTGCCTGTCCGTCTTTCACATTCGCTTTCCACAGGTCCCCTTCAAAACTGAAGATCACCGTTTGCCCATCAGGAGCCAGGCAGGGATTCGATAAAAAGTACGCTTCTTCTTTTTGTGCAATGGAAAAAAAGCTGAAAGACTGTATCAGCAACAGGATAAATATTTTTCTCATGACAGTTCGTTTGAGGTGAAATTACGATAGAATGTATTCTCCCTGATGCCGCCGGTAAAAAAATGATTTCAACCTGTCATTTCTCAATATCAATATCATATTTTTCTAAAAGCCCCGGGATGCCTGAAATTGAAAATTTTGCTTTCCGGATCCGGTTCATATCCGGGTCAATGGAATAATTGTAAGAAGTCCGGAAGTCGGCTTTCTCAAGTGTTGTATGATCAAAAACGGCATGCATCAGATCACAGTTATCAAACAAAGCTCCTGTCACATCGGACTCTGTAAAGTCAGTTTCTTTTAACTGCGAATTTCTAAATACTATTTTTTTGATTTTCGTTTTGTAGAAAGAAGAATGGTCCAGCTGACAACCATCGCATGAAAATGATAATCCAAATTCAGCGCAAAGATCAAAACGAAGTCCCAGCATCTTACAGTTGTTGAATGGTACATCACGGAACACGGTCTTGTTGAGTTTGGCCAAACTGAGATTGCAATTGCTGAATGTACAATCTATGAACGTAAAGTCTGAAAGATCACTACCTTCTAAATCAACAGCATTGAAGATGCAGTTTTCATATTCACCTTTTGCCAGCAGGCTGCTTTTATTAAAGGTTTTGTCCTGTATATAGATTTCCTGCATAAACCACTTTATCATTTGGAATCGTACCTTATACTACCCGGAACTGACAGCGTATTGCCATTCTTCAGATCACCACGTTGACCATCTTGCCTTTTACAAAAATGATCTTCTTATGGGATTTGCCATCGAGCCATTTTTGAATGACAGCATTTTCCAATACTATCTTTTCCACTTCATCCTGTGATGCTTCCAATGATATGCCGATGGTCGTACGGAGTTTCCCGTTTACCGAAACAGGATATTCTTTGCTGCTCTCGGCCAGGTATTTTTCTTCAAATTTCGGAAACGGTTGATCGAGCACCGTGTCCGAATGGCCCAATAAATGCCAAAGCTCTTCGCAGATATGCGGAGCATAAGGAGCCAGTAAGATCAGTAATGGCTCCAGCACTTCTTTTTTATGGCATTTCAGGTCAGTGAGTTCATTGGCTGCGATCATGAAAGCGCTGACCCCCGTATTGAATGAGAACCGCTCCGTATCTTCTTCGATCTTTTTGATGGTCTTGTGCAGCGCTTTCAATTCTTTGTCATTCGCCTTTTCCCCGGTCACGATCAGCCCTTTTTGTTCCTCTGCGAACAAACGCCAGAATTTTTTCAGAAAACGGTGAACGCCTTCAATGCCTTTGGTATCCCAGGGTTTGCTCATTTCCACCGGCCCGAGAAACATTTCATACATGCGGAACGTATCGGCGCCGTATTTCAAAACAAGATCATCAGGGTTAACCGTATTGAATTTTGACTTGGACATTTTCTCCACTTCAACTCCGCAGATGTATTTACCGTTTTCCAATACGAATACGGCATTGTTATATTCTGGTTTTGATCTTTTAAATTCTTCTGTATTCAGCTCTACGCCGTCAACCAGGTTTACATCCACACGCAGAGGCGTCAATGTAAATTCATTCTCATCCCCGGAAGGCTTCTTCAATGGTTCATCATATTTACCGTTTAACAGGTCATCCAGAGTTTGTTTTGAGAAAGGCCCGTTCTCCAA
This sequence comes from Chitinophagales bacterium, assembly GCA_026936105.1. Taxonomy (GTDB): domain Bacteria; phylum Bacteroidota; class Bacteroidia; order Chitinophagales; family Chitinophagaceae; genus UTBCD1. Next base: position 135,138 of record JAIXKI010000031.1, read on the forward strand.
AAACTTCTGATAATAATTTGAAGAAACGAACACCGGATCATCTGAAGAAAGCATTCCGGCTCTTGCCGTGCTGCTGACCCGGTACACAAACCTGCTGCTTCCCTGTATCATTCCCTGGTTAACCAGTTTCTTATATGGTTCATCAAAACCAATTTTCCCGATATCAAATAAAAATTTCGTCCACATACGGCTGTACAACAAATGACCCACGGCATGTTCGGTACCGCCGATGTACAGATCCACCTGGTTCCAGTAATCACTTGCTCTGCGGCTGCAGAATTCTTTATCATTATACGGATCCATATAACGGAGAAAATACCAGGACGATCCCGCATAGCCGGGCATGGTGTTGGTCTCTCTTTGCCCGCCGGCTAATGCTGCAGGTAAATTACCCGGATGGATCCATGACGGGATGTTCGCCAGAGGGCCTTCTCCTTCAGGGCCCGGTTTATAAGAATCCACATGCGGCAACTGCAAAGGTAATTCTTTTTCATCCAGAGGATAAGCAATTCCCTGCTCTGCCGGACTGTTCAACTTTGTGTTCTTCCAGATAATAGGAAACGGCTCGCCCCAATAGCGTTGTCGGCTGAAAGCTGCATCCCTCATTTTATAATTCACCTTTCTTTTACCGATTCCCATCTCTTCCACTTTGCGGATCACTGTCTCGATAGCATCACGCATCTTCATGCCATTCAGGAAACCGGAATTTTCCAATATGGCATCTTTGGTGGGGTTGGGATCTACACCATTATATTCATCGCCTATAATATTGGTGATAGGAATATTAAAATGTTTGGCAAACCTGTGATCCCTTTCATCGCCGCAAGGCACTGCCATGATGGCCCCTGTGCCGTAGCCGATCAATACATATTCACTGATCCATACAGGAATTTTTTTACCCGAAAAAGGATGAATGCAATAAGCGCCGCTGAATACGCCGGTGATCTTTTTTTCAGCCATTCGCTCCCTTTCGCTGCGGCTGTTCACATACCCGAGATATTTTTCCACCTCGGCCTTTTGTTCCGGAGCAGTGATCTGCAGCGCCAGTTCATGTTCCGGGGCGATCACCATAAAGTCCACACCAAAGATGGTGTCGGGCCTTGTTGTAAATACCTCAAATAAAAATTGAGAATTGTAGATTGAAAATTGAATATTCGCCCCAAAACTTTTGCCAATCCAGTTGGTCTGCATTTCTTTCATGGCATCGCTGAAGTCCACATGATCCAATCCTTCCAGCAGGCGGTCGGCATATTCTGTTATCCGCAGATACCATTGACGCAACTTCTTTTTGACAACGGGATACCCGCCGCGTTCACTCACGCCATTCACCACTTCATCATTGGCCAATACGGTTCCCAATGCTTCACACCAGTTTACTTCGCCATAACCACAATATGCCAGCCGGTATTCCATTAAAATGCATTGCTGTGTAAATTCATCAAAGGTTTTCCATTCCTCCGCAGTAAAAACATTTCCGCATTCCGGCTTTCGGTTAGTCACCTGCAACTGGTAGCTGCTTACCGGAAACGGATGATTGCAGTTCCCTTCTCTTTCAAATGCAGCGACCAGGTTTGCTATAGGTTCTGCCTTTTTTGTTTGACGGTTGTAAAAACTTTTGAAAAGCTGAAGAAAGATCCATTGTGTCCACCGGTAATAAGCAGGGTCAGAAGTGTTCACTTCACGGTCCCAGTCGAAACAAAAACCGATTTTATCCAACTGGCTCCGGAAGTTCTTAATATTGTTTGCTGTGGAAACAGCAGGATGAATGCCGTGTTCTATGGCATATTGCTCTGCGGGCAATCCGAATGCATCATAACCCATCGGGTGCAGCACATTGAAGCCCTTCAGTCTTTTATAACGTGCATAAATATCGCTGGCAATGTAACCAAGCGGATGTCCTACATGCAATCCTGCTCCGCTGGGATAAGGAAACATATCCAGCACATAACATTTAGGTTTCGCTGAGTCATTGGAAACCTGATAGACCTTATTCTCTTTCCACCATTGCTGCCATTTCTTTTCAATATCATTGAATCTGTATTCCATCCTTTATCCGAATGATCTTTGATCGAATCTCTAATGTTGTTTTTCAATTTCCATTTCTTATATCTTCCATAGGAAAGAGAAAGGAAGTTGCCGCTTATCTTTTTATGATCAGGCGGTCCATGACCGGCAAAGTAAAGTTGTAAAAGAAGAATGATATGCTTCGTACCTGTGGCCGAATGTAAAATCCGGGTTAAAATATCATTTCCACATCACTTATGCTCTGCCATTTATAATACCAGGCTAAAACAATCGTTAATTACCTGCCGGAAGGCAGGGATAGGTGTCAAAATTACGGATTGCACTCTGAAATCTGTTATTTTTGCCCCGGCCAAACGGATTGTTTTACAAAACATTGAATCTGTCAAACATTTTCGTACCGGCAACCCGATATATTCAAATTCAAATCTTATGGCACAGACTTCGAAAGGGTCAATCAAGAAGGGAAAACCATCTTATTTCATGGCAATTCTCGGGGTAACCCTGGTATTGTTCTTCCTCGGCATCATCGGCTGGTCTTTCATCAATGCACAAAAACTGGCTGATTATTTCAAAGAAAGTATTGAAGTGAGGGCTTATTTGCGTGGCGACCTGAATCCGAAAGACAGCACTGCCCTGATGCAATATATTTCCGAAAAACCCTATGTAAGAACCATCCAGTTCGTAACTAAAGAAATGGGTAAAAAGATCTACTTGAGTGAAGGAAATGATGACTGGAACAAAGTACTGGATGCCAACCCCCTTCCCAATGCCATTTATTTCAAAGTAAAAAAAGAGTACCTGAATACGGATTCTTTATCACGGATAAAAGCTGACCTGCAACTACAGACCTACGTGAGTGATGTGCAGTACCCGGAAGCGCTGGTCGGGAAAATGAATGAGAATATTAAAAAGATAAGTCTTGTGTTACTCATTGTAGTGATCATTTTATCTATTGTAGTAATCGTTCTCATTGATAATACGATCCGGCTTGCCATGTTCAGCAACCGTTTCCTCATTAAGACCATGCAAATGGTTGGAGCCACACGGTGGTTCATAGCAAAGCCTATGAGCATACGGGCCGTGATCAATGGGGCCATTGGTGGTATCATTGCCTGTGTTTTAGTGTACTTACTGATACTTTTTGCCGAAAGCCAACTCAGTGACCTGAAATCTATACATGATACCGGGACCCTGTTGTTATTATTTCTTTTTCTGATTACTGTGGGTATTGGCATTACTGTACTCAGCACCTATCGCAGCGTTTTGAAATATCTGAAGATGAAACTGGATGATCTGTATTAAGTAAGGGTAAGTCATAAAACAGGAATCGGGTGTTGGTTTTTCATTATATTGCAAACCCAAATCAATAAAAATGGCTGAAAAGAAAACAAGTCCATCTTCTTTTTTCGGAAAACAGAATTATGTGTGGATGGCTGCCGGCGCTTTGCTGATCATCATAGGCATGTTCCTGATGTCGGGCGGAAAAAGTAATGTAAACCCGGCCGTATTTGATGCACAGGCCGTTTACAGTCCGGTACGCATCACGGTAGCTCCCGTTCTGATCATCATAGGCCTGGTTGTTGAAGTGCTGGCAATTTTCAGAACAACGAAACACGCAGAATAAGATTACTAACCTGATCAATAGAAAGAGCGATGAAGCATTCATCGCTTTTTTATTAAATTCATTTTTTATCTGAAAACTTACAAACTCTCTTCATGAGCATCATCGAAGCAATCATTCTGGGAATCGTTGAAGGGTTAACCGAATTCCTGCCCATCTCTTCCACAGGCCACATGATCATTGCGAGCTCCCTGTTGGGGATACAGCACAACGAATTCACAAAACTGTTTGAAATAGCCATTCAGTTCGGGGCTATACTGGCAGTAGTATTGTTGTACGCAAAAAAATTCTTTCAATTCAGCCGCTGGCAGTTTTATGTTAAGCTTATTGTGGGTGTAATCCCGGCTTTGATATTCGGTTACCTTTTCTCGGACAAGATAGACAAGATGCTGGAAAGCCCGACCACCGTTACCATCACCATGCTGATCGGAGGTATTATCTTATTATTCATTGACAATTTTTTCAAAAATCCTGTTATTGACACCGATGAAAAGATAAATTATAAACGATCATTCCTGGTCGGCTGCTGGCAGGTGATCGCCATGATACCGGGTGTAAGCCGCAGCGCTGCATCTATAATCGGCGGTATGCAGCAAAAATTTACAAGATATGTTGCCGCCGAATTTTCTTTTTTCCTTGCTGTGCCCACCATGTTCGCTGCAACGGCTTATTCACTGTTCATAAAAAAGTGGGGAAACGGCGATGAAGCCAAAAGGGGATTTCAGCTGATCACAGAAACCGCTCAGAATACGACCGCCTTTCTTATCGGAAATGCAGTGGCATTTATCGTAGCTATAATTGCGATACGCTTTTTTATCAGATATTTAAAAGATCATACGTTCAAAGTATTCGGGGTATATCGTATCCTCGCAGGAATTATTTTACTTATTTTGCTTTTCACCGGAGTTATCAAAGGTTGATATCCCATGCAGATACCTGATCCATTTTATGCGGAAAAAAAATGTCCCGCCTGCAGAAAAATATCTCAGGGAGATTTTTGCATGCATTGTGGTGAAAAACTGGTTCAGGACCGGATCACTTTTAAAAGGTTCATCCGGGGAATTCCTTTTATTTTTTTCAACTTCGACCACAAATTCTTCCGGACTGTCTACTTTCTGGTGAAATGCCCGGGGGCCATGGTGCGTAATTACTTTTCCGGCGACCGTCACCGGTACTACAAGCCGATCAGCTTTTTCATGTTTATCGGTGGCCTCATCGCATTGCTCTACCTATCCTTTCATATCGGGGGTACCAATGATAAAGTTTACGAAGAGTTGCTGGATGATAAGGAACTGGGAAAAAAACTCGATATCTTTGCTAATCAGTTTATTGTAGGCACTCTCTTTATCCAATTCCCGATCGTTGCATTTTTTACCTGGTTGTTTTTCAGAAAACGCAAGTACACTTATGGGGAACACATGGTTGCAAACGCTTTCTTTATCGGAGAGGTTTCCCTTTACTGGATCATTTTGTTCCCTGCCTTTCTGGTTCTCAACAAAAGCAAGAACATAGATCTTCTTTACACGTCGTATTCTGTAGTTATAGTGATATATTATGCTTATGCTTTTTTCGACTGGTTTTACGAAAAAAGAACATGGAAAGGATTTTTCATCAGCCTGATATTTGTAATAATTCTCTATTTATTTATAATGATTCTTAGCCTGATACTGATAGTGCCCTTCGCCTATGCTATCAAAACAGGCATTGGCAGATTATTCCCTTGAGTATGTCCGCTCCAATATTTTTTTTAGTACTTTGAGCGGATATACCGATTGAAATGAAGACTGCTTCCAGAAAAGTGATCAATGGCTGGGCCATGTATGATTGGGCAAACTCGGTGTACAACCTGGTGATCACTTCCACTATTTTCCCTGCTTACTATGTTGGGATCACCGCTGCTGCTCATTCGGAAGAAAGATCTTATGTCAGTTTTTTCGGAAGGAAATTCATTAACACGGCATTGCAGGATTATGCGCTGGCAGTTGTCTTTATCATTGTGTCCATAACCTCTCCCATTCTGAGTTCCATTGCCGATTACAAAAGAAATAAAAAGAACTGGATGCGTGCCTTCTGTTATCTCGGTTCCGCCGCATGTATCGCCCTGTTCTGGTTCAAAAAAGATAATATAGAATACGGCATTATTGCTTTTGCGGTGGCAGCACTGGGATTCTGGAGCAGCCTGGTGTTCTATAATTCTTACCTGCCTGACATTGCTGCTCCGGAAGATCATGACCGTGTCAGCGCCAAAGGTTTTGCGATGGGATATATCGGCAGCGTCCTCCTTCAAATGGTCTGCTTTGTGATCATCCTGAAACCATCCTGGTTCGGCCTTGATGAAAATGATAAATCCATTGGTGCACGGGTTTCTTTTTTACTGACAGGTCTCTGGTGGTTTGGCTTTGCCCAGATCACATTCAGGGCATTACCCATGAGCAGCGCAGCGGAAAGAAAAGCAAAGAAGCATATCCTGGTGAACGGGTTTCATGAACTGAGCCTGGTATGGAAACAGCTCAAAAAAATGCCTTCGCTGAGAAGATTCCTTTTTAGCTTTTTTCTGTACAGCATGGGTGTTCAGACAGTGATGCTGGTTGCAGCAGGCTTTGGGAAAAAAGAGATCTTTCCCGACCCGAAAGACGAACCAAAACTTTTGATCACCATTATTGTTATTCAGCTTGTAGCAATGGTGGGTGCCATAGCCATGAGCAGGCTGAGCAAAAAGATAGGCAACTGGTGGGTGATCAGCATTGCAGTGATGACTTGGATCGCTATCTGCATATCGGCATACTTTGTAAAAACACAAACCTCTTTTTACATTCTGGCTGCATTAGTGGGTTTGGTGATGGGAGGAATACAGAGTATGAGCCGGAGCACTTACAGCAAGTTGTTGCCCGAAACGGAGGACACCACATCTTTTTTCAGCTTTTATGATGTCAGTGAAAAGATCGCATTGGTCATAGGAATTTTTATTTTTGGATATGTGGAAGAGAACAGCGGAAGCATGAGAAACAGCACCATTGCGCTTACCAGTTTCTTTATTCTGGGTTTGATAGCTTTGCTCTATACAAAACCTGCTTATGAAAAGAGAATGGCTGAAATAAAAAACCGGTTATCAGAATGAAATTATACACAGTAAACACGGGATATTTTAAACTGGATGGCGGGGCCATGTTCGGCGTGGTACCAAAAAGCATCTGGAACAAGATCAATACCGCAGATGATGATAATATGTGTACCTGGGCCATGCGCTGCCTGCTCATTGAAGACGGCAACCGCCTGATTCTTGTTGACAATGGCATCGGCAACAAGCAGGATGAAAAATTCTTCGGCTATTATTACCTGCATGGCGATGACACGCTGGATAAATCTTTGGCAAAACATGGATTCAGCCGCCAGGACATCACCGATGTTTTTTTGACACATCTTCACTTTGATCATTGCGGAGGTTCCATCATACGTGAAAGGGATAAACTGGTCCCCGCATTTAAAAATGCCACTTACTGGAGCAACAAAGTGCATTGGGACTGGGCAGTGAATCCCAATGAAAGAGAGAAAGCAAGTTTTCTGAAAGAAAATATTTTACCCATACAGGAAAGCGGAAGGCTACAGTTTATCGGCAATCCGATCCAGGTGACTGGTGACAAACTCCCTTCCACCAATTTCGATCTTCCTTCCATGATCATAAGGTTTGCATCGGGGCATACTGACTCCATGATGCTTCCGCAAATAATATATAACGGCGAAACCATTGTGTTCATGGCAGACCTTCTTCCTTCGGCAGGGCATATCCCTATTCCTTATGTGATGGCATACGACATGTTCCCGCTTACCACATTGAAAGAGAAAAGGTCATTCCTGGAAGAAGCGTTAAAGAATGATTATATTCTTTTCTTTGAGCACGATCCTAAGGTGGAATGCTGCACTCTTCACCTGACAGAAAGAGGGATCCGGCCAAAGGAATTTTTCAAACTGGAAGACGTCATGTAAAAACAATTGTTCCACACAGCTGATTTATTTCTTTGTTTTGATCAGTGATGTTAACGGGTGTCGAAGATTTTCGTAATCCATCATATCTACTTTCACGCTACCCACCACCAGCGGGCTCATGATGCGGACGGGGACATGATTCTCATCATCGGAAATCCAGACGGTCATCTTCTCTCCTCCTTCAAAGATCGTTCCTCTCACTAAAAGAGGCTTAATCTTGATGGCTTTGAACTTTCCGAATTTTGTTTTTATTGTTTCCTTTCCCATGTATCGGATATACATATTGTACACTTCATTGTCCAGGAACATGGAAAACGGAATCTTGTCATCAGGCTGATATTTCGAAAAGTCTATATTCCTTGCATAGAACATGGAGCTGACAACATCCTGCACGCACTCCGGCACTTTGAACACACCTTCTCCCGATATGGCGGTCTTTGCATTTTTATTGAATGTTACATTCTGATATTTCTTATATCCGCCTTCATTGACGTTACGGATAAATTTCAAAGGTTGCATCGTGGCCGTGTCAATATAGGATTCATATTTATCTCTCACTTTGTAAATCCAATCGTAAGATGAATTACTCTTCCCTTCTCCGGTCACATGATAAACGGGGCGGTTGTTCATCGTCTCCAGATTGATGTGAAAAGTGGCATTGCCCGCATTCACATAAATGCCTGCCACGGCATAATACACGGTGAAACCGACCATCTCATTTGCCTGAAATGCCGTATTTCTAATATCACAAAAATCATTTTGCGGTTCAGGCGCTTTAGAAGAAAAAGCAAACATCAACGTGCCTAAACCAATAAACCCGATACGCTTAATTCCTCTCATTTTTTGTTTTAAACATTTTCCTTATCCCTAAAATTAATAAACTGCCGATGATCGCAGGAATCACCAGGTTGATCAGCCAGATGGCCCCCGCAGCAATGGTGATACCTAATCCGTTCGCACTGTACAGACCCGCCATACCCAGGATCACTTTGCCTCTCAATCCAAGATCGGCAATGGCAAAAGACGGGATGATCGCCAGTACCAGAAATGAAACGGCAATAGCCCAAAAACCCTGCCACCAGGAAACATCCACATCAAAAAGACGAAACAAAAGATAATATTGTATCATGAAGATCCAAAATCTTAAAGCAGATAATACCAGCAATAACAGGAGTTTCTTTGTATCAAGATCTTCCAGCGAACGGACGAGATATGCATAACGGTTATTGGCCAGAAAACGTTCTCCTAATTTTACCAGCCAGCCCAATCGGAAATAGAATAATGAAATAACCAGCAAGGCAAACATTACTCCGTAGAGCATAACTGAATTCCAGGGAGAGGAAAGCATTCCTGCTGAACGGATATCCGGAAGCAAGACAGCCATGCCAATGCATCCGATAAGCAAGGTAATGATCAGCTGGCTGATGCTGCACACAATGGTCAGTGAAACGGTTTTCAACCGGTTCCCTTCATCCATATACAATATTCTCCCGAGATACTCTCCCATCCTGTTGGGAGTACCCACAGAAAAAGAAACTCCCGATAATACCGCTTTGAAAGCACGGAAGAAACTTACCTCCTGAACTTTCTTCACTGCCAGCTTCCATTTTACAGCTTCAATACTCCAGTTCAGGATCATGAACAGAAACACAGCAGCAAGATCCCATACTTTAGTACTGTACAGAGACCGTTTGATCCTGCTCCATGTCTGTTCCAGGTCAGGCTGATCTTTTATCTGATGATAAATGGAATAAGACAATACCAGAAACAAAAGAGGACCGAGAAAATAATTGATGAAGATTTTGATATTTTTATGCCTGAAAAAACTCAAACCGCCGACACATTTATATAATTCTGTAAAAATACATCCCTCTTTGCAAAGGCATGGTAAAATAATACTTGGTATAGATCCGGGAACCCTGTTGATGGGTTATGGCATCATTGAGATCAGCGGGCCTGTGCTGCGGCTGAAAGAAATGGACGTGTTGCGCCTTCCTTCCAAAAAAAGCAACCCGGAAAGATTGCACCTGATCCATAAAAAAGTTCAGGAGCTGATCCGGATCTTCAGGCCCGATGAATTTGCCATTGAAGCTCCTTTCTTCGGCAAGAATGTACAGAGCATGCTGAAACTCGGGAGGGCACAGGGAGTGGCCATTGCTGCAGCCATGAGCAAAGGAATACCGGTCACTGAATATTCACCCAAAAAAGTAAAACAATCCATCACCGGCAATGGCAATGCAGGAAAAGAACAGGTGTGGAGAATGCTGCAACATTTATTACGGGTGAGCAGGGAACCCGCCTCTTATGATGCCACTGATGCGCTGGCAGTGGCCGTATGCCATCACTTCCAGTTACATTCCCTGATTAATAAAAAAGGTAATGATTTCAACAATTGGGAAGACTTCATCAAAAAAAATCCGGAGAGAATAAAAAAGAAATAAGAAACTATTATATCAGGCTTATTTCTTCAGATGATCCAGTATTTTCTGCTGCGCTTTTCTCAGTTCTGCTTCCGTCATTTTCAATTTGGGCTGAACAAAATTCAAATCGTTAGCCGTATTGATCGGTATTAAATGAATATGCACATGAGGCACCTCCAGTCCGATCACGCTGATGCCACAGCGGTCGCAGGGAAAAGCTTTTTCGATGGCCTTGGCGATCGGGCGTGCAAACAATAATATTCTGCCCAGGTATTCTTCAGGCAGGTCAAAAAGATTATTCACTTCTATTTTAGGGATCACCAATGTATGTCCTTCACGCAAAGGGAAAACATCAAGGAAGGCAAAGAAATCTTCGTTCTCATCAATTTTATAGGAAGGGATCTCTCCCGCAATGATCTTAGAAAACAGTGTCATTTTTCCGGAAAGTTTATTTTTAAAAAATAAGAATATCGGCCTGATCCATCTGCCGGTCATATAACAAAGCTAAAGGCAAACAACGGAAACAAAAAACTCCGCCGGAAAGCGGAGTCTTTATCTATAAAAGATCTTTTCTTATACTGTAATCTCTTCTATCCTGAATTTGATGATGCCGGCAGGCGCCTGCACTTCTGCCACCTCGCCTACTTTTTTTCCCAGGATACCTTTCCCGATTGGGGAAGTAACGGAGATCTTTCCTGCTTTCAGATCAGCTTCCTTTTCGCTCACCAGCTGATAGGTCACCTGTTTCTTTGTATTCAGATTGTTCAGTGTCACTTTGGTGAGAATGGAAACCTTGCCGGTGTCAATATCCGACTTTTCGATCACCCTTGCATTGGCAAGCTGAGTTTCCAGCAAAGAGATCTTGGCTTCCAGTATCCCCTGGCTTTCTTTGGCTGCATCATATTCTGCATTCTCCTTCAGGTCGCCTTTTTCCCTTGCTTCTGCAATAGCACGGCTGGCGGCAGGCCGGTCCACCCCTTTCATCCGTTGTAATTCGGCCTTCATTTGCTCCAGTGTCTCTTTGGTGACATATTGAATATCACTCATAATCACCTCCTTTAATAAAAAAAATAAAACAACAACGCCTCAGTTGAAGCTGAAGCGTTGCAATTGTGTTACTTGAAATACAAATATAAAAAAAATCAGAAAAAAAACAATGCGTATTATGCAAATCCCAGTTTTTCCAGCAGGATCTGAGACATCTTATAAAAGGCCTCATGGCTGTATCCGGCAATATGGGGTGTAAGCACTACCTCAGGCCGGGAAGAGAGCCATTCCAATTGTTCTTTCTCCCGGACAGAATAAGTTTCCGGTTTTTCATTTTCTAAGACATCCAATCCCGCACCCGAGATCTGTTTTCTTTTCAATGCTTCAATAAGATGGCCTGTATGGACCACTCCGCCCCTTGATGTATTAAGAATCCACGGTTTTTGTTGTAACGATCCGAAAAAAATCTCATCGGCCATGTGGCATGTCTCATCGGTCAGCGGTACATGAAAGCTGATGACATCCGCATAACGGCAGACCTGATCCAGGCTTGCTTCTTTAATAAAATCTTTTGAAAAACCGAATTTGTATTTATCATAAGCCAACACCGTCACATCGAAAGACCGGAGCAACTTGGCAAATGCGCTACCGGTATTACCAAAACCTATGATGCCAACCGTCTTTCCCCTCAGTTCCGTGCCACGGTTCTCTTCTCTTTTCCATTTCCCTTCTTTTATTTCTGAATAGGAAAAGGAAATACGGTTCATCAGATTCAACAGCAGTCCCAATGCATGCTCCGCCACCGCATTCCTGTTTCCTTCCGGGCTGCTGACGCATTTTATATTTTTACTTCCGGCATATTCCACATCTATCAATTCCATGCCGCTTCCGAGCCTGCCGATCCATTTTAACTGAACCGCTTTATCCAATAGCGGTTTATCCACTTTCAGCCGGGTGGTAACAATGAGTCCTTCCGCTTCTGCAATCATTCCGCTCAATTCCTCATAAGTTATCTGCGGCTGATAGATGACATCAAACCCTTTTTCTTTAAGTATCTTCATTAAAAGTTCATGCGCTCCGGCAGTAATAATGACCTTTTTCATTTCATGTCAAAAGTAAGGGCTGCAAATTGCTGAACCGTTAATTGCTCCGGCCTTTTATCAAATATTTCTTCTTCAAGCTTTGAAGAGCTGAACAGGCCCTTCACTGAATTTCTCAAGGTCTTTCTCCGCTGATTAAAGGAAGTCTTTACCAGCAGAAAGAATTCTTCGCGGCTGCGCATCTCAGGTGTCTTTGCCGCAGGCATCAGCCGGATCACGGCGCTTTTCACTTTGGGAGGAGGCTGAAACGACCTTTCTGAAACCTCAAATAAATATTCCACATCAAAGAAAGCCTGTATCAAAACGCTCAGCACTCCATAGGTTTTGCTTCCTTCCGGTGCTTTAATCCGCTGTGCCACCTCTTTCTGAAACATACCGATCACACATTCCACATCCTGCTTCCACTCCAGTATCCTGAATAATATTTGTGAAGAAATGTTGTAAGGAAAATTACCCACGATGGTAAATCTATCCGCAAAGGGTTTTTTTACGGATAAAAAATCGTGATAAATGATCTTCCCTTTTATGGAGGGGTAAGTATTTTCCAGGAACTCCACTTTTTCCTTATCCACTTCCACAGCCTTAAACTCTATGCCCGGAATTTCCAATAAATATTTTGTCAATGCGCCACCGCCCGGCCCCACCTCCAGCAACCTGGCAAAAGGATGCTGCTGCAAAGCTGAAACGATCTTTCTGCAGATATTCTCATCTTTTAAAAAATGCTGTCCTAAAGATTTTTTCAGCTGATACATGAGTGCAAAAATAACTGATAGAGGAAAGAGCCATTCTTACTTTCCGAAAATTACTCCCTACCGGATGTTTCTTCCGGTTTACAAACAGCCTCGCCTGTCCGCACAGGTCAGCAATAATGGCCGGCCGGCATTTTAAAAACTGATATAAGAATTATAATTACTGTATAAAAAATTGTATTTTGCCTGATCCGGTGTAAATCCATCATCCAAAAACAAGATTTGAGGGATCCCGGAAAAATCAGTCAATAAAATTCTTTTACCCATGAAACGTACCATCCTCTTATGCATTTCTGCAATGCTTACCTTAATTGCATTTTCCCAACAGGACCAAACCATCACACCCGTTCCATTGAAGGCAGTAATGACTTTGCAGATCCCTTCTGCACCCGATGGCAGTTACAGTGGTTCGAGTTCCGGCTCGGTAGTGTGGCATCCTGTTCAAAAGAAATATTATGCTGCAATGTCCGGAAACAAAAAATTCCCAATAGGAGTTTTTGATGCTTCAGGCAAAAGACTGTCACCGGACACCCTAAGGTCGCTTATAGACACAAGAGGTCTCTGGTATAACCCTGCCACCCAATCTGTTCAGGGTAATACCTTTAAGGATATCGGTTGGTTTGCCTACACCCTCAATGCAAAGGGGATCCCTTCCGGCGTAAAGACCTTGTTTAAAGGAAAAAATCAACCGGACGAGAACAGTGTGGCAGCATTTGACAGTAAAACAAAAAAGGTCTTTTTCATTGATAAGGACACCGTGTGGTCATACAGCCTGAGTAATCCGAAGATCATTAAAAAAGAAGTTGTCATCATTCGCCCCTCTTCAGTGCAGGAAGAACAGGTTGAAAAAAAAGATCAGGACGATCAGGATGATGAGATAGATATTGATGATGAGGACGATGATGAGCTTTCCGAACAGAAAGGCCCGGTTTATAATTACACGACAGTTATCTATACCGGCATACCCAAAGCCGAGATCGGGATATTGAATGTGGATGATGCTCAGGTGGAACTGTATAATATCAGAACAGGTAAAATAACCAGGATCCTGAAATTCCCGGGAGATATACAGCTATGGGACCGTTTCAATTTTACATATACCAATGGCATGTATTGGCTCTTTGATACAGATACAAGGACCTGGAAAGGATATAAGGCTTTCTGATCTTTTTAAACTGAATTTGCCGGATAAAATGCCACAATCTGCAATAAAGGTTTTGATTCGTTTGGGCCTTATACAATTCATGCAGGGCATAACATAACAGTTCCCGGAAAGAGGAAATGTTGATTCATCTGCATATCTTATGCTCTTAATTAAATCGGCCTGCTTTCAACATTTTCTATCCAGGTGAAAGAGATCGGACTAAGTTTCTCTTTAGCGTTTCCTGAAGACATTGAATTTTTTGTCACAAATAGGCACTAAGGCACAAAGTTTCTCCATGGGTACTATGGACATTGGTTTCCCTACCGGCCATATAAGATGCGAACTCTCACAAGCATTAATAAAGTAATGAAGTCGTATAGTTGACTCACGACCGGCCAATGTGCTGATCTAATTTTCCTATAAAGATGGATTAAAATATCATCTTCTTCATGTGGCACAGGGAAGCAGATCTAACTTCTTCCCTGTGTTTCTTTGTGTACTGGTGTCTTGGTGGCTACGTACTCTTATCGCTACATAGGCACATCCATGACTAGCCAATGTCTTCCTTTGTACCTCTTTTTCTCCAATGTCCGGGTATTTTACCTACCCGTTACAAAACAATTTTACTTCCGGTATTTTTATCTTTAATAGCTATACTGCAGTGCTTTCACAGACTACCCGATCACCAATGCAAGTGTCTGAATAATGCAGTATTTTTACCCCTCAATCCATAACAATGAGCACTACATCAAAACCGGTTATCGGAATCTCATGCGGCGATCTTAACGGCATCGGCATCGAACTGATCATCAAATCATTTTCCGACAGCCGGATACTTGAAATGTGCACCCCCATTATATTCGCCTCCAATAAGGTCATCAATTTTTACCGGAAGTCCATTCCGGACACTCATTTCAATTTTCAGAGCATCAAAGAGGCTAACCGGCTGAATCCCAAACAGGCTAATGTTTTCAATTGTTGGGAGGAGGAAGTGACCATCACTCCCGGGCAGTTGAATGATACCGGAGGTAAATATGCAGTGATCTCACTCAGGACTGCAGCACAGGCACTGAAAGAAAAGATCATTGACGGGCTGGTAACTGCTCCCATCCATAAGAAGAATACTCATCTGGAAGACTTTCCATATACCGGGCATACTCCTTTTCTGAAAGAGCTTTTTGGCGCCGGCGATGTGGTGATGATGATGTGCGCCGGTAATTTCAGAGTGGCATTGGTAACAGAACATATTCCGGTAAGCGAAGTGTCAAAGCACATCACCTGTGAAGCCATCCTGAGCAAGTTGCAGATCGTGAACCGCAGTCTGCAAAAAGATTTCGGTATTGATAAACCAAGGATCGCCGTACTGGGACTCAACCCTCATGCCGGTGACCAGGGATTGATCGGAACTGAAGAGGAAACCATCATCAAGCCGGCCATCAAGGAAGCCAAGAATAACAATATGCTGGTGATCGGGCCTTACAGCGCCGATGCTTTTTTTGCCCGCCACAGTTATTCTCATTTCGATGCCGTACTGGCCATGTACCACGACCAGGGGCTGATCCCCTTTAAATCGCTGGCCATCGGAGAAGGAGTGAATTATACAGCCGGGCTTCCTGCAGTCAGGACTTCCCCCGATCATGGAGTGGCCTTTGACATTGCGGGGAAAAACAAGGCAGACGCTTCTTCTTTCATGGCAGCCATATTTGAATGCATTGACATCATAAATCGCAGAAGGGAATATGAAGAAAACCGGAAGAACCCGTTGAAGAAGATCACGCCGTCCATCCTGGCCAATGCCGAAGATGAAAAATTAGATGAAGGGTAAAAAAGGAATGTTTCGGTAAAAATTATCGAAGCGTCACTGAAAGACAGAATCAGGCACACCTTTGTTGATGACATAATCTGAATAGTCTATTTCCACTTTACCTTTCCTGTCTTTGATCTTATTTTCTTCAGCCTTTGTACCTCCCGTATCATAATCAAATGTGACTCCTTTAGGAAGTTTGTATTCCCGGGTGTTGAAAGAAAATATCACTTTATCCGCCAGTCCGAAGTCAGCATATCTGCCATAGGTCATCTGCAGTTCATAAGTACCGTTATCACGGGTGGTAGTGGTGGCTTTCATCACCAGTATTTTTGAATCATCAATATACAGGGTGGATAAAACCACTTCCGAAGTGTCATTGAGGGGTAATAATTTGATGATGCGCAGGCCTGTCTTTGCATCCCTGCCCGCATCAATGACATCATAGGAATCTATATCCGTAAAAACATTATCGAGGCTGATATTGACTGAACCTTTCGGAATAAAGGAAATGCCGCTCGTATTCCGGATCCGCACTTTATTTGGCTTTTTAAAGTAAATCTTCACATTGGCAACAGGGGCTTTGATGAATGCTACATTCGTTTTCAGTTTTCCCTGTGCTACATAGTCATTCACCTTTTCCACTTTCGCCTTGATCTGTGCGATCACTTCCTGAGCCGTCTGTGCTTCAGTAAATGAAAAAGAAAGAAAAGCCGGCAGCAGTAAAACGGCTATTAAATGAAAATTCCTTTTCTTCCGGGTTATTGATCTTATGGTACGGTTCATATACGCCAATTTAGCTTAAAATATCTTTTTTTCTGAATACCCAGATGGCAATGAATACAAAACCTGCAATATAACCCAGCAGGATTGTCAGGCTTTTAAGTATAGCCGGTAAGTTTGCAATAGACCCGGTAATGGTAACTCCGTCATCTGTAGCCTTGACATAAAAAAAACCTTTCCATGCCACCATGTGTGTAGTAAACAACCAGGGTTTGATTGAATCATCATAAAAAGGAATGTTCATCTCCGATAAAATAGTGAACACAATGATGATACTCATCGTGGCAATAATAGGGCCGATAGAATTTTCTGCAAACACACTTAATAAGAATGCCAGTGCCGCAATGGTAGTTAATGCCACCGCTGCGTAACCAAAAGCTGCAAAATATCGCCACATTACATCTGAAGCTGCGATCTGATCAATACCGGTGGAACGCAGCACCACCATGTCATTTGTTCCGAAAATGAGCATGCTTCCGAATAAGGCAAGTACGGCCATCCAGATCAGCAGTGCGATGGTGTAAATGACTGAAGCCAAAAATTTCACGATCATATATTTGGTTCTGCCAACCGGCCTGATCAGTGATAATCTCAGTGTGCCCATATTGGCTTCACCGGCAATGGAATCTCCGGCTATCAATGAAACCAGCAACGGCATTTGTATCAGTAATGCGGTAAGAATCGCAAAACAGACCAGGTAACCGTTCAACAGCTTAGACTTAAATTCATCCGAAAATTCAAAGGAACCGCTGAGATTGCTCAATAAAAGATCTATGTAAGATTTCCCGTCAAGCTTCAGCGCCAACTGAACCAGGAATACAATGGCGGTAATGGCTCCGAAAGCAATATAGGTGCGGGGCCTTCTGAAAATCTTCAACAACTCTATTTTAAGAAGCTCCCACATGTCGTTGTCCGGTTGTCAGTGATAAGAAATAATCTTCCAGTGAATGCCTGGACTCAATTGACATTACACTGATTTCCATCTGCACCAGTCTTTTTACCAACAAAGGCACTTCGTCACGATGCAGTTTTAAAATGATATTGTCTGCGCTTTTATGATAAAGGAATTTTTTCAGGTCTGAGATATTCAGCTTTTCAATAGCACTTGCATTATCCGTTGTTTTTAATTGTACGATCATGTCAGATGGGTCAAAAAGCTCATTCACTTTTCCTTCCACTACTTTTTTCCCTTTATCAATAATCAGCATTGAATCAGCAATCAATTCCATTTCACTCAAAAGATGGGAAGAAATAAATACGGTCTTATGCAGGTCTTTACTCAGATGTATGATCAAATTGCGTATGTCCGCTATCCCCTGCGGGTCCAGTCCGTTGGTAGGTTCATCCAGTACAATAAGATCGGGGTCATGCACCAACGCTGTTGCAATGCCCAGCCGCTGTTTCATTCCCTGCGAATAGGTTTTCACTTTACTGTGTGCCCTCTGTGCGATCCCTACCCGCTCCAATTCATTCATCAATTTTTTTTCTGAAGCTTTTATGCCGCTCATGGTGGCGAATATGCGAAGGTTCTCAATGCCAGTAAGATATTTATAAAGATCAGGGCGTTCAATCACGGCGCCGATGCGACGTAAAATCTCTTTGCGGTGTTTCTTCAGTTCTTTTCCGAAAATGTTTATCGTTCCTTCCGAAGGTTGTACTAATGTCAGCAACATGCGTATCGTAGTTGATTTTCCTGCTCCGTTCTGGCCGAGGAATCCATATACAACGCTTTCCTCCACTTCAAATGAAAGATCATCAACTGCGTTGAGTTCCCTGAAGTTTTTTGTCAGACCCTTTACACTAATTATTGCACTCATCTTATTTCAAAACAAATGTATTAAAGCTTTGCCCTTTCCGTTAATTAGTTGATCAAGCAACCTAAGTTCAAGTATCAAGTGCAACGCCTGTTTAACCGTATGAGCGGGGTACCCCGCCCATACGGTTGAGCTGAAAAACAGATTTTTGTGTTGCTATG
>JAIXKI010000031.1:153739-251543 GCA_026936105.1 Chitinophagales bacterium
GCGGGGTACCCCGCCCATACGGTTGAGCTGAAAAACAGATTTTTGTGTTGCTATGAAATCAAAAAAATATTCCCAACTCAACCCGGAACAAAGATATCAGTTATCTGCCTTACTCAAAGCAGGCCATTCAAACGGTTTTATTGCTAAGCAGCTTGGCGTACATCGCTGTACGGTTGGCAGGGAGATAAAAAGAAACAGTACTACGCGGCAACATTATGTACCTTCTTTGGCTCAGCAATTTTCAAATGACAGGCACAACGACAAACGCCATCGTTGTGTCTTCTCAGCTGAAATGAAATCATTTATTCAAATGAAAATGAGAGAAGAACAATGGTCGCCTGAGCAAATTAAGGGTTATTGTAAGGTGCAGGGTATTCCAATGGTCAGTCACGAATGGATTTATCAGTATGTGTACCGGGATATGAAACAAGGTGGAGAACTCTATAAACAGCTCCGTACACAGCACAAACGAAGGCGAAAGCGAATCCATCGTAAAGACAAGCGAGGTTTGATCCCTAACCGGGTATCCATTCATCAGCGCCCTAAAGAAGTAGATGAAAAACAACGATTTGGCGATTGGGAAATTGACCTCATCGAAGGAGCCAATCATAGCAATTTTGCAGTAACATTCGTAGAAAGAAAATCACAGTTTGCTCTCATTGTAAAAACGCCGGATAAACATGCCCAGACCATTCAAACTAAAATTATCAATACCCTGGCCCCCTACAAGGAGTTAGTACATACCATTACCTCCGATAATGGAAAGGAATTTGCCAATCATGAATATGTGGCACAAAAATTAAATGCCGACTATTATTTTGCAGACCCCTACAGTTCCTGGCAGAGAGGGCTAAATGAATATACCAACAAGCTCTACCGGCAATATTTACCTAAAAAAGCTAACCTCAATCATTATGACATTCAATACTTCGTAACCATCACTAACAAGTTAAATAACAGGCCCAGAAAATTATCAGGATACAAAACACCTCTACAGGTTTTTATGGCTAATTTTAAACCCAATTAACTAACTGTTGCACTTATGACTTGAATCTGCGCAAACAAAAATGCCCCGCACCGGAGTAAAACCTGAAAAGTATAATACTATGTTCTCTATCAGAGGTAAATACCGTTGCTTAAACGATAATGCTTCACTCCCCGACAATCTCTTTTAGTGGCCGAGCAGGATGAGAAAATGAACGCAACAAAGATCGCAGCAAGGGCGAATACAAAAATCTTTTTCATACCACGTTTTAATTGGTCAACGAATCAGTTCGGGGAATTTCAAAAGAGGGATCTGTAAAGTTGGTTCATCAGAGGGTAAGGCGAAAATAATATGCGTTTGTCGTTTTTCAAAACTTCATGGGTCTTTTTCCTAAAACCTGTTGTTAATTTATTTCATTAATTTTTTTTTATCGTAAAAACACTAAATTCCATATATTTATACTATTAATAATTCAACAATAAATAAAGCATATGAAACAAATAATATTCTTTCTACTCACATCCTTTGTGGCTCTGACGGCCTGTAATAACAATGCAAAACAGGACAAAACCACTTCAGGCACTGAAACCGGAACAACTACGAACCCTCCGGCTGAAACTACTTTACCTGCAACAGATATGGCAAAGGCTCTGGAAGCCATGAAGAATTTACCGGCATTAAGTACCGACCAGTTGAAAGCCATGTTGCCGGAAACATTGTTGGATATGAAACGTTCCGGATTTTCAGTCAACAGCGGAATGGGTTTTGGTGTTGCCGAAGCAGATTATAAGAATGAGGATGACAGCAAAAGATTCCGAGTACAGATTTTTGATTGTGCCGGTGCTGCAGGTGCAGCTTATTACAGCATGATGTACTGGGGATTTAATATGGAACAGGAAGATGATAACGGCTATAAAAAGACGGTCACTTTCAACGGCAACAAAGCCGTTGAATCTTATGAAAAGAATTCAGACCAGTACAGTCTGCTCTTCCCTGCAAGTAATCGCCTCCTGGTACAGGTAGAAGGAGATAATACAGGGTTGGATGCAGTAAAACAAGCAGCAAACAGCCTGAACCTGAAAGTGAATTAAACAAACATTTCATTAAAAAAACGTTTTGCAATTCCGTGCGAAACGTTTTTCCTTTTTCATTTATCTGATTTTTTAATGACCGCCGGTATCCGGTTGCTGAAGCCTCTTTATTTCAATACCCCCAGCTCCTTACCGATCTTGGTAAATGCTGCAATGGCTCTGTCCAGATGATGTTGTTCATGAGCAGCGCTCAACTGTACTCTTATCCTTGCCTGGCCTTTAGCAACAACCGGATAGAAAAATCCGATCACATATATTCCTTCATCCAGCAATTTAGCTGCAAAGTTCTGTGCCAGCACCGCCTCGTACAACATGATAGGTACAATAGGATGATCGCCGGGCTTGATATCAAATCCGGCTTCAGACATTTTTGTTCTGAAATATTTTGTGTTGAACTCAAGTTTATCACGAAGTTGAGTAGTTTCTGTCAACATATTTAGCACTGCAATACTGCCGCCTACAATAGAAGGTGCCAACGTATTGGAAAATAAATAAGGCCTTGATCTCTGACGCAGCATCCCGATGATCTCTTTTCTTCCGGAAGTAAATCCTCCCGAAGCACCACCCAAGGCTTTTCCCAAAGTACCGGTGATGATATCTATTCTCCCCATTACACCACGGTACTCATGTGTTCCTCTGCCGGTTTTACCCAGGAAACCAGAGGAGTGGCATTCATCTATCATCACTGCAGCATCATATTTATCGGCCAGATCACAGATCTTATCCAACTGTGCGATCGTTCCATCCATGCTGAACGATCCATCCGTAACAATGATACGACTACGGGCACCTGAAGCTTCTTTCAGTTTTACTTCAAGGTCGGCCATGTTGTTATGATCATAGCGGTAACGCTGTGCTTTACACAAACGCACCCCATCAATGATGGAAGCATGGTTCAATGCATCGGAAATGATCGCATCTTCTTCCCCGAACAGAGGTTCAAACACACCACCGTTTGCATCAAAAGCAGCAGCATATAAAATGGTGTCTTCCGTGCCGAGAAATTCAGAGAGTTTTTTCTCCAGTTCTTTATGTATATCCTGAGTGCCGCAAATAAAACGCACACTGCTCAATCCATAACCTCTCGAATCAATAGTCTTGTGTGCAGCTTCGATCACTTTCGGATGCGAAGAAAGGCCGAGATAATTGTTGGCGCAGAAATTCAATACTGTTTTCCCCCCTACTTTTATTTCCGCACCCTGTGGGCTTTCAATGATGCGTTCAGATTTGTAAAGTCCTGAAGCTTTGATGCCTTCGATCTCTCCGGCAAGACGTTTTACTAAATTTTCGTTCATAACTATGGATTTGAAGGACAAAGATACAGGAGCACTTCAAACGGTTTTTAGCCTTATTATGATAAAATTTAGATTTTCTGTAACCTTCAATTCTCTATTTTCGTCAAAAACATAAACCAACCAATATGAGATGGAATAATTCCCGGAGCATCGCTATCGCTGTCATCCTGATCTTTGCAGGCCTGATATTTATCCCATCTTCTCCGAAAACCCAACATCCTACATGGCAAAAAGGCCCGGATAAAGTTTGTTGTAAGTGCACAGTGCCCCAAAATGACCCGGGAAATAACAATATGATCTGGGAAAACCTGTCACGTCAATTCATTTCTTAATACTCCACTCATTGATTTCCAGGCATTGGGAGCCTTAAAACTATTTTCACCCGGAATGTAACTTTTTGACATTCTGATCGTAATACACAAGATCCCTGAATATCCTGATTAAATTTGTTATGGGAAAGCCAGCTGTTTTATGACCGAAAGAGAATATAACGAATGTGTGACCAGTTATGCGGATAACGTGTACCGCTTCATCCTGAAGAACCTCAGACATGAAGAAGATGCACGGGATGTGGTGCAAACGGCTTTTGAAAAAATGTGGCGCAATCGTGAAGAAGTGGATGCTGAAAAAAGCAAGTCTTATCTTTTCACCGTTGCCTACCACCAGATGATAGATCATATCCGCAAAGTAAAAAGGATACAACTCCAGGAAGAATTCAGTGATTCAGTAAAGGTCCAGAACAAACCGGTTCATAACCTGAAAAAAGTATTGGAAGATGCATTGGAAAGACTAAATGAAACTCAACGTTCTTTGGTATTGTTGAAAGATTATGAAGGCTACAGTTATGAGGAGATCGGGAAAATTACCGGATTGAATGACAGCCAGGTGAAAGTGTACCTGCACCGGGCCAGGCTGCAACTAAAGGAATACATTGTTAAGCTGGAGAACGTGATATAAAAACTGAAGTGTAAGAAACTGAAGAAAGAATGAATATCAACCGCCATAATTACGAAGAATTCTTTATCCTGTACATGGATAATGAACTGAGCAGCGAGGATCGCCTGCAGGTGGAGTCATTCATTCAGCAGAACCCGGACCTGAAAGAAGAGCTGGAATTGCTTTTACAATCCAGGTTGGTTCCCGAATCATATATCGTTTTCGAAAACAAAGAAGAGTTGTTGCAACCGGAAGAAAATGGACTGATCAATGTATCCAATTACGAAGAGTGGCTGCTGTTGTATGTTGATGATGAATTGAGCCAAAAAGAAAGAAACGATGTTGAAAAATTTATTGCCGCTCATCCTGAAGCTAAAAAAGAACTGAAAGTTCTGATCAAAACAAAATCGGTTCCTGAAGAAAGTATTGTATTTCCCGATAAAGAATCTTTATACCGAAGAGCAGAAAAAGTAAGGGTTATAAGCATCCGTTATTGGAGAGCCGCGGCGGCTGCTATACTGATCCTTGGAATAGGTATCACTGCGTTCTTTTCACTGAATAATAAAAAGGGTTCTGTTTCGGGCCCTGTCGCTTCTCATGGAGTGAAAACCGCCAATGATACCAATGCCGGTGTGGCCAATAAAATCACGGTTAATAATCCTGTTGCACAAACTGAAATAAAAGAAGAAGTCTTAAGGAAAGACATGCCACAGCAAACAGACAATCTCACTTTCTCTAAAAAAGAAAATAACGGGATAACTGCTCCGCATAATATTCCTGTTAAAACGCCGGAGCCTATTATAGATAATCCTATTATAGATAATAAAGTGCCATTGCTCACAGATAATACACCTGCCAATAATTCAATGGCCACACAACCGGATCCGGGCATTAAGATCATCGCTTCCTCTTCGGTGCCTGACTTAGCCGTAAATGAAATTCCCAATAATGTTATTGCCAATTTAAATGAAGCTCCTGCTGTAACAAACTCTCCCGAGAATTCGTATATCAATAAAGGAATTACAGCAGGCTCTAATGCAGATTTTGCTGAGCAGGATGAAAAAGGCAATAAAAGAATTCGTGGCCTTTTTCGCAAAGTGACCCGTTTCTTTGAAAAGACCACCCGTATCAATCCTACTAATAATGACGATCAGTTGTTGATCGGAGCTGTGGCTGTAAAACTGAAATGATTTATTTAAGAAAAAACCGATATAAATACTATTACAAGAATATGAAAAGGATATCTATCATTTTAGTAATGCTATGTTTCACAATACTGGGATCATCACAAGAAAAAGCAGATACAGTGAAAGTCGGAGGCATGATCATTATCCGTAAACATGGAAATGAAGAAAAGAATAAAGAATACAAAATGCCCGAAAGAAAACGATCCAAACCTTCCAATCTGAGAACAAACTGGTGGATCGTGGATCTTGGCTTTGCCAATTATACAGACAACACCAATTATACCGGTTCTGATGCACAACAATATGCGCCGGGCAGTAATGACAGCTGGCTGAAACTGAGCAGTGGGAAGTCTGTGAATGTGAACGTGTGGGTCTTCATGCAAAGGCTGAACATGATCAAACATGTGGTGAATCTTCAATATGGACTGGGATTTGAGCTGAACAACTACCGCTACAAAGAACCGGTACGTTATGACCCCAATCCTCCTGCAGTATCCAACCCTCCTATTCTCTACCTGGACCAAGCTCTTAACCGCAGTTATAAAAAAGATAAACTGGCAGCAGACTATATTACTGTCCCCCTGATGCTAAATTTCAACTTCACTCCCAAACGTACTTCTGACGGGTTCGGTATAAGTGCAGGCGTCAGCGCCGGCTGGCTTTACAGCGCCAGAAATAAAACCGTCACATCCGATGAAGGAAAGAAGAAAGCCAAAGATGATTTTGACCTGGAGCGCTGGAAGATTTCTTATGTGGGAGAACTTTCCCTGGGTCCTGTCAAATTGTACGGATCCATTTCAAGCAAAAGCATGTATAGCCGCGGACTGAATATAACACCTTACAATGTTGGCATCCGTCTCAGCAGATGGTGATCAATCCAAACTTTTTAACTCTGAAAAGGCTATCTCAAAAGTTAAGATAGCCTCCTTTTTTGTTTGTATTCCACTAGGAGTAGGTTATCGCTTATGCGATCATAGAAGTGAATTTTTTACTACTGCTACAACCTTCTTCATTTATGCCGCGTTGGTCATCGGGAAGAGCGCAGCGACGAAGCGATCTGCCCTGAGTACAGTTTGCTTCGGCAATTTTTGTATCCCGGGTCATCGCGAGGAACGAAGCGATCTTCTTTCTTTTATTACCTCGCAAAGACCCACGCTCTTTTTTGCAGCCCGGATCATCGTTTATGCGATCGTAAAAGTGAACTTTTTACTTTTGATACAGCCCTTTTTTATCCACAGAAGCAATAGAAAAACTTCATTGCATTCTCACTCAGGGTATTTTCTAAATAACACGTTAAAAGACAACTGTAATCAAAATATTAAATTGTGGCATTGCGTTTGAAATAATAACGGATTGCGGGACATTGATATGAAGAAAATAATCGTACTCAGTTTGATCTTCACAGCGGGAAGCTTGCTGGCGTCCAACAAGCATAATACTTTCTCTCCCCTACATTTCAGTGCAAAAAGGATCGGTAACGGCGATGGGCCTATAGGAATAATCTACATCGTCATTGACAAAAACAAGTATGAACTGAGTGTATTTGACGATAAAGGCTGGTATGCTACTTATCCAGTCGTTTTCGGAAACAACAATCTGGGAGATAAAAAAATGCAGGGTGATAAAAAAACACCTGAAGGAACTTTCCGTATCGTTGATAAGCGATTCCATAAAAACTGGGACCGTTTTTTAGCATTGGACTATCCTAATAAAGAGAGTTGGGAAAAATTCAATCAAAGAAAAGTGAGAGGTGAGATCCCTTTATCGGCACAGATTGGCGGCGGCATTGGCATTCATGGCACCTGGCCGCATGAAGATTTTGTGGTGGACAAATACAAAAACTGGACTCAGGGCTGCATCTCCATGAAGCGCAGTGATGTGGAAGACCTTTACAACTATACTCCGGTAGGAACCAAAGTGATCATAAGGAAATAAACTTTCATTTCCGGGTGCTCAAAAATCCGGATACTTCTCTCTCCCATTTAATAGGATCCACTTCTACATAAATAAAATGACCCACACCTTCATATTCCACTAATTTTTTTTGTGAAGATTTGATATGATCAAAAATACATAGGGTCTCGCTTCGCATAACGAGCCCGTCTTTTTCACCAAACTCAAGCAACACCGGGCAATCTACTTTTTCTACATAGCGGCAGGCTGATAACTTAAAACCGTTAAATCCTCTTTCGATACCGGACCAGAAAGTGGTCAGTGTGGCAAAAGGCTCAGTCGGAAAGCCAAGTACTCTTGCCCTGGCCCGGAAATGATCCCTGAGTGTGGCAAATGACGCATCCATGATCAGCCCCGAAGGCTTTAATCCATAATCATAGATCGTTTTGGCGGCAAGTACTGCTCCCATTGAAAAGCCATAAAAGAAAATATTTTTCTCTCCCTGAGAAGAGACATAATCATATGCCAGCTTTACTTCTTCTGTTTCCCTTATTCCGTAGGTAAACACCTGGCCTCCGCTCAAGCCGTGTGCCCGGTAATCTATCATCATTACATTATAGTGCATTCCATGAAAACTATAAACCACTTTCAATATCGTTTCCATGTTTCCTCCCAACCCGTGAAGAAGGATAACACTTCCTTTCGATGAATCTGCAGGGATATACCATCCGGTAATTGCTATGCTGTCTTTTGTGTAAAATGTCTGTTGACGGTAAGAATAGTCAGGTGTTGACTTTTCTACAGACCGGTAGCTCCGTGGTCCACGGAATAAGTGCCAGGTCTTTACAAATATATTTTTTGACCCGGAAGAAGGAGGTGGTGGGCTATCATGGATATAAGTGAATTTATAAGCATACAAAGCTGCGCTCATATTGATCAGGATAAATTGCACTAATAAAATCCAGCCTATCCATCGTAATGCTACTCTTATTTTATTTTTCGGGAGACTATCTGCCATCAATATTTTGTCAGTTGGGAGTCAAAAATAATTTCCACAATGCAGATCTTCTAATAAATGAAATTATTTTTTGGAATGGGTATGATTTTTGCAGACTTGTTCCGGCAAAAAATTATTCTTTCATATAATTTGGAAAAACCTTTTAAAACAGCCCCATCCGTGGCTGTTTTATTTTTTAGTACTGCTCTTAAAAATATTATTAATACCGGATCAACAGACCTCTTACAGCCTTCCGTTTTTAATTTCTTCAACAACCGATGGATCCAAGAGAGCAGTTATGTCACCCAGGTTTGAAGTATCACCTTCTGCAATCTTTCTCAGGATCCTGCGCATGATCTTCCCGCTTCTTGTTTTGGGGAGGCCGCGGACAAACTGGATCTTATCCGGCTTGGCAATGGGACCAATGATTCTTGACACTGTTTCCGTAATATCTTTTTTTGTTCTTTCGTCATCATGGCTCTTTCCAGTAAAGATTACATAGGCATAAATTCCCAGGCCTTTGATATCATGCGGGAAGCCGACAACAGCGCTTTCCACCACACCCGAGTGCATGTTGATGGCATTCTCAACTTCTGCAGTACCGATTCGGTGGCCGCTTACATTCAGTACATCATCCACGCGGCCGGTGATACGATAGTTCCCTTTGGAATCTTTTAAGGCTCCGTCACCACTGAAATATAGGTTGTCATAAGTAGCGAAATAATTCAGGCGGCAACGTTCATGATCGCCATAAGTAGTGCGTATCATGCCGGGCCATGGAGCTTTCATGCATAAATTCCCTGATGCTATCTCACCTTCTTTCGGATCAGGAACCGGTTTGCCTTCTTCATCCACCAATAACGGTTGCACTCCCGGCAAAGGAAGCGATGCCCATGCCGGTATTGCCGGTGTAATTCCTGCCATAGTTGAGATCATGATACCTCCCGTCTCTGTCTGCCACCACGTATCCACGATCGGGCATTTCTTTTTACCGATATTATCATTATACCAATGCCAGGCTTCTTCATTAATGGGTTCACCCACAGATCCCAACACTTTCAGGGAGGATAGATCTTTCCCTTTCAATGGCTCCATTCCAAACCCCATCAGACTTCTGATTGCAGTAGGAGCTGTATAAAGAATATTCACTTTGTATTTGTCAACTATATCCCAGAATCTTCCTGCATCCGGCCAGGTGGGAATGCCTTCAAACATAACAGACGTGGCTCCTACGCTGAGTGGCCCGTATAAAATATAACTGTGGCCTGTCACCCATCCGATATCTGCCGTACAGAAATAAATATCGCCGGGTTTATATTGAAATACGTTGACAAAAGTGTAGGCATTCCAGATCATATAACCCGCAACAGTGTGAACTACGCCTTTGGGCTTTCCCGTACTTCCGGAAGTGTATAAAATATAAAGCGGATCTTCTGCATCCATAACCTCTGCCTGAAATTCAACCTTCCCGTTTTTTTCCACCTGTGTCTCGGCATATTCCATTTCATCTTCCCACCATACATCCCTCCCTTTGATCATGGAGACCGGGGTCCTTGTCCGGGTATAAACAATTACTCTTCTCACTGTCTTATTCCCCACCAAAGCATCATCAATCACACTCTTCAATGGAATATCCTTTGCACCACGGTAAGCTCCGTCACAGGTGATAATCACTTCTGCCTGTGCATCTTCCAGGCGGTTGGCAATACTCTGTGCAGAGAACCCCCCGAATATGACACTGTGAATGGCGCCGATCCTGGCACATCCTAACACGGCATAAGCCAACTCGGGAACCATGCCCATGTAAATACAGACCCTGTCTCCTTTTTTTACTCCGTTGTTTACAAGCATCTGTGCCACCTGGCAAACTCTTTTGTGCAGCCTGCTATATGTAACCACTCTTGTTCTGTCTTCCGGATTGTTGGGTTCCCAGATAATGGCAGGACGGTCTCCCAATTCTTCCAGATGACGGTCAATACAATTTTCAGTGATGTTCAACTTCCCGCCCCGGAACCATTTTACATTCGGCTCTTTGAAATTCCACTCCAGTACCTTGTCCCATTTTTTTCTCCAGTAAAAATGTTCGGCAATGGAAGCCCAGAAACTTTCGGGCTCATTTACGCTGACACGGTACGCTACCTGGTATTCATCAAAACTGCGGATCTGGTAAGGATATGACATGATCTTAATAATTTTTATTGAAGTCTTAAAGGTACGAAAGCTCCAAAATTATAAATGACAATATTGAAACGATATACTAATAATTGCGGAATTTTATAAATAAGCAAATGAGTGTTACTAACGACCGTTCATTTTAAATAAAGACACTGAATAAAAATTCTGTTCATCTGTTTTCATTTTATTTATAGCTTTAATGATTTATGTAATTTAACCGCATGAACCAAACCAACGAAGCTTTCAGCATTCGTAAGGTGATCGCTGCATCCTCTGTCGGCACCCTTATCGAATGGTACGATTTTTACATTTTCGGGAGTCTGGCAACCGTCATTGCCAGCCAGTTTTTTCCAAAAGAAAATCCCACTGCTGCATTACTGTCCACACTGGCAACATTTGCTGCCGGCTTTGTAGTCCGCCCGTTCGGTGCACTGGTATTCGGAAGATTGGGAGACCTGATCGGGCGCAAGTACACATTTCTGCTTACGCTGATCATCATGGGTGGATCCACATTTGCCATAGGTCTGGTGCCGGGCTATGCGCAAATCGGTTTTTTTGCTCCTGTCATCATTCTGATCCTGCGCTTGCTGCAGGGCCTTGCTTTAGGCGGGGAATATGGCGGGGCTGCCACTTATGTTGCGGAGCATTCACCTGCGGAGAAAAGAGGTTACCTCACATCCTGGATACAAACCACAGCCACTCTCGGGTTATTCCTTTCCCTCGGAATAATCCTGATAACACGTCATGGTCTGGATGAAGACCTTACCCGCTCCATCAGCAAGTTTAACGATTGGGGATGGAGGATTCCTTTTCTCTTTTCCGTCATCCTTGTTGCCATTTCTGTTTACATCCGGCTGAAGATGAAAGAATCTCCCTTGTTCGCACGAATAAAGTCAGAGGGGAAAATTTCAAAGAACCCATTAAAAGAAAGCTTCAGTCACAGATCAAATCTGAAAATGGTATTGCTGGCTTTGTTCGGCGCAACTATGGGACAGGGAGTCGTTTGGTACACCAGCCAGTTTTATGTGATGACCTTTATGGAAAGCACCTGCAAGCTGGATTTCGATCAGACCCGCACCATTATCATCTGGGCCATACTTTTTGCCACACCCTTCTTTGTATTGTTCGGAAAATGGAGTGACCGGGTTGGAAGAAAATGGATCATGATGGCAGGCTTGTTGCTGGCAATTGTTACCTACAGGCCTCTCTTCGGGAAACTCATATCCATAACCGATACACAAGCTAAAACCGAGATCGCAGAAAAGAAACAGATCAAAAACAGTTTTCAGATTCTTGATAACAGCAACGATACATTGCATACCAAAACCACAACTCAATTCTTTACTGACGGGACCAGCCTGACGGAAACCAAAACGGATACACTCTATTCCACTCCGGGAAAAGTGACGCTGAAGCCTGAGATAAAAACATCAAAGGTCCTGGATACCGGAAATTATTGGAAAATCATCGGCATCGTTTTCATCATGATCTTTTATGTGACCATGGTTTATGGCCCGATAGCGGCTTTCCTGGTGGAGTTATTCCCCACCAAGATCCGTTACACTTCCATGAGCCTGCCCTATCACATAGGCAATGGCATCTTCGGCGGACTTACGCCTTTTATCGCTACATTGCTGAGTACAATTTATACCGGCGATAAACTGGTGGGCTTGTATTATACCATAATCGTTGCCGGCATCTGTTTTCTGATCGGCACTTTATATATCACCAATAAAATTGACAAAGACGTAAGCGATTGATTTTTTGATGAAAGAAATAAAAGACCATGGACAGCATAAAAAAAGCAGCAGGCATTATCTGGATCTTACTCGGGCCTCTCAGTATTTACTATCTTGTAAAAACTGCCGCCGGTGAGATCGCAAAAAAGCCTGTTATAGACACCAGGATACAATGGATCGTATTCGTGGTCATCTTTATACCGATAGCAATCGGCATCATGATCTTCGGATACTACGCTTTGAAGGGAGAATACAAACATCTTCCAAAAAACTCTGCCGAGATCGAAGACTGATCTGATCTTTTTATCAAAAAAATTCCGGGCAATGAAGAAGCATCAAAAATTACTGCAGGAAAATAAACTCTGGGCTGAAAGCCAGATAGAAAAAGATCCGGAATATTTCAGGCGGCTTGTCAAAGTCCAGTCTCCCGAATTTTTATGGATCGGATGCAGCGACAGCCGAGTGCCGGCCAACCAGATCACCAATACGGAACCCGGCGAGATCTTTGTACACCGCAATGTTGCCAATCTCGTTATCAACAACGATGTGAACCTTCTCAGTGTTCTTGATTTTGCGGTCACCATTCTGAAAGTGAAACACATCATTGTCTGCGGGCATTACGGATGCGGAGGCATCAAAGCGGCCCTCACCAATCATGATCACAAGGCAATACTGAACATGTGGCTGCGCAGCATTAAAGATGTGTACCGCATTCACCGTTCCGAACTGGATAATATCAAAGACCCGCATGAAAAAGAGAATCGTCTTGTGGAATTGAATGTGCAGGAACAGGTATTCAACCTTGCCAAAACTTCCATAGTTCAAAAAGCCTGGAAAGAAGAACAGAGGCCTCATTTGCATGGCTGGGTGTACGGGCTGGCTAACGGATTACTGAACCCCGTTTATGAAATAAGGCCCGGCACTCACATCGAACCCCTGTATGAGTTTGATGATCTTTGATAACGCTACTTTCATCATTAACAAAAATGTGTTGAGCATAAGCCTTAATTTTGGCGCATGTCCATAGAGGTAAAAAATCTTCTTAAGATATACGAAGAACAAAAAGCGGTTGACGATATTTCTTTTGGTCTGAAGAGCGGTGAGATCGTTGGTTTTCTTGGCCCCAATGGTGCCGGCAAATCCACCACCATGAAGATCATAACAGGCTATCTGAAACAGGACGGAGGAGATGCTTTTGTATGCGGAATCAATGTTTCTAAAGATCCGTTGTCGGCAAAAGAAAAGATCGGCTACCTCCCCGAAGGCAATTCACTGTATTTTGACATGTATGTAAAAGAATACCTGGGATTCATTGCAGAGGTGCACCGCATCAAAGACCGAAAGGCAGCCATTGCCAATGCGATCGAAATGGTAGGGCTTACCCCTGAGGCCAGGAAAAAGATCGGCCAGCTCTCCAAGGGATATAAACAAAGAGTGGGCCTGGCAGCGGCTTTGATCCATGATCCCGAAGTGCTGATACTGGATGAGCCAACCAGCGGACTGGATCCCAACCAGATTATTGAGATCAGGGATGTGATCAGGCAGCAGGGAAAAAACAAAACGGTCTTGTTTTCTTCTCATATACTTCAGGAAGTGGAAGCAATCTGCGACCGTGTCATCATCATCAACAAAGGAAAGCTGGTGGCTGATGATACATTGAGTAACCTGCAGTCGAAAAATAAAAGCAGGCATTCCATATCCGTTCAGTTTAAAGAACCTTTTTCAAAGATTGTATTGGAAAAAATTCCGCTTACGGAAGGAGTGGAAGAATTAGCAACCGGGCATTTCAGAATTGCAACATCTGATCCGGAATCGGTAAGGAAGCAACTTCTTGAAATAGCTTTGCAGAATAACCTCAACATCGTTTCTTTGCAAAGCGAAAATCAAAGCCTGGAAGAGATCTTCCGGTCTTTGACCCGCCAAAAAGAACCAGTCTCAGAAAACTGATCATCAAAATATTCTTTTCTATTTATGAGTTCCATTTCAAAGATCACAGCAAGACAAGTGCTTGACAGCCGTGGCAATCCCACCGTAGAAGCCGACGTAATCACAAGCAAGGGAGTAACGGGCAGGGCCATCGTACCCAGCGGGGCAAGCACAGGTGTGCATGAAGCCGTTGAACTTCGTGACGGCGATAAAACAAAATACGGCGGCAAAGGAGTGCTGAAAGCAGTTCAAAATATTACCGCCATCATTGCTCCTGCATTACAAGGGCATGAGGTCTCGGATCAGAATGGCATTGATCAGTTGATGATCGGCCTGGACGGAACTCCCAATAAAGGGAAACTAGGGGCCAATGCAATTCTTGCAGTAAGCATGGCTGCTGCCAAAGCTGCCGCTGCCGAATCCGGCCTGCCATTGTACCATTCCATCGGAGGGAAAGAGGCAGTGACGCTTCCCGTGCCGATGATGAACATCCTCAACGGCGGCGCACATGCCGATAATAAAATAGACTTCCAGGAATTCATGGTAATGCCGGTGGGCGCTTCTTCTTTTCATGAAGGGCTGCGCTGGGGCGTGGAAGTGTTTCATACGCTGAAATCGGTATTGAAGAAAAAAGGATACAGCACCAATGTGGGTGACGAAGGAGGTTTTGCCCCCAATATTCAAAGCAATGAAGAAGCGATTGAAACCGTTTTGACCGCCATTGAAACTGCCGGGTATAAAACAGGATCCCAAATAGCCATTGCCATGGACCCTGCGGTAAGTGAGATGTATGACAAAACGGAAAAAGTATATCATTTTCACAAATCAGAGGGCAAGAAACTGAGCTCCGAAAAAATGGTGGACTATTGGGCTGGCTGGGTAAGACAGTACCCGATCATTTCTATTGAAGACGGTATGGCGGAAGACGACTGGGATGGGTGGAAGCTTATGACCACCGCATTAGGAAATAAAATACAATTGGTAGGCGATGATCTGTTTGTAACCAATGTAACCCGCCTGCAACAGGGTATTGACAAGGGAGTTGCCAATGCATTGCTGGTAAAGGTGAACCAGATCGGAACCATTACGGAAACAATAAATGCGGTCCGCCTGGCACAGAAAAATAATTATAACACCATCATGAGCCACCGCAGCGGTGAAACAGAAGACACCACTATTGCTGACCTGGCGGTAGCATTGAACTGCGGGCAGATCAAGACAGGCTCGGGTTCACGCACCGACCGGATGGCGAAATACAACCAGTTGCTGCGCATTGAAGAATTGTTGGGTGATTCAGCAATTTTTCCGGGCAGAACAATTAAATTTGGAAAATAAATGAACTGATTAAGAGTTTCTTCCTAAAACCCATTCCGATATCATGAAACTGCCGGTCCGCATTCCATCCTGGTTAAAAAACAAATACCTGATCTCATTCATTGCATTTGCCACCATTTTGTTTTTTTTCGACAAAAACGATCTTTTTACTCAATGGGCCAGGCAGAATGAATTGAAGGAACTGCAGCAGAGCAAGGAATATTACAGCAGGCAGATTGCCATCGAACGCAAAGAATTAGAAGAACTTAAAACCAATCCCGCCACACTGGAAAAATACGCTAGAGAAAAATACCTGATGAAAAGGGATAATGAAGACCTTTTTTTAATACCGGAAGCTCCTCAAAAAGACAAATAATTAGTACATTAGTACAATAAGAGGCACAAAACAGCGTTTCAATTACGGACGTTTCACATTTTCTGACATTCACTTTTTTAAGGACATTAATGGATTTACCTATGACAAGTTTCACAACTGAGGACCTTTTATTGTATTTGTACAATGAGACCACTCCTGAGCAAACCAAAAACATTCAGGACGCTTTGCTGAAAGACTGGACGCTCCGTGAAAAACTTGCCGTTCTCAGGGTTTCAAAAGAACGGCTCGACCGCATTATTGAAATGCCACGCACAGAATCTGTGCTGAATGTATTGAACTATGCACGGGAAAAATCAGCAGAGAAAGTATAGCCCTGATAGCTGAAGATCCCGCAAAGTATGTAGCATCTGCCTTTTCAGACAGATGCTTTTTTTATTCTTGTTAAACACTATGGATAGTTGAATAAGGAACGGACTGAAACAAAATAGTTAAAAGTTAGGCCGTTGTTGGTGTTCAAATTTAAAGTTTTTTCTTCCATAGTTCTTTCACACCAACAAAAAGAACTTCTTCCCGGCTGTCGTCTCACCGCCCGGGTCTTGTGGATGGCGTGGGCCCGGCATCAATTGGAACAAATATGCTGATTCACGACGGGTTCGTCAGTTAGATTTAATTAGCCCGAAAATCCATTCTGCCGAGGCACCGCCTGTAAAAAATCGCTTTTTAAACTCCTTCTTCCCTGCCTTCTGCGAACTGCTGGACCAGTTTAGGGTTGTAATTATTCCTGAAGTTGCAGTTGCGTTTGAGATCACTGCTGATAGAGCACTCATCAATTGAACTTACAGTTTATAAAAATTACCTCTTAATTTCATATTTATTTTTACAGTGCTTTAATCAGGCATTACTTAACTTGATTTTTCTAAAACCAACCAAAACCTGAACGATTATGAAAAAACCCAAAAGCAGCTTGTTGAGAAAATTAATGTTTTCACTCAATAAAGAAATTCATCAAATTGAAGATTCCTCAGAAAAATCCAATACAAAGAAATATGGACGTAAAGAATTTTTAGAAAAAACGGCAATTTCAGCATTAGGCGCTTCCCTGGCATTAAGCTTTCCTTCTTTACTTTCTTCCTGCAATGACAGCAAGACTAGTAAAACAAAAACCAACGATGTTCTCGATATTGCAATTCTTGGCGGCGGGATAGCAGGCCTGAATTGTGCCAATCATTTACTGGATTCCGATCTTTCTTTTAAAATATTTGAAGCACAAAATCGTGCAGGTGGCAGAATTCTTACTCATTATAATGATCCGCTGGGATTAAAAATCTATCCTGAATTCGGAGGCGACTTTATAGACACCGGCCATGAAGATATGCTGGCACTTGCAAAAGAATTTAACCTGGATCTGATAGATCTTGAAGAAGAACAAAAGACCGGTAATCTGATAAAAGACATTTACTATTTTGATAACAGAATCATCAGTGAAAAAGAAATAATAAATGAGTTTAAAAAAATTGCAGGGAAAATTGCAGCTGATAAAGATTCTTTGGGAGAAAACTATGACACAGAAGACGCAGTCAAACTGGATAATATGCCTTTATCCGGATACATCAAATCTTTAAAGTGCAAACAATGGCTGAAAGACCTGTTTACCGCGGCCTTCATTGCAGAGTTTGGGCTGGATTGTTCTGAACAATCAACGCTCAATATGCTGGACATGGTGGATACTGATACAGACAAGGGCTTCAGAGTATTTGGCGACAGTGATGAAAGATTCAGGATCAAAGGCGGCAATTCTAAAATCATTGAAGGTTTAACAAAAAAGATCGGAGCAGACAAAATTGAAAAAGGATATGAAATATCAGAAATCAATGAAACGGATAATGGCGCCTATAAAATATCTTTCAGAAACGGCAAACAGATATTGGCAAAATATGTAGTGTGTACAATCCCGTTTACCATTTTAAGAAAGCTGAAACTAAATCTGAAAAATATTTCTCCTGAAAAGCAAAAATGTATCAACGAATTGGGATATGGAATGAATACAAAACTGATCCTAAACTATGATGGTGAACCCTGGAAAAACAAAGAGAACAATGCAATGGGTTATCTGTTTCACAAAGAAATAGTAAACGGATGGGATGGCGGCCATAATAAACCTGAAAGCTCTGCCAACGGTGCCTATGTTTGTTATTTCGGAGGCGCCTTTTCACAAAAACTTCATGACGAAGCGACAAAGAATCAATATTCTCCTGCAAATCATACATGGGGAACTGAGCTCACAAAAGAAAAAATTGATGGCTTTGTAACAGAGTTGAATAAAGTCTTTAAACACTCAAAAGAAAAATTTCTCAATAAGCACATCTTTGTCAACTGGATAGGCTTTCCGTACATACAAGGCAGTTACACATGTTTTAAGCCGGGACAATGGACAGCTTTTTCAGGCCTGGTGATGGAGCCTGTTGGCAATTTTTATTTTGCGGGTGAACATTGCAGTGAAATGTTTCAGGGATTTATGAACGGTGGCGCTGAAACCGGAAGAAGAGTTGCCGAAACATTGAAACAGGTTAAAACTGAAAAAGCATAAATATCCACTGCCCTGGTTCGTGGGGCACGAAGGCTCAGGAGCATCAAAATATTTTTTAAATTCACAATACGTTTTTTCGTATCTCGTTATTTATATATACGGGAGAAAATTTTTATCAAAAAAACCAAGAGATTAACTCCATCATATTCGAAGTAAAAAATTAAAGACCATGAACAGAAGAAACTTTATCCGCAAATCCGGAGCGCTTTCAATAGCTATTGCCGGATTACCTCTTGCCAGAAAAATATCTAATCAAAACTTCCCGGTTGCTTATGAAAGTAAGAAAAACTCTGAACTACCCGATCAATATGAATATAATATTGAAATATTTCATGAAGCAATAAAGGATTTTCCTAATGCAAGTCCTGCGGATAAACAATTAAAACTCTATTGTTTTTATTATAAAGAACCCAAACAGGATGTCGCGACGGATTATTTGCATTACGAATTTACCATAGCATCTGTAACCAAAGCGCCGAAAGAAGATGCGGTTTATATCATAAAAACAACAAAGAGTACCAAAAAATCAGGTGAACTGGCCTGGCCCCAGGAATTACCTGCCAATCCGGTATTTAAAGTGTCAATGAATGAATATGCAAAACTGCTCAATAAAAAAGGGGAAGTTTTTATTGAAATGAAATATAAGACAACCATTGATGATGATATGGACTGCTTTATCACCACAGCTTGTGTTACCGAAAGAGGACTGGCTGATGATTGTGAAGAACTGACTACGCTCCGATATTTGAGAGCAAATTATATGAGCAAAACAGAGCAGGGCAAAAAATTGTTAGATGAATATCAAACGCTGGGGCCTGATGTAGTTACTGCTATTGCCAATTGTGAAAACAGAAATGAAATTTATGATTACCTGTATCAGCACATGATTACCCCTGCCGTTAAAATGATTAAGAATAAAGAATACCAAAACGCAGTAGATTGGTATCAGGGTTTTGCAGAGCAGTTGAAGAAGAATTATTGCTGATCTTTCTCCCCCCTGCTATCCTGAATATTCAAATACTTAATGGAACAACAAAAGCTGTCCTGAGTTTGCAACTTATTTACCACATGACAGCCATCTGAATGCTGCCATAGCATTGCGGACGTCTTTGTTTCAGCGACTGTTTGCTTTCATACACTGCATTGTATCCTATGGTAAATTTATTGCCGGCATACATGAAGCCTGCTTTCATCTGAAAAAAATATGGATTCAGTTTTCCCAGCAGAGGAGAAGGATCATGTTTAAACATATTGCCCTGAACGGTAACATCATAAGCTTTCAGGTAAAACGCAGGATATAAATAAAAGAAAGATTCACGATCATTTTTTGAATTGCCTGTATGATTGCTCCAAAACACGGTGGCCGAATTTTTATTCATACGTCCAAAGATAAAAGCAGCACCGGCCATGGCATTGACAAGCATGTTGCCAACAGATCCTCCAAGCACAGGCTTGAAGTCAAATTCATTTGAAGGATCAAACTTACCAACCTGTGGCGACCATGTCATCGAGAATGTTCCGCCCCAGGCAGGTTGTAACTGATATTTCCATTCAGGTGTCCGGTACGAATTCCAGAATTGATGAATAGCTGTCTGAACCTCTTCTCCCATTGCAGGTTTACCAATTACACCGGCTGATAAACTCCATTTAAAAAGATTTTGTTTCGAGGTATAAACTTTTTGCTGAAATCCGCAGTATAAATAACCGGTAACCGGTCGGTCAATCTTTTCAAAATCATAACTTCCATCTTCAGCATTGTAGATCATCTGGCTCCATTCAAAAGAATTATATTTAGTTTTAAGTTCATCTTTTTTTCCGGGCATCCATTGCAAAGAAAGTATTAAGCCATTGGTATAATAACCGTCACTACTGAGTGATATATAACAGTCATTCTCGGTAGTAATCTGGAATTGGTGATTATGCCGCCAGGTTTGAGCAGCAACAATTGAAGTGCTAAACAATAACAATATTATGATCCGATAATGCAATGTCATTATTAAATATTACCAAGCTGCCAATCTTTAATTTTCTATTTTCAATAACCTACTATCCTGAATGTTCAAATACTTAATGAAACTACAAAAGCTGTCCTGAGTTTGCAACTCAGGACTTAAAATTTTTCCCCCACCCTTGTTATCTTTTTATAATCACATTGACGAAGACACAGCCAGGGAAAAACCAATAAAGGAAAGCAAGTCATGGATTTGACATATTTCTTCCCTCAAAGCTGAAAATATCTTACTTTCATCTCTCATTCATCACCATCAACCCATACGAATGCTTATGAAACGACTGCTGACTTCGGTCTTTACTGTTTTCCTGGCAAGTTCAATTATCATGAATGTAAAAGGCCAAAAGATAGATTCCCTGTTTCCGGTACGGGGCCTGTGCATAGAAGCTCCTGCACCGTCCAAGGTGGATTCTTTCATCACCTTTATCAATAATGAACTGGCCCCGAGAAAGATCAACACGCTGATCCTGCGGGTAGACTACAACTATCAATTTACATCCCATCCTGAACTAAGGGATACCATGCCGCTTTCAAAATCAGATGTAAAAAAGCTTGTATCCGTTTGCAGGAAAAACAAAATAAGGCTTATCCCGCAGATTAATTTGCTGGGACATCAATCATGGGCAAGTCATCTTGGAAAACTCCTGGCAGCTTACCCCGGATTCGACGAGACACCTCATGTAGTCATTCCTGAAAAATATGTATGGCCCAACAGTGATGGCCTGTATTGCAAGAGTTATTGCCCTCTTCATCCTGATGTTCATAAAGTGGTGTTTGCTGTAGTTGATGAAGTATGTGATGCCTTTGAAACAGATGCCTTCCATGCAGGCATAGATGAAGTGTTTTATTTGGGTGATGATAAATGCCCGAGATGCCAGGGAAGAGATAAAGCAGAACTCTTTGCCGGCGAAGTAAGGACCATCCGTGATCATCTGGCAGGCAAGGGTCGTGAGCTGTGGATCTGGGGCGACCGCCTGCTGGAAGGAAAAACAACCGGCCTCGGAATGTGGGAAGCCAGTTATAATAATACACACAGGGCCATTGATATGATCCCCAAAGATGTTTTTATCTGCGACTGGCATTATGAACGTCCGGATAAGACTGCTGTTATCTTTGCCAATAAAGGCCTGCGTGTTGCCACATCTCCCTGGAGGATCCCGGGAGTTACCTCGCAGCAGGTTCAGGACATCGCCGATTTCAGAAGAGATGCTACTCCGCAGGTAAAGAATAATTATGCCGGAGTAGTTCAAACGGTATGGTCAGCGGCAATTGATTTTGTAAGAGAATCCTACCAGAATAATTTGAAAGGCGGACAGTGGGCTTCGTTTGTAGCCATGACGGATAAGATGAATGAACTCAGTAAATAGAAATGATCTTACA
Organism: Chitinophagales bacterium; assembly: GCA_026936105.1. Classification (GTDB taxonomy): domain Bacteria; phylum Bacteroidota; class Bacteroidia; order Chitinophagales; family Chitinophagaceae; genus UTBCD1. The sequence goes on from JAIXKI010000031.1 coordinate 175,593, forward strand.
GGCCTGAATCGTTTTTAAAAAAAATCAACCGGTCTTTGATACGGATCTTTTTTTGTCCGGTAAATAATTGATATCAATTTATTTTATTGATCTTTTTCTCATCCGGTTTGCCGTCATTGGGAACAAAAAGCATGCAAACCAGCGTGAGCAGGGAAAACAACACCAGGCTGTAATAGATATGATGAGTAGCTGTATTGATCGCTTTTTCCAGAAAGATCTTTGAGCCGGCACTGATGGACGGGCTTTCCAGTGATCTTAATATCTGTGATGTATCCACCGAAAGATCTTTGGGAGCAGAAGCCATCTGTGCAGAAAGCGAGTTGTTGAATATAGCCCCGAAAATGGCAGCGCCCAGGCTACTCCCCAGGTTCCTTGTAAAAACTACCGAACCGGTGGCCACACCTCTTTTTTCCCATTCCACCATTGACTGCACGCCTACAAGTGTGGGAGTGGATAAAAGCCCGAAGCCTGCACCCAGTATCACCTGGTCGGCCACCACCATCCATACAGGCTGAGGCCAGGGTATCAGCAAAAATGCAATGCAGGAAAGCGTCAGAACTATGGTTCCTATAAGAGCCGTGTTCCTGAATCCAATTCTCAGGTAAATGATTCCCGACAGGCTGGATGCGGCAGGCCAGCCGATGCTCATACTTGCCAGAACAAAACCCGAAGCGATGATACCTAAACCAAGGGATGCCTGGGTAAAGGTTGGTAAAAAAGTATCGGGGCCCATGTTCACAATACCCATTCCCACCATGGCCAACCCGATGTAGGCAAATGTTTTATTCTTCCATAACCATGAAGGAAAGATGGGATCCAGGGCTTTCTTTTCAATGCGGTACGTGTTGATCGCCAGAAATACGATCACTGCCAGCATGCCGAAGCTTGCCGGGGAAAGCCATGGCCAGCTAACCCCGGATTCCAATAAATAAACGATCAGTAAACCAAGGGTGAGCATGATGTGGACGGCTCCGTTGTAATCAATCTTAGGTTTTTTAGGAATAATGATCTCGTTAAAGAAAACAGCAAGAAAGATGATGGATATGATGCCGATCGGGATATTGATAATAAAGATCCATCTCCAGCTTACATATTCTGCCAAAGCGCCTCCCAATGCAGGCCCGACAATGGCGCTGATGCCCCAAATACTGGAAAGCAATCCCTGTATTTTTGCTCTTTCTTTTACCGTGTAAATATCGCCGGCAATAGTATTGACGGTTGCCATGATGGAGCCGGCGCCAAACCCCTGTATGCCACGGAAGATAATCAGGCTGAGAATATTCCAGGAAATAGCCGAAGCTGCCGATCCTGCAAGAAAAATTATGATGCCTAAGATCAGTATGACCTTGCGGCCAAAAATATCGGCCAGTTTTCCGTAGATGGGAATACTTGCTGTTTGTGTAAGCAGGTAAATGGAAAATACCCAGGAGAATTTGGAAAAGCCTCCGAGGTCGGAAACGATCTGCGGAATGGCAGTGGATACGATCGTGGTGTCCATTGCAGCAAGAGCCATCGTCAGCATTAATGCGGCAAGGATCCAGTTTCGTTTCAACGGCATACAGCGAAGTTAAAGCCCATTTTCTTTTCATTACTGCTGAAGGCGGAGAAACAAAAAACAGTTTATAAATTTTCTTCAACGAAAGAATCTATTTCATGATGTAACTTTTTTTGAATGATCACAAAAAACGTTTCCTCTTAACTTGCAGCATGACACGTAAAGAAAAATATGAGTTTGTGACCAATTATTTTCAGAAGAATTCTCCCGATGCCGGCACAGAACTCATCTATGACAATCCTTATGAATTGCTGGTGGCCGTTATTCTATCGGCACAATGCACCGACAAAAGGGTAAACATGACCACTCCCGCTATTTTTGAAAAATATCCGGATATAAGATCGCTCAGCAAAGCAAAATATGATGACCTGTTTTCATTGATAAAAAGCATTTCCTACCCCAACAATAAAACAAGGCATCTTACCGGCATGGCGAAAAAAGTCATGAAAGATTTCAACGGAAAAATTCCAATGACCGTGGAAGAGCTCATGAAGCTTCCGGGCGTGGGAAGAAAAACTGCCAATGTCATCACATCTGTGGTTGACAAGCAACCGAACATGGCGGTGGACACACATGTGTTCCGGGTAAGCAGAAGGATAGGGCTGGTTCCTTTATCTGCATCCACGCCTCTTGCCGTGGAGAAAGAACTGGTGAAATATTTTCCCAAAGAGGTCATTCACAAAGCGCATCACTGGCTGATACTTCACGGACGTTACATCTGTGTGGCAAGAAAACCTCATTGCGACCGTTGCGGCCTGAGGCCTGTCTGCAATTATTATAAGAAATATGTTGCCAAGGATTCTATCCTCAAGGATAAATGATAACAAACCCGGGCAACGTGAAGTGTGTGTCTTTGCGAGCTAATAAAAGAAAGAAGATCGCTTCGTTCCTCGAGATGACCAAGACTACAAAATTGCCGAAGCAAACTACACTCAGGGCGGATCGCTTCGTTCCTCGAGATGACCCGGGCTGTATCAGAAGCAAAAAAAATCACTTCTACAATCACATAAACAATAACCTACTTGTAGGGGAATACGAATAAAAAAGAGGCTATCTTAACTTTTAAAACAGCCTCTTTGGTTTTATTTCTTTAATTTTTTTCAAATCTGGGTCATCATTGTTTTTTCCATACATTATTTGCCGGATTGAAATCGGGCATCACTTTATCAGGATCATAAGTGACCGATTCGATCTCTTCGGTAGAAGGATATTTGAAAGTCCAGCTTGTATTGCGTTCCCAAACTTCAACCGGGTATTTCACCCTGTCGGTCTTGCCGCTCTTTAATTTTATTTCCACGATCACCGGCATCGCCATTTTCTCCAGGTTATCCAGAGTGATATAAGCTCCTTTGGAAAGATCATTATTGTCCACATATTTCACACTGCGCACTGCCACATCCAGTCGCCAGTTGTTGACAAACCAGCCACGCCAGAACCATTGCAGGCTTTCACCCGCAACATTTTCCATGGTTCTGAAGAAATCATCGGGAGTAGGATGTTTATAGGCCCAGCGTTTGATATAAGTTCTGAAAGCATAATCGAATCTTTCAGGCCCCAGTATCTGATCACGCAGTAAGGTCAATCCTGCTGCGGGTTTGCTGTACAGCAATGTTCCGTTATTTCTTTCTTTCAGATTATCCGGGCCGTTGACCATGATAGGTTCCAGTGTGGGAGCAGTAAAAAATTGTGCCTGGCGTTCTGCATCCACCGGCCTTGCAGGTTTGAATTCACCATTGTTGAAATTGGCAGTGGAAATACCATTGATGAACGTATTGAATCCTTCATCCATCCATCCGTATAATCGTTCGTTGGAACCTACGATCATCGGGAACCATGTATGGCCGAATTCATGATCATGAACTCCCCACAGTCCACGGCCTTTTGCCGTAGCGCCGCAAAAAACAATGCCGGGGTATTCCATTCCACCGGGAGCGCCGGCCACAGCGGTAGCTGCGGGATAAGGATATGGATACCACATCTTGGAATTGTATTCAATGGAGCCTTTCACAAATTCGGTGGAACGCCCCCATGCTGCCTCACCTGCACTTTCCGTAGGATACGCAGAGATAGACAATGATCTTTTTCCATCCGGAAGATTTATTCTGGCCGCATCAATAACAAAAGAAGAAGAAGCAGCCCATGAAGCATCTCTTGCATTTTTTATTCTGAAATGCCAGGTCAGTTCTGATTTTCCTGCAGGACGTGACTTCGGATCCGTCACTTCTTCCGGTGTACGGATCATCACAGTCTTATCACTGTTGGCAGCCTGTGACCAGCGTTTTACCTGTTCGGGGGTGTACACTTCCTGGGGATTCAACAGTTCACCGGAAGCAACAACAATATCTTTTGCAGGCGCCGTGATCTTCAGATCAAAGTCACCATATTCTAAATAAAACTCACCCGGACCGGTGTAGGGCAAAGTATTCCATCCCGTCACATCATCAAAGACACACATTCTCGGATACCACTGTGCCACCGTAAAGATCTTCCCGTTTTTTGTCGGCAGAATTCCCATCCTATCCGATCCGTAATCAGGGGAAATGAAGGAGAATTCGATTTTCAGTTTCAGCACTCCGCCATTGGCAGCAAGCGTCTTTGGAAGATACACCTGCATGCGTGTATCATTGATCAGGAACTTAGCATCGGATACCACTGCATTTGTGGGACCGCTTACCACCTTCACTGATTTGATCTTAAATCCTGCATCGAAATCCTGCCCGTGGCCTGCATTACGGCTCCCGCCAACCGGCACTATTTCACTACCGCGGGAGTCCAGTTTAAAAAGATTCTGATCCAGTTGCATCCAGATGAAATCCATTTTCAGCGGACTGTTGTTGGTATAAGAAAGTATCTCTGTTCCTGAGATCTCATTGGCAGCGTCATTCAGCTTTGCCGCTATCTGGTAATCGGCACGGTTCTGCCAGTATTTGGGACCGGGCTCTCCGGTAGCCGCCCTGTATTCATTTCCATTCTTTGAATAAAAGAACGGAGCAAAAGCTTCCAGGTAACTGTATTTTGTGGGAGGAGCCGCTGAGTCAACAAATTCAACAAAACGTGGACGGATCACTCTGCCAAATGTATCGGTCCTTACTTGTTGTTGTTGCCGGGCAGGCTGCTGTGCTTCTGCAATACCTAATGCAAAAAATACCAAAGCAAATGCTACTACATTTTTCATCTGAATAGTTTTTATAAAAAGAGATTGCAATGTTACTGGAAAATGATAAAAATCTTCCCGGAGTTTGACGAATGGTAAATGAGAAATATTTGATATGTCCTGAAGAAAAAAAGACCGGCTATTGGGCCGGCCGCTGATTATTTTTCTCAGAGCATTTTTTTGATATGCTCCACCAATTCTGTTTTTGTGATGGGAATACCCATGATCTTATTATAACCCCTGGCATCCACAAGGTAAATATCACGAATGATCTTTACCAGTTGTCCATTGTTTATTTCCGGTATGAGTATTTTCTCAAAGCTCTTCATGATGTCGCCAAGATTTTTCGGGAACGGGCGCAGGTAACGGATATGAGCATGGCTCACCGCATGGCCCTGTGCCTGCAATTCCTCGACAGCAGATTTAATGGCGCCATAAGTGGAGCCCCAGCCGATCACCAACACTTTTCCTTTGTCAGGGCCGCTGTCTAATTTCTGCTCGGGAATAAAATCTGCGATCTTATCCACTTTTGCCTGGCGGATCTTCACCATGTGCTGATGGTTGTCCGGATCATAACTTACATTTCCTGTTCCGTCCTGTTTTTCCAAACCACCGATACGGTTTTCCAATCCGGGAGTACCGGGCACTACCCAGGGACGCACATGATTTTCATCACGCTTATAAGGAAGAAATGCTTCTTCCCCTTCATCCAGTTCCTTTTTAAAGTTGACTTTTATTTCGGGCAGGTCATCCGATTGAGGAAACTTCCAGGGTTCTGCTCCGTTGGCAATATAACCGTCGGTCAGGCAGATCACCGGAGTCATGTGCTGGAGAGATATCCTCGCAGCTTCAAATACGGTATCAAAACAATCGCTCGGAGTGGATGCGGCCACCACCGGCATAGGACATTCACCGTTTCTTCCATAATATGCCTGCAGGAGATCGCTCTGTTCGGTTTTTGTCGGTAATCCTGTTGAAGGCCCGCCTCTCTGAACGTTACAGATCACCAACGGTATCTCCAACATCACCGCCAAGCCCATGGCTTCAGACTTCAATGCCAGTCCTGGGCCTGAAGTTGTCGTCACTCCCAATGCACCTCCGTAAGAAGCCCCGATGGCGGAAGCGATGGCAGCTATTTCATCTTCTGCCTGGAAAGTACGGACTCCAAAATTTTTATGTTTGGAAAGTTCATGCAAAATATCGGATGCAGGCGTGATAGGATAAGAGCCGAGAAACAATGGCAATCCGCTTTTTTGTGATGCAGCGATGAGGCCATAAGCTACTGCCTGGTTTCCCATGATAGAACGGTAACTGCCCGGTTCCATCTTTGCCTTCTCCACTTTGTAAGTGGTGGTGAAGGTCTCGGTGGTATCGCCATAATTATATCCTGCCTGCAAGGCAAGTATGTTGCTGTTCAGAATATCATCTTTCTTCCCGAATTTTTCTTTCAGAAATTTGACCGTACTCTCCATATCACGGCTGTACATCCAATATAAAAATCCCAGCACAAACATGTTCTTGGCCCGGTCTTTTTCTTTCATCCCCATGGTGAAATCTTTCAATGCCTCACGGGTCATCCGGGTTACGTCCATGCGTATCACTTCATAATTATCCAAAGTGCCGTCATCCAATGGGCTGATGCCGTCAGCATAATTGGCCAGCCTGAGATTTTTTGAATCAAATCCATCCGTATTCACAATGATCTTTCCGCCTTTCTTTAACTGGCGCAGATTTGTTTTTAAAGCAGCGGCATTCATGGCCACCAACACATCGTATGAATCGCCGGGAGTAAAAACCTGTTTACTTGAAAAATGCAGTTGGTATCCGCTCACTCCGGGCAAAGTACCTTGCGGGGCACGGATCTCTGCCGGAAAATCCGGAAAAGTGGCCAGGTCTATTCCAAGAAGAGCTGTATTGTTGGTAAACTGGCTGCCGGTCAATTGCATTCCGTCACCGCTGTCACCGGCGAACTTGATAACTACATCACTGATTGTTTCCTGTTTACGGGTCATGAAAAGTTTTATTTAATTATTTGGGCGAATTTACAACAGGAATGTCAATACTACACACTGAGAAATGTCATGAGAATATTTTCTTTACAACAGTCATTTCCGATGTCACATTGAAAATTTTTATATCCCGATCCGGATAAAATGATCACAAATCTTTTCGGGACTCAGATCCTTTCCCTGATCAACTGCCATTAGCGGTAACGGTTATATTTTTTTAAAATGGAGATCACTTTTTCTTTAGGTAATTCCTCAACGACCCTTCCGTTTTTCCCTTTCATTGTCCTGGCTGCAAACAAGGAATTGATTATGGCCTGCTCGGTGGCTTCAATGGCCGCCAGGAATAAAGGAGACAAATCATCATTGAACAATACAGAAGTATTATATAATTTTTCTTTGGGCTCATAGGGAATGCGAACGCCGGGATTTGAAGAAAAAGCGATCACATAATCTCCGCTCCCATTGCTGGCAATCCCTCCCGTTTTGGCCAGACCCATAAACGCTCTCTTGGCTAGCCTTTCCAGGCTCCTTGAATCGAGCGGTGCATCGGTGGCCACCACGATCATACAACTTCCATCAGCAGGATCATTCAACTGATCGCTCAGGTAATATTTTCCCAACTCTTTCCCCACGGGCACACCATCTATCTGCAGCACACCGCCGAAATTCGTCTGCACCAATACCCCAACAGTGTAGCCCCCCGATTTTTCAGGAAGCACTCTCGATGCAGTGCCGATGCCTCCTTTGAATCCAAAGCATACCGTTCCGGTTCCCGCACCGACATTTCCCTGCTGCACCGTTCCAGATGATGCATTCTTTATGGCTTCCAGAACATAAGCCTCTTTCACATGCCTTCCACGGATGTCATTGAGGTACCCGTCATTCGTTTCACCCACCACTGCATTCACGCTTTGCACATCCTCATTTCCTTTTTGCTGCAGTGTGTAAGAGATCACAGCATTCATGGCTGTAGGAACACTCAATGTATTTGTAAGAACAATGGGAGTTTCGATATTTCCCAATTCCATCACCTGTGTGCTTCCGGCAAGTTTTCCAAAACCATTGCCTGTAAAAATGGCTGCAGGCACTTTTTTCTGAAAGATATTTCCGCCATGCGGTAAAATGGCGGTCACTCCGGTGCGTACCGAATCTCCCTGTACCAACGTGTACTGACCTACCATCACTCCTGCAACGTCAGTGATTGCATTGAACTTTCCCTGAGGAAGAATGCCGGTCTTCACCGGCGCCACTTCATTATCCGTCTGTTGTGCCATAGGAATCTGAACAGAAAATGAAAAAAGAATTGCAGATACAATTGCCGGTGACTTCATTTTTAATTTTTATTGGCAACAGAAACAGGTTTTGTAAAAAAGAACCACTCAGGAATCAATTATTTCAAAAGCAAAAAACGGCTTTTAAAAATTTTCTTCACTTTACTATTTGTTGATCCCCTCCAGTGTCAAAAGGAAAGCATAATCCCTTGCCACATCTTTCAGGTAATCGAAACGGCCGCTGGCGCCGCCATGACCGAAATCCATTTCGGTATGCAACAGCAGAATATTCTTGTCCGTTTTCATATCACGCAATTTGGCCACCCATTTTGCCGGTTCAAAATATTGCACCTGGCTGTCGTGAAGCCCTGTCGTCACCAGGATATTGGGATAGTTTTTCCTTTCCACGTTCTCGTAAGGATTATAACTTTTCATGTACCAATAGGCATCTTCATTTTTCGGGTTGCCCCATTCATCAAATTCATTGGTCGTGAGCGGAATGCTTTCGTCCAGCATGGTATTGATGACATCCACAAAAGGAACTCCGGCAATCACTCCATGCCACAGGCCGGGCGCCATATTGGTAACTGCGCCCATCAGCAAACCTCCTGCACTTCTTCCCATGGCATACAGGTGCGGTGAAGAAGTGTATTTTTCTTTTATTAAAAATTTTGCGCAGTCAATAAAATCGGTAAAAGTGTTTTTCTTTTTCATCAGCTTGCCATCCAGGTACCATTGTCGTCCCATTTCCTGCCCTCCCCTGATGTGTGCAATAGCATAAACAAATCCCCGGTTCAGCAAGCTTAAAATATTCATATTAAAAGAAGGATCGGTACTGGAGCCATAACTTCCATAACCGTAAAGAAGCAAAGGAGCTTCACCATCCTTTTTCAGTCCTTTTTTATAAACAATGGAGATCGGTACCTTAGTGCCATCAGCTGCTACAGCATAGATCCTTTCATTCTGATAATCGCCTGAATGAAAACCACCACCCACTTCAACTTGTTTTTTCAGTTCTTTAGCATGGCTTACCATATTGTAATCAAAAACGGATGCCGGGGTGATGAGCGAAGAAAATGCGTATCTCATTTCCTTGCTTCCGTATTCATGGCCTCCCATGATCATTGCTATATAATCGGGCTCGCCAAAATCAATATAATGATCGTTGCCTGATTTCAGGTCACGGATCCTGATCTGCGGCAATCCGTCTTTCCTTTCCTGAATGGCCAGAAAATCTTTGAATTCATCAACACCTTCAAGCAACACATCATTACGATGAGGGATCACATCTTTCCAGTTGTCGGATGAGGTGGAGGTAAGCGGGCATTCCATCAACTTGAAATTCTCGGCGCCGTCTTTATTTGTCAGAATATAAAACCGGTCATCAACAGGGTAAACAGAATAAAGAACATCTTTCATCCTTGGCTGAAACGTTGTGAATGCCTTTCCCGGGTTGTTGGCATCGGTCAACAGCCATTCCGAAGAAAGGGTTCCTTCGGAAATAATAAAAATATATTTCTTGTCCTTGGATTTTTCAACCGCTATATAGTTCGTATTATCTTTTTCGTGATACACCACCGCATCTTTTGAAACATCACTGCCCAGCTGGTGGCTCTTTATCGTTTCCGATAAAAGAGTAACCGGATTTTTGGAAGTGTAAAAGATCGTTTTGTTATCATTGGCCCAAACAGGATCACCTTCCGTATTCGGAACTTCGTCTTTCAGTGTTTCTCCTGTCACCAGGTCCTTTACATAAAGAGTATAGCGCCTGCGGCTGACATTATCCACGCCGTAAGCCAGGTACCTGCTGTCTTCACTTACAGCCAGTCCCGAAACTGCATAATAAGGATGGCCTGCGGCCATGGCATCTACATCCAGCAGTATCTCTTCAGCAGCATTCATGCTGCCTTTTCTTCTGCAGTATTTATAATATTGTTTTCCTTTTTCCGTACGGGTATAATAATAATAACCGTTTTTCAAAACAGGCACACTCTGGTCATCTTCTTTGATGCGGGCTTTCATCTCATCAAAGAGTTTTTGCCTCAGTCCTTCGGTGGGCTTCATCACCGCATTGAAGTAATCATTCTCTTTGGTTAAATATTCAACTACTTTGGCGCTGTCCGGCCCTTTGCCGAAATAATCATACATCCAGTAATAATTATCCAGAACCTTATCACCATGTATCTCTCTCCAGTGAGCTTTCTTTTCAGCTACCGGAGGTGTGGCCTTTCCAAATTGTGCATCAGCAGAAATTGAAGTAAGCATGATCAAAGAAAAAAGGATTTTATGATTCATATTAAAAAAATTAGACCGGATATGGCGAACTTTTAAAGATTCGCTTAACCAATTAAAAAAGATAAAATAAAAAAGAGTAATGATCTTTTATTTCTCCTCTCATCTGTTTCAAACCAGGTAAAACCGAAGATAGAAGAAATTTGCAAGAATTCAGGAGACCTGGCTATTCCGTTGTATTGATCACTATCCCGGTGCTATTTTATAAAGTCTCTTCATTCAGCAAATTACATAGTATTAACACCGGAAAATTTAAAATTCCCCACCTTTACCGGATTGAAATCTATTTATAAACTCAAAAACTCGGCATTATGAAAAAGATCAAATCTATGCTACTCTTTGCCGGTGCGAGCCTGTTGCTCTATCCGGAACTCAATGCACAGCCCCCTCAGATGATGCAGCAGGCACAGTCAAAGACCGAAACCACCAAAGCGAAACTACCTAAGTATCCTCCCAATGAAACCACTACAGGAACCGTTACCATTGATGGCCAGAAACTGAATTACAAAGCTGTTGCAGGCACCATGCCCTTGCTGGATAATGATGAACAGGATACCACGGCAAGAATGTCATTCGTTGCTTATTTCAAAGACGGCGTTACAGACCTTTCCACCCGCCCGGTAACCTTCTTATACAATGGCGGCCGGGATCTTCTACCCTATGGCTTCACATGGGATCGTTCGGACCTAAAAGAGTGGTAGCTGACGGAACCACTCACTTGCCCGGCCCTCCTTACAAATTAGTGAACAATGATTACAGCCTTCTCGATGCGACTGACCTTGTGTTCATTGATGCACCAGGCACCGGATTCGGAAGAATTGAAAAAGGAAAAGAAAGTAATTATTACGGAGTGGATCAGGATGCCCTGGCTTTTTCACAGTTCATTCAGCGCTTCATCACCATCTATGAAAGGTGGAACTCTCCCAAATTTCTGTTCGGAGAAAGTTATGGCACCACAAGATCTGCCGTACTTGCCAAAATGCTTCAGCAAAACAGTATTGACCTGAATGGAGTGATCCTGCTTTCTCAGATACTCAACTTTGGTTTTTCGGTTGACGGGCCTGCAAGGGACCCCGGGAACAACAAGCCTTATGAACTTTCATTACCCACTTATGCAGCCACTGCATGGTTTCATAACAAGCTTCCCAACAAAAACAGCAACCTTCAGGCTTTCCTGAAAGAAGTGGAACAGTTTGCCATGAATGATTATGCACTTGCCCTGGATAAGGGAGCCAAACTGGATGCTGCTTCATTTGATAAAATTGCCAACCAGCTTCATCAATATATAGGCCTGCCTGTTGATTATATCAAAAAAGCAAACCTCAGAATTGACGGCGGCGAATTTGAACAACAACTTTTATCGGCAGACGAACTGGCCACCGGTCGTCTTGATACACGATTCAGCGGGCCCATTTCAGATCCGCTGGCTCAGCGTTCTTTCAGCGATCCTCAATCCGATGCAATCAGCGGCGCTTATGTAGCCCTGCTGAATGATTACATGAGAAAGGAACTGAAGTTCGGAAATACCATGGTGTACCGCCCCAACATTTACGGAAGATCCAACTGGGATATGAAACACTTCGGTTCTCCCGGCACACTGAATGTAATGGGTGACCTGGCAAGCGCCATGAAAGGAAATCCTTTGATGAAAGTGATGCTGGCTACCGGTTATTATGACCTGGCCACTCCGTTCTATGAAGGAGTTTATGAACTGGAGCACCTCCCTATCACTTCTGCCCTGCAAAAGAACATCAGCTATGCATTTTATGAATCAGGCCACATGGTGTACCTGCATGTGCCTTCATTGAAGAAATTACATGATGATGTAAAACAATTCATCAACAGCAGTTTTAAATAACTATCCATAATATCTCAGATCATTCTTTGATCAAAAGCCGGTTCGCAAGGACCGGCTTTTTTTATTATGCATGAATAACAGAAATGTTCAGAATTACAAGAATCTGAAATTGATAATGAGTGATGTCTTGGTATAAAATGCTTATTTTGTATGATTAAATTATGGCGCCATTCAATGACCTTTAATGAAGATTCGAGGGTAAAAATTCCTGCAATCGTGCATCTGACACGATTGGGATTTACTTATGTGCCTAAGTTTGGCATTACTAATCTTCATGCAGACACTAATATTTTCAAAGACCTGTTTAAACAAGGACTTTCAAAGATTAACGGAACTGAGTATTCGGACAGTGAAATTGAAACTTTCCTTTCTGAACTCAATATCCAGCTGGACAATTCAGACCTTGGAAAAGCATTTTATAAAAGCTTGCAAGGTGACTTTACTTGCAAACTGATTGACTTAGAGAATTTCGACAACAATCTTTTTCATGTTGTAACCGAACTGACTTACAAAAATGACGAAGAAGAATTCCGACCTGACATTATTTTGCTCATTAACGGAATGCCTTTGGCTTTCATTGAAGTAAAGAAACCGAACAACCGTGAAGGAATTTTAGCGGAACGAAACCGAATCAACACCCGATTCAAAAATCCGAAGTTCAAAAAGTTCATGAACATTACTCAGTTGTTGGTTTTCTCCAACAATCAGGAGTATGACGAAGAAAACATCACACCCATTCAGGGAGCATTTTACGCAACACCCGACCCCGAACATGTAAACTTCAACTGTTTCAGAGAGGAAGACAATTCAGTAATTCACAATGTTCCGCAAGAGGACAGCGAAATAGAAAAACAAATACTGCTCGACAACAACATTGTTTCCATTCTTGGAACAACGGAATATGAAACTGCAAAGGAACTCAACTCCCCTACCAATCGGGTTTTGACTTCGCTGTTTAGCAGACAACGCTTTAAAACTTTGCTTCGCTATGGCTTTGCTTATGTGAACACAGTTACCAACGGAATAACAAAGATTGAAAAGCACATCATGCGTTATCCGCAATTGTTTGCGTCTTTAGCAATCGAGAAAAAGTTAAGTGCAGGAGTTAAAAAAGGAATCATATGGCATACACAGGGAAGCGGAAAAACCGCTTTGGCTTACTATAATGTATACTACCTGAAAGACTATTATCAGAAACAAAATGTAATAGCCAAGTTCTATTTTATAGTTGACCGTTTGGATTTAGCCACTCAAGCCAAAAATGAATTTGAAGCAAGGGGCTTGAAAGTTGAAATGGTAAGTTCCAAAGATGATTTCATTAAAAACATCAGAACCGCAGGAGCAACAGCAGGAAACACAGGTGCTCAAACCATCACGGTGGTAAACATTCAAAAGTTTTCGGCTGAATCCATTTCACAATCTGCCGACTATGATTTGAATATTCAACGGATTTATTTTTTAGATGAAGTTCACCGAAGCTATAATCCGAAAGGTTCTTTCCTATCAAATTTAATTGCATCAGACAGACAAGCCGTTTTGATTGGCTTAACTGGCACACCGCTTATTTCACAAGATTATAAGAGCAAGGACATCTTTGGCGATTACTTCCATAAATACTACTACAACAAATCTATTGCAGACGGCTACACGCTGAAACTTTTGAGAGAAGCCATTGAAACCAAATTCAGGGCTGAAATCAATCAGGTTTATGATGAAATTGTAAAGCAAGGGGAGTTTACAAAAAGCCAAATTTTTGCTCATCAGAAATTTGTTGAGCCATTGGTGGATTACATCATTACTGACTTCAAGAAAAGCAGAGTGTTGCACAACGACCAAAGTATTGGCGGTATGATTGTTTGCGACACTTCCGACCAGGCGAAAATGATTTTTGCTGAAATTCAGAAATACAATGAACGTCTGGAATCGCAGCACTCAGTAAACCAAGAGCCACAATCCAATTATAGTATTGCAGCCGAACCAAGAGAGAGTTACTTATCGCCTGAATTAGCTCCCATTTCAGCCGCTTTGATTTTGCATGATGTGGACACCAAAGAAATCCGTAAGGAACATCAAACCGATTTCAAACAAGGTAAAATTGATTTGTTGGTGGTTTACAATATGCTGCTTACAGGATTTGATGCCAAGCGACTGAAAAAGCTTTACCTGACCCGTGTTGTAAAAGAACATAACCTTTTGCAGACACTCACAAGGGTAAACCGACCTTACAAAAATTTCAAATACGGCTATGTGGTTGACTTTGCAGACATCCGCAAAGAGTTTGACAAAACCAACAAGGAATATTTTAAAGAATTGCAGCAGGAATTGGGTGACGAGACCAAAAACTATTCTAACCTTTTCAAATCAGCAGATGAAATAGATCAGGAAATTCAGGAAATCAAAGAGAAGCTTTTCCTGTATGATTTTTCAAACCTTGAAGATTTTCAGAAAATAGTCAGCCAGATAACCGACAAGAAGGAGATCACCGAACTGAAAAACTGCCTGGAGAACCTGAAAAACTTATACAACATCATCAAAATAATGGGCTACACCGAGCTGTTAGATAAGTTCTCGTTTGACAGGGTGAACAAGTTGTATTATGAAGTGACCAACCGGATTGATATCATTAACCTGAAAGAGAACTTAGAAAACGCATCGGACAACACCAATTTACTGAACATAGCACTGGAGAAAATGCAGTTCACCTTTAGGAAAATTGCCACACATGAATTGCAGATTGCCGACAAATTCAGAAGCGAACTGGAGCGGGCAAGAGTGGAACTGGAATTGAATTTTGACAAGAAAGATCCGCATTTTATTTCATTGTTTGAAGAGCTGAAACGGATCTTTAAGAAAAAGAATATCGAGGAACTGACTTCCGAGGAAATGGATGAAGCCACGCAAAAACTAAAAACGATTTACTCAGAGGCACACTCGCTTAACAACAAAGATGCAATGCTGGCTGCCAAATATGAGAACGACACCAAATTTGCCCGCATTCACAAACGCATCAAAGAACACAACATGAATGTGTTGAACAGCGATTTGGCATTACACGAAACTTTGCTATTCATTAAACATGAAACCGATAAAACGGTAGTAAACAATCAGGCAATACTGAACAATCAGGACTATTTTGCCGAAGCTACCAAACGAACGATTCTGGAAACTTTGGAAGACAAAGGCATCCGCGACCTGAATGTGGTTCACTTTTTCAACAAAGCTTTGGTCAATGAATATTTGTATCAAAGAGCTATTTAGAGTTTAACCACAGAGTTACACGGAGTGGGTTTAAACACAGAGTTACACGGAGTAGATTATGAATTTTACAGAGATTAACCATATAACTGAGCAGATTTTGAAATGTGCTTTTAAGGTACATTCTGAATTGGGTCCGGGGCTTTTGGAAAGCGCTTATGAAGAATGTCTATACTATGAATTGAAACAATCAGGGCTGTTTGTTGAAAAGCAAAAGGCATTACCGCTGGTTTATCATGAAGTGAGGCTGGATGCAGGATACAGAATTGACTTATTGGTGGAGAATAAGGTGGTGATTGAAATAAAAGCTGTGGAAGCGTTTACAGATGTACATACTGCACAACTGCTTACTTACCTTAAACTATCAAAATGCAAAATCGGATTACTTTTAAATTTTAATGTAGCATCGCTAAAAAATGGAATTAAACGATTAGCCAATTAACCCTCTGTGTTACTCTGTGAAACTCTGTGCAGCACTCCGTGTAACTCTGTGGTTAATAAGTGTAACTCTCTAAAAAAACAAGCATGACAAAACATTTAGAATACACACAAAAAACAAAAGACCTGATAGACGGGCTAAAAACCGTTTGCAGTAATTACGGGTTGGCAAATTCTGGTAATGAATACAAAATCATTACGGAAGTTTTTCTCTACAAATTTTTGAACGATAAATTTCTGCATGAAGCACGGAACGCCAACAAGAAACTGAAAGACAGCAAAAACATTGAAGCCGACATTCAGAGAATGAGTGACAGCGACTATGAATGGATGCTGGAGAAAATCGGGGAAAGAAGTGCCAAACTGCAAAAGCATCATTTCATCAGTGCCTTGTTCAACAAGCAGAATGACGAAAGCGAAGAAAAGTTTTTTGAACGCTTCGACCGCACTTTGATTGAAATTGCCGACCTGAACATCAAACTGTTTTCGGTAGCTACCATTGACAAAGAACGCATCCGTTTATTTGACCGCCTTTCGCCTTATATTATTGAAAGCAATCAGAAAACACCTTTCTGTAAAGCCATTATCAACAAACTGGTAGCGTTTAGTTTTGAACCGATTTTTGAAGAAAAGTATGATTTCTTTTCTACCATTTTTGAATACCTGATTAAGGACTACAACAAAGACAGCGGACAATATGCCGAGTATTACACACCGCCAGCGGTGGCTAAAATTATGGCGAAAATATTGGTGCCAAAAGAAACGCATAACGTAACGCTATACGACCCCGCAGCAGGTTCAGGTAGTTTGTTGCTGGCATTGGCACATCAGATTGGCGAAGACAAATGCACCATTTATTCGCAGGATATTTCGCAAAAATCATCCGAGTTTCTTCGTTTGAATTTGATTTTGAATAATCTGGTGCATTCGCTGCATAATGTGATAAAAGGTAATACACTTACCAATCCTTACCATGTAAACGATGCAAAAACCGATTTGAAAAAGTTTGTCTACATCGTAAGCAATCCGCCTTTCAAAACCGATTTCAGCGATGACCGTGAAACTTTAGCCAGCGACCAACATAAGAAACGATTTTTTGCAGGTGTTCCGGCTATTCCAAACAAGAAGAAGGAATCCATGGCGATTTATCAGGTGTTTTTGCAGCATATCATTTATTCGCTTGATGAAAAAGGTAAAGCAGCCATAGTAGTTCCAACAGGTTTTAATACGGATAAGAACGGAATTTCACCTACCATACGTAAAAAGATTGTAGATAGTAATTGGCTGCATGCAGTAGTTCAAATGCCACCGCACATTTTTGCCAACACAGGAACAAATGTTTCAGTCATATTTATTGACAAAAGCCGAAAGTCGGATAAAGCAATTTTGGTTGATGCAAGTAAACTTGGAACGAAAGTAAAAGAAGGTAAAAATCAAAAAACGCTATTGAGCAGTGATGATGAGAACAAAATCATTGAAACAATAAATAACTTACAAAACATTGAAGGTTTCTCAATTATCCTTGACACCGATAAAATAAAAAGTAAGAAATACTCATTTGCAGCAGGTCAATACTTTGAAACTAAAATTGAGTATAGCGAATTGAGCCCTGATGAATTTGAAGAGGTTTTAGTAACCAGTAAAGAAAATTTAGAAAGCATGTTCATGGAAAGTGAAAAGCTTGAAAAGACCATTCTAAAAAACCTCAAATTGCTTTCTTATGAATAGAATTCCACTTTCACAAGTCTGCAATTATTCTGATGCATCTGTTCCGATTAGTGAGTTGGACTTGAATAATTTCATCTCTACCGATAACATGCTTCCAAATAGAGGTGGCATAGTTGAGGCGGTAAACCTACCACCTGCAAATACTTGTTCTGCTTTTACCAAGAACGAAATACTTATATCAAACATTCGCCCCTACTTTAAGAAAATTTGGTTCGCAGAATTTGATGGCGGTTGTTCAGCAGACGTTTTAGTGCTAAAAACTACAAACCCAAAGTTTGATGCAAAATTCGTTTATTACAACCTTTTTCAGGACTTGTTCTTTAAACATCAAATGACTGGCTCTAAAGGCAGTAAAATGCCAAGAGGAGATAAAGACCAGATAATGACTTTCCTAATCCCTGAATTTGATAAATCATATCAACAGCGGATTGCAGATTTTCTCACAGTTATTGATGATAAGATTGCTTTGAATAAAAGAATCAACAGCGAACTAGAAACTCTTGCCAAAACCATTTACAACTACTGGTTTGTTCAGTTTGATTTTCCTGATGAAGAAGGCAAGCCCTACAAAACCAGTGGCGGTGAAATGGAATGGAATAAAGAATTGAAAAGAGAGATTCCAAAGGGTTGGAGGCAAGGCACATTCAATGATATTGCAGAAATAGTTGGAGGAAGCACTCCATCAACAGCAGACAAACGAAATTTTACAAAAAATGGAACAGCATGGATAACGCCAAAAGACCTTGCCCAAAACATCGGAAATAAATTCATCACCAAAGGCGAGAATGATGTATCAGAATTGGGAATAAAATCTGCTTCGCTTACTATAATGCCTAAGAACACAATTTTAATGAGTTCAAGAGCACCAATAGGGTATCTGGCAATTTCAAGAAGGGACGTAACTACAAATCAGGGCTTTAAATCCTTTATTCCAAAGCAAAACTATTCTACTTCATTTATTTACTACTTGGTTCAATCATATATTCCAACATTTATTAAACATGGTTCGGGTTCTACATTTAAAGAGATTTCCAAGTCATTGATTGAAGAAATAAAGATTTACATTCCTAAAATGAATGTAATAAATGATTTTACCGAAAAGATGAATCCAATCTTTAGGAAACAAGATTTTCTTGAAATTGAAAATCAAGAACTCATAAAACTTCGTGACTTTCTATTGCCCATGCTGATGAACGGACAAGTGAAAGTAAAAAGCGAAGCAAAAGAACAATTATCCATGGCAGCCGAGCCGCAGGTAAAATATGGGAAATAATAATGGCTAAGAATGAACTAAAAGATAAAGCAAAGGCTCTTGACAATTTCTTCATTGCCATGAAGGAACTTAGAGAACAGAATATTCTAATCAATAAGAAAGACTTTACTTGTCAAATTGGTGAATGGCTGGTTGAGATGATTTATGAGGGTAAGAGAGCAATCAGTGGTATTCAAAAAGGATGGGATGTTGATGTGAAAGGTAAACACATTCAGGTGAAAGCCCACGCAAAAGCGGAAACCAATAATGCCAAGTTCTCAGCAGTGGATAAGGATTCAACAGAGCGAATTGATGAACTGATAATTGTGGTTTTTACTTTTGACTATAAGTTGAAAGCTTTTTACAAGGTGCCATGGAATATCGCCTTGCCACTGATTAAGTTAAGAGGTAAGAAAACCCCAAGAAATGAGATTACTTGGAGTTCGATTAAAGCATATAAAATCGAATTGAAACAACTTCCACATCAGGAAATTGTTTCTTTATTTATGTAATTATCTTTATGCCATGAGAAATGAAGTAAATGTAAACAACAACATGCTCACCTGGGCTATTACCCGGGCAGGGTATGATGTGCCTGCATTTGCCGAAAAATTTCCTAAAATATTGGAGTGGCTCGAAGGACAAAAGAAGCCTACTGTAAAGCAGTTAGAAGAATTTTCCAAGAAAGTTTACCTGCCTTTTGGTTATTTGTTTTTGCCACAGCCACCACAAGAAAGACTCCCAATTCCTTTTTTCCGCACCAACGGAAACCAAGGAGACCGCATCAGTATCAACGTGTATGATACTATTTTGCTTTTACAGCAAAGGCAGGATTGGTTGAAAAACCATTTACAGGACAATGATTTTCAGCGTTTGCCTTATGTAGGTAAATTTAGAAATAGCAATGATGTAAATGCCATAGTTGCGGACATTCGCCAAACCCTGCAATTACCTGAAAATTGGGCAAGTCAATTCAGAACATGGCAGGAAGCTCAAGACCATTTGGTTCTGCATATTGAAGACAAAGGAATCATTACCATATTCAACGGAATAGTTGAAAACAACACACATCGCCCAATTCCTGTTAATGAGTGCAGAGGTTTTGTTTTGGTAGATGAATATGCTCCATTCATGTTCGTAAACAGTTCCGATTTCAAATCTGCTCAGATGTTCACCATTGTGCATGAGTTAGCTCATATTTGGACAGGGCACAGTGCAGGTTTCGATTTCAGAAGATTGCAACCAGCCAACGACCCGATTGAAATTCTTTGCGATAAAGTTGCTGCTGAATTTTTAGTCCCTGCACAGGAGTTTGATGAAGTATGGAATCACAGACCAAATAATTACGCTTATGCTTCCCGATATTTCAAAGTAAGTGAAATTGTAATTGCCCGCAGGGCATTAGACACAGGCAAAATCAGCAGACCACAGTTTTTTGATTTCTATGAAGATTATTCCAATCGGGAATTTGCAAAAAAAGAAAGTCAAGGCTCTGGTGGCGACTTTTACGCAACAACCAAAAAGCGTATCAGTATCACATTTGCCAGCCATGTTAATCAGGCTGTAAAATCCGGTAGTTTATTATATCGTGATGCCTATAAACTTACGGGCTTAAAAGGCGACACGTTTGAAAATTTCTTCTCTAAACACTTGTAGCCCGAATGCCGGTATATGTCTTAGATAGCAACTTTTTTATTCAGGCTCATCGGTTCCACTATCCGATAGACGTTGCTGCGGGATTTTGGAATAAGGTTCGACAATTGGCAGAAGAAGGCAGAGTTATCAGTATTGACAAGGTAAAGAAAGAGCTTTACGACAAAAACGATGCACTTGAAGACTGGTGCAGAAATAATTTACCCGAGGACTTTTTCAAAGACACATCAGTAGTAATGGGTGCTTATGCACAGGTAACGGCTTGGGCAATGTCGAGAAGCGGACATTACTTACCAAATGCATTAAATGAATTTCTGAATGCAGACGAAGCAGATGCTTTTCTTGTGGCTTATTGCCTTGCTGACAACGCTAACAGATTTGTAGTTACACAAGAAGTAAGCGAACCAAACAGACAGAATAAAGTTAAAATACCAGATGCTTGTGTTGCTTTGAATGTTTCGTATGTAAACACAATAGAAATGTTCAGACAATTAGGAGAAACGTTTTAGTTTATAAATCAAAAAAAATTATTTGCCAAGAAAAGATATCCTTTACGTGAGAGCGTAAAAGGTGTAGCCATCCTAACCCAAGAAGAGTTTTAAAAATTTTGTCCATGGCTTTTAGAAGGAAAACAAATCACACCAGTAACCAGTCTAATAACTACTTACAATAAAATATTCAATACCTGTCAATTAAAATGCTTCCACAACAAAGCTGAAATTTTCCGGGTCAGCGTCCATGCTTCATTACTTTGATTCCAGCTTTTGTCTTTATTGTTTTTGGTGAATACAGAAAAAATATAGGGTGTCTTTTTCCCATTCACATATAGCACTTCATTGCGGTTGGCATCCAGCGCTCCGTGTTTATCCGCAACAAACACCCCGGCAGGTATCTGGCTGATCGCCATTTCGTCCCAGTATTGCCTGCCCAGCACCCGCAGCATTTTATCACTGACCTCTTTGCTGAAAACTTTTCCGTCAACGATCTGCTTCATCAGTGTGGCAATTTCTCGTGGAGTGGTCTGCCCCCAGCCATACACGGAACAGTTGGCTTCTCGTCCTCCTGTCCTGCTGTTCACCCTTGTAAACTGATAACCCATGCTGTCCAGTATCCGGTTGATGCGGATGCCTCCGCCCGATAATCCCTGAAGCCACAGGCTTGCACAGTTATCGCTGATGGTAAGCATCAGCATGATCACTTTGCCCAGCTCGATCTGCGAACTGTCTTTGAACCTGGAAAGTATGTCATCCCCTTCACTGTAGTAAAGAGAATCAGTGTACATCACATGCTGATGATAATCCAGTTCGCCTTTCCTGATCTTATCCATGATGCCGATAAGAATGGGGATCTTCACAATACTTGCCGTAGGAAAAAGAGTGTCGGCATTGATGGCAACGGTCCTGTTGTGCTTCAGATCATAAACATAAAGCCCTACATCACCATGAAAACCCGAAATGAGTTCTTGCAATTGCCTTTGCAGTTTTTTATCCGTCTTTTGTGCGTGGGAAAAAAGAACAAAAAAAACAACAGGCAGAAAAATAAGTCTCTTCATATAATGGTTTTGAAAAATAAAAATGTCTTTCCCCTTCAGCGAATGACCTAAGCTAAAGATGACAGCTAAAATAAGGCAGATAGAGTGAACAGTGTAATTGAAAAGGATTTTTTACAGGATCATTATTCTTTTCCGTCAAACAGGTTTCCTAAAATACCACCTTCTTCTTTGCGGTGCCAGGTGCCGTATTCCACCAGCCTGGCGGCAAGCCTGCTGATCGGCAATGATTGTATCCATACTTTTCCCGGGCCCCGCAATGTAGCGAAGAACAAACCTTCGCCGCCAAACATCCAGTTCTTAATTCCTTTTACAAATTCGATATTAAAATCAACACCGGCAGTGTAGGCCACTATGCATCCGGTGTCAATTTTCAGCAACTCGCCGGATGTTAAAACTTTTTCGATTACATAACCGCCTGCATGAACGAAAGCCATCCCGTCGCCTTCCAGTTTTTCCATGATGAATCCTTCGCCGCCGAAAATTCCCGTACCCAGTTTTTTTTGAAAGGCTATACCAATGCTCACTCCTTTTGCTGCCACAAGAAAAGCGTCTTTCTGTGCAATGAGTTTTCCTTCATGCTGCATCAGGTCTATGGGAATGATTTTTCCCACATAAGGGGCTGCAAAAGAAACTTTCTTCTTTCCCTGCCCTTCATTGGTGAAAGCGGTCATGAACAAACTCTCACCCACCAGCACTCTTTTACCGGCTGACATCAGTTTCCCTAACAAACCTCCTGATTGCTGCTGCGAGCCATCGCCAAAGATTGTGTCCATCCGGATACCGTCATCCATCATCATCATGGCGCCGCTTTCGGCTATGGCTGTTTCTCCGGGGTCCAGTTCTATCTCCACAAACTGCAACTCCTCACCGTATATCTTATAATCAATTTCATGGCTTCGCCTTGCTTTGTCCATCCATAAAAATAATTTATATAAAGTTAAAAAATCCGGACTCTTTTGACATCAAATTGACAAGTGGCAGTCTTTATATCTCCTATTTATCCTATCTTGAAAACCTTTCAGAAACCAAAATATTTTTATTATGAAAAACAGTTTCTTGCTGATGGCTGTCGTAGCATTTTTCTTTTCCCATGTAGCATCAGGCCAGGCCAAACTGGTGGAAAAGGTTACGAAGAAAGGAGACGAGATCGTCATCCCGTTTGTAAAATATGTTTTGCCCAACGGGCTCACGGTGATCGTGCATGAAGACCACAGCGACCCGGTGGTGCATGTGGACGTGACTTATCATGTTGGGTCGGCAAGAGAAGAGATCGGTAAATCGGGCTTTGCCCATTTCTTTGAACACATGATGTTCCAGGGAAGTGATCATGTGGCCGATGAAGAACATTTCAAGATCATAACCGAAGCAGGAGGAACACTGAACGGTTCCACCAATAGGGACCGTACCAATTATTATGAGACCATACCGAGCAACCAGGTGGAGAAAGCGCTTTGGCTGGAAGCCGACCGCATGGGGTTCTTACTGGATGCAGTGACACAACAAAAATTTGAAGTGCAGAGAGCCACCGTGAAAAATGAAAGAGGGCAGAACTATGACAACCGTCCTTACGGGCTGGTCAGCGAGTACACGGCTAAGAATCTGTATCCTTATGGCCATCCTTATTCCTGGCTGACCATCGGATATATCGAAGAACTGAATAAGGTGAATGTAAACGACCTCAAGAATTTTTTTCTGCGCTGGTATGGGCCCAACAATGCCACACTCACCATTGGAGGTGATGTGAATACAAAACAGATCCTGAAATGGGTCGAAAAATATTTTGGAGGCATTCCACGCTGCCCTGATGTAAAACCCGTGAAGCCTGAGCGGGTAGTACTGGACAAAGACCGTTATGTTAGCTATGTGGACAACTATGCAAGGACATCGCAACTGCGGTTGACCTATCCTACAGTTCCCCAATACGACAAAGACGAAGCAGCACTGGCCTGCCTTGCCCAGGTATTAGGCGGTGGTGGAGGTTTTGGAGGATTCGGAGGAGGAGGAAACAGGAGTTCTGTTTTCTATCAATATATCATCAAACCGCAAAAAGCTTTACAGGCAAGTGCCTTCAGTCAGCTTTCAGAACTGGCCGGTGAGTTTGCGATTTCCATCACTCCTTACCCGGGCAAGTCATTGGCCGAAATGGAAAAGCTGGTCAATGAAGCTTATACCGAATTTGAAAAGAGAGGTGTAACGGATGATGATGTTCAGAAATTTAAAAGTGCATTTGAAAACAGGGCGATCAACGGATTGGCCAGCGTATCGGGAAAAGTAAGTCAGTTAGCAGCTTTTCAAACCTATACAGGCGATCCAAACATGATACAGAAGCTTTTGAAGATGTATAATAATCTGACCAAAGAAGATGTCATGAAGGCTTATGTGAAATACATCAAAAACAAACCTCATGTTGTATTGAGTGTATTAGCCAAAGGACAGGAAAACCTGATCGCTGCTGCTGATAATTACACTATTGATCAATCACATTACAAGGCGCCCGATTACGGTTACAAAGGATTGAAATATGTAAAAGCAAAAGACAATTTTGACAGAAGCAAGATGCCCGGAAACGGTCCCAACCCGGTAGTGAAAGTTCCGGCATTCTGGAAAAAAGATCTTTCCAACGGAGCAAAAGCCATTGGAACAGAAAATACGGAAATACCCACGGTCACCATTTCCATCACCATACCCGGCGGACATTTGCTCCAGGCCAATGATATGTCGAAAGTTGGGCTGGCAAATTTATTTGCCCGAATGATGAATGAGGATACTAAAAACTATTCGGCAGAACAATTTTCGGAAGAACTTCAAAAACTGGGAAGCTCAGTGAATGTTAGCAGCGGTAAAGACGCAATCTCATTCAGTGTACAGACTTTGAAAAAGAACCTGGATAAAACCCTGGCGCTTCTTGAAGAAAGAATGCTTCATCCTAAGTTTACCGAAGAACCTTTCGACCGTATCAAGAGGCAAACCATGGAAGGCTTCAAGAACATGAAATCACAACCGGCGGCTGTTGCCAGCAATGTGATCGCAAAGATCAACTACGGTCCGGATAATATCCTGGGAGTAAGCGCCGGGGGTTCTGAAACCACTATACCCAATATCACCTTGGCCGACATCCAGCACTACTACGACAACTACATGACTTCGGAAGGGGCAAAAGTGGTTGTGGTAGGTGATATTAAAGAAAAAGAGATTCTGCCGAAGCTTGCTTTCCTCGATAAACTTCCGAGAAAGAAAATCGAATTGCCTGAAGTGGCTGCCACTCCGATCCCCAATGATCAATCCAGGATCTATATCGTTGACATACCCAAAGCGGCGCAGACAGAATTCAGGGTGGGTTACAATACCGGATTGAAATATGATGCCACGGGTGAATTCTACAAAGCGGGTTTGATGAATTATGTTTTAGGCGGAGCCTTCAATAGCAGGCTGAACCTGAACCTGCGTGAAGACAAAGGATGGACCTATGGCGCCCGTTCATCATTCAGCGGTGATGAATACGACGGTGATTTTGAATTCAGCTCGGGAATTAAAGCAGATGCAACCGACAGTGCACTGGTGCAGGTGGTGAAAGAATTAAAAGACTATGCTTCCGGTGGCATCACCAATGATGAACTTGCTTTTATGAAAAGCGCCATCGGACAAAGGGATGCACTGCGCTATGAAACAGGAATGCAAAAAGCAGGATTCATCCGTACTATTCTTGATTATGATCTTCCTGCCAATTACACGGAGATACAGCAGGACATTCTGAAAAAAATTTCGAAAAAAGAAATTGATGCCCTGTCAAGAAAATATATTGACGTTTCCAAACTCAATATGTTACTGGTCGGCGATAAAGCCAGAATCCTTCCGGAACTTCAGAAACTCGGCTATCCGATCGTGGAGCTGGATGTACAGGGAGTTCCTGTAGAGAAAAGAGCTTTTTAAAAAGTTTAGATGAATAAGAAAGAGGCTGACTTAAGAGTTAAGGTAGCCTCTTTTTTATCCATATTTCTCTGCGAATAGGTTATCGTTTATACGATCGGAGAAGTGAATTTTTACTTCTGATACAGCTCCTTTTTATTATAGCAATTATGTAAAAGAATTATTTTCTGTTATAAAGCTGGTTAAACAGGAATTTAAAAGTTCCGTGAGATTGCGCTCTGAATGTTATCTCCGGGCCGAAAGCAAAGAACTTACCTTTTCCGAGCGTGGCTTCAAAGGCGGCAACTCCATCTTTAATATAGTTCTGCCCCCATGCCCATCCGCTTCGCAGCAGGTCTCCATCACCAAACCATACCAAAGGTTTCACATCATCTGCTCCCGGTAGTATTTTGAACACAGGGCTGTTGTCGAAGATCAGGTCTGTTTTACCGGCCATTCCCCAGCAGGCAGGATCGCTGACATTCACTTCCGCTTCCAGTACACTGGTAGGGATATAATACTTATCACTGGCCACTGGTTTTTCCTTTCCTGAATTATCTATTGTCAGCAAAGCATTTTTTACCGGCAACCCGAAATGATAGGCAAGGTTTGTATTATTGCCAACAGTAATGATATGGCCTCCGTTTTCAACAAATTTTTTCAACTGGGGGATTGACTTATCGGGTGTGATCCTGCCCAGCATGGAAACATACTGTTGCGGTATATCTTCAGGCTTAGGCTCAGGGAAATTGAAAAATCCGCTAAATCCTGAAGGAGCCTGTGTTCTAGGCTGAGGAATGCCATCATCAATGAACAGTATGGCATCATATTTTGTATTAAGGTCTCCCTTATCTATCTCCTGCGGATAAATGACCGAGTATTTAAAATGAAACTGCTCCAGCAGCCAACGCACCCAGCCCGAAGGAATGGAACCTCCATAACGATCGAACAGCGCTATCCTTGAAGGCAAAATATTTTCAGAGCCTGCAGGAATCGAAACAGCAGGTGTAACAGTAACTCCCCATTTCGCAGCAGATTCACTTAATATTTTAAAACCATTTTCAGGAACATAAAAGGAACCTGCGGGAACATCTTCGGTTGCGGAAGTGATCCTTTTGATCTTTATGCCTGCATTCAAAAGATCATTCGCCACGATAAATGAATTATTCACCGCTGCATTCAGGAAATATCCTTTGGATGATCTCTTCACGTTGGTGCCGGGAGGTGATTGAATTTCTCCGTAAGGAACCTGGTCAAAAGGCCCGTCAAAGCCGTTAAGAATCCTGTCAAACTTCACTCCCATTTGATAGGCAAGTGTCCATCCTGCCGCATCATAAGGGCGAATGGGAGGGCCGCCCGGATATTGAAAGTCGTTTCTGTAATTCTGAGGTTCAAACATATCCAGAACAAAAGGACGGAATGCCTGGTTGGTTTTTACTACGTAGCTACCGGCGGGATAAGTTTTGTTTTCAACATTGAACGAAGCATTTGCCTTGTACACTTTGATTCCTGATTTGATCAGTGCATTGATGAACTTAACCGCTGTAGGAAAATCAGTCTGATCCGAAGGGATGATGTATCCTCTCGGGTCACGAAGTGAAGAATCTCTCAATACCTTGTCAAAATATTTCAAAGGCACTTTGGGCTCCCCGAAAGAAGGAGCCGGTTTCTTTTCAATCCCTTTTGCCACATCCTCATTATAAACCTTTTTTACTTTTTCAATTTCACGGGGCACTATCGTCCAGTTGTCCTGATTTCCTTTTGCAATGGAGTTCTTCCCCATGATGTAAATATTCTCCAGCAGCCGTTTGGCCATCATTTGTGCATAATCCAAAATGGCATAGTTAAGAGAAAGGGAGTAATCTATTGACTGTTTCATGTGCCACTTCTGAGGGAGCACCGGAAAGGGTGTGTTGTTATCAGCAATAAGCCGGTCGGGAACAAAGGGAACTGATGAAGGTGTAGGGCTTCCGATTATTTCCGTCAGTATGCCGATCATGTTGTGGAAATAGGGCGTGGTCCTCAACCCTCCGTTCCACCAGGTATTGAAACTGGATCCACCAAGTCGGGTATATCCCGGCTTGCCTTCTTTATTCAGCCTGTTGATCATTGCGGTTCCCACACCGTCAAGGCCTGTTACCAGCAAGGGATCATATACATAATTAAAAGGGTCACGGTACGGAGGGCCGGCCAAAACCGATCCGTCAGGACCTGCCTGGTGATGGTTGTAAACAATCTGCGGCATCCATTCCACATACAATTGCCGTGAAATATTTTCTGACTCTTTCATGTTGTTCATATAAAAATCCCGGTTGTTATCATGACCGATATATTTATTATACACTACGGGTAGCCTCAGGTTTCTTTTCAGTGTATCGGCAGGCCTCATGTACCAGTCTGCCGTCAGTTCCAGTCCGTCGGGGTTCACCTCGCATAATAATATGATCACATTATTCAATATGGAAAGCGTCTCCTCATCATTTGAACTTAACAGTTTATAATACAAAGCAACCAGTTCCTGAGAGGGAACGGTTTCTGTGGCATGCAATCCGCCATCAATCCATACCACAGGTTTTCCTTCCTGCTCCAGTTGTTTTGCTTCGGCATCAGAGATCCCGGCCCTGGCCAGCTTCTGTGAAATTTCTTTATAACGGGCAATATTTTTCAGATTCTGCGGGGAAGAAACAATTGCCATATACATGGTGCGTCCTTCTTCCGTCTTGCCGATATCCTGCAAGATCGTCCTGTTGGAATTTTTTGCCAGTTCCTTGAAATACTTTTCAAACTGAGTGTAGTTCACAAGATGATAATCCTGCCCGATGTCAAATCCGAAAAATTCTTTGGGCGATGGAAGCTTTTGTGCAACAACAAAGGTGATGGACAAAAAGAGAACCGTAAAAAATGAAATAAGTTTTTTCATGCGTTGAATTTAATGATCTGATAAATAATGTGGTTATACGTAAAAACGAATTTAAAGCATTGTTGTGATAGCATTTTCTGTTACAGCTCAATCTTCCGGATGCACACAACTAATTTCCGAGAATCTATTTCCATTATTTTATTTGATAAGAGAGCGTGTTCAAATATAAACTTTTCAATATCTGAAAAGGATATTCAGTTTATAACTCCAGGATTTTTGAGAGAAAGCAGGAATGGAATTTTCGTATTGTCTGTTTCAGGATGAAGCAAGAAGCAAACGAAAAGAGGCCGGTCCATTTTAGAACCAGCCTCTTTTATTTCACCAAAACCCCGCCTGCGATTGATAACCGACAGGCATTAACAGACAGTATTGAAAAAATTGGTTGCAGTAATAAGACAAGCGCCTTTTCAAAATTGCTGCATGGTTATGAAACTGTTTTTAATTTTCCCATCCAGACGGGTTTACCCTGGATTTTCCGCACCAGGAACATGATCCCGACAAAGAGGAAGAACAAGGGGCCCAGGAATCCGAGCAGGGCCACATATCTTGTTCCGTAAAATTTTTCCATCGGCCTTCTCAGCCTGTGGCCGATCAGGTACATGCTCGGCACCATCACCAGCGTCAGGAAAAATGAAAAGATCAGCCCGAAGATGATTGTCCAGCTCAGCGGGCCCCAGAATACCACTGTATCGCCGCCAAAGAAGATCTTTGGATTCAGGTGCTGGAACAAGGTAACAAAATTGATGTTCAAACCTACTGCCAGCGGTATCAATCCCAGCACAGTTGCCAATGCTGTCAGCAATACGGGAATGATACGGATCTTCCCGGCTTGTATCGCTGCTTCCCTGGTACGTAGTCCACGATTTCGCAATTCATCGGTAAATTCAATTAACAGGATCCCGTTCTTGACCACAATACCTGCAAGGCCCACAATTCCCACGCTGATCATGATGGAAGGCATGGTCATGCCGGTAATGGCATAACCAAGGAACACCCCGATGACAGAAAAGAAAATTTCAGTAAGTACAATGAACGGCTTGCTCAGGCTGTTGAATTGCAGAACTAGTATCAGAAAGATCAGCAGTAAAGCTATGATCAAAGACCGGCCAAGGAATGAAAGTGTCTCTGCTTCCTGTTCACTTTGTCCTGATAATTTGATCGTCACATCAGAAGGAATCCTTGATCTGGATTTGAAATCAGCTATCTTAAAACCAAGCTCTTTGTTAATGCCGGTTACTCTGGACATATCCAGCACATTGGATTGCAACTGGATCGTCCGTTTTTCATTTTTCCTGTTGATAGCTCCTGCCGTGCTGGTGTACTCCACTTTTGCAATGGCATTCAGCGGAACCTGTTTCACCGCCATGGTATTAAAATCACGGAAGGTGATCCGCATGTTCATCAGGTCGGTAATATTATTCCGTACCAGATCGGTGTAGCGCAACTGAATTTTGTACTCATCTTCTCCCTGTTTCAGTTTGCTCACTTCTTTTCCAAATACAGCGGTGCGCAGATACATTCCCACCTGTGCCGTACTCAACCCTTCTCTCAATGCCCTTTCCCTGTCCACACTGATGGTGATCTCTGGGTTATTCAGGTCCACATCCATTGTCAGCTTTTCTATTCCGTCCACTTTGTTTGTGTCCAGATAGTTTTTAAGATCGGTTGCTACTGCAGCAATTTCCTGGAAATCATCTCCGGCAATTTCTATATTGACCGGCGGATCAGTCGGCGGGCCGTTGTCTTCTTTATTTACAGTGATTTCTGCCCCGGGAATTCCTTTCATGGCTTTACGGATCTGGTTCAGGTAATCACTGGTGTTTACGCCATGGCGTTTTTCAAATTCAACAAAAGAAACCTGGATACGGCCGAGATTCGGCTGAATACTTTTGTTCTGGTCTCTCGGGTTATTAGCTCCCAATGCCACATTGGAAATGATACTTTCTACAACGGACCCCGGTTGGCCCGGATTTTCTTTCTCCAAAACTTTATAAACTTTCTTTTCCAATACACCCGTCACTGAATCGGTGTAGCTCACACTTGTTCCAACAGGTAATTTCAAATAGACATAAATGAAATTCGGGTCTCCGTCAGGGAAGAAAGGCTTGGGGTTGTTTCTTAATACCAGGAGCAGTACCGAAACAAAAAACAATACAAACAAATAGATCAGCAATCTCACCGGCCTTGCTTTGTACAATGCCCAGCGTAATAGTTTTTCATATTGCTTCATCAGCATAGGCAGCAGGTGATTCTGGAACCAATGAATGGCGTCACGCAGAATGAAAACATTCAGTATTGCCGCCAGCGAAATAAAAATCAGGAAATTTCCAAAGCCATGCCAGCCGGCAAAATTCAGGATGATACCTGCTATAATGAAAAACCAGAACCACCATCTTTTGAACAGATGCATTTTCGGTTTTTCAAATTCTTTCCCTTCCGGTTTCATGAAGCTCACCGCAAAAACAGGGTTGATGAGAAATGCCACGATCAGTGATGCCGTCAATGTCAATATCAGCATTGTGGGCAGATAGATCATAAATTTCCCGATAAGCCCGGTCCATAATAATAGCGGAAAGAAAGGAGCTAACGTGGTCAATGTTCCTGAAAACACCGGCATGAATATTTCTCCTGCAGCCATCTTTGCCGCCCGTTCTATCGGCACTTTGCCGTTGGCATAAATGCGGTGCGTGTTTTCAATGACTACAATGGCATCATCCACTATGATCCCAAGTCCGAATAGCAGAGCAAACAATACAATAAAATTGAGTGTAACGGATGTGCCTACCACAAAATCTGCCACTGGTAAAAAGAGAAACGCCACAAATACACTGAGCGGCACACTTAGCGCCACAAAGAATGCATTGGTTACTCCCATAAAAAACATCAGCACCAGCAACACCAGAATAAATCCGATCACAATAGTATTGACCAGGTCATTGAAAGATGTTTTGGTTTGCCTGCTCTGATCACCTGTGAAATCCACCCGCAGGTCAGCAGGCAGATCGTTCTTTGCTTTCATATCAGCCACAATCGCCTTGATCTGATCTGCTGCATCAATGAGATTTTCACCCGTACGCTTGATGATATTCAGCGTCACCACATTCTTGCCATTCAACCTTGCATAGCTGTCTCTTTCTTTTACCGTATCTTTTATTTGTGCAATATCCCTGAGATAAACAATCGCATTTGCCTGGCTTCCTTTCACTACAATGTTTTGCATGTCAACAGGTGTGGTAAACTGCCCTCTCACGGTCAGGTTTCTCTTCATATTCCCCACTTCTATCTGCCCGCCGCTGATATCATGGTTTTCCCTCGAGATCGAATTTTCAATATCATCAAAAGTGACTTTGGCGCTTTGCATTTTAAAAGGATCCACATTCACCTGTATCTCTCTTTCCGGAGCTCCGACTATATCTGCACGGCTGATCTCCTTTAATTCCTCAAACCGATCCTGCATTTTGTCGGCAAACTGTTTCAGTTTAATCCCATCATAGTCGCCGCTTATATTCACAAACATGATCGGAATCTCACTGATGGAAAATTCCTGCACATCCGGTTGAGAAGTCAGGTCATTCGGAAGATCGGACATTGCTTTATCCACCGCATCTTTTACTTTCTGGTGAGCCACATCATTCTTTACATCGGTGCTGAACTCAACGACAATGAGTGAATAATCCTGTTGGGAAATAGATTGTACTTTATTCACCTTGGCTCCGCTGATACCCTTTATCTGTTTTTCAAGAGGGCGGGTAACCAGGTTCTCAATATCTTTGGGAGAATTGCCGACATACACCGTAGTAACGGAAATGGTGGGAACCACCACATCGGGAAATTGTTCTTTGGGTAATGTGACGAATTTATAAAAACCAAATAAAGTAATAATGATCGTAATGATATAAATAGCCGTACGGTTATCCACCACCCAACTGGTTGGTTTAAACTGCTTGAAATTTCCCTTAATTCCTTCCCATGCTTTCATAAAATAGTTTTGACCTTGTTTTTTCTGATCTTTTTTTTATTGAAGCGTTACCGGTTGCCCGTCATACAACTGCTGGTATCCTTCCGTGATGATCTGATCACCATCCTTTAATCCGTTTTTGATCTCCATCTGGCTTTCATAAGTCTCGCCGGTTTCCACCACTCTTTTCCTGGCTACAAAACGGTCTCCTTCTTTTACCATCACATAGACATATTTTCCTTTTTCATCTGTCTGAACAATGTTGAGCGGTACCACGATCACATTTTTAGAAGAATAGTCTTCTATCCGCACTACGGCCACCTGATTTACTTTCAATGCAGGATCAGACGGAATTCTTGCTTCTGTGGTGAAAGCCCTTGTATTCGGATTGATGGTAACGCTCATTACTTTAATGGCAGATGTAAAAGTCTTACCAATATCGGGTACGGTTACTTTAAGTACTGTTCCTTTCGAAATTCCTTTTTGATAATTCTCGGGAACTTCGGTGACCACTTTCATGCTGTTGGTGTTTACAATACGGATCTGAGGGCCGGCTGCAGTAGCGCCGGTGAACGTTTCTCCGGCTTTTATATCCACTACATCAGCCTGACCGGAAATAGGTGCATAAACCGAATATGTTTTCCAGCTTTCTTTTACAGTGGCTATCTGTCTGTTCAGTGCATCCATGTTATTCTTAGCGCTGATCAACTGCACTTCTGTGCCAATGCCCTGATCCCACAGATTTTTCTGGCGATTGTAAATATTCTCCGCATAATCAAGCTGGGTTTTCAAAGCATCTATCTGCTGAAGGATAACGGCATCATCGAGTTTGGCAAGCAATTGCCCCTGTTTTACATGATCTCCCTGTTTCACAAACAATTCTCTTACCTGGGCCGGTGCTCCCCTCGGAGTGACCACGACACTGTTATCAGCATCAATTTTTCCCTGCAGTTCTATATAATGAGTGAAATCCTGCGGAGACACTGTGCTTACTGCCACCAGCTTTCTGTTTTGTTCATTGGCAGCATTTGTATCCAGCTTAGCAATCTGCTCTTCCAGGCTTCTGATCTCCGATTCCAGGCCCGACTGATCTTTCTTTTTCAATTCCAGTTTTTTCTTCAGGGAAGCGAGATCATTTTCGCTGCCTTTTTTTCCGCCGTTGCAGCCGGAGATCATCAGTGCAAACCCTATTGTGATCAGGACAAGAATTTTCTTCATAAAATTTATTGTTATGGTAATTGAATTACAGTTTTCCTAATGATTTTAAATAATCCACTTTGGCAATGATGGCATCATACAGTGCGCTGATGTAATTGCTTTGTGCCGCTTTCAGGTCTGTTTGTGCTGCCGTGATCTCTGTATTGGAACCGACACCTGCATCAAACTTTTTCCGCGTCTGGTTATACACTTCTTCAGCCAGTTGCATGTTCTTTTTCTGAAAGTCAAGTGTGGAAACAGCGGTTGTGAAATTATTCCTCGCCGTTTCAATATCGTTGTCAATGGAAAGCTTCAGGGCATTTTGCTGATTGATACTTTGTTGAAGTTCCAGGGAAGCTTTCCTGATTTTTGCCCTGATCGAGTTTCCATGAAAGATCGGTATGTTCACCCGAAGGCTGATCGCAGAGATCGGTATCCAATCCACACTACCCGAAAATATAAACTTATTTCGCTGAGCATTTTCGTTATAATATGCATTCAGCATCAGGGTAGGATACCGGCTCAGTTTATACCGCCTGACGTTATACTCTCCCAGCCTGATACCTATTTCCGAATATTGAAATTCTTTTCTGTCATTGTATTTAAAGTCGGAGATCTGAGGTAAATTTTCCCGCACCTGTTCATAACTGATAGTGTCGGTAAGCTTCAAAGAATCTTTCACCGGCATCCCCATCAGCAATTTCAGACCGAGATAACCATTATTGACCTGGCTGATCACTTTCAATCTTTCAGTTTGCAGATTGGCCAGTTGAACCGAAACTTTATCAATATCCAGCTTTTCGGCAAAGCCGTTTTTGTAGATCTCTTTCGTGTCACTCAATAATTTTTCCAACCGGTCAATATTGGCATCCAGCAAACCGATCTGTGTCTTGCTGGCCTGCAACTGGTAATAGATCTTATAAATATTGGCTTTGATTGTTTCTTCAGTTACCTCCACTCCTTTCATGGCAAAATCAAGAACAGTTTTTCTTGCCTGCAAGCCAACAAATACCTGCCCGTCGAACAGGATCTGGTCCAATGTTATGCCGCCTGTTGCCGCCCATTTGATCCCGAAAGGGAATTTTTCATATTCACCTGCAGGTCCGCCAAAAAACTCTGCCGGCACCAGGGTTACCGGTATCTTTGCTGTATATACTGTCGAAAAACTTCCGTTGATCTGCGGGAAAGCTGCTGAAGTCACATCACGGTTAGTCTGATCCTGAATCTGCACATCCAGCAATGCATTCTTTACCTGCACACTGTTTTTCATTGCATAGTCCACGGCCTGCTGCACTGAAAATTCATAAACAACAGGAGGCTGCTGCGCCATAACCGAACCTGCCAGCAGCAAAGCTGCCGGAACTAACTTTATCTTGATCCTGTGTCTATTCATGTGCCTGTGATTTTTTTTCCTGTTGATATTTTAAGATCAGTTTATGGCCTTTGATGGTAGCAAGGCCGAAAAGATAATTTTCAAAACTCTGCAATATCACATCGGTAAGATTATACCTGCGGGGAGGGAACAGATCCATGTTAAATATGAGCAACATGGACTCCAACCTGAAACGGGAAATGATCTCTGCATTGATCTCCGGCCGGAACAATTCCTCTTTTATGCCCCGTTCGATATTCTTGCGGACCACTTCTAATAAAAATTCATCTTTGTACTTTAAAAATTTCCGGTAAGCATTGTGATGGAATTTTTCTAGATCATAGAGAACGGCAGGATTCATATGTTGAAATTGTCCCATTATGTTTTCCATGGTCAGAAAAATTTCTTCAATAGCATCTTTTGACCGTAAAACACAATCTCCGCAATCCTGTTTTCCCCTTTTGATCTCCATTTCCACTGCAGCCTCCACCAGTTCATCCTTATCATTAAAATACTGATAAACCGTTTTCTTGGACATGCCCAGATGAGTGGCGATATCATCCATGGAAACAGAACGGATCCCATATCTGAGAAACAGGTCATAAGCTTTTAACCGTATCCTTTCTTTTGCCTCCGGTTCCATAATTCTTATCAATTCGGGGCGCAAAACTATGGAAACTTTGATTGTTACCAAAGTTTTCTACCTCTTTTTTTTCCGTACCCCGAAGTCCTCTTGGATCAGCAACGTAAAAGCCCTTATTTTCTTATAACTTTACCGAACTATTGGTATGGCAACAACTTCAAAAAACAAGCGCCACTCTTTTTTAAAAAAGATCCTCCAGTACTTCGTGCAGGGAGTGATCGTGCTCGCACCTATCGGCGTGACCGTCTGGGCCATTTACTGGCTTTTTGACCGGGTGGATAATATCCTGCGCCCTTATGTAAATATTCCCGGCCTGGGCTTTGTGATCATTATGCT
Organism: Chitinophagales bacterium; assembly: GCA_026936105.1. Taxonomy (GTDB): domain Bacteria; phylum Bacteroidota; class Bacteroidia; order Chitinophagales; family Chitinophagaceae; genus UTBCD1. The sequence continues at coordinate 211,942 of JAIXKI010000031.1, forward strand.
TTTCATTTTGCTGGTGGGTTGGATCAGTACCAAATTTTTTGTGGGAAGCCTTATTGATATTTTCGATCATTGGATGGACAAGACACCCGTCATCAAATTCATTTATACATCCACCAAAGATTTTTTTGAAGCCTTCGGCGGACAAAAGAAAAAATTCAATAACCCGATACTGGCCAATGTCTTTTCAGAAGACGTTTGGGTGGTGGGTTTCCTTACCGATGAAGAGCTGGAAAAGCTGGACATGGGAGCGGAGATGGTTTCCATTTATATTCCGCAGGCTTACCATTGGGCCGGCCAGCTATATGTGTTACCAAGGCATAAGATCAGGAAGATTGATAAGCTGGGGCCGGGCGAAACAATGAAATACGCCGTGACAGGCGGTGTGGTGGATTTGGAGGAAGAGCAAACAGAAGTAAAACAAAATGGAGTTGGCGAATCCAAGTGAAAAAAAACCTTTTCATAATCATAGCCTGTTTGTATGCACAACAATGTTTCTGCTGGGGCTTCTTTGCTCACCAGGAGATCAATCGCTATGCAGTTTTCCTTTTGCCTCCGCAAATGATGGTATTATATAAACCGAATCTTGATTTCATAACAATACATGCTGTTGATCCCGATAAGAGAAGGTATGCCATTGCAGCCGAAGGCCCGAGGCACTATATAGACATTGATCATTACGGCGCTTATCCGTATGATTCTCTTCCGAGAAAATGGAAAGATGCAGTCGCCAGGTTTTCTGAAGATACATTGAACCAATATGGCACCGTGCCCTGGTGGGTGCAAACTATGCTTTACCGCCTTACCGATGCATTCAAAGAAAAAAACCAGGCAAAGATCCTGAAACTGTCAACCGAACTGGGCCATTATATTGCCGATGCTCATGTGCCATTGCATGCCAGCAGCAATCATAATGGTCAGTATTCTGATCAAGTAGGCATACATGGTTTCTGGGAAAGCCGTATTCCTGAATTGCTTGCCGATAAAGAATGGGATTTTTTCATTGGCAAAGCAGATTACATTTCCAATCCCGGCGATTTTATCTGGAAACGGGTATTGGAAAGCGCTGCGGCAGCCGACACTGTATTGAAGTTTGAAAAAGAACTTTCCAAACAATTTCCTGCCGATCAGAAATTTTCTTATGAAAACAGGAATGGCATTCAGATTCGCCAATATTCCTCTGCTTACACCAAAGCGTATAATGAAAAAATGAAAGGCATGGTGGAACGGAGAATGCGCCAATCCATTTTTGCCGTGGCTTCTTTCTGGTACACGGCCTGGGTGAATGCAGGCCAGCCCGACCTTACCAAACTGAACAACAAAGAATTCTCTGCGGCAGACCAGAAAGAATTTGAAGACCTGAACAATGCCTGGCGATCCGGCAAGATCATAGGAAGAGAAGATTAAGAAAATTTCCTTTTTACCAATCCCTGTAAACTTCCCTTCCGGTCCCTGAAACCTGTAATCTTGATTGTATCTTTGCAGTTCCAATAAAAACATCAAAAGTGTCAGAAACAAAAAGTTCTTTAGTTCATAATTTCAATGCCGGCCCATCCATTCTCCCGAAAGAAGTGTTTGAAGAAGCCAGCCACGCCATCCTGAACTTTAATAATTCCGGGTTATCCATTTTGGAAATTGGCCATCGTACTCTCTTGTTTCAGCAGGTGATGGATGAAGCAAGATCACTGGCAACAGAACTGATGCACCTGGATAGTGATCATGAAGTATTGTTTCTTCATGGCGGCGCTTCCACACAGTTCATGCAGGTGCCGATGAACTTGCTGAACGAAAATGAGTCTGCTGCTTTTACTGATACAGGCGTCTGGGCTACCAAGGCCATAAAGGAAGCAAAACTTTTCGGGCATACAGAGATAGTATGCAGCGGAAAAGAAAATAATTACACTTTCCTTCCAAAAAAATTCAATGTACCGGACTCTGCCAAATACCTTCATATCACCACCAACAATACGATCTATGGCACACAGTGGCAGGATCTATCATTGTTCTATCAGTTCAAAGTGCCGCTGGTGGCAGACATGAGCAGTGACATACTGAGCAGGGAAATTGATTTCAATAAATTCGATCTGATCTATGCCGGTGCACAGAAAAATATAGGTCCGGCGGGAGTGAACATTGTGGTGGTGAATAAAAACATTTTAGGAAAAGTGAGCCGGTCCATCCCCACCATCATGGATTACCGCAATCATATCGAAGCCGGTTCATTGCTGAATACTCCGCCGGTATTTGCCGTGTATGTATGCATGCTTACCTTGCGCTGGCTCAAAGGGCAGGGCGGTGTGGCAGCCATTGAAAAAATCAATAACGCCAAAGCAAAATTGTTTTACGATACGCTGGACAGCCTTCCTGTATTCAAAGGAAAAGCAGCAAAAGAAGACCGCAGCAGGATGAATGCTGCCTTCATCATAGAAAATACAGAACTGGAAAAAGAATTCCTTGATCTCTGCAAAAATGAAGGGATGGTGGGTGTGAAAGGCCACCGATCCGCAGGAGGCTTCCGTGTTTCCATGTACAACGCTTTGCCTGTTGAAAGTGTAAAAGCTTTGACGGATCTCATGAAAGAATTTGCCAATAAAAAAGGATAAACAACCAATACAAGCATAAGAGATGGCTATTATTAAACCCTTTAACGCATTAAGACCAAGACCCCGACTGGCATCCAAAGTGGCATCCAGGCCCTATGATGTACTGAACAGCACCGAAGCAAAAACGGAAGCGAAAGACGATCCTTATTCTTTTTTGCATATCACCAAATCAGAGATCGATCTTCCTGAAACCATTGATGTGTACAGCACAGCCGTATATGAAAGAGCAAAGCAAAATCTTGAGTCTTTCATCAGGGACGGAGTGCTTTTTAAAGAAGAAAAACCTTGTTATTACATCTACCGGCTGATCATGCCTGCCACACCTGAATTGGGCGGTAAAGAAAGAAACCAGACGGGGCTAGTTTGTATTTCATCGGTTGACGATTATTTCAATGACGTGATCAAAAAACATGAATTCACCCGGCCGGAAAAAGAAAAGGACCGTATTGAACACATGAAGACGATTAAAGCCCAGACCGGAAATGTGTTTCTGGCTTACCGTGATGTACCTGAGATAAATGAGCTGATCGAAAAATGGAAATCAGAGCATGAACCTGAATATGATTTCAAGGCAGCCGACGGGGTGCAGCATACAGTGTGGATCATTGACTCAGATTCTGTGACCGACGCCATCAGCGATCTTTTTAAAATAAAAGTTCCGAATACTTACATAGCCGATGGTCATCACCGTGCCGCATCGGCAGCAAAAGTGAGCAAAGAATTCAGCGGCAATGAAAATGCAAAATATTTTCTGACTACTATTTTCCCTGCAGGACAGTTAAGCATCCTCGACTACAACCGCGTGGTGAAAGACCTGAATGGCCTTGATCCTGATGATCTAATCAGCGCCTTGCAGGATGATTTCATGATCACGCTGAGTCCGGAACCCGTAAGACCTTCCCGGCTTCATGAAATGGGAATGTACCTGGAAGGCAAATGGTATATTCTTACAGCAAGGGAAGAATCTTTTGAAAAAGATCCGATCCATGTGCTGGACGTCAGCATTCTTTCCGAAAACATTTTAAAAAAACTGCTGGGAATAAAAGACCAGCGCACTGATAAAAGAATAGATTTTGTTGGCGGCATCCGCGGTTTGAAAGAACTGGAGAAAAGAGTGGACAGCGGAGAGATGAAGATCGCATTCAGTTTATTTCCGGTCAGCATTGAGCAACTGTTTGACATTGCCGACAGCGGCAATGTGATGCCTCCGAAAAGTACCTGGTTTGAACCGAAACTCAGAGACGGTTTGCTGACGCATCTGCTCTGACCACTCCTAAAATATTTGTTATTTTGCGGCGGCGGTTTTCCTATTCAGTGGCCGATGCTCTTAATTTGCGTTATGAAAAAAATCTTTGTCCTCTTTTTTGTTTCCCTGCTTGCTTTTACCGGTTTTGCACAAAATGATGATCCGAAAACTTTGTACGAAACGGCAAAGAACTTCATGCGCACCGGTGATTTCAACAATGCGGTCATCGTGCTGAATCATGCCCTGCAGCTCGATAAGAATAACCTGGACATGCAGAAAGACCTTGTGATGAGTTATTATTACAAAAGGGATTACAGCACAGCGCTGGAAGGGGCAAAAAAGCTGATAGACAGGGATGATGCCGATGTAGTCTGCTTTCAGATAGCCGGTAATGTGTATAAGGCATTGGAGATGCCGAAAGATTGCGAAAAGGTTTATAAAAAAGGATTAAAGAAATTTCCGAACAGCGGCCCCCTCTACAGTGAATATGGGGAACTGCTCTGGTCCACCAAAGATTATTCCGCCATCAATCAATGGGAAAAAGGAATAGAAGCAGCGCCATCATACAGCGGCAACTATTACAATGCCGCATTATATTATTTCTATACAAAAGATAAAGTGTGGAGCGTTTTGTACGGTGAAATCTTTATCAATATGGAAAGCCTGACCGAAAGAAGCACGGCCATGAAACAATTATTGCTCAAAGCGTACAAAGAAAAATTATTTGCAGACCCCAACTTCATGAAAGGGGAAGAGAAAAATAAAAGTGAATTTGCCAAAGCATTTCTCGAAGAGATGGGCAAGCAGTATTCTCTTGCATCAAAAGGAATTACCACAGAAACGCTGACGATGATCCGCACCCGGTTCATCCTGGACTGGTTCAATAAGTATGCTTCAAAATTTCCGTTCCGCTTATTCGATTACCAGCGCCAGTTGATGCAGGAAGGCCTTTTTGATGCTTATGACCAATGGCTGTTCGGCATTACAGAAAATCCTGCAGCTTATGACAAATGGACCAAAACACACGAGAAAGAATACAATGCCTTCAATGATTTTCGCGGGAACCGCGTGTTCAGGATCCCTGCAGGGCAATACTACCAGTCGAAATAAGAAACGGCTTCATTTCCATTTATCTTTTTTTGGTTAAATTGTCCGTCAAATGACGATCACATCATGACGGAACCGAAAAGGCTGTTTGATTGCCTGCAATATCATCTGGAAAGAAAACCGCTGGAAGTAATGCTGGCCGGCAAAGAAGCCGGGCAATGGAAAAAATACAGCACCGGACAGGTATCGGAAATAGTAAACAACCTGAGCGCCGGATTATTGAATCTTGGATACGGTCCCGGTGATGAGACCATTGAAGGCAGGGATAAGATCGCTATCATTTCAAAAAACCGCCCGGAATGGATCATGCTCGATCTGGCCGTGCAACAGACCGGGGCGATATTGGTTCCCGTTTATCCCACCATCAATGTAAATGAACTGGAATTTATTTTAAATGATGCCGGGGTAAAAGGGATCTTTGTCAACGATGAAGAGCAATTCCTGAAAGTACTGAGTTTAAAAGAACGTGTTCCTTCTCTGAAAGATATTTTCACTTTTGAACATGTGCCTAATGCACGGTACTGGAAAGAAGTGACCGATGCTGCCACTACTGAAGCAAAAAACAAGATCATATCCATTGCAGAGAAAATAGATCCCGAAAGCCTTGCCACCATTCTTTATACATCCGGCACCACCGGAACGCCTAAAGGAGTGATGCTTTCCCACCGGAACATAATGAGCAATGTAATGTCCTGCATGAGCTATTTCCCTCCCGGAAACAGAACACTGAGTTTCTTACCATTGAATCATAGTTTCGAGCGGATGATCACTTACCTGTATCTGTTCAAGGGCCTATCCGTTTATTATGCAGAGACCCTGGATACCATTGCGGAAAATCTCCTGGAAGTGAAACCACACATGTTTGCCACAGTCCCAAGATTACTGGAGAAGGTTTATGACCGGATTATGCAAAAAGGAAGTGAATTGACAGGTATCAAAAAGAAACTTTTTTACTGGGCGCATTCTCTTGCCGAGAAATTTGAAATTAATACCAAAAGAAGCTTCTGGTACAATTTTCAATTATCCCTGGCCAATAAAATTGTATTCAGTAAATGGAGGGAAGGCCTTGGCGGAGAGCTGAATGCTGTCATATCCGGCGGCGCTGCCTGCCAGGTCCGGCTGATCAGGATCTTCACTGCTGCAAAAATTGTAATCATGGAAGGGTATGGCCTTACAGAAACATCTCCCGTAATTAGTGTAAACCGGTATGAAGAAGAAGACAGGAAATTCGGAACCGTAGGCCCGCTGATCGAAAATGTGGAAGTGAAAATTGCCGAAGACGGTGAGATATTATGCAAGGGGCCAAATATTATGATGGGTTATTACAAACGCCCTGACCTGACGGCAGAAGCGATCAAAGACGGTTGGTATTACACCGGTGATATCGGTGCCATGGATGGACGCTTCCTGAAAATAACCGACCGCAAAAAAGAACTCTTTAAAACCAGCGGGGGAAAATATGTTGCACCGCTTCCGGTTGAAAACAAACTGAAAGAATCCATTTACATTGAGCAGGTAATGCTGATGGGGCCTGAAAGAAAATTTGCCGGTGCATTGATTGTGCCTTCTTTTCCCAATCTGAAAGACTGGTGCCGGAAAAACGGTGTTCCTTTCCGTTCCAATGAAGAAGTGATCAAAGAGCCGAGAGTGCTGGACATGTATAAGGAACTGGTAGAAAGCTTCAATAAATTTTTCAATCATGTGGAGCAGGTCAAAAAGTTTGAACTATTGTCCAATGAATGGACCATTGAAAGCGGAGAACTGACACCTACTTTGAAACTAAAAAGAAAAGTGATCACTGAAAAATACCGGGATGCCATCGAGAGGATCTATGCAGAATAATTAAAAGAGCTCTTTTATCTTCTGTTTGTTGAATCTCTCCTGCGCAGCATTATTTTCTGAATAAAATCATCATATTTTTTTTGCTGGTCTCCGCTGAACAGTCCTCTTACTTTCCTGAAATGATCCAGCGTCAGGCGGTCAATGACCGCCTGCTTCTCTGCAATCCGCCTGCTGAAATTGCTTATGTTGCTGTCCTGGACAACAGGACTCTGAATCATTTTCAGAAAATCTTTTCTCGCTTCCCGGACCGAATCATACAGAGGCCGAACATTGGTAAAATGCTGATCCCTGAGAGCCTGATAGTTTTTCTTTTGAGACTCTGTCATGTTCAGTTCCCGGACCATGGTCTCCAATGCACTGTTGGAATTGTTTTGCTGTCCTTTTTGCCCGGAACCTTTTCCTTTCCAGATGAAGAGCAGCAAGCCTGCGTTTACCAACAATAAGATCACCACAGTAATTGCCAGAACTTTATTATACGATCTCATGGCTTATTGATTTAAATCTACCGGTAAAAAATTATTGATTCGATAATCATTTGCCACTATCTGAAATTTATCATAGCCATTCACATCGGAACCTGCTCCCCTTCCTCGGTTGTTATACAATACCCATCCATTTAAAACAAGGATAATGACAAACCCTGAAATGATCAACAAAGGCTTCCAGATCCTTTTTCCCTGCCGCCCGACTGATAATTCATTTTCCATCCGTGCCCTGAGCTGGGTGTAAAAGAAACCGGGAGCCTTTGCTCTTCGAATATCGCTGAGGCTATTCAGAATCTCGTTGGTGATGATCGGCTTTTTTTTATTCATTGTATAAAATTTCCGGTTTGAAAATGAATCGTTCATTCTTCATTGTCTTTCTCCAGTATTTTTTTCAGATTTTGTTTTGCCCGGTGCATCAATGATTCTACGGCGGAAACAGAAACTTTCATCACTTCACTGATCTCCTGATAGCTGAGGTCTTCCAGCTTGTGCAGGGTAAACGCCACTTTCTGGTTTTCCGGCAATTGATTAATCGCTTTAAACAACCGTGCCGCATTTTCTTTCTGATCCAGCGCCACTCCCGGGTGATTAAAATCAGGCACTTCCTGCAAAGGCTCGTTATTATCTCCGAACAGCCGTTGTAAAAAACTGAACCGCTTCTTGCTTTTCCTGCTTCGCAAAAGATCCAGGGCTGTCGAAACTGTGATGCGGTAAAGCCAGGTGGAGATCTTTGATTCACCTTTAAAAGTATGGACAGAACGGTACACTTTAATGAACACTTCCTGTGAGATGTCTTCGGCATCTTCCGCATTCTGCACTATGCCCAAAGCAGTATTATATACCAGGTCCTGGTAGCTTTCCACCAGAGTTTTAAATGCATGTTCATCTCCTTCCCGGAGTTGCTGTATCAGATCAAGTTCGTTCAAAAGACCCGGTTAATTTCGGCTACAACTTACAAAAACAAATGATGAAAGCACGTAATGGATAAACTAAAGTTTTTTATAGTGGGCAGGTGGCCTCCATTTAAAGCCGGAGCTATTCTTCCTTATATTTGCAGCCCGTTGGTCCCGTAGTTCAATGGATAGAATAGAAGTTTCCTAAACTTTTGATACAGGTTCGATTCCTGTCGGGACTACTCTACTTTACATTTCTCAACTTTTGATATCCCCATTTATTCGGAACCCAGACTAAAAAAAAGGTTGCCTAAAAAAATACTAGCCCATTAGTTCAATGCCCGCCCGGTTTACGCCGGTCGGACGAGGATAGAATAGAAGTTTCCTAAACTTTTGATACAGATGCGTCTGCAGGCGGGCCTGTCGCCTATGATTGTAAGAAAGCTCGCTCCGTCAACACCGGTCAGGCGGGGATTCTCGGCGGGACTACTTTACTTCGAGGAACTAAGATTTTGATACGGGTTTCCTGAATGGTTATTTTCTCGGCTATTTATTATTTTTTATCTGTCAGTTTAAAATAATTCCATTGGATTCATCTTTAGAAAATCCTGCCAGTGCATTCCTGTATTTCCAATCAAAACCACTTTTTTCGGCTTGAACTTTTTCTGAAAAGCAGCCATTCCTGATGAGGATTTTACAGTGCTGCTTTTTACCTCCATACCAATCACTTTCTTATTTTTTTCAATCACAAAATCAATCTCATCATTTCTTTCTCTCCAATAAAAGACATTATACTTTTCAGTTATTGAATAATTGATCAGGTGGGCTCCGATCGCAGATTCAACGATCCTGCCCCATTCATCTGGCATAGACAATACTTCTTTTAATGTCTTGTCATCCTGGGAACTTATCAAAGCTGTGTTATGAACCTGAAATTTTGGACTTGATGATCGTTGTGGCAGGATGCTCCCTGCATATTTTTCTATACCCGCCAGCAATCCTGCAGTATCTAATAAACCCAGGTAATGAGAAAGAGTAGTTGTATTACCTGCGTCCTGTAATTGTCCTAAGATTTTATTAAATGACAGAATTTGTCCTGAATAGGAACAGCCTAATTCAAATAGTCTCTTCATTAATGCCGGTTTATCAACACGGGTCAGCATTAAAATATCTTTTGAAATACTTGTCTCAATCAAAGATTCTTTTACATACCTTTTCCATCTTTCTTCATCCTCAATAAGCCCTGCACTACCGGGATAACCGCCATACCACATATACTGATTAGTATTCCACCCGAACGCAAGATGCATTTCTTCAAAAGACCAGTGACCCATATAAACTGTTTCAAATCTTCCGGCAAGGGATTCGGTAAGACCCTGCTGAAGTAATAACCGGGAAGATCCCAATAAGATCAATTTTAATTTTCTTTTGCTTTTGGTATCAGTATCCCAAAGAAGTTTTACGGTTTCGCTCCAGTTATTAATTTTCTGAATTTCATCAACAACCAATAAGAACTCCTCCGCCTTTTCATGATCCATTTTAATACGGGCAGATTCCCATTGTTGTTCCAGCCATACTGTATTAGAAGCAGCCACAGAATCGGCAGAAACGAAATGCGAATCCATCTTAATTTTTTCAACCAACTGAGTTACCAAAGTTGTCTTGCCAACTTGCCGTGGCCCCATGACTACCTGGATGAACTTTCTCGGTTCTTTTATCCTTTTTATAAGTTGCTGTAAATGACGTCTTTCAAACATAATTTACAAATTACTCAATATATTGAGTAAAATTACTCAATATATTGTGCATAATCAATACTTTTGCCCGCATCCTCTTCAGGACGAGGATTGCCGCTGTACTTCTTTTGCCGGACTCAATTTTTAATATAGGCACCCTGCCTGATTACCAAATCCTTCGAAACGTTTAACGCTTATCAATTAATAAGTATCAATTACGGCCCTGATAATATTTTAAAAAGTGTTTTTAAAATTCTTTGGTAGTTTCAAACTCAATCGTAATATTGCGATTGATTTATTATGGGAGCGACAAAATCATACGAGTTCAGTACAAAGGAAAACAGGTTGGCAAAATATGCTAAGGCATTGGCACATCCGGCAAGGGTCGCCATACTGAAGCTATTGGCAGAAAAGGCCTCCTGTCAGTGCGGCGGTATAGTAGAAGAACTGCCGCTTTCGCAAAGCACCGTATCACAACATTTGAAAGAACTTAAAGATGCGGGGCTGATAAAGGGAGAAATATCCGGAACAAAAATGTGCTATTGTATTGACGAAAAAGAATGGAAAGCTGCAAAAGTCTGGATCAATCAATTATTTGACAGCTTTAAAGGTTGCCATGATAATTGCTGACTTTTTTTTAACCAAAATCATCGTAATATTTCGATAAACGCTTAAACTAAAAAACATGAAAACACAAGAAGAAGTAAAAGAACTGGTAAGACAAAAGTACTCTGAGATTGCCTTACAGGATAAAGAAACCAACCAAAGCTCCTGTTGTGGTTCCGGTAGTTGCTCTACCGAGGTATATAACATCATGGCTGATGATTACACAAAACTTGAAGGATACAACCCCGATGCTGACCTGGGATTAGGATGCGGGCTGCCAACGCAATTTGCTAAAATTAAAAAAGGTGATGTCGTGATTGATTTAGGAAGCGGCGCTGGCAATGATGCGTTTATTGCACGACACGAAACAGGAGAAACCGGAAAGGTGATAGGTATTGACTTTACACCTGCTATGATTGAAAGAGCAAGGCAAAACGCAGAAATAAGAGGCTTTCATAATGTAGAGTTCAGGCAGGGTGATATTGAGAAGATGCCGGTAAGCGCCCATGTCGCTGACGTTATTGTAAGCAATTGTGTACTCAACCTTGTTCCGAATAAAGACGGAGTGATCAAAGAAATCTACCGGGTACTAAAACCGGGTGGCCACTTTTCAATTTCAGACATAGTTTTAGAAGGAGAACTGCCGGAAGAGATCCGGAAAGCAGGAGAAATGTATGCAGGTTGTGTAGCCGGTGCCATTCAAAAAAAATTGTACTTAGAAATGATAGAAACTAAGGGCTTTAAAAACATTACAGTTCAAAAGGATAAATTGATCATTATTCCTGACGATATACTAAGACAATACCTGACAGCAGAACAAATATTGGTATTCAAACAATCTGGTACGGGCATCAGGAGCATCACTGTTTATGCAGAAAAGCCAAAGGAAGAAAAAAAATCTTGTTGCGGCCCGGACTGCTGCAGCTAAACCTGATTATCCAGCAATATTCTTTAATTATAAAAAAACAAATGTCATGAACATCAGTAACAATCAAACAGAAAACAATGCAGTACAATGCTGCATTGACTATTGCAGAACCATCCATAATGCCGGCGGTCATGAAGTGGTAAACAATTATCGTTGCAAGCAGCAACTTTTTTCTACTTCTGATTTGTGGAGAATAAGGAAAAACAAAAGATAGATCACGATAAGAACAAAATTTTTGTAGATCTTTATAAGTCAGATGTATGCAAATAGTGAAAGCAACCAGGCAAAGCCGGAATGAGATCATTGGACTTTTAAGTTTAAACAATCTTCCAATAGAAGATCTGCCGGTTACGCTGGCTGATTTTTATACAGCCAGCGTAGAAGGTAAAGTTACTGGCCTGATAGATATGAAACGGTATTCTCATTATGGCTTGCTTCGTTCCATGATCGTTCACCCCGATGGCCGTACTACACAAACTGCCGAAAAGCTTGTTCATTTATTGGAACAAGAAGCGGACAATACGGGAATTACAACAATGTATTTATTGATGGAAACAGCAGAAATATATTATAGCTGAAAAGACTATATGATAATAACAAGAGGCGAAGTTCCACAGGTATTGTTTCAGTCATCAGGGTTCAGCTATTTGTGCCCGGTAAGTGCAACGGTAATAAAAAAGGATTTTTAAAAGTGAATCCAATACAGTTTTTAAATAGTATGATAAAGAAAGACAGAAGATTATTTTGAATCAGTAAAATGCAGTAAAGCAGAGCCGGATTTACCATTCCAGAACTGCATAATATTTCCAGCTATTAATTGTACTAAAATATTACATTCCTTCCAGGTTTATTTCTTTCATATCCCAATATCCCAAATCCCCTAGTACAAGCTTTACGGAAAGCCTTCCCGAAAAATCTGTTTCATTGTTTCCAGATTTCGCTGCTGCTTTATAATACCCGGTTATTAATGTTTCACTTCCGCTTACATCACATTTATCAATTTCACATTCGAGAAGTTCCATTTCATCATAGAGGAACTTAAACCGATTGATCCTATCCCGGTATTTTTCGAAACTATCATACCGGGTACCATTAAAACAGAATCCGTCATTGGCATAATGATGACCCCAGATCAACTCATCTTTTCTAAAAATATCACTCATTAAATCCTGCTTTACCATCCTTGAATTATCATAGACGGGATCAGGATGAAATTCATCATAGATGAAGCCATGTACCCATCCGGGTAAATCAATATCATCCATTTCATGCTCAAACAATTCTTCCGTGGTAAAGCGGTATAATTCTTTTGACGTTATATTCGGGCTGCATACGGAAAGATCAATACTATGACTGCCCAGGTAATTCCGTAACTCTTCCCAGGCCTGATCCATATTTTCATCCGGAATTTCAGCAACCGGCTTAAAATGACACGGCTTCCCGATTTTAGCATATACTTTAATCGTTTTATGTTCTGCAAACTGCTTTTCAAAGGCAAGTACATTATTCAGAAACTGGTTTTCTATTTCGGGAGGTAAATCCTTGCCCTCCTTGTCAATTTTACCAAATTGGGTGCCCTGCTCCAGCATTAATTTCATTTTTAAAAATTCATTTTCAGCCTTTAGGTTTTCTTCTCCCATTTTTGGATCAAAATATTCCATAGCAGTCTATATTATATTGAAGCAAAGTACAAATTTTCAACATTACATTTTTAATTCCGGAAAGATTTTCTCTTCGTGTTATTTTGCAGTAATAAACTATAAATATGGCAAAAAAGTATGGACGCACCTGGTGGGGTGAATAATGGTTAAATGCCCTCGACAGAATTGATTTTTCTAACCGGTTACCCCGTGGAAGAAATTATGCCAATAAAGGCATGGTTAGTTCCATCACCATCGCGGGAAATGTGATCGAAGCAAAAGTCAAGGGAAGTATGCCCAAACCCTATAATATTACGATTGTAGTTCCGCCGCTTTTTGACGAAGAGAAAAACATTTTCATAGATAAGATTAAGCAAAATCCATTAATAATATCTCAATTGCTCAATCGCCAATTGCCCAAGGAATTATTGGAAATTGCAGAACAAAATAATATCAAAATATTTCCGCAAAGCTGGCAGGACATTAAATTGAATTGTTCCTGTCCCGACTGGGCGGTACCCTGCAAACATCTGGCAGCTGTTATTTATATTATTGCAAACGAGATTGACCAGAATCCTTTTTTAGTTTTTTCTCTTCACCGGTTTGACCTGGTAAATGAGCTGGCTGCTCATCAAATACAGCTGCACAGCCTGCAAGCCGAAAATATCTTCTCTATCCGGGATTGTATTGCCAATAAAAAGATAACAGGTATTAAAAAGGCATTACCCAAAGAAATTCCTGATTTTTCACTAATAGAAAACCTTCTGCCCACTTTACCCCTTCTGTTTACTTCTAACCCCCTTTTTTATGACGGAGATTTCAAGACGGTCATCCAGAATTTTTATAAACGACAGTCAACATTTGTACAACAATACTTCGCCACATTAAAAATGAGTTTGCCGGCTAATCCCAATACAAAAAAGAATACTCCGTTTTTATCCAATGATTTTCGCTATTACGATTACACTATCATAGCTTATGAAAATGGTGAACTCACTATTGCGGCCAGGGACAGCGATGAAAATAGTTATCCTGTAGGGCTGAAAGAACTTTTAACCCTGCTATCTCAGACAGAAAGCAAACATCTCGGCAACTATTCATTATCATTTACATTCCTTTACCGTATTTTCCGGTTTTGCTCTATTCTGGCAGAGCGTGGCGCCTTATTACCCCGATTATTCAAAGTAAAAGAAGATAACTATCGCATTCAATGGATACCTGCATTACTAAATGCAAGCATAAAGAAAACATTTGACGACCTACTGGAATGGTATCCAATGAACATGATGCAAATTCAGGATCCGCTTTTTAAAGGAAAACAAAAAAAGACCAGGTTTTCTTATTTACCCGCAAAGCCGGAAGAAGCGCTTATATTACTATGCAGCTTTTTTAATAACAATTTGGCGGAAGCCTGTTATAATAATAAGTATCACCCACTGAAAACCTTTAATCCTTCCGAACAAAAGATAAATGATCTTTTTTTTAACAACACGCTTCAACGCTTTGACCGTTTCACCGAAAAGGAAATACCCAATACTATACAACTTTGGCTTAACCGGTTTTATATCAGTGAAAAAGATTTTACCCCGGTCTTACAGGTACATGAAATAAAAAACAGGAAAAAACACGATGATACTGGCAGCCAGGGATTTGAATTGGAAATCCTGATTAAAGATAATACCTCGCCACTGCAGTTTGTGGAAAGCCTATATTCGTTTATGAAACGAAATAGCGATAGTCATCTTTCCGTATTAAAAGATCTGCAGATACTTTCGAATTACCTGCCCGAATTAAACCACGCTATCGCTTCAAAAGGAAAAGAAAAGATACAATACAACTCTCAAACATTTGCTGAAGTGCTCACCGGTATATTACCGGCTATCCGTTTATTCGGCATTCAAACATTATTACCCAAAAGTTTACAATATCTTCTGAAACCACAGGTTACTGTGTCTCTCAATTCAAAAGGTAAAAACAAACAATATTTTTCATTGAATGACCTGTTGGACTACGACTGGATGGTGGCAATGGGCGACAGCTTTATTACTAAAGAAGAATTTTTCAGCCTTGCAAATAAATCCACAGGATTGGTAAAAATCCGTGATCAATATATTATGATGAACCGGGAAGAGATTGAAAAGGTAATAAAAAAACTTTCTCAGCCTTCTGCACCAAAAGCATTTACTCTATTACAGGCTGCACTGAGCGGGGATTATGAAGGTGCACCTGTACAAATCAATCAAACGCTTAAAAACCAAATAAATGAAATTTTAAAATCAGGCAATACACATCTTCCTTCACATCTTAAAGCCAATCTCCGGCATTATCAGGTCCGTGGTTTTAACTGGTTATATAAAAATTCAAAATTGGGGCTGGGTTCCCTGCTTGCAGACGACATGGGGTTAGGAAAAACCCTGCAGGTAATTTGTACGCTATTAAAATTCAAAGAAGATGGCGCTTTGAAAAACAAACCTGCTTTAGTAGTCGCTCCAACTACCTTATTGAGTAACTGGAAAGCAGAAATCGAAAAATTTGCCCCTTCACTCAACGCTTTTATTTTTCACGGAAGTTCACGCAAAACAGAATTTAAAAACTGTGATATTGTAATAACAACCTATGGGATTGTAAGATCAGAAACTGAAAATCTCAGTAACCGGCCCTGGTATGCTTTGGTTATTGATGAAGCTCAGAACATAAAAAATAATAACACCGCACAAACTAAGGCAATAAAAAAAATAAAATCAGACATAAAAATTGCGATGAGCGGAACTCCCGTAGAAAACAGGCTGATGGAATACTGGAGTATTTTTGATTTTACCAATCCCGGTTACCTGGGGAGTATAAACTGGTTTAATGATGAATATGCCAAACCCATTGAAATTAACCAGGATAAAAAGAGATTAAATAAATTCCGAAGTATCACTTCCCCTTTCATTATGCGCCGGGTAAAAACAGATAAAACCATCATCAGCGATTTGTCTGATAAAATTGAAAACAACCAAATCTGTAATCTTACTAAAGAGCAGGCTGCTTTGTATAAAGGCATCACCCAAGATTTGATGAAAGAAATAGAAAATACAGAGGGCATCAACCGGAGAGGAATTATTTTAAAACTGCTTACTATTTTAAAACAAGTCTGCAACCATCCTTTACAATACCTAAAGAACGGAAATGAGGTAAAACCGGAGCAGTCAGGTAAAATGATGTTACTGTTTCAACTGCTGGAAACCATTTATGAAAACGGAGAAAAAGTGCTGATCTTTTCACAATACCGGGAAATGGGTGATCTGCTGCGTTCAGCCCTACAGGAACATTTCGGGAAAAAAGCTTTGCAGTTGCATGGAGGCAACAGCCGGAAAGAGAGAGATGAGATCGTTCAATCCTTTCAAAATAATCCATTGAGTGATACTTTTATTTTAAGCCTGAAAGCCGGTGGTACCGGGCTTAACTTAACGGCAGGCAATCATGTAATACACTATGACCTTTGGTGGAATCCTGCGGTGGAAGCTCAGGCAACAGACAGGGCTTTCCGTATTGGCCAGAAAAAAAATGTAATGGTACATCGTATGATCACTAAAGGCACTCTGGAAGAAAAAATCGATGACATGCTGCACAGTAAGAAAAACCTGGCTAATCTCACAGTGGCTAACGGAGAGAAGTGGATTGGAGAACTCAGTGACGGCGAATTGAAGAAACTGATAACATTAAGCGAATAAAAAAAATTTTAGAGGCCTGCCGCAAATCTGATGGTTGCTATGCTATGAGTAAATAAATTTTTAATATCCCAAAAGCATTTGGATTCGATAATACCATCAATTCTGTTTCTGCCAAATGATCAATTTTCCATTAAAAAGTTTATCGCCAATCATTTCTCAAAAAACACAAACTCTCAAAATCATTCATACCAGGGAAAATGTAAAATTGCTTGCTTTTGAAAATGAATTGTTTTGCCTATACTAATGGTGGTAGTGAGTAGATGTTTAAATTGCTACATAAAAAAGTAAAAAAAAATTGATCTGCATCCTTCTCATCCCGTCTGCCCTTCCGATAAATCTTCCAGAGCCGTCATAGATCCGGTCACCGTCTATTCTTCCGATAAATCTGCCGGAACCATCATACAACCTATCCCCTTCTATCTTCCCGATAAACCGGTAGCTGCCATCGTACAACCTGCTTCCTTCTATTTTCCCAATCAACCTGGCAGAACCATCGTAAATCCGGTCGCCGTCTATTCGTCCGATAAACCTGCCGGAGCCATCATAGTATCTGTCTCCATCTACCCTGCCGATCTGTTTTCCTGAACCATTATACATTCTTTGTGCATTTGTGATTCCAAACAAAAACATAAGCGATGCCACAAGTAGTAACTTTTTCATTGTAATTTTTTATTCGTTAAAAATAGAAAGATCTCAAAAGCTTAAACAGGCAGATCCAGACTTTTAAACTTTTTGATTTCTTACGGATACAACTCAGTTTTATTGTTCACTTAACACCTCATGCCGTTATTAAAAATCGATTTATCACTCTTTTTAAAAAACACAACTTCTCAAAATCATTCATATCAGGGAAAACGTAAAATCCCTTACTTCTGAAAATGAGACGTTTGTTTTGTGAAAAAAATTTTTTCTCAAAACACTTGCATTAATAAAAATATCATTTTAGGTTTGATTTCAGAAAACCACATGTATCCTTCGTAAAAACCCGATCAGCATCTGTACCTTTTTCGGTTGGCATTTCTCCGATCTCCGGTACTGTTTTCTTAAAAAAAAGCTGGTCAAAGCTTTGCCAAAAAATAAAATCCAGGTTTTCGCTTAATCCGTTTTTTAATTTAAACCCTGAGAAAATGAAAACAAATTTTACTCTTTCTGTGATCCAATCGCACTTTTTTCCCCTTAATAAGAAATGTTCATCGTAGATACAGGGAAGCAATTCCCTAACGATCCTATAGAAATAACCGGTGAAGAACGCCAAAAAACACAATTTAAGAATTCACTAAAATAATTCTATATGGACATTTACAAACACAACAACACCATTTTAAAATGGATCAGGTCATGCCAGACCGCCGATCAACTTGATCTTTTTGCAAAACTGATCATAGAATTCGATGCTGCACAGTTTTACGATGAAATAAACAGTGTAGATGTGGAATTAACAAAAAGAGATCTTTTGGATGCGATTATTGAGCAACGTGTTATTGTTGCGGGGAAAAAGGAATCCATGCGGCTAACATCCGGTTATTTACATATTCCGAATGAAACGGCTATTTGCCTTGCAAAATAAAGCGCCTTTTGCAGGCCACAGGATCTTTAGTTCCTGATTATCTCAATGTCTGCGAAAAACAATCCGGTCTGATTGTATTCAGATCACGGAAGCTGATAAAAATAGTTCAAGAGAAAAGATCATTCACTTCAAAGATCCTGATC
The DNA here is from genome assembly GCA_026936105.1 of Chitinophagales bacterium. GTDB lineage: Bacteria > Bacteroidota > Bacteroidia > Chitinophagales > Chitinophagaceae > UTBCD1. The sequence goes on from JAIXKI010000031.1 coordinate 230,451, forward strand.
AATAAGTGATGCCACCAGGCTGCTCCATCCGGTTTGATGAGAAGCTCCCACTCCCCTTGCATTATCGCCATGATAATACTCATAAAATAAAACCAGGCCTTTATTTTCAGGCAACTGATAAAACCAGCTTTCATCACCATTCACTTTGCGTAAGCCATTAGTGTTGAGCTGAAATATCCCGGTCAATCTGGAAGAGAGCATGCCCGAGATCTTTTGAAGATTGTATTTGTTTTCTGAACCGGTCGGAAATGACATCAGAAAATCGTCTCCGTAAAAATCATGCAGTTGCTGAAGCGTTTTTATGATCAGGTAATTCAGTGGCATCCACACGGGCCCACGCCAGTTGCTGTTGCCGCCGAACATGGAATTATCGCTATCACCCGGCAGATAACCCACCGAATAAAAATTATGATTGAGTTGCAAAACGAAAGGATGATCCTTGTGATATTTTGACAGCGCCCTGATGCCTCCTTCAGATAAGAACTCATTTTCATCCAGCATCACCGACAATAATCTTTCCATCCGGCTTTTATGCACCAGTGAGATCAGCATGTGGCCTTCATCACTGGTTTCCTCGCAGGGAAGAAATTTGTTTTGCTCAGTGCGGTATTGCCTGATGTAGTCCATCCTTTTTTTGAAATCCGGTAGTTTTTGCAGCGCTTCGTTGCTGATAATTCCTGCATTGAATAAAACGCTCAGCCCGACTACAGACCGGACCTTCATGGAAATGCTGCCTCCATCTTTCATGTGCAGGCGGTCATAAAAGAAATTATCATGATCATCCCACAGCGTTTCATTAAGGGAAGAAGCGATCAAAACAAAATGTTCGTAAAACTTGGTGACCACATCTTCGTAACTGTTATCCGTCTGCGCTATCTCAAGCGCCATCTCCATCATGTTCAGCGCATACATTCCCATCCAGGCTGTAGCATCCACCTGTTCCAGGAAAGTGCCCGGAGGAAGGCTGTCCCTGTCTATAACGCCGATGTTATCCAATCCTAAAAAACCGCCGGTGAAAATATTATTCTCATTTTCATCTTCACGGTTGGCCCACCAGGTGAAGTTGAGCATCAGCTTCTGAAAGATCCGTTTTAGAAAATGAACATCAGCATTGCCATGTAGTTTCTTCTCAATATTATATACCTGCAGTGCAGCCCATGCCTGCAATGGTGGGTTCACATCGCCAAAATTCCATTCATAAGCCGGTATCTGCCCGAAGGGATTCATATACCACTCACGACCGAGGAGGATCAATTGATTCTTTGCAAATACCGGATCTATCATCGCCATAGGAATGCAATGAAAACAAAGATCCCAGGCTGCAAACCAGGGGTATTCCCATTTGTCCGGCATGGAAAGAACATCCGCCGCTTTCAGATGTGTCCATTTCGCATTTCTACCGTAATATCTTTCTTTCGGAGGAGTAACTTCTCCTGGATCGCCTTCCAGCCAGCGTTCAATATCGTATTGATAAAATTGTTTGTTCCACAATAAACCTGCAAATGCCTGCCGCTGAATGGATGCCAGATCAGTAGAACAATTTTCTGGTAATAGTTCCCGGTAAAAATCATCTGCCTCTTTTTTTCTTTCTGCAAATATGGAATCAAAATTTTTGTCGAAAGGACCCGCCTTTTCTTCTTTGCTAAGCCGCAGCTTAATGCTTTGCGATTCACCGGCAGCAAATTTCAGACGGTAAACGGGTGAAAACTTTGTCCCCGTCTTTTTATTCTTCAGCAATTCATACAAATGGCCATCTTTTCCGGCTATGGCATCATGAAATGCATCTTTTACAAATGGAGATGAGTTGGTAAGCCCGAAAATTTTTTCAGCATTAGTCTCGTTTTCCGTCATCAATGTTTCCGCGGCATCTTCGAAATAGAAAAAATAAGTTCCCAGGTTTTCATCATCAGCTTTTGCAATACCATAATTATTTTGAGAGCCAATCAGTTCCAGTACCGGTTTTTTCTTCACATCCCCAAACAGCCACCGGTTCCTGAACCAAAGCGTAGGTAAAAGCATCAGCTCAGCATCCCTGTCAAACCGGTTGATAATCGTTATATCAATACAGATGTCTTCGGAATTATTTTTTGCATAAGTGACCTTTACATCAAAATATTCATTTCTTCTGAATGCATCGGTTTCGAGTATCTCAAATTCTGTTTCCTGCTTGGACCTTTCATGATTCACTTCCAGCAATTGCTCATAAGGAAAAGCGGATTGGGGATACTTGTACAGGTACTCCATATAATAATGAGTAGGAGTGTTGTCAAGATAATAATACAGTTCTTTTACATCCTCGCCATGATTACCTTCTGAATTGGATAATCCGAACAATCTTTCTTTCAGTATCGGGTCTTTGCCGTTCCAGAGCGCTATGGCAAAACAAAGATTCTGATGAATATCGCTGATGCCGGCAATTCCGTCTTCGCCCCAGCGGTACACCCTGCTCCTGGATTGCTCATGAGTGATAAAATTCCATGCATCACCATTAGAACTGTAATCTTCCCTCACTGTTCCCCATTGTCGTTCGCTTAAATAAGGGCCCCATTTTTCCAAAGGCACTTCTTTCTGAGCATTTGCATTTAACCGGGCACGTTCAGCAGAAATATTTTTTGAATTGGCCATTTGCTCTGAATAAAAATTTATTTTAACCGCCGGTCGCAAAACCTTCAAACAAAGTCATACCGCCATCAATAAAAATACTGGCGCCGGTGATATAATCGCTGTCATCGCTTGCCAGGAATACCGCAAGCTTACCAATATCTTCCGGAACGCCGATACGGTTATAAGGGATCAGTTCCATCAGGCTGTTATACGCTTGCGGGGTGTCCCACGCTGTTTTATTGATCGGAGTTTTAATGGCGCCGGGGCAAATGCTGTTCACACGGATCTTCTGATGCCCGTATTCCTGTGCTATGGTCTGCATCAGCATTTTAATGCCTCCTTTGCTGGATGCGTAATTGGCATGCCCCGCCCATGGAATGATCTGATGGACACTGCTCATGCAAATGATCTTTCCGCAGGCAATGGAACGTTCCGGAACAATTCCTCTTCTCAGAAATTCTCTGATCGCTTCACGAGCACATAAGAACTGACCCGTCAGGTTAATGTCGATCACATATTGCCATTGTGCCAGTGTCATTTCGTGAAACTTTGCATCCCGCTGCAGCCCGGCATTGTTCACCAGTATATCTACCGTACCGAATTGCTGAATGGTTTGCTGAAACATATTGATCACCTGGTCTTCCTTGCTTACATCGGTCTGTATCGCCACAGCTTCCGATCCGAATGCCCTGATCTTTTGTACTACATCGTTAGCAGCATCGGGGTTAACCACATAGTTTACCACCACATTGGCTCCTGCTTCTCCCAATGCCAGCGCCACTCCTTCGCCGATGCCGGAGTTGGCGCCGGTAACAATTGCTGTTTGTTTAGTAAGTTTTTTTTCTGACATAAGTTTTATTTATTAATGTTCCTTTTCTTTTGATTTCTGACCTTATAAAATAAGATGATCACAGCAAACACCAGCGTAATGGCATTGGCCACAATGATAGGCATGTTGCTGCTCAGCATTCCGAAAATGAGCCACAGCAGTGTACCGGTGGAGAAAAGCAAATACATAAAAAGTGAAATACTCCGCGTGTCATTGGTGCGTATGGTTTTTATTGCCTGCGGCAAAAACGATCCGGTGGTTAAGGCAGCGGCAATAAATCCGAGAATGGTAACAAATGTCATTTATAAAATCAGCCTTTAATAGAAAAGAGCAAAAATTAAGGTTTGTGAAGTTAAGCATAAAGCGTAAAATTTGATTTGCCATAACTTCAGGATAACAACCCATGGAATAAATCCAAAACACAAAGAATGAATATAAAATTCAAATTTTCATTTTTCCGGGTACAGCAGTTTTAAAAAACAATTTGTTATACCCCGGGAGAATATTTTACCCGGCACCTTTATCTGAAATACAACCCCAAATTATGTATTTTTGTGTACGCACACGGTAATCCGGCAAGGCTTAACCGCTTCATTCAGATTAAAAAAGAGCATAAAGAAAGATCAAATAGTTACAGGACATTTTAATATTCTCATTTTTTAAAATATGAATATATCCTCAATACCATTTTTCCCTTTTATCCGGAATTCAACTCTCTTGAAACGATAATACATTTAATTGTTCCTATTACCATAAGCCCTTACAAAAACATTTGTTTCTTTTTTTTACTGCACTTTCCGCAAAGGGATCCTTTAATCTTTTTTCCAGTAGCCCGGGCCACTTTTTTTACTTACAATTTTTAAAAAGATAGTTTGTAACATGAAAAGAAAAATACAGATACTTCCATTCATCTTCTGCCTGACAGAGTTTATAACCCTTTTTGCCCAAAGCCAAACAGCAAATACAGATTCTTTAAATATCAATAATCTTCCTTCCATTCCTTTTCTCCCTGACCCGCTTATTTTCAACGAGGGGGAAAAGAATATACCGGTAAAGAACCTGGCTCAATGGCAACAAAAGAAAGAATGGATTAAAGAGAATTATCAATATTGGGTATCGGGGTCGGTGCCTCCTCCCCCAAAATCATTTGGTGTTGCATTAATAAGTGAACATACAGAAGGAAAAGTTATATTAAGAATGGTGGAATTAAGCTTTGGTCCGGATAGTAAAGCAAAAATGAAAGTTGAATTAATGATTCCACCCGGGGATAGACCGCTGCCAGTATTTATGACCCAATGGAATCACAGGGGGTGGGCTCAAATTGCAGTACGAAGAGGGTATATAGGTTGTGTTTATGCCGGTGCGGATCAAAATGACGATACTCAAAATTATGATGAACTCTTCTCCGGTTATGATTTCAAAACGTTAATGAAACGGGCATGGGGCGCTTCCCGTGTTATAGACTACCTGTATCAATTGCCGGAAGTGGATACTGCCCGTATAGCATTAACAGGCCATTCACGCAACGGTAAGCAATCTTTGATGGCAGCAGCTTTCGATACCAGGATAAAGGCGGTGGTCAGCAGCAGTGGAGGTACCGGGGGTGAAAATACTTTCAGATGGTCGGATGAGCGATTCGGCTCTGAATCACTTGAAGAAATAACCCGGAATTTTCCCGATTGGTTTTCACCCCGGTTACGGTGGTTTGCAGGCAGGGAACAAAAGTTACCGGTAGATCAGAATTCACTAATGTCATTGATAGCGCCGAGAGGCTTAATGCTGGTATCTGCCATTACAGAGGATGAAGGAAATCCATGGAGTGTAGAACAATCATACCAATCGGTAAAAAAGGTATATCATTTTTTAGCTGCAGATTCTAACATTGCGATATTATTAAGACCCGGCAGACATCAGCATGCGGCCAGGGATGCGGAAGATTTCCTGGACTTCTTTGACTATATATTTGACCGTTCCGATATAATTCCCGAGAATAAACTATACTATAATTATTCGTTTGAAAATTGGAAGCATAAGAGTGGCGAGCTAATTGAGCCTCTAAAAGTTTCAGACGAAAAGGGAATCAAATTCATCCCGTCATCATCTACAGCTCACCCGGATAGTATCAGAGAAAAGATCAGATGGCTGCTGGGTGATGAACCACCGGGTATTTATCCAAAAATACCCTTCTCTTCATCACTGGATGAGAACAGCAGCTATCCTGACGATTACCTGGAAGAAGTAATTGGAGAACCTGCTATACCTGATAATACCAGGAAAATGGTTATGGGTCCTTATACAGGACTCGGAGACAACCTCTGGGGTAATATCTACTTTCCCGCTCAATACATTACCAATAACTCAGTACATGCAAAACTACCACTGGTTATATACTTACATGGATATTCTTATGCTACCGGTTATCACAGGAGAGGGATACCAATAATCCGGCACTTCACAGAGCAGGGTTTCGCCGTACTGGCAATTGATATGATAGGGTTTGGCACCCGTATAGAAGAAGCTTTACATTTTTACGATCGCTATCCCCACTGGTCTGTAATGGGTAAAATGGTAGCAGATGCAAGAAGCCTTATTAATGATGCCTGTACCCGAATGCCTTTTATTGACACAACTAAAATATACCTGATGGGTTATTCCTTAGGCGGCACTGTGGCATTATTTACTGCTGCACTTGACAAAAGAATTAAAGGAACGGCAGTAGTATCTGCTTTTAGTTCTTTCAGAAACGACAATACAGGCACAGAGGGCATCCGTCATTACTATGAATTACATGGTCTCATCCCAAGGCTGGGTTTTTTTTCCGGCTATGAAGACCGAATTCCAATAGACTTTGACGATATTTTGTCCTGCATTGTACCCCGCCCCTTACTGATCATTGCACCCGTATATGACAGGGATCACAACATCACTATCGTACGAAAAACCATATCAAACATCCCGGAACTTTACAGGCAAAATAAGGCAGCAAATAAATTTATTTTTAAACAGCCTCTTACTTATAATCATTTCCCAGACAGCCTCCAGCAATTGATTGCTGAATGGCTGGGAAGCCAAAAAATTAAATAAATATTTTCTAAACAAGCCAAACGCTTTTTTAGGAGAAGATTAAATGATAATAGCGATAAATTTTATAGATTTTCTTATGTAGCTCTTTACTTATTTTGAAGGTTAATTGTAATTTAGTTATCATAAAGTGTTCCTTCAAACTCCAGTTTTACTACCATAGTTTTATCATAATATTCAGCAACAGGCAGGTTCTTTAGCCGCAGATATTTGTTCTGCGTCAGATAATCGGCTGGAACCATGGCTACACTACAGTCAACCGGCCGGCCATCATTTAACAATACCGCTTTCTTAGGCATTACATTGATAGGTTTGAGAGAAAACCCATTAGTAGATAGGCCCTGGTTAAAATGGATATAATAAGTTTGATCACGCCGGGTAACAGATACATCCGGATCCTGTATAATTTGTGTCACCGGTTTCACATCCTCATAAGATTCTTTTACTGATGTAAGCCATTTACCAATTCGTCTTAAAATTTCTGCAGATGGTTCAGGAATGATTCCTTCTGAAGTTGGCCCCACATTCAACAGGTAATTTCCATTTGCTGAAAAATAACGGTCTATGCTTCCCGTGAGATAGCGAAGGGTATAATATTCCGGTGCTTTATTATAACCCCAACTTAAGCGGTCAAGTGACTCGCAGGCTTCTGTTGCACCTTTAAACGACCGGGATTCGTTAGATTCTTTATCTTCATCCCGTTCCGGGGTTCCATAATCTCCTTCATCAAATCCACGGTTATTAATAATGGCATTGGGTTGCAGTTTCCTTATCATATCATTTACAGACGGGTCATAATATTCGGGCACATTCATATCCCACCAAAAACCATGTATGGTTCCGTAGTTGGAGCAAAGCTCTTTCACCTGTGCTTTAAGAAATTCCATATACTTATTCCAGTCCGGCTGGTCGCCTGGTTCCGGTTTTTCCAATTCATGATGGCGTCCAAGATTTGGATAATTCGGATGGTGCCAGTCTGCAATCGAATAATAAAGACATAGTGGCACTTTTCGTTTATGGCATGCATCAGCCAGCATGCCAATAATATCTTTTTTATAAGGAGTATTCATTATATTGTATTTGGTCTGCTTTGTATCCCACATACAAAATCCATCATGGTGCTTCGTCGTAATGGTGATATATTTCTGACCGGACTCCTGCATAAGATCAAGCCATTGCTCCGGGTTGAATTTTTTTGGATTAAACTCATCGGCGTATTTTACATACTGTGCTCTTGGTATCCTGGCTCTCCACTGATATTGCTCATGCCAGGCAGGAATGGAATAAATACCCCAGTGGACGAACATGCCAAACCTTTTTTCAAAAAACCAGTCTCGTCCGTCGCCGAATTTTTTCAAGCCCTGGTCTTCCTTCTTTGCAATAACCACAGGTTTTGATCTGCCAAAAGATTTACTAAAGATAAACGGTGTGGCCCCCATCGCAAGAAGGGATATCATATCTCTCCTTTTCATAAATAATTTTTTAATTTAAAAAATAAATATACCCTCTAAACCATATGAGATTCTTCAAAATTAGCTTTGATTCTCCTTCATTACACTTGCAAGGTCTTTTACTTCTCTGCTCTGCCTTTTCTGAAAAAACTCCCTTTTAAAAAATTGTCAACAATCGTTTTGTAACGTCAATAGTATATACTCCTGTTTGAGTATTATTGAAGCCACGCTATGATCTTTGTCTGCATCTCAACAGAAAACCTGTTATAATCCATAGGTGAAAAAATCTGAAATTTATCCGGCACACCATATAGATTAAAAATATTTTCCGCTTTGTTTTTTATTTTTTCCATGTGTTCTGAAGATACTTCCCTATCAAGTGAAGGTGCCACCAGCAATAATTGCCTCGGTGCGATACAAGACAATATTTCATGAAAATCAAAAGGAAGACGGTTCTCATTACCAACAAAAAATCCAAATCTTGGAAACAGCCCTGTCACATGTGTCCAGAATTTAAGACCCGAAATATCTTTTTTTCCAAATAACCGTAAAGGCATAAAACCGCAAACAGAAATCGTTTTAGCAATACGATTATCCAAAGCCGAAGTAAACAAGCCAACGGTAGCTCCCAGTGAATATCCTGCAACATTTATTTTCGTACTGTCAATAAAGTTTAAATGAGAAAGCAATGTTATTGCACCTTGCAAATCCGTAACCATCTTACCCATTTTTGACCAATGAGGATAGCGCTGATAAAACCATTTACCTTCCTGTAATCTTGTTCCAAATCCAATCATATCATAGGAAAAAACTGTAAAACCGTTATTCACTAATTTCTGAAAGAATGTTGCTATGTCATGATCATAATACTGTGAAGAGAATCCTTTTGAATAATCAAATTCGTGCTGGTAAATAACAACAGGAAGTTTTATTGATCCGGATTTGATTTCCGGCTCTTTATCTTTTGGGTAATAGAGATACCCGTAGAGATAATCACCAAATTCATCATAAGGGGCAAACGCAATTCTTCCCATTTTATCCGTTGCAACAGGCCTCTTAATTGAAGTTCCAAAATAATTTTCTCCTCCATCTTCATTTAAAAATTTTCCTGGACCCGGGTTTGTGAATCCTGAAGGTTTCTTGCCTAAAGCCCATTCTATTTGTTTTTGAATTTGTAGCTTTTCATTTTCCCATTGTTGTTTCGAACTAAATTTTTTACCCTGTGATTCTTTTATATCGTTTAATGTTGGATGTACCGGATAATCACCAGGATCAATTTTTTCTCCGCTTAGTTTTTTCCAGTTTTCAAAACTGAAATTGCTCACCAATTCGTTGGAGGGTTTCTTAGCTGACCTATTAAATACATAATCGAAGAAATCTATGTACGCTTCAATATCGTTTGCATTAGTACCATGTTGCCCCTCCCTGAAACGAATTGCCAGTTTATCTTCCGCACCAAGAAATCGGTACACTTTTCCCGTTTCAATAAATGCCTGCTCAATACCCAAAGTATTGGCAGCAACCTCATTCACTGCTGCACTCAGCATCAAACCTCTTGGTGCAATCAATGCCATGAACAAGTTTTGATCTACCGGCAATTTATCTTCGCGGCCAATAAAAAACCGCAATCTTGGATGAAGCCATGACGGTTGTGCACAGGATAATAAGGCAATATCTTCCACATCATACTTATGGCTGGTATATCGCCAGGGCACTTCACCTCCCGAACCTCCGCTGCTTGGTATCACTGCTTTAATTCTTTCGTCAAATGCCGCAGCCCAGAGTGACAGTTTCCCATTCCTTGAATGGCCGCTTAATCCGATTTTTTCTTTATCAACAAAAGGTAAGCTGTATAAATAATCTATAGCCCTGGATGCTGCAAATGCTCTGCGCATAATTCGGGTAAAATCATACTGATTGTCCCATACCGGTCCATAATTTTCAGTGTCATCTCTATCGTCTGAACCTGCGTAGATGCAACCAATATAGCCTCTTCTTACGGCAATCTGTGCCCATCCACGATGGTTCCATTGAGTGAGGAATACGGGAAACAAACCTTTACCGGGAGGAATAAAAAGTTGCAAAGTAAGTTTTGCTTTTTGTCCGGGGCCAAATCTCAATTCAACAGTTCTTGCTGTAACATCACCATCTTTTTTCACTTCAAGAATTGTGGCGTTGACATCATCGGGTGAAACTTTCGGAAACGTTCCGGTTATATAATATTGCAGCAATCTGGCAATCTCTTTTTTTCTTTTCTGCCATTGATCTTTAGAACGGATTGGTATATCCTTATTTCCCTCATCAATAATTAATGCATTTGGTAATGATGGTATGGAAGGCATTTTATCAAAATCAGGAGGAAGCTCCCCCGTCCGCTGAAGCCAGTCATTAAATGTGTTGTCTAAAAAAGATACGGGTCCATTTTTTACATTATCGGAAGGCAGCAGGTTTATTATTTCTGTAAGTAAGGCTTTTCGTTTAGCAGTATCATTTGCCGGATGTACCGAATTTGAACTTTTTTTTCGTGGAAATCCCTGTATTGCCTTTGCTGATGCAGAAAATAAAATCATTAATATTGCCATGCATATCCCATGTACCAAAACAAAATTTTTAATGAATTGCCGGACCATTATTTTCCTTATGGTTTTTCTGTTTTGATTTCCTACCAAAATTATTCTTCTCATTTACCAGGGAGTATAAATATTCATTGTCATTTTCTGCGGTATTCAATCTGTTTTAAAAAGCTATTGAATCAGTAAAATACATTTAGTCTTAAACTCGTAGGAATACTTTCTTTTTATAAAGAAAATATAAAAACAACCAGCGCAGCCCTGTATCGAGTAAAGCCAACAAGTATTCCCCATTGGGTGGGCCAACCCATTGTCCTGCCCATTTAAAGAAACCTTCAGTCATATACTGCCAGTCTATAAACCGAATGGACATATAAATAAGAATTGAATTCATTCCTATAACCCGGAAGAAAAAAGTCCAGCGTTTATATCCGCGAACGTCAATAATAAAATAAAAGACTGACAATAAGATCAGGCTTAATCCTCCTGTAAGCATTACGAATGAACTTGACCATAAATTTTTATTAAAGGGAAAATCTATATTCCATATAAAAGCTATTGCAAGTGACATAACGCCTGCAATGGCTAACCATTTGGCCTTGGCAGCAGAAGATACCGGATTATATTTTAAAAATCTTCCGGCAAAGATCCCAAGTAATACAGTACTAATGCCCGGAATGGTACAAACTAATCCTACCGTATCGTGAATTCCGCGGGACAATTTTCCCGGAAGAACACTACGATCTATATAAGACATAAAATTTCCCTGCTCCGTCAGATCGCCCGGTAAATATCCCGGAGCTGAAGTAAATTTTAATAGTAACCAGTAGCCAACCAAGAACAGCCAGAACCAAATCCATTGCATTCTTTTACCCGCATATAAATAAAGTATATTGGCAAAAATGTACGTAGCTCCGATTTTCCCTAATACACTTGGAAAACGGAAGTCGGAAAGAGGACGCAGTTCCAATCCATTATTATAAATCATGCCGAGCAGAATTAGAATTATTCCCCGCTTAATTATCTTGAAAAGTAATTGGCTTCTATGTTTACCCAGAGCAAGTTGTTTATCCAGAGAATAAACAGAAGACACGCCTGCCAAAAACATAAAAAGAGGAAAGATCAGATCCCAAAAAGCAAAGCCATTCCAATAAGGGTGTTCAAAATGATACGCAACCGAATTCCAGAAAGGAGTATTCTTTGTTTTTGCAAATTTTTCTAACAATTCTCCCAGGCCCATAATCCAGAACATATCAAAACCCCGGAGTGTATCGAGAGAAAAAAGTCTTCCTTTTGTAACGTTTTGTTCCATTATTTAAATGGATAAATGTTTTAGAAACTTAGTTCTAATCTGATGTCTCCAAAATAATTTTTTTGCCCTTAGCAAAATATCCCCCTTAGAAAATCAGCCTTCCAAAAGATGGTTTTCAATAAAATATTTCAGTTCGGGGCCTTTGATTCAGCAAAATACTTATAGCTATTTTAATCCCATTGAGATTTTTTTTCTATCCACTAAAGCTCATGAATAAAACCCATAAATTACATTCCCAATAAAAACAAACAAATTCCCAGCTACAACAAATGAATTTCTTTTAATTATCACCCCTGTCAAAATAAATCCTATTCAGTCTTAATTATAACCCGGGTTTTGCTCAAGTGACGGATTAATATTTCTTTCACGTAACGGAATAGGAAATGTCAGCTTATTATCATCCCAGGCTTTTCCATCAATATTCTGACGAAGTCTTTTAGCATCCCAAAGCCCCTGCCCTTCAAAAGCCAACTCTAATTCCCTTTCGTTAAGAATCTGGTTTAATGTAGCTCCTGCCAAACCAGGCAACCCGGCCCTTGACCTGATCTTATTCACATCATTATCCGGTGTATCACCTATGGAAGTGCCTAAGCGTACATTACATTCAGCTCTTGTCAGGTACGCTTCAGCAAGCCTCATCACTTTTACATTTTTATAAATATCTCTCCATTTTCCACAATGCCATACTCCGTTTTCAAAAAAGAATAAACCCCGGCGGTCATCTGCAGGATTATATTTATTATAATGAACATCGGTAACTTCAATATCACCATTCCTGGCACCATAAGTAAAAGTGCTGAAAAAAGTAAAACAACTATTTGAACCGGACTGGTCTGTTACCTGCATGGCAAACAAATCTTCTGTTGTATTAGCATCATTATTAAAAGCATCGGCATAGTTACTTACCAACGAAAATCCATTAGCTGTGGCTACGGAAATACATCTGTCAGCGGCATCTCTTGCTTCAGCAAATTTTTCCTGTTGTAAATAAACTCTTGCCAATGCTAAAGACGCAGATGGTTTATTAGCATAAAAGCCATTTGTAGCAGGAAGGTTTGCTTCTGCATCTTTAAGATCCGCTATTATTTGCTGATAAACATCTTCCACACTTGCCCTCGGAAGCAGGTAATAAGCATCCTGCGGAGCTGCCGGGCCCGGAGCCGTAATCAAAGGAACTCCTTTCAATGAAGAAGCATTACCGGCAAAATAAGGTTTCTCGCCAAAATATTTTATAAGTTCAAAATAAGCCATAGCCCGGAGAAATTTCGCTTCCGCAGCTACTTCAGCCTGTTCAGAGGCATCTACAACATTTATATTGGCAATAATATTATTTGAATTGTATATTACAAAGTAAGCCTGTGAATAAGTAGAAGTTGCATATCCATTGTTTGACAAAATAAGCTTACTCCATATTTGCCGGGGCTCCTGAAATGTGCCCACCCAGTTTAATTCGCCATTGCTTGCCATCAACTCACTCATCCATATTACATCTCCCCCGAACAATGAACTACTGCCCAAACTGGCATAATTCCCGATCAAAACTTTTTTTAATTTATCGCCAGATGAAAAAGCGTCACTGGCATCAATAGATTGCGGATTTTTTAAATCAAGTTTTTTATCGCAACTAATTACACCGCTAACCGCTACAAGAAAAAAATATAATATTACTCTTTTCATAAAAATATTTTTAAGTGTTCAATTATAAACCAATAGACAATCCTATAACTATGCTCTTTATTTGAGGAGCCGCATAGAAATCAAGCCCCTGGCGCAGGTTACCTGAATTAGTATCTGTATTTACTTCAGGATCCCATCCCGGATAACGTGTTATAGTAAGCAGATTTACGCCACTTACATATAACCGTGCATTGGAAATTTTTATCTTGTTAGTAAGAGTTGATGGAAAATTATACGCAAGAGTAAGATCTTTCAGCCGGACATAGCTTGCATCATATATATATCTTGAGCTCATACTCGGAGATTCAAAATCTCCAAAATAATTTATCCTCAATTCAGGTACAGTGGTAATATCTCCTTTTTTTTGCCAGCGTTTCAGCTGATCCCTTGATTGATTATCGAACCAATCGCAATTGGCGCTATAGAAAATTCCACCGGCATCTGAAACCTGGTTTCCAAACACTCCCTGGAATAAGATATTCAAATCAAATCCTTTCCAGCTTATTCTATTACTGATCCCGCCAATCCAATCCGGGTTAGGATCACCGATTATAAATTTGCCTGCATCGCCATAAACATTAGTTGTTGTCTTACCATCCTGCATATAATAAATAGGGTCTCCGTTATCCGGATCAACACCGGCATATTTTACTGAATAGAAAACCCCGAAAGGCTTACCAACAATAATAGCATTGGTATAACGAACATTACTTGGCAAAATTTCCTTTTGTTCACCATCCAGTTTCAGAACTTCATTCTTATTTTTTGCGATATTAAAATTAGTAGTCCATTTAAAATCCCTGCTGGAAATGTTTGTTGACGTCAAACTCACCTCGATACCTTTATTTCCCATCTCTCCAATATTAGCCAGGATAGAAGTTGTTCCGGATGGCGAAGGCGTAGGCACTTGCAAAAGCATGTCGGTAGTTTTTTTATTGTACCAGCTAAATTCACCCACAATACGATTTTTCAATAATCCAAACTCAAATCCAATATCAGCGGTAGTGACTTTTTCCCAACGCAGGTCATCGTTTGCAAAATTAGTGATGCCTAAACCGGCACCTGATGAACCATATCGGACACTGCCATATTGTGCTTTCGAATCATAAAATCCCACCCCGGAGTTATTTCCGACAACGCCATAACTGGCTCTGAGTTTTAAAAAGCTTAGCCATTTTATATTTTGCATAAAATCTTCATCGCTTACAATCCATCCTGCAGAAACACTGGGAAACGTTCCATACTTATAATTACTTCCCAATCCGGAATACCCGTCCATTCTGGCATTAAGACTAAGAAGATATTTCATATTAAAACCATAGTTTACACGGGCAAAATAAGAAACGAGGTTATTCTCTTCGTGTGTACTGCTACCGCCTGTGATTTTTCCGGCGCCTGCCAAAGTCCTGATGCTTTCATCGGCAAAGTTCTCGCCTTCTGCATAGGCGTACTCATCGTACCTGTTTTCAAAACTCATACCGAGCGTAGCATCAATTTTATGTTTATCTCTAATTTCAGTAACGTAATTAAGAAAATTATTAGTTACCCAGCGAGAGTTTCTGAACCATTGCGCCCAGGCATATCCTCCTATACCAGCCCCCCACTCTGTAAGGCTTCCCCAGAAACGTTCATCACTTTGATTTACCAGATCTAAGCCGAGTTCATTTCTTAAAATCAGCCCGTTTGCCAACCTGCTTTCGGCATAAATATTTCCCTGGTTGCGGTAGCTCTTTGCGTGGTTATCAGAATTGTCCAATTCATGAAGTGCACTATAATATGTTGTTGTGGGTGTGGTATAATATTCACCATTCTGATCCCTGGGAGGAGTGATTGGGGCTAAGGCTACCAACTCCATAGGTGATCCGAATTCATTATCATCAAGAACTCTTTGCCTTACCGTTCTGCCAAGGCCCATATTCAACCCTAACTTCAGCCAGTTGTTTACCTGGTTATCCATATTAAACCGAAGGCTGTACCGTTTAAAGTTGTTGGCAATAAGTATTCCATCCTGATTGCTATACCCGGCACTCAGGTAAAACTTATTCTTTTCAGTTCCTCCCTGTGCACTGATTTCAATATTACCTAATTTTGCATTATCATTGAAGGCCAGGTCTTCCCAGTTAGTATTAGTTTGCACTGTCCTCCAATCGCTATAACCGCTATACCGGTTGAAACGTCCTTCTATCCAACTTATCATATCTGCTATAGCATCAGCTTCACTGGAATATCCCATCCAATTACCGGCCCTGTTGTAATGATATTTGGCAGTATTAGTTGCAGCCTCCCGGTATAACTCGATATATTCTGCAGCATTTAGAAAGCCCCTTTTGTGTGTAGGATTTTGAATCCCATATTGTGAACTGACAGTAAATTTAGTTTTCCCGGCTTTACCTCTTTTTGTCGTAATAAGGATAACACCATTGGCAGCCCTGCTTCCGTAAATAGCTGCTGCAGATGCATCTTTAAGTATATCAAAAGACTCGATATCATCGAAATTAATATCAGAAGTTGCAGTTCCGTATAGTCCTCCTACGAGCGGTACCCCATCCACCACGTAAAGAGGTTCATTACTGCCATTTATTGAACTGGTACCACGAATCCTGATTTTAATCTCCTCACCTATCTTACCACTTCTGGCTTCCACAAACACTCCTGCTGCCCTTCCTTGAAGAGTTTGAGAAAGATCGGCAACCGGCATATTTTGAACTTCAGATCCTTTCACCCGTGATATAACGCTGGTAACTTCTCTTTTCACCTGTGTGCCATACCCTGTAACGATTACTTCATTAAGGCTTTTAGTAGTATGGCTTAGGCTTATATTAAGAGGACTGCTTGTTACATCCACTTCCTGATCTTCATAGCCAATACTTGAAAAAATCAAAGAAGTTAAACCTTTTGGCAAAGTCAGGGAATAAGTTCCGTCAGATCCTGTAACCATTCCTATACTAGTTCCTTTGATTAACACTGATACACCAGCTATGGGTGATCCACTGGCATCTGTAACCTTTCCGGTTACTGTTTTTGTTTGAGACCATCCTTTTGAAAGGGATAGCATCAACCCCAATAAAATTAATGTAGTGATTCTCATAATAGTCAATTTGGTTTTAAATAAATCAATTCTGTTTTTATAAACGTGTACGTTAACGAAAATATTAAAATAATACAATATCTCCCAATTTTTTTTTCCCCCCTTTAAATTGACTGCATTAGCCCACTAAAAGAATGGATTAAAATTGAAAAATCCATCATAAAATAATTAAAATCAGAGTACTCAGTCAAAAGAAAGAGGAAAATAGAGTGATACAGAAAAACCACGTATCATCCAGGAGGCCGAACAAAATGGCGTAACCAAAAAAGTTCTTAAATACAACTTTGCCCGATCGCCTTTTCAGCGGTAACGACTGGATTACAATGGAGAAGGCCTAATAACTATTTGTTTAAGTAGCTCAAATTGTGTCCGGAAGAAAAGCAGTTACAGCATAAAATAAACAAAAAAAAGAACGCTGCTGCTTGCCGTGTAGGTTGGTTCTTCTCTTAACACCATAGGCCAGAAGCTTTGTTGTCGTATTCATAAAGAAAAGGCGATCTGATTGCTGCACAAAAACATCAAGTACCATATTGCCAAAATAAATACTCTTACAAAAACAAGAACTGTTGTTTAACTTTAATCCTGCAGCCAAATTTATTTAATCTGTTTCTTAAGAATTACTAAAAACAAAATCTTAAACTGTCAGATTAAATATCAGCTTTTACAAATAACCTGATCTGCGAAGAAGCTTTTAAAGGAGTACTCAAAGTTCTTTCCTTTCCGGAAAATATTATTGCTGCCATTTATCGAAAAACTCAAAAATTTAATTGTTTAAAATACTATCAGGCTATTTGAGTCTACTACCATAACTGATCATAATTTGAAAAATATTTTCCGTTTATAGAGAAAATAGGAAAGATACCAGAACATACCGGCTACTATTATTACAGTAATCATATAGACAGCTATTTCACCGCTCCAACTGAAAATTCGTGAAGTAAAGGGAACTGTCATTCTATTAAATAGTTGCCTGCCTCCCAATTCTTTAAAAAGATATAAGAAAATGGAATTCATCCCGAAAATTGCAAAGAAAGTTGCAATCCTTTTAAATCTCCACACATCAACCAACAAATATGAAAAGGACATAGCAATCAACGCCCATCCTCCGGTAACAATAACATAAGTGCCGGTTGAAATACGCTCAATAATCGGAAAATAAGGACGCAAAGCATACCCAAGAATAACTGCAAATAACCCCGGCATAAACATGTAAAGAATCTTTTTTTTATGAGGCCAATTCTTCATCAACATTTTTCCAATAACCACTCCCCATATCACATGAGCCAAAGTTGAAACAGCATTAAAGGTAACCCAATGGTCAGGGTGCAGATACCCTGTTGTATGCAAATCAAACCAATCTCCAAAATTATTATCAGGCGTAAGTTTATTAAATCCTTCAACCGGCCAAAACCTGTACAGTAGATCTGATATAACAATTACAGCAAAAGAAATTGTCAATTGCCATTTTATTTTCTTTCTTATCAGTAAAAAAGCAATAGGATAAGTAAATGCTAATTGTGGGAGTATGTTAGTAAGATAGTAAGCATTTTCTTTAGCACCTAACATAAATCCAAATACAAGAAACCAAAAGGAACGAATGAATGCATGCCGAACTAATTTATTCCAGCTTTCTCCTCTTTCCATTCGCTTCGCAACAGAAAAAGGCATTGCAACCCCAACTATAAACATGAAGAAAGGCTGAATCAGATCCCAGAAATAAAGTTCATACCACTGACCATGTTCTGTTTGCCTGTCTAGAAATGCAATGATCGGGCCTCCCTTACCCGCTTTTACCAGTTCGGTAAATAAACCTGCAATACCCGACACAAGAATAAACAACGTTATTCCGCGAAAAAAATCTATTGAAAGGATACGGTTTTGTTCATGCTTTACAGGTTTTGCATTTTCCATATTTGTATTTTTTTATTCCCCGTATTTTATATTTGATTCATAACAGCAACGCATTATCCGCCATAAATCTTTCTCATAAAAAATACAGCTACTTCCAGTCTCCTCATTTTTATAGCCTAAATAATTTCTTTGCATTTTCATAAAGAATCTTTCGCTCAATCGCTTTAGTTGAAGCCAATTTTCTAATCTCTGCTATGGTCCGTATTCCCTGGCAAACTGCGTCTTTTGAAGGTCCCCCAAAAAATGCAGGATCCGGACAATCGCTTCCAAATAATAATTTATCCTGATGACGAATAAGAAATTCACGAGCCTGATCCTCATCACGGGTTAATGAGTTATATCCCGAACCTGCAGATAAATCGCCAAACATATTGGGATAATCAGCAAGCAGGCGATCAGTCAATCCTCCCGGAGTTACTTTACCATTTGGATACATCTCCTCGCTGTCTATATAGTTCTTGTCAATAAAAGACCACCAGCTTTGAGCATGACCGATAAAATTAACCTTTGGATATTTTTCAAGCATAGTGTGGAATCGTTCAATACCATAATTATACATTTTAAATTGCCAATGCATCAGCACCGGTACATTATATTCCTGAGCTAACTGATAAATTTTCTGCATTTCAGGTGAATCACATTCGATCCCGAACTTCTGTTCTCCAATAACAACTGCTCCCTTTTTCAGATATTTTTCAATTTCTTTTATTGCCCCCGGATAGTCAGGAACTTCATTTGCTCCAAAAAGAAATTCTTTTGGGTGCTTTTTTGCAAACTGATAGCAAACTTCATTGCCTGTACATTTTGCCTGTAATCCATTAGAAATACCCTCATGCGTAGAAGCAGTCTTTAAGGGGCGACCGGAAGGAAGAAGTATTGTAGTAGTAGCCCCCATATCCCGCTGATGTGCGGCAAGAAATTTATTATCCCTACCATTATAATCGGTGTGCTGATGTATATCAATGATTGGCTCTTCAGCAATATCCTGAATCTTACCTATCGCTGATGTATCAAATTTTATTGCTGACCCTGCCAGAACTAACCCGGTTGTTGTTATAAACTCACGACGTGATATTCCTGCAGGCCCTTGATTTTCTTTTCTTTTTTTCATTTCATTAATGGTTATTTTAAACCACAATTATATCTTCCACCTGGCAATAAATCACTTGCATATAAAAACCATTGTTTTTTCCAGACTTGTTTTACTCTGTGTTCTAAGTGCATAAATCCCATTGGAAAGCGATCCTAATTTTATTTCAATTTTATCAGAAACTGCATGTATCATTCGGACAATATTACCTGCCATATTATACATCGTGATTTTGCAGCCCGGAGCTGAAGTTTGAATATTCAGAATATCTGATGCCGGATTCGGAAATATTCTGATAATACTACTCCGGTCCGGAACATAAGGTATGGAAGTTACTAATTGAGATTCATAAGCTCCGATTTCGTAAGATTCTCCTTGTGGCCGTGGAATACTGTCGTAATCTGTCTTAACATAGTCAAGGGATTTGCCTGTGTTGATACAAGGGCTGCCGGGTTGCAGGTGAAAGTCACCGATATTAATATTTTTAAAAAGCGGGTCAGCCGAAAAACTGTTTATTGCATTTGTTACAAAATTCAAAGGCATTCCCCCTTCAATATCAAAAAAATCACAATTGGAAAAGTAAGTATTGGTCCCATTGGGAATTATATCATTTGCAAAGGGTCCGGCCTTAAAGGCTCCACCGGAGCCCGAAGACAAGGTCCCGTAAAAAATATTGTTTATGTATTTCATATTCTTACAGGACCTTTCAGCAAAGAGTTGATACCGCGTTTTATAGAATGTGCAGTTTGCAATAATGTTATTTCCGGCGTCTGAAGGTATGCTATAGCTGAAATAATAAATACCCATATAACAATTGACAGCAATACAGTTGATAAATAAATTATTGTTTCCGGGGTGGCCGGCAGGGTCTGTACCGGTATCACCATCCTCAACAGTATCATTAAATTTAATTGCCGAGCGGCAGTTTTCAGCGATACATCCATCAAAAATATTATCACTTGCACCATCCCTGGAAACCATGCAATGACCTTCACCACCGGATGAACCCGGTTCCCCTGTATGAGTTCCGATTGCTTTGCAATGATAGAACAGATTATACTGTGCGGTTCTATGCCGGACGCAAAATGCTTCTCCCATATTTTTTGCAATACAATAATAAAATTTATTGTGTTGGGCTGAAATAGCAGGAACGGACATTCCCCGATCAATCACCTGCTCTGCATTTGTCTTGGCTGTATAACCATGACCATTATGTGATAATCCCGGCATTCTTTCAATATAACAGTTCCTAAATACATTATCATTTCCGGTAACAATCATGTAATAATCAGTTGCAGCGGATCCCGAATTTTCATTACAATAGGCTTTGCAGTTCACTATTAAATTATTATTTCCATTTATCCCAAATCCTTCCGCAGCAGCATTTATTACAAGGCAGTTGCTGATTGTATTGTTGTTGGAAAACCTTGTTCCCATACTGCCGAAAAGAAAACCAAATCCGGAGTAAGATGAAGAACTA
>JAIXKI010000015.1:0-67342 GCA_026936105.1 Chitinophagales bacterium
AAAGAACACAGAGACTGCTTTGCGAACTCTGCGGGCACCTTTACGATCTCTGCGGCAATTTTTTTCTTACCGAAAAGAAAACAAAGAACACTTTGCGGCCTCTACGGTTAAGCTTTTTTTACCGCTAAGAGCACAAAGTTTTTCGCAAAGAACACAGAGACTGCTTTGCGAACTCTGCGGGCACCTTTACGATCTCTGCGGTTAATTTTTTCTTACCGAAAAGGAAACAAAGAATACTTTGCGGCCTCTGCGGTTATATTTTTTTTACCGCAAAGAGCACTGAGAAGAATATTAAAGTATTGATTCCCCAATTGGGCAACTGCGATGTTTTTCGGGAACATTGTTTATACTTCATT
Organism: Chitinophagales bacterium; assembly: GCA_026936105.1. Taxonomy (GTDB): domain Bacteria; phylum Bacteroidota; class Bacteroidia; order Chitinophagales; family Chitinophagaceae; genus UTBCD1. The sequence continues at coordinate 357 of JAIXKI010000015.1, forward strand.
GCTGGTTTGCTGTATTCCGGCCTTAGCATCAGCGTAGCATTTTATAAAATTTTTCTATCTCTGCTGCCTCAGCCGTAGAAAGAATTTCATTGTTATCGTACTTTGTTTTCAGGAACAGGACTCTTTTATGTTGAGGAAATTTCTCCAGAATAGCAGCGATGAGTTCTCCCTGTCTTGTACTTTTTTTATACAACGGTGCGGGAGCCGGCAAAGCTGATTTATACCGGGTAGGTTTTTTCAGAATAATGGCTTCGAGAGTGGATAGTTTTGCAGGAGGAACGCTTTTTACACTCACAGCTTTCCTGTACAAGCCTTCCAGTTGCTTTTTACTGAGTCCCCCCCTTTCCACATACTGGTAAGACAGGCTCTGAATAAAAGCAGACCCGGGATTATCTGCCAGCACCAGTTTCAATACATCGCTGATCACATCTACATCCGGTCTTTTTCTATCCATGATTTTTTTTAGTAAGATGAAAGTAAGGATTTTTCCCAGTACTAACCGGAATGGTTTTCTTCAATCTTTCTCTTCCTTATAATTTGGATCATTACGAAATTTCACAAAAGGGTAATCCTTTGTGTCAATTTATTTTCACTGTCCTATAATCAGGTTCTTTGAAAATTTTATAAGCGTTCTATCCCTAAAGCTTACGAATATCATTTGCAGAAATGCAAATAAAATTTATTCCGTAAATTGAACACAATTCTTTAACCATGAGTACCAATATTTTTACCCTCAGCCTGTTCATCACTGCATCACTGAGTTTTTGCCAGTCGCCGGCAGCCCGTCATTATTCCGCAAGCTCCACCAGGGACACGCTTCCGCCGGTAGAGACAAAAAAGCCTAATACAGATTATGCCCCAGCTTTCAAAGGCCAAACCCGAATTGCAGGAATGGAAACAAAGACACCATACAAAAGTGAAGTGCTTACTACAGAGTTGAAACAACCCTGGGGCATTACCAGTTTGCCGGATGGCAGATTCCTGATCACTCAAAAAGGCGGAACCATGGTGATCGTAAACGGGAAAGGTGAAATCAGCCAACCTATCACCGGCATTCCTGAAGTGAACAGCCGTGGACAAGGCGGTTTACTGGGCCTTACTCTCGACCCTGATTTTTCAAAAAACAGGATGGTCTATTGGGCATTCTCACTGAGCACACCCGAGGGCAATCAGACCGCTGTGGCCAAAGGCAGGCTCGCCGATGATGAAAAGACCATTGAAAATGCAACCGTAATTTACAAAGCAAACCCGGCCTATAAATCCACATTGCATTACGGAGGCAGAGTATTATTTGACAAAACAGGAAACCTGTTTGTTTCCACCGGAGAGCGTTCAGACATTGTGACGAGGCCGCAGGCACAATGGCTCAATTCTGCATTGGGAAAAGTTTTAAGGATAACCAAAGACGGGCAGCCTGCTCCGGGAAATCCTTTTATCGGTAAAGAAGGTGATTTCCCCGAGATATGGTCTTATGGCCACAGAAATGTTCAGGGACTGGCTTTCAATCCCGTGACCGGTGATCTGTGGGAATCGGAATTCGGGCCCCGCGGCGGTGATGAGATCAACCTGATCCGTCCCGGAAACAATTACGGATGGCCCATCATCACTTACAGTCTTGAATATTCAGGCCAAAAGATCGGCGACGGCATCACACAAAAAGAAGGAATGGAGCAGCCTGTTTATTACTGGGATCCCGTTATCTCTCCCAGCGGCATCACCTTTTGCAGCAGCGATAACATTCCCGAATGGAAAAACAATCTGTTTGTAAGTTCGCTGAGCGGAAGCCATATTGCAAGACTGAGGATAGAAAACAACAAAGTGACCGGGGAAGAAAGGCTTCTTGCCAATGAAGGGCAGCGCTTCAGGGATATCACCCAGGGGAAAGACGGGAATCTGTATGTAGTAACCGACCAGGGAAGGTTATATAAACTTTCAAAAGATTAACCCGGATAATTTTATCATACCGTTTCCTCAAATAAAATTATCAATGATCTTTTCATCCGGAGGCATCAACAGTTCGCTATTCTCAGCGTGCTTATGATTTTTTATCCTTCTTAAAAGTTTTAGACGGTTTTATCTTCCTCGGTGGCCTGACGGATTTCTGACTATGCTGAACCCTGAATTGTTTCGGGTGATCGTTATTGACCTCAGTCCTTTTGGGCTGATCCCATTGTTGCTTAAAAGTTTTCTTTGATTCCGGAACACTGTTCATGGGTTTTATATCCGTGTTCGGCTGATAAGGTTTCATTGTCTGCACTCCCTTTGGTACAGATTGTGTTTTCTGATCCAATACTTTTTCCTTTTCCGCAGGAACAACTTCTTTTCCATTTTCAAACGGAACATTTTCTTTTGTCTTTTCTGCAGGAAGTCCGTTATCTCTGATCAAATTATTTTTTTCCGCTTTATTATTTCTGTTCTCTTCATTTACATTATTGACGGAGCTATTCACTTTGCTCGTTTCACTATTCTTCACGGAAACAGGTCTTGCCTGTTGGTATGCTTCAAATTTTGCAGGCGCCGGTTTGTTTGCCGAAGTATTTTCCTTTACAGCAGGCCGGAATATTGTAAGCTGGTTTTTACTCACTGAACTTTGCCCCGGCTTATCTGAAGCAGCTATCTTCGTCATCGTCAAACGCTGGTTCGTTGCTTTTTCCACATCCTCCCGTTGCGGCCCGGTGAAATAATTACCTGTATTATTTTTAGTTGTTTTGTAAACATTGGTATTATTGATATTCGTTGTTTTCTGTATGTTGGTGTTATTGATAACCGTAACATTTTTCACGATGTTATTCACCTCGGTTATGTTTGTCGTTTTGTAATTATTGATCACGTAATTATTTATGTTGGTTTGTGTGAGATTCCCCGACTGTACAAAATTCCAGGAACGGGCCGGAGGAGTCCATCCGACAGAAATGCCCACACTTATATGCGGCGCCAACGGAGCCCATCCATAATAGCCACCGCTTCTGCCCCACATTACCCATGCCGGCGCCCATTCATGACCCGGGAGCCACATCCATCCATAACCATCATCGTACATCCATCTTCCGTAGTGAAAAGTTGCCCATCCCCATTGATAGTGGGAAACCCATGTCCACCCATAATTGGTAAATATCCAGTGCCCATTGGTAGCGTAAGGCCTGAACCCTGCCTCTACTGAAGGCCTCCAAACATACCCGTATTGAGGATAATCAATCCACCTGCCGAAAGGAGACAAATCATTGTAAAAAACATCGTATCCAACAGGCCCTTTTTCGGTTGCACGAACCGCAACAGTTGTCCGGGAGGGTGAACAACCACAAGCCATAATGCAAATAGCAGCAATGGGGAAAATATTTTTCATGTGTATCTGTTTTAATTGTAGTGTTGTTACATACCTGCTTTGTCGCAGGCAGTTCATTCGTCATAATCCCGGCCGCTTCCGGGATCATTGTATGCTGAAATAATCGTTTTTAAATTTTACTGATCTTTTCATACAAATAACTTTTATTGAGATGATCCTGCTTTTGATTGGTTTTTATTAAAAAAGTTTATTCTGCATTTTCTATCCGGTAACAAACCAAATACCTATTGCTTTTAAAACACTAAAATGAAGGGGTCAATAACAAACCGCTAACATGAAAAAAAGAAAGCTTAACAGTGAAACATACCTGCAGGGGCTGGAATAGATATCCCCCGGAGAATAATGCTCCGGAACCGGAAATGAAATATTGCCCTTTATAAAGTAGACAGGATAATAAACAACAATTTAAAATGAAAATTAAAGGCAGTAACCTGCTGAAAACGCGTATATCCTGATCTTAATACCGGGAGAATAATAAAGCCCCCGCTATCCCGCAAATCCCTTTTACCAGCATAAGCCCGTCAATAATGATCAGGTAATATAAAATTGGTTTGCGGCGATGCATGGAATAAGCCACCCATAACAACAATAAAAACGGAATCAGATTCACCAGGTAATGAACGGAAGTAAAAGATGACTCAAGTGCAAAAATGCTGAATGCTATCAACCCAATTACAATCAGCGGCAGCAGTATCAGAAAAATGGTCTTTCGCAAACCTACCTGCACCACAAAAGTTTTCAGTTGCCTGTTGGCATCATCCGCATAATCTTTTATGTCAAACATGATGGCCAGCACGGAAATGTACATCCAGTTTTTTACAAAAAGCCAGAACACAAGAAAATTAAAATCATAATGCAGGTCATTTTGCCATTGATGAAACATGGGAGGATAAAGAGTAACGGTGCCTGCCCAGACAAAACCCACCACAAAAGGTTTCAGCCATCCTGTTTTCCTCAAATTGATCCTGAATATGGGGAAAAATGCATTGCCATAATATAACAATGCCACCACCGGAACAGATAGCAGCATCACCCATTCCGAAAGATGCAGCGAAAATATATGATGATATTCCAACACTGCCAGGTCAAGTGCACAAATAAAAGCAATGAACGAAAAGATCATCTGCGTGATGTTCAGAAACCGTTCATTTCTCTGATACCAGGCCGTGCGTCTGTTGTAATAATCGTTTTTAGCCGGTGGGGTCAGTTTGATTTTCCCTCCCAGAAATGCAATGCGGAAACTGATTTCTCCCATGTAGGCATAAGTATAATAAACGATGGTTGCCGAACATAATAAAAGATAAAATACGAACCGGTTCAACCCAATGGATTGCTGAAGGGATGATTCAATGGCCAGTGATAAAGCGCAGAAAGCATAAAAATAATTGCCGAAAAAGATGAACTCAATGATCCTCTCCTTAAAAACAAACAGGCGTCTTTTCACGAATAAAAAAATTAATAAGAAGCTATGATCTTCTTTTTATTTCAAATGATCACCGGCGGTCCCGGCATTTTCAAAGATACCATTTGGCTATCTTAAAAAGAAAGAGTGATATAAGCCGAAGTTATCTTTGTTTTCCTGTTCGCTGAAAGGATAAGGGATTCATTCCTTTCTCTTCACAACGGATTTGTTGCAGATGAACCCTTCAAAAAGGCATCAGAATGCAAATTTCTTCAATCGCTTATCTTTGCACCATTCAAAAATGAAAAATTATCAAACTATAATAAAGCATGGCAGATATTTTTGAACACTTACTCAAAAACTATGGCCCTATCGGCCAGCACAGAAAAAGAGCACATGGATACTTTGCATTTCCAAAACTTGAGGGTGAGATTGGCAGCCGCATGACATTCCGGGGAAAAGAAATGATCGTCTGGAGCCTGAACAACTATTTAGGATTGGCCAATCATCCGGAAGTCCGTAAGACCGATGCAGATGCGGCTGCACAATACGGGCTCGCCACACCGATGGGTGCCCGAATGATGAGCGGCAACACGGTATTGCACGAACAATTAGAAACCGAACTGGCGGCATTCGAGAAAAAAGAAGATGCCATTTTACTGAACTACGGTTACCAGGGAATGGTAAGTTTAATTGATTCACTCTGCAGCCGTCATGATGTAATCGTATACGATTCGGAAAGTCATGCCTGCATTATTGACGGGCTTCGGTTACATCCCGGGCATCGTTATGTGTTTAAACATAATGATATGGAAGATTGCGAAAAACAATTGCAACGTGCCGCCGTCCTTGTTGAAAAACAAAATGCAGGGGGCATACTGGTGATCAGTGAAGGTGTGTTTGGCATGGCAGGAGATCAGGGTAAACTGAGAGAGATCGCTACAATGAAAAAGAAATATCAGTTCAGATTGCTGGTAGATGATGCTCATGGTTTCGGTACATTAGGAAAGACAGGCGCCGGTGCCGGAGAAGAGCAGGGCTGCCAGGATGAAATAGATCTTTACTTTTCAACCTTTGCAAAATCCATGGCCTCCATCGGGGCATTTGTTGCAGGCCCGCACGAGATCATAGATTATGTCCGCTACAATATCCGTTCGCAAATCTTCGCCAAGAGTTTACCGATGCCCTTTGTGATAGGAAATTTAAAGCGCCTTGATCTGTTGCGCAATCATCCTGAGTTCAAGGAAAAACTCTGGCATAATGCTTTGAAACTTCAAAAAGGATTGAAAGAAAACGGATTTGATATCGGAAGCACCAATTCCGTAGTGACGCCTGTCTATATGAAAGGAGATGTGCCGGAAGCAACAGAAATGGTGATGGACCTGCGGGAAAATTATGGCATATTCGCTTCCATTATCGTTTATCCGGTAATTCCGAAAGGGCATATCATTTACCGCCTGATTCCATCTGCCATTCACACCGACGAAGACATAGATCTTACACTCAAAGCTTTCTCTGAAACCAAAAAGAAACTGGATGCCGGAGAATATAAAGTGGAAGCTATTCCTGATATGGCAGATGTAAGTAGCAAGCGTTTTGATTATTTTTTAAACAAGCGAAAAACAAATAAGCGGAATAAATAAAAAAATGCGATCGAAAGATCAGGGCTTTATTCATCTGAAATGAGATCGTTTTAAATAAAAAGAAATCAGGCAGGAAACATTATTTAAAATATTTTCTGATCGCTTAATACTTCTAAAGATTCATCAGTAAATAACTTTATAAAGAATCTTGTTTTCATCGGAAGTCTAATCAAAAACTTTTATCGAACAGCAAAAGCGGGCGGGCATTAACCTTGTTTTGTTTCAAAAACCTAAAATTTTTGAAGAAATTTTTGATCTACCTGATATTTCGAAAACGTCCGCCGCAGGAACAAACGTTGATAAAATCCGGTGATTCATCGGAGCCTTAATCAAAACTTTATCCGGGCAAAAGCCGGGCGGGCATTAACTTTATTTTATTTCCTGAAAACCTACAAAGCTTTTTGAAGAAATTTTTCTGATCAACTGATACTTCCAAAATGATTCATCAGGATGAAAGCCGATGATAAAAAAAGAATCCCGATTTTCATCGGGAGCCCTAATCAAAAACTTTATCCGAACGGCAAAAGCCGGGCGGGCATTAACCTTTACTTTATTTCTTGAAAATTCGTTGGAGATATTTTAAAGAAAATTTTCCTATCAACTGATACTTCCAAAATGATTCATCAGGATGATAAAAAAAGAACCCCCGATGGAAATCGGGGGGCCCTAATCAAAAACCATTAACCATTAAACCTTATCCTATGAAAATTCATTGCTAATATCGGAAGAAAAGTTGAATACAAAACAAAATTGTTGCAGTTTTTTTTTAAAGGGCTTTTTATCAGAATTCTGGCAGCCCGTCAATAAAGCAAGAACACAATCGTTTGCACGGAAATTTCATTTTATCTTCCTAAACGTGACAAAAAATTGAAACCCCTTTTTGTCATATTGCTAAACCAAAATAATTTTTATCCTAAGAATAAACACTTATTCAAATTCTCCTCAGTCAAAAAAAGATACCTTTTCTTGTCAGGGGGAGGTTGAAAGTTGAAAATTAATTGAAGAAAAAAAATCAAAGTATTTGAATATTGCGTTACCACTTTCAGAGATTTCTTTTCTGATCATCATTTAAAACAATGATGAAGAAATCGTAAATCAAATAAATTTATGAAGAGCAATCATGGTTTTACAAACACTTTCTTCCGGTATGCAGCAAACAGAAGCAATATCATAATGATCCCGGTGATCCAGATGAAGATGTTGGACAGGAGAAATATTCTCACCGGCGTGTAAAACAATACGGCTCCAAAAACAATGGCAGCGCCAAAAGATAATCCGATCGCTCTTTCCTTTTTTCCTTTCAGTGAACTTATCAGCAACATGGTCGTGGAAGGTATGCTGGATTGCAGAAGGCCGATGCCCACGCAAAACAAAATGATCTCATCCCTGAAAAATGTGATCAATGGTGTGGCAAATATCAGCGAAAGAAAAGTGTATAATCTCCATCCTATGCGATCGGACAGCCACCCTCCGATTATCTTACCAGCAAATGCCGAAGCGGCAATGGCGATCAGCCAGCTGTAATTACTTTCATGGATCAATTGAAAAATATTCCAGACAGCAGAGCGAAGGGAAATGATGGTCAGCAAAAGGATCATGACCAGATCATGCCGGTCTAGCTGAAACTTTTCTTCAGGATCTCTCCCTTTCTCTTCAACTGCCGGTATCAATTTCTTTTCACTTCGAAAAAATAAAAAAAGTAAGCCCAGTATCAACATAGCAGAGATCATAAGCCAGCTCATCACGGGAATATTCTCAAATGCAAAATATCCGCCCGAAATAAGTCCTGCCACACCCGGCGCTGCAAACAATCCGATATCCTGTGCTTTCTTTTTTATGGCACAAACGGTTCCTCCTGATACATGATAGATCGCAGAAGCTACGCCTGCCATGACAATAGAAAGTTGAGGATAGTAAGAAAAGGCTGCGAGTGCCACGCTGTTCAAACCGTAAGCGATTACCAGAAACTTACCCGGCGATTTGATCTTTTCCAAAAGCAAAGCAAAAGGATATTGCCCGCCGAATGCCAGCAAATTATACATCAGTAATCCCATGCCGATCTCCAAGGCCCCCGATCCTGTCTGCACCAGTCTGCCTAAAAAATAACCGGCGATCATATCATTCAGCCCGTGACCGGCGCCCAATAATAAGATTACATTAAACTTATTTTTAAAAATGCTCATTAAAAATAACTGAGTATGTAGAGGAAAATATAGCTTGCCAGGTTCATAACCACGGTGACTCCCCATATCTTTCCTTTACTTCTGCCAGAATACAAAAGCATCATCACCAGTCCTTCAATGATCACTGTGGCCAGGAAGAAGATCAGCCACAGAGTCAAAGAAGAGACAACACTGCTTAAAGAGATCAGTCTTGTAAATAGCAAATATCCTGCTACCGTTGAGGCAACATTTACTATCAAAGAATTCAATAATACTTTTCCGAAACCGTTCAACCGGAAAAGCAGCATCACCACGGCTTCAATTACGATCACGGCAAGCAGGATAAGCAACAAGTGCCAGGGAAAAGCTTCAAAAAAAGTCGGAGTACCGACCACAACATCAGAAAGAAATATATTCATAAGACCAAATTAAATAATAAAATATAAGATTATCCTCAAAAAATATTTCTTCCAAAAAAGATGATCAGGATTGCATAACTCGCCAGGTTCATAACCAACGTTGCCAGCCACACTCTTTCTTTAGGTTTCTTTTTCGTCAGCAGGATCAAGAGAAAACCTTCCACCAATACCGTAATGGCAAAGATCACTACCCAACGCAGCATGGATCCTGAAGTAGTGAAGTCTGCGCCTATGCCCCTTACCAAAGGCAAAGTCAGATATCCGGCACCAAGGGAAGCCAGGTTCACCACCAAAGAATAAAGAAATGCTTTCCCTGAGCTTTCCACTTTAAAAAGCATCAGGATCCCTCCTTCTATCAGAACGATGATCGCCAGGAAAAGTATCAGAATAGGAAAAACAAGGAAAACACCCCCTGCGTCAAGTAAGAAAGGTTCCATACGGTTTTGTTTCATTAAAAATAAACAAAATCCTGAGAGTCCAATTTTACCATAAACAGTTTTAACAACAAAAAATGTTATTAAACTGCCTCAGTAAGCTGCACTTCACATTCGATACGCACCTCCTCTCCTACCATCAGGCTGCCTGCCTCCGTGATCACATTCCATTTCAATCCGAAGTCTTTTCTGTTGATCCGTCCGCTGATGGTAAAGCCTGCTTTGTTATTTCCATCCGGGTCTTTCACGACTCCTGCAAACTGCACATCCAGCTCTACACTCCTGGTTACATCCCTGATGGTCAGATTGCCATACAATTTATAATTGTCTTCTTCATCCAGTTTGTTGTAGCCGGTAGCCACAAATTTCAAAACCGGAAAATTCTTTGAATCAAAAAAATCAAGGCTTTTGATATGCCTGTCCCTTTCGGCGTTTCCGGTAGAGACCGACGCTGTGTCTGCAGTAAAACTTACCCTTGCCGTCATGAAATCTTCTTCTTCCGTTTCAACAGAAGCATCATAGCTGCCGAATCCTCCTGTGATAGTGGTGATCATCAGATGCTTTACCCTGAACTGCACCTGTGAATTATCTTTATCTACTTTCCATTTTTTAACTGCCATCCTGATATTGTTTAGACATTATTATAAACTTTTCGCAGAAACTTCCGGCAATTCTTATGCTACTCTACATTCTTCGCTTTTCGTACTTTGTCAATAACATCCAGGAGCCCTCCGGAAAATTTATCATCCATCAATTGCCAGAACATGATACCTCCCAGCTTATGCTCCATGGCATATCTTGTCTTTACAGATATGGAAATGCTATCATCATAAGTGGCAAGTATCTTTCTTTCCACATTAAATGCATAGGGAGCTTCAACAACTATATCCCAATATTTCACAAATCCGTTCGCTTCCGTTATACTGTCATATAAACGGGAATACGAAACGCCATGGTCGAATCGTGCCGGATCATACAGCCCGTTATTATTGGTTTCACTCAGCAGAAAAAAACGGGAATAGAAAGCGGCGCCGATGATCAATTTTTCAGAAGGCACTCCTTCTGCGATCAGCCTTTTCACGGCATTGTCTGTGGATTGCTTTTGCTCCGGAGTAGAATATAAGGGTGTATGATGGCCGCTTACCGTACTGAAGCCATTCACCAGGTCATAACTCATGATATTTATTTTATCAACCAGCCTGCCGGCCTTTTTCCACTCTATAGAAGAATCAATATACTGATCAAAACCTCCTGCTGCAAAACTGATCTCATACTTCTTTCCCAATTCCCTGCGCAACACTTTCAGCAGAGAAGTAAAATTTTTTTTATCACCCTGAGTAAAGACATGGCCAGGAAATCCTGAAATGGCGGGGTACTCCCAGTCAAGGTCAATGCCATCTGTCTGAAAATATTCCATCAGCTCCTTAGCAGATTGTGCAAATTCTTTTCTTCCTTCTTTAGTTGCGAAAACAGGTGAGCAGTCTTTACAGCCGCCCCAGCCTCCCAGTGACAGGATCACTTTCAAGTGAGGATATTTTTCCTTCATCGAAACCATCTTCTTTACCTGCAATGAATCGTAAGCATTGTCCACCGACAGCCTGTTTCCTTTTAAATGACAGAATGAATAGATCAGGTGGGTCAGTTTACCCACAGGGAAGCTGTCCAGTGCAGTGGTTCTCCCGGCAAAATACCCCAGGGCACTGATGTCTTTATTTTTTTGTGCAAATAAACCTTGAATGAGGAGCAATGATGCCACAACACTCAGAAAATATTTTTTCATTACGAGCTGGCCGGGATGGCAGATTTTAAATAAAAGTAAATAAATATGCTTAAAAAAAATCTGCATCATCTTTTTGTAAATGCGAAATATAATTTCCCATCGGCTCCTTCCGGGCTACCGGAATGCTTTCCATTAATGCAAAGGAACCAAAGGATTTTATTTTCTCCTTATTTTTAAACTCTAAAATCAATTCTGCATTATGGGAAAAGGCCGACTCGAAGCTTTCAGTGATGGGGTAATTGCGATCATTATCACGATCATGGTGCTGGAATTAAAAATTCCCGTTGGAGATAAATTAAACTCATTATGGCCCTTATGGCCTAAATTGCTGAGCTATATTCTCAGCTTTGTATATGTCGCTATTTACTGGAATAATCACCATCACATGATGCATGCAGTGGAAAAAGTAAGCGGTGGTGTGCTTTGGACCAATATGCTTTTATTATTCTGGCTTTCTCTCATACCTTTTGCTACCGCCTGGATGGGAGAAAATCATTTTACACTTTGGCCGGTAGTCGTGTACGGATTCATTTTAATGCTATCCGCAACTTCGTACATAATCCTGGCTCGTTGCCTGGTGAGCCTTCACGGAAAAGATTCGGTTTTTGCAAAGGTGCTCGGATCTGATTACAAAGGAAAACTCTCGGTCAGAATCTATGCAATTGCAATCGGACTTTCCTTCATACACCCGATGATCGGCTTTGCTTTGTATGCGTTGGTTGCAGCCATGTGGTTCATCCCCGACAGAAGATTTGAAAAGAAAATTACTTCTCAATGAAAAGGTTATCCGCCCCTGGCTATGACAACACCGATATAAACCATAGCAAAGGAGACCAATAATAAAACACGTCCTGTCCACCGGGCAACCTTTCTTATCTGTATGCGGTCGTGCTCATCCATCTTGTCTGCAGCTTTCTTGCCCAGGAAAAGATCGTGGATCAGCGCTGCCAGCATCATCACCACAAAAAGGATCACCTTGAGAACAACCAGCCTGCCATAACGTGCTGTAGTAAAAAATTCCCAGGAGAAATGGATACCCCGGAAATACATATTGGTGATGCCGGTGATCAGCAAAAGTGCAAATACAATGTATCCGTAAAACCGGAATTTAAGTCCGGTGACCATCATCACTTGTCTTTTCTCGGGATTGTTTTTTATTGCGGGTATCATCACCAAAGGAAGTACCAGCATGCCGCCGATCCAGAAAGCAGCGCATATAATATGAAGCCAGACACTTAAATAATATGATACAAGCATGATCTTATTTTTTCAAAATTCAACTATTAAAAAGAGTCATCTGAGCATACACTGCCTTCGGTTTGTTTTTCCGGGACAATCCTTTCACACCTTTTTTCGGATCAATTTGGTACACTTCTGTCTCCCGGTATCTTGAAGCTATAACAATCGCTGTGCTGTTATCGTATAGTTCAAAAAGTTTTTTCACCAGTTCCGGATCATTATTATTCTCTGACAAATGAGATAATATAAGATGCGAAAGATGACGGGGTTTATATTTTTGAACTAATTCAAAAGCCTGAGTATTGGATAAATGCCCTTTTTTACCACTGATCCTCTTTTTCAAATGTTTTGGATACGATCCTTTCTCCAGCATATCTTCACAATAATTCGTTTCTAAAAAAGCCGCATGACAAATTTTAAAATAGTGAATCAGTTCTTTCCCCGGATAACCAATATCCGTAAACACTCCTACATTCACCTCATCTCCCGAAATAACGAAGCTGTGCGGGTCGGCAGCATCATGTGATTTTTTAAAAGGGATAATGGACAGATCGCCGATGGTTATTGTTGCAGTATCCTGAAAATAATGGATAAGCTTCTTATCAATTTTAAGTCCGCTGTTTTTTAGCGTGCCTTCCGTAATGTACACGGGTATATGATATTTTTTTGAGATCGTCACCACTCCGTTTATATGATCGGAGTGCTCATGTGAAATAAAAACAGCTTTCACTGCGGCTATGGAGAGCCCCAGACGTTCCATACGTTTTTTGGTTTCCGCACAGGAAATGCCGGCATCTATCAGCACTGCTTCTTTCTGATTGCCGATATAATAACAATTCCCGTTGCTCCCCGAATTCAGAGATGAGATGAATAAAGGCATGTAAGGACAAAAATAACCCTCCGAAAAGAAATGAAACGGGTAAAACATAATTATTCCCAAAACAGAAAACGGACAATCAGGAATTAATAATAAGCCCGTTAGTTTACTCAGCCGGTCAGGAAGTGATCAGCTTCAGGAATTCGTCTTTTTTTCTCCTTGCCACATCTATGACATCGCCGTTTTGCATGACAACCTGCCCTCCTTCGCCCCTGATATATTTTTTGATATAAGACATATTGATCAGGTGTGAATTATGCACCCGGTAAAAATGATAGGGAAGAAGCATTTCTTCAAAATCTTTCAGCAGGCGTGTGACCAGCATCGTATGCCCGTCCTGGAAATATAATTTGGAATAATTGGAATTGGACTCGATCCGTACAATATTTTTTATTTTGACGAATTCCATCCCGTCCCTTGTCGGAAGAGCAATGCTGTCTTCCTGGGATTTGTTTTCCTGCATACTTTTTCGCAGCACCTGCAATTTTTCCTGTACCTGCTGCCCGTGTTTCCGGGCTAACCGGTTTACTGCATTTTGCAATTCTTCAACGGAAATAGGTTTGACCAGGTAATCGAATGCGCTTATCCGGATGGCATCAATAGCATAGTGATTATAGGCTGTGGTAAAAATTATATCCGCTTCAAGGTCGTTCAACTCTTCCAGCAGGCGAAACCCGCTCATCCGGGGCATTTCTATATCCAGAAAAAGTATATCCGGGCGGTGTTGCTGTATCAGTGAAAGCGCCTCCTCAGGCTTTTGTGTAGCAGCAACGATTTTAACATCAGGACAAAATTCCCTGATTTTCTGCTGCAGATTCTGCAGGCTGCTCCATTCATCATCTACGAGGATGGCTTTCAGTAATTCCATAGCTTATACTGCTTTTATTTTTATCTCCACTTCAGTTCCGGCTGGTTGATGAAACGCATCATATAAATCTGTGATAGTTAACTGCCCGTTGGTGTTTTGATTTCTATTAAATATCCTGATCCGTTCTTCCGTAATGGACAGCCCCAGGCTTTTATGATGAGGCCTGTTCTGCTGATTATAAACGGCGGCCAATTCCCGCCCCACCCCGTTATCCCTGATCCGGTAACAGATGGAATCACCTTTCATCAACACAGATACCGATAATAAAAGGTCTTGCCTTTCACTGTGGGCCAGCCCGTGAACGATGGCATTTTCTACATAAGGCTGAATCAGCAACGGAGGCACACTATAATCACTGTTAAGCAAATCCGGCTGCACATCAAACTGAAAACGGAATTTATTTCTGAACCGCAATTGTTCGAGGTCTGTATATAATCTTAATGCTTCCAGGTCTTTTGATAATGGTATCAATTCGCTCCGGCTGCTATCGAGAATAATGCGGATCAGCCGGGAAAATTTATTGAGATAGCTGATAGCCTGTCGTTTTTCATTTTGCATCATAAAATTTTCAATACTATTCAGACTGTTGAAAATAAAATGCGGATTCATCTGCAACCGCAAAGCCGTCATTTCTGTTTCCACAATTCTTTGCTTAAAAAAAGCTTCCCGGCGGATGAAGGCAATACGCCGGCGCACCAGGTAGGTGATCAATACAACCAGAAACAGAAAAACGCCGAATTTAAACCAGTTTGTCTGCCACCAGTACGGCTGCACGATAATCTTTACTTTATCTTCATTCACCGGCAGGTTGCTGTACTTAATTCCCCCTTTCACCAATAAAGTATAGGTGCCCGGCGAAAGGTTATAAAAAACCAGATGGCCGTTTTCATTCTGTTGCCAGTCACTCATCAGCCCCTGCAGTTTATAGTAATAATTATTTCCCTGGTCATAATTCAAAACAGAGAAGTCCAAAGAAAAACGGTTTTGTCCCGGTTGTATGGTCAATATTTTTTCACCGGAAGAATTATAGTGAAAAAATTCCGGGGTATCCATGATTGTGGCATCACTGAAATGAACAGGCGCATTGGGTTCGGCCTGATACAATAATTCATCCGGCTTCATCCTCAAAACATAACCCTGTATGCTCAACAGTAAGGAATGATCGTTTGCCTGATGAAAAGTTCCAATGGCATTGCTGGCTAATTCTCTTGTCTCGCCTAATTGCTTAAGCTGGCCGGTACGATGCATCAGATAAAATACACCCCGGCCGGAACTGATCCATAAGTTCTGTTGAGGATCAATAATTATTCCTAACACCTCCACTCCCCCCACCAGTTCATTTTCCGTATAATCCTTCACTATTTTCTTTGTTACCGGATCCCAGGCAAACAACCCTGAATAAGTGCCGATCCATAAAATTCCCTTACTATCTTCTTCAATACACTCGAAACTATTACTATGCTGTTGCAAATCCTGACCCTGAAATTTAAAGACGGAAACAAAGCGGCCGGTAGCTGAATCATACTTAAAAAGCCCCCTCCCCACCGCTGTGGCATATATTTCTTTTTTGCTGCTGTAAAATAATGTCAGCAGCTTAGGCGGTACGCAATCGTCACAATCCGGAGAATTTTTAAAATGATAGGTAAACTTTTTTATTACCGGATCAAAAATGTAAATACCATTCGGCCCATTATTCCTGGTCCGGATCCACCAGTGATGATCATCTATTACCGTAATGGTGCGTAGGCCGGTAATATCATCGCCATCAGCCGGCTTGAAAAGTTCTGCCCGATCAGAGTGAATGTCATAATGAATTAAATATTCATTGGTGGTGATCCATAAAACGGTGTCACCTGAATGGCCGATATAATAAGGCTTCAGCGATCCGGACAGCGAATCAACCTTATGATCAACAAAAATTCTTTGAATTGATTTTACCGGTTTCCCTTCCTTACTGAAAAAATAAATTCCAGGCCCGACCCAGCGTGCCATCCAAAATCCCTTTGAAGTTTCACAAATGGAATAGATCCAGTCGGAAACCGCTGTGGGCAGCAATTCTGAAGAAGATGAAATATCCCATAACTCAAAAAGCTGCCGGGAAGGCCTGACATATCCGACTCCCGCTTCAGTGGCAATCCATAAAATATTCTGCCGGTCCACAAACACATAATGAACTTCATTTTTTGAAAGCAGATGCAGGGGAAAATAACCCCGGTGAAAAGTGTATATCTTACTCTGATAGCTTACAGGGTCCACCAGTATCAGTCCCTGGTCGCTGGCCAGGACTAACCAAATTTTATGACGGCTGTCCGGCCACTCCGAAATGGAAAAAACAACATTGACAAGGCCGGCTAATTGTATCGGGACAATTTTTCCGTTTTGCGGATTAAAAGACAGCAGTCCTCCCCCGAAGGAGGCGATCCAGAATTGAAGATTGGAATCCTGGTAAATAGACCGTATGTTGCCGGGAACCGGGCCAAATTTTTCAACCGGGCGCATGGTCACAGAATCAAGGCGGTAAATAAAATTTGTAGAAAAACCCCACCAGTTTCCCGTTTTATCTCTCATGAGCCGATTGTATGAATCTTTATTATCCTTCTCAAAACTTTTTATCGTTTTATCATCAGAAACTTTCCTGAAGCGCAGGGTACTGTCAAAATAGTAGAGAGAAGTTGGAGTTGTCACCCAGGCTGAATTATTTTGATTAATAAAAATACTGTTGAACTGGTCGTTGTCAATACTCGTAGTATCGGATGGATTATGGCGGAAATTTGTAAAGACCCCGGATCGTTTATTATAAACACTAAACCCTTCCTGTGTAGAAATCCACAAACGGTTATTGTGGTCAGATAAAACCTCGCTAACGGTATTGTTGATTAATGAATTCCGGTCCGATGGATTATGGTAAAAGCTTCTGATACGGTAGCCGTCAAAACGGTTCAGCCCGTCGTTGGTGCCTATCCAGATGAAGCCCTGCTGATCCTGGGTAATATAACTGACATTATTATTCGACAGACCTTCTTTGATGCTGAGATAATCCAGTTGCAGGTTGGGGAATTGCTGCGAACGGACTGTAGTGCAGGAAAGAAGACAAGCCATATAAAACCATACGGTTTTCAAATCATACATCTTTAATGGGCGCTGAAACGGCAGGTGAAGTTTCCGAGGTTTAATTTACAAAAAAAGGTCAAGATAGAATATATTATTTTGATGGCGGATCAAAATCACTCGCAGGAAAGACCGCATTGGGATTCGCCTCCACGAGTTCAATAGCTAATTGGGTGATATCCCCCTGGTGGTCAGTGAATGACCCGTTTAAACGAACAAGCCAACCCCATTGAAATATGGTGCCAATGAATGGCGTGCCCGGGAGGGGAATACCGATGCGCATAAGCTGATTTAGGATGCTGCCGAATCCCGGAACTTGTGTACTCATCCAGCAATTAAAGACCTCGTTTGATGTTGCCTTTTTATATTGTATGTGTGTACAATTGAAGCTGTCTATCATCACATTTTTTTCTACTATCGTTAAATCAGGACCACCCCCCGGCGATGATGAAGATCCATTGATTGTCGAACTATGTGTAAGAAAATTATAAAAAATTGTATGGTCAGGCTTAGAAAATTTATAAAATACTCCTATGTGACTCACAATACTATTTCCCCGTTCAACAACAATATCACACCGCAGACCGATAAGGGAATCCATTTCAACATGATAACCCAGGCTCACATTCATCAGCCCCCTGATATTACCAACATAAGACAGCAAGACTCCATGCACCTGTGCTTTTCCTATACTATTTACATTTCCTTTTTTAGATTCCTTAGATATCTGAGCAGCAGAGTAAAGCGTCAAAGACAATAAGAGCAAAAGGATTTTGAACTGTTTCATAAATTTATTTCGGTTTCATTCATTCTTCCTTTACATACAGGTTTTAAAAAATCTCAGGTAAAAATTTTATTGCTTTACAAATTCCACCCGGCGGTTTTGTGCTTTGCCCTCGGGTGTGGTATTGGGAGCTACCGGCTGGGTCTCTCCTTTCCCATCGGTTTCCATGCGGGATGCATCAATACCAAATTCATTTATCAAAGCTTCCTTCACAGATTCAGCTCTTTTCTTTGATAATGCCAGGTTGAGCTTGTCATCTCCATCACTATCAGTATGCCCAATAATTTTCACATGTACAGAACTATTTTCCTTCAGTACATTGGCAATATCTTTAAGGGTACCGTAAGATTCAGGCCTGATATTGGAAGAATTCACATCAAACAAAATTCCTGTAGTGGAAAATTTTCCTTCAGTAAGCAGTTTATTCCTGGTGTCAGGATCACCTACGGCTAATTTTAAATTACTGAGCAGGTAACGATCCTGGTTTTTAAAACTTCCTTCTAACAAAAACAACAAGGTTGTATAGGGTTTGGTAACAGGAAATGCACGGGGCAGATCATATACTTTTTCTTCGTTTAAATAAACTCTTATCCGTTGCTTCTGGCGCCATATTGAAACGTGTACATGCCTGTCTCCTTTGCCTTCGTCACCATTAAATTGCATTGTAGCTGCTTCGTTTCTCATGGTGCCGGCTCCGTCTTCAAATGTTTGGGCAACAATAACACCTGCATTGGAACCACCGGTCGGGTTTACCCCGAATCTCACACCGTCTCTTTTTCCGTCAGACATAAACCAGTTGTCCAGAAGGTCTTTACTGCTGTTGGGACCGGTAATAAAATAAACATAAAGCAACGGTGAATAACCATTGAAATCCTTGTTACAGGTTATGTCATATTCAAAAGTGAAATTGTCCGGGAGGCTTTTAATATATTCCGGAAAAAACTTCCCCGGTTTTGTGAGCATCAGCCAATGTCCTTCACGGCTGGATGTCGTAACCACTTCACCTGTGGAATTGGTATTCCAGGTAGCAGGGAAATCTCCAATAGCATCTTTGGAGAAATCATCAAATGCCAGGATTTTTTCCCCGGGAATAAAATCATACTTACTGTAAGTTTGAAAAGCAGGTGCAGAGGCTGGATTATTACTTACTGAATTAAGACCGGTAGTATCACTTTTATTGCCGGAATTATTTTTATTTACCGCATCTTCATCCTTTTTTTTCTGATTTTTACTCTTTTTATCTTTTTTACTGAATAGTTTATTTAACAGTTTATCTGTTACTTTTTCACCTACGGTTTCTGTTACGTTTTTGGCACCCTCCTTAACCCCTTCCCCTGCCTGTTGTTTAATGACATCACCGGTAGATTGGCCCAGTGCTTTTTGAGTGCAAAAAAATATTGCTGCAAAGATGAACAAGGTTTTCATATAAAATATTTTAAACGATTTAAAGAAAGAAATCCTCCGGCAGCCCTCTTACAGATCCAATTAAAAAGTCATCAGAACAGAAACACACCGGTACTCATTTCCCTATTGCTTTAACAGATAAGGCCGTGAAGCCTTACCCATTTCAGATGACCCTTTATCCTCCCTGACCGTACATTGCTCCTGATACTAAATACTGTAAGTTATCCAGCAATTCATTCTCTTTGAATCGTTACTTAGCAGCCGGCAGGAGCTACTTTATATTTGGCAGGAATCGGGAAAGAAGAGGTTTGTGTAAACCGTATTAATCTAAAGTTAACGCAGCAGCGTATCCCGGGAAAAATATCAAAAACGGGTAAATTAAGGCCCGTTTTCAAAAATTGTAAAGATTTTTTAATTTCGCCTTACCATGAACCGTTTCAGAAATTTCGTAGAATGGAATGCTTTTGGAGTTTGCACCGCCATCGGTGAGCGACTGGGCATTGCCACCACACGCATCCGCCAGTATTTTATTTATGCCTCCGTACTCACTATGGGATCCCCCATCATCATTTATCTTGTTCTGGCATTTTTGAGAAATATGAAAAAATATATCGTTTCCGCCAGAAGGAATCCGTGGTATTATCTTTAGACCCTTCTTCACTCTTCATAAAAAACTTTCATTGGCAACTCTTTTACAAGATCTGTTTATACAATTCATTCCCTGAGACAGTAAACAAGTTGTTTAATTCTAAGGTAATCCCGGAAAAATTCAGATCAGTTCCTTCAGTTTCTCCACCACTGTATCCACTTCTTCTTTTGTATTGTATTTGCTGAAAGAAAAACGTACGGTGACGAGGTTAGGATCATTGTTGATGGCCCGGATGACGTGTGAGCCCTGATCAGCGCCGCTGCTGCAGGCGCTGCCTCCGGAAGCACAAATATTATTGATGTCCAGGTTAAAAAGGATCATCTCCGATCTTTCGGTCTTTGGAAAAGCAACACTCAGTACTGTGTAAAGGCTCTGTCCTTCGATATCTCCGTTAAACTGCACTCCCTTGATATTGCTTCGAAGTTGCCCGATCATGTAAGACTTCAATGATCTGATGTATCCGTTGTCCTTTTCAAGGTTTTCCATGGCCAGTTCCAGCGCTTTGGCAAAACCCACAATTCCATATAAATTTTCCGTTCCTGCTCTCATGCCCCTCTCCTGCCCTCCTCCAAAAATAAAAGGCTCCACCTTGATATTGTCATTCACATACAACAATCCTGCTCCTTTTGGCCCGTGAAATTTATGCCCCGACGCAGAAATAAAATGAATCGGCGTAT
The DNA here is from genome assembly GCA_026936105.1 of Chitinophagales bacterium. Classification (GTDB taxonomy): domain Bacteria; phylum Bacteroidota; class Bacteroidia; order Chitinophagales; family Chitinophagaceae; genus UTBCD1. Next base: position 21,146 of record JAIXKI010000015.1, read on the forward strand.
TTCGGAGGTCCATCCGGTAATGACCTACCGCCTGCACACAATCCGAATGAAAGATGGCATTGAATTTTTTACAAAGATTTCCTGCCGCATCAATATCCAATAAATTTCCGATTTCGTTATTGGCATACATCAAAGAAACCAGGCAACGATCCTTATGTGATTTCAGTTGCTCTTCCAGGTTAGTCAGATCCACATGGCCATCAGGGAACAGTTTTACAAAACTGCATGTAACCATGTTCTCATGATTATAATGCTCCACGGTATGCAACACTGCATGATGCTCGATCGGGGAAGTGATGATATGCCTGCAGCCCAGGTCGCGAATAGCTGACAATATTGCCGCATTATTGCTTTCTGTTCCCCCGCTGGTAAAGAATATTTCGCCGGGATGAGCATTCAGCAGCCGTGCTACAGATTTTCTTGCGTTCTCAATTGCCAGCCTTGTTTCCCTGCCGTAAGAATAAATGGAAGAAGGGTTGCCGAATTTTTCGGTCAGGTAAGGAAGCATTGCTTCCAGCACTTCTTTATCAAGAGGCGTAGTTGCAGCGTTATCTAAGTAGATGCGGTTCATAAATTGTTAATGGCACGAATCAGAGATAAAAACTCATCACAGAGCAGCGCAAAGATAATTCTTTGAAATCAGGGGAGAAACCATCATATATAAATCAATTATACCAAATAAGTCCCAGGAAGGAAAGATTAACTCATACCTCACATACTCTCTCTGATATCCCGCATCAGTTGCATGGCAATGTTATTGGCCTTGGTTTCAAAATCGCTCTCGGCATAAATGCGGATGATGGGTTCTGTATTGGAACTTCGTAAATGCACCCAATCTCCGTCAAATTCTATTTTCAGTCCATCATCTGTATTGATAGGGTTCTTTTTATATTTCTTTTTAATAGAGTCAAATACCGTTTTCAGATCAAACCCGTTTTGCAACTCGATCTTTTTCTTGGCAATAAAATAATCAGGATACAGGTTGCGCAATGACTTCATCCCTTTTTTATGGCCTGCCAGGTGGCTTAAAAACAAACCGATTCCGATCAGGGCATCCCTGCCATAATGGAAGTCAGGCACGATTACCCCTCCATTTCCTTCCCCTCCAATCACGGCATTCACTTCCTTCATTTTATTGACGACATTCACTTCACCGACCGCTGAAGGGAAATATTCACACCCGTGTTTGTGTGTGATCTCTTTCAGGGCTTTGGTGCTGCTCAGGTTGCTGACCGTATTTCCTCTTTTATGGCTCAGCACATAATCTGCTACGGAAACCAATGTATATTCTTCACCAAACATGGTTCCGTCTTCACATACAAAACAAAGGCGGTCCACATCCGGATCAACAGCGATACCGAGATCAGCTTTTCGCTTTACCACTTCGTTACTCAGTTGTGTCAGATGTTCGGGCAAAGGCTCCGGATTATGTGCGAACTTCCCATTTACTTCACCGTTCAGCAAAACAACATCTTTCACTCCAAGTGCTTTTAACAATGCAGGAACAAAAATGGCTCCTGTGGAATTAATAGCATCCACCACCACCCTGAAATTTCTTTTTGCAATCTGCTTTGTGTCCACCAGCGGGTAGTTCAGAACAGCATCAATATGTTTCTGGAGGTAACTGTCATCCGTAATAATCTTTCCTTCTCTTCCGGATGTTAGGGAAACTTCTGCTTTAGCTTTTTCCAATACTTTTTTCCCCAGATCTGCCGAAATGAATTCGCCTTCGTGATTCAGCAATTTCAATGCATTCCATTCTGCCGGGTTATGGCTGGCGGTAATGATGATGCCTCCCATTGCATTTTCCATTTTTACCGCTATTTCCACAGTGGGTGTAGTGGAAAGCCCCAGATCAATGACATCAACTCCGGTTTTTGCTAAAGTTGCGGCAACAATATCACGGATCATTGTGCCACTGGTTCGTCCATCACGGCCAATGACCATTTTCGGATTCCCGTTATTTCCCGAATAACTTTCTAAAAGAAGACCGGCAAAAGCTGCTGAAAATTTCTCAACGTCTGCCGGAGTAAGGTTTTCACCGGGTTTATCTCCTATCGTCCCTCTTATCCCTGATATACTTTTAATTAGTGGCATAGAATGAAGGCCTGTATGTGGACGGCAAAAATACGAAATCCAAAGTCAAATCGTAAAGGTTTTAATGAATTGCATCTCAAATTTTTCAAACGGAAAAAGAAACCTTCTTTAAAGATCATTGGGAAAACCTGTGGAAAAAATTTTGCAGCAACTAATCTTCCTTATTATTCATGATCAAATACTTCGCTGTTTCATAAAAAGCGGAGGTGAAAGCAGACAATTTCCTGCGGACAGAATCCAATTGCTGCCGGGAATAAAGTTTTTCATCATTTTTCATGGGCACCAGTTGCTCATCGGGAAAATTGAGGTTTGTTGAGAAATAAAAATCATCGGTTACCATGCCGATCCTCCCCGACGTACTGGTAACAAATGCATAATTATTTTTCTTATCCGGGTCGAGCAGGTCCCTGCCCAGGGTGGTATTCACATAAGGCTGATGGATCATTCCGGCAATGGTAGGCAAGATATCAATTTGTGATACCACTTCGTTTCTTTTTTGCGGTGTCAACAAATAAGGAGCATAAAATAACAGAGGAACATGTTCATCGGTCAACCGCTGTTCGGTCCAGGCAGGCGGATAAAAAGCAGAGGCATCTCCCGCCACACCGTGATCACCAACAAAAACAAATATAGTATTGGGGAAATACGGTTCTTTTGCGGCAGCTTCCATAAATTTTTTAAAACAATAATCCGAATAACAGAAAGAATGATACTCATCAAGACTTTCGAATCCGTATTTCACCAATTCTTCTTCAGAGATGTTCTCCTTTATAAAATCGCTGTCGCTTTCAGGTATCATGTAAGGGCGGTGATTATCCGAAGTTTGTATGTATGCAAAAAAAGGCTTCGTTTCTTTCTTAAAAACATCATTGGCTTCCAAAAAAAGATCTTTGTCACTGATACCCCATACATTCAGTTTGGGGAATTTATGGTTTCCTTCTGTGTACATCTTTAATCCCTCAATATTATTCAGCAGCCCGTTGAAGTTGTTGAACTCAGGATCTCCTCCAAGAAAATAATATTTATTGTACCCTTCAAAGTCATTGATGATCGTATGCTGATTCAGCGCCAGCGGGTTTCTGGTGGAGAATTTGAATTGCTGCGCATCCGGAATTCCCGTTATCACGGCAAATAATCCTCTCGCAGTTGAGAAGTGAGGAGTGAAGCACCGGTCAAAGAAGATCCCCTTACGGGTCATGGAGTCAAAAAATGGAGTTGTGTTAAGCGGATTACCACTCATGCTGCTCTTGTACATGCTGAAAGATTCACATTGTACCAAAACAATATTGGGGCGGCTTTCCAGTGAATGACTACCCGGAAGTATCTCTCTGCGATAAGTAAATTCTTTTTGCTGAGGCAATTGCATCCACTCTGCCATTAACGGAAAAACTTCCCGTGCTTTCTTTTCATTAAATTCGGGCTTGCGGAATTTTAATGTAGTAAAGAAATTCTGCAAGGGATTCAGGGCAAGATATGATTTAAAGCTATCGCGAAAAACAAATGAATCACTCCAGGTCAAAGGGGAGCGTGCAATTTTTCCGTAAATAAAAAAAACAAGAACCAGTACGGTTATAACAAAATACTTTCTATTGTAAGGTATTCCCTTGCCGTCGGTGCTATTCACCACCTGCCAGTGGCTCTGACGGTACATCCAGCGAAAAAATAAAACTGCAACAATCAATCCGAGTATCATCCACACCATCGGATACGTTTGAAATAACATGGATAAGGAAATGGAAGCATCTTCTACAAAATTCAATGCTCCTGCATCCAGCCGGGTGCGGTTGTAAGAAAAGCTCCCGAAATCAACAGCAAAAAAGAAAAAGACAACGAAAGTTGTAATAGCCAGATACCAGGTCCACCATTTTTTTGTATTTGAAGAATAAAAAGGAGAAAAATTCGGCCGCATGCTCAAAATTGCGATCGGTAACAATATTAAAGAGATCCAGCGTAAGTCATATCGCACTCCCATCAAAAAGGAAGGAAAAAGATCTGTAAATGAAAAATTATCAGGGCAAAAAGCAAAAAAAGTGGCCAGCCTGAAACCGGAGAATATCAAAACGAAAATCAGGAACAACCGGATCATCCAAAGGATGGTCTTTGGTATTTTTAATCGGACAAGCATGATTGTTTATGCATTAGGCACCGTGCCGGAAGAAAACGATCTGCAAAAGAAGATAATTTATTGCGTATCAACAACGCTTTGGTGCTATTTTTTGGCTTGTCCGCAGCCTTAAAGCAGTGAAGATTCATTATCTTCGATAACCAACCGTCGAATAAATGGATCTTATCATACTATTGTTCCTGATCTTTTTGAATGGGTTGTTTGTAATTTCTGAGATAGCTCTCGTATCTGCCCGCAAATCAAGATTAGAGACCCTTGCGGAAAAAGGTGATGTGAATGCAAAGAAAGCATTGGAACTTTCCAATGATCCGGAACTGTTTTTATCTGCTTCCCAAATAGGGATCACCCTGATCGCCATTTTGACCGGTGTGTATTCTGCAGAACGTTTCAGTCCCTATATCAAACCTTTATTTGAAGAAATCAGTTTTCTGAAACCTTATGCTAACGGTATTTCCACAACCATAGTTGTAGTTCTCGTTACTTTTCTGACGGTCATTTTTGGTGAACTGATACCCAAACAGATCGGTTTGCTTCGTGCAGAACAGGTGGCTAAATATGTGGCGGGGCCAATGCGGTCATTTGCAAAGATCACTTATCCTATTGTCTGGCTGCTGAACAAAGCCAGCAATCTTTTCTTTTCCATCTTCAAGATACAACGCTCCAAAACTGATGTAGTGACCGAAGAAGAAATAAAATCCATGATCACAGAAGGAACAGAAGCAGGTACGATACAAGAAGCTGAGCAGGAGATCATTGAAAGAGTCTTTCAACTGGGCGATCGCAACATTACTTCCATGATGACACATCGCAGTGACATTATCTGGTTCGGTACAGACGACAATGAAGAAAAGATAAAAGAGAAGATATTTCAGGAGCCTCATTCGGTTTACCCTATCTGCGATGATGATATTGACAATATCAAAGGGGTGGTTTCCATCAAAGATCTTTACTTAAACCCCGACACTGTCCCTTTTAAGAACCTGATGCAACCGGCTTTGTTCGTGCCGGAAAACAATACCGCTTACCAGGTTCTGGAGAAAATAAAAGAAACAAAAAATCATTCCTGCTTTATTGTAGACGAGTATGGAAGTATCCTGGGGCTGATCACACTGACCGATCTTCTTGAAGCGATCGTTGGAGATATTCCTCAGCATGATATTGTTGACTACGAGATCAAAGAAAGAGAAGACGGGAGTTTTCTGGTGGATGCCCAGATACACTTCTATGATTTTCTCGATCACTTTCAGAAAACAGCCTGGATGAATGAAGGAGATCAGAAATTCGATACGCTTGCTGGGTTTATTCTTCATGAACTGGAAAGGATACCTAAAACAGGAGAAAAAATGCAATGGAAAGGATTTTCATTTGAGATAGTGGACATGGATGGACATAGAATTGACAAAGTGCTGGTAACGGTGAGTGAAGAGATAAGGGAGGAAATGGAGGAGTGAAGGAAGCAAGTTACAGGTTACAGGTTACAGGTTACAGGTTACATGTTGCAGGTTGCAGGTTATGGGTTAGTAGTATTTAAAGGGGAGTAATTTTTATTAGCTTAAAAATTCTTTACAAAATTCAAGATATTTTTCGCAGTCACTATGATTGGTCATAAGGCCAAGGGATATTCTAATGGCTCCTCTCATCTTCCCCAGGAAATGTATCCTGTCGTAATGAGTATAACCTCTGGACGAATAAAATAAAGACAACTCTTCCGAAGTGATGCAGTTATTGATTTCATCAATACCGGGATTGCAGAAACATCCTGTACGCACCGATATCTTTTTTTCATTCGCTTTCATTTCGATCAGGTTCACATCAATCTTATTACCCTGATCGTCAAAAAGATTCATGATGATGGTGGAGCCTCTCCGGTCATTGGCGGCCGGTCCGAATATATGCACCAGCGGGGTGCCGTTCTGATGCTTTAGTTCCTGCAATTCTTTTAATAAATATTCCGTCAGCCCTGATATCCTCTTTTTAATATTCTCCATGCCAATCTTATTGATCCATTCAAAACCGAACTGAACCGCAGGAATGGATAAATAGTTCACGGTTCCTTCTTCAAAACGCTCCTGATTGTCGGTAAGAAAAAATTCAGGCATGGTGACTGATGCGTAAGAGACCGTTCCCCCGGCGAACCAGGGCTTGTCTAATTTCTCAAAAGCCGTTTTTCTTATGAGCAGTGCACCGATACCTGTAGGGTGCCCAAAAATTTTATAAAATGAAACGCAGGCATAATCAGGTTTTACCTTTTGCAGATCAAGCGTATTGGTAGGAACAAAAGCCGCGGTATCCAGCAGCACATCCCAGCCATTTTCATGAGCAATGTCTATCCACTTCAGGTCGTGTTTTACACCTGAAACATTGGATTGTGCCGGATAGGCAAATAGTTTATTCTGTTTGTGTGCGGAACCGGTCAGTTTTTTATGAAGCTGCTCTTCATCAATACGCAGGTCTTCGAGATACACCGGGCAGTATTCAAAAGAGGCTCCTTTTCTTCTTGCATATTCTCTTATTCCATTCACCGAATTGTGATTATCAAATAGCAAAAGAAAATGGCTCTTATGATCGAAAGGATAAGACTCCCCTACTATCTTCAAAGCCTGTGTGGCATTGGCAGTGAAGACACAATAGTAATCATCTCCTGCATTGAAATGATCCAGCACTGTTTTGCGGGTGGCTTCCACATGCCGGGTTGAAACCAGGGAGGTTGGGTTGGTGGAATGCGGGTTGCCATACACTTCTTTTTCCAGAAACTCCACATGCCTCTGAACCTGCCATCTCGAATAAAGATTGCCGCCCGTATAATCGAGATACACATGATCTTGTTTGTCAAGATTAGGATATTGTTCTCTCCTAAGCGCTTCAAACTGTTCATCTGTTTTATCGTTTCCTATACTCTTGTTGCTCACGACTTCTTGTTGCATAAAACATGATTTAGTTCAGGGATGCCAATAACAGGTCATCATTCCCGTTTTCCTTGCCAAAGTTAAACTCTTATACTGATGATAAAAATTTCTGTACCGGAAAACGAAGAAAATAGCCGGAATATTTGATCTGATCATGTTCTCAAATCTATCGTTAAAAGTTAAGGCAACCTGTTTATCTTTACTTCTGTCTATATTCTGGGCAAAGAAAATCACTAAATTTTTTTTAAATGATCAAAAGATTTCATTTACTGTTTCTTGTCGCAGCGATCACATTATTTTCCAGGGCGGCTACAGTTGACACGGTTGATATTTACAGTAATGTCATGCATAAGGACATCAAATGTGTGGTGATCAGGCCTGATTCCTATGACGGCAACCGCCACTACCCGGTCGTTTATCTTTTACATGGATACAGCGGCAATTTTTCCAATTGGATTACAAAAGTGCCGGAGCTGAAGGAGGAAGCAGATGAATGGCAACTGATGATCGTTTGTCCCGACGGAAATTACAGCGGCTGGTATATTGACAGCCCTGTTGATCCTGCTTTTCAATATGAAACGTACATTGGTAAGGAAGTTCCTGCTTACATTGATACTCATTACAACACCATCAAAGACCGAAGAGCAAGGGCGATCGCAGGATTAAGCATGGGCGGACATGGCGGATTATTCATAGGGCTCCGTCATGCCGATTTTTTCGGAGCCTGTGGCAGTATGAGCGGTGTGGTAGATCTGAATTTCACCAAAAATAAATATGACCTGATTAAACGTATCGGCGATACGGTAAAATATGCCGGCAACTGGAAAAAATATTCTGTGATCAATATGATTGATAACTATCCTAAAGATTCTCTAGCCATCATTTTCGATTGCGGAAATGATGACCCGTTCGCTGCCATCAACCGTGAACTTCATCAAAAAATGTTAAAGCTGAATATCCCTCATGATTATATTGAAAGGCCCGGCGGCCACAGCTGGCCTTATTGGAGCAATGCAGTGAAATATCAGCTGCTCTTTTTCAAGACCTATTTTGATAAAATGAAAGAGGAATGATCAATCTTTTTGAATTCTGAATGCATAGATTAAAAGCCTTAATAACGGTTATTATAAAGAAGTGAGAGAAAATATTATGAACGATATCTCCTTTAATTTATTTATCCGGATTGGATGAATAATATTGACGACGTTTCAAACAGAAAACAGTTTTTTAATATCCTGTTCTTCCGTCTCTCACTTTGATCTTTTTCTTACCGGAATTTTTCTTTTCATAATCCAGGACTGCCTTAGGCTTGACTTTTGACTTAGTGACGGTGGAATCACTCGCCGGTTTATCTCCGAAACCGATCAATTGCAGGTCGTCATCATTAGCAGCTGCATTGCCTGTAGCATTGGCTGGTTTGTCCAACCAATATTTTTCTGTCTTTATGATGGTTCCGAATTCGGGATCGTAGTAGGTCCAGGTACCATGTTTCAACGAAAACCCGTCCAGCTTTACCACTTTTCTTTCTATCACTTTTAAAGGATCATGAAGATCATAAACATCCACGGTGTCATACGGGTCATCGGGGTTAACGGATTTCCAGCTTTCTTCACGGATCAATCCTCCGGTCATATTATAATAATCACACTTGCCGTCTTTGTTTCCCCAGCGGTAATGTTCCTCGGCGATCTTATCCCCCATCAGGGAAAAACGTTGCCACAGACCTTCTTTCCTGTCATCCACATAATATCCCTGCTCATCAAAGCCGGGCTCTCCTCTCAATTCATCCCGGTGGATAACCCAGGGTCCTTGTTTTTTCCCGTTCATGTCCACACGGTTTAAGGTATCGCCTCTTACACTTATGATAAAACTTTTCCATTGGCTGAAGCCGTTCATGGAAATGAAAAGAAAAATAAAAAGTACGAATCTCATAGTTTAGTAAGTTTGAATCTGGTATGAACAGATACAGATTTTTTATCATCAGTTGCAAGTGCTCCAACTGAATTCTTTCATACTCTATTTAACGAAAAAATGAACTGTTTATGACTTCAAAATTAGCACAATTTTCATTGGTGGTTTTGTCCTGTCTGGCGGGAATGACAGCAAAATCCCAGGTAACTCCAACTTCAGGAGCAGAAAGACTTAAAGGCCTGGAACAAAGGCAGGTACTGGAAAAAAGATCACTGCTTAACAAGGTCTCATTCCGCAACATTGGCCCCAGCGTGATGAGTGGCCGGGTAGATGACCTGGATGTAAACCCTGATGATCCAACAGAATTTTATGTTGCATTTGCAACCGGCGGTTTATGGTACACTCAGAATAACGGGCAATCCTTCATACCTGTTTTTGACAGTGCTGATGTGATCGGTATCGGCGACATTGCGGTAAACTGGAAAACAAAGACCATCTGGGTGGGAACAGGTGAAGTGAACAGCAGCCGTTCATCTTATTCCGGAATCGGTATTTACAAAAGCACTGACAACGGCAAACACTGGGATTACCTTGGACTTCCCGAATCCCATCATATTGGGAAAATAGTTTTACACCCTACAGACAACAACACGGCATGGGTGGCAGCGCTCGGGCATCTTTATTCTCCCAACAAGGAAAGAGGTGTGTATAAAACTACCGATGGCGGAAAAACATGGAAGCAGACTTTATTTATTGATGACAATACCGGATGTGTGGATATGGAGATCAATCCTTCCAATCCGAATGAATTGTATGCTGCCATGTGGTACCGTACCCGTAGTGCCTGGCAATTTGTTGAGAGCGGTAAAACAAGCGGCATATATAAAAGCTCTGATGGAGGGGAAACATGGAAATTGGTTTCCGGCGCCGGATCAGGCTTTATGGAAGGAGATAAAATCGGAAGGATAGGCCTATCGGTATATGCCAAAGATCCCAGGATCGTTTATGCAGTTGTAGATAACAATATGCTCAGGCCGACAACTGCAAAAAAAGATGATTCAGCCTACACCCGTGAAAATTTTAAAGATATCAGCAAAGAACAGTTTCAAAAACTGGATGACAAAAGGTTGAATACTTTTTTAAGGCAAAACCGCTTCCCCAGAAAATATACTGCTGAATCGGTAAAAGAAATGGTGGCAAAAGACCAGGTAAAGCCCACAGCAATATGGGATTTTCTGGACAGTGATGACGGGTTTACCAATGCAGGTATTTATGGATGCGAAGTTTACCGCAGTGACAACGGAGGCATCAGCTGGAAAAAGACAAACGAAAAAAATATTGGCATTTACAACACTTACGGATATTATTTTGGGAAGATCTATGTTTCACCGGCAGATGAAAACAAAGTCATCATCACCGGCATTTCACTTCAGATGTCAACAGACGGAGGAAAGACTTTTAAGAGCATCAGTAAAGCAAATGTACACGATGATCATCATGCAGTCTGGATAGACCCTAACCGAGACAGCCATATTATCAATGGCAATGACGGCGGATGCAATATCACTTATGATAATGGTGAACATTGGTTCTTTGCCAACACTCCGTCCGTAGGCCAATACTATTCCGTGGTGGCAGATGATGCAAAGCCATACAATATCTATGGCGGGCTACAGGATAATGGTGTATGGTACGGCCCTTCTACCAACCGTGAAAATGTAAGATGGCAAAGTACCGGAAGCTATCCGTACAAGATGCTGGTTGGCGGTGACGGAATGCAGGTGCAGGTGGACACAAGGGATAACCTGACCACTTATGCAGGCTCCCAATTCGGCGCTTACTCCCGTTTCAACCGGCTTACCGGAGGAGACAGGAAATCAGTGAAGCCCGGATTTGAGTTAGGAGAAAAGCCATTGCGATTCAATTGGCAGACGCCTATCATGCTGAGCAAACTGAATCAGGATATATTTTATATCGGGGCGGACAAGCTGTACCGATCTTTGAACAAAGGTGACAGCCTGGTAAGGATTAGTGATGATCTGACAAACGGGAAAAAAGAAGGCAGCAATCTTCCGTTTGGAACCATTACTACCATTGCTGAATCGCCGACAAGGTTTGGGCTTCTGTATGTGGGGACAGATGACGGAAATGTGCAGGTATCTAAAGATAATGGTTATTCATGGCAATTGATCGGTAAGCCCGAAGAAAGTAAAAGCCAAAGATCGAAATCAAAAAAGCCTGTTGAAGCTTCCGCCAACACAGCGCTACTGACACATGGATTTTGGATCACAAGAGTGATTTCTTCGCAATACAAAGAAGGAAGGGTTTATGTAACATTGAGCGGATTGCGCAATGATAATTTTGCACCACTCCTTTATGTAAGCGAAGATTATGGGAATACCTGGAAGCAGTTAGGTACCGGGCCGGCCGGCCTTCCGATGGAATCATTGAATGTGGTCCGTGAAGATCCAAAAAGTGACAGCATTCTTTATGTAGGAAGTGATGGCGGGCTTTATGTAAGTTTTGACCAGGGTAACAGCTTTATGAAATGGGATGCAGGCTTACCCAAATCCATTCCGGTTCATGACATAACTTTTCAAACCAGGGAAAATGAGATCATTCTGGGAACACATGGCAGAAGCATCTACATTGCCAAACTGGATAATGTTCAAAAGATCAGGCAGGATCCAAGCTGGGCCGATAAGATGCCGAAAGAACAACCGCAGGAAACACGAAGATTTTTCTTTGATGATAATGAAAGTAAAATGATCCCGGAAAAAGATTAATCACTAAGTACTTCTACGCATTTTTAAAGCTCCCTTTTTTTGGGGAGCTTTTCTTTTCAGTTAAAACATAACTTGCTACAGGCCTTAATGCTTAATCTTCCAAATAATCTTACTGATGAATTACAATATCAGACCTGCCTCACCGTTTAATCACATACCGGTTTTTGACCAACGCCGTTAACCCTAAAGATGAAAACCAAATACCATATATTACTCCTGTTCATTCTTACTATCGGTTTCTCCATAACAGTCAGTGCACAAAATAGAGAATATACCAGATCAACAGGACCATCACTTTTCCAATATTCAAGTTCAGTCTCTCCGCTTAATGAGCCGGCCAGGTATGAAGAAATAAAATTGAATCACGAACTGATCAATAAATTTCTAAGAGAAAGAAAGATCGTTTCATTCGTCCTTGGAAAAACAAATTCAGGAAGGAATGTGGAAGCCTGGTTCTTTCCGGGCATCAGTTCCAAAAAAGCCCTGGTGCTTGGCGGCATGCACGGCTCAGAACTATCATCCATTGAAGTAACTGAATCATTGATAAAAAATCTGTTGCAGAATGAAGGGACTTATTATAATGTCATTGTCATTCCCAGCCTTTTCCCTGATAATGCCGTAGTTGCCAAATCCAAACCAAGACATATTGGAAGCACAACCAATATTGGCAGGTACAGCCTTTCTACGATGAGAGAACCTAACCAACAAATGCCCGCACCGGGACAACCATTTTATGAAGAATGGGGAAAGGATTACATTGGAAGGGAGATTGAGGCTGAAAACAAACTTCTTCTCAGTCTGATCAATTGTTACAAACCTGAACGTATTGCCAGCGTGCATGCCATCAGGGATGTAAGAAGAGCCGGGGTATTTGCCGATCCCAGGACAGACAGCAAAGGATTTGCCCTCGGATATGAGTCAGACAGCATGCTTGCCATTGAAATGGCTAAATTCATTGAAAACAATAATGGTTATGTTCCCGGAAACAAGCTTAGCAGCGGTCCCAATGCTCTGTACTACTTAGATCCCATAATCGTTGCAAAAGGTGAAAAACAAAAGAGAAATATGCACGGTTCGCCGGGCTCGAAAACAAGAAGAGGCGGAGTATCATTCGGCACCTGGGCAAGCACTGCGGTGGCTGATGCTAAAGACCCTTCACTCAACCGTGATGCCATGAGGATAATGACCATAGAGTTTCCCGGAGCCAAACGTCCCCAGGACTATCCGGCCAAAGCCCAACAATTGCAATTCAAAAAGCTGGTGGATCTGTATGCATTGGCTATTGAGAAAATATTCCTTGAAAATTTTTATTTAGAAGAAGATCCTCCGATACGGATACTAAACTTAGAAACTACGTATGCCATACCGAAAGATCCTGAGTTATAAAAAAGACAGGATCGAAAATCCTGCCCTGCTATTCAATTCATCTTATCAAAATCATCTGCAATAATAGTCCAGTAAGGACTGTGCCTGGTTATAGGTCAGCCAATACTCTACCACTTCTCCGGAAAATACCGACCCTTCAGAATAGTTATAAAAATTTCTGGTACCATAGTTACTGAAGTTGCCATAAATATTATCCCCGAGATAAGGCTTGTATCCGTTCCATCCCCGGACGATTGCATAACCGTTGTAAGTGTTTACAACAAAATAAGAGCAGTACGAAGAACTATAAACAACCGATCCCTTCTCCTTGGAAAGCCAGTATTGTTCATCCGTTACACGGTATTGATCTTTTACGCATCCGGTAAAGACCAGGGCCAGTGAGAAGGCGATAACCGAAAGAGTAAATATTTTTTTCATGGCATAGAAATTTCGATGAAAGAATTTTGTTTACGAAAGTTAGAAGGCAAAAGAGGGGCAAAAGTCAAAACAGGATTTGTTAAAGAATGAGAAATCGTTTTCTCCTGCGTTCTTGTACTAATTAAAATGAGAATTCATAAGATCATTCCAATGGCTGAAGAATGTCATTCCGATCTGTTCCGGTCTTAAAGAAAAAAATCCTTTTCCCCAATGAAGAAATGTCTTATCAAAATAATTGTGGCATAAATTTATGATCGGTAACCGAAGTACATTGACTCGTTATTTACATGGTATCAGTAAAACAGAGTGGAAGCAACCTTAAAAAATTTTAAATCTTTCATAACAAGCTTTCTCCAGCGCTTCCCTGTCATCCGGATGAGCAATGCCGATAAGAGCTTTGGCTCTCTGCCTTATATTTTTTCCGAACAGATAAGCGATGCCATATTCGGTGACGATGTAATGAACATGCGCCCTTGTAGTGGTTACTGCAGCGCCTTGCTTTAAGTAAGGCACTATGCGGGGAACTCCTTTTGCAGTACGGGAAGGTAAAGCGATGATCGGTTTTCCTCCCTGGCTCAGGGAAGCGCCTCGGATAAAATCCATTTGCCCTCCTACTCCCGAATACTGATACGTTCCGATTGAATCCGCACAGATCTGCCCGGTGATGTCCACTTCAATGGCGCTGTTGATGGCCACCATTTTATTGTTTCTGCGAATGACTCCCGGTTCATTCACATAATCTATATCGAGAAACTGGAAGGCAGGATTATCATCCACATAATCATAAAGGCGCCTGGAGCCTAAAGCAAAAGCAGTGACCGCTTTATTGGGATGGATCTGTTTGTATTTGTTATTGATCACATCTTTTTCAAAAAGGTCTATGATTCCGTCAGAACACATTTCGGTATGCACCCCAAGGTCTTTGTGCCCCGACAGTGAACGCAATACTGCATCGGGGATAGAGCCTATGCCCATTTGCAGGCAACTGCGATCTTCTATCAAAGAAGCAACATATCTGCCTATCTTCATTTCAACCGGCCCGACCTTTTCACCATACCGAACTTCATACAACGGGTCGGTGCAATGCCCCATGCTGTGAAAACGGCTGCTGTGGATCAACCCATCGCCGTGAGTTCGGGGCACATTTGGGTTTACCAATGCGATCACATGTTTTGCCGTATTAACGGCAGACCGGGCAATGTCCACCGACACACCAAGTGAACAATACCCATGTTTATCGGGAGGTGATACCTGCACGATCGCCACATCTATCGGCAAAATATTTCTTTTGAATAATTCAGGTATCTCGCTAAGAAATACGGGAACATAATCCGCATATCCTTCTTTCACCGAATTGCGGATGCTGGCCGATACAAACAAAGAATTGATATGGAAGCTCTCATGATACTCAGGCTTCGTTAATTCAATATCCCCGTAAACACTGATGAACACCAACTCGACATTCTGCAAACGGTGAGACTGCCGTGCCAATTCCTTCAATAAATAAACAGGCGTTTGGGCGCTGCCATGAATATAAACCCGGTCACCTGATTTTATGACTGAAACTGCTTCTTCGGCAGTATGATAAATAACAGGAGTTTTCATGATGCAAAAGTATCAATACCATCAGAAGACCCGGTTGACCATAATTTTAAAAGATTATGATTAGGATCAACTAAGTTTTAGGAATGAACCACTCTATTGCCAGTTCATATCCTTTCAGGCCAAGCCCGATGATGCTTCCCGCCGCCTTTCCAGAAACAAAAGAGTTTTTTCTGAAATCTTCCCTTGCATGTACGTTGGAAATATGCACTTCTATAACAGGCGTTTTGACCGCTGCAACAGCATCGCCTATTGCCACAGAAGTATGTGTATATCCTCCGGGATTGAAAACAATTCCATCATGGTCAAAGCCGACTCTTTGAATTTCATTGATAAGCTCCCCTTCCACATTGCTTTGGAAATAAGAAAAGTTAACCTGAGGAAATTTTATCTTCAACTTTTCCAGAAATTCTTCAAAAGTTGTGGAACCATAGATATCGGGTTCTCTTTTACCAAGCAGGTTCAGGTTGGGGCCATTGATGATCGCGATCTTCATGACACTAAGATAAGCTACTAATTGTACGAATTTGCTTCTTACTGAAACCAATGAGACAGAAAAAACGATCCATGTAATCCGGCTTAATTGGCATTAATAAGGTTCATAAAATCATCAAACAGGTATCGTGAGTCGTGGGGGCCGGGAGTGCTTTCGGGATGATACTGCACTGAAAAAGCAGGTTTGTTTTTTAACCGTATGCCTTCTATGGACTGATCGTTCAGGTTGACATGTGTCACTTCAACATTTTCCGCTTTTCTGACCGCCTCAGGATCCACACCGAAGCCATGATTCTGGGTGGTAATCTCACATCTTCCCGTAATAATATTCTTAACCGGATGATTCAGTCCGCGGTGACCATGATGCATTTTAAAAGTCGGTATCCCATTTGCCAAAGCCAGCAACTGATGACCCAGGCAGATGCCAAATACAGGTTTCTCTTCTTTCAAAATATCCTTCATCGTTTCCACAGCATACTCCATAGCAGCCGGATCGCCGGGGCCGTTGGAAATAAAATATCCGGCCGGATTAAATTTTTTGAGTTCTTCCAATTTAGTTTTCGCAGGAAATACTTTGATGTAAGCGCCTCTGTCCACCAGGCACTGAAGAATATGCTGCTTCACTCCATAATCCAGGACAGCCACCCTGATCTTTGATTTGGGATCTCCCATTTCATAAGTAATTCTTGTACTCACTACGGAGGCAAGTTCCAATCCTGCCATATCCGGCACTTCAGCCAGTTTCTTTTTCAGTTCTTCCGGGTTAAGGATCTCAGAGGAAATAACACAGTTCATCGCCCCTTTGGAACGGATATGCGCCACCAGGGCACGGGTATCCACTTCCTCAATTGCTACCACATTATTGGCTTTCAGATAATCTTCCAGGGATTCTTTTGCCTGATGGCGTGAATACAGTTCTTCAAGATTACGGCCTATCAGCCCCCGGATCTTTATTGAATTGGATTGAACGTCTTCATCATTCACACCATAATTACCCACATGCACACTGTTCATGATCAATATCTGGCCATAATAACTGGGATCAGTAAACACTTCCTGATAACCCGTCATTCCGGTGTTGAAACAGATCTCGCCACCTGTGGTACCTATAGCGCCAAACGATTTCCCATAACATACTGTTCCGTCTTGTAAGAGGAGAATTGCTGTCTTTTGTTCTGTCATTGTAGAAAAGCGGATTAAAAAACCGGGCAAAAGTAAGCAGGAATTGACGATCCTTAGTAAGAATATGCAATAAATATTGGCTGAATTACTTTTAATGTTGAATCATTGTTTATAAATTACAATCAAAGAGATGATGTTATGAAAAGATTGTTACCGGCATTTCTGATTTCAGCCCTTCTGAGCTTTTGTTTTTCCTTTTACAGTTTTGCACAGGTTTACAACAATGATCCGGGATCAAAAGCCGTCCACGACTATGATGAACAAATACAATACCTACTAACAAAAAGTAAAAAACAAAAAAAGACGGGCTGGATCCTTTTTGGGTCGGGAATGGCTGTCAATCTGATCGGGTCTTCCATTTATAGTAATAGCCAGGGCAACAATGCCGGAGTAAGTATCGTTTCAGGCATCAGCTCAGCAAGTGTCTTTTCAGGTATTGCATTTTTCTTTGCAGCAGCCAGGACCAAAGAAAAAGCACAACAGCTCTACTTCGAAAAAAATGTAAAAACCGCCACCTCTGAAGAAATGAGGCAGAGATACCTGCAGGAAGCAAATAGCTATTTTATGGCTAAAGCAAAAGGAAACACAACAGCGGCCGTTTTACTTACTTCTTTGGGGGCGGCTTTCACGATAAGCGGTATCATCATTTTAAAAAACGCTGAACATTCCGAAGGCTTTCTTGAAATATTCAATAATTCATTTACCGGTTCGTTACTTTTCGTTACCGGTATAAGTATGGCAGTGGCCAGTATTCCTTTTTATGTAAAAGCTTCACGACAAAGAAGAGTTGCCCGGATGATATTGGAAACCGGCCAGATCCCGCATCCTTCAATAACTACTGCTCCTCAAATAAATATCAATCATCAATACGTTTCACTAGGCATCCATATCCCGTTTTGATTCTTTTTTTTAACTGAGTGTAAAATTTTAAACGAGCTATTGTCCCGGCTTGAAAAGAGAGTTATGGGCCAAGCGATGAAATGAAAATAACAGGTCTGAATTTACAAACATTCATTAGTTTTATAATTTTTGTGGATAATTTCTAATAAACCTTTTATCTTATTTGACAATTTCGTTATAATTTTCACCAAACGCTTGCCTTCGTTCAACGCAAGTTGAATACCTCACATATTTTCTAACAAAAAATCAGGAATGAAAAATAACCGGGGACTATATCAGCCTTCGTTGGAGCATGATGCATGCGGCATTGGCTTTGTGGCAAATATTAAAGGCAATAAATCTCATCAGACCATATCAGATTCATTGACGGTATTGGAAAACATGGAACACCGGGGCGCCTGCGGCTGTGAAAAAAATACAGGCGACGGAGCCGGCATCATGATCCAGACACCACATGAATTCTTTTTTGAGGAATGCCTGAAACTTGGCGTGCACTTACCACCGTTTGGAAAATATGGAGTGGGTGTTATCTTTTTCCCCAACGAAATCAAACTCCGGGAAGAATGCCGGGATATCTTCAACCGTACAGCAGAAAAACTTGGATTGGAAATTCTCGCTTACCGGAAAGTGCCTGTAAGCTCTGATGGGATCGGCATCACTGCATTGAGTGTGGAACCGGAAATGGAACAGGTGTTCGTTGCCTGCCCAGATCACATTCATGACCGGGATGATTTCGAAAGAAAATTATTTGTGCTGCGCAATCACGCCACTCACCTTATCCACAGTACCGTAAAAAAAGATGCAATCGGTTTTTACGTGGCATCACTTTCCTACAAAACTGTTATTTATAAAGGCCAGCTTACCAGTTTGCAGCTGAGAAATTACTTTCCGGATCTCAGTAATAAAAGAGTGGTCAGCGCTTTCGGATTGGTACATTCCCGCTTTGCCACCAACACTTTTCCTTCCTGGAAACTGGCGCAGCCTTTCCGTTTCATTGCACACAATGGAGAGATCAATACACTTCAGGGAAACCTGAACTGGTTACGCTCCAGTGAAAAAGGATTCACTTCTCCTTATTTTACAAGAGAGGAAATGGAAATGCTGTTGCCGATCGTTGAAGGCGATCAATCTGATTCTGCCTGTCTCGATAATATGATCGAACTGCTTTTACTCACCGGCCGCTCCCTCCCTCATGTGATGATGATGCTGATCCCTGAAGCATGGGACGGCAATGAACAAATGGACCCTGTGAAAAAAGCTTTTTATGAATTTCATTCCGCCTTTATGGAGCCCTGGGACGGACCGGCATCCATTTCTTTCACCGATGGAAAAATCATCGGGGCTACATTAGACAGGAATGGCCTGCGCCCTTCCCGTTATTGCATTACTGCTGATGACCTGGTGATCATGGCTTCCGAAACAGGTGTGCTACCCGTTGAACCGTCTATCATCAAAGAAAAAGGAAGGCTGCAACCCGGGAAAATGTTTGTGGTGGATTTGGAACAAGGCCGTATCATCAGCGATGAAGAACTGAAGCAAACAATATGTTCACAAAAACCTTACGCCGAATGGCTGAATAAATACAAGATCCGGCTGGAAGAATTACCCGATCCGAGAGTGATGTTCACTCACCTGGAACATGACCAGGTTTTTAAATATCAAAAAGCTTTCGGCTATACAACAGAAGACCTGGAACGCATCATTGCACCGATGGCGCTGGACGGAAAAGAACCTGTTGGCTCCATGGGAAGTGATGTTCCCCTGGCAGTATTAAGTAATCAGCCACAGCATCTCAGTTCATATTTCAAACAATTATTTGCGCAGGTGACCAATCCGCCTATAGATCCGATAAGAGAACGGCTGGTGATGTCGCTTTCCACCTTCGTCGGCAACAATGGAAATCTTTTAAAAGAAGATCCGATGGCCTGCCACAGCGTGGCATTGAAACACCCGGTACTGAATAATTTTGAACTGGAAAAAATCAGGAGCATTGACACCGGGAAATTCCAGGCAAAAACCTTGCAATGTTATTTCAGGGCCGATGGTAAACCCGGATCGCTCAAAGCCGCCATTGAACGGTTATGCCGCTATGCTGTGGACGCAGTGGAAGATGGATTTGAAGTGTTGATTCTGACGGATCGTGCTATTGACTCTGATCATGCGGCCATACCTTCTTTGCTTTCAGCTTCTGCGGTGCATCATCATTTGATAAGAAAAGGAATGCGTGGGCAAGTAGGTATCGTTGTAGAAGCAGGTGATGCCTGGGAAGTACATCATTTCGCCTGCCTGATTGGTTTTGGCGCCACAGCCATCAATCCCTATCTCGCATTGTCATCTATCCGTGACATGAAAGAAAGCGGAAAACTTCAGACTGAATTTTCAGAAGATGAATTAAAAAAGAATTATATCAAAGCTGTGAACGACGGGTTGCTGAAAGTATTTTCCAAAATGGGTATTTCCACCCTGCAATCTTACCAGGGAGCACAGATATTCGAGATCATAGGATTGAACCGTGATATAGTGGAAAAATATTTTACCGGCGCTATTAGCAGGATTGAAGGTATGGGACTCGATGAGATTGCACAAGAGACATTGGCAAAACATTTCTCTTCTTTCAATCAGAACAATTCTGGTCCTTCTCTTTTAAATACCGGAGGAGTCTATCAATGGAACCGTAAAGGCGAATTTCATTTATTCAATCCGCAAACCATACACCTGCTGCAGCATTCCACCCGGACGAATGATTATGCGGTGTATAAAAAATATGCAAAGCTGATCAATGATCCCGGTGAAAATACTTCCACCCTGAGAAGTTTATTACAGTTGAAAAAAAATCGCCCTACTATTCCTTTAGAAGAAGTGGAACCGGCAGAAAACATTTACAAAAGGTTTTCAACCGGCGCCATGAGTTTTGGTTCCATCTCATGGGAAGCACACACAACGATGGCTATTGCTATGAACCGCATTGGCGCAAAAAGCAATACCGGGGAAGGAGGTGAAGATGAAAAAAGATATGAACCCTTACCCAACGGTGATTCCATGCGCAGCGCTATCAAGCAGGTGGCAAGCGGTAGGTTCGGCGTCACCAGTTTATATCTTACAGAAGCAGATGAACTGCAAATAAAAATGGCACAGGGAGCCAAACCCGGTGAAGGGGGACAGTTACCCGGTCATAAAGTTGATGAATGGATCGGCAGAGTCCGTCATTCAATTCCCGGAGTGGGATTGATTTCTCCGCCGCCGCATCATGATATTTATTCCATTGAAGACCTTGCTCAATTAATCTTTGATCTGAAAAACGCTAACCGGAATGCACGAATCAGTGTAAAGTTGGTAAGCAAAGCCGGAGTGGGCACCATAGCTGCCGGAGTTGCCAAAGCAAAAGCAGACGTTATTTTAATTGCCGGTTTTGATGGTGGAACAGGCGCCTCACCAATTTCCTCCATCAGGCACGCAGGATTGCCGTGGGAATTAGGTTTGGCAGAAACACATCAGACATTGGTGAAAAACAGATTGAGGAGTCGTGTCACCGTTCAGGTAGATGGCCAGCTAAGAACGGGAAGAGATCTGATGATTGCAGCACTGCTGGGCGCTGAAGAATGGGGAATTGCCACTGCAGCACTGGTGGTGGAAGGATGTGTGCTGATGCGAAAATGCCATTTGAATACCTGCCCGGTGGGTGTGGCTACACAGGATCCCGAACTGAGAAAAAGGTTTACAGGCAACCCGGATCACCTGGTAAATTTTTTCAAATTCATCACAGAGGAATTAAGAGAACTCATGGCGGAAATGGGATTTCGCACTGTCAATGAAATGATCGGGCAGGTAGGCTATCTTGAAGCAAGAGAAAACATCAATCATTGGAAATATAAACAACTGGATCTCTCACCGGTATTGTACAAAGAACCAACATCTATTTACACCCGTTTATATAAATCAGATGAACAGGATCATGGTATCAATGCCGTGCTGGATCTGAAGCTGCTGGAATTATCCAAACCTGCAATCGAGAACAAGGAGAAAGTTTTTGCAGAATTACCTATTCAAAATACGGACAGAACCATAGGATCAATTTTATCGAATGAGATTACAAAAAAATATAAAAGCGCAGGATTGCCCGATGATACGATTCACCTCAAATTCACCGGTACTGCGGGACAAAGTTTTGGCGCCTTCAACACCAAAGGAATAACACTGGAATTAGAAGGAGATGCCAATGACTATTTCGGTAAAGGATTGAGCGGCGGGAAACTGATCATCTATCCTTCCAAACATGCCCAATTTGCAGCCGAAGAAAATATCATCATCGGAAATGTTGCATTTTATGGAGCCACTTCAGGAAAGGCATATATCCGCGGGAAAGCAGGTGAACGTTTCTGTGTCCGCAATTCCGGTATCAGTGCTGTCGTGGAAAGTGTTGGCGATCACGGATGCGAATACATGACTGGAGGAACCGTGGTAATATTGGGAGATACCGGAAGAAATTTTGCAGCGGGAATGAGCGGCGGTACTGCCTATGTGTACGATGTCAACGGAAAGTTTATGGAAAACTGCAATAAGGAAATGGTTGGCCTTGATCCGTTGGAAGAAGAAGACAGTTCTCTTTTGCAAAAAATGATCACCGAACATTATCAATATACCGGAAGTAATGTTGCAAAATTTATTTTGGCAGATTTTGAAAACCAGCTCCGGAGTTTTATAAAAGTATTTCCGAAAGACCTTAAAAATGTCCTTGCTCAAAGAAGAGCTGCTATTGAAATGGAAAACAAACAATAAACTTTTAAAAATAATTCATGGGAAAACCTACAGGATTTTTAGAATTCACCAGAGAGTTGCCCGGGAAAAAGGCGGTGCAGGAACGTATCCGGAATTACAATGAGTTTGTTGCATTCCTGACAGAAGACAAACTGAATCAGCAGGCTGCCCGTTGCATGAGCTGCGGTGTTCCCTTTTGTCACCAGGGGTGCCCGTTGGGAAACAATATTCCCGCATTCAATGATGCGGTTTATCGCAAGAGCTGGAAAGAGGCTTATGAGATCTTAACTGCGACCAACAATTTTCCTGAATTTACCGGAAGGATCTGTCCTGCTCCCTGTGAAAGCGCCTGCGTGCTGGGCATTAATCAACCGCCGGTTACTATTGAAGAAATAGAAAAACACATTATTGAAATTGCATTTGAAAAAGGATTGGTGAAAGCCCGCAAACCAAATTTACGATCAGGAAAAAAAGTAGCAGTGATCGGTTCAGGCCCATCCGGACTTGCAGCAGCTGCTCAATTGAATTATGCGGGACATTTGGTAACCATATTCGAAAGAGACGATGCGCCGGGGGGATTGCTCCGTTATGGTATTCCCGATTTTAAACTGGAAAAATGGGTAGTGGACAGAAGAATAAAATTACTGGAAGAAGAAGGGATTGTTTTCAAGTGTCATTCCAATGTCGGTGTGAACATCAGCATTCAGAATTTGCTAAGAGAGTATCATGCCATCATACTGGCAGGTGGATCCACTGTTCCCCGTGATCTGAAAATACCCGGAAGAGAACTGAAGGGAATTCATTTTGCAATGGAGTTTTTAAAACAGCAAAATAAGCGCAATGCAGGAAAAAATCCGTTGCTGCACCAGGAGACCGAAAGCAATATTTATAATGAAAACATTTCAGTCTGTGATAAAAATGTTGTGGTGATCGGCGGCGGCGATACCGGCAGTGATTGTATAGGCACTTCCAACCGGCAAAAAGCCAGATCCGTAACTCAGTTTGAATTATTGCCCATGCCGCCAAAAGAGCGAACAGTCTTTATGCCCTGGCCTACTTATCCTATGATCCTGAAAACATCCAGCAGTCATGAAGAAGGGTGTGAAAGAGAGTTTGCTATCGCCACGAAAGAATTCCTGGGAGATTCCAACGGGAATCTCAGGGCACTAAAAATTATAACCCTTGACTGGAAGTCTGCTGAAAATGGCAAGCCGGCATCTTTCACTGAAGTGCCGGGTTCTGAAAGAGAAATACTTTGTGAGACAGCGCTTCTTGCAATGGGATTTGTACATCCTCTTCACACGGGCCTTTTGAATGAACTTGGCATTGACCTGGATGAAAGGGGAAATGTAAAAGCCAATGAGAGAGAATATCAAACCAACATCGCCAAAATATTTTCTGCCGGTGATATGAGGCGGGGGCAAAGCCTTGTGGTCTGGGCCATCAATGAAGGAAGGGAATGTGCAGCACAGGTGGACAAATTTTTATCGGGTAAGGTATTAAAATAAAAACCAACGACATCAAAACAATAGATCACCTGCTTTCTCTATCAATCTTCTTGTCTCAGAGAGCGCAACTATAATCTGCTGGTATTTCTGAATTTCTTCATCGCTTAAATATTTTCCCTTTCGGATTAGCAACCATTCTTGTGCAGGCTGATAAGTTCCGACATAAAAATTCCAAACTTCTTCGGGAACATTTGCAAAGTATTGTTTACTGTTGATATAAACATTCCCGTTTTTATAAACCGGGTCAATCACCACATTATCCCCATTTACCGGGTATTGAGTAATTAAATTCTCAACAGCCTGGTATTCCAGCAAATGCACCTGGCGCAATGAGCCGCCAATCTTTACCAGCTTCCAGAAAATTCCGGAATCATGAGGATATGGAATCCCGGGAAAATCAGGTTTTCCTTTGTGGCAGGATTCTTTCCGATAGCTCTTTGAATACAGAACAGCATAGATATAATCAAAAAGATCAATCGGAAAAAATACCTGTTTGAATTCATCCCGCAGATCTTCGTTATTGTTTACATAACAAACATTGCCCACAACTTTTTCGGGAACAAACTGAAGGCCCAAACCAGCAGCTATTTTTTTGATAATCTCTGAATGGAAGTTATGTGTTCTTGAAAACTCAGGTTCATCGTTATTCCGATAAACATAAATCGGAAAAATATAATTATCTTCATTGGCCTCTCTGACAAAGAAATCTGCAGTAACGATTTTATTGGTAACAAAAGCAGAAAAATGGTTATCCGATGCAGATAGGCTTTTTATAATTAGCGCTGCATTATCTTTCACAGTGAAATTTCTGATTAATTCTCTTCCTGCTTCAAGTTTTATCAGTTCTTCCGTTTTTACCAATCTTTCATCAAAAGGTTTACAAGATATCTTTTGAAGTTTATCAGAAAGATCAGTACTATTAAAAAAGATATTATTTTTTGAAATATTAATACCGCTGAATTTCCATTCAAAAAGCTCATTTATGAAAAATCCGCTATTATATTTTTCAACTTCATGAAAGACTTTCATCATAGACATTTCAATTAATCCGTCCTACAAATTTAATCACTTCATCGGGGTGAAGCCTGAATCCAAATTACCGCATATAAAGCTGCCTCGATCTCTCATTCTTATATTCATTTACAAAATCAATACTCTTTACTTTATTTTCTCAAAAAAAATTATAGAATCATAATTGATCCCTGACAGTTCAATTAAGATTAGGCCGCAAAAAACCGCAGAATTCAAACTATTGCAAGCCCTTTCTGGTTTTAGAAAATTGCGAACGATTGCGCATTATCTCATAATAATTCTCTGAAAAAAAAATTATAAGGAAAATAGATAAATCTAATGCATAATATCTAATTTACAAGTTAAGAGCAATTAAGCTCTGACGGATTTCAATACTTTTTAATTTATTATACACCATCTTAAAACTAACAATTATGAGAGGAGTAATTTTCTATGGAATTCTTTTATTGCTCTTTAGCATTCCGATTACCTTGTATAGTCAGACAAGAATTGTGACCGGAAAAGTAACCGGTACTAACGGAATTGCAGTTCCATTGGCTACCATCAATCAAAAGGGCACAACCAATACTGTATCAGCTGATGAAAATGGACAGTTCTCAATTACTGTCTCAGGTAATGCGCCTGTGCTGGTTATCACATCGGTGAATTACCAGACGCAGGAAGTAACGGTGGGCTCACAGTCAGTTGTCAATGTTCAACTGCAAGCAATCGGTGAATTGTCTGAAGTAATTGTAACGGCTTTGGGTATTAAAAGACAAAAAAGGTCTTTGGGATATTCGGCACAAAGCCTGGATGCCCAGGAGATCACGTCGTCACATCAGCCCAATCTGATCAATGCGATCCAGGGAAAGATAGCGGGTGTGACCGTTACCAGTACCGGAGGCGGACCCGGACAAGGATCCAACATACTTATCAGGGGAGTAAACTCACTTAATCTGGGAACAGAACCATTGTTTGTGATTGACGGCATTCCCATTGATAACAGCACATCAGGTCAGGGAACAGGAGGAGGGCTTCCCGCTTCCATGCCCAACAGAGCTGCTGATATAAATCCCGAAGACATTGAAAGTGTCAACGTGCTAAGAGGTGGAGCTGCAACCGCTCTTTATGGGCTACGAGGAGCCAACGGCGTTGTAGTGATCACCACCAAAGCTGCCACAGCCGGTAAATTCAGGGTTAATTATGCAGCTACCTATGGAATTGACCAAGTGGACAAATTCCCAAAAGTTCAGGATAAATTCTCGCAGGGGTACAAGGGCGAATATGATAATGAATCTTTCTGGCCGGAATGGGGGCCTACGGTAGCAGAAGCAAAACAACTGGACCCCACTCATCCTGATAAATTATTCAATCAATACGCCAGAGCTTATATCAATGGAAATCAGTTTCGTAATACGGTAACGATATCAGGAGGAACCGATAAGGCCAACTTATCATCATCTCTTTCCTATTTTAAACAAAACGGCACCATTCCATGGACCTGGTATCAGGATATATCGGCACGTATAAACGGAAGGGTCAAGTTCAATGATAAATTCAATATGGGAAGCCAGTTTTATTATACTAACACTGATGGGAATTTCTATGATGCCAACCGCTTCAATGAAAATCTTTCTTACTGGTCTCCACGATGGGACGTAAGGGATTACATCAAACCGGACGGAACCCAGAACACTTATGGCAATAACAATGCATGGTGGTCTGCATTTACCGATCGTTTCCGCAGCAAGGTGGACCGCATGATCAGCAGCATGGATTTCACATACAGTCCGGCGTCATGGATCTCTGCCACTTATCGTTTGGGTATGGACTACTATTCTGACAGCCGCACACATACACAGCCGGGTCCTAAAGGAGTTCCGGGTGAGATCCTGGGCTCAGACGACAACGGTGACGGTTTCGTAGGCCAGTACAGGAATTCTTTCCGTCAGATCAACAGCAATCTGATGGTAACTCTGAATCATGACTGGAATGAAAAGTTTAAAACAACTTTGAGGCTTGGACATGACCTTTTAGACCGTTCCAGGTCTTTGGTTGCTGCAGAAGGAAGTGAACTGGTCGTTTATAATCTCTTTACTTTGGGAAATGCAAAATCTCAAAGTGTCGGGCAATATGATGAGAAGTACAGGATCATCGGAGCTTATGGAGATTTGACCGCTTCCTATAATAATTATCTTTTCTTATCCATTACAGGCAGGAATGACTGGACTTCTTCTCTGGAGAAAAAGAACCGCTCATTCTTTTATCCATCTGTAAGCCTTAGTTACATTTTCTCGGATATGTTCAAGCTTCCGGATTGGATGAATGAAAGCAAGTTCAGAATTTCCCTTGCTCAAATCGGCAAGGATGCAAACCCTTACAGCACCAACGTGGTCTATGTACCAACAGGATCAGTGAACATCAACGATGTTGTTCGCTTCACCAGAGATAATGCTGCAGGTGATCCTTCTTTAAAGCCGGAGCTTACAACTTCCTTCGAAGTGGGTACTGATCTTAATTTTTTAAACAACAGGCTCGGTTTCAATTTCACCTGGTACAAATCCAATAGTAAAGACCTGATCATGGATGTGTCCACCGCACCCGGCACCGGGCAAACCAGCATCACCTTGAATGCAGGGGATATTCAGAATAAAGGTGTAGAGCTTACTTTGTCAGGAAAACCCGTTGTGCAAAAGGATTTCACATGGGGGGCTCAACTAAACTTTTCTGCAAACAGAAATAAAATCATTTCAGTATATAAAGGGCTTGCTTACATTCCCGGCGGGAGTTCATTCGGATATGGCGGTTCAAGTCCGTCATTCCTCTACAGGCCCGGCTACTCTGTCGGTGATATCTATGGAACTTACTGGAAGCGTTATTACGGAACAAAAACCGAAGATCCTTTACATACAGATAAAAGCCTGCCCATCATAATCGGCGCTAATGGATTCCCGGTAAGAGCTCCGGGTTCCAGTCAAAAGGTTGTTGGAAACTCAATGCCAAAGTGGATAGGAAGCCTTACCAACTCTTTGCAGTATAAAGGTATCGGACTCAGCTTCATGCTCGATGTTCAGCAGGGGCTTCAGAAATGGAATCAACTGGATAATTTCATGGCTGCCTTTGGTATAGCAAAATATACTGAAGACAGGGATCAGATGGTGGTATTCCCCGGTGTACTGGCCGATGGATCGCCCAATACCAAACAGGTGTATAAAGGTCAGGGTATAGGGCCTGATGCTGTTAATTACGGAGATGGTTATTACAGGGCTATTTATCGTGGAGTTACTGAGGAATTTGTTCAGGATGCGAGCTGGGTAAGATTAAGGACCATATCACTCAGTTACACTTTACCAAATTCATTGCTGAAGAGGACATTCATAGACCGTGCAAGTATCAGCTTTACCGGTAATAACCTGTGGCTTTCTACAAAATATAACGGGTTTGATCCCGAAGCCAGTGATGCCATTACCGGTGATCTGACCAGCAGTTCCCAGGCAGGATTTACCTATCCTCCACTGAGAAATTTCTTATTCAGTATTAATGTAACTTTTAAATCCATCATCATGAGAAAATATATGAAACTCTTTTATTTGGCAATGATGGTAACCATGTTCTCAGGATGTAAAAAATATCTTGATATCAACGAGAACCCGAATGCAAGTACTGATCCTCCGATTGCAGGCCTGCTTGCGAATGTTACCAACCTCACCCCCTATAATGCTTACTATGTAGCTGATCTGACTTCATACTATACCCAGTATCTTGCTTCTCCCAGTGTTAGCGGAACAGCAGATACTTATCAACAATCAGATCCCAGCACTGCATGGGGAAGCATTTACAATACACTGACAGACCTTTACGATATGAACAGATTTGCCGGCGAGAAAGGGATGATCGCTTACCAGGGTGTCGCTTCGATCCTGACGGCCTATAATCTCAGCATGGCTTCCAATATATGGGGAGATCTGCCTTACTCGGAGGCTTTCCAGGGAGGCGCAGACCTGGCACCGAAATATGATGATCAGAAAGCCGTCTATGACACCTGCCTTGCCCTTATTGACAGAGGCATTTCCATTTTAAGCAATCCTGATGCAGAAGACCAGTTGGATGGCGGGAGTGATTATATTCACAACGGAGACCTTGATGCATGGATAAAAACCGCCTATTCTTTAAAAGCAAGGCTGCTTAATCAGATAAGCAAGCAATCATCATATAATGGAACAGCAGTACTTGCTGCTGTAGATAAAGCATATACTTCCAATAATGATGACGCACAGATCACTGCTTTTGAAGTACGAAATCCATGGGCACAGGCAGCAAGAAATAATGCAAATCTGGTATTGGATGTGTGGCTCAGTTCTTATTTTGTAAATGCTACCAACGGTACTATTTACGGAGTTTTTGATCCACGGCTGCCTCAGATTACTGATACTACCGATTTTGGCGATTACAGAGGTACGCCAAACGGAGCTGGATTCCAGGGAACAAGAAATACTGATCATGTGCAATGCTACATTGATGTTAACAAATGGTATTCAAGCACTAATTCTCCTTTGTTGATGCTGACCAATTCGGAAGTGCGGTTCATTGAAGCGGAAGCCGCTTTCCGTGCAGGGCAGCTGGACAGAGCTTATGATGCATACCTGGCGGGTATAGAAGCCAGCATGGAAAAACTGAATGTATCTGCTGCTGACATCTCAAGCTATCTTTCCAATCCGGCTGTGGCTGTCGGAAAAAATAATCTGACTCTGAAGCTGATCATGAAAGAAAAATATGTTGCCACATTTATTGAACCGGTGGCCTGGGATGATATGAGAAGATTCGATTATAATTACCAGAATTTTCAAATGCCGGCAAACGCTACCCTTCCAACTTTTATAAGAAGAGCTGATTATCCAAGTACCGAAACAACGAGAAACGGCGCAAATGTTCCAGCTTATGAACGTACGGATCATTTATGGTGGGATAAGTAAGAATTTTATAACTTAAGTTTTAAGGAGAGAAAGGAAACCTTTCTCTCCTTTTTTATTTTCTCTTCAACTAAAAGGTATCAGATAT
This sequence comes from Chitinophagales bacterium, assembly GCA_026936105.1. Taxonomy (GTDB): domain Bacteria; phylum Bacteroidota; class Bacteroidia; order Chitinophagales; family Chitinophagaceae; genus UTBCD1. The sequence continues at coordinate 51,285 of JAIXKI010000015.1, forward strand.
TAATTCATATCATGCAGAGTTTCTGCCGGCATTGATGATCCCGAAGGAACAACGCATCGCCAGCTTTTCATAGATCTTCTTTTCCGGCGGCTGTGCCATTTCTTCTTCCATCTCCCTTATCTTTGTTAATGCATATTGCTGTATTGTCAGCAATGGCAACACGATCTTTTCCCGCATTTGTATAGACAAATGCTCCACCGGATAATCTTCCATCAATTCCGGATGCCCGGTTATCTTGTACAGGTATTTTTTGGTCAACTCATATTCCGTAAAGATCATTTTCCATATTTCTCCAAATCGTTTGTGATGCATTAAAAATTCTGTAAGAGGAAAAAATGATTTCATCATCGCCATTTCACAATTGTCCAATAGAGTTTTAAAAAATAATGAATCCCGGTACAATTGACGAAACTGAGGCAATTTGCCCTGTTTCTCCATATACTGCAGAGCAGTGCCTACACCATAATACCCGGGTACGTTTTGCTTTAACTGGCTCCATGAACTGGCAAAGGGTATTGCACGCAGGTCACTTAATGAAATTCCCGATGACAAGCCCCTTGTAACCGGGCGGCTCCCGATATTGGTCTCACTGTAAAAACTCAATGGACTCACCTGCAACAGATAATCGGTAAGGTCAGGATGATCCCTTAATTTACAATATGCTTCAAAGCTTGCACGGGATAGCTCATCCATCAGATTTTCTTCATTCTTGCCAAAAGTATCCTTACCGGGAGAAAAAAGTTCATTGGAAATACCGGCATTCAATAATTGCTCCATATTAAACTGAGCCGCGTCCACAGTTCCGAAATTGGAACTCACTGTCTGCCCCTGCACCGTAAGTTCAATATTGGAATTGGAAATATTTTTTCCCATAGAAGCATAAAACTTGTGTGTTTTACCTCCGCCTCTTGCCGGTGGGCCTCCCCTGCCATCAAAAAAGATCACATTGATCCCAAACTCCCTTGAAATATTGGTCAGCTCTTCTTTTGCTTTATAGATACTCCAGTTCGCCATCAGGTAGCCTCCGTCTTTGGTCCCGTCGGAAAAACCAAGCATAACGGTTTGCCGGTTTCCCAGCCTTTTAAGATGGTCTTTGTAAACAGGATCACTGTAAAGTATCTTCATAATTCCTGATGCACGCTGCAGATCATCTATTGTTTCAAACAACGGAACAATATCTATATTGATTGCCTCTTTTTTCCATCCGCCCAATAAAAACAATGCATACACTTCCATAACATGCAACGCAGACCTGCAATGGCTGATCACATAACGATGACATCCTTCTTCCCCGTTCTGTTGTTGAATAAACCGTATCGCCTGTATTGTTTTCAATGTGTCCTTGTGAACCGCATCAGAAAACACCTCAGAGTTGACCGTGCCCGTCAGGCCGGTCAATAACCTGATCTTCCCTTTTTCATCCAGCGTATGATACCCGGGCAAAAGTGAACTGTGCTCCGATGCCAATGATTCAAACATCTTCTCGTGTACATTACTAACCTGCCGTATATCCAGCGAAGCAAAGGACAAACCGAATAACCCGACCTTATCAATTAATTGATCCACCAGGTGAAGGAACAGGCCGTTGTGCCGGTGAATGATGATATCTTTTATTTCCAGCAATGGTTTCAGTACATCACTCTTTCTAAGATTGGTATTGTGCCCGGGAATAAAAAGATTCTGATACAGTTTTACCTCCAACTCTGCCAATAACACATCCACGCCTTCAAAAGTGAGCCTGTGCTTCAGCCTCCTTACTTCAAGGTAGTAGCATTTGATGATGGCGCTGCGCAATGCTTCTGCCACCTGCAATGTTGTATCGCTGGTCACAAAGGGATTACCATCACGGTCGCCGCCAGGCCAGAAGCCCATGCGGATCACAGGATTGTTTTCGTGTATCGCCTCAGGAAACCATGACTTCAATGAGGAGATGATCCTGCCTGCTGCAGGATAAAAAATATTTTCAAGATACCAGATAAGGCTTATGGCTTCATCGTAAGGAGTGGGCATTTTCTTTTTGAAAAAGGGCGTTTTCCCCAGTTGTTGCAAATACATATTGACACGACTGGTATTATTTTCTTCCAGCGCTTTGGACAGGTCGTTGATGATGCCCAACACCGATCCCGGATAAAACTGTGTCGGATGGGCCGTCAGTACCAGCCTTATGGAAAAATCTTTAAGCTTGCGTGAAAGTTCTTTTTCCTTCTTTTTGTCCAGCACCTCAGATTCCAGGTATTTCAAAGTTCCCAAACCCTGCATATCGTTGACATTTTTGAATGCGGCATCTTCCAGGGCATCAAACAATACCACCTGCCGCTCTACATACTGGACAAAGCGGAACAAAAGATCATTTTTATCACTCTCATTTTTATAGCTTATATGTTTACTGAAAAAACCTTCAATGATCCCTACCGGGCTTAGTTTTTTAGTATATCCTTCCTCACAACTATTGATAAGCAATGAAAGAAGGATCCCTGTCTTTTCGATCCGGTGAAAAGGCAATGAAGTAAACAGACTGTTGTACAACTGAAACCGTGTGACAACACCATCGCGGAACTGCTGCAACGCAATATTGAATTGATCATTCATTCTGAAAGGTTTTAAGAAAAAATCTCAACAAGCAGCCATGAGTGAAAGTACTTATTTTATCAGATCATAAAACATTAACTCAAATAAAAATGCCCCCCGGGATGCGGGAGGCATAATCAGTGGAATTATCTTCAGGCTATTCGGCCTTTTTTGTTTCTTCAGCCCTCCCTGTTTCTTCCGCAGGAGCAGTTTCAGATTTTTTCCTGCTGCCTGCACGACGGGTCTTCTTCGTTGCAGTCTTCACTTCTTCCTTACCCTTGCCATAAACTTCGTTAAAGTCAACCAACTCAATAAGTGCCATCTCAGCGCTATCACCGGGGCGTGTTCCCAACTTAATGATACGGGTGTAGCCACCGGGGCGTCCTGCTACTTTTTCAGATACTGCACTGAACAATTCTTTGATAGCTCTCTTATCATTCAGATAACTGAATACCACTCTGCGCTGATGCGTAGTGTTTTCTTTGCTCTTTGTGATCAAAGGCTCTACATATACACGCAAAGCTTTTGCCTTGGCCAGTGTAGTTACAATTCTCTTGTGCGAGATCAGCTCGCAGGCAAGATTGCTCAACAAAGCATCTCTGTGTGCTTTGGTGCGGCTAAGATTTTTAATTTTATCTCCGTGACGCATGACATTTAATTTTTTCAGCCGGACCGTGTCAGGAATTCCGGCCTACGTTAATAATTCAGAAAGCGAATCACAACCTAACAGTGCATTTCACTTCTGATCTTCAATTTTATTACAGATCATCTTTTTCCAGTCCCAACTTACCCAGGTCCATCCCGAAATGAAGGCCTCTGTCGGTCAGCACCTGCTCTATCTCTGCAAGTGATTTCTGACCGAAATTGCGGAATTTCATCAGATCTTCCTGCTCATACTGTACCAGCTCGCTCAAAGAATTGATCTTGGCAGCTTTCAGGCAGTTGAATGCACGGACAGAAAGATCGAGGTCTTCCAATGGTGTCTTCAGCACTTTGCGTAATTGCAGTGTCTGCTCATCCACCAGATCTTCTTTCTTCTCTTCCTTATTATCGAATGTGATATTCTCATCCGTAATGATCATCAGGTGCTGGATCAGGATGCGGGAAGCCTGTTTCACCGCTTCTTCCGGATGAATGGTGCCATCGGTGGAAACTTCCATGATCAGCTTCTCATAGTCCGTACGTTGTTCCACACGGGTGTTCTCGATCGTGTACTTCACATTTTTGATCGGAGTGAAAATAGAATCTATGGGAATATATCCGAGCGGTGCATCTTTCTGCTTGTTTTCTTCAGCAGGAACATAACCACGTCCTTTACCAATGGTCAGTTCAATATCCATGTGAGCAGATGAATCCAGAGTGCAGATGAGCAGATCAGGATTCATCACCTGGAATGAATGAGTGGCTTCTCCGATCATTCCGGCAGTGAACTCAGTTTTGTTCTTTAATGATAAAATGATCTTCTCATGTGTCACTTCATGATCCACGATCTTTTTGAAACGAACCTGTTTCAGGTTCAGAAAGATCTCCACTACGTCTTCACTCACGCCATTCATGGTTGCAAACTCATGATCCACACCTTCTATCTTCACCCCCACAATAGCATAACCTTCCAGTGAACTGAGTAAAACTCTGCGCAGCGCATTGCCGATGGTTACTCCGAACCCCGGCTCCAGAGGACGAAACTCAAAAAGAGCTTCGAAATCCGTGGCTTTCTGCAGAATGATCTTATCCGGTTTTTGGAAATTTAAAATTGCCATATTGAATATTTATTTTTTTTAGATTTAATGCCGGTGAAAAATAAAATCTGTTAACCGAAATATTTCTTTCTATATTTTAATTTTCACTTTCATACTGATTACTTGGAATACAACTCGACGATCAGTTGTTCCTTAATGTTCTCAGGAACATTCTCTCTTTCCGGATAAGTAATGAAAGTGCCTTTAACTTCGGTTTCATTCCAATCCAGCCAGTTAAATTTCGGATTCTTGCCACGCACCTGGCTTGTGATGGATTCTTTGGCTTTGCTTCCTTCTTTAATAGAGATCACATCACCCGGTCTTAATTGATAAGAAGGTATATTCATCACTTCACCATTCACTTCTATGTGTTTGTGGCTTACCAATTGGCGGGCTGCTGGGCGTGAGGGGGCAATACCCAACCTGAAAACCGTATTATCCAAACGTGCCTCAAGAAGTTTAATCAGGTTTTCACCGGTTACCCCTCTGCGGCGTGCTGCTTCTTCAAACGTTTTACGGAACTGACGCTCCAATATACCATAAGTGTACTTCGCTTTTTGTTTTTCACGAAGCTGCAAAGCATATTCACCTAAACTTTTACGTTTACGTGTAGCGCCGTGCTGGCCGGGAGGATTACTGTTTTTCCCCAACCACTTACCATTGCCTAAAATAGGCTCGCCAAAAATGCGGGAGATCTTGGTCTTAGGACCATTGTATCTTGCCATAATTTTCTTTCATTTCAGTTTTTTTAAAATCGGCGTCTCGATCGGTAAAAAACTGTAAAAAATTAATCGGACACCCTTTATCTAAATGAATTGTACCGATCCTTTCAGTACAATTATGACTTTTTTTATTTATCTGAAGTGCATCAATTGCACTTAAATCAATTATACTCTTCTCTTTTTGGGAGGCCGGCAACCATTGTGCGGGAGCGGAGTCACATCTTTGATCATCGACACTTCAATACCCGATTGGCTGATGGCACGAATTGCGCTTTCCCTTCCGGCGCCCGGCCCTTTTACATACACATCCACTTTCTTCAAACCGGCATCGAAAGCAGTCTTTGCTGCATCAGCGGCTGCCATCTGGGCTGCATAGGGAGTATTCTTTTTTGAGCCTCTGAATCCCATCTTGCCTGCGCTGCTCCAGGAAATTACCTGGCCCGTTTTATTAGTCAGGCTTACAATGATATTATTGAAACTGGCAGTGATATGTGCATCTCCATAGGTGTCCACTTTCACCACTCTTTTTCTTGCGGCTGCTTTTGCGCTGGTCGCTGTTGCTTGCTGTGCTTTTGCCATAATTCTTTTTGATATTCAAAATTCAAGGCCCGGTACTTTTCAGATCAGGCCTGTCAAACTTTATTTCTTCGGTGCTTTCTTTTTACCGGCTACTGTCTTACGTTTTCCTTTGCGGGTGCGGCTGTTGGTACGGGTACGCTGGCCACGGACCGGCAGTCCTTTACGATGACGGATGCCGCGGTAACAAGCAATATCCAATAGCCGCTTGATGCTCATCTGTACTTCAGAACGAAGAGCGCCTTCTACCTTCAGTTCATCATTGATAGTGGAGCGGATTGCATTCTGCTCATCATCGGTCCAGTCATTCACTTTTTTATCGCGATTGATATTATTCTTGTCAAGAATGTAACGGGCAGTGGAAGGGCCAATACCATATATATAGGTGAGGCCTATCTCCCCTCTTTTGTTCTTTGGTAAATCAACACCGGCAATACGAGCCATATTTCTTAATTAAATTTTTTTGTTTTTACTCGTTCCCAACCGCTATCAGCAGGAAACCTTTAACTGATCATCCCTGTCTTTGTTTGAAACGGGGATTCTTTTTGTTGATCACATACAGCTTCCCTTTACGGCGAACGATCTTACAATCGGCGCTGCGTTTTTTTATGGATGCTCTTACTTTCATAATCTCTTTTTTTCCGGTTACTTATTAATACTTTGTTTGTGTCTGCCTGCTGTATCTGATCCTGACTTTTGTATCTTTTATTTATATCTGAGTTTTATTCTGCCCCTTGACAAATCGTATGGACTCATCTCCACTTTCACTTTATCACCCGGTAAAATCCGGATATAGTGCATTCTCATTTTCCCCGAGATGGTAGCCAGTATTTCGTGGCCGTTTTCAAGTTTTACCCTGAACATGGCGTTTGAAAGGGCCTCTATAATAGTACCATCCTGCTCAATAAGGGGTTGTTTCGACATACAATTTTTGGGAGCGCAAAGATAAGAGTAACAGCCCTAAAAAAGAAAAAAGGGTTATATTTTTTGGTAGCAGAGCTCCCAAAAGCCAGGTTAATCCTGTAAAAAGTGTGGAAATCGCCCTTCTCAGGCAACTTCCAGGCTCATCTTGGTCATACTCAGGTGCAGATTCTGCAATTCATGCACACTCAAAGGCACATTGAAATGACGGCGGTCTTCCCGGTACCACATCTCAACATTGGAAAAATCTCCTTTTTTGAGGGTTACTAACCGGAAAGGCCCTTTCATGTATTTCACCGAGCCTTCTGACTCCTGTTTTTGAAATCCCAGTTTCAGCAACTGTTCTTCATCAACAGGAAGCGGAAACATTTCGCCGGGGTCGTACCAAAACTCCTGGATGCCATTATCAACATAAGCCTGATTGTCTTCATGGCTTATTTTTAAAACCGTTCCTTCTCTCATTACCCCGTCGTCATCCACTCTGATAATATTTCCTCGTTTTAAATCGCCGACTTTAAGCATAAAAAATGTTTTTAATAATTCAATTTACAAAAGTTCAAACTACAAAAAGCTGATATTCGACAGCTACCATACACACCTTCTACGCAATGAGCCTTTATTTGTTCTGCATATACCGACAATTAACATGAAAAAAAGAGGGCTGGATCCAAAACCCGACAGCCCTCCCTGCAAATTTTGTATGACTGATCATTTCACCGGATCGCCCTGTGCATCAAGGTAGTGTATGTCACCGATGTTCAGTTCTTTGATACCATTTCCGATCTTTGAAAGATCGCCAACGATCACCCAGGTGAGGTGTGAGGGCTTCACCACTTCCTTTGCCGCCGATCTGATGTCATCCAGTGAAAGATTTTTCAACATGGAAGCATAATTCTGCAAATAGCCAAGCCCGCGATTGTAGATCACTGCATCGGACAAAGTGCCTGATACAGCCGAATTAGTTTCCCATACTCCCGGCAAAGCCATCACAGTGTTTTCCTGCACCTTGTCAAATTCTTCCTGTGTGGCCGGCCGGGTCGTAATATATTCTTCAATCTCCTTCTTTAATTCCACAACAGATTCTTTGGTCTTATCCGTCTGCACCGGCGCATAACCGGTAAAGAAGGAAGGTCCTTTAGCCCATAAGATCATTGTTCCCGCTCCATAAGACCAGTGCTTGTCTTCCCTCAGGTTCATATTTACTCTTGATGTAAACTCACCGCCAAGTATGCCGTTCATCAGTTTTATTGCCTCATAATTATTACTGGTTTCTGAAGGCGAAATTTCAGCAGCAAAGATCACAGACTGCACAGCGCCGGGCTTGTCAATAAGATACACAGAAGGTTTGTCCGGCGACTTCACGTCTTTGATATTCTTAACCGGCACGGAAGCAGGCTTCCAGGACGCCCAGGACTTTTCCAATGATTTTTTAAGCGCATCCATGCTGATGTCTCCTACTACAACAAGGTTTGCAATGTTGGGCCTGAACCAGGTGTCATGAAATTTCACGAGGTCGGCTCTCGTGATCTTTTCCACGCTTGCTGTGGTGCCGCTTCCGGTAAACGGAATATCATAAGCGTGTCCTTCTCCATACAGTAATTTAGGAAGCACACGCAAACCGATCATCACCGGTTGTGACTCTTCCTGTTTGATACTCAACAGCCGTTCTTTTTTCACCCGGTCAAAATCTTTTTGCGGAAATGACGGATTCAAAAGAATATCCGAAAACAGATTAAGAGATGCATCAAAATTTGTTTTCAAGGCATTCATCATAAGATAGGTGTTGTCGAGATCCGAAGAAGCGGAAATGCCTGCACCCAGATCCTGCATCTCAGCGCTGATCTGCAATGCGGTCCTTGACTTTGTTCCCTCTCTCATCATGGTTCCTGCCAGAGAAGCTACACCGGGAATGCTCATCTGATCCGAGGCATATCCTGCATCAAAGATCAGTTTCATATTCACTACGGGCACAGACTCTCGTTTCACCAGCCATATCTTTACTCCGTTGGAAAGTTCAGAAGTTTGCACTTCTGGAAATTTAATTTCAGGCGCAGGGCCTAAAGGCGGTTCCACATTCCGGTTGATCACTGTAGGATCAGAAGAATAATTGCCGTAAGGATTTATTTTCAGAATGTATTCTCCGTCAGAAAGCCAGTCGTTGGCCACTTTCTTTATATCGGCCACTGTAGCCTTTTTCACAAAATCATTCGTTACTTTATAGTAACCCGCATCTCCGCCGTAACATTCATTCTGGGCAAGGATGTCTGACTTTCCGCCAAATCCGCCAATACGTTCCATACCTTTGATAAAGCTTGAGAAATAAGAGGTCTTGGCTCTTTCCAACTCATTTACCGTTGGCCCCGCAGTAAATATTTTTTTAAGTTCTTCATTGATCACTGCATTGATCTTATTCAGGTCAACACCCGGCTTTGCATCCGCAATAATATAAAACTGGCCACCGATCTCCCTATCATCAACAAATGAGTTGACACTGCTTGCGATCTGTTCATCATACACCAGCCTTTTATAAAGCCTGGAGTTCTTTCCGCTGGTCAGAATGGAGGACAGCAAATCCAGTTGTGTCACTTCTTTCGATCCCCATTGAGGCACATTCCAGGTTTTTTGAAGCCTGGCCTGAGGCACCCTGTCCTGTGCAATCTGTTCATGCGTGCCTTTCATCTTTGCGATCCATTCTTTTTGTTTAGCTATCGGCGGAGAAGCAGGCAGATCGCCAAAATATTTTTTTACTTTTTCATAAGCATCTTCCGCTTTGATATCTCCTGCAATGCATACCACGGCATTGTTGGGGCCATAATAAGTTTTGAACCATTCTTTCACATCTTCAAGCGATGCCGCATTAAGATCTTCCATCGAACCGATCACCGGCCATGAATACGGGTGCCCTGCCGGATAAGTATTTTTATAGGTCAAGTCTTCCGATATGGAATAGGGTTCATTGTCTCCCTGGCGTTTTTCATTTTGCACTACGCCACGTTGTTCATTCAGCCTTGCAGAATCTATCACATTTATCATAAATCCCATGCGGTCACTTTCTGCCCATAAGATTTTTTCAAATGCCGAAGTAGGAAAATTTTCAAAATAATTGGTCCGGTCTTCATTGGTGGTGCCGTTCATATCCGTAGCTCCCAGCTTATCGGTAAGCTTGAAATAATCATCATTATTATGCTCGCTTCCGTTGAACATCAGATGTTCAAACAAATGAGCAAATCCGGTTTTTCCCGGTTTTTCATTCTTCGATCCTACATGATACCATACATTGAATGCGATGATGGGCGCTTTGTGATCCTCATGTACTATAAGGGTAAGCCCGTTATCCAGCACATACTTTTTAAAGGGTATGTCAATATCAGGATATTTTGATTTCGGTTGAGTTGCGGTTTTTTGCTGAGCATGAACTAAACCGGAGAGCATAAAACTCAAAAGTGCAGTTGCAATGACCTTTCTCATAAAAGTGTTGATTAAAAGTTCTGTTTAAAAAGTTGCCGAAATTATCATTTTTCATCGTATGCAGTTAAGATCTTTTTGCACAAACAGTAAAACAATTCTTTTTCCGGCTTTCAAACTTGATTTTATTGAAACTTTCTTGCCGGCCTCAGATCACAATAGAAAGGGGATTTACAATGCAAACGGATGATTTTCTTTTGCTTTTCAGTAATGGTAAACCACAATGGATTTGTTGAGATCTTAAAATAAAAACTCAATAAAATAATCCCGATTAAAATTTATTCTGTTATTTTAATCACCCAACGATCATAAAGAAATCAAATCTCCCGGATAAAATCATCTATGGCTCAGAAAAACAAAACCAATTCCACCTTTCAGATACTTGTTGCAAGCCTGGCCGGAACCACCATTGAATTTTTCGATTTCTACATTTATGCCACGGCCGCAGTGATCGTTTTTCCGAAACTTTTTTTTCCGGCTGCCGATCCCAACTCCGGAATGCTGGAGTCGCTGGCCACTTTTGCATTGGCTTTTTTTGCCAGGCCTATCGGCTCTGCTTTGTTCGGACATTTCGGTGACCGGCTCGGAAGAAAAGCAACCCTTGTAGCTTCATTGATGACCATGGGTATTTCCACCGTTGCCATCGGACTGCTTCCCACTTATCATTCCATAGGTATTGCGGCTCCCATACTGCTGGCGTTTTTCCGTTTCGGACAAGGTGTGGGCCTCGGCGGCGAATGGGGTGGCGCCGTATTGCTCGCCACCGAAAATGCGCCGAAAGGAAAAAAAGCATGGTACGGAATGTTTCCTCAACTCGGAGCTCCTTTGGGGTTCATCTTTTCTTCCGGTGTATTCCTCATCCTCGGAAATATGATGAGCAATGAACAATTTCTCTCTTACGGATGGAGAATCCCTTTCATCTTAAGTTTTCTGCTTGTGGCCTTAGGCCTCTATGTCCGCCTGCGCATTATTGAAACACCCGATTTCAGAAAAGTGATCGAAAAAAAACAACAACTTCGTTTCCCTCTGGGAAAAGTATTCACACAATATATCAAAGCGCTCACCCTGGGTACTTTGATCTCCGTGCTGATCTTCCTTGCATTTTACCTGATGACTGTATTCACCCTGAGCTGGGGCACCACCGCATTACAATATTCCCGTTCTGATTTTCTTTCGGGACAACTGATCTCCATGTTTTTCTTTGCAGCAGGTATTCTTATTTCATCCGCACTTGCCGGACGTTATTCGACACGGATCATGCTGTTGATCTCTTCTATCCTACTATTATTTTTCGGATTGATCTTCTCATCCATTTTTGTTGCAGGAGATTGGACATTGACCGTGATCTTTCTTGCTGCCGGAATGTTTTTGGTGGGATTAAACTATGGCCCACTGGGAACCGCTTTGTCGGAACTGTTTCCCGTTCATGTACGATATACCGGAGCTTCTTTGTCTTTCACTCTTGCCGGAATAATCGGTGCATCACTTACTCCTTATTTTGCCACTCATCTGGCACAATCTTATGGATTGATGTTTGTAGGATATTATCTCTGCTTAGCTGCGGTCATCGGCATTGTTTCGCTTGTGCTGGCTAAACCATTGATGACAAAATCCTGAACTGATGATCTGATGCTCTGCGAGGCATCCTGCCTCGCAGCACTATTCCGTTGCTTTCAGCAACTCTTAACTTTACCTCTAATGCTTTTGCAAGTGCATTATTTATTGACGATCCTTGTGTTTTTGTATCGGGGGGAAGTGTGGCTCTTAACCATTTGGGAAGTACATTGACTTCGCCAGACCTGAGTTTTGCTGCGGCATCTCTTGCTTGTTCTCCTAAGTCTTTTGATTCTTCTATAATATAATTATCAAGCGATTCTGGAGCTAAGCCTTTGTTACTGCTGTCCCATGTTGTTTTGTCGGCTGCATCTACTTTATCCTTTAATTCTAACAGCGGAGGCATTAGTTTTTTCTCGGTTACGGTACTTTTATTATTCATAAAAGCCTCGTAATAAAGCAACGATAATCTCTGCGCCTCATCACGTATGTCCTGCGGTACATTAAAGTCACGGTGGAGTTCATATAAATAATGCCCTACCCCATCGGGAATTGGGAAACCTAACCTCTCCTGAACAGCTTTTAGTCTCTCTGTAGCCTCAGGTCTTCTTTCTTCAGGGAAAGATTTAACACCATCTTTGGCAAGATACCCCTCAGGTGTCATTACCTGTATTTCAGCTATCTTCCCGCTTGGAGTTCTTACCTCAATAAGTCTCTTTGGATAACCTAATTCTGTACCCTCAGGTGCGAAATCAGAACGGTCTAATGTGGTTGAGAATCTTCTTTTTATTTCACTGTACAGGAAATCAGCATCCTTAATGTTGTCCACAATAATGTTCACCCTTGCACCATCGCCTAATTTATTAACCTGCGATTCATACCATCTTACAGTCTTTATAGATGCCCTTTCAGGTTTCTTAATATCGAATGGGGAAATAAAAGCATTTTTAACAATTCTAACCACATCCTGGGCTATGGCCTCCACTTCAGTTTTTGCCCGTTCATAGCGCCCCTTGTCGGTATTGAAAAATAACTCAAGAGGTTTAGCTAATCTCTTCTCTAACCCTTTAATAGCCCGTCTTTCCTTTAAGGTTAAAGGAGCGCCATCTAGCTGTTTAGTCCATAGTTCGGTAAGCCGCTTACGATCCGGTGAATCTAGCGTTTTTTTGAACTCTTGGTAGGCTTTGTTTCTGGCTGTGGCCTCCCTGATGACATTATGAAGACTTGACCCACTCGGCTGTTGTCGTAGCCTTGTTTCACTAATTCGTTCCAAAATTTCTCCCCTTCGCTCAGCGGTGATGTAGTCGGTTCGAACAGTTGTTCTCTTAGTTTCCTTAATTTTTCCTCCATATTGCTTATATTTGTTTATAAAGTTAACTAATTTCTATTTAGATTCTGCATCTTCCCCTTTAGAAAAATCAAATAAATGTACCGTTTTTCCTGTAAGTGTGTACCCATCTTGCGCATTGCTCTGCGAGGCATCCTGCCTCGCAGCACTATTCCGTTGCTTCCAGCAATATTTCATTCCACATACCCTTCGTTCAGTGAGGGTACGATCCTATTGCTTCCCGCAACATATCATTTCACATACTTCATCGCCGCTTCAAATATTTCACGGCGCAGAGGATTAGGATTATAATAATATCCTGATTTCAGTAATCCCATATTCTGGCGGTTGATGAAAAGGATCACAGACAAATGATATTGCGGCACCACGGTAATGCTTGTACCCGTAAAGCCGGTGTGGCCGAATGTCCCTGCAGGGCCGTCCTTCATAAATGAATTGGTGCTGTCCATCATCCAGCCGAGGCCGTTATGAAACCGGTCTTCCGTCAAAAAAGAATCAATGACAGAAGAAGAGAGGAATTGTTTTTTCCCGGCCCTTCCTTTATTCAGCAGCAGGTCCACCAGTTTCTGTGCATCATCCACTGTGGAAAACAAACCTGCATGACCTGATATTCCCTGGTTAGCATACCAGGCATTGCCGTCATTCACTTCACCTTTCAACACATATTTTCTCCATCCGTCCCACGATGCTGGGTCAATTTCTTTTACGGTATAGCCAAGCGATGAATCATAAACCATTCTTTTTTCATACGGGTTGCCGAATGAAGTGGCGGCAATATTATCAGTCCTTCCGTTCTTCAGCGGGTTGTAGAGTGTGTGCGTCATTCCGAGCGGAATGAAAATATTTTTCTTTTCAAATTCTTCTAATGAAAGCCCCGTAACTTTTTCAATGATTTCACCAAGCAATATAAAACCGAGATCGCTGTAGCTGCGTCGTTCTCCTACGGGATATTTCAAAGGAAGTGAATGAATAAGTCTATAGGTAGATTCTTTATTTGAAGAGCGGTAAAACAGAGGGTACCATTCAATCAATCCGGCAGTGTGCGTCAGCAGGTGGCGGATGGTGATAGCGCTTTTCGGAAAACTGTCAAAACCTTGTATATACTTACTGACCGGATCATCAACATGGATCAGCCCTCTGTCTGCCAACAGCATGATGGACGTGGTGGTGCCGATCACTTTGGTGAGGGAAGCCATGTCGAAAAGGGTTTCTGTGTTCATCGAAGGCGGGTTTTCCAGGAGCTGATGACCGTAATCATATTTCTGTGAAAAGCCGTAAGCCTGTTTATAAATAACTATACCATTTTGCTTGATCTGGAGAACGGCGCCGGGGATTTTATTGTTCATTACAGCTCCGTTAAGTATGCTGTCAATGGTAGCAATTAGCGATGCCTTTGTATTTTTGTAAGCAGGAGCTTGTCCGATGACTGAAACAGAAAACAAGCAAACTGAAAATAGTATTCCTAAAAATAATTTCATGATGCTGAAAAAAAACTGTTAATGAAATGATCTGTAATATAGGGATAGTGTATGAAATTATTTTAAAAAATGCATGATTGAGCAACAGGTTGCTTCCGCTTGACGATATGCTGCAGGTTATTTGCTGATGAGATCCATCAGTTTATTATTGATATAATAAATTTCTTTTCCCAATTTCAGCGGCTTTAAAATTTTTTCTTTAGCCAGCTTCTGCAAATAAACAGATGATGTCTGTCTGTGTCCGATTCCATTTCTTTCTAATATTTTTATTTTGAGATATGGAAAGCTGAACATCAGATCAATTAATTCACTGTTATAAGAAGTTTTTAAAACCCTTTTTACTTTAACTGCGGTTTCTTTTTTAAGTGATTGAATCGAAGAAATCTTTTCAAGTGTAAGAGAAGCAGTTTCAGAAACAGCTTCCAGCATGAATTTTATCCAATCATCCCAATTTTGTTTTTCCGTTACTTCTTTTAATAACCGGTAATACTCATTTTTATTCTGAATGATATATGAGCTAAGATATAATACAGGTATATTCAGAAGCTTTTTATATACCAGGTACAGAACATTCATAATTCTTCCGGTTCTTCCATTGCCATCGGCAAATGGATGAATTGCCTCAAATTGATAATGTATCAATGCCATTTTGATCAGAGCATCAATATCATCTTTATCATTATGAATAAATTTTTCAAGTGATAACAGTTTTTCACGGATAATGTTTTCACCTTCCGGAGGGGTATAGATAATTTCTTTTGTACCGGGGTTTGCCAGCCGTGTACCCGTTGTAGTACGAATACCCGAACCAGTATGCTTAAGTTTTTGCATAATAGCAACAAACGTATTGGTTGTAAGCCCCCTTTTTTCCATAAGTTCCAATCCTTTGTACAAGGCTTCACGATATTGCAATACTTCTTTTGTTGCTGAGCCAAAATCAAAACCATCATCAATCGCCGCTACAGCCCGATATAATTCGTCCTGTGTGGTTACAATATTTTCAATTGCAGAACTGTCTTTACTCTCCTGGAGCACCACTGTATTAATAAGCAATTTAGGATCGGGGAGAGTCTGACAATACCCTTTTAATTCGGCAAGTACCCGGTTGGCTTTAATTGCTTTTTTTAATATTTCCGGGCTTTCCAGATCAATCTTTGGTGGTAAATCTGGCAAATCATTATTTGGCTCGGTACGTTTGGACATAAGTTGAAACTTTCGACATGTTCTTTTTATACGTCGAAAATAATTGAATTTTTCGACATAATGAAATTTACTCTTTTAATCCTCAAAAAATACAAATGGCAAATAGTGGTTGTTGCGGTTTATTACTGAGCTGCTAAACACTTTTTTGTTAATTTAATGACTGCAAACCTGCAATGAAATAATTAAGTTAAAAACTATCATCCCGAACTACTTAAAATACTTCATCATACCTGCAGCTACTTTATCCGTATCAACTGAAAAGTGATGGCCTCCCGGAAGAATTTCTGAAACAAAGTTTTTCAGTTGCACTGATTTCAGCGGAAAATATTCCAAATCATATTCACCCATGTTTACTCCAGAGCCTGCAAATTATCAATTACCCGAAGATTCGGTGAACGGTGCAGGGCAAATAACTTAAAAACAACATCGAGGGTAGTTTCTTGTAATATCGGTTTGCTTTATGTTTTCTATTGGCCCTATTTAT
>JAIXKI010000015.1:67352-75192 GCA_026936105.1 Chitinophagales bacterium
AGGGTAGTTTCTTGTAATATCGGTTTGCTTTATGTTTTCTATTGGCCCTATTTATAATAGCACTTGGTATTACATCCAATATCTGTGATAAAACCGGCTGTCCGGAAAACTTTTTAACTTCACTTATTAGAAATGTTTGTTGTGTGGTAACTCAAACATAACTAATCAGGGTGGTTCTACCGAACTGCCCTTTTTCTTTACCTTATTTTCTCATATTTTAGTCGGACTATAGTGATTAACTAATAGAAATAGGAATCTAGGGGGTGAAATTATTGGATTCGTCTTAAGCTTTGAAATGTTTGTTATGAATGTACAGAAAATCTTGTGCAGGTAAAAATTTACGGGGAAGTATTATTTTTTTCCCTTCATATTTCAGGAAATAATTTTCAATTTCTATTTCTTTCCTTTTTTTCAACAATGAAGATATTTTTATGGTGTAATCTTCTGCCGATACAGTAATGAGGCCTGATTCAAATGCTTTATCATGAAGCGCATTCAGGCATAATCCATTTGCAGGGTTCAACCGATTATTCTCATATTTACTCCATAATGTGATATGGCTTGCAATTAATAAATCAGTTTGCTGTAAACCTGTAATACAACAAGTGCCCTGATAATTCGCCAAAACCATTCGCCTGAATCTGTATTGATTTACCCTGGTATTTACTAGTCGCTTTTTATCTATCCCTTTTTGTTGTATATCAGTAAAATCAATATCATACAAATCCGCCACTGAAACATGTTTCGCTTTTGCCAACAATTCTTCACTCTTTTCAAATGCTGCATCCCAATTTTCATAAAATTGATTCCAGACTTCTTTATCTAGACTGCTGCTATGTGACGCCCCCCTAATTCCTCTTTTTTTCAAGTCAGGATCGAGGCTTGCAAAGTTCACCAATTTAAAGGCTACCGATCCCGGAGTACGATTCAAAATTTTAGCCAATTGAATGATTTCGGGGTTTCTACTATGCATTTTACCAAATTCAATTTTTGAATAAAGATTGATTGCAAGGATCAATTCATCTCTTGTCCAAAGGCGACCCGATTTCATGTAAGCGGTTTGATATTTTAAGATCGGCTCACGTCAAGCCAGTAATCAATAGTAAAATAATTATCCTCTTGTTCAATAAAAACAAATCTACAATTTTTATTATTGCATTGACATAATTGCGTAGGATACCCTTTCCAAATAAACTCCTCCAGAATATCTGCTCTGCTGTGACAATTCGAACAATAACAAGGTAGGTCGTTCATAATAAATATTTCAAGGTTATTCAACCTGATTCCATATTTATAAAATATTGCTGATTCTATGTTCATTTTATTTTTATACTAGTAAGTTAGCAGCTCCCCCAGAAGATCTGAAAAGGTTTTTTCAATCTTAGCGGATTTCAATTGGCATTCCAAAGTTGTAACAATCTTCTCACCAGCACTTCCGGCTTCGTATCCTTCCCTCTGATCCTGCTCATATTGTAACTGCGGGTCTTCTTATCATGTACATCAGCCATCCGACGAAGTTAGGAACTTGTTTGCTGCTCTTTTTTAATAAATCAACATTTGAAAGCTATTCGAAAAATCCACTTAAATCATTTCTCAATTCTATCCCGCCTTTTATAATCCGGATAAAAAAAGCCTGCTCACAATTTTTACCTGAGCAGGCACAAAAATTAAAAAAAAGAAAGCAACTTATTTTCCAGGAGGCAGCAGCACTTCATCAAGGACATGAACAATACCGTTGGAAGCAGGAACAGAAGCCACAATATGTGCTTTGCCGTTGATGACCGGCTTCCCGTTTTCCATAGTTATTTTAATATTATCGCCATTAACCATGCCGAGCGACTGGCCGTCCATCAGCTGGTCTGACTTCAGTACGCCAACGTACACATGGTACTGAAGAATGTTGATGAGGTCGTCTTTCTTTGCCGGCTTCAGAAGATCTTCCACGGTCCCTTTCGGAAGTTTATCGAATGCAGCATTGGTAGGGGCAAAAACCGTGAACGGTCCGGCATTGGACAGGGAAGTGACCAGGTCGCCGGCTTTCACCGCTTCCACCAGTGTCGTATGATCTTTGCTGCTGATAGCCACCTGTACCACATTGGGCTGGGAAGTGGAGTCCACTACTCCTGCCTGTGAGTGCGTATCAAAAGTGGTTCCGGAAGATGAGGTTTTATTATTATCTGTACCGGAATTGCAGGCGGCAAAAGCTGCTGCCGTAAAAAGTAAAATAAGTCGTTTCATATGCGAGTGTGTTTTGAACTGCAAGATTATTTCACCTCCATTCAAATAACTATGACTAAGTCATGATACCGAATGATATTAATCAGCTCCCCGCCTTTTTTTGATCGTGTTATGAGAGGAGATTTTAAAGACACGCAGGTCTTTTAATTGGGGCACGATGAAATTTTTTTATAAAAAATTTTCTCCTGCAATATTCCCGGGATGAAACAAAAACGAAAGTTGACAAAGTAAAATGAGGTACCATTAAAAAAACATATTGCCCGCCATTCCTGTTCAGGAAATAAATATCAAAGCCCCGGTCACAGGACCAGAGGCTCACAAACCGGTGTACTTCATTTACAGTTCCGTACCCGTGATTGATTCCGCTTTGTACTCACTCCGCCCAGCTCATCACATAATCCTTGTTCTCGATATCCAGCGCTTCTTTGGTAAGCATGAGCGGATGGAATGTATCCACCATCACGGCAAGTTCTTTGGTTTCTTTGGCGCCGATGCTTTTCTGCACTGCTCCCGGATGCGGCCCGTGCGGAATACCGGCAGGATGCAGTGTGATCATCCCGCGGGTGACATGCTTGCGGCTCATGAATTCACCCTCTGCATAATAGATCACTTCATCACTATCAATATTACTATGATTATACGGCGCTGGAATGGCCTGCGGATGATAATCATATAGTCTTGGCACAAAAGAACAGACTACAAAATTATTTCCTTCAAATGTCTGATGCACGGGTGGCGGCTGATGCACCCTTCCGGTTATCGGTTCAAAATCATGAATGGAAAATGCAAACGGGTAACAGCAGCCATCCCAACCCACCACATCAAAAGGGTGAGTGCCATAATGCAATCCGTAGAGCATGCCTTTCTTTTTGGCACGGATCAGGAAATCACCTTTCTGATCTATGGTGACCAGGTTCTGCGGCGTACGGATATCTCTTTCACAGTAGGGAGAATGCTCGAGCAACTGGCCGTGCCTGCTGAGATATCTTTTCGGATAATGAATGGGGCTGAATGATTCAAGAATGAGAAGGCGGTTGTTTTCTCCTTTAAATTCTATCCGATAGATGGTCCCTCTCGGTATCACCAGATAATCGCCGTTGCCGAAAGGAAGATCGCCGTACATGGTATGCAGGGTGCCTTCCCCTTCATGAACATAGATCAGTTCATCCGCATCTGTATTCTTGTAAAAATATTCTGTCATGCTTTGCCGGGGAGCCGCCAGCACCAGATGAACATCATTGTTCACCAAAACCGCCCTGCGGCTTTTCAGAAAATCGTTTTCATGTTTGATGTTGAACCCTTCAAAGCTTCTGGGCTTCAGCATTTTTTCTTCGGCGATCTGCGGAGCCACACTCACCTGCGGTTCTGTCTTAATGATCATGGTGGGCGGATGCACATGATACATCAGTGAATAATCATCCGAAAAACCTTCGGTGGAAAATAGCTGCTCCGAATACAGTTCGCCATCCGGGCGGCGGAACTGTGTATGGCGTTTGTGCGGAATGTTTCCGAGTTTATGATAGTGAGGCATAACTGAAAATTAAAGATGAAATAAATAGATTTAAAAGACCTGTTCTTACCTTTGGGAAAGCAGATCTCAGTTTTGGGATAACTCCAATGTTGCCAGAAGGAAGATGTACTTCCATTTTCTTTTATCTATCCAGTAAGTAAAGTTCCTGTGGAATGGCATACTCCAAATTTACGGAGAAAGAATGAGATACTGTAGGTGGCTGGATCCTCTTTACTGGTACTAAGGAAATTCGTCTGATCTTAGTAGTCTTTGTTTTCTTTTTCCCTTGATGGAAAAAGAAACAAAAAGATCAGGGACAAACGATTTATAAATCGGGGCAGTTGCAGGATTATTCAAATCCGGATTTGATGCAATAACGGAAATAAAATTTTCCGGATGATTTTGGAGAAGTATGGCATTCAGCTTTTCCCGACTTTTGCCTTATGCAATTACCCACCGCAGGATTGTTAGTGATCGAAAACAAAAAACTGTTGCTTGCTTTCAGCAAAAACAAACTATGTTTCTATTTACCCGGAGGGAAAAAGAATAAAGATGAAACGGCTCCACAGGCTCTCTGCCGTGAAATAGCAGAAGAACTGAATGTGAAACTGAGCGAAGAAGACCTGGAATATTACACTCACATCAAGGCTCCTGCTTATGGAGAAAGCAATGGCACCATCATGGAACAGGATTGTTTTTTTGCGAAGAAGAAGATCAGCCCCGAAGCCTGTGCCGAGGTCGGGGAATTAAAATATTTTACGCTGGATGAATATTTAAAAGAAAAAAATCAGGCGCCGGGTGCTGTGATGATACTGGAGATATTGAAGAAGGATGGGATGGTTGAGTGAATAGAGAGATGGTTTTATTTTTTTTGGCTGGATAGCTTTATGGTTGGATGGTTGGATGGTTTTAAGGTTGAATAATTATGATACGGATCGGGCTTATATCTGATACACATGGATATCTTGATGAAAATATTTTCAAACACTTTGAAAAGTGCGATGAGATATGGCATGCAGGTGACTTTGGAGAAGGTGTGGCCGAAGCCATCAGCGCTGCCATTGCAAACCGCGGTATAAAATTCCGTGGTGTTTACGGAAACATTGACGGCAGGGAAACACGTTCTGAATTCCCCGAGCAACTCGTTTTTAATTGCGAAGAAGTGAAAGTGATGATACGGCATATCGGCGGTTCTCCACCACGTTATAATCCGGAAACAAGAAAAGAACTGGCGATCCATCAGCCGCAACTTTTCATCTGCGGCCATTCACACATACTGAAAATCATGTACGATGAAAAAATAAAATGCCTTTACATGAATCCCGGCGCTGCCGGAAGACATGGCTGGCATAAAGTAAGGACCATTGTCCGTTTTGCCATTGACAAAAAAGATATCAAAGAATGTGAAGTGATTGAATTAGGAAAAAGAGGTCAATGAAATTTCAATAATAGAGTTCACAGGAATATTTGTAAGATCACTCAATACCACGGCCTACCGGCGCCGGCCTCACGGAAGGGCCAGGGCAGTGAAACAAAAATGATGAGCAATGACAGGCCGAAGAAAAGCAGCGTCCTTCTGTGCTTGACCACATCCGGAATATTTTTCTTTGCATAGATCCTTCCGATATGCACCATGATAATAGCGATCAGCATTCCTATCGGATGTTCTATAACAAAAAAGCGGAGTTTTGGGTTGTGCATAATGTCTCTCATTCCGGTGGTCTGTATGGTGTTCCAGCCCAGAGGGCCTGCAAGCCACTGATAGAGTCCGATCAGAAGCATGAGGTCGCACAGGATCAGAGCGTACATGCCGACCTTATTATCCGTAGTATTGAAAGGGCGTTTCCCTGCAGAGAAACTGCGGATCACCACTATCAGCAGGAATAGCAACACCAACCAACGTAAAGCACTGTGGAGATGGAGAATAACATTGTACATAAGCAGGGATTTGATACAAATCTAATCCCTATTTTGTAAACCGGAAATCTAATTTACCCAGTCAGCCACGAAAATATTGATGTCTCTTGTGCCTCCGTTATTGCGGGTGCTGCTGAAGACGATCTTTTTTCCGTCGGGAGACAACATAGGGAAAGCATCGAAGCTGTTGTCATGGCTGATCTTCTGAATATCTGTCCCGTCCGCATTCATGGTGAACATATTGAATGGAAAACCTTTTTTGTATTCATGATTGCTGCAGAAAATGATGCGGCCGTCATGTAAAAAGTTGGGAGCCCAGTTGGCATCGCCAAGATGCGTTACCTGTTTTACATCCGTGCCATCCACATTAGCCGTGAACACTTCCATTTGCAGGGGGATTACCAGATTTTCTTTCAGCAGGCCTTTATATTCAGCAATTTCTTCTTTTGTTTTAGGCCGGCTGGCTCTCCATACAATCTTTTTACCATCTGGGCTGAACCAGGCGCCGCCATCATATCCCAGTTCATGTGTGATGCGTGTCACCTTTTCTGTTTCAAGATCCATAATGTAGAGGTCAAGGTCACCATCACGCATGGAAGTGAACACCATCTTATTTCCGTCCGGAGAAAGGGTTGCTTCCGCATCGTAACCCGGCGTATCGGTCAGGCGCTTCACAACATTTCCATCCAGGTCTGACATAAAAATATCATAGCCGGCATATATCGGCCATATATATTTATTGCCATACTTGCTGCGGTCCGGAACAGGCGGGCAACTGTCTGATTCCAGGTAAGTGGATGCATAGATGATATGCTTGCCGTCTTTAGTAAAGAAAGCACAGGTGGTCCTTCCTTTTCCTCCGCTGATCAGTTTAGGCTCAAATTTCTCTCCCGGTTTTTCCGGAACTTTTGCATAATAGATCTGATCGCAATTCACTCCTTCTTTATCATTCTTGTGCTGAAAGACGAGATACTTGCCATCGTAGCTCCAGTATGCTTCCGCATTATCTCCGCCGAATGTCAGTTGCTGCATATTGGCAAAATGCTTTTCCTCCGGGTATTGTATCGTTGCCGTATCAGCTGATTTATTTTCTGAAGCCGAACCTTTTGAATCCTGCTCATTTCCGCTGGAGTTAGTGCAGGAAATGAAAGGTAGCAAAGCGAAAGAAAGAACAACAAATGCAACATTTTTCTTCATAACGGAGATATTTTTATAAGGTCGCAAAAATATCCACGTTCGTATTAGACATTGTCAGAAAACTGTAATCTCTCAGGACTGAAAAAACGCTTAGTTTTGCCTCAATTCCCACTTCACTATGAGAAGATCAAAAATATTTTTAATAAGCGTTCTAACCGTAGCAGTCTTCACGCTGGATGCCTGTTCCAATAATGAAAACGATTCTACTTATTCAGACATTCTTTCCCAACAACCTTTTGCTTCATTGACCGACAGCATCAGCAAAGAACCGCAGCGGGATGATCTGTATTTTCAAAGAGCCGTTTTGCTGAATAAAAATAATTTTCCCGAACCCGCCCTTGCCGATTTCAGGCAGGCCTGGTCTCTTAAAAAAAATGAACAATATGCTTTGAGCATCAGCTCTATTCTTCTGGATAAAAAACCGGATTCGGCAGTGGCTTTTTTAAACAGCGCCCTGGAAGATCTTCCCAACAGCGTTTTCCTGAGGCTGAGCCTTGCCAAAGCATACCGGGTTCTGAATAAAATTCCCGATGCGATCAACGTCTGCAATGAGATCCTGAAAACTGATCCGAAGCAAATGGATGCGTTGATGCTGAAAGCCGATCTGCAGGATCAGCAAAATGATACGGCAGCAGCAATCGCCACGCTGGAGCAGGCTTATGCCATCAATCCCGATATTGAAGAACTGGATTACAACCTCGCTTTCAAATATGCGTCAACAAAAAATCCGAAGACACTTGCTTTTTGTGATATGCTTTTGAAAAATGATTCGTTGAAAACGCATGCCGAGCCGCTTTACTTCAAAGCCGTGTATTATGAAAATACCGGCGATCCAAATAAAGCGCTTGAACTGCTGGACCAGTCCATAATAAGAGATTACACTTTCATTGATGCCTACATGAACAAAGGAAAGATCCTCTACGACCAGAAAAAATACATGCCCGCAATAAAAGTGTACCGCATGGCATTGAATATCCG
>JAIXKI010000015.1:75497-240684 GCA_026936105.1 Chitinophagales bacterium
CTCAGCAATACTGACTTCCCGTCTTTTTTAGACATGGCAAAATATTCCGGTGCAAATTCCACACAATAATTGCACCCGATGCATTTATCTCTTTGCAAAGTAACGGTGACCATTATGCCGGAACGATTTTATAAAGTTTATCGGATGGGTGCACTTTAAAACCGGTTTTGAATGTGATGAGATCGGAACGCTCTGCTTTCTGTGCTCCTTCTTTTTTATCTACCATCATTTCTTCAAGTACCATTTCCTGCGAGCCGGTCGTAGGGCCCTGTATCAATATTTTATCTCCCACACTTATATCAAATGATTCAATTAAAAACACGGCAATATTGGTTTTGGGAAAATAATGTTTCCCCTTACCGATATAGATTTTTTTCTGAGTGGCTTTCGATCCCGAAGCATCGGTCCACTCACCTAACTTACGGCCGAGGTAATATCCTGACCAGAATCCGCGGTTATATACGGTTGACAGCCTTCTCATCCAGTCATCCACTTTTTCTTTGGTGTAAGTGCCTTCGGCTATAGCATCTATTGCTTCACGGTAACACTTAGTTGTGGTAGCTACATATTCAGGAGCTCTTCCCCTGCCCTCGATCTTCAGCACTTTCACCCCAGTGTCAATCACCTGATCCAGGAAATCTATGGTGCAAAGGTCTTTGGGCGACATCATGTATTCATTATCCAGCTCTATCTCAAAACCGGATTCCTGGTCAATTACTTTGTATTTCCTTCTGCAGTTTTGCTTGCAGGCTCCCCTGTTGGCAGATGAATTGTGAGAATGAAGGCTCAGATAACATTTTCCTGACACAGCCATGCACAAAGCGCCATGGCCGAAGATCTCGATCTCCACCAGTCTTCCTGAAGGCCCTTTGATCTCTTCTTTTTCTATCTGGCGGCAGATCTTTTTTACCTGGTTCAGGCTCAGCTCGCGGCTCATCACCATGGTGTCGGCAAACAGGGAATAAAATTTTATCGTTTCAATATTGGTGACATTTACCTGCGTGGAAATATGAACTTCCATTCCGATCTGCCTTGCATAAGCGATCACTGCCTGGTCCATGGCGATGACCGCTGACAAGCCGGCTTCTTTCGATTTATTTAATAATGTTTTTACCAGTGAAAGATCATGATCATAAATTATGGTATTGAGGGTAAGATAGGTCCGGACATTTTTTTCTTTGCATCTTGCGGCTATCTCCGGCAGGTCATCCATTGTAAAATTGATGGATGCCCTCGCCCTCATATTCAACTGCTCCACGCCGAAATAGACCGAATCGGCGCCATTGTCCAATGCAGCCTGCAATGAGGCGAAGTCACCTGCAGGACTCATCAGTTCGATCTTTCCGCTTTTTGTCATAAAAATTCAAATACGGTTATGCAAAGAAACATAATAAACTCAAACACATTTCCACCGGAAACACCCTGCGAAATGCTGTTCTTCAACACATTTGAATAAAATCACATTTTAGAGAAATTATTTCATCCTATCACTACCGAAAATTCTATCGCACATGAAAAAAAACGTGTCATAAAAACGTAAAAGAATAAAAGTACTTAAATACTTCTATTTTAAAAATCTCATTATCTTTGCCCGGCAAATTAAATCATCAAAAAATCAAGCTATGCAAACAGCAAACGACATCGTTATCAATGTTCAGGAGATAGAACCAAGACTAAGACATCAAACCATATTTTATGTCTTCGACAACATACAGGAAGGTGAGAGTTTTGTAATTCACAACAATCACGATCCCCGCCCGGTATATTTTCAACTGATGGACATGCACGGAGATATTTTCACCTGGGAATACCTGCAGCAGGGCCCCGAGTGGTGGGATATCAAAGTGACCAGGAAAGTGCTGTCAAGCCGACCGGCAAATGAATATAATTCAAAAGAAAATGTGATCAATGTTCCTTCTTTAGAGCCGAGATTGAAACATGCCACCATCTTCGGAACTTTTGATAACCTGAAACCCGGCGAATCTTTCATCATCCACAACGATCATGATCCCAAGCCGGTGTATTTTCAGCTGATGAGCATGCATGGCGATGTGTTCACCTGGGAATACCTGCAGCAAGGGCCTCAATGGTGGGATATCAGGGTAACCAGAAAAGGACAGGCACAGCCTGCAGCGAATGATGCCGTTACCAAACAGGGAAAAGATATTGTGATCAATGTGCCGGCTCTGGAACCAAGACTAAAACATCCTACCATCTTCAAAGTGTTCGACAGCCTGAATCCCGGTGAGAGCCTGGTGATCCATAATGACCATGACCCCAAACCACTCTATTATCAATTGCAGGGAGAACGGGGTGATGTGTTCACCTGGGAATATTTGCAACAGGGCCCGCAATGGTGGGATATCAGGGTAACCAGAAAAGGAACGGAAACCCATGAAACCATCGGCGAAATCGTTGCCAAAGATCTTCGCAAATCAGAAGTGTTTAAAAAATACGGAATTGATTTTTGCTGCAACGGTAAGAAAACAATCCGTGAAGCTTGTGCCGCAATGGGAATTGATCCTGCAACGGTGGAACAGGAACTTCAGAAACCGGTGCAGGGAGTAGCAGCATCCGGCAGTGGAGCCATGAACTATGATGAATGGGGGCTGGACTTCCTTTCCGATTACATCGTGAACACCCATCACCGGTACATCCGCAAATATTTGCCCGAGATCACCGGATATGCCAATAAAGTAGCGCATGTACATGGCGCAAACCACCCTGAATTGCTCAGGATAAATGAACTTGTACATGAACTAAGCAAAGAACTTCCTGATCACATCGGCAGTGAAGAAAATAAACTATTCCCGGTGATCAAAGAGATTGTAAAAGCGAAAGATTCCAATACTGCTTATAACAGAAGCGGAAGTGAAAGCTTCAGGGCTCTGGTAGCAGAATCGGAAAAAGAACACGACAGCGTAGGCGATGCCATGAAGGAGATCCGCAAGCTGAGCAAAGACTATGCAATTCCCGGTGACGCCTGCACCAGCTACAAATTGCTTTATAAAATGCTGGAAGAATTCGAGAACGACTTGTTCGTGCACATCCACCTGGAGAATAACATACTCTTCCCGAAAGCAGTGGAAGCAGAAAAGACACTTGCTTAAGAAAGAAGGATTTTACAGCCACGGATGCACGGCAAAGAGTTATCAAATAAAAGATTATTATCCCTGGAGAATTCAGATATTTATTCATGCATCCGTGGCATTTTTATTTTGGTTTTGCCACTGATTAATAAAAACAAATTATGCTGATCAACGCACAGACAAAGATCGCAGCCCTGCTGAAGCATCACCCTGAAGCTTTGGAGACTATCATCACTTTAAGTCCTAACTTTAAAAAGCTGCGCAATCCCATTCTCCGCAAGCTCATGGCAGGGAGGACCAGCATTGCCATGGCTTCAAAGATAGGCGGATGTAAGCCTGAGGATTTTTTCAAGGCTCTGGCTCCCCTGGGATTTGAAGTGGATGACAAGGCCGTTGCAGAAGAGAAAACACCGGAAAGCAAACCGATGCCTGACTTCCTGAAAAACCTGAAGCCGGAGCAGTTCATAAACTTTGATGTAAGGGCGATGATCGCAAGCGGTGATGATCCGTTGAGGCATATTCAGAAAAAAGTAAAAGAACTGAATCCCGGTGAAGCGCTTAAGATCATCAATAATTTTGAACCGGTTCCTCTGATCAAACTGCTGGAAAAACAGGGATTCGAATCCTTTGTAAATTTCAAAGACAGTGAGACCATTGAAACTTATTTTTACAAAACTTCAGCCGGAAAAGCATCTGCATCATCTGAACCGGATACGGAGATCACTGATGCAGGCGATTGGGATGAGTTGCTAAAACATTTCGAAAACAGGATGGAAGAAGTTGATGTCCGCCATCTTGAAGCGCCTCAACCGATGATGACCATACTGGAAGCTTTGGAAACCTTGCCTGAGGACAAAGCGTTGTACGTTCACCATAAAAGAATTCCTGTATTCCTGCTCACCGAATTAAAAGACCGCAACTTTGAATACCGGATCAAAGAAGTCCAGGAAGGAGAAGTGTATTTGCTGATCTTTAAAAACAGGTAAGAGAATATGATGTCGCCATTGATGGGTGGGCTGCAGAAAACCACTAATTACAGGGTCGTATTGCCATTTTACATTTATGCATCCGTTTCTTTCCTGGTAGCAACGGTTCTGTTATTACTGCATACCAACATCTTTGAGCATCATTATTTCTATCCTTACACGCTGGCCATCACTCATACTCTTGCATTAGGCTGGGGTACCATGACCATCCTCGGAGCGTCCCATCAATTACTGCCGGTGCTGGTGGAAGGTAAACTGGATAGCGACACTCTTGCTTATCTCACTTTTATCTTTACCGCCATAGGCATTCCTGTTCTTATTGCAGGTTTTTATATTTTTCAAACCGGGTGGCTGATGCAGACAGGCGCTTCACTGGTGAATATAGGAGTGCTGTTTTATGTAATTAATGTTTTCAGCAGTTCATTTAAAAGCAAGAGAAGGAATGTGCATGCCTGGTATGTGATCACAGCCTCACTCTGGCTGTTCTCCACCACTTTCTTCGGATTGCTTCTTGTCTTCAATTTCAATAACGACATTCTTCCGAAAGATTCCCTCTCCTATCTTTCCATCCATGCCCATCTGGGACTGGTGGGCTGGTTTTTATTATTGGTGATCGGCGTCGGATCAAGGCTGATCCCCATGTTCCTGATCTCAAAATACACCAACCCCAAAGGATTGTGGTGGATATTCGGCTTGATCAATGCAGGCCTTGTAAGTTTTATCGTATTTAAAGTATGGGGCCTCTCTCCTCTCTCATATTATTTTTCCGTAGCCCTGATCCTGATTGCCATAGCATTGTTTGCCAGGCATTGCATCAAAGCATATAAAGTGAGGATCAGGAGAAATGTGGATGAACAGATGAAGACCGCTTTAATCTCCGTGCTTCAGATGCTTCTCCCTTTTATTGCACTGATCGTTGTGCTTGCCCTGTTGCCGGTAGATCAGCACCCCAATATTGTTTTGCTTTACGGCTTTTGCATCCTGCTGGGCTGGATCACTGCAATCATCCTGGCCATGACTTTTAAGACACTTCCTTTCATCGTGTGGAATAAGGTGTATCATAAAAAAGCACATAAAGGAAAAACTCCGGTTCCCAAAGAACTATTCAGCGAGAAAGTGTATCATGCCATGCTGATCGTTTATCTCGCAGGATTCGTGGTATTTATTTTCGGCATTATTTTCATTAATGAGATCACCCTGAAAACAGGCGCTGTGGCCTTGCTGGCAGCGGCGGTACTATATGTCTATAACACAGGAAAAACATTATTTCATCAACCTAAGAAACTATGAGTGTAAACGTTCCAACCAACAACAAAGAAAGATGCGATTATGCATTGCAGGACTTGTACAATGTGTATGATCCCGAAGTGGGCTTAAACGTAGTGGACCTCGGATTGATCTACAACCTGGATTTCAATGAGGAAGAAAAGATCCTGGAAGCCACCATGACGCTGACGACCGAGTTTTGCCCGATGGGAGAAAGCATCACCAGCGATGTTACCCAGTCGCTGACCTATTCTTTTCCAGAATGGCAGATCCATGTGAACCTGACTTTTGATCCTCCCTGGAATTATACGATGATATCTCCTGAAGGAAATAAATTTTTGGGTCGTTAAGCTATGTTGAGTCACACCTGTAAAACGGCAATAAAAGCGGTAGTGTACCTCTCCGGAAAAAGCGAGTCGGGAGAGAAAGCGGGCATTAAAGAGATTTCCGAACAAATCAATGCCAGTGAACATACTGTGGGCAAAACATTACAGCTTCTTGCCAAACAAAAGATCATCAACAGCCTGAAAGGTCCTTCCGGAGGATTTTTTTTAACGGAACGCCAGCAGGAACAACCTGTCTTTGATATCGTGGAAGCCATTGAAGGGAAAGGGATTTTTAAAAAATGCGGACTGGGCTTAAGTAAATGCTCTGAAACGCATCCCTGCCCGATCCACAATGAATACAAAGAGGCAAGAGAACTGATTGAAAAAATTTTTAGGGAAAAAAAGATCAGAGATCTCCACGATCATGTCAGTAACGGAAAAGCATTTCTGATCGGGTGATTTTTTTCTAATTTACTCCGTTCACAATTTTGTGTGATCTGCAAATCGTTATCTTTAGCTGAGAATTTTAGTTATGAAAACGATCATCTACCATAATTCCAGATGTTCTAAAAGCCGGGAAGGGCTTTGTATTTTAGAAGATGCCGGCGAAGACGTTGAAATCAGAAATTACCTTAAAGATCCGCCGGACTATAAAGAGCTGGATCACTTACTGAAACTACTGAAAGCAGAACCGCTGGACATCATCCGTCAAAAAGAACCGGTGTTCAAAGAAAAATATGCAGGAAAAAAACTCACACGGAAACAATGGATCGAAGCTATGATCCAAAATCCTGTATTGATCGAAAGGCCGATCGTAGTAAGAGGGAAAAAAGCAATTATCGGCAGGCCGCCATCGCTGATTAAAGAGCTGCTTCACTAAAGCAGGCCTGCTGCCTGCGGGAACATTTTTATCTCCCGATTGTTGTAACTTTAGATCATGTGGGATTTTAAATACATCTCTGAATATGAAATGTAAAATTCAGAGTAGCATGTGGTGATCTGTAAGAATATTAAAAAGAATTTTATGGAAAACAAATCAAACGAAGCAACTCCCTTACGCCCCCAGGGTGACAGAGTGATTGATGCACCATTGGTTGAAATGGACCTGAACAAATTCATCAGCCAGATCAGGAGTGAAGCCACCTGGAAAGAAAGCGACCACAATTCCATTACGATCTTCAAGTCAGACACCATGCGCATTGTTCTGATCGGAATTCATGAAAAAGCAAGCCTGAAAACACATTCTGCCGATACGGTCATCAGCCTCCAGGTACTGGAAGGTAAAGTCAGATTCAAAGCAGATGAACAGGTGGTATCCCTGGGTAAAGGCCAGATGATCGCACTGCATTCCCGGATACCGCACAGCGTGTCGGCCGATACGGAAAGTTTTGTCTTATTGACATTGGCGGCTTTGGCTAAATAATTTTTTCATTACCGGATCTCTGTACTGGGAATATATGTGTTGAATGGTTTGAGCCGGATCAGTGAATACCTGAAAAATTATTTGGGTATTATAAACGATTTTGTTTTACTTGCCGGAATATTTTTAAACTTCCCGATCATGCCATTGGTTGCACCATCACTACTGTTTGCCGATTTTTTACAATTAGAAGAACAATGCCGGATGCTGAATGAAAGCGAGACCGACTGGTTTCATCTGGATGTAATGGACGGCCGCTTTGTCCCCAATATCAGCTTCGGCCCGATGATCGTTGAGTTCATCCGCAAAACCACCGAAAAGATCTGTGATGTGCACCTGATGATCGTGGAACCTGAAAAATATACGGAAGCATTTAAAAATGCCGGGGCGGATCATCTTTCAGTGCATATCGAAGCCTGTCCGCACCTGCACCGGAATATTCAGCAAATAAAATCTCTGGGGATGAAGGCAGGCGTGGCTATCAATCCGCACACTCCGGTCAATGCATTGAGCGAGGTCATCCGTGATATTGACCAGGTGATCTTAATGAGTGTGAACCCGGGATTCGGCGGTCAAAAATTCATTCCTCACACCATGGAGAAGATCCGCCAGCTTCGCAAGCTCATCAACGAAACCGGATCGAAAGCATTGATAGAAATTGATGGCGGGGTGACGGTGGAAAATGCTCCCGAGATCGTAAAAGCCGGAGCGGATGTATTGGTGGCAGGTAATGCTGTGTTTAAATCTGCCGACCCGAAAAAGGCAATTGCACAATTGAAACACAGCTGACCTGCAATACTTGACTATAAAAGGATTGAATT
The DNA here is from genome assembly GCA_026936105.1 of Chitinophagales bacterium. Lineage (GTDB taxonomy): Bacteria > Bacteroidota > Bacteroidia > Chitinophagales > Chitinophagaceae > UTBCD1. The sequence continues at coordinate 83,406 of JAIXKI010000015.1, forward strand.
CGCCAAAACAAATACGTATCTTGTACCGAATTCACTTATGAAAATCCACATCCGCCACACATCCCTGACTGCAATTTGTTTTTTGCTCACTGTAATTTCTTTCTCACAGAAAAAATCTGCTTACGTATCCGGTAAAGTAATTGATGAAAATGAAAACCCGCTGCCAAAAGTTTCTGTAACTATCCTGGGCAGGTCAGGAGGTATCACTACCAATGATTCAGGATATTTCAGATTGAAGGTGACAGCAGACAAAGCATTTGCCCTGGTGTTCAGCTACACAGGCAGAAAAACGGAGCAGAGGAATTTTTTGCTCAGCGAAAATGAGGAAGAGAAAATAACGGTGAAACTGGAAAAAGGAGTGGCTGTACTGCAGGAAGTGGTGATCACCGGAAACCAGCGTGACCGCAGGGAAGCAGGGCTGATCAAACTGAATCCGAAATCTGTGATCAATCTTCCTTCGGCAATTACCGGCGTGGAAAGCATGATCAAAATTATTGTGGGGTCCAACAATGAACTTACTTCCCAATATTCCGTTCGGGGCGGCAGTTATGATGAGAACCTGATCTACGTAAATGATTTTGAAATTTTCCGACCCTATCTCACCAGCAGCGGCCAACAGGAAGGATTAAGTTTTATCAATCCCGAACTGGTACGCAATATCAATTTTTACACAGGCGGCTTCCAGGCAAAGTATGGCGATAAGATGAGCAGTGTGCTGGACATTCAATATAAAAAACCAAAGCAGTTCGGAGGCTCTGCCTATGTCAGCATCCTGGAACAGGGATTGCATTTGGAAGGCACTTCGAAAAACAACAGGCTCAGTTACCTGATCGGTGTCCGTAACCGGAGCAACCGCAATTTGCTGAGCCGGCAGGATACCAAAGGGAATTATATTCCTTCTTCTGCCGATCTTCAGGCACTGATCAATTACCAGATCAATACGAAATGGGCAGCCGAGTTTTTAGGAAATATTTCCCGGACAAAATTCACATTGATACCTCAATCAAGTGAACTCACTTCTTCTGTCTTCTCCCCTTTCTTCAGCGCCAATCTGGCCCTTGACATTTTCTTTGACGGCCAGGAAAAAGATCAGTATCAGACCAACATGCAGGGATTCGCCATCACCAACCTGGCAACACGCAAGCTGAAACACAAATGGATGCTCTCGCATTTTGGCGACAATGAAAAAGAGAACACAGACATCACAGGCACTTACCTGTTCGGGCAAAGGGATTTTGACAAGAGCCATGCCACTTACGGAACCATTATCAATCCACTCGGTGCAGGGATGTACCAGAATTTTACCAGGGATAAACTTGCCATTGATAACTGGAATGTTTCTTATAAAGGCAGCTACGATCAGGGTAAGAATTTTTATCAATGGGGAATCGGTTACGATAAAACGATCATCAACGATAAGCTGCATGAATGGGAATACCAGGATTCCGCCGGCTACTCACTGCCTTTCAACCCGGATCAATTGCAGTTAAATAAAATCCTCAACTCTGCTGCCGGTCTTAATATCAATAAATTTTCAGGCTACCTGCAGGATAATATTTTACTGGGAGATTCCACACATTCCACCATACTGCAGGCCGGAGTGCGGTTCAATTATAATACCCTCAACAAGGAATTCATCATCTCCCCCCGTATCGGCTTCAACTGGAAACCTCAGTGGCAGAAAGACATTGTTTTCAGGGCAGCTGCCGGAGTTTATGATCAGCCGCCGTTTTACCGCGAAATGAGAAGATATGACGGCACTGTAAACACAAATCTTAAATCTCAGAAAAGTGTGCAGGGTGTTTTGGGATTTGACTATAACTTCAGCGGCTGGGGCAGGCCAATGCGATTTACCACTGAAGCATACTACAAACACATGACCGATGTGGTGCCTTATGATATTGACAATGTCAGGATCCGTTATTACGGAGAGAATAATGCGAAAGCCTATGCCACGGGCATCGAGATGCGGTTATTCGGAGAACTGGTTCCCGATGCGGAAAGCTGGATCAGCCTGGGAATAATGAGAACGAAAGAAAAGATCAGCAATACTTTCTACACCGACTACACTCTTGATTCATTGGGAAAGCCGGTTGACAGCACCGTGAAACAATTAGGCTGGGTGCGCAGACCTACAGACCGCACGATCACCTTCGGAATGTTCTTCCAGGATTACCTGGCCACCAATAAAAATTTTAAAATGTACCTGAACTTGTTGTATGGGAGCAACCTTCCTTACAATATTCCCGGCAGTGTGAAATACAGGAATGCCATGGTGATAGATCCATACATCCGTTGTGATATCGGCTTCAGCGCTTTGCTGCTGGATGCGGAACGCAGTAACCGGCGAAGCCACAGCCCCTTCCGGAATTTTGAAAACATCTGGGCCACACTTGAAGTCTTTAACATCATTGACCGGGCCAACACTATTTCGTATCAACTGATCAAAGATTTTTCCAACACTACTTTCCTGATGCCAAACCGTTTAACACCCCGGTTAGTGAATTTTAAGATCATTGCAAGGTGGTGATGGAGCAACATTTTATTCAGGAATGCTTAATGCAATATTCTCTTCTGAATGTGATCTAATCAAATGCAACGAACATAGCCAACGATTCATTTTAATTAGTTTAAATCATTAAAACCGGAAGTAAATTTCTTAACTTTATCCACGATCAAAAACCAATATTTACCATGCACATTTCTTCTTTGATCCCTGTACTGATCTTATCCGGTTTTGTTTTCGGCACCTGTAATAAATCCATCGGTGTACCTGTCTGCATCCAGACTCAAATAGAGTCTTTCAAACAATCATCACTCTGCGACAAGACCGCCACTGTAAAGCAATATGAATTCCAGGGAAAAACGGTTTACGTCTTTGATGAGGGTGGTTGCTGTTGCGACCGGGCAGCTTCAGTGGTTGATGAAAACTGCAACTCATTGGGTATCCTCGGCGGCATAGCGGGATTAACAAAGATCAACGGGGTTGTTTTTTCCGACAGCGCCGTTTACAGGAGAACGATCTGGCACAACTAAGTTTTTATTTCCATTTGTTGGTATAGCGGTTCCAGGTGGTCAGCCCCACTTTGAATTGAACAGGGTTTCTGAATTGATTGGCAGCAGACCCGACTACATAAACTCCCAGTTTGAATTTGGACAAGGGATTCAAAGGAAACTTGAATACTCTTTCCAGTCCGGCAAACAATTCCACATAACGAAGATCTCTTTCATGAGAGATCAGAAATCCGCCTCCGGCAATCTCTTCTATCTTCAGTTTTTTCATAAAGGGGATCTTGTTGATCAGCGCTCCGTGAAATTCATGCACATAATTTCCCTGGTAAAACCTTTTGAACACCGGGAAAGTGGAATCGAGAGCCTGGAATAATTTAAACGGGTCATGAAAATAGATCGGGTCGCCCCTGCGCTGATAAGTGTAGTCAATCAGCCTCAGGTCCCTCATATTCGGGAAGCTTCCGGTTTTGACCGTATAGGTGGATACACCGGCCACTCCCATGTTGATCTTCTGCTGCATGCCGTATTCGAGATAATCAAAGTTGATCTCGCTTTTGAAAATTCCCGGAATTCCTTTTCTCCAGAGAACATAAAATGTAGGCCATTTTGATCCCAGGATGATCTTCTCTTTCGGCTCCCGCATGTATTTCTGAAAAGGAGTGAATTCCAGTTTCACTTTGGAATAAAATGCATTGTACGCCTGAAAATCCTGTGGCTGGTTATCGGTCAGAAAATCACCGAAAATACTGTCCACTTTCGGATTGATTTTGTATCCCGCAACAGAACGATTCAAAGCGACTTCCAGTTCATTGGTGAGATAAACGCCGTTCACCAGTTCCAGCCCATGCCCCACCATGAAAAAATTATCCAGGTAAATATTGCTTCGCTTGATCATGTTGATCCATGCATCACCGCCATAGATATAATTGAAATCACGGCCGGCGCCGACACGATAATATCCCCTGTTGAAAGGATTGTACATCCTTCTCAGATCGAAAGCTCCGTTCACATCCTTATTCCGGAAACCGTAACTGGTCTCCATATCCAGTGTCAGGTCTTTCTTTGAAGGATAAGTCTTTTTATATAATACATGAAAAGAAAGTCTGCTTCCTCCAAATTGGAAAGGAGTGAATATGGTTGTAACCGGCGGCAGGATCCATGTTCTTTGTTTACGGTGGTCACTGATAATCTGGCCGAATACCAGCATGCGGTTCCAGGTGATCCTGTTCAACATCCTGTCAATGGAATCCAGGTAAGCTTCCGAGTTCATGACGATATGTAAACTGTCACGATACCTGGAATACAACAGCTCTTGCTTTGACAAAGGTTCGGTGCGGACAGAGTTCCAGAAAGCGCTGTCTTTTTCATAGGCTTTTATGGAAGTGCTGCTGATCTCGTTTCCAAAATAGCCTTTACCGAATTTCTTATTGAGTTCATAATCCGAGTAAGCGGCAACGGTCCGGCCGTATTGCTTCCCGGGTTTTGTTTTACGGTAATAATCGAACTGCTGATGAGTCATTATCCACAAAGAATCATCCAAAGGGGCGAACTGTTGCTTCACTTCAAAGAAATCATATTCGGGGATATGGGCAGAAGGAAGTTTGAAATCTGCTTTGGTTACCACCCACAAACTGTCAATGACCGTCAGTTCGCCTTCTACGGTGGCATTGCTCAGCAGTCTTGGTTTCACTGATATGGTATAGATCTTTCTCTTGCCTGTACGGTCAATTTTCAATGTCTTGAAACGGTAGGCAACAAGCCCGCTGTAACTCAAAGGTGAAATAAATGGTATGGCGGAAATGGAAGATGCTTTTAAAAGATTGTTGTAAATATTGAGGTCGGCCTCTGTTGCAGAGAGATAAAACAGGCTTCTTGTATCTCCGTCTTTTTTTACACCCAGCCGCTCTTCTTTCACCTGTCCGTTTGAATTTTTGTCAAACCGTAGCGAAATTTCCGCCAGTGCCATGGCGTTGAAATCAGAGACGGTTGTTGAAGTGTCTTCAAAACCGGCTATCCTTCTCCTGGCAAAAGACGAATCGGTCTGGGAAGCTTTGATGTAAACCAGACAGGAATAGGATCCCTGAAATTGTATGGAATCTTTTTTCCTGATCACATTCCTGATGATCTCTTCCGCCCGGTCTTTCGCCTTTACTTTGATCACCACTTCCGACAGATCGGTGGAATCAATATCCATGATGATATCCTGAACCATATCTTCATTATTCACCTGAACGCTTACCAGTTTGGTTTTATAACCCACCATGGTGACTACAAACTCATACTTCCCTCTTTCCAGTGAAAAAACAAAACTGCCATCATCTTTGGTGATGATACCGGTGCGTAATTCCCTGATGCCGATGCTGGCCAGCGGCAGAGGCTCCCGGTTTGTGTTCATAACCACACCACTCACTTTAAAATATTGAGCCTGCAAACCGGAAGCCGTCAACACAAGGAGAAGTAAAAAAAGAAAACGGTAACGGTGCATCATTTTCTAAGGCAGAATTTGACTGTAAAAATTGCAATTATCCTCTCTATATGCAGGGGAAATAGTCTCTTTTCAGAGTAATTTAACAAAAGTACTCTGAAGCTTGCAGCAAATGCTTAATTGTTTAAAATTCACCGGTAAAAACAATGAGGCCCTTTATTTCACTCTTTTCCAGAATTCATCCTGCCATTCCGATGCCGGAATTGGATGCTCGGCAAGCTGAAGAGATATCATATCAAGCTGGTCTTTGGAAAGCACCTGCTCCAGGTATGCGTAGAGCTCCTGTTCTTCAAAATTTATATGCTCTTCAATAAAATTCGCCAGGTCCACAAAAATCTCTTTGCCTGATTGATCATCGAGAGACATGATCATTTGTTTAATTCTTTCATGTTCGCTATGCATTCTCAAACCCAGTTCATGTTGTGCCGGTAAATAAGGCAACAATATCTTTTCTTCCTGATAGAAATGAGGCTTAATGTGATTTTCCCAATACCAGAGAATGTAATCCTTAATTCTTCCGGGTTCCGTATTCTTTTTCAGGCCCTGGTAAATTCTCCAAACCAGCAATAATCCTTCATGATGTTCCTCGCTTAGTGGTGCTAATTGAAGGGTGCGTTTAACGGATTTGTCTGTAGCTGCCATAATGCAATACTATAAACCGGCGCTTCTACCGGGATTGACTTGTAACAGACTGGTAAATGATTTTAATCAAAGAGCAAAAAAAGCTGAACAGGCCTTTAATTTCATTGGAAAAAGATTAACCAAAATTTTCGCAATGATTCTTCTTTTCACAACTGTGAATAAGTAACTTTAGGGAATAATGATCTCTATCATTTATATTTGAATACCACAGCAAAATTGTGGTCAATGAAGGGAAAGCTTCTGTACAGGTATTCAGAAGACGCAGTTGTAATCCGGAACCCCTTCACCGGCTTTATGAACAGGCTCGGGTCTGCACAAAATTATGCGGCGGACCTCTGCCAGTAAAATTGAAGAGCATTGACAGAAACGATTATTAACCTTGAAACCGTCAACCCTATTGAGTTTTTTGGAGTCAACAACGGAAAACTCGACATTCTGAAGAAAAAATTCCCACTGCTCAAGATTCTTTCCCGAGGCACGCAGATCAAACTAAGCGGCGCCCCGGAGCATGTCGGAAATGCAAAAGAGAAAATTGAACTCATTGTTCAGTATCTCGAACGCAATGGCCACATGAGTGAAAATTATTTTGAGCAGATCCTCGGCGGGGATGATGCCGAAACGGTTGATCACTTCGTTGAGCGGAACCCGAATGACATCCTTGTATTCGGCCCTAACGGTAAGACCGTTCGTGCCCGGACAGCCAATCAGAAAAAACTCGTGCACATGGCGGAGCGAAATGACATCGTTTTCGCCATCGGCCCTGCAGGCACGGGTAAAACCTATACGGCTGTAGCGCTTGCAGTACGGGCATTGAAAAATAAACAGGTAAAAAAAATCATTCTGACAAGGCCGGCCGTGGAAGCAGGTGAAAGCCTGGGGTTCCTTCCCGGCGACCTGAAAGAAAAGATAGACCCATACCTGCGTCCGTTATATGATGCACTGGACGACATGATCCCATCCGATAAGCTCGGATATTATATGAGCACGAGAGCCATTGAAATCGCTCCTCTGGCATATATGCGTGGCCGCACACTGGATAATGCTTTCATCATACTGGATGAAGCACAAAATGCAACTGAGCTGCAACTGAAAATGTTTTTGACCCGCATCGGCGCCAATGCGAAAGCGATCATCACCGGAGATATTACCCAGGTGGATCTGCCGAGGCATCAGAAAAGCGGGTTGCAAACTGCCGCCCGTATATTAAAAAATATTGATGGCATAGCACACATCGAACTGGATGAAGACGATGTGGTTCGTCACAAACTGGTAAAAGCGATCTTGAAAGCATACGAAAGGGAGCATCACAGAGAGACGACTCCGGAGGAAGAAAAAGGAAAGCAATAACACTCTGTAAAGATTCTGTAAATTGCAGGGATGAAAATGAAAAACAATCTGTTCTTTTTGTCCCTGCTTTTTTTTGCAGCGGCCTGCACCAATAATACAAACAAAGAAAAAGGGCCGGAGAACGATATTGATGCTGCAAGGGATTTTATCCGTGCGGCGCTGGATGGAAAATTCGATATCGCAAAAACATATATGCTCCAGGACTCTTCAAACATTCAGTATCTGGATGCGGTAGAACGCAACTATCAAAAGCTGCCCGACTCGACAAAGGATGGCTATCGTGAATCTTCCATTAACATTCACCTCGTTAATCCTGTCAACGATTCCACTACCGTGGTTGTTTATTCCAACTCTTTTATGAAAGACAAAGACACGCTGCGGGTGTGCAAGGTGAATCAACAATGGGAAGTGGACCTGAAATACATTTTTGAACATGATATAGACTCTACCGGCAACAGGCAAAACAAGATCGATACGATACAATGATCAAAAGTATTTTACTGATAGGCCTTGGAGGCGGCATAGGGAGTATAGCCCGCTACTTTTGCCAGAAATGGTTCGCAGATAATTTTCAAGGCGCTTTCCCATGGGGAACTTTTGCAGTGAATATAACCGGTTGCTTTCTGATCGGGATCATCTTTGCACTTTCTGAAAGAACAACTTTGCTGACACCTCAGGTGCGCTTGCTGCTGATCACCGGCCTGTGTGGGGGCTTCACCACATTTTCCACTTTTGCTTTTGAGAATATGAACATGTTGAGAGGAGGAGATATCAGCTATGTATTGTTTTACACTCTTGCCAGCGTTATTCTGGGTATTGCGGCAGTATTTGCCGGTATTGGTTTGATCAAATTATTATGATATGGAACAACTCCAGGGGCAATCCAAGTTACTACGCATATTTCTCGGGGAAGCAGACCGTTTCAATCACCAGCTGCTTTACGAAGAAATTTTAATAGCCGCTAAAGAAAAAGGCCTGGCCGGCGGAACAGTTTTGAGAGGGATCATGTCTTTTGGCGCCAGCACCCGCATTCATCGTGCCCGGCTGATAGAGCTTTCTGAAGATCTGCCTATCGTAGTAGAAATCGTAGACACTGCAGAAAAGATTGATGCATTTCTGAACGTGGTCAATGACCTGTTTGAAAAATGCGGCCGCGGCGGCATGATCACTGTTGAAAAAGTGGATGTCCTGTATTATAAAGGAAGAGATTAAAAATTCTTCCTATTATAAAGAATATCCTGTGGCTATCTGATCCCGGGTCCCTCATGTACCGAACAATTAACCTGAAGTAAAGCAGCTTCCCATTACAGGCCTTGCAGAAAGAAAATCTTAACTTTAAGAATGCTGAGCCTGTTGCTGATCGTTGCTGCCATGGCAGTGGGCTTGATTGCCGGTGCAATGGCTTATTTTATCCATTACAATGAATACCAGCATCACCTGACAGGAAACCGTCCTTTCAGAGAATCGTTTAAAAGTGCAATAGTTTCGTTTATCTTTTTCTTTGCTATCTCCGTTGCCGTTGGCCTGATGATGTATCGTTTATTTAAATAGAAAGCCGGGAACCAATACCTTTGCACCATTAATTTTTTTATGCAAACAGTCAAACATCCCTGGCACGGGGTATCTGCAGGAGAAAAAGCGCCGCAAATTGTCAATGCATTGATTGAAATTCCCCAGGGTTCCCGTGCTAAATATGAAGTAGATAAAGCCAGTGGCCTGCTGAAACTGGACCGGGTGATCTATTCTTCCTTTCACTATCCAATTAACTACGGGTTCATTCCGCAAACACTCGGAAAAGACAATGACCCGCTGGACATCCTGGTACTCTGTTCCCAGTCCATACAGCCTCTTTGTCTTGTAGAAGCCAGCGTCATCGGTAATATGCAGATGATAGACAGCGGCGTTGCCGATGATAAGATTATTGCAGTAGCCACAAAAGACCCTTCGGTAAACCACTACACCCGTACAGAAGAGCTGCCACGGCATTTTTTACTGGAGCTCAAAAATTTCTTTGAACAATACAAAGTGCTGGAAAATAAAAAAGTGGAAATTGATAATTTTCAGGACACACAAAAAGCCATAAAGATCATTGAAGAAGCTCTTGATAATTATTCAAAACATTTTTCCATTTCAAAATAGCAAGCCCTTCTATTACCGGGATTTCTTAAATGTAAACTATGACATTACTGACTTTTACGCTGGTCATCTTTTTAGGCTCAATGCTGGCCGGCTTTCTGGGTTCTCTCACCGGCCTGGGTGGCGGCATTGTCATCATCCCGATGCTTTCACTGATGTTTGGAGTGGACATACGATATGCCATCGGCACTTCCATTGTTGCGGTCATTGCCACTTCTTCCGGTGCGGCGGCAGCTTATGTAAAAGAAGGCATCACTAATATCCGGTTGGGTATGTTTTTGGAAATAGCAACCACTATCGGCGCCATAGTCGGAGCGTTCCTTGCCGTTTATGCGCCAACAAATATCATTGCGATCGTCTTTGGCGGCATCCTGCTTTTTTCAGCAGCTCTTTCGTTTCAGAAAAAAGTGCATTTCATAAAAAATGAACCGGCCACCGGCTGGGCAAAGGCTTTAAAGCTCAGCAGCAATTATCCCGACGTCAACGGTAATAAAATAGAATACTCGGTAAAGAATGTGGGCGGAGGATTTTTTATGATGTGGATCGCAGGAATATTGTCGGGATTATTAGGCATCGGTTCGGGTGCACTGAAAGTACTGGCTATGGATAATATAATGAAGATTCCGTTTAAAGTTTCCACCACTACCAGTAATTTCATGATCGGCGTAACGGCAGCGGCAAGCGCCGTTGTGTATTTTCAGAGAGGTTACATTGATCCGGGCCTTTGTCTCCCCGTTACACTGGGAGTTCTGGCCGGCGCTTTCATGGGCTCAAGAGTGCTTACCAAAACGCAGACAAAAGGATTGCGTATAGTATTCGCATTTGTGATCACCGTTCTTGCCATAGAAATGATCTATAACGGAGCCACACACAGGATCTGATAAAATTTTGAAACAATGATCAGCAACTGGAAAGATAAAAATATTGAGGTCGCATTGGGTAATTTACTTCGCTGGGGGGTGATATTATCTTCCATCGTAGTGATTGCAGGTGGTATCATTTATCTTTTTCATCATGGCAGTACAAGTCCGGATTATACCACTTTTCACGGATTACTTCTTCCCTTTCACAGCATGTCGGAAGTATGGAACGGTGTCATGGAACTGAGAGGAGAAGCGATCATTCAATTAGGCGTCATACTTCTTATTGCTACTCCCATAGCAAGGGTTGCATTCTCCGTCGTCGGATTTATCTGGGAAAAAGATCTCCTTTACATTTTCCTTACTTTGCTCGTGCTTGGCATTATTCTTACCAGTATGTTTTTGGGCGTTAAAGGTTAAATTACTTTTAAGAATCAGCAGAAGGAAAGCTCACCGTCATTACTTAAAATATACAGTTGGGGTCTGGCGCATGCTTTTCTAACAGTAAAAAGGCAGTTATCTTTGAAGAGAATGAAAAAAATCATATTCATTACCGGATTCTCCTTTTTCATAAATAATTGCTTTGCACAGCAGGCATTAGAACAAGTTGCAAAATCATATTACCGGTGCGATCCATTTAAACAGGAGACCGGCAGCTTTCTGAAACAACTGATAAACGATCCCACACTTATCAATACCACCATTTTCAGGCGAACGGATACTTCTCTGTTCTATTTCAAAGGTGAATACAAAAATTTCAATCCTTTCTTTTTTAAGCCTGACCGTACCGTGGTCATCCTTTCAGAAAAAGAACTGCTCCTCAACGATTCCCTTAATCTTACTGACACCATCTTTACTTATCAGATAGCAGGATATATAGGTGAAGGAAAAAATTCAGTGCATGATGTGAAACAGGAATTCAAAAAATTCGATCATAAATACTTAAAGAAATTCTCTTCCAGCGAGCTCTCGGAACTGAGATCGGGAGATCTTGTTTATGGCGCCATCAGGAATTATTATGTTGCCTTTACCAATTTATCACCATTGACTGCCGCATGGCAGGAAATTAGCAGCACGCATGAGAGTGTTTTTGTGATCACACTGCGGTTCAAGATGTACGATAATGTGGCCGTATTACCAATAACGACGGATGGCTTTTAGCTTATGAGTTCTTTTCCCTGTTTCAGAATTGATAATCCCTTTTTTCGTAATGGTATCTATCCTCACTTTGCCCGAAGAATGAATGATCTGTTCATTGCCCAGAAGTATTCCCACATGAACGATCTCTTCTTTATCATTGAAAAAAGCAAGATCGCCGGTCCGGGCATCTTTTAGTTTGCTGACCCTATCTCCTTTTTGCACCTGCTGCCAGGCATCACGGGGCAGGTCGATACCCATCATCTTAAAAATGGTTTTGGCAAAGCCGCTGCAATCCACTCCCAAAATGGTCCTTCCACCCCAGAGGTAAGGCGCATTCAGCCATGGCATGGAAAGTTTTTTCACCACATCCTCATCAGGAATCACCTCATCTCTCTTTATTTTGTTTCCAGTAAAACCATATTCAAAATTCCCGAATTTTCCCCCGGTATCTTCAAAGCCCAATAATGAAGCTCCGGCTGAAATATGCATTTTCTGCCCACCGGTCTCTATCTCACTCAACAGGTCTGCACTCACCCATGGGCTTTTTTGATAAGCAAGGCTTCCGTCTATTTCTTCAAGATGTGAAACAGTGATCCATCCTTCATAGTTATCGGGAATGGATTTTACCCATGCCCATTTTCTTTTTTCTTTCAATACGAACATGGTCTCGCCAAACAGAATTTGATTGACAATTTCACTTTTATGAGAAGCTCTTTTCCGCACCGGGGAAGCCGGTACTTTACAGGCAGCATATTCCATATTCAGGAGTTTTCTTTTTTAGGAAACTTCGTGCAAAATAATGTGAAATCACGTTGAATTTGCATCTTAATAAAAGTAAATTAATTACATTACTTCTGTGAATACAGAAAAATACCAACAGCTTACCGATCAGCAATTGCTGGAGCGTTTTTATGCCGACGGCAATAATGAGTGGCTGGGTATTTTGCTGCAACGCTATACACTCCTGCTTTTGGGTCTTTGTATGAAATATCTGAAGAATGAAGAACAGGCAAAGGACAGTGTGCAGCAGATATTCCTGAAAGTGATCAGCGAGATGAGGAAATATAAGGTAGAGTATTTCAAGTCATGGATCTACATGGTGGCAAAAAATCATTGCCTGATGATACTCCGGGGCAACCAGGGGAAAAAACCTTCAGAAATATCAGATCAGATGAGGATTGCGGCTACGGATGAAGAATTGGACAAACAATTAATCATTCAGAACGATCACTCCCTGGACCTTATGGAAAAAGCGCTTACCGAACTGAATCATGAGCAGCAGCAATGCATAACTTTGTTTTACCTGAATAAAAAAAGTTATCAGGAGATCAGCCAGGCCACAGGGTATAGCCTGCTGCAGGTGAAAAGTTATATTCAAAATGGAAAAAGAAATCTGAGAATATTGATCGAGAAAAAATTAAAAGAAGAAAAAGATAATAACAGACATGCAGGATAATTTAAAAGACATATTATCACATCTTTCCACCGAGATAGACCAGGAAACCTTATTGCGTTACCTGCAAGGCAAACTCTCGGGGGATAAACTGCATGAGGTGGAAAAGATCCTTTTGGAAAATGATTTTGCCAGCGAAGCACTGGAAGGCCTGCAGCAATTCCGCGACAAACAGCAATTGAATTACACCGTTGAAAAACTGAACCGTGACCTGAAAAAAAAGCTGGAGCTAAAGAAAAAACGCAGAAGAAAACCGGAGCTTACCGACCAGTCATGGCTCTACATAACCATTCTGATCCTTATTCTTCTTATCGTGATCAGCTATATCGTCGTAAACAAAATGATGCATTGATGAGATGGCGCTACGCCAAACCGCAGAATCGAACCGGAGTTTCTTTCTTTTTTGTCACAAATTCTTCACTCTGGCGGGGTCAATTTGACATGAATCATTGATTTCTTCTCATTACAGAGAACAATTAAAGCTTAAAATTGTAATTATGGATACTTTCACCATCTATTCATTTTCATAATGCACTGGACCTCTGAAATTGAAATGAAAGGGCAAACGGTTTATGTTTTACATGATCATGAAAAGACTTTGCTCACATTGGAATTTCACAGGTCAACAAGTTGGGTAAGAGTACGATCGGGTAAAGAAGAAAGAGTTCTTCTCATTCAACTGCAGGGGCTGCTCAGAAAAAAAGCAATGCTGAAAAATGAATACGGCGTAGCGATTGGTGAACTACGCCATGATAAAGGAGAACATTTTATCGAGGTCAATAACAAGAAATACCACTATCAGTTAACTATGGAGGCAAATCCTGAAATACGGATCACCCGTAACCGCGGTAAAGTCCTGCTCACTGTTTGCAGCCTGGCGCTTGATCCTATTTATTTTTCAAAAAAGAAAAAACTTCCTGCCAAACTCGAAGCGGGAATGCTGCTTTCCTTATGCTGGTATCTTTCTAAAACCATCAAGACAAAAGAAGTGACTGAAACTGCGCTGTAATCCGAAAATCTTAAAGTTCATTCCATACGCTTTTCGCAAAATCTTCCAAAGAAGGATCCCTGGCGCCCATCAGCAGGATCACACAATCGCCGGTAAGATGAGGCCTTACATTTTTCAAAAACTCTTTTCTGTCAGGCACAAAAAAGGCAGGCTTATCCATTTTTCTCAGATCACTGACGAGGTCACCGGCAGAGATGGATTTCTTTGCGGTACCGCCTGCATAAAATATCTCACTCATCCAAATTTCATCATCGGGACGTAAGGCTTCAGAAAGTTCTTTTACAAAATCATTTCTCAGAAATTTGGTAGGGCCATAACCGTGCGGTTGAAACCAGGCGATCACTTTTGAAGCAACCGGCTGGCAGGCTTTGATAGCTGCGGCACACTTTACCGGATTGTGAGCAAAATCATCAATTACCCAAACTCCGTTTTTATTTCCCAGTACCTTATGCCGGCGATAGATACCTTCATAGTTTTTTAAAGCATCGGCACAGGCGGCCAGATCCACTCCCAGATAATTGGCAACTGCTGCCGAAGCAATCGCATTTTCCATATTATGCCTGCCCAGCAATTTCAACTCAAACGGAACTCCGTTCACTTTGAAAGAAATGTTTAATCCTTTCTGCTCAAAACCGGAAGCTTTGTATCCTGCTTCCACTTCGGTGTCAGGAGAAAAATCATGACGGACATCCTGAGATAATCCTTTTGCGAGAGCATTGGAGCGGTTCACGATGAATACATTGCTGTTCTGTCTGAACGTACTGAATATCTCCATTAATGTTTCGATCTCTTTATGATCTTTATCCACATTCAATAACACTCCTATTTCCGGATGGTATTGCACTATGGAGCCATCACTTTCATCAGCTTCTATCACCAGCCATTCTCCCGTGCCCACCTTTGCATTTCCGATCTTTCCTTTCTTGATCAATGCAGTCAGGCCCGCGCCACTAATGATGCCCGGACCCAGGCCGGCATATTCCAGAATATCAAATAGCATGGCGCTTGTAGTGCTTTTTCCGCTGGTGCCACCGATGGCAATGGTCTTTTTACTTTTTGCGATCAATGCCAGCAATTCTGCCCTTCTTATGACGGGAATATTCAACTGTTTTGCTTTGATCATCTCTGTCACCGTGTCTTCCACTGCCGTGGACGCGACCACAAGATCTGTTTCTCCGGTTATTCCCTGTCCATCCTGAACGTAACACCGGATACCTTCCTCTTCCAGTTTTGATTTAATATCATTATATTCTCCCGGCTTGAAAAAACGATCGCTGCCCGATACATTTTTCCCATTACCTTTCAGATACTGGGCTAAAGCGCTCATTCCGCTTCCTGCAATGCCAATGAAAAAAGGGCTTTGAAAACTGTCTAATGACGTGATCATAATGCAAAGAAAAGATAATCTGTATTATTCGTGAATTTACTCCTCATGCTACCGGACATCTTACGGAACTTACGAATGTATGAATTGAATTTTACCGCTCTTACCATGATATGCTGTAATTATAAAATTGATAACATCCGTCGCTTTATATTCGTTTACTTTTGCCCTCTGCTATTACAGAAAGATAGAACTCATGAGATCCATTATGACCCATTTAAGAAAGAACTGTACCCTTTCACTTCTATTTTTGACAATCCTATTCACACAGCAGTTGACAGCACAGGAAACTCTTGTCACAATTAAAGTCGTTAATACAAAAAAAGAAGCTGTCCCTTTTGCAACTATAAATCTTTTCAATAAAGCAGATTCCACTCTGGATCAAAGTAAAGTTGCCGATAGTAGCGGAGAATCAGAGTTCAGACTAAAGAAAGGCCATTACACTGTCAATATCAGTTCGGTGAACTACCAGTTCCTGGAAAAGCGGATTAACATTACAGCCAATCAAAGACATTTTACATTCACTGTAGAAGAACTGCCTAAGACGTTGACAGGAGTCACTATCACTACTTCGAGGCCGTTGATGCGCCAGGAAGATGATAAAACAGTGGTGGATCCTGAAAACCTGGTGGCCATGTCAACCAACGGGTATGAAGTTCTGGAAAAAACTCCGGGTCTGTTCATAGACCAGGACGGAAATATTTATATCAGCAGTATGACACCTGCCACGGTGTACATCAACGGGCGTGACATGAAAATGAGCGCCGATGACATGGCAACTTTGTTGAAAAATCTCCCGCCCAATGCCATCTCAAAGATCGAGATCATGCGTACGCCTTCGGCAAAATATGATGCAACCAGTTCCGGAGGAATAGTGAATGTAGTATTACGCCGGGGTGTGAAGATCGGAAAGACAGGCAGCATCAATGCAGGAATGCAACAAGGAGTCTATGGAAATCAATTCATCGGATTCAGCCTGAATAATAATGACGGAAAAAGAAACTCTTACATCAATCTTAATTACGGCAGCCGCAACCGCTATCAAACCACTGTTACCAACCGCTGGTTCGCTGTAGATTCACTGCTAAGCCAGAATGCAAGGACCAAATATCCAACGCATTATTTTTATGCAGGATACGGAATAGGCGATTCCCTTGGGAAAAACTGGGATGTGAGTTTCTCCGGAAACATATCCTATAATAATTTTAATAACACCACCAACAACGAAAGCACAATAGAAAAAGAAAGCATTTCAAAACCACTTGCCGATAATCTGAACCGGGTAAATAACAATGGGAATTCCCTGACCATCAATAATGGCATAGATGCTAAAATGAAAATTGATTCCACAGGTTCTGAATGGGACAATACAATCTTCTATACTAATTCGCATAACCTGACGAACCAGGTTTTCTCCACAGAATATTTTTTCCCCGTTCTTCCTTCTACCGCCGGCGATGGCAGCGGGAAGACCAACCGGAATTATTTTTATGTCACATCAGACCTGAAGCTGAAAACTAAGAACAGGTTCACCTTTGAGACCGGCATAAAATCATCTTTAAACAGATTTGAGAACAAAACAAATTATTTCACTGAGTCAGGCAGTATTCGTACAAAGGACCCCTCCAGGACGAATACTTTCCATTATACCGAGAATATTAATTCTGCTTACGTGCAGGGGTCTCAGACCTTCGGAAAAGACATCATTCTGAAAGCAGGTGTCCGCTTTGAAAACACCAATATGGATGGCAGGCAACTGATCCCTTACGATACTTCTTTTACCATTCACCGCACCGATCTTTTCCCTTATGTTTTTCTGAGTAAAAACATTATGCAGATCGCAGGATATGATCTTCGTGCCTACTTAGTGTATCGCCGCACCATCAGCCGCCCTTCTTACAGTTTCCTGAATCCTTTTCCCAGATATGTGGATCAGTATATGTATGAAACAGGAAACCCTTCCCTGCGTCCGCAGTTCACTCAAAACTACGAAGCCAACATCAGTATTGATGAACGCCCTGTTGCAGCCATCGGCATCAACGACACCTGGGATATTTTCACCAACGTAACTTATCAGTCTGATACCAGCAAGAGTGTAGCTTACAGAACTTATGACAACCTCGGCAATAATAAAGAACTTTATTTAAGAGCGCTGGCTGCCATCCCTCCCGGAAAAAGATATTTTTTTGTGATCGTGGCGCAATACAATCACAATTTTTACCAGGGACAATATGAAAACCAGCCCCTCTCCTATAAAAAAGGAAGCTGGACATTTTTCACTTATCAGTCACTCAAACTGGGAAAACATTCCCAATTATCATTGCATGGTTTCATGAGATTAAAGGGCCAGCAGCAATTTTATGAACTGAGCCCTTTTGGATCGCTGAATGCAAGTATCAACAGAAAATTTCTGAAAGACAAACTGACCATCACCCTGAGTATGAACGATATTTTCTTTACCAATAAAAATGATTTTACCATACATCAGGGAAGCATCAATGCTTTCGGGAGCAGGCAAAATGACAGCAGAAGAGGAGGACTCAATATCCGCTACAATTTCGGAATACAAAGGAAAGCAAAGGAAGAAAAGAAATTTCCGGACATCGAATCCCAGTAAATGAGATCAGAATACAGCATTTTGTTTTGATCATAAGTCAGCACTTTATATATTCCTTGATGTTAATGCATCTTTTTACTAAGGGCAGTGATCAATATTCTGAATTTCAAATTTGACCGGATTTTTCTTTTCCACTTTTCCCATTGTAGTTATCTTTAAAAAAAAATTTAGTAATGGTAAAAAGATTTTCTCTCTTCGTCTTCCTGGCATTTATCGTAAGCTTTTCATTTGCTCAGTTTAATAAAAATATTGACCGGCCCAAACTGGTAGTGGGCATAGTAGTGGATCAGATGCGTTGGGATTATTTATACCGGTATTACGACCGGTATGGTAATGATGGCTTCAAACGCTTGCTGAATGAAGGTTTTTCCTGCGATAACACCATGATCACCTATCTGCCTTCCTATACCGCCGTAGGTCATACTGTGATCTATACAGGATCCATTCCTGCCATTGACGGAATAGTAGGCAACGACTGGATCGATCAGATTACCGGAAGAAAATGGTATTGCACCGAGGATACTACTGTGGTTGGAGTGGGAGCGACGGGTAAAGTGGGGCAAATGTCTCCTAAAAACAATCTTGCCTCTACGATCACCGATGAGTTGAGATTGGCCACAAACTTCAGATCGAGAGTGGTTGGAGTTTCATTGAAAGACAGGGCTTCCATTTTACCGGCAGGCCATTCTGCCAACGGAGCTTTCTGGTTTGATGACTCCACTGCCTCTTTTATCACCAGCACTTTTTACATGAATGACCTGCCTGATTGGGTAAAAAAATTCAACGCTCAGAAAGAACCTGAAAAACTGATGACCGGCAACTGGAATACGCTTTATCCTATCAGCACTTACAAACAAAGCACTGCCGATAATGTAAGCTGGGAAGGTAAGTTCAGGAATGAAAAAGAACCGGTATTTCCCCACGACCTGAAAGTGATCTATTCAGAAAATCACGAGAACCTGCGCAGCACTCCTTTTGGAAACAAGCTGACACTTGATTTTGCAAAAGCAGCAGTTAACGGATACAACCTGGGCAACGGGCCCGCCACTGATTTTTTAACGATAAACTGTGCTTCCACTGATTATGTCGGCCATAAATATGGCCCCAACTCCATAGAAGTGGAAGATACATACCTGAGACTGGATCAGGAGTTCGCATCCTTCTTTCACTTCCTGGATAGCAAAGTCGGTAAGGGGAATTATCTTGTCTTTTTGAGCGCCGACCATGGCGCTGCCCATTCCATCGGATTTATGAAAGAGCATAAGATCCCTGCTGATTTTCTGGATCAGAAAAAAATTCTTCTCAATGAATTTCTGAAAGATCAATTCAAAGTGGAAAATCTTTCCATCAACAACATCAACTATCATATAAGCTTTGATGATGCTAAAATTAAAGAAGCCGGGCTGAACAGGCAGGCGGTGAAAGATGCAGCAGTTTCCTTTTTGCAAAAACAACCGGGTGTTCAGTTTGCAGTTGACATCGAGAACATAGGCTCCGCTCCTATTCCGGAGCCGATAAAAAGAATGGTCATCAATGGCTATAATCCCAAGAGATGCGGGCCGGTCATGATCATACCCGATCCGGGCTGGTTTGGCGGCAAAGAAGGAGGAACAGGTACCACACATGGCAACTGGAATCCGAATGACACACATATCCCGCTGGTGTTTATGGGCTGGGGTGTGAAGCATGGATCTACCAACCGAACTGTTCAGATGTCGGATATCTCTCCTACTTTGGCTGCTTTGTTGCATATTCAAATGCCTAACGGCACGATCGGAAATGTGATTGAAGAAGTGATCAAAAAATAGATCATCCACTCTTATAAGGGCAACGGATCCTCATTTTCAGGAATGCCGTTGCCCGTTCTTTTTAATTACCCTCTTCTCCTTAACGGCTTCGGAAATAAACAAAGTAGCTCCGCCTATCTTTAGAATCCTGCTATTTACTTTTTCTCTTCTGTCAATTATTAAATAGTAATCAGATTTTTTTATAAGAAAAGATAACTTGATATGATACACATTCAAGTATATGGCATCCAAAAGATCTTCTCCACCCTTCTTTGCCTTCAGTATTTCTTTTTGCTGTAACAAAAAACCCTTATTTAGAAGGGAATGAAGCAGCGCCTGATAAGGATGTAAAAGACACTCTACTGGTCTATACCGGATCAATCAATAATGCTTATATGAATATAAATGTGGGTATTCATATTGAAATAGCTCCTGATGTCGGGATCCGTTATGAAACGATCATGAAAAACGGAACCAGAGTTATGTCGCACAAAGTTTTATTCTACAAGTTTGCAGAGCCTGACCAGTCCATCCAGTACAATTATCTTACAGGCAACTCTTCGGTCAATAAAAGCTCAGTAAAATCCGCCAAAAATGATAAAAGCCTTATTCTGATAGGAACAGAAAAAGTGGACAATTATAAAAGTCACTCATCTGCGAAAACAGGAATTATGACATTCGCCATCTTTATCTAAAAAATCAGAGGCTGATTTTTTAGAATATACATTTTAAGCTCTTTTTCTTGCAGGAGATTTTCTTTTCAATTTATGCAAGGCCTCATCAATTGCTTCACTAAGATTGTCAAAGGTTGGCTTACCCGTAAAGGGTTCACCATTAATAAAAAATGCAGGTAAAGTTTTTACTCCTCTTTCAATTCCTTCTTTCAGGTCATCCTGCACTTGCCAGCCATAAGTTCCGTTTACCAGGTCTTCCAGGAATTTTTTATCGGAAATACCAGCTTCCCTTGAATGAAGTTTCAGACTGACTGTTCCAAGGTTACGACGATTTTTGAAAAGGACATTATGCATTTCCCAAAACTTTCCGGCCTGGGCTGCAGCCACTGCAGATTCGCTTGCCTTCATACTACGTTGGTGAATGCGGGTTAGCGGGAAATGACGGAAATTAAATTTGATCTTTCCCTCATATTCTTCAAGAAGTTGTTTCACAACTTCATTTGCTTTAGCACAGTCTTCATTTTCATATTCACCAAACTCCATCAATGTGACCGGAGCATCACTATCTCCCACAAAAACGTCTTTCGGATCAATGATTTCGACTATTTCTTTTTTAAATGCCATTTCTGTACTCCTTTTTATTTATCTGTGA
Source organism: Chitinophagales bacterium (assembly GCA_026936105.1). Classification (GTDB taxonomy): domain Bacteria; phylum Bacteroidota; class Bacteroidia; order Chitinophagales; family Chitinophagaceae; genus UTBCD1. The sequence goes on from JAIXKI010000015.1 coordinate 104,604, forward strand.
CTCATACTTAAAACAATCGCAAAGCCAATAAGTTTGAAAGTAATTCTTTTTTAAAAAAGATACCTCCGTAGCGGCTGAAGATAGTCCTTTTTTCAGGCCAAAAAAGACCATTCCTAACTATTTTATAAACATTTAATATTAATATTGATAATCAATAAACTACACCAAATCAGATCACCTTTTTCGAAGTGAAATCCGGCAGTTATTTACGAATTTAAATTCACACTTTCTTAGCCTTTTTGCTTCCGGCTTTTTCCAACTCCGGCTTCTCATTTCTGAACACGACCGTATTATCGAATGCATCTATCAGGACAGGGTGTGATTTATCAAGTTCGCCAGCCAGAATTTTTTTACTGAGCTGATTGACGATCTCTTTCTGTATCAGTCTCTTCAACGGGCGGGCACCAAACTGAGGATCGAATCCCTGGTCGGCAAGATATTCGAGCAGATAATCGCTGAACCTAAGATCAATCCCGCTTTTTGCGACCAACTGTTTCAGATTGTTCAACTGTATCCTGACAATGCCCATGATCTCTTTCTTCAACAACGGCTGGAACATGATGATCTCATCCACACGATTTAAGAATTCGGGCCGAATGGTCTGCCTCAACAAATTCATAACATCTATCCTTGCTTTTTCTATTGCTTCTTCAATGGCCTGTTCATGCCCTCCTGTTCTGTCCGAAGGCAGATTTTCAAAAGCATCCATGATCAGGTTGCTTCCCAGGTTGCTCGTCATGATGATGATGGTGTTCTTGAAATTGACCACTCTTCCTTTATTATCGGTAAGCCTACCATCATCCAACACCTGAAGCAATACATTCCACACATCAGGATGGGCTTTTTCTATCTCATCCAGCAACACCACGCTATAGGGTTTGCGACGCACTGCTTCGGTAAGCTGGCCTCCTTCATCATAGCCCACATATCCGGGAGGCGCACCCACTAGTCTCGATACGGTATGCTTTTCCTGGTATTCACTCATGTCAATACGGGTCATCATGCTCTCATCATCAAACAGATATTCGGCAAGAGCTTTGGCCAGTTCAGTTTTACCAACACCCGTTGTTCCTAAAAAGATAAACGAGCCGATTGGCTTTTTCGGATCCTGCAATCCGGCACGGCTTCTGCGAATGGCATCAGCCACGGCAGTGATGGCTTCATCCTGGCCTACCACTCTTTCATGAAGATGTTCTTCAAGCTGCAATAATTTTTCTTTATCGCTTTGCATCATCCGTGCTACCGGAATACCGGTCATCTTGGCTACACTTTCGGCAATGTCTTCTGCATCCACTTCTTCTTTAAGCAAACGATTCTCACCGGCGGCATTCAACAATTTGCTGGTGTCCGTGATTATCTTTTCCTGCTCTTTGATCTTCCCATAGCGTATCTCAGCCACTTTTCCGTAATCACCTTCACGTTCTGCTCTCTCCGCCTGCAGCTTCAGATTTTCAATCTGTGCTTTGGCATTCTGTACTTTTTCCACCAGATCTTTTTCTTCTTTCCATTTTGCTTTTAAGGTATCTCTTTCTACACTTAGATTGGCGATTTCAGTATTCAACTCTTTCAATTTGACCTCATCATTTTCCCTCTTGATCGCTTCCTTCTCAATTTCCAGTTGGCGGATCTGCCTCTCTAATGTATCCAGCTCTTCGGGCATTGAATTCATTTCCAAACGGAGTTTTGCAGCGCTTTCATCTATTAAGTCAATGGCTTTATCCGGCAAAAAACGGTCGGTGATATAACGATTCGATAATTCCACCGCAGCAATGATCGCTTCATCTTTAATGCGGACATGATGGTGTGTCTCATAACGATCTTTCAATCCGCGAAGAATGGAGATCGCATCTTCCAAACTGGGCTCGCCGATCATCACCCGCTGAAATCTTCTTTCCAGCGCTTTATCTTTTTCAAAAAATTTCTGGTATTCATTCAATGTTGTTGCACCTACTGCTCTTAATTCACCGCGACTCAATGCCGGTTTTAAAATGTTGGCAGCATCCATGGCTCCTTCGCCGCCTCCGGCGCCAACAAGTGTATGGATCTCATCAATGAATAAAATGATTTCACCATCGCTGTTGCTCACTTCCTTAATCACACTTTTCAATCTTTCTTCAAATTCGCCTTTATATTTTGCACCTGCAATCAGCTGACCCATGTCCAGAGCATAAATGACCTTTGATTTCAGATTTTCAGGAACATCGCCATTCACAATACGGTGAGCTATCCCTTCTGCAATGGCCGTTTTACCAACACCAGGTTCGCCCACCAGTATAGGATTGTTTTTGGTACGGCGTGAAAGTATATGAAGAGTTCTTCTTATTTCCTCATCCCTGCCAATCACAGGGTCCAGTTTTCCCTGACGGGCCATTTCATTCAGATTTCTGGCATATTTATTCAGAGCGTTGTATTCCTGTGTCTGCGTTTGTGAAGTAACGGTTTCTCCTTTCCTCAGATCTTTTATAGCGGCTATCAGCCCTTTCTCAGTAAGGCCAGCGCCTTTTAATAACTTAGCTGTTGAATCATTGCCCTGAACTAAAGCTAAAAGCAGAAGTTCAGGAGTAATAAATTCATCATTGAACTGCTTTAATGAAGCACCGGCTCTGAGTACCACATTATTCGCTTCCCTGCTGATAGATTGTGCAGGATCACCTGAAGTTCTGGGCAGTTGATCAATTGCCTCATGCAGTTTATTCTCCAATAAATTAACGGTCACATTATTCTTTTTCAACAAATATTCTACGGGAGAGTCCTTCTGTTCCAGCAATGCTTCCAGCAAGTGTTCTGTCTCTATATTCGTGCTTTTCGAATTAAAAGCCAGCTGTTGTGCCTGTTGCACTACCTCTGCTGCCTTTATTGTAAAGTTGCCTAAATTCATATTTTTATCCTCCTAATTATTAAACGGATGAAGCAAACCATAATCCAACACCTAAATTCAGAAACTATGTCATATAAAGGTAAGCGTGCCTGCCTGAAAAGCAGCCTGGCACTAGCCTTTCTGTTAATGTTGCAGCCTGTATTCAGCCAGTATAATTTTTCCAATCTTGATCAAATTCTTACAAAAGACCAGAAAGCATTGGGCAATAATGTGGTATTCCTGCTCTGGAATAAAGACTCTCTTTTGTTTCAAAAACAAATGGGTGATTTCAACACCAGGACTCAGGCGCCAATCGCCAGCTGCAGCAAATGGCTGACCACAGCCCTAGTCATGATCTTTGTGGATGAGGGAAAGATATCGTTGGATGATCCCATCGTAAAGTATCTGCCTGAGTTTGGAAAATATTTTAAGAATTACATCACGATCCGGGAATGCCTGTCTCATACAACAGGAATCAGATCGGATAAAAACATTTTAAAAAAGATCATGGAAAGAAAAAAATTCAATTCTCTTGAAGAGGAGGTGAATTCATTTGCAGCACATGACATACAGGCCAATCCCGGGACCGAATTCCGGTACAGTGAGATCGGGTTGAACATAGCAGGGCGCATTCTTGAGGTGGTAAGCAAAAGAAGGTTTGACCTGTTGATCAAACAAAAACTGTTCAACCCGCTTACCATGAGGAGAACATCTTTTACTTCATTGACCGGAGGGCCCGTAAATCCATCGGGAGGAGCAGTGTCCACTCCTGAAGATTATATGAAATTTCTGGTGATGCTGCTTAATAAAGGAGAATACAAAGGCAAGCAGATCTTAAGCAAATCTTCGGTGGAACAGATGATGCAGATAACCACCAAACCGGATATGATAAAATATGCTCCAAAATCTGCAGAGGGGTTTAACTATGCTTTAGGCAGTTGGGTATTGGAAGAAGGTAAAAAGGGTAAAGCAAATGCTCTGACAAGCCCCGGTTTATTCGGCACCTGGCCGGTGGTTGACTTCTGCAGAGGGTATGCTTATATAATCTTTGTAAAAAATCTTCTCACCGAAGACAGGGCAGAGACCAATCTTGAGATCAAAAAAACAATAGATGATCAGTTACATTCAAGTTGTAACTAATTATTTAATCTCAATCTCACTTTATATGTACGAGCATAAGAAAATGCCGCTGGCACCGATGAAAGTTTTTTATAAGAGAGTGCTGAAAAATATTCTGCTCTCTTCAGCCATTATTTTCATCTGCCTGATGATAGGGATACTCGGTTATCATTACAGTGCAAACATTTCATGGCTGGATTCATTTCATAATGCTTCCATGATCCTCTCCGGCATGGGGCCGGTGGTAGAGGTCAATACAGTCGCAGGTAAATGGTTCTCTTCCCTGTATGCTCTGTTTTCAGGGGTAGTGTTCATTACCAATATTGGTATTATCCTGGCTCCGGTTGCACATCGGCTCTTTCACAGACTGCACCTGGAACAAGGCTGATCAATGCATCTTTATAAAATTATATTCACAGCCTTTCCGGAAAATGTTTGAATACAATTGAAACATTTAAAAAAAGAGACTCAAAAAAACCGTTTTCAAGTTTTCACAAATAGTAAAACATTGGGCTTTTAAAATTTTATGTTTGCAGGAGAAACATAAATCAGATTGAACGCTCCTGATAAAAATAAATTTTTTATCAAAAACACAGCCGCCCGGCTTGGCTTCGATTACTGTGGTATTGCCAAAGCCGTCCGGCTTGATGATGATGCTGTACGGCTGGAAAACTGGCTCTCCAAAAATATGAACGGCGCCATGCATTACATGGAAAACTATTTTGACCTAAGAGTGGATCCCACCAAACTGGTACCCGGCGCACGATCGGTGATCACACTTTTAAAGAACTATTTTCCCTCAGAACATCAGAAAGAGGCTTCGCCGAAAATTTCCAGGTATGCATATGGCAAAGACTATCATTATGTGATCCGTGAAAAACTGAACGAATTCCTTGCCGTGATCAGGGAGGAGATCGGTGAAGTGGCAGGAAGAGGTTTTGTTGACTCTGCACCTGTTCTGGAAAAAAGCTGGGCAGAAAGAAGCGGACTGGGATGGGTTGGAAAAAACGGTACACTCATTACCAAACAAAACGGATCTTTTTTCTTTATTGCCACACTGATCACCGATCTGGATATTGATCCCGATGATCCTTTTGCCAAAGATTATTGCGGCACCTGCACCCGTTGTATTGATGCCTGCCCCACTAATGCCATCCTGCCCGGCAAAGTGATTGACGGGAGCAAGTGCATTTCTTATTTCACTATTGAGCTGAAAGAAGAACTTATTCCTGAAGAGATGAAAGGAAAGTTTGAAGGATGGATGTTCGGATGCGATATCTGCCAGGAGGTCTGCCCCTGGAACCGTTTCAGCAAGCCACACAATGAACCAGAGTTCACTCCTATACCGGAAATACTGGACCTCACCACCCAGGAATGGCAAGCCATGACAGAAGAAACTTTTAGAAAACTTTTCAAAAAATCTGCACTCTCAAGATCGAAATGGAAAGGGATACAAAGGAACCTCCGGTTCATTTCACCCGAATGATCAGAAGTCATTATCCGATTCAATACCCTTTAATATTTCTCTAAACTCTTTCCATACCTCTTTTGCATCCGGGAAAGTGTAATATTTATCAAAGAGGGCTTTGGTGTTATTGATATTTTTCCCAAAAGAAAAATAGTATACAGCAAGATTGAGTGCAAATTCCTTGCGCAATCCATCATCAAAATTGATATCCTCTGTATTGACCACTTCCTGGTAAGGTTGTTCCCGAAGCTTGCCCAGGTTGTCAGTGATCGTATTCTTCAGTTCTGTATCACCCGGTATCACTTTCAATTTTCCCTTGTCATACCGGAGCAGTATGGATCGCACCGGAATCGGTGCCGTATCTGTAGTATCTTCATACTGGCAGGCAAAACAGGTGAAGAAGTATCCATACTGTTCATAAAAATGATACATAATTTCATTCTGCGGTGTTATGTTCACATCTCCTGCAAAGGTTTTCACGGCATAACGGTACTTCCGGGGTGAGACGTATTTGAATACATACAATTCATCACAACAGTGAGCGCCTCCTGTGAAATTGAATAACACTAATTCTTTGATGCCATCACCATCCATGTCTTTGAGTCCGTACTGTTGACCGATCCCTGAAATTTCATCATCTTCACCTCTAAGTGCATATTGAAGAGAAACTGTTTTTCCATTTTTCTTGATCAGAGTGGTCTTAGCCTGATCGGCAACGGTATCACAGCGGGAGAAAAATACTTCAAGATCATCCAGTATGTCACCGGTAGTGTCCTGTTCCTGTTGTTGAAAGTAAAACTTTGCGGATGCCGGCAGAATGGAAAATGATAAAATGCTTATCAGGAAAAAGCGGGTTAAGAGTTTCATTTTGTATGTTTTTTCTAAAATTACTCTATGGATTGTAAAAAAATCCATAATTATCCGATCGGGGTTAAAATTGAAAGGGCTGCCCTTCAGCAGCCCGTTTCAACAACCATAAAACATCGATTAGAAAGTAGGGTCCGGAGGTGTATTTGGATTATTATCCCTCTCCTGGAATGGATAAGGCAGCAGATTCCTCTTCTTTTCAGAATCCGGCCTTCCGAATCTGCGCATATCTTCAAGTTTGAGTCCTGACATGTACAATTCAATGCACCTGTTCCTGTATATCTGATCCAGCAGATCGGATTGTGACATTGGGGCGAGCGCCGGCAAATCTGCACCAACACCATAAAGATCGGATGCCGGACTCTTGGTAACCACCAGATTTAGCTGTGCCAAAGCATTAACAAGATCAGGTGTGCTCTGACGGGCATAAGCCTCAGCTTTTATAAGAATCATTTCTCCCGGCAAATAAATCGGCCAGGGTGTGGTCGTTCCGGCTCCGAATCCCAAAACTTTTGAGTTATAAGCGGTAGTAGTATAAAATGTCAGCCTCTTATCAGCAGGATCCGGCTGTAACCCCCCGGGCAGTCCCAATGTGGTGTTATCTATGGCAGCAGTAACATTATTGGTAGAAGTTACCGTTTCAAAAATAGGGTTCAGATTAACCGACGAAAAATTGAAAACGGATTTTACTGTCAGGCTTGCGGCATTGGCTTCAGTCATTGCCTGGGTATAATTGCCGGAGAACAGGGAAAATCTTGCTTTCAATGCATGAAGAGTATTGGTAATATCGATCCCTGTAGGAATGTTAGACAGAAAAGCAGAAGAAATCGGATTGGCCGTTATTGCAGCCAGAGCATCATCTATGACAGAAATAGCATTTGCATAACCTTGCGATCTGTCAATAAAAGATACATTATTACCACTACCGGCCGGAACCTGGGACCAAAACATAGCCAAATCCCCAATGGCAAGTGCTTTAAAAATGGATGCATACCCAATCAGTCCGCTGGCATATCCTTTGTCAGAAAGGCCTTGCGCACCTTCGATCACTTTATCTGCATCATAAATTATCTTGTTACTCGAAATCCACATTCCTGCAGCAAGAGTATTAGTTCCATCCACGGCCCCTGCACCTAATTGCAATTGGTATTCGCCGGTATTACCCTGATTCAATACAATCATTTCAGAAGTAATCAATCCGTTAATGTTGACTTTATTATACAAAGAACTCGCACGGCCGGCCGTATACACACGTTGTAAGCCAACAGCAACCCCGGTCAATCCCTGAGGGGAACTGAACACCTGCTGGTCGGTGGCTGCATTCGGATTATTATAATCCTTTTTACAGGATGCCATAAATAAAAGCATCACGGATGATAATCCTATGAATGTTATATTGATGAATCGTTTTTTCATATAAATAGTTTTTTGAGGTTAGAATTTAGCTGCGATCCCTACTTTAAATGTCCTGGGAATAGGCACTGAACCAAAATCAATGCCCCGCATGTAAGTACTCTGTCCGGCTGCATTCACTTCAGGATCATATCCATTATATTTATCCCACGAGATCAGATTGCGGCCGCTCAGGCTGACAGACAAATCTTTAAAGAATTTGAACTTGCCCAGATCGTAACTCAGGGATACTTCCCTCAACTTTACAAAGTTGCCATTGCTCACACGCCATTCTTCCACCTGATAAACTCCAAGAATATATCCTCTTGGTATCTGACCCAGGTCTTCCTGCTCAGCTACTAACCCATTTCCAACACCCTGGCGGGTCCTGAAATCTGCATTGAATACATTCAGCCCCTGTACTGCATCCAATTGTACATGGAGACCGAATTTTTTATAATTCAGATCATTGGTCAATGTAGCAGTGTATTTCGGATTGGGATCGCCGATCACTTTTCTCAAAGTTGTTCCTGTCGGCAGCCCGTTGGCATCACGCTGAGGCGTATAAGACAATGGTCCGTTTTGAACTCCCTTCTCTATTTGAGGTATTCCCGATGAATTCTTTACTTGATTACCGTTTGGATCAACAGCAAAGAAAGTTCCATAGAACACGCCGACGGGATATCCCTGCAGCAAACTGACCGGTGCACCGGTGACTGTGCTGAGCAGAATTAGTGAAGAACCCACATTAAGTACCTTATTGCGGTTATGATTATAAATTAAAGTCACATCCCACCGAAGATCTTTCTTTGACACCGGAGCGCCGTTCAGCAAAATTTCAAAGCCCCTGTTCTGCAAAGAACCCAGGTTATCCAACAAGCTGGAGAATCCTGTGGTAGGAGCAATGTTACGGGTAAAGAGCATGTCCGTAACTTTCTTATTGTACCAGTTAAACGTCAACCCAAGCCTGTCATTCAGAAATGACATGTCAGTTCCGATCTCAAGTTCCGCCTGCCTTTCCGGCTTAACATTGGTATTGGCCAGAACACTGCTTGAATTAAGAGCCGTTCTGCTTAAATAAGAATTGGAAGTATAAGTATTAAATCGTGAATATGCTCCAATACCGGTCAGGTTTCCTGATTGTCCGTAAGCAGCACGGATCTTGAATAAATCCCACCATCCGACATTGTCTTTCCAGAAATCAGTTTCAGAGATCAGGTAGCTTCCGCTGGCTTTTACATAAGTCTGGTTACGTTGATTTTCTCCAAATACGGATGAACCGTCCCTGCGTACAGCTCCTGTAATAAATATCTGGTTCTTGTATTTAAAATTCTGCTGAATATATTCACCTGATATAGAAAGCTCGCTTCTGCCATCGGTTGACGGAAGAATGGTGCTGGCCCCATTCACCGTCTGAACAAATGGTGCAAGGCCACGCCCCTGCAACAGCGAATAATGGTTCTTTTCATATTGCATTGAATAACCAACCTGGGTGATGGAAGCAATATCCGGAGAAATATTAAACTGGTAAGTACCATTAATCTCATTATTGATCTGGAAGAAATTATCATTGCCGGTGCTTGCATACCCGTTCAATGTCGGGTCCAACGCTGTGCCACCACCCCAGAATGCAGTATTCACGTTATAAGCGAAAGGAGGCATATAAGTGGTACCATTCTGTGCATAATTGTCAATTCCCAGTGTATAGTCAATGGTCAATCCTTTGACGGGTTTCAGCTTGGCGCCTAAGTTGGCAATGACACGATCCGTTTCTTCCCTTTGTTTAAAATCTTCAATCACTGAAACCGGGTTTACACGGCCTCTTTCACCGATTGCCTGAACATTTCCCAGTGCATCACGCTTCCAGATATCATGAAAATTTCCAATAATGGTCACAGAGTTCATTGGCGAATAGAATGAGTTACCGTCAGGCCTTTCATGAGATGATGTGTTGATGTAGTTCAATCCAAGGTTCACACTTAACCAGCGATTCAATGTCTGGTCAATATTAGCTCTAAAGCTGTAACGTTGGGCATCCGTATTTTTTACAATTCCCTGGTTAAAAAAGTAAGATCCGGAAATGTAATATTTCGTCTTATCAGTCCCGCCGCTTACTGAAACATTGTTGTCGGTGCCTAATCCGGTTGTGAAAATATAATCCTGATAATCATAACGGGTAACCGGTGTGGTGTTTGTTGGCAACACACCGCCAATAGTGGTAATGATATCCTGGGTGAATGCGCCGGGTCCGTCAGGAGGCCCGCCAAATTTTACAGGAGCCCTGTTTACACCAATCTTTTTCCTTAAATGATTCACCATAAAGCCTGTTGAAAAATTAACCACAGGTGCGCCGGTAGTTCCTCTCTTGGTGAATATTTGTATTACACCGGCATTAGCCCTCGAACCATATATGGCCGCAGCGGCTGCGCCATTCAATACCTCAATATGATCAATATCCGCGGGGTTGATATCTGCCAGCCTGTTTTGGCCGATAGACCCTACAAAGTTGGTTCCATCATAACCACTCTGAGTATTTGTGACCCTGTTGGTCGCATTGTTTACAATAACACCATCTACAATATAAAGAGGGTCTGATGAAGACAGTATTGAGCTCACACCTCTCAACCTCACGGAGAATCCGCCGGCAGGATCACCATTATTTTGAACGATCTGGGCTCCTGCTGTTTTTCCCTGCAGGGCAGCCAGAACATTGTTGGTGGCGCCTTCAGTCAACTGATCGGCTTTCACCGTACTGATATAGCTTCCTAATTGTTTACGGGTGGTTCCTAATGACACACCGGTAAGGATCACTTCATCCATATTTAATGCATCAATGGCAAGCTGAGCATCAGAAGTGTAAGAAGCGGCACTTCCGATCTGGATCGTTTGTGATCTTGATTTATAACCTACACCTGAAAAATCAAGTGTATAAGATCCCGGACGCAGATTGGCCTGGAACGTATAAGCGCCATCGGCATCGGTTAGTGTGCCAAATGTGGTGTTATGAACCAAAACAGAAATGGCAGGCAAGCCTTTTCCATCCGGGCCCGTTACCTTACCACTGATGTGAACCTGTGCTGATCCGATCAAGACAGATAGCTGCAAGGCAAAGACCAGAGAAATATTTTTCCATCTCTGTTGCCTTCTTTGGAGGAGTTTTCTCATTTCGCAGTTTTTAAGGTTAAAAAAAATATTGAAAATGGATATTGTTCATTTAATGAACTCACTCGTCATTCACTCTGAAATTCTCATAAAATAAGGAAGTAATGGACGTTATTATTTTTTAATTTTAAATAACAGCACGCTTGAAATCACCGGCCATCCTGCAATTCGAAATGTTAATCGTGCGGCAATTTAATAAAAAAAGTCACAATTTATTGCAATTTCTCGCAAAAAATTGCACACAATAATTTCAAATATCGCATAAAGTCGCATGAATTATAGGTATTTTTACTAACATCCATGTGAATATTGTATTACAAACCCATCATTGATAAGGAGCAGAAGTTTTTGATTCAGTAACTGTTTTCAGCTGAGAAAGGCCCTGGTCCATCTGAGAGCCATAAAACTTATCATAAAAGAGACTTGAAAATTTTTTCCATGGATACCAATTTAAATGAAAATCCATGTACCACTGTACCGTTGTATGAGCCGAATCAACTTCGGGAATTACACGCCATACAGAATAGATTCTTTCTCCCTTATCCCCTTTATCATAGATGGCAGTGATTTCATTTCCTTTTTTATCCTGAATCAACAGATAAAATTCAGGACTGTTTCTGAGTATCAACCCCTTAATCATTCCGGACTCGTAAAAAAATGAAAGGGTATCAGACCCAGGATACCAGTCCTTCCATCGTTGAGGACTGCTGAGTTCATCCATTACTGCTTCTTTGGGACTATCAATACGGATGGTACGGGACACTCTGATCTTGGAAGGTATGAATAAAGAAATGATAAAGAATACTAATGCAAAAGCAAGAATACCAAATATAAAAAGTCTGACAAAACGCATTGAATATTCAATTAAAATAAAAAACAGGCAGTCATTATTCCCATTTGAATACACGTACCGCAACAAAATAAGTGATGACCGCCCAAATGCCCAGCAACCCGATTTCTTTCCAACAGTCGGTAAGATGTGCTCCTTCAAAAGATATCTTCCGGATGGCATTGTTGAATTGGGTAAGGGGCAGCGCCTCGCAAAAAGGCTGCATCCATTTCGGGAATACATCTATAGGAAAAAATGTTCCGGATAATAATATTTGCGGAAAGCTGAAAAGGTTGATGAGCAAGGGTATGGAAGTATCGGTCTTTGCCACACTGCTGAAGATAAGGCCTACTCCCATCAGGATAAAAAGAATGTAGATGGACATAGCTACTAATTCCAGAAAAGTGACAAAACCATTCAACAAGGTGAAATCCAGAAAGAAATATCCAAAAGCTATTAAAACAATAATGCTTACCAATTGAAAAAAAAGGCGGCTGGCGCCAATGCCAATTAAAATATTGATCCGGTTCACCGGCGATGCGTAAAATCTTTTCAATACCAAAGTTTCTCTCAAACTGAAAAAAGTAAAAGCAATTCCGAAGAGCGTGGAAAACAAAACAGAGAATCCCAGCTGGCCCGGCAATATAAAATCGATATTGTGATAGGGTCTTACTTCATATATATTCGGGATGATCTGAAAATGATTGAACTTAGTACCAGCCATCTTTCTTTCCATTTTAAAAGAAAGGTTATCAAAGGTCTGTTTCAAAGCGGCAATGGAAGAACCGCTGGCTGTAGTGGAAGTGTAATGAATGATAAAATGTGGCTGTCCTGCAGAATCTACGTACTGCTTCAGATCCACTTTAGCATCCAGCTTGCCTTTCTCCAGATCCTCTTTCATCTTAAGCGTATCAATTTTCCCCTTCGAGGTCTTATAAGAGACAACTTTGATCAACGGATTACTAATGATGCTATCGTACAGTTCTGATGAAGTGTCTGTACCAGGCGCAAAAGCAATCTTATTCCTTCCCGGTACGCCCTGGCCAAAGGATCCGAATATCATGATAAAAACGATCGGAAAAATGACGCTGAAAATAAGGGAACTTATATTTCTGAAAATCGCTCTGAAACTCGCTTTCGTGATCGCCCACAATGCTCTGCGCTGGCTAAACCTCTCCGCCATTTTACATATTTGAGGTGCAAATGTATTATTTAGAAAATAAAACCGTTAAAAACTTTGCTTTGCAGGATCTTAACGGGTTCTTCTGTTCTTCCTGAGTTCAAAATATTCTGATTTCACATTTTCACTTATAAAAAAGAAGATATTTGGTCTTTATTAAGGGCATTAATGAATAAAGCATATATACTTACCGGGTCCAATCTGGGCGACAAAAAAAAGAATCTAACTACCGCTTATCGCTTCGTCAATGAGCAATGCGGCACTATCAATAAAAGATCCTCTATATATGAAACATCAGCCTGGGGCAAAACAGATCAGCCGGACTTTCTGAATCAGGTTTTGGAGCTGAATACTTCATTGACCGCAAGACAGCTCATAAAAAAACTTCAGCACATTGAACTGCAAATGGGAAGGGTCCGCCATGAGAAGTATGGCCCGCGGATCATTGACCTGGATATTTTATTTTTTAATAATGAGCAATACCAACTTCCTTCTTTAATAATTCCACATCCCGAAATACAAAATCGCAGATTCACTCTTATTCCTTTAATGGATATAGCTCCAGAGTTAGTACATCCTGTTTTTCAAAAAACCATATCAGAACTCCTCAAGGAATGTCCGGATCAACTTGAAGTGAAAAAGTATTCCTGATTTTTTCCACAAACTGAAAAATAACAAGGATTGCAATAATCATTTGGATTACTTTGCAAGCCCTGAATCTATCAGATTCAGATCAGCGTACATTATCCGGAACTAATGCGTTACCATTTCATCACAATAGAGGGAAATATAGGAGCAGGTAAGACCACCCTGGCGCATTTGCTTTCCAAACATTATAATGCAAGGCTGATATTAGAAGAGTTTGCTGACAATCCTTTTCTTGCTAAATTTTATGAAAACCCGGGCCAGTACGCTTTCCCTCTGGAACTATTCTTTATGGCAGAGCGATACAAGCAATTAAAAGAACTTCTGCAGCAAAAAGATCTCTTTCAAAGCATCACCATCTCCGATTACCTGTTCACCAAATGTCTTTTATTCGCAAAAGTGAATCTTCCTGAAGATGAATTCCGGTTGTACCAGCGTTTATTTGATATTATTCATCAGCAATTGGTACAACCAGACATCCTGATTTATCTTCATGCGCCGGTTCAGAAGCTTCAGATCAATATTAAAAAGCGGAACCGCACCTATGAACAAAATATACAGGATGATTATCTCTTCAACCTTCAGGAAACCTATACACACTATATCAAACAGCACAATATAAAAACATTGTTCGTTGATGCCAGCAATGCCGATTTCCTGGGTAATGAAAAACATCTGCAGGTGATCTTCGATGCATTGGAAAAAGAATATGAGAACAGGCAATACTACCTTTCCCTCCCCTGACAGGATCAGACCTGATCAAACCGGCCTTCTTGTTAATTTTAAAAACAACAGAAATCCTGTTTCCATTTTATGATCCCCGGCCCCGGTCAAAAACACGATGCTCTTGTTTCAATTAAGATCGCAGAATTCCGAAACCTGATGACCGGTCGTTTCCTTTTTATAATGGCGTTGCGGATGATGAGTACCTCTGTGGGTTGGTGGATCTATGAATTGACCCATGATCCTTTTTCAATAGGGTTGCTGGGACTTGCAGAGATCATTCCTGCCTTGTCATTTGCCCTCTATGCAGGCCATGTCATTGATAAAAGTGAAAAGAGGAAACTGTTGAGGAAAGGTATCTTCTTTTATTTCTGCTGCTCCATCGTTCTTTTGCTGCTGTCACATAACTATTCAGATCATCACTTAGGAGTTCACGAAGTCACAATTTTGATTTATTGTGTAATATTCTGCAGTGGCATCATCCGTGCATTTGCCGGACCCAGCTTTGCAGTGCTGCTGGCATACATTGTTCCCAAAGAAGTTTTGCAAAATGCCACCACCTGGAACCAGGCAACTTTCTTATCCGCATCCGTGTCAGGACATGCCGCCGGTGGTTTCCTGATAGCAGCGTTTGGAATATCCGGCTCACTGACTGCTATCTGCCTGCTGATGGCTGCAGCAATACTTGTATTATCTCTCTTGAAGCCTAAAAAGCCTGATCCGAATCAGATCGGAAAAAGAACATGGGAAAGCGTAAAACAAGGGCTACGTTTTGTATTTAAAACCAAAGTAATATTGAGCGCCATCTCACTCGACCTCTTCGCCGTTTTCTTTGGAGGAGCCGTGGCTATGGCTCCTGTTTATGCTTCTGATATTTTAAAAGTAGGCCCTAAAGGGTTCGGATGGCTCAATGCCGCATCGGATATTGGCTCGATAATCGTCGTAATCCTTCTCACTATCGCCCCACTTAAAAAAGATCATGGTAAGAGATTATTATTTGCCGTTGCCGGCTTTGGATGTTGCATCATACTCTTTGGCTTATCCAAATGGTTCTGGTTATCTTTTCTGGTACTTCTTGTAAGCGGCATGCTCGATGGAGTGAGTGTGGTAATCCGCGGAACCATTCTTCAGTTAAAAACTCCGATGGAACTGAGAGGAAGGGTGATGTCCGTCAATTCCATGTTCATCAATTCCAGCAATGAACTGGGACAATTCGAAAGCGGCCTGGCAGCAAAGATCATGGGCGTGGTTCCTTCAGTCGTATTTGGTGGATGCATGACACTCTTTGTGGTGATCGCTACCTGGATAAAAGCGCCGGGATTACGTAAATTCGAGTATTGAAAATTTTCGGGGTCATCATTTTCTTCAATAATCAAAACATATTTTTATGAACCGCCGCTCATTTCTTCAAAACACATCTTTTACTTTAGGCGCTCTTGCTTTAATAAAGAAAAGTTCACTGTCAGCTTGGTTTGATCCGTCCTGGAAGATCACCATGCTTAGAGATAATATCGGAGTATTCACCGAAAGAGGCGGTACCATAGCTTTCATGGTCCATAAAAAAGGAATCGTTGTGGTAGATGCACAATTTCCCGACACGTCTCAGCACCTGATAGAAGAATTGAAAAAAAGATCTGGGGAACCATTTACCAAACTGATCAACACGCATCATCACATGGACCATACTTCGGGAAATATCTCTTTCAAAGGCATCGTTAGCCATGTGCTGGCTCATGAAAATTCGCTGAAAAATCAAAAGAGGGTGGCAGAAGCCCAAAAAGCAGAAGATAAGCAATTGTATCCTGATCAGACCTTTTCGGATACCTGGTGCGAAGAAATCGGTGGAGAAAAGATCTGCCTTTATTATTTCGGAAGAGGCCATACAGATGGTGATGCCATGATCCATTTTCAGCATGCCGGTATAGTTCACATGGGCGACCTTATGTTTAACCGGCGCCATCCTTTTGTAGATCGCAGTGCAGGGGCCAGTATGAAAAGCTGGATAGAAGTATTGGATAAAGCAGTAAAAAAGTTCGGCAATAAAACACAATATGTTTTTGGCCACGCTCAGGATGGCTATGACGTTACCGGCAATGCTGATGATCTGAAAAAATTCAGCGATTACCTGGGCCAGGTCTTACACTTTGCCGAAAGCGAGATCAAGGCAGGAAAAACTAAAGAAGAGTTTTTAAAAAATACTGCCATCCCGGGAAATACAGAATGGGCAGGCGAAGGTATTCAGCGGCCATTGCAGGCAGCATATGAGGAATTGACTTCGGAATAATTCATTCAGCGGTAAAAAAGTTTCATAATCCCGAGGTCAGCCTCTTGTCAAAACTTATTCGCCGTTTAAAGATCACTTTCATCTTTTTCATATCCGGGTGCAATACGTTTACCAGGTAATTGTTTTCTTCAGGCATCAATACGCTGGGAACAGCTAATAACAAACTGCTTTTACTCTTCAGAAATTCATCTCCCAATCTTTTTGTGAGAGGCCTTGTATCAGGCGCATCCCATCCGGGAGATAGTTTATTTTTATCTATTACTTCAATACGGGTATTGCCGGGCAATGATAAAGTAATGAGTATATAAACCTTCTGATCCAGCATTTTCGCCGGCGTATGTGCCAATGTTTCCAATAATGCTAACGATCGGTAAGAGGAAGTGTATAGCGCAAATAAGCCCTCGCTGTTCCACCTGCCTCCAAAAATTTTTGCCCCGTTGCCTGAAAGATCATCAGCAAATTTTTCCTGGGCAATACGGTATAGTTCCATATACTATGAATACACTCCCTGTTCTAACCTACCCAGTATTTTGGTAACCATCTGGATACCAAATGAAGTATCTAAAAAATCAATTGGTGATTTATTGTCAAGGACGATCAGAGGGCTATGCAGCCACTCAATAAAACCTTGCCGGTTTCCAATTACTTCTATGCCTCTCTGTGCAAAAGCGGCGAGTTCAAGAACCTTTTCGGTTTTTAATGTATCCAGTAATTCTTCCTCGTCCTTACGTTGTATATTCCGGTGAGAAGTATGCAGCAAACTGCTCATAGTTTCCATGGAAACACCCAGGTAAGCTGCCAGGGATTTCAGCGTGGATTTCTTTATGCCTTCCCTTGTAAGACTGATCAGGTCAAAATCCCCTGTGATCATTTTTTTTATGCCTTTATTGCCTCCTAAGATCACTCTAAGAGATTCATATTGTATTGCTGCCTCCCCTGCTTTTGTTAGCGGCTCTTCGGTCCCATGATAAGGTTTTGTTTTCCTGGATGTTCTTTTCATGTTCCAAATATACGACATTTTGGTTAAAATATATCCTTTTTGTCGTATTAATTTTTTATTGCTTTTTCCAACACATAAAAAACAATCGGACAAAAAGTGGAGTTTTTCAAAGTCAATTGCAGGCGTTTGATAAAAACATCTTCATCTGTATATGGAAACCGGCGGCAATCGGACGGACGTTGTTCGTAAATACTGCAACGATTATCAGCTCCCAGGAAAGGGCAAGGTTTTGCCTTCGCCACAAAATCGCCGTCTTCATCCACCACTAAGTATTTTTCAATGAATTCGCTCTCTCTCATTTTCAGATGCCTGCTTATCCTTTTTATATCAGGAGTTTTAAAACGGGGAGAATAATTTTTACAGCACCGGGCACATTCAAGGCAATCGATCCGGGAAAAAGCCTCTTCGTGCAAAGTTGGCAATTGTTTTAATACTTTATTCTTATCTGCCCTTTGAAGAAAGCGTTTGTATTCTTTTTGTCTTTCTGCAGATCTTTTTTCCCAATTGGAAGGTACACCCTTAATACGATTTATTTCCGGATCCATGATCGAAATAGTGGGCAAATTTCAATAATATAGGCTAAACTCCTTATCAGAAAGTCTGTATATTTTTTATTTTCATAAGAAGACGGAATCGAAAAGAAGGTGAATTCGATAATAATCATTCAGCTTCAAAGATCCGGTTCTCAATATTTAAAAGTTTTCTACCCTTTGCTCACAATTTTCCACCTCCCTTTATTCCGGAAATTTTCTGCAATTCACTCCATAACTTTGCGCAGATTTTTAAATAATAATCTGAAATAAATCATCGAAAAATATAATTATGAATCTCTTTGAAGAACTACAACATGAATTCATTTCCCGTCATATCGGTCCCGATGAAAAAGAGACCCGGGAAATGCTGAAGATCATTGGAGTTAAAGACCTGAACGAACTAATTGACCGGACCGTCCCCGCTTCTATACGGATGCACGGATCACTGCAATTGCCCCCTGCGATGAGCGAAAGTGAATATCTGAAACATATAGAAAGTATTTCACAAAAAAATAAACTGTTCAAAAACTATATCGGGCAGGGGTATTATGGCACTATTGTACCTTCTGTGATTCTGAGAAATATTTTTGAAAATCCGGGATGGTACACCCAGTACACTCCTTATCAGGCAGAAATTTCACAGGGAAGACTGGAAAGCCTACTGAATTTTCAAACAATGGTCAGCGACCTTACCGGCTTACCGATTGCCAATTCTTCTTTACTCGATGAAGCTACTGCGGCTGCAGAAGCAATGACCATGTTCTTTAATATGCTGAATAAAGATCATGATCATATCAGCAGGCCGAAATTTTTTGTAGATAAAGAGATATTTCCTCAAACAATAGATGTACTGATAACAAGAGCCACACCGATCGGCATTGAGATCGTAACAGGAGAATATTATTCTGCTGAAATCAATTCTTCATATATCGGAGCCATAGTTCAATATCCAAATAACAAAGGATCCATCGAAGATTATCGCAGTTTCATCAATAGAGTTCACGAAGCAGGAGCTTACGTGGTTATGGCTACGGACCTGCTCGCTTTGACACTGATCACTCCACCAGGTGAGTTAGGCGCTGACTGTGCTGTCGGTTCAGCACAACGGCTCGGCGTCCCTTTAGGATACGGAGGTCCACATGCCGCATTTTTCTCGGCCAAAGATGAATTCAAACGGCACATTCCCGGCCGTATCATCGGCGTAAGTATTGATGCACAGAACAACCGTGCCCTTCGCATGGCATTGCAGACAAGAGAACAACACATTAAAAGGGAAAAAGCCACTTCCAATATTTGTACAGCCCAGGCTTTGCTGGCAAACATGGCTGCTATGTATGCAGTCTATCATGGGCCCAAAGGACTCAAAAACATTGCAACAAGAGTTGGTGTGCTGACTCAGACCGTAGCCGAAGCCATTGAATCAAGAGGATTTGAACTTGTTTCCGAAAATTTCTTTGATACGATCACTGTCAAAGTAAATGACATCACACCTTTCAGGGAAAAAGCGGAAAGGCAAAACATCAACTTGCGTTATATTGACAATAAACATATCGGAATCTCTCTGGATGAAACCACCCAGATCGAAGACCTTTTTGACCTGATCAATTGTTTCGAAAATGACACTGACCCTGTAGCCTTTGAGATCCATGAAGATGACGCATTGCGCCACATACCCCTTGCTCTAGCCCGCAATTCTGATTTTCTCCTTCATCCTGTTTTCAACTCTTATCACAGCGAGACAAAAATGATGCGCTACATCAAAATGCTGGAGAATAAAGATCTTTCATTGAACACTTCGATGATCTCTTTGGGGAGCTGCACCATGAAGCTGAATGCTGCCACAGAAATGATACCGCTGAGCTGGAGTCATTGGAGTAACATACACCCCTTTGCCCCTGCAGCACAGACAGAAGGATATCGTTATCTCATTGATGAGTTCAGCAACTACTTATGCAAGATCACCGCACTGGATGCGTGCAGCCTTCAGCCCAACAGCGGCGCACAGGGAGAATACACAGGATTACTTACCATCCGTGCCTTTCACAAGTCTAATGGTGAAGAGCATCGCAAGGTGATGCTGATACCCATATCTGCCCATGGAACTAATCCGGCAAGCGCTGTCATGGCCGGCATGAAGGTAGTGGTGGTGAAAGCATTGGAGAACGGCTATATTGATATTGATGACCTGAAGGTAAAAGCTTCGCAGTATGCAAATGAACTGGCCGGAATCATGATCACTTACCCCAGCACTTACGGTATTTATGAAGAGACCGTGAAAGAGATCATTGACATCATCCATCAGAACGGAGGCCAGGTGTATATGGATGGCGCTAATATGAATGCACAGGTCGGATTGACCGCACCGGGATTGATAGGTGCTGATGTGTGCCATCTGAACCTGCATAAAACTTTTGCTATACCTCATGGAGGTGGCGGCCCGGGCATGGGTCCGATATGTGTGAAAAAACATCTGGCTAAATTCTTACCCGGGCATGTGAGCAATTCTAAGTTGCACGTTGCCGGAAACAATGAACCTGCATACAATGCAGTCTCTGCCGCTCCATTCGGTTCTGCTTCCATCATTCTGATCAGCTATGGTTATATCCGGATGCTGGGAAATGATGGACTGAAACTGGCAAGTGAATATGCCATTCTCAATGCAAACTATATGAGAGCAAGGCTGGATAACGATTTTGATATTCTTTACACCAACCGTCACAATGAGTGTGCTCATGAGTTCATTGTGGATCTGCGTCCTTTTAAGAAAGCAGCAGAAGTGGAAGCAGAGGATGTGGCAAAAAGATTGATTGATTATGGATTTCATGCTCCCACCATGAGTTTTCCTGTGCCGGGAACCATTATGATCGAACCCACCGAAAGTGAAGACAAAGGGGAACTGGACCGTTTCTGTGATGCACTACTGAGTATTAAAAAAGAGATCAGTTCTGTTGAAGATGGTAAAATGGATAAGAAAGATAATGCTCTGAAAAATGCTCCTCACACTCAGGCTATGGTCACCCGTTCGCACTGGGATCATCAATACAGCAGGGAAGTAGCCGCATTCCCCATTGACTATGTCCGGGAAAATAAATTCTGGCCGTCGGTAGCAAGGGTGAACAACACTTATGGTGACAGGAACCTGGTCTGCACCTGCGAACCGGTCAGCAGTTATATGGAGCATTCCGTTGGATAAATCCTTAATAATTTTTCAGCCAGGTTTTCAATGTAGAATCCTGCTGCGCAGGTGTCAGCCGCTTGTAACGATATAAAGCATTTTCCCAATCACCATAAACAGGGTTCGGAAGTACTATAAATCTGCTTCCAAACAGAGCAGATTCCTTTTGTACATTCTCCAGTCTCTGCTCCACTGTTTTAGCGTCCCACAAGGCAGAGAAGTCAGACAGATTATCGCCTATCAGTAAGATCACATCATGATCCTTCATGATCTGTTGCCGGCGGGCCTCTTTACTGGAGACATCCTGTTTAAGGATCAGGTGTTCGTTGTCAGAATATGGGAAATTGAATTTTTCAAGATTCTTCAGAGTGCCTTCTCTTTCTTTTTCTTCCCTGTTGGTCACATAAAAGATCTCCACTCCTTTTGATGCAACAAATTTGAAAAAAGTCAAAGCACCGGGTACCGTGTCAGCTATGGCAAGAGAAGTCCAGTGGGTCCATTCCACAGGGTCAAAACCCTTACCCAGTAATCCCTGGTGCACCTCCTCGGCGCTGTTGTCAAGCAAAGTTTCATCAATATCTGTAATAATGGCCCTTGGCCTGGAAGTTTCCATCATCAATGATTCATCCACCCTTTGCCTGGCAATATTATATGCCTGGAAACACAAAGCGCTGTATTCGGCAGCCCTCTGCATAAAAGCAACCGAAAACAATTTTCCTTCTATGGTAATATTTGAAACCGAACTTTGAGGGACAGCAACTGCTTTTTGCGAGGTCTTGCAGGCAAAAAGAATCACGGTCGTTAGTAACAACAAGCTTATTTTTTTCATACACCCTGATTTGAACGGCAAACTTAATTTATATCGTTTAAATGCAACTCCCTGCAAAAAAGAGGGTTTCTTTTTTTTGGAGGGTTCCACTCCGCTATTTCAGCGATATTTTCCATCTTTCATGACTCTGATCAGTCAGGCACCGGTAGTGCATTCTTAACCATCATTCCTTATTTTATCTTAATTTCGGCCCAAAATTTTTTTCTCACATGGCTGAAGTGATCTTAATGCCCCGGCTGAGCGACACGATGACTGAAGGTGTTATTGCTGCATGGCATAAAAAGGTGGGCGATAATGTAAAAAAAGGCGATGTGCTCGCTGAAATAGAAACGGATAAAGCCACACTGGAACTGGAGAGTTATAAAGAAGGCACGCTTTTATATTTAGGCACTGAAAAGGGCGGCAAATTGCAGGTAAACGATCTGCTGGCCATTGTCGGAAACAAAGGAGAAGATGTTTCTTCACTGATAAAAGGCAAAGGAGAAATGATGAGCAGTAAAAAACAGGAAGCATCAAAAAAACAAACTGCACCTCCGCAACAAACAACAACTGCGGTTATGGATATTTCCAAAATAGACGAGGTGGTGTTAATGCCCAGGCTGAGCGATACAATGACCGAAGGTGTGATCGCTTCATGGCATAAAAAAGTCGGAGACATGGTGAAAAAAGGAGATGTACTTGCAGAAATTGAAACCGATAAAGCCACGCTGGAACTGGAAAGTTATAAAACAGGAAAACTGTTATATGTAGGCGCAAACAACGGAGAGAAAATCGCAGTGAACGGATTGCTTTGCATTATCGGCGAAGAAGGAAAAGTGGATATCAATGCCATAGTGAATGCCGCAAAAACAGGAACTCATTCAGTTCAGGCAGGTTTATCAACCCCGCCGTTGCAGGAAATACATCAAACAACATCCATTGTAGAACAATCTTCCGCAGGTGATCTGCAATCAGAATCTGAGAACGGAAGGCTTAAAGTTTCTCCTCTTGCAAAAAAACTGGCAAGAGAAAAAGGAATTGATCTCAGTAAAATACACGGATCCGGTGATGGCGGCAGAATTATCAAAGCCGATATTGATAATTATAAAGGCGTAGTATCCGGAAGTCAGTTTACGGGAACAACAGCAACTGCTCCTGCATCAGTTCCTCAATTTGTAGCAACAGACAAAGAAGGATATACCGATATTCCAAACTCACAAATGCGTGGCGTAATCGCAAAAAGGCTTGCTGAAAGCAAATTCTCGGCTCCTCATTTCTACCTTACCATGGAGATCAACATGGATAATGCGATCACGGCACGGGCACAACTGAATGAGCTGAGCCCTGTAAAGATCAGTTTCAATGACATGGTAGTAAAAGCCGTGGCTTTAGCGCTGCGTCAGCATCCTGCTGTGAATGCATCCTGGCTGGGCGATAAGATCAGGCGTTATCATCACATTCATATCGGCATTGCAGTAGCCATTGAAGACGGGCTCATCGTTCCTGTCGTCCGTTTCGCAGACCAGAAAACACTTCCACAGATCGCTGCCGAAAGCAAAGAACTCAGTAGTAGGGCCAGGACAAAGAAATTACAACCCAATGAATTCACCGGCAACACTTTTACCATTTCCAATCTAGGCATGATGGACATTGATGAATTCACGGCCATCATCAATCCGCCGGACAGTTGCATCATGGCTGTAGGCAAGATTAAAGAAGTCGTTGTTAAAAAGCCGGATGGATTTGGTGTCAGCAATTTTATGAAGATCACTATGAGTTGCGATCACCGCAGTGTGGATGGAGCTACCGGAGCCGCTTTCCTTCAGACCTTTAAGAAATACCTGGAGAACCCCATTGCCATGTTACTCTAACGAAGTTGTTATTCTGTTTTCAGAAAAACAACTTTCCCATCCATTGTAGAAACAACCAGGTGATTCCCGTCTAACACTCTGACCGTATTGATCATGGAGTTGTCTATCTTATGCTCCCAGATTATTTTTTGTGAGGAAGGATCAATACAAAACACCACACCATTCCTGGTCCCAAAGAAAACCTTGCCCTCTCTTTCTATCAGCATGGAAGGCACATGTTCGTAACCGAAACCGCAATTCATCTTCCAGGCTGCTGATTGTTTTTCCCTGCCGGTACGATAAGCAACAATCGTATCCATCATCGTTTTCCCGTAAATCCATTTCCCGTCATTGGATATGCCGATAGATTCTCGCACGGTGGCATCATTGTTTCTCCAAAGTGTTTTACCATCAGCAACATCTATTGCAGAAATATAGCGGTCAGGGGCTACCACATAAACCACTCCTTCATGAGCCACCGGAATGCAGGCAGCCGCAGAAAAATTACGGACCGGGGAACCATTATTCCAACTCCATAATAATGATCCGTCATCTTTATTGAGTGCATATAAATTCCTGTCCCATGCGCCAAAGATCACTTTACCTTCATACAATAAAGGCGTACTTACTACAGGCCCGTCCAGGCCGCTAAAGCTCCACCTGAGTTTTCCTGTAGCAACCTCCAATGCATAGAAATGATGATCACTGGCTCCGATATAGACAATACCGCTTTCAATTGCAGGGCAGCCGAGCACTGAAGCGCCACAGTGAAATTTCCAGACCGGCTTTCCGTTTTTTGTACTGAGGCAGTAAATATTCCCGTCACCTGAACCAAAAATCACTTTTCCATCAACGATAGCCGGCGAAGAAAATATGGAACTTCCGGTTCGATAACTCCATTTCTCCTTTCCCGTCTTCAACGAAATACAAAATATCCTTCCGTCCTGGTTCCCCACGATCACATCATCACCCGACACGGCAGGCGTGGAGATCACATTAGCTTCCGAAGAATATTTCCACACTTCTTTTACCTGCGGGTATTTTTGATTGACACTGTAATCAGGCCTGGGATATTTTTTATCAGGAGAATAATTTCTCGTTTCGATCTTTACAAAGGTCCATGGTTTCAATGTTGCCACGCCCGGCCTTCGTTCTGAGTAGATAATTGAATCGCCGGTAACATCTACAAGGTTATATCCTCCTATCTCAGCTTTGGCTCTCAGGTTAGATCGGCCCATCACTCCCGGAATGTCTTCGAAATTCAAAGCCCTGTTGGTATGGCCATGGCCGCACAAAACAGCCCATGTATTAAAACGGTGCAGCCGGTCAGTGATCTCATACCAGTTGTCCAGATCCCAACTCTTATCCAGAGGATAATGATCCAGAAAGATCAGCGGTTGACCCGGCCTCACTTTTTTCAACTCCTTATCCAGCCAGTTGAGAGCGCCTCTCGGAATATGGCCGTCACTCATCCGCACATAAGGACCCGAAGGCAAGCCGATAAACCGTATGCCCGCATATTCAAAATTGAATTTATCATCACCAAAAACTTTTGCGAAACTCACTCCGCCGCTCTCGCTCCATCCTGCATCATGATTGCCGGGAATGATATACCACTTCTTATTCAGGCTGTCCAGCATTGATTTCGCATATTTCAATTGAGCATCGGATCCCATCTCCGTAATATCGCCGGTAATGACAACAAAAGCAATATCATTCATCGAATTGATATCGGCAATCGTTCTTCTCAGGTCCTCTTCTGCTTTCCCGTCAGCCGAACCGATATGAATGTCTGACACATGTGCAAAACGGAAAGGATGAAATTGAGTTCTTGCGGTAAATGCGATTGCGATAGACCATAACAGAAACAGTAGCTTTTTCATTTCATATCATCATTTTTCTAAAATTACATCCTTTGAATGTAAGAACAACAAAGAAATAGCAGTAGCAGCGATCTCAAAACGATCCGGCCTTTAGTCAGGTCATCTCTGAGCCCGGCATAAGGATGCATGATCTTGTTAAAATATATTTCTCCTCATCAGTAATGACTCAAATAAGATAAATTCGCATATTGCTTTTTAAAGATCTTCCATCGGTACCATAAATAAACTAAATCAATCCGGCTGAAAACATAATTATGAGAATACAAAGGATTTGTTTTTCATTGATCATTCTTGCGGCTTTCGCCTCCGGTGCCTGCTCCCAAAACTACCAGGCCATTCATGGCTCATCTTATGCCGGAAGTCTTGGGCCGGCCAATAATCCTTCATCTATTGTTCATGTGCCTTACGATTGGGATGTCACTTTGTTTGCCATTCAATCCAAAGAAGCAACCAATGCTATCAGGCTAAAAGATTATTCTTTGTTTGGTAATACACAGAATGCAAAAATTGAGATCCTGAACGGAACAAAGAAAAGGCTGGCCTTTGCCGATCAAAACATAAGACTGCTCAATGCCCGCATTTCCCTGAATTCAAAAATGGCCGTTGCTTTTGGTGTAAACCTGAAAGGCTATGAATTCTTACAGACAAGTACTTACACCTGGAATGATAACATCCATAATTTAAGAGACTTTGGCGATGCAAATATGCCCAACAAACCTCTTTCAGGAAAGATTACAGGAGCATCCTGGGCTGAAATTTACGGAACCTATGCCCAGACGATCAAAGATGATGGCAACAACATTCTCAATGCAGGTGTCACTTTTAAAGTGAATCGAGGGCTGGCAGGTGCTTACGCAAACGGGCAAGGGATTAATTTCATACCCAATGCAACAAATAATGGAATCGGTTACCTGTTGACTGAAGGAACCCTGCAATACGGATATTCATCCAACCTGGATGACGTTAATAACAATTCCGGAACCAGGGATAATATCAGGAACTTTATGAGGAGAACCTTTGCCAGTCTGAGCGCAGATGTGGGTATAGAATACATCATGCTTTCCGGGTCGGGCAACGATTATGAATACGACACAAAGATCGGAGTGTCATTGATGGACATTGGCCGTATTCACTTCCGGTATGGTGATAAAAGCAGATTGGCAGTTGCGGGAAAAAATAATATCACCGATTCGTTGCTGGAACGAAGATTCGATCATATCAATTCCATGAATGAATTCACAGATAGCATTAGCTCCATTGCAAACAGTATTTCCAATTTAGGTGGTGATTTCTATATCACTCAGCCCACCCGGGTTATCGTCAATGTAGATCAGCACCTCACCGATAATTTTTTCCTGAATGGAGAACTCACCATTCCTTTTTCTGCTACTGCTGCAAAAAATAAATTATATGTGAAACAAATGAATCTGCTCGCCATCACCCCGAGATGGGAAAACAGAATGTTCGGCGCCTATCTGCCGGTACAATTCAATATGGCCAGGCAATTATGGGTCGGAGCTGCAGTCAAAGCCGGGCCTTTACTATTAGGGATACACAATTTTGGAAATTTGTTTTCAAAAAGATCTTCACAAAACGGAGGCTTTTACCTGGCGTTGACAATACGGCCCGGAAAATCACATGAAAAGACCTCAAGAGATGATCAACAGAAGATGAGCCGCAGTGAAAGAAGAAAACTGGATTGCCCCAGACTCTAATATTTGATTTCCTTCTATTTTATATTGAAAATATTTTATTACTCACTTACAGAAAATCATCCATTTTCTGTAAGAATAAGCTTCATAGCTTTGCACTATGAATGAGAAAAAGAAAACATTGGTGCTAGGAGCATCAGAAAATCCTTCACGATACAGTAATATGGCTATACACCGCTTGCGCAACTATGGTCATCCTGTTGTAGCCATAGGTAGAAAAAAAGCTTTGGTGGCAGACGTTCCCGTATCAGATAAAACAATCACTGAAAACAACATTGATACAGTAACCCTTTACCTGAATCCTTCAAATCAGAAACAATATTATGATTACATTCTTTCTCTGAAACCCAAAAGGATCATCTTTAATCCCGGAGCTGAGAACTCAGAACTTTATGATCTCGCTGAAAAGAACGGCATTCAGCCTGTGGAAGCTTGCACTTTAGTTATGCTGAACACAGGTCAATATTGATTTACTCTTAGTTGTTCGGAATTTTACGAACTGATTATTATATGGTTTACTATTCGTTGAGAGTAATACTTCTTTTTCGCTTTGAATTTCTTTTCATCTGCTTGCATTTACTGAAAAGTTTCACAAAAATTGTATTCCCGTCCCTCTCTGAAAACTGCAGATGACAAATTCAACTGCTCCTGTTACCCTATTTTAAAAAATATCTGTTTATGAAAAACTTAAGTATTTCCGTATTCTGCATTTTTTTGGTATTATCAGTTTTCTCCGGTTATGGACAGGAACAGAAGATACCTCTCAATGAACCGGATTACAACAAGCCAAAAGTATTTCATAATCTTCCTGACAGCATCCCGGTCAGTGATGCTACCCTCTCAGGTTTCTTCAATTTATCTAAAGGTGAAAAAATAGTTCCTAAATATCAAAATCGTTCTGAAGCCCCCGGTTTTCTGTTTCGTGGAGAAGTGGTTTCAAAGAGTGATGATATGCCTGCCAATACCAAAGCACGTTCGGCAGGTCCTGCATCCATCAGAAGCATGATCGTAAAGCTGACAGATTACAAAGGTTCCAATTTCACCATTTCAAAGATCACTGAAGCCGACGGGACTATCAGATATACCGGAAGGATCATCAATTTTAAAAGCGGTGACCTTTTTATCCTGGAAAAAGTGAATGGAAATTTAATGCTGATTAAAAAAGATTACTATGCACTTGTAAATGAATAACACGACTGTAATTAATCGCCCTTTTTTAAATCCGTACCCTATGCCCTATTGATAAACATTTTTAAAATCCGCCTTGTTATGAAAAATCCAATCCGATCCGCCTTTATAATGTTGCCGCTCATTGGCGCACTAACATCCTTTTCCCAGGTTCCTATTTACAACAGCTATCCCTCAGCTCCCGCAACGATCTTCCTGGATTTTGACGGACAAACGGTTGAAAATACCAGCTGGAATTCAAACGGACCGATCTATTGCGGCGCTTCCGGATTAAATTCAGCCAAGATCACCGAAGTATTCAACCGTGTGGCAGAAGATTATCGTCCGTTTAATGTCAATGTCACCACCGATTCCTCTGCATATTGGGCTGCCCCTGCAAATGCAAGGACAAGGGTGATACTGACTGTTACTTCAGACTGGTATGGTTCAGCCGGCGGTGTCTCTTTTGTAAGCTCCTTTGTCTGGGGTGATAATACTCCTGCTTTTGTCTTCACTGCATTATTAAATTATAGTACAAAGAATATTGCAGAAGCAGCAGCACATGAAGCGGGTCATACTCTTGGACTTTATCATCAGTCCACTTATGATGCCAATTGCAAAAAAATTGCCGACTATAATTCAGGCCAGGGCACCGGTGAAATAGGCTGGGCTCCGATTATGGGTGTCGGCTACTCAAAAAATTTCACACTCTGGAATAACGGCCCTAACTCCTGGGGCTGCAGCAATTATCAAAGCGATCTGGACATCATTACTTCCCAGAATGGGTTCTCCTACAGAGCAGATGATTTCAGCAGCAATTTTGCTGATGCACATGAAGCCACGCTATCAAACAATCAATTTGATATTTCAGGAATCATTGAGCGTAACTCCGACCAGGATATGTTCAAATTCTCATTACCCTCAATGGGGAAGTTTACTTTGAATGCGATTCCTTATAACGTCGGAACCGGAGATGCAGGCTCCAATCTTGATATGCAGTTATCCCTGTACGATCATTCTCAAACTCTGCTGAACATCTATAATCCCGGTAATCTGCTCAGCGCAGCAATGGACACTACACTGGTTGCCGGAGATTATTACCTGAAGGTAGAAGGCAAAGGAAATATTTATGCGCCTGAATACGCAAGCCTGGGATCCTATTCTCTGAAAGGAAGCTTTGTTGGTAATTCACCTCTGCCTTTAAGAGAACTTAAATTGACCGGCACTGTGTCGGGTGACAAACATGAACTGAACTGGCTGATTGATGCTGATGAAAGTGTTGTATCGCAGATACTGGAGGCTTCTAATGACGGGTCTCATTTTATTCAATTGGTACAGCCGGGTAATGATGAAAGAAGCTACAGTTACACCCCTTCTTCGGAAGGCAACATACAATACAGGTTAAACGTTGTATTTGACAACGGCCGTCAATATTATTCCAATGTCGTTTCATTAAGACAAAAATCAATAACCCAAAGGCCACATCTGATAAGCAACCCTGTCACTTCAGGAAACGTCATGGTGAGCAGTCCGGGAAAATTCAGTTATATGGTGTTTGATGTTAATGGAAAAATGATACACAAAGGCGTCCTCTCCAATGGTACCAACCTGATTGATCCCTACGGATTGGGAAGAGGGATGTATCTGATCCGTTTTGCCAATGCATCCCATCAATGGACCGATAAACTGATCATACAATAGTTTTTTTTCTGTTGTAATAACAGAAGTTTAATCCGCACCCTTTTGCTGATAAAAGGTTTTTCGATAATTTCGGAAAACCTTTTTTATGCTCTGGAGAAGATTTAATGGCGACCCGATTGAAATCCCTTTAATCCAGGAAGTAGAAAATGCGATCAAACGGGAAACTAAAAACGGCAACCACCTGAAAGTATGTATCGGTACCGATTCACAGGTCAAAGGACAGGAAACTGAATTTGCCACGGTCATCGTTTTTCTCAGAGAAGGCCGTGGAGGGTTCATGTTCATTCATAATGAGAAGACCCGCCAACAATTCACAATCAAAGAAAGGATGCTGATGGAAGTATCTAAAAGTATTGAGATCGCTTATGACCTTTGCCATCTGTTCACCGAGTATGACGTGGATATGGAAGTGCATGCGGACATCAATACCAATCCCCACTTTAAAAGTAATGATGCCCTCAAGGAAGCCATGGGGTACATTCTCGGAATGGGTTTTGCCTTCAAAGCGAAACCGGAAGCTTTTGCCAGCAGTTGCTGTGCCAATAAAGCAGTGAATTGAATTGAAAGCGATATGTCTCCTGATTTTCCGGCTTTGCCGGAGTATTTCAACTTGCCCTAAAGTCAATTATTTCTCACTGGTTCATCTACAAAAAAACAAATGAACAGAACCTGTCAGTTCATCACGAAGCATTAATAAAAATCCAGTGGGATGCAGGAATTGAAGCTCACTGAGTTTTGAACGGAGAAGCGAGTTTGGCAATTTTTACGGGAGTGGCAATGGTATTGTCTGCAGATACGGATCCCTTTGTAGAGAATTCCTGTAATGCTTTGCTGTCTTCGTGAGCAAATGAAAAAGTAATGAATACCAATACGAATAAAATAATAACAATGTTACGGTCGGATAAATATTTCCTCATCTGTAGCTTGATATTGAGGCGCAATTTAGGCCAATAATTTCAATTAAAAAATAACCATGCTTCTATTTTAATATCTGTTGATAAAATGCACGGTTCAGCTCACTGATCCGGTCCAGAATTTCTTTACGCCCCGTTTTTTTCACGGAAGAAGTAATCACATACGGCGGATGCTCTTCCCATGTTTCGGATAAGGATTCTAAAAATAAGGATACATTTTTTTCAGTCACACCCGGTTTGTTTTTGTCTGATTTGGTAAATACCAGTACAAAAGAGATCTGCCATTCCCCTAATTCATTAATGAATTCAATGTCTATCGGCTGTGGCGCATGGCGGCTGTCCACCAGCACAAACAGGCAAACAAGATTTTTTCTTCTCCGGATATATTGTTCGATCATGGAAGACCAGCGCTTCCTTTCTTTTTGTGAAACCGATGCGTAACCATATCCCGGCAGGTCCACAATATACCATTTGGAATCCCTGACCTTGTTGTTCTTATCTCCTGATGTGATCTCAAAATGATTGATCAATTGTGTCTTTCCGGGAGTGCCGGAGGTCTTTGCCAGGTTTTTTGAATTACAAATCATGTTGATGAGCGATGACTTACCGACATTACTCCTTCCTATAAAAGCATACTCGGGGCAGTCAGCCTTCGGGCATTTCCTGTAATCAGCATTACTGATCTTATATATCGCCGATTTTATTTCCATAAATTAAAGGTACAGGTAACAGGCTTAAATGAAATATTTAGGTTAAGGTGCCAGCAAAACTACAAGTGTTTTGTGTCGCCAAATCTCATAAGCAAATTCCGTAATGATATCAGGCCTTTTATTTGTAAAAAATTCTTCAGAACAAATAATTTTCTCCCGGCTCTG
The DNA here is from genome assembly GCA_026936105.1 of Chitinophagales bacterium. Classification (GTDB taxonomy): domain Bacteria; phylum Bacteroidota; class Bacteroidia; order Chitinophagales; family Chitinophagaceae; genus UTBCD1. The sequence continues at coordinate 136,748 of JAIXKI010000015.1, forward strand.
CTGCCGGGATTACCTTTGCAGAACCAACATGGGCTCCTTTCCGCATGACCATATTTTACCCACAAAAGACTCAGGCCTGAAGAAAAAAGTTCAGGTTACTCAAATGTTTGATGAGATCGCAAGCCGGTATGATTTCATGAACCATTTTCTGTCTGCAGGCATAGATAAAGCCTGGCGAAGAAAAGCCATAAAAAAGCTGAAAAGAGACAATCCAAAAAAGATCCTGGATGTTGCTACCGGCACTGCAGATATGGCTTTGCTTGCCTGCCGCCTTCTGAAGCCCGAAAAAGTGGTTGGAATTGACCTTTCTGAAAAAATGCTGGAAGCCGGCAGAAAAAAGATTGAAAAAGAAGGTTTTAAAAACTTAATTGAATTGCAAATCAGCGATTCAGAGGCAATAAATTTTCCTGAAAATTCGTTTGATGCGGTGATAGCCGCTTTTGGTGTCCGGAACTTTGAAAACCTTGAAAAAGGCCTTACAGAAATGTTCCGGGTGCTGAAACCGGGCAGCAGGTTGGTCATTCTTGAATTTTCAAAGCCAAAGCTTAAGCCGGTAAGAGCCTTCTTTAAAGTGTACATGAAACTGGCCGCACCCAGATTGGCTCAGTGGTTCCGGCAAAACAAAGAATCTTATCAATATTTGTTTGAATCGGCAAATTCATTTCCTGACCGCCGCCAATTTGTTGAAATTTTAAAAGAGGTGGGATTCTCCGAAACCGGATACCAGCCTTTAAGCTTAGGAATATGTTGCATCTACAGTGGACGAAAACTTTAGGATCAAAAGCCGGGATATTTTTTCTATCCGGAATATTATTTTTTACATCATCATTGCAGGCACAAAGAAACATCACCGATCTCAATCTCTGGGACCATGATAACAAGCCTTTCTATTTCGGAATCAGTTTAGGTGGGAATCTTTCCCGTTTTCAGATTGCCCAGCATTCAAGGTTTCTGCAGGATGACAGCGTTTATACCGTGGAGCCTGTTTATTCCGGTGGCTTCTCGCTGGGATTGTCGGCCACCGCCAGGATCAACGACCGCTTTCAGCTTCGCTTCAATCCGCAACTCATATTCATGGAGCGTGACTTACTCTATAAACTCAAATATGCCAACTTTGAAGGCGAGGTCAACACCACCAAAAAAATTGAATCAGTCATCGTCACTTTTCCCTTCCAATTAAAATTACAATCGGACCGTATTGATAATTTCCGGGTGTATGTATTTACTGGAATTAAAAGCGATATTGATCTTGCCAGCAATGCCCGTGCAAAAAAATCTGAAGACCTGGTAAAGATCGGTAAATATGATTATGGATTTGAACTGGGTCTTGGGTTCAATTTTTTCTTCCCGAGCTTTATTCTTTCTCCTGAGATCAAGATCAGCAACGGCGCCAGGAATATTCATAGCCGTGACCCGAACCTGATCTACTCCAGCGTACTTGACCGCATCCAGTCAAGAATGATCGCTTTTTGTATTCATATTGAGGGATAACATTCTTCTTTAAACATACCAATACACAAAATTTCAGTTTGAAGTTTTTATTACTGTAGAAAGTTTAAAGTTTAAACATGTTATTTAATAAAGCAATATTCTTTGCTTATTAAAATACAAACTCCTTTCGCTGAACATTCCATCTTACTCCCAAAGAGATCACTGTAGTGTTGTTTGAAGTAATGGGAGCGGTTTTTGTATGAAGCTTCCGGGCAATGGCATTGAATTCCAGGAATAAATTCTCTTTTAATTCATAAGAAACCAGTAACGAAGCATAGGTCACATTTGTTTTCCATCCGCTGCCGATGAAATAGTCATATTCCGAAGTACGATACGGAGGCAGGTAAGGAAGAAAAATATTGCTGCCAAAGCTCTCGCTGCTGGAATCCCTCCCCTGCATGTAACTGATCAGCTTCCCTTCGATCAGCCATTTGGGTGCCGGTTGATAACGGGCAATGGCAACCCATTCATTGAAATTAGCTCCCAGCGGATGTGCCAGCGGTTGATTGTAATGAGTGAAATTAGCCACAGAATCACCATGCGAATAGGTGAACGGACGTACCCGGTTCCACTCCAATTGCAGATCGAGATTTTTTATACTGAATGCATCAATATATTTTCCTCCCAACTGCAATCCCCATTTATTCACCCAGGAGCCACGGTTCCTTTTCATTTCAGATAAAATAAATTCATCAAGGAGGAACTGCCCGTAAAACTGAAACTTCTTTGCCACATTGGCCTTCATGTCAATTCCTGCCAGTGAATTATCAAAACTTCCGTTTTGTTGTTCGATAGAACGGTAAAAGATCACTGGGTTCAGGTAACTGAAGTCAAAATGATCTTTTCTGCCAAAGACCACAGCTTCATACAGTCCCATGTTCAGCCATTTGGTGATCCCGATATCCAGATGGTGTATGGCCGCATATTTTTTCGGGATCAGTTTGTCGCCTCCGGGAATATAGGAAGAATGCAACTCCATGAATAGGTTCTGGTAATTAAGTTTCCAGATCCTTGTATTCAGTTTCAAAAAAAGATAAGGGCTTCCAAAATCACTCAGAAACAAACTGCGATAGCCATTGCCAATGAAATTCCGGTCATACCCGAAGGAGACATCAATGAACCTGGCTGCACGGAAAGAAAAATATCCTTCCGCATCAAAATAATCCACTCCGCCGGCAGCCTTGTACGTCTTGTAAAACCCGTTGCCGGGTACAGCTTTTCTGTCATTGATCCATTGCTGCACATACAAAGGGTCTCTTTCCTGGTTGTCGGCAATAAATGCATAGTAGCCGATTTTGTTGGCGATTTTTCCCCGTACATACAATCCACGGGTATTCTGAAAAAGCTTCTGATCATTATTCCTTTCTTTGGAAACAGAAAAACGGATCACAGGATTTACAATAAGGTCGAAATCCTTTACATGAACCTCGTACAGGTTGGCAGGAGTCCTGTAAAAGTTTTTTGCAATGGCTTTCCTGCTTTCAAACCTCTGATCTGTCCATTCAATATTATCCATCAATGCATGCTCAGCATTATAAATATCCACTTTGCTGAGTGAAGCGCCTACTTCATCAATTTTACGGATACTTTCATCTGTTGTCACAGGAATTTCGCCTACAGAATTAACCAGGTTTCCCGAACTATAATATCTTTCCAGAACAGGAATATCCACTCTCCTGCTGAAAGGTTTTGTTTTCGAAAAATTCAGTGTTGAATCAGTTTGTGCCTTTATCTCCATTCTTTCCAGAAGAATATATGCCTTATCATCTTTGGGCAAATAAGTGGTTTGTGAAAAACAGGCTGCAGGAAAAAGAATAAGAGTTAGTCTTACAAGGGTTTGTTTAAATTGCATGAAATAGGAATTGATTCCGGTGACAAAATATGCAAAAATATCTGATTAAGAACATACAGGTTGTCAACGAGGGTGAAATAAAAACCGCTGATGTCTTGATCCGGGGCGAAAAAATAGAAAAGATCAGGCCTCAAATTTCACCACCCGGCGCAGATTATATTGAGATCAACGGCGAAGGAAAATATCTTTTCCCGGGCTGCATAGATGACCAGGTTCATTTCCGCGAGCCGGGGCTGACACATAAAGCAACTATCTATACCGAATCCAAAGCAGCAGTGGCAGGCGGCGTTACCAGCTTTATGGAAATGCCGAATACCATTCCACCTGCATTCACACAAGAGCTGCTCGAAGATAAATATCAGATTGCCCGTAACGTTTCGCTGGCCAATTATTCCTTTTACATGGGCACCTCCAATGAAAATGCGGAGGAAGCGCTGAAAACAAATGAAAAAAAGAAGGAGGTCTGTGGTATCAAAATCTTCATGGGCTCTTCCACCGGAAACCTGCTGGTGGATAATCCCAACACGCTGGACAGAATTTTTAAAGAAAGCGAATTACTGATCGCCACTCATTGTGAAAATGAGAAGATCATCAAAGCCAACTATGAAAAACTGAAAGCAGCGAATAAAGAATTGACCGCTTCCGACCATCCGCTTATCCGTTCAGAAGAAGGCTGCTATGCTTCATCATCCTATGCAGTAAGCATAGCGAAAAAATATAACACCCGGCTGCATATACTCCATCTCACCACGGAAAAGGAATTATCACTCTTCACCAACAATGTCCCGCTGAAAGAAAAGCGGATCACGGCAGAAGTTTGTGTGCACCATCTTCATTTTACAGCCAATGATTATGAACGTTTCGGAAACCTGATCAAATGCAATCCCGCCATCAAATCACCCAACAATAAAGAAGCATTATGGAAAGCCTTGCTGGATGACCGGCTGGATGTGATCGCCACGGATCATGCGCCTCATTTGCTGGCTGAAAAACTTCCCCACAACCATGCATTTGCTTCCTGCTGGCCAGATTGTGACGACAAAATAAATCCTCAGGCCGGAGGCCTGGAAGGAGCAGCCGGATTACCCCTGGTACAACACTCACTTTTACTGATGTTGTACTATTACAGGCAAGACAGAATTTCATTGGAAAAGATTGCAGAAAAGATGAGTCATTCTGTTGCCGATTGCTTCCTCATAAAAGAAAGAGGTTATATCAGGGAAGGCTACTTTGCAGACCTGGTGATCGTTGACCTGAACCAAACAACAAGGGTATCCAAAGAAAATATTTTATATAAATGCGGCTGGAGCCCGCTGGAATTATTTGAGTTCCCTGCTTCTATCAGCAAAACTTTTGTAAACGGGAACCTGGTTTATAGCTGTGCCGGAGAAAATGAAGGTCATGCAAGCTGGAATGAATCCATTAAAGGGCAAAGGCTGATATTTGACAGATGAAAATTGGAAAATCTCAAAAATCAAATATCAAGCACCAAAGAAATAAGAATTGGAAAAAGAAAGTAAAATATATGATCTTGAAGAGCGCACTGCAAAATTTGCAGAAAGGATAAGGGATTTTTGTTTAAAACTCCCTAAAAACTCTGCAAACTATGAATATGTGTCTCAGTTGATTCGTTCAGGAAGTTCACCCGGTGCAAATTATATTGAAGCGAATGAAAGCTTAGGAAATAAGGATTTTAAAATGAAAATAAAAATATGCAGAAAAGAAGCAAAAGAGTCTGCCTATTGTCTCAGGCTCGTCATAACTGATGGTTCTGATACAATGGAAGAAGAAAGAAAGGCACTGAGGCAGGAAGCAAAGGAATTCATTTTAATTTTTACTGCAATCTTGAATAACAGGAAAGATGATTAAGTAATAAATCAGTAAATACCAAAGATCAAATAAATTCTAAGTACCAAAAATCAAATTCCAAACATTGATAAACCAGAAACAATGAAAATTGAAAACTAACAGTCAAAGGACTTTTAAATTTTGATTTTTTTTGAGATTTGTGATTTGATATTTATGGTTTTAATATTAAAAATTAAGTACTGATCCTTTTCACTCATGGAAATAGACAAAACATCTTTCAACGATATTTCTATCTTTCATCACGAGGAAGAATATTCTATTTTCCATAAGCTGAATTTCACCAAAACTTCCGGCGGAAGGGAATGGTTGCGCAAAGTATTCACTGAGCCGCAATCCGACCTGAAAAAAATTCTTGCCATACAGAAAGTGATACGTTCACTTTCGGAACACATCAAAGACTGGCCTAACGATATCACCAACGGCACCATACTGATGATCGAAAAATTCATGGCTTATGAACTGGATCCGGTACCGGGAAAGCCCAACGCTCTCAACAGCTCTATTTACAAATGGCTGCATGGTCCTGATTATTCCATGATCCGGTACAGCGTAAAACACTTTGCTGATTTTTACAGGGGACTGAAAGGTATTGCCGATCTGCTGGAAGGGGTGGAACTTTCTCCAAACATTCGAATCTATATTGAGCGGATCACCCGGCTTCTTGGCGAAGCGCCGTTGCAAAAACTTTCTATGACCAGGCCCGGGCAGGAATTTTCAAAAAGGCAAAACCTGTACTTCGCTTATTACCTGAGAGGAAAATATAAGAACGATACGCTGGGCCTGATAGATATCTTCAGCAGGCTGGATGCGTGGTATTCGATGGCATTTGCCATAAAAAAATTCGATCTTGGTTTTCCTGAATTTGTAGAACAGGAGACTCCTTTGATTGATGCCAAAGGATTGTATCACCTGCTGATCCCTGATCCCGTAGCTTATGACCTGCACATGGATCCTAAACATAATTTTCTTTTCCTCACCGGGGCCAACATGGCAGGGAAAAGCACCCTGATCAAATCCGTAGGCGTTGCCGTTTTTCTTGCACACATTGGAATGGGCGTGCCTGCACAACAAATGAAACTTACTTTATTCGACGGGCTGTTGAGCAATATCAATGTTGTGGACAATATTGCCAAAGGAGAAAGCTTCTTCTTCAATGAAGTGCAACGGATAAAAAATACGATCGAAAAGATCAATGACGGAAGGAAATGGCTGGTGCTGATTGATGAGCTGTTCAAAGGAACCAACGTGCAGGATGCCATGAAATGCTCCAGCACCGTGATCAAAGGGCTGATCAAAATAAAAAACTCCCTTTTTATCCTGACCACTCACCTGTACGAGATCGGAGAGGAACTTAAAGTGCATCCCAACATCAGTTTTCAGTATTTCGAGACCATAGTAAAAGATGAGCAACTGGTGTTCACTTACAAACTGAAGGAAGGTATAAGCAACGACCGCTTTGGTTATTTCATCCTGAAAAAGGAAAAGGTAGTGGATATGCTGGAGAAACTCTGAATCCGTGATCAATATAGTTTAACCAATTATGAGAATATAAATGTTTCAAATTTTTTACATGAAAAAGATTATCTGTATTTCCTGTTTGTTTTTTCCCCATCAATTTGTGACGGCACAATCAGCAATAGATGTGCTTCATTATAAATTCGAAATAGGAGTAAATGATCAGAATGATACTTTGAAAGGAACGGCAACGATCCGTTTTATTGTAAAAGACTGGAAAGAATCTGTAAGCTTTGATCTTACGGGAGTGAACAAAGAAGGAAAAGGAATGATAGTGGAGAGAGCAGGTTTTTCGGATGATCATTTCAGATCTTCTTTTCTACAGGAAGGCGATAAAATAAGGATCATTCCTGCAACTCCTCTAAAGAACAGTGACACCTTTTCTGTTGTGATAAATTATAAAGGCATTCCTTCCGACGGGCTGATCATTTCCAAAAACAAACATGGCGACCGTACATTCTTTTCAGACAACTGGCCCGACCGTGCACACAACTGGATACCTTGTAAAGATGAACCTGGAGATAAGACAACCCTTGAATTCATCGTAAAGGCTCCCGTAAAATATTCTGTGATCTCCAATGGAAAAAAGGCGGAGGAAAAAATTTCCGGTTCTTTTAAAGTGACTCATTGGAAAGAAGACATTCCACTTCCCACCAAAGTCATGGCCATCGGAGTGGCAAAATTTGCAGTTACAGAATATAAGGACAGTCCCGCGGGGATCCCGGTCAGTGCATGGGTCTTTCCGCAGGACAGCATTACGGGCTTTAGGAATTACGCTCCTGCACCTTCCATCCTGAAATTCTTTTCGGAATATATTGCGCCGTTCCCATACAACAAACTGGCTAACGTACAATCCAAAACCATTTTTGGTGGAATGGAGAATGCAAGCTGCATTTTTTATGATGAATCTTCGGCAACCTCTACCCGTTCTGTTGAAAGCCTGCTGGCCCATGAAATCGCACATCAATGGTTTGGAGATATGGCCACAGAGAAGAGTTTCCCCCATCTGTGGCTGAGTGAAGGTTTTGCCACTTACATGACCCATATTTATATTGAACACAAGTACGGAACCGATAGTCTGAACCATGAGATGAGGGCCGACCGCCGCCAGATCGCTGCTTATTCCAAAATTGCAAACCATCCGGTAGTGGATTCCCTTTCAAAACTGATGCAGCTTTTAAACCCCAACAGTTATCAGAGAGGCGGCTGGGTGCTGCACATGCTTCGCCGTCAACTTGGCGATACGGTCTTTCACCGGATCATCCGCAGTTATTACGAAAAATATAAAGGTTCCAATGCCGATACAAGAGATTTTGAAGCGGTAGCAGAAAGTATCAGCGGGAAAAAACTGGATACTTTTTTCAATCAATGGTTATACAGGCCGGATATTCCCCAACTCAGGATCGGCTGGCAATATTCCGATACTGAAAAACAAATTATCATCTCAGTGGAGCAATTACAAGTGTCGGATGCCTTTCATTTTCCGTTGGAGTTCCGGGTTAGTGACAATTCGGGAAAACCGGTTTTTCATACATTTTATATAACTGAAAAGAAGCAACAATTTTCTATTCCTGTTGATGCAAAACCCGTTTCTGTCACTGCCGATCCATTTGTCTCCTTGTTATTCGAAGAGAAAATCTGAGAAAATCTTAAATACTGCTGGTAAGTATTTTTAAAAAAATGTAACTTGACAGCAAAATATATTTTAACATATGGCTGTAAGCCCTCCCCCGCCTCCGGGATCTTCAGGCGGCAGTAATACAGTAAAAAATATCATCATCGGAGTAATCACTACGGTATTAGCCAGTTCAATTGTTTACTTTCTGGGATTTCAGGGGAATCATGCTGAAAAGGAGCAGGTCAAAATAAGAAAAGAGGCTACCATGGAAGCCTGGAAATCTTTGATGTTTTATACCAAACAGTTTGCAGACGCAGGAGCAAGGATGGTGTGCCTGGGTGATACCGCTGAAATGACAAATAGCCTGATCAATGAATATGACAAGATCATAAAAAATATCAGCAATATTGAAAAAATGGATCACGTGGATAACCGTCTTATGTCATTGGTGGACCGGCGCATTTCCACATTAACCGATAAAAGAAAGGCAACTTTAAATTTTTATGATGAATTAGATGCATTGAGAAATGTTCCTGAAGATGATCCCGCAGTAACCGGGTTATATCAGAATTTCCTGTCACAAATCAGTTCTCTGGAGGCGCAGGATACTGCATTTATCAGAGGGGTAAAAGAAGAACTGAACAAGAAATATGAAATGGAATTGGAAATCCCCGGTCCGTTTATTATTGAACCAAATGTCCTCTATGGAGATTGGACGGTTGATAAAGTTAAATTCTTAAATTTAAAAAAGGATGGGACCTTTTCTTTCGAAATAGAATCAGTGAACTATCCCGGTAAATGGTCATTAGATAACCTCACGATTCATATGAATTTTGACGACGGGAGCAATATTGATTTTACCATAAAAAACGGAAGCCAGGATTTATTAATGGCATTTGACAATAACGGCAATCCTCATTTCTTCTGCCGCTAAAAGTTGCTGATAATACCACTAAGTGGTTATTACATCAAAGATTATTTATGCTACCTTCAAGCCGGTAACATTCGGAACATGCTGGTAAAAACATTTGGCAGTGCGGTACATGGCGTGGAAGCGATCTCCATCACTATAGAAGTGAATATGATGGCTACGGCCAAAGATCCATTGATCGTAGGTCTTCCTGATAACGCCGTAAAAGAAAGTCTTCAAAGAGTGGAAAGCACGATCAAGACCAATGGCTTCATGATGCCCCGCACCAAAATTGTGGTTAACCTGGCTCCCGCCGACATCAAAAAAAGCGGAACAGCTTTCGACCTTCCTATCGCATTGGGTATACTTGGTTCTTCTGCACAGCTCAATAATTGCGATGCATTGAATCAATATGTAATAATGGGAGAATTAAGTCTCGATGGTGAAGTAAGGCCGATCAAAGGAGCGCTGCCCATTGCCATACAGGCAAGAAAAGAAGGGTTCAAAGGGCTGATCGTTCCCAAAACTAATGCAAGGGAAGCGGGAATGGTCAATAACATCAATGTATATGGCGTTACTCATATCAAAGAAGTAATTGATTTTTTTGAAAATGAAGAAAAAGGACTGGATCAGGTGACTGTAAATACAAGAGAAGAATTTTTTCATTCCCAATCGGATTTTGAAATTGATTTTGCCGATGTAAAAGGACAGGAAAATATCAAAAGAGCATTGGAGATCGCAGCTTCCGGCGGTCATAATGTAATTCTGATCGGCCCTCCCGGAGCAGGAAAGACCATGCTGGCAAAAAGATTGCCCACCATTTTACCGCCACTTACTTTGCAGGAAGCGCTGGAAACAACAAAAATTCATTCTGTAGCTGGTAAACTTCCTGAAAATTCAACCCTGATTTCCAAACGTCCTTTTCGCTCTCCGCATCATACTATCAGTGATGTAGCATTGGTAGGCGGAGGAGGCGTACCACAGCCGGGAGAAATTTCCCTGGCACACAATGGTGTATTATTTCTTGATGAACTTCCGGAATTTAAAAGAACCGTGTTGGAAGTAATGCGCCAGCCGATGGAAGAAAGAAGGGTAACTATTTCAAGAGCAAAAGTGGCTGTTGATTTTCCCGCCAGCTTTATGCTGGTCGCTTCCATGAATCCATGCCCCTGCGGATACTATAATCACCCGGAAAGAGAATGTACCTGTCCGCCCGGCGCTGTTCAGAAATACCTGAATAAAATTTCGGGGCCCTTGCTTGACAGGATAGATCTGCATGTGGAAGTAACGCCTGTTCCTTTCAGCGAATTATCTTCCATTAAAACTTCAGAAACGTCTTCCTTCATTCGTGAGCGGGTCATTAAATCGAGGGAAATACAGGCGGAGCGTTATAAAAACAATCCCGGCATTTATTGCAATGCTCAAATAAGCAGTAAAATGCTGAAAGAGATTTGTGTGATTGACAAAGTAGGGCAAAACCTTTTGAAAGCAGCCATGGAAAAACTGAATTTATCTGCGAGAGCTTATGACAGAATTTTAAAGGTATCCCGTACTATTGCGGATATCTCAGCAAGTGAAAACATAAAGCCCGAACATCTGGCAGAAGCCATACAATACCGGAGTCTTGACAGGGAAGGTTGGGCGGGGTGAGTAGTGAGAGAGTGAGAAGGTGAGAGGGTGAGAGTGAGGTTTGAGGAATTTTTAGTTATGTATTTTAAAGGTAACGCTATGACAAATGCTGAATTTAATGAGATGTTCCGGAAACGGACAAAAGACTTTGGCGTGAGGGTATTGAAATTTTTAAGCACAATCCCGTTTAATACTGCACAAAAATTATGACATACCAGTTTGGGAATTAGGAACATCAGTTGGAGCTAATTTCCGTGCTTTTTGTCGTGGCAGGTCAAAAGCTGAAAAATATTCAAAAATTTGTATTGTGGTAGAAGAAGCGGATGAATGTGTTTATTGGATTGAGCTTTTTGAAGAAACCGGTTTTAGAGACAAAAAAGAATTGAAATGGCTGGCAACCGAATCATTTGAGATATTGAAAGTTTGTGCCAAAATAAAATCGTCACTTGCCCCATAACCCTTCTCACCCTCTCACTCTCTCATTCTCTCATTCTCTCATTCTCTCGCCTCTCACTTCTTTCTCTTCTATTTTGTCTTTTTTCCTAACTTGTACAATGTTTGCAACCTGAGTTGCTTACATTTCAACCATACTGATATTTATGAAGATCCTTTTCAGGTACCTGAAACCACTTAAATGGCTCGTTTTTCTGGTAATGGCCCTGGCTGCCATCAATGTCGGCTTTTCCCTGATAGACCCTATCCTATTCGGGAAAATGATCAACCTGGCCAATGCGTACATCATCCATAATTTTGATCCCAACCGTTTTTTTAATTCGTTTACCTGGCAACAGCCGGGGGTCTGGCTCCTGGTGATCGCTTCGATCACTGTGGCTATGATCAGCCGCCTGGCAAAAAATTTTCAGGATTATTTTTTAAACGTAGTGATCCAGAAATTCGGGGCCAAAGTTTTTACGGATGGCCTTCAGCATGCCATGAAACTCCCCTACCAGGAATTCGAAGATCAGCGCAGCGGGGAAACTCTTTCCATCCTGACAAAAGTTCGTGGCGATGTGGAGAAATTCATGATCAGCTTCATGAATATCCTGTTTGGCGTGTTCGTGGGAATATTATTCGTATTTATTTATGCTGCCGTTTTTATTCACTGGAGTATCCCTCTTGCTTATCTCGGTGGTATCACCATACTTACCGTGATCACTAATATTCTCAGTAAAAAGATAAAAGCGATCCAGCGCAGGATCGTTGATGAAACCACTTCGCTGGCAGGATCCACTACGGAATCACTGCGTAATATTGAACTGGTAAAAAGCCTGGGCCTAACACACCAGGAAGTGGAACGCCTGAATAAAAACACCTATAAAATCCTGGGGCTTGAACTCACTAAAGTAAAACGTATCCGCAGCATCAGTTTCATCCAGGGTACTATGGTTAATACGCTGAGACAGGTCATCCTTTTCATATTAATGTGGCTGATCTTTCACAACCAGATGGATGCCGGCCAACTGGTGACCATGCAGCTCTTTTCTTTTTTTGTTTTTGGCCCTTTGCAGGAAATCGGGAACATCCTCCTCTCTTATCGTGAAGCGGAAGCCTCACTTATCAATTTTGATGAATTGATGAAGAAAACTCCTGAAACAGAACCGGCACACCCAAAACATATTGGCGCCATTGAAACTCTGTCCTTCAAAAATGTTTCTTTTCAGCATCGGACCGCCTCACAAAAAGCGATCAATGGCATCAGCTTCGATGTCCGGGTGGGAGAAACCATCGCTTTCGTCGGGCCGAGCGGCAGTGGCAAGACCACATTGATGAAATTATTAGTAGGATTGTACCGGCCCCAGCAGGGAAAAATTTTATACAACAATTCAGATGAAACAGAAATAAAGTTTGATGACCTGAGAAACCAGATCGGGTTTGTAACCCAGGAAACAAATTTATTCAGCGGTACCATCAAAGAAAATTTATTGTTTGTCAATCCCGGCGCCAATGATGAGGATCTGAATGATGCTTTGAACAAAGCATCCTGCCAGAACCTGCTGGAAAGAGCAGAAAAAGGTTTGGAAACAATGATCGGTGAAGGTGGATTGAAACTGAGCGGTGGTGAAAAGCAACGTTTATCCATTGCCCGTGCATTGCTCCGTCACCCGAAACTGTTATTGTTTGATGAAGCCACTTCGGCTTTGGATTCTTTGACTGAAGAAGAAATCACTGATACCATCAGGGAGATCTCACAGGAAGGCACCCAGATCACCATACTGATCGCTCACCGCTTGTCCACCATTATGCATGCAGATAGAATTTATGTGTTAGAGAAAGGAGAAGTGGTGGAAACAGGAACACATTCCACCCTGCTGGAAGAAAAAGGATTGTATTATGCCATGTGGCGCCAGCAGATTGGTGAACGAAAGGCAAAAGTGATTGCGATATGAGTGAAATTGATTTCATTCCTTGGAAGAATTTCTTAAACAGTAAATCATAATGCGAAAGTTCATTTTAATTCTTTCATCATTTTTACTTTTTCTCACAACTGCTTATTGTCAAACTTCAACCTCAAACCAATCAGGCGGCGAAATCATTTACCATGTATTTCAACGCAGTTTTTATGACAGTAATGGTGATCTCAACGGAGACCTGAACGGCCTGAAAGAAAAGCTGGATTATCTTCAGGAACTTGGTGTTACTTCCATTTTGCTTTTACCCTTCTTTGATTCCGATTGTTATCATAATTATTTTGCCAATGATTTTGAAAAAATTGATCCGTCATTCGGAACGATGAACGATTATATCGCCCTGGTAAAAGAGGTTCACCGCCGGGGCATGAAGATCTACCTGGATATGGAAACTCAATACGTTACCGAAAAACATCTCTGGTGGAGAGATGCGGTAGGCAACCTGAAATCACCTTACAGTAATTATATTTTATTCCAGGATCCGGAGCATACCAAACCCTCAACGATCGTTTATGATATAACGGAACTGGATACTTATGATGGGAAAAAAATAAAACTCACAACAGTTAATCTGAAAAGTAAAGAAGTTCTTGACTACAATATAAAACTGTTCTCCTTCTTTGCCGATCCGGATAAAGACGGAGTCTTTGATGATGGCGCTGATGGTTTCCGGCTCGATCACATGATGGACGACCTGGATAATAAACCTGAACTCACCAACCTGTTTGCTGATTTCTGGATGCCTTTGATCCGGCAGGTTAAAAAAATAAATCCAGAAATCAAATTCATTGCCGAACAGGCTAACTGGCTCGACTATGGTTTTGATTATTTTAAAAAAGCAGATGTGGACATGGTATTTGGTTTCTGGCTTACCTGGTCCATTAATTCTTTCAACAAAGAACAGATCACAAAAAGAGCAGATACTATTCTAGGTATGACGCCGAAAGGGAAAGAACAAATTATTTTTCTGGAAAACCACGACATTGACCGTTCGGCAAGCGCTCTTAAAAAAGATCCTTTGAAAGAAAAAGCAGCCGCTGCCATTTATCTTTTGATTGGCGGTATTCCTTCTGTTTATTACGGGCAGGAACTCGGCATGTTTGGTAAAGGGATAACCGGTGCCGCCGCCAATACAGACGGCAAAGATATTCCACGCAGGGAAGCATTTGAATGGTACCGGTCAGATAGCGGTAAAGGAATGGCGGTCTGGTACAAAGACTCAGGCCCCTGGTGGGATCACAGAAACATTATTCCTAATGACGGGATTTCCCTGGAAGAAGAACGAGCCGACAAAAATTCATTGTTCAATTTCTACAAAACATTGATCCGGCTCAGGAAAGGTAATCCCACTCTTTCTTACGGAAATTATCAGACCATAAATAATAATAACGATTCCGTTTTGACTTTTTTAAGAAGCGATGGAATAAATAAAGTGTTGGTTGCGGCAAATCTTTCCGGAGAAATTCAAAAAGTAAAACCTGAGCTTAAAACCCGGAAATTTTCCACTCTCTTCGGTAATATCAGATACAAAAAGAAAGGATTTAAACTGAAGCCTTACGAAATTGCAATATGGTCAACCAGGTAAATATGAAAAGCGGATTTCAAAGAATATCGTTAGGAGATATAAAACCATGTGGTTGGATCAAAGAACAAATGCAGAAAGATCTCAACGGGTTTGTAGGCCATCTGGACCGGCTGGCGCCTGATCTTTTTATTAAAGACAAAATTTATGGAAAAGACAGGCTGACCAGAAATATAAGATTAAAAAGTGTAGGCAACATACAGGGGCAGGATGAATGGAGCCGGCAATATTTATGGTGGAACAGTGAAAGCCAGTCGAACTGGCTGGATGGTTATATGAGGCATGCCTTTTTACTGAATAATAAAATACACCTGGCCAGAATAAAAAAACAAATCGGTTATTTTCTTTCCACCCAGGATAAGGATGGTTATATCGGAATTTACCAGCCGGAACTGCGGTATAATTTTACCGGGGAAAACGGAGAGCTCTGGTCAAAGACAACTTTGTACCGTGCTTTGGTTGGTTATTATGAAGCCACAAAAAATAAGAAGGTCTTGCAAGCCATGATCCGTGCCGTGAAAAATGTAATGAAGAAATACCCGGCTCCGGCTTCTTCACCATTTTCATTCAATAAACCTTATGCAGGCGTTAGCCACGGTCTGATGTTCACCGATATACTGAATGAGTTGTACCGGTTCACCGGTGATAAAACCTACACAGAGTATGCTGCATTTTTATTCAGCGATTACAACAGGGAAGATGTAAGTGAAAAAGATATCCAGTTAAAAAACATCCTGAATAAAAAATATAAACTTGCCGGCCATGGAGTTCACACATACGAGCATCTCCGGTCATTAGCCTTGGCGTACTTTACGACCGGCAATTCTCAATTAAAAAAAGCTCTTTCTGTCTATCTGAAAAGAATAGAAAGCGCTACTACCGCTACCGGCGGCCCGATAGGTGATGAATGGATCCTGGGTCGCAAGGCAAACGGAACGAACACCGGGTATGAATACTGTTCCATCCATGAGCTAATGGATTCATATCTTTTTCTCCTTCAGAAAACAGGTAATCTTCAGTTTGCAGACAAAGCAGAAAATATATTTTTTAATGCTGCACAAGGATCCAGGAACCCCGTTCACAGTTCCATTGCCTATCTGAAAACAGATAATTCTTATGAAATGTGCGGAACAAAAAACGGGTTAAAAGAGAAGATCAAAAAACAAACCCGTTATAAATATTCGCCTGTACATCAGGACGTGGCTGTTTGTTGTGTTCCCAATGCAGGAAGGATAACTCCATACTTTATACAGAATATGTGGATGAAAGATGAGGAGGGTCTAATTGCTTGCCTGTTTGGACCCAATGAATCAGCCATAAATTTTAAGGGGAAAAATATTTTTATCAGGGAAACCACATCCTATCCTTTTGACTTTACCATCAATTTTGAAATCGAGGTGGAACATCCTGTTGAATTTACTCTGAAAATCAGAAAGCCGGGCTGGTCAAAAGCAGTAACAGCAGGCATTTCATTTAAGGAAGAAAAAAGATTTATTGTCATACATAAAAAGTGGAAGGGAAAAGAAACTTTTCAGATCATATTCACGCCTGCATTGAAAGTAAATCGTACTCATGACCGGGAAGTATATTTCTCTTACGGCCCTTTAGTGCTTGCACTCCCCATAGAAGCCGAAGAGATCATCACTAAAAAATATAATATACCGGAGTTCTATGACACACACTACAAACCAATATCATTAAAGCATTACCGGTATCGTAAAGGAAAAATTAAAAAAGAAAAAGGCCGTCTCGAATTTCGTGCGGAACTTTTTAATACCCGATCACGAAAAACAGAACATGTTATACTTGTTCCGGTAGGAAAAACAATCCTCAGGCAGGTCACATTTAAAACCTGATAATAAGACACCAAAAATTTACTCAATATTCTCAATGATACCTGCAATGCCCTGTCCTCCTCCGACACAGGCTGTTACCATTCCATATTTTTTATTCAGCCGTTTCATATCATGAAGTATCTGGATGGTAAGTTTACACCCGGTGCATCCCAATGGGTGTCCTAAAGCAATGGCGCCGCCGTTGATATTCACTTTAGAAGGATCAAGCCCCACTTCTTTGATCACTGTGAGCGATTGGGAAGCGAATGCTTCATTCAATTCCACCAGGTCAATGTCCGAAAGGCTCATTCCTGATTGCTTCAATACTTTTGGAATAGCAGCTATAGGCCCGATGCCCATGATACGGGGATTCACACCGGCAACGGCACAAGCTACTACCCTTCCGATTGGTTTTAACTTCAGTTCATTCATCATCTTTTCGCCCATCACTATTACAAAAGCAGCTCCATCTGATGTCTGCGAAGAATTGCCTGCAGTAACAGAACCACCGGCTGCGAATACAGGTTTTAATCTTGCCAATGCTTCCATGGAAGTGTCTGCTCTCGGCCCTTCATCCGTATCCATCACATAATTCCTTTTCTGTTTTTTACCTTTCTCATCTACATATACTTCTTCCACATTGATAGGCAGTATCCCGCTTGTAAAGTATCCGTTTTTGATTGCATGAAGTGCTTTCTGATGGGAATGGAATGAAAATTCATCCTGTGCTTCCCTGCTTACATGATACTCTTTTGCCACTGCTTCTGCAGTCAATCCCATGCCGAGATAATAATCAGGTTCGTCTTTGGCAATGGAATAGGAAGGAACTGTCTTCCATCCCGCCGTAGGAACCAGGCTCATGCTCTCCGTGCCACCTGCTATGATGCATTCAGCCAGTCCCATCCGGATCTTGGCTGTTGCAATAGCGATCGTTTCCAATCCTGATGCACAATAACGGTTAACCGTCATTCCGGGAGTGTCAAATCCTAAAGCTCTGGCAGCAATGATGCGACCTATCTGCAAACCCTGTTCTGCTTCGGGTACAGCATTACCCACGATCACATCATCCACCTGTTTTGCCTGCAATTGAGGAACAGATGCCATCAATCCTTTAATAACTTCAATCGCCAGATCATCCGGCCTAAAAAAACGAAACTTGCCCCTTTTTGCTTTTCCGACTGCTGTACGGTAACCTGCTACTATATAAGCTTCCTGCATGAAGAAAAGTTTTAAAGTTTAAGAAGTACAAAATGTAAATATCTTCAAAGTTAACAACAAAAACCATCCGTAAAAGTTCCGCTATCTTCGCTTCCCGGTATGTACAAATTGCTCCGAAACATCCTTTTTCTTTTCCCTCCCGAACGGGCACATTATTTTTCCATGAATTGCCTGAAATTTCTCTGCAGTATCGGATTCGGAAAACTGTTAGCCAAATGCTATAAGCCCGGAATAAAAGATAATTTAAAATTTGAGATTGGGAACCTGGAATTTTCAAATCCAATAGGGCTTGGCGCCGGGTTCGATAAAAATGCAAAATACCTGAGAGAGCTGGAAGTATTAGGTTTCGGATTTGTGGAAATCGGCACTGTTACTCCCAAACCGCAGCCGGGAAATCCCAAACCGAGACTTTTCCGCTTACCAAAAGACAAGGCGCTGATCAATCGCATGGGATTTAATAATGAAGGTGTTTCGGCAATAGCAAAAAGACTGAAAAAGTGGAGAGAAAAACATCCGGACAATAAACCTGCGAACGGCCAACTTATAATCGGAGGAAATATAGGGAAAAATAAAGTTACGCCCAATGAAGAAGCATGGAAGGATTATGAGATCTGTTTTAAAGAGCTGCATCCATACGTGGATTATTTTGTAGTGAATGTAAGTTCTCCGAACACTCCGGGCCTTCGCGAATTACAGGAAAAGGAATCCCTGAGAAAGATCTTATCACATTTGCAAAGCGAAAATTCAAAATTTAAAATTCAAAGGCCGATACTTCTCAAAATAGCTCCGGATCTGACTCCTGAACAACTGAATGATGTAATCGAGCTGGCAATAGAAATCAAACTGGACGGGATAGTGGTAACCAATACCACTATTTCGAGAGAAGGGTTAAGTAAAGGATCAGAAGTTAAAAGTCAAAAAGCAGGCAACGGCGGTTTAAGCGGAAAACCGCTGACAAAAAGAAGTACGGAAATAGTAAAATACATTTCGGAAAAAACAGGAGGGAAAATTCCTGTCATTGCTTCGGGAGGAATCTTTACGGCAGAAGACGCAAAAGAAAAATTTGATGCCGGTGCATTATTGCTGCAGGTGTGGACCGGGTTTATTTACGAGGGCCCTGGGATCGTAAAGAAAATCAGCAAATATCTTTTTTGAACAGTTGTTTATTCCTTAATAATTTTTTTGAAGAGCATAATATTTCCGTAACTGCATTTTATGATATAAATGCCCGGGGAATATCGCTCCATGTTGACCGTTTGAGTTTAAGCAATAATATGTAGTTTTTGCATTCCTCTTCCCAGCAGGTCGGTGATTTCTATTGATCCTTTGTTTTGAAGTCCTTCAATTGTTACGGAGTTTAGAACGGGGTTTGGAAAAACATTAAACTTTGCATCAGAAGAATGTCCCAGCTTAATAACGCTGCTATATGTAAAAGTTCTGTCTATATCTGCCAGCTTCAGCCTATAGAACTGAACAGATACCTGCTGCAAAGTATCCGAATAAGAATAATGATTATTTCCGGGGCGATTGAGCGAAGGTAGTGTTCCGATTGCATAAAACCGGTTGCCATCATTGCTCCGTTCTATTATAAATTCTTTTGTATTGGTCTCGTTGCTGGTTTCCCAATACAATAAATTCTCAGTAGTAAGGTTTGTTCCGCTGAATGATATAAGCTTCAATGGAAGCGGTGTGGAATAAACAGCTTCAATATAAAGTCTCTTAACAGTTCCCGGACAGGGATCGCCAAATGTTGCGTTGTCAGCCATAATACTCGCAGAATTTTTTCCAACTAACAAAGATTCTACAACAGATTTACTGTTTGCTGCATGGCATCCCCCGATTGTGAAGCTTCCACAACTGCCATTGGGTGTACCATAGCTTGCAAATGTCACGGAAATAAATACCTGCCCTGACGGAGCTGAAAGATTAACCGGACTGCCTTCATTTGCAGTTCCGCAGATGCTGGTTTGTGAAGAAGAGCTAAAACTTCATGCACTTAAAAACAAAATAAGAATATCGTTTCTCATTTCAGGATAATTATTAGAGTATTAATTTTATTAAATCTTAAAGCGGAAATTGCAATATAAAAAACATGCACTTGGTTGTGCATGAGTTTTATCAACCGATGTGAAATACGATTATTTAAACAAAGAAATTCCGGTATTATTATTTCATTCCGCAAAATAATACCGGAATTATAATAACATCGTTCCCTGTGATCAGCTACTGTTTTTCCAGTAACCAGACCTGATAGCGATTAGGTTTTTGGCCGGGAATATTAGTGACACCGCATTTACCTCCTGACAGGCACTCAGCTCCTGCAGTTAAGATACAATGAGTATTAAAATTGTATAATACGAAAGCATTCTGTTTAATAGGGATCAGGTACCATGTATCTTCATCACCAAAAGCTCCGAAAGGATAATTACCTGCTTTTTGCATCAGTACATTCGGAGTACTCCGTGCATCAGGCCCTCCCAGGTTTGGCTCTTTGATATCTGCTACCATCTTTGTCTGACCGACAGTGAGGTAATAACCACCAGCCAGCTTATGTGTCAATTTAAATACAGTTCCTGTAGTACTGATCTGTAACTGGCTTTTGTCTGTTGCATTCCAATTCAGATATTTCTTTGTATTATTTCTGCTGAAACCATAGCATGAAATCTTATAGCTTGCCCCATCTGTGACCCCGGGCACAGTCCCTAAAAGATTGCTGGTATAATTTGTGGCAGCTTTTATGAAATTAGCAACGGCATTCTCGATATCATCCATAGTATTAACCAATGGATTATTCAGATTTCCCTTTTGAATCTGTGGTGCGGAACAAGTGCCCTCTCCCTGTGCAGGCAGCGGGATATCCGGAGGTAAAGATGAATACGCCGATGATGGCAGCTTATTTCTGAGCCCTTTTAAAACCCAGGTAGGATGATGATAACAAAATGCGCCGCCACAACTGTATAAAGCTTCTAACTTGATAGTACTGCTTAGCCCAAGATTTAAAAGACCGCAAGCAAGTCTCATATCGTCCCAGACCGGAATTTGTTCTTCGCCTCTGTTCATCTTATTAAGATCGGCAAAATAATTTCTTTCGCCGGCTCTTGCGAATGAAAATGGTGGCATCTGAAAAGGCAGTGTGGGTATAGGGTCATCTGAAAATTCAAATCTCTGGATTCTGGACTTTCCTCCTAATTCACTGTTCAATTGATTAACAAAATCAGCATCACCAGGATGAGGGCTTTCATAAACATAAACACCTTGTGCGGTGATTCCCCAATTCAGTTTTAATAACAATGCAAAGAGCTGTGCATGTGCTCCTCCGAGGCTGTGTCCGGCTATCCATACTTTTTTACCGGCGCCCCCATAACGGTTTTTTATTCTTGAAGCAACACTATCTGCAAAGTTTTCATAATTCAGACTTTCAATAAATCCTCTGTGTACTTGTCCGTTTATTTTAGGCCAGGTCCTTTTTAAAAATTTAAAGTCTGTCCCTATCCATTCGCCCCAATTATAACCAAACGAATTTATGGGGCTGTTCTCACTGATACAGGAAACCCGGTCTGTTGCCCTGAAAACAACATATACCGTAGTTGGTGTCGAAATAATAATTGCTTCGGGATCATAAGCATTGGGACTGCAACGGTATTGAAAATCAAAGATCACATTGCCTCCTGCCGTAACTACTACATTAGGTTCACTCTTTGTTTTATTTATTGATTTAGTTATTACGTTAGGGATAACCTTGTTCTGAACACCTGCCAAAGATTCCTGAAGCTGCTGCGAAGGATTATAAAAAAGATATGAAACCTGCTGTGAAAATTTGCGGACAAATGTATCATTCCGGTGCTGGAAATATTTCACCCAATTACTGTTTTCAGACGGATAGGGAGCAGGTTCCCGAAATCTGAGATAATCAGGTGTTGACATGGTGGTCAGGTAAGATAGCAAATAGGCGTTTACCGCATTATAGCTGGTGGAATTTCTATTGAATTGCGTATTAAAACAATTTGTTCCGGATTGACTAAAACCCGGCATTACGCTAACCACTAACAAAAAAATTGAAAATAAAAGTGAGTATTTTTTCATTTTAAAAAGTTTTAAATTAATCGCTATTATCAGGGATTATAATCACAAAGACCCCAAAGCACAATAAGTTAAGCAGGATGCACAAGCTGCACCAGCACAAAGTCCAAAAGTCGCAAGAAGTAAAGGAGTTCCCAGTCCACCTGAAACTAATTCTAAAATAGCGGTAACTCCCCCACAAGCTACTATACCGGTTATACAAGATGTTTTGCAGTCAGCCTTAACTTTCATTTTACCGAACCAGGTATCTATAAGAACATTATGATTACCTCCGTTTACACATTTTCTAAACTGCCTTCCGAAGCTATTAGCTTTTTTAATATCATTATTTTTATCAGCATAAAATTCTACAGATTCCATAAGGCTCTTTTCAACATCACTGACTTCTTTGGGATAAATTAAATAGGCTTTATAAACTTCATCTCCTATCTTCCTCCAAATCATAGAGCCGGTTTGAAAATTTTTATCGCTTACTGCTTTGGGGCTATAAAAATCAAAAACGCAAAATTCCACATCTACCGATTTCCCTGTTTTTTGATCTTTCAAAACACCTTTAAATCCCCAGGAAGACTCTGCCACTCGCTTAAAGCCATTCCTCCCCATCTCTTTCATCAGTTTATCCCACCCCTTATCCTTGCTATTATCCTCCCATTTCAATTTTAAGTCTGAGGCTGAAAGGTTTTTCGTTTTCAAATCTGCATCCTGAGAAAAAAGTTCTGACCGGGATGCAAATACCAGAGAAAATATTAACAGCGTTGTGAACGCTTTTGCAATTCTGTTTTTCATATTGATCTGTTTTAAAGAATGAAATATTTTACAATGTCCATTTTCTCCTTTTAAAATTTTTCCCTACCACAATATGATCATCTCATCATACAAGAAAGTGTGATTATAGGAGCAAACGTTTTGAATTTCCAGTTTGAATCAAAAACAGAACGCAGCCCGTAACTGATTATTCCGCCCCGGTACATCCGCCAGTCACCGCCAAATGTCACGGTATTGGGATTAACCACATCCCAACTCAAAGAAGAGCTGACCACTTCGCTATTTACGGGAACCTCATACGCTCCATCAAGACACCCTTTTGCAGAATTAACTTTTTTTCGTTCGTACAATATTTCAGCAAAAAAAGTATGAATTGACCCGCCATAGCGGAAATTTAGTCCCATGCTGAAGAGTGAATTATTACCGATGGCAGTTTGAGGAGTTTCAACATCAGTTGACAGGTCTTTCAGAAGGAAATCAACCTGATCCTGATACCAAAACATTCTAAAAAGACCTGATACCAGAATTTTATTTCCTATACCCATATTACCATTAATCCATGCACCCCACCCGGTACTCCTGCTGTTTTTTCTCATGCCGAAAGTTGCTGCGCTATCAGACATAAATGTGTACATTCTGCCAAAAGCCACATCCAACGATGATGAATTCCAGTATTCGCCAACAAATATTTTTGCACGTTCATTGATCTCTGCCATTCTCCTGGAATGCAAGGTGCTCAATTGTTCTTCAATAGTTTTTATCTGCACCCGCAAAGCCGGTTTCTCAAGAATGTTTTTAATGGTATCAAGTTTTTCTTTGACCTCTTTAAGCTGTTGCTGCAGATTCTTTTTTTCACTTATAAATTTTAAACCGATGTCTTCATACAATTCTTTTTCCATCAATGGATCTTTTTGCCTGAAAACATTAAATTTTATGGCTCCGCCGACTCGCCTGTAGCTGTTGGCATCCTGAATGGTACCCAGTGATAAATCAATTGATGCCAGCCGTCTCATCAGGTTGGAAGCTGACTGGTATTTACTTAAATCCCTTTTATTAAAAAATATCTCCCAGATTGGTTGTGATTGAATTGCGAAATTCGGATTGATCCCATACCTTAACGACCAGTCCACTTTAAAATCTTTTATATCTGCTGTACGGGTTATCTGAGAGGGAGATGCTCCCATCAGATCAAAAGCAGGAGAAGGAGAAATCGCCAGTTCCTTGGGTGATATTCTTCCCGCAATGGTTTCAAGTTCCTGGCACTGCAGAGCTTTTATTATTGCAAGGGAGATGATTGACAAAAAAAGAATCTTTTTCATATTGAAATTCCGTTTTCTATTAACCGGAAGGTTAATACGATTGATACGCAATAGAATTTTTTTCAAATGTTTACCCGGTAAAAGAAAGCGTAAATGTAAGATCCGAATTAAGGCAGGACAATTGCTAAACTTAGTGATAGGGTGAGAACGGCTATACGATTTTATTCTTTAATGCCAGAGAAACAGCTTCCCCCAGGGAATGAACGTGCAGCTTTTCATAAATACTTTTTATATGTGCGTTTACTGTAAAATAACTGATACCTAACTTATCCGCTACCATTTTATAACTCATCCCTTCGGATAAATATTTTAATACTTCTTTTTCCTTAGGCGTAAGATTATAATTCTTCTTTTCGTCATTCTGCCGGTTAAAATACTGAATTACCCTTAAAGCTACTGAAGGAGTCATATAGGCACCTCCTTTATAAACTTCTTCAATACATTGTGTGATCTTTTCAGCAGGTGTGTTTTTCAAAATATATCCCTCGGCACCTCCCTGGAGGCAAGCAAATATCTTTACTTCATCTTCATAAACAGTTTGCATAATTATTTTGATCTGCGGAAAATTCTTCTTGATAAGACTGACACCGCTTATGCCATCCACATTGGGCATTTCTATATCCATGAGTACAATATCCGGCTTAAATTGTTTCATATCCTCTACCACATGGCTGCAATCGGGGAAATCAGCTACACACCGGGTGCCCTCTGTGAGTGACAACAACGCTTTCAAACTTTCGCAGCGTTGTTTATTATCATCATATATTACAACCTGGATCAATTTCCGAATCTACTAATTTAATTATGCCGGTTACTCACTAATACTAGTGATAGGAATATTGCATTGGATCGCAGTACCGCAGCCTTCTGTGGATTTGACCGAAAAAAGGCCTCCCAGTGTTTCTGTCCTTTTCTTCATGTTTGACAAGCCATGGCCCGAACTTATTCCCTGGTGATAGAAACCCTTTCCATTGTCCGTAATCAACAACTGAAGAAATTCTTCAGATAAAGATAATTTCACCAAAGCGCTTGTTGCTTCACTGTATTTAGCCATGTTATTCATGGCTTCCCTGGCTATCCGCAGAATATCTTTTTTTGCTTCAACATTCACCAGTCTCTTTTCGGCTTCTTTATCTATCTGATAAACACAATTGATATTGACCGGGGTCAGGAACTCATATCCATAATTCTTTAATTTCCCTTCCAACGAGGCTTCCCTGGCATTATTGGTATGAATCGCCCATACCAGGTCGCTCATTGTTTCCATAACTTTAAAAGTACTTTGATTGATATGTTGCAATATTTCCAGTGCTCTTTGCGGATCCCTGACCATAATTTTTGATGCTACTGAAGAAAAAATATGAATACTGCTGAGAGTGGCGCCCACTTCATCATGCAGATCCTGGGCTATACGATCTCTTTCCTTTTCACGGGTTTCAATTATAGCTCTCATCTTATCCAATTCTTTTTCTTTAATCTCAGCATCTTTCTGAATTATCCATTGCAATGACTTTTCTTTTTCTTCATACTCCTTACGAATCTGGTAGCCAATGGCTGCAGAGAAAAATATTATATCCGTAAAATACCCGAACATAAGCCATGAAATGGCGCCCATCATAAAGGTTTCAGGAAAAAATACATTAATAAGAAAAGAGATTAATCCAAACAAGAGCATTGAAGCAGCACCTGCCCCAATGTATCTGAAAAAGGGAGTCTTTCTTCGTTGCAATACAATAATTAATAATAAAGAACCCAGCAATAACAGATATAACCGGGGAACCATTCTCAGCAAGCCGTATAATTCTATATTTTCATAGTTAGAATGTAATAATGTTGAATTGATCACCAGATACCCCAGAATTACATAAGGAGTAATACGCACAAACAGAAAGGAATATTTGTCTTTGATGCGATCTAATGACATTGAAAATGCCATAAATCTTATATACATGATAAATGAGATCATAGGTAATATCTCATCAAGATTGATCCTGACAAAAGAATTTTCCTCCGGATCAATTACCGGTGAAATGACCCGGAAAAAGCAATATAAAAAAGTAGGCCAGAGGTAAATACTGTATAAGGCAAGAAGCCGGCTTCTTCTCTGAATGTACAGTACCGTATGATAAATAGAAACCATCAGAACGGCTCCTGTAACAAGCAGTGTTACCGAAAAGTCAATACTAATGCCATTTAACATGCCATAAATTACAACTTTTTACATATTAAGGAATCAATTCATGAGCTTTATCGCTGCCACCACACCCGCAGTTTCTGTCCGCAGTCTCGTTTCTCCTAATGAAACAGGAATAAAATTATTTTCCAGTGCCAGTTGAATTTCTCTTTCGGTAAAATCCCCTTCGGGCCCGATCAGGATGGCAGCAGATCCGTTAACGGATCTTTGTCCTAACTGCTTCTTTTTCCCTTCGGCACAATGAGCAATAAATTTCTGATCGCTTTGAATTGCAGTGATCGCCTTATTAAACAACAGAGGCTCATGAAGCACCGGTAACCGGCACTGCTGGCTCTGAAGCATGGCGCTGATGCAAATGGCATTCAATCTTTCAAAACGGAATTTTTCTTTTTCTGTCCTGTCGCAAATCAAGGGAATAATTTCAGAAACACCGATCTCCGTTGCTTTTTCCAGAAACCATTCAAAACGATTTGCATTTTTTAATAAGGAAATGGCTATTACAATATTCCGGGTTGCCGGTTTCCGGGTGGTGGTTTCTGTTGCCACGGCTTTACAATATTTTTTATCTGCTTCCAGAATTGCTGCAGTGATCAAAATTCCTTTTCCGTCAGTAAGATTAACCTTCTCTCCTTTTTTCATCCTTAATACCTGAACAATATGCCTGGAAGTATCCTCATCAAGAGATATTATTTTTTCTGAAGGATCAACATGGTTGATATAAAAAAAAGGAACAGTCATAAATAAAAAGCCCCGCAGTCAGCGGGACAAATCTAAATTTGTAATTCGTAAATTAAAAATCAGAACGGAGTTTCCGTATCATCATTATCATTAAAAGGAAGATCATTCATCTTGCTCCCCGTCTGATAAAACAATTTGGCATCATCACCACCATCAATATCAGAAACCGGCTTCCAGTTACCCGGCATTCCGGGAGCTGCCAAACCACCGCCATCATCCTCAACAAATTTTTGAATATTCAATAATGCCCTCAGTTTTATCGTTTCCAAAGTACCATTCCTGTGTTTGGCAATCCTCACCATAGTTTCACCCCGGTTATTCTCTCCCATTTCATTGGTAGTGATATCATAGTATTCCGGTCGGTACAGAAACATGACGAGATCAGCGTCCTGCTCAATGGCTCCTGATTCACGAAGGTCGCTCAACTGAGGCATTTTGGTTCCGTCTCTTGTTCCTCTTTTTTCGACTTCACGGCTCAACTGGGACAATGCAATAACCGGAACTTCCAACTCTTTTGCCAATGCTTTCAGGTTTCTTGAAATATTGCTGATCTCCTGTTCCCTGTTCGAATTCCGATTCTCACCGGTACCGCTCATCAGTTGAAGATAATCCACAATGATCAACCCGATATTATGAAGGTTTTTCAGCCTGCGGCATTTGGCACGGAGTTCGAATATGTTCAAGGCTGCCGTGTCATCAATAAAGATCGGAGCTTTAGATAATCTCTGAATTCCTCTTGCATACAACTGCTTCATTTCATGCTCTTCCATCTTTCCTCTTGAGATCTTTTCCAGCCAGATCTCACTCTCTGCAGAAAGAATACGCTGCACCAACTGGCTTGCAGTCATTTCCAATGAGAAAACAGCAACAGGCGTCTGCTTATAACTATTCATAGCTGCATTTCTTGCAAGATTCAATGCAAAAGCAGTTTTACCTACCGCAGGTCTTGCAGCTAAAATGATCAGATCCGAATTCTGCCATCCATGTGTCACTTTATCCAGTGAAGAAAATCCACTGGGCACTCCGGTCACATCCTGATTCTTATGACGGAGTTCTTCAATGTGCTGGATCGTATCAACCAACACTTCACCGATGGATTCAACCTTTTTCCGGAGATTATTATTGGTGATCTCAAACAACTTTGTCTCTGCATCATCCAGAAGATCCAGGATATCCGCCGAATCTTCATAAGCATCGCCAATGATCTCACCGCTGATCCTTATGAGTTCCCTTTGAATAAATTTTTGAAGAATGATTCTGGAATGAGCAACGATATTGGCAGCAGAAACAACTGAATTGGTAAGTTTTGTGACATAGTAAGGCCCACCCACCATTTCCAGTTCTTCCCTTTTTCTCAATTCTTCCACTACCGTTAGAATATCTACCGGTTGCCCTTTCTCCATCAGGCTTTTCATTGCCCTGAAAATGCGTTGATGCGCTTCCACATAAAAACATTCGGGCTTCAGAATGTCTGTAATATCATCAAAAGCACTTCTTTCCAGCATAATGGCCCCCAATACTGCTTCTTCCAGGTCTTTTGCCTGTGGGGGTACTTTTCCGTAAACCATTGTGCTCAGGTCCAGTGAAGTTTTCCGCCTTTGTTTCCTGTCTTTGTTTAAATTGGTCAGATCCATGTTCCGATTCAAGCGATAAAAAATTAAACCATCAGTTGCTCACCAATGACCACCGGGTTAGCCCGTCCTGTCCGTCGGGCAGATATTCCAGCCTTGTTATTGAAAATATCCTTACTTCAGAGGAATTATCCCATCAGTCAGAACAGCGAATATAGCAGCCGAACCCGATTGAAAAAATTTTTTCTTTCTTCACTATTTCTACACCGAAGCGGATGTGGTTATCCACAAATTCCATCCTCTTTGATCCCGGAGATCTGTTTCAATTTAATTAAAAAAGAATATATTATGCGGACAAAATAAGCACACCTGTGAAAAAAATTACTGAAACTCAACATCTTCTTTTTTTACCATGCAATAAAAAAAAGATTGCGGAGTTATTAAACATACTTTAACCTGTTCGTACCAACCTAACAGCGATTCATTATTAAAATAAACAACTATGGAAACTATGAAACCCGGCGGTCTCTCCCGGCCTGTTCTTACGCAATCACAAACAAACACCACTTTATGGATCGGACATCTGCAAACCGGCCCCACTGATCATTTTGGCGGCCAGACTTTCAAATGTCCTTCTGAAGGATTGCTGAACAATATTCAGTTGTATTCTTCCGCGGTTCAGTATCCCGGTGATATCAGCATGACGCTTCATGAATTCGATCCTAAAACGAAAACATGGGGCCCGGCACTTGTCAATTCTGACCTGACCATTCAAAAAGGGGATTATGACAAATGGATCCGTTTCGATGTCCATCCCGTTCCTTTGATGAAAGATAAGATCTATGGATTCCGCCTTCAGTCAAAGAATGCTTTGGTGGCATTAGGCGAAGCTGCAAGCGGAGCCAAACAGCCTTTTACTTTCGGTCACGAATGGAAAGCAGATTCAAAGAATGAAAGAGGGAATTATTTCTCTTACTTCAGCCTGGCTTTCAAAGTGGAAATGTGCGCCTGATAACTTTTTGTGTCATACAATAAAACCTGCCTCGCTTTTGCGGGGCTTGTTTTTTTAAATTACACCGTTGTTTTTTCCGGTGACATATCTACGCATTGCATGTTTTCCCGCCCGTTCACTTGATGGCTTTACATTATCTTCGCAGCTATTAATGAACTGGGTACATGACAATATCTTACAAATGGCTGAGTGAATATCTCCCTGTAACCATAGAACCGGAACGCTTGAGCAAGATCCTCACATCTGTGGGGCTGGAAGTGGAATCTCTGGAAAAATATGAAGAGATAAAAGGTGGATTAAAAGGGCTTGTTGTTGGTAAAGTTCTTGAGGTGGAAAAGCATCCCAATGCCGACAAGTTAAAACTGACCAAAGTTGACGTAGGAACTTCTGACCCCCTTTCTATTGTTTGTGGAGCTCCCAATGTTGCTGCAGGCCAAACAGTGATCGTCGCGGAGGTTGGAGTCACTATCTATCCTGTTTCCGGTGAACCGATGACCATGAGAGTGGCCAGGATACGCGGCGTGGAAAGCAACGGGATGATCTGTGCCGAAGATGAAATAGGAATAGGAAGTTCTCATGAAGGCATTATGGTGCTGCCAGATGAACTGAAAGCGGGTTCATCCGTGGCAGAATATTTCAAGCCATACGAAGACTGGATCTATGAAATAGGCCTCACCCCCAACCGGATGGATGCCATGAGCCATTGGGGAGTTGCGAGAGATATTTGTGCTTATCTGAGTCATCATGATAAAAAAGAGATCAGGCCAAGGATACCCGTCAGCAACGGATTCAAAGTTGACAATACTTCACTGACTATTGATATTAAGGTTGAAAATACGGCAGCATGCCCCCGTTATTCTGGCATAAGCATCAGCAATGTCACTATTGCCGAATCACCGGAATGGCTGAAACAAAAATTAAGATCCATCGGGTCAAGACCGATAAACAATCTCGTTGACATCACCAATTTCATTCTTCACGAAACCGGTCAGCCGCTTCATGCTTTCGATGCAGATGCCATTGCAGGAAAAAAGGTAATTGTAAAAGACCTGCCTGAAAAAACCATTTTCATCACACTGGATGAAAAAGAAAGAAAGCTTAATGCTGAAGACCTGATGATCTGCAATGCAGAGGAAGGAATGTGTATTGCAGGAGTATTTGGCGGACTCCATAGCGGAGTAACTTCAAAGACCAAAAATGTTTTTCTGGAAAGCGCTTGTTTCGATCCTGTTACCATTCGCAGAACATCTTTCCGCCATGGCCTGAGAACCGATGCCGCTACCCGGTTTGAGAAAGGAACCGATATTTCGGCAACTGTAACTGTTTTGAAAAGAGCTGCAACCCTGATCAGGGATATCTGCGGCGGCATTATCTCCTCCGAAATAGTTGACATTTATCCCAATCCAAAAGAAAAGGCGGAGATAACCCTGAAATATCATTACCTGAAAAAACTGAGCGGAAAAAATTATCATCCTGATGCAGTAAAAAGTATTCTGATCGCTCTTGGCTTCGAGATCAGAAAAGAAGGTATAGATGAAATCAGAGTGGCAGCGCCTTATCATAAACCGGATATCAGCCTGCCGGCAGATATCGTGGAAGAGATCCTTCGTATTGACGGGCTGGATAATATTGAGATTCCCAAAGCGATCACCATCACGCCTTCCATCGAAGAAAATCATTTAAACGAAGTGATCAGAGAAAAGGTTTCAGGATATTTGACCGGCCTGGGCTTCAGCGAGATCATGACAAATTCAATTACCAATGCTTCTTATTTTTCTAAAGAGGAATTAGGAAACATGGTAAAAATGATCAACAGCCTGACGGCAGAATTGAATATCCTGCGCAGTTCTTTATTTGAAACAGCCCTGGAAACAGTAGCTCACAATCTGAATCACAAGAACAATTCATTAAAACTTTTTGAATTCGGAAAATCCTACAGTACTTCCGGGCCGGATCATTATCTTGAAGCAGAAAAGCTCTGCATTCTTATATCTGGCAACAGTATAGAACAAACATGGAAACACAAGGAACAACCTGCAGATCTCTTTTTCCTGAAAGGAATAATGCAAGGGATATTTAAGCTGATGAATATACATCCCGACAAAGTTGAGATAACCAAAGACACGAAGCTGGATGATCACATGGCCTTTTTAAAAGAAGGAAATGAACTGGCGGCATTGGGGAAAGCAAGCAAGGCCTCTTTAGGCAAATTTGACATCAAGCAGCCTGTATTTTATTCAGAACTGAATTGGACTAACATACTTCAGCTTGCCGAACAAAACACGGCAACAATTAAAGAATTACCCAGGTTTCCTTCAGTGCAGCGTGATCTCGCAATAGTGTTGGCCAACCGTCTAAAATTTGAAGAGGTGGAAAATTCTGTGCAAAACATCAGGCTCGACAAATTGCAGGAGCTGCATTTGTTTGATATATTCGAGAGTGAAAAATTAGGAACCGGAAAAAAATCCATGGCGATCAGTTTTACTTTCCGTGACGATGAAAAGACCCTGACGGATAAAGAAATAGATGGTTGGATGAACAAGATCATGTTGGCACTGGAAAAAGACCTGAACGCTGAAATCAGAAAATAAAAAACCTGTTTATCTGTGAGCTCATCAGAAGAACAACTGAAACGGATACATGAAAAACTGCAGCGGTTGCTGAAGGTTCATCAATCATTGCAAAAAGAAAATACCCGTCTGAATCAAGAAATTGAGAAATCAAAAAAGAATTCTTTGCATCAGCAAAAGACCGTGGAAGACCTGAGACAACAGGTTGACATCTTGAAATTAAATTCCCGCAAATTAGGCGCTGATGATAAAAAGGAACTGGAAAAACGGATCAATTCCTATATCAAAGAAATAGACCGGTGCATAGCCTTACTGAATGAATGAGTTCATACCCGTTTCACAAGTCTCATTTTCATTTCATCTTCACCGTGAGTGAGCTCCAGTGTGTAAACTCCGTAAGGAAGATCATTTAATCCCGACCAGGTGAATTGCTCTGTATCTGAGATCAGATCACGTTCTAAAATACTGCAAACGCTTCCCTTTTCGTCTTTGATGACACCTCGCAGACATTCGCCTCGGGGTGCATTCAACTCAAATTGCAGGGCATCAATAAAAATTGATGATTTAACTTTGGCAAACATGGCAACAATTTTGGTTAACTATTGTTTCAGCGGGGAAGGATAATCTTTCAAAGGAAGGGACGCTTTTCAGCGGGGATGTAATTAAAATCCAATAGTTTTTTCAAAAGATGAGAATTTTAGAATAATACAGGGCGACTAATATAAGTAAATAATTTTGTAAAACCCAAATTATGGAGTCATTAATTGCAGCAACAGTCGTAATCGGCGATCGTTCTTACCGGATCAAAATACGCCAGGAAGACGAAGAAGTAGTACGAAAAACCATCAAAACCATCAATGATAAGATCCTTGAATTCAAGTCCACATATGCCGGAAAAGATATGCAGGATTACATTGCAATGGTTCTTGCCTGGTATGCAACAGAGCAAAACACAGCAGTAGCTGCCGAAGTGGAAAAAGAAAATCTGGAAGACCAGCTGAACAGCATAGAAAGACTGCTCGACAACCAGTTAAAAGACAACTAAGGGAACGGACAAAATGTGGCTTTATTGACTCCGGGAGCTCTCTATCTTATTCAATTTTACCTATTTAGTTTCCTTTTGTATCTTCGTTGGCTATAAAACTTCTCTAATATGAAGTTTACAATTGAACACAGGATTGCACAACTTTTAAACGCAAAAATTCATGGACCCAAATATTTTGTTCATCATAATTGGTGTATCTGCCCTAATAGTAGGTATCATACTGGGTAAACTGATCTTCGCCAAGAACACCCGCAAAAAGATTGAAGAAGCAGAACTTCAAGCCAGAAACATCCAGAGAGAAGCTGAACTGAGAGCCGAAACCTATCAGAAAGAAAAGGAATTGGAAGCCAAAGAAAAGTTTGTCCAGCTCAAATCAGCTCATGACAGGGAGATTTCAGAAAGGAACCGTAAGATTAGTGATGTGGAAAACCGTATCCGCCAAAAAGAACAATCCATCAATCAGAAAGAGAGTAATCTGGATCGTCAGATCAAGGAAAATGAAGTAATCAAAGGGAATCTCAACCGCCAGATCGAGTTGGTGAATATAAAAAGAACAGAACTGGAAAAGCACCAGGAAGAACATATCCGCAGGCTTGAAAAAATTGCTGCGCTTTCTGCAGAAGAAGCAAAAGCACAACTGGTGGAGAGCCTGAAACACGAAGCTCAAACCAAGGCTCTTGTGATACAACAGGAAATCATAGAAGACGCCAGGCAAAAAGCAAATAAAGAAGCCCGTAAGATCATCATTCAGACTATTCAAAGAACAGCCGCAGAACAAGCAATTGAAAACTCTATTACTGTATTTAACCTGGAAAGTGACGAAATTAAAGGACAGATTATCGGTCGTGAAGGAAGGAATATCAGGGCTATTGAAGCTGCGACCGGAGTTGACCTGATCGTTGATGATACTCCGGAAGCTATTCTGTTATCATGTTTTGACCCACTCCGCCGTGAAGTGGCAAGGTTAAGCCTTCAGCGACTGGTGACAGACGGTCGTATCCATCCCGCCCGTATTGAGGAGGTAGTGGAAAAAACAAGAAAGCAACTGGAGGACCAGGTCATGGATATCGGTGAAAGAACCATTATTGAGTTGGGGATTCATGGTTTGCATAAAGAGTTGGTCAGAATGGTAGGGAGAATGAGATTCCGTTCTTCATATGGCCAAAATCTGCTGATGCACAGCAGGGAAACCGCTAATCTCTGCGCTATAATGGCTTCTGAATTGGGTTTGAATCCCAAACTGGCAAAACGTGCCGGACTTCTTCATGATATAGGCAAAGTGCCTGATGAAGAATCTGAGTTGAGTCATGCCCTGCTGGGAGCTAAGCTTGCTGAGAAATATGGAGAAAACCCTGCAGTGGTAAATGCTATAGGAGCGCACCATGATGAGATTGAAATGCAATATGTCATTTCGCCAATAGTACAGGCTTGCGATGCCATTAGTGGCGCCAGGCCGGGTGCAAGGCGTGAAATCATGCAGCAATATCTGCAACGCATCAAAGACCTTGAAACGCTGGCAATGAGCTATCCCGGAGTGGAGAAAGCCTATGCCGTTCAGGCAGGGCGGGAACTAAGGGTAATCGTAGAGGCTGATAAAGTCAGTGATCTGGATTCTGAAAAGCTATCCTTTGAAATTGCTCAAAAGATACAGGCAGAAATGGTATTCCCGGGTCAGATCAAAGTGACAGTCATCAGAGAGAAAAGGGCCGTAAATATTGCCCGCTAAAATGCCAAACATTTAGAAGTCAGCTCATTAAGCTTGCCGGATCACCAATCCATTAGCTTGAAGCTTACAATGATTGCAGAATCAAAGTTTTCCATGACAAACTTAAATTCTTTGGTCATTTCACCCTATCTTTGCGACCCCAAATGAATCAATATGGACGCTATCAAATATGTTCACGAACAGCTTTCCGGAAAGAAAGGCTTTCCTTCTTTCAAAGCCGGAGACAATATTACCGTGAATTACAAGATCGTAGAAGGAAATAAAGAAAGAATTCAGTCATTCAAAGGTGACGTGATCAAACGGCAGGGAGTCGGCCATACCGCAAGCTTTACTGTCCGCAAGATCTCAGACGGGATCGGTGTGGAAAGAGTTTTTCCTCTCTATTCTCCCAATATAGATTCTATAGTTCTGAACAAAACAGGCCAGGTGCGCAGAGCAAAACTGTATTATCAGAGAGTTCGCAGTGGTAAGAGCGCCAGGATCCGTGAAAAGAGAATGACAACCGAAACAGCCATTTCCGGGGCAACTGAAACAACAACTACCGTTTCAGAATAGCTTTTCATATATACATCAACATATTGCAGAACCCGGAAAATTATCCGGGTTTTTTCTTTCATGTTACTGATTTTTTAATTGTAAATTTTCTGCCCTGTTGTTTTTAGTTACTTAGTATCTTTGGTACTTAATCATTTATTTATGATACATGCAACTTTATTGGGTGTTTTAGGTACCAATGAGATCATTGTGATTCTGATCATTGTGTTGTTGCTTTTCGGCGGACGCAAAATTCCTGAACTGATGAGAGGCCTGGGAAAAGGAGTTCGTGAATTCAATGATGCCAAAAACAATGTGAAGAAAGAAATCGAAGACAGTGTAAGCGAGAAGAACAGCCCATCGAATTAACCGACCTCACCCGTCTTACATTTTCCTTTTGGAAAAAAAGTTATCGCTTTTGTTTGAATTCATTTCTATTGAGCATTACCATGCCCTGCTGCAGAAAGAGACAATTACTTGTGAGCAGGCTGTACATTTTTATCTTCAGCAAATTGACAAGAACAAGTACCTGAATGTATTTATTGAAGTTTTCGAAGAAGAAGCTTTAGAAAGAGCAAAGGAACTGGACCTTAAAAGAAAATCGGGCGCCACACCAAAAAAGCTTCATGGGGTAGTAATAGCGATTAAAGATGTGATCTGTTACAAAAATCACCAGGTGTCTGCTGCCTCAGATATTCTAAAAGGCTTTATTTCTCTCTATTCGGCAACAGCAGTTGAAAGGCTACTGGAAGAAGATGCAATCATTATCGGGAGGACCAACTGCGATGAATTTGCTATGGGCTCCACTAATGAAAACTCTGCTTACGGAAAAGTGCTGAATGCAAAAGACAGGACAAGAACACCGGGGGGCTCGTCAGGAGGATCTGCTGTGGCAATACAGGCGAATTTTTGCATGCTCTCACTGGGGAGCGACACCGGAGGCTCTGTTCGCCAACCCGCTGACTTTTGCGGTATTGCAGGATTA
The DNA here is from genome assembly GCA_026936105.1 of Chitinophagales bacterium. Taxonomy (GTDB): domain Bacteria; phylum Bacteroidota; class Bacteroidia; order Chitinophagales; family Chitinophagaceae; genus UTBCD1. The sequence continues at coordinate 173,214 of JAIXKI010000015.1, forward strand.
AAACCCTCCTATGGAAAGATCTCCCGTCATGGCCTTATTGCTTACGCATCTTCTTTTGATCAGATAGGCATTTTCGGAAAAAATATTTCCGATATCAGCAAAGTGCTGGATGTAATATCCGGTCCGGATGAATTTGACAGCACTGTGTCCCATAAAAAAACTGAAACCGGCTTTGTTCCTTTGAAGGAAAAGAAAAAATTCCGCTTTGCTTATTTTCCTGAAGCATTGGATCATCCTTCTTTAGACACAGAAATTTCGGCTACTATAAAAAATTTCATCAAAGAATTAGAAGAAGATGGGAATATTGTGTCTCCATTTTCATTTGAATTGCTCGATTATATCGTTCCTGCGTATTATGTTTTAACAACGGCAGAAGCTTCATCAAATCTTTCAAGATATGATGGAATCAGGTTTGGCCACCGCACATCCAAACCGGGAATTGATATTGATGAACTTTACAAACAATCAAGAACGGAAGGTTTTGGTAAAGAAGTGAAACGAAGGATCATGCTGGGATCATTCGTACTTAGTGCCGGATACTATGATGCCTACTACACCAGAGCATTAAAAGTAAGAAGACTCCTTGTAGAAAAAATCAATGAAGTTCTTACACAATTTGATTTTATAATTATTCCAACAGCTCCGACAACGGCTTTCAAATTAGGTGAAAAGACAAAAGACCCTGTTTCTATGTACCTCGCCGATATTTATACCGTATTGGCAAATCTGACCGGCATACCCGCTGTTTCAATTCCTCTTTTCCAACACAGTAATGGAATGCCTTTCGGCCTTCAGATAATGACAAAACAGTATCAGGAAGCACTCCTACTTCAAATCGTCGATTATTTAATGAACAAGCATGCTAAGTCTTAAAAAAAATCCCTATGCAGGGATCTCAGAATAAAAAAGTAACCTAATCTGAAAATGCGGATCAGAAATCATCCTCCTCATCCTCAAAATTGTCATCGAAGAGATTCATATCCTTGAATTCATCATCAATTTTAAAATCTTCATCTTCATCATATCCTTTCTTTGCAGTACTCCCTTTCTTACCTTTCGATTTCGGAATATCGAATTCTTCAAAATCAGGATCCCATTCTTCCTCTTCTTCTACTTTATCCCAATCATCCACTACATCATCTTCCTCTTCATCATCGTTATCACTGCTTTTTTTTGAGGATGCTTTGATCCCTTTTCGGCGAGTGTCTCCTATTTCATCTTCCTCCAACTCATCATCATCATCTTCCTCCAGTTGTTTCCTGGGTTTGGAAGAAATTTTCTTTTGAGTTCCTTTGCCGGAATTATTCCCGGTCTTTTTGGGAGCGTTTTTTTCTTTACCGGATTTTGAAGCCATAGCATAACAGGATTAGTAGTGTAAAATTTCAGCGAAGTTTTTAATTCGCCAAATTTTTAAAAGAAATTTTTTTCCTTAAAGATCAGATTATTTTATTCTATTGTCAAGAGCTGCTCCCTCTTTGGGCCATTGGATATGTAACGGATGGGTACCCCCAGAAATTGATTGATGAACTCAATATACAATTTCATATTTTCAGGCAATTTTTCGTAATCTTTCGCTGCACAGATGTCCTTATTCCAGCCGGAAAAACTTTTATAAACAGGTTCCATACTGATTTTTTCCATTTGAAATGGGATTTCAGTACTTTCTCTGCCATTGAGTCTGTATGACGTACAAACTTTCAGTTCATTAAATCCATCCAGAACATCGGCTTTGGTCATGACTATTTTCGTAACGCCGTTGATCATGCAGGTATATCGCAAAGCTACAAGGTCAATCCAGCCGCAACGCCGGGGTCGTCCTGTGGTCGCTCCAAATTCATTACCTACCTTTCTCAGCTCTTCACCGGTTTCATCGTTCAGCTCTGTAGGAAACGGCCCGCTACCTACACGGGTGCAATAGGCCTTTGTAATACCGATCACTTCCCTGATACGCTGCGGCGCTACTCCCAATCCCGTACATACTCCTGCAGAGATCGTATTGGAGGAAGTAACATAAGGGAAAGTTCCGAAATCTATGTCCAGCATGGTACCCTGAGCTCCTTCTGCAAGGACCTTTTTACCCTGGTTTAATTTTTCATTTATAAAATATTCTCCATTTACAATGTTCAGGCCACGTAGAAAATCAACAGCTTCAAAAAATTCTTCCTCCCATGCAGAAATATCCTCTGAAAAAGAATAATTATCAAGTAATTTCTGGTGTTTCAACCTGAGCCTGATATAAGAAGTGGTAAAATTTTTATCAAGCAGATCGCCCACTCTTAATCCATTCCTTCCTGTCTTATCCATATAAGCTGGGCCAATACCTTTTAAAGTTGAACCGATCTTCTGATTGCCCTTTGATAATTCAGCTGCTTTATCCAATGCCCGATGAGTAGGGAGTATCAGGTGTGTTCTTTCCGAGATAAAAAGGTTTTTTTTAAGGTCGATCCCAAAAGAACTTACAGTCTCACACTCCTTTTTTAGGGTCACAGGATCCAGTACTACCCCGTTACCGATAAGATTAACAGTATTCGGATGAAAAACTCCGGATGGGATCTGGTGCAGTACGATCTTTTTATCACCTACATAAAGAGTGTGCCCTGCATTAGGTCCGCCCTGAAAACGGGCAATCACATCATAGTCTTTGGCAAACCAGTCAACAATCTTTCCCTTTCCTTCATCTCCCCATTGTAGTCCGAGAATTACATCTACCATATTTATTTCATGTATTCAGCATCGCAAAAATAACCTTTGAAGAAAGGATAAGCGAATTTAATCAAGATCGTAGCAGGAATATTTATTCACATTTACCGTTGAAAAGCTTCCATTCATTAAAAAACATTGGCGATAGCCTTCATCTTCCTCCACTTTTCGGACACTCATTCTTTCCTTACTAAATTTTCAGGTGTCATAACGTTCTACGGATTCTATACCTGGCAAGTCCTTCAGACGATGCACCAGGGCATCAAGCTCTTCTTTGTCATGAACGAATAACTTAATATTTCCTTCAAACAAGCCTTCCTTTGCCTCAATGGTAATGGCAGAAATATTGATCTTCAATTCACCTGAAATCAGGTTGGTGATCTTATTGACTACGCCTACATCATCAAGTCCGACAATTTTCAGGCCGGTGAGGAAAGAGATCTCTTTGTTCTTTGCCCACTTGGTCTTTACAACACGGTGGCCATAATTAGCCATCAATTTAGCTGCATTGGGACAATTGGTACGATGAATGGTCAATCCTTTCCCGGTAGTGACAAATCCAAAAACGTCATCTCCCGGAATCGGTTTGCAACAATTGGCGAGATTATATACTATTTTATCACTGCTCTCTCCAAAGATAATCAGCTCAGCGTCTTTTTTTGGAATTTGATGCTGATGGGAAAGCAGTTCAGTCTTTTGCTCAGTTACCGGCTTGACCGGCTTGGGGGCTTCAAGTTTATCGCCCAGCACTTTGAATTCTTTCAGATCTTTAAGGTCAATGTTCTTTACTGCCACCTGATAAAAAAAATCCAGTGGTGACGGCAGTTTATACCATTGCATCAATTCATCAATATTGTACTGGGTAAAAGCAGCACCCATTCCTTCCAGTTTTCTTTGTACCATATATTTTCCATCCTCAGCAATTTTTCTTTTTTCTTCTTTTAATGCGTCCCGGATTCTGCCTCTTGCTTTGGAAGTAACCACAAAATTCAACCAATCCTCAGAAGGTTTCTGCTTATTGGAAGTAATGATCTCCACCTGGTCGCCGCTTCTTAATTTATGGCTGATTGGTACCAGCTTATGGTTTACCTTGGCTCCTATCGTTTTCCCCCCGATAGCGCTATGAATGGAAAATGCAAAATCAAGTGCAGACGATCCCACCGGCAACATTTTTACATCTCCTTTCGGAGTATATACATAAATTTCTTCTGCAAGAAAACTGGTCTTGAAATCCTGTAAGAAATCCACGCTATCTGTTTCCTGATTGGAAATCATTTCCCTGATCTGCTGAAACCATTTATCAAACCGGCTTTCATCGGTAGTGCCCTCTTTATATTTCCAATGCGCTGCCAATCCCTTTTCAGCAATTTCATTCATCCTTTTACTTCTGATCTGCACTTCCACCCAACGGCCTTCCGGTCCCATTACCGTGGTGTGCAAAGCCTCATAGCCATTTGCTTTGGGATTGCTCAACCAGTCCCTTAATCTTTCCGGTGCAGGCGTGTACTCATCTGTTATCATAGAATAGATCTTCCAGCAATCCTCTTTTTCTTTTTCGGGAGGAGAATCAATAATAACCCGGATGGCAAAGAGATCGTACACTTCTTCAAAAGAAATTTCTTTCTTTTTCATTTTTGTCCAGATCGAGTGAATACTTTTAGGACGGCCATAGATTTCTGCCTTAAAATTATTTTCCTCCAGTTTTTCTTTCAGAGGTTTGATGAACTCAGTGATGAAGCGGGTACGTTCTCTTTTTGTTTCGGCAAGTTTTCGAACAATTTCCCTGTATATTTCCGGCTCAAGGTATTTCATCGCCAGGTCTTCCATCTCGGTTTTGATATTGTAAAGACCCATTCTGTGTGCCAGAGGGGCATACACATAAACCGTTTCAGAAGCGATCTTTAACTGGCTCTCTCTTTTCACACTGTCCAGCGTTCTCATGTTATGAAGCCGGTCAGCCAGTTTGATAAGTATCACCCGGGGGTCATCCGTAAGCGTTAATAATATCTTTTTGAAATTCTCTGCCTGCTTGGAAGCGTTTATATCAATTACATTGGAGATTTTGGTCAACCCATCTACTATCCTTGCGATCTCAGAACCAAATTCCCGCTGAATGTCTTCAAGGGTTACATCAGTATCTTCTACTGTATCATGCAGTAAAGAACATATAGTTGATCGAATACCAAGTCCGATCTCTTCCACACAGATTTTAGCGACTGCAATAGGATGCAAAATATAAGGCTCACCGCTTTTACGTCTCATGGATTTATGAGCTTCGGCAGCCATCTGAAAAGCGGTACGGATCTGAGCTTTACCTCCGGGTTTCAATTTCAATTTTGCCTTGAGAGATCTCAGCAAAGAACGGTATTCCCTCAGTATAAGTTTCTTCTCCTGCTCCTCGTTAAGATTATATTTAGGCGTTTTTGCAATTGTTTCCATTCATCCAAATTTACGCAAAAGAAATGCCTTGCAGAAAGTCGGGCTAAATGACCTACATTTGCAGCCCAAATTTCAGGCTTAGAGCCATTCCGTCATAACGGCGGATTACATATCAGAAAACATTGGAACGATTGGCCTGAATTGGGAAAAAGAGTTTGCCGCTGCGGTGAACCTTCCTGACGGAAGGCAGGATTGGCAGTCTTACCGGCAACTTAAAAAACAGTTCTATGAGTATTTAATACTGCGGGTGTGGTGAAATTGGTAGACATACCAGACTTAGGATCTGGCGCCGCAAGGCATGGGGGTTCGAGTCCCTCCACCCGCACCAATTTAAGGTTCAGGAAATCAGGTGAATCACAATTATCAACTTTTGACTTTCCGGAACTGCATAAAATAGAATTTTGAAATGGCTACAATTACAAAAGAAAGCATCGGACCGCTCCATGAAAAACTGACGGTTAAACTGGAAAAGACAGATTACCTGCCTGCTTTTGAAAAAGCTTTGAAAGATTATTCAAAAAAGGCAAATATCCCCGGATTCAGGAAAGGAATGGTTCCTGCCAGCCTGATCAAGAAAATGTATGGCCCTTCCGTTTTTACTGATGAAGTGGTTCGTTCTGTTGACCGGGAACTGATCAAATACATTGAAACCGACAAGCTGGACATTTTCGCACAGCCCTTGCCTCTTGAAAACGATATCCGCCAGCTGGACATGAACAATCCTGCCGAATATGTATTTCATTTTGAAGTAGGAATGAGGCCGGATTTCAACCTGCCGGATCTTTCCAAAGCAGCAATTACCCGATACAAGGTAACAGTGACTGATGAGATGTTGAATAATGAAGTGACCCGTCTTCAAAACCGTTACGGAAATATGAAAGACGAAGAAACAGTAAACAATGATGAAAATGTTTTGAATGTAACTCTCACCGAATCAGATGTTAACGGCAATGAAACAGAAACCGGGATTAGAAAAGATAATTCGCTCCTGTTAAAATATTTCAAAGAAGATTTCAGGAAACACCTTACCGGCAAGAAAGTAAACGACCATGCGATATTGCAACTGTCCGCTGCCTTTGATGACAAAGAAAGGGAATGGATCATGGAAGACCTCGGGTTAGACAATAACGATGCCACTTCTGCCGGGAAATATTTTAAACTGGTAATTACCAAGATCGGCTTACTGGAGAAAAGAGAATTGAATGAAGATTTTTTCAAACAATTATACCCTGACCTGGAATTAAAAACTGAAGAAGAGTTTCGGGGCAAGATCAGGGAAGAAATACAGGCACACTGGGAAAATCAAGCCCGGAACCAGATCCAGGACCAGGTGTATCATGAACTAATCAACCATACGTCTATCAATTTCCCGGAAATATTTTTAAAGAAATGGATCAAAACGCAAGGAGAAAATCCAAAAACAGATGAAGAAGCAGAAAATGAATTTCCCGTCTTTATCAGCCAACTGAAATGGTCCCTCATCACTGGCAAGATCGTAAAAGAAAATAATATAGAAGTTAAGCCTGAAGAGATCAGAAGTTTTGCCCTGCAGCAATTGCTTGGATACATGGGCATAAATGCTGCTATGGAACAGCAGGATTGGATCAAGGATTATCTGGATAAAATGATGAAGGATCGCAAATATGTGGAAGATGCTTTTAACAGAATACAAACTCAAAAGATCCTGGAATGGGCAGAGCAACAGGTGAAACCGACAGATAAAGTGATCAGTGCTGAAGAATTCACACAAATGGTCGAAGCACACCAGCACCATCATCATTAATCCGGAAACAAATTAGAGCTAGCTTCCATTCAGGCCCGGCAATACATTTGCCAAATCGTCCTGATATTTTCGTGTTTTATTCGCCAATTTTGCTGTTTTGGCATTTGGACGGATATTTGATACTTAGAAAAGACAATTCAACAAAAAGATCATTATGAGTTTTCAGTCAGAATTTGAAAAATATGCGATAAAGCATCGCAGATTATCCGGTAATACACTACATAGCTACGCATCACACCTGGTAACGGCGCTTACACCCAATATTATTGAAGAACGGCCTATGAATGTTGCCGTGATGGATGTGTACAGCCGTCTGATGATGGACCGGATCATCTTCCTGGGTTATCCCATCAATGATGAAGTGGCCAATATTGTTACGGCTCAGTTACTTTTCCTGGATTCCACCGATAGAACAAGGGATATCAATATGTATATAAACAGTCCCGGCGGGAGTGTTTATTCGGGGCTTGGAGTGTATGACACCATGCAATATGTTACTCCGGATGTTGCTACCATTTGCATAGGCATTGCTGCCTCCATGGCATCAGTGCTGCTGGCTGCAGGCACAAAAGGAAAAAGAGCAGCCCTGAAGCATGCGAGAGTGATGATGCATCAGCCCAGCGGTGCCATTGGCGGTCAGGCAAGTGATATTGAGATTACAGTAGCTGAAATCAAAAAATTAAAATCAGAACTGTATGAAGTGATCAGCAATCACTCGGGAAAACCATTCAAACAAATTGAAAAAGATTTTGACCGTGATCACTGGATGACTGCAGCGGAAGCAAAAGAATATGGATTGGTGGATGAAGTGCTGGCGATCAATACCAGAAAAGACAAGAAAGACTAATAATTGCAAGGAATATTATATTGAATTTTAAAAGAAAAAGTAAAGACAAATGGATCCAAAAAAGTTTTCACTCTACGATTGGAGAGCAGACGATGAGGAAGAAAGCGAAGATCAGCCCAAGTCTGATCTGATGATTTATAAAAAGCGGATCGAAAAATATTTCTTTGAACGCAGGATCGTTCAACTTTGGGGAGTGGTTGATGACAGATCCGCAAAAGACGTGGTTACAAAGTTGCTTTTATTGGATGCTGACAAGCAGGGTGAAGAGATCAAATTTTACATTAACAGTCCGGGTGGTGTGGTCACTAGCGGTATGGTTATCTACGACACGATGAGAATGCTACAATCGCCTGTCAGCACCATTTGCATGGGATTGGCAGCTTCCATGGGAAGTATTTTGCTTAGTGGCGGAGTAAAAGGTAAAAGATATATTTATCCTCATGGTGAAGTAATGATCCATCAGCCTTCATTAGGTGGTTATATACAGGGAGTAAGCGCCGACCTGGAGATTCAGGCAAAACAAACCAGGCGGGTTAAAGAGATCGGCGCAAAGATCCTGGCCGATAATTGCGGGAAAACCATTCAACAGATAATGAAAGATTTCGACCGTGATTACTGGATGGATGCAGAGGAAGCTCTGGAATACGGAATAGTTGATCAAATTGTTGATAAAATATAACCGCCTGACCATAAAGCGGTAACATATTATCACAGATAAAATCTCAGCAGAAAGTACAGATTTATCAAATAATACTTTCAAATCAGAATCGTTTTATAATTTTGCAGCAGCATAAAAAGGTCTGATTACTTAGCTTTTCATCTTTATGGCAAAAAATCCGCTTCATTGTTCTTTCTGTGGTCGCAGCCGCGATGAGGTAAAGATCCTTATTGCAGGTCAGGAAGGCCATATTTGCGAGAACTGTGTAGAGCATGCCCGGGAGATCATCGAACAGGAATTGATGGTACGGGATGAAAAAAGCGGAACCGCTTTTAAGCTGTCGGTTAAAAAACCCATGGAGGTAAAAAAATTCCTCGATGAGTATGTTATTGGTCAGGATGAAGCAAAAAAGGTTTTATCGGTTGCTGTTTACAATCATTATAAAAGATTACAACATAAAGTCACCGAAACCAATCCCAATGATATTGAGATTGAAAAGAGCAATATCATCATGGTGGGGGAAACGGGCACCGGAAAGACATTACTCGCCAAAACAATTGCCCGGTTACTGAATGTTCCTTTCACGATAGTTGATGCTACGGTATTCACTGAAGCAGGTTATGTAGGAGAAGATGTGGAAAGTATTCTGACCCGTTTATTACAGGTTTGCAACTACGATATCTCAGCAGCAGAACGGGGCATCGTGTATATAGATGAAATTGATAAGATCGCCCGAAAAGGGGATAATCCATCCATCACCAGAGATGTAAGCGGCGAAGGTGTACAGCAGGGATTGTTGAAACTTTTGGAAGGAACCGATGTATTGGTACCCCCACAGGGCGGACGTAAACATCCGGAGCAAAAACTTATTAAGATCAATACTCAAAATATTCTCTTTATATGCGGCGGGGCCTTCGATGGTATTGACAAAGTGATTGCAAGACGTGTCCAGACCAATACGATCGGATTCAATGTAGATAAAGAACAACAGGAAAACATTAAGCTGAACCTTTTAAGTTATGTGAATGCGCAGGACCTGAAATCTTTTGGATTGATCCCTGAATTATTAGGACGTCTTCCTGTTGTCACTCATCTGAATCCGTTGGATGCAGAAACGCTCAGAGCCATTCTTACCGAACCCAAGAACGCACTGGTAAAGCAATACAAAAAATTATTTGAACTGGAAGGCATACAGTTGATTGTTGAAGGCGATGTACTTTCTTTTATGGTGGAAAAAGCGGTAGAATATAAATTGGGCGCAAGAGGATTGCGAAGTATTTGTGAGAGCATTCTTACTGATGCCATGTTTGAACTCCCTTCTTCAAAACAAAATCAGTTTATCCTGGATCTCGAATATGCAAAGCGGAAATTCGATAAGAGCAGGCTCAGCCTGTTGAAAGTAGCCTGATAGTTTTCAATCCTGTCAAAGTTTTAAAAGTTTCCAGAGTTTTTCTGAAGCTTTTTTTTATTCCCTTTTTATTGAAAAGGTTTTATTGAGTTTGTCATGTAATTGCAGAATTGAAATTATCTTGTGCCATCACTTATTTAATTCAAAAATTATACTATGCAAGAACTAATAGAACGATTGAAAAATGAAGCCGGCCTGAATGATGAGCAGGCAAAAAAGGTGATCGAAACCATCAAAGGTTACGTCATCGAAAAATTTCCTATGCTGGAAGGAGCGGTGAACAGTGTATTCGGATCCTGATCCGGCAAATCATTTTACACTTTTAAATGTCCTATGATGCCTGTTAGCCGCATCATATGGGCTGAGTGAATGACTACAGGCTTGTAAAATGATTGCTAAAAAAATAAGTAGTAGAATTCTCGTTTTCATAGACAAAGGATTTAGCACTACAAAACTAAATAAGCGGATATAAAAAGTAATTAGGAAATGTCTATGAAATATCCACTTTTTACAAGGGAAAACCACTCAGGAGCTATACTCGAAAAAAAATCATCCCGACGCTTTGGTCGGGATGGAATTTAACGGGTACTGTTTTATGTGGTTTTCCGTCCATTCTACTATGGATCATCAACTGCAACCTCCCTGATTGCCACAGTTCAAACACTTGTAGCAGGTTCCGCTGCGCACCATTATATGACCACAAACATTGCAGGCAGGGGCATCACTTTGCATGCTTTTAAATGCTGCATTCACGGCTTCAGTGCCTGTTTCGGTTCTAGAGAACTGGGCTATCCTTTGATTCTTTGCCGGCTGAGAAACAGCGCCTCCGGTCTGAGGTATTACACGGCTATCCGCTTTATTGGAGGATTCCTCATATTCAAGATTGGTGGGGATCTCATCCCAATCATCGGAACCGGTATTTACATTCTCAGGTTTGTCCAGAACATGAACCAGGTCGGTACGGCCAAGGTATTCATATCCCAATACCCTGAAAATAAAATCTACAATGGAGGTGGTGGTTTTGATATTAGGATGTTCTACCATACCTGCCGGATCAAATTTTGTAAAAGCAAACTTATCAACGAATTCTTCCAGGGGTACGCCATACTGAAGCCCCAATGAAATAGAGATCGCAAAACAATTCAGCATGCTGCGCATGGTGGCTCCTTCCTTAGCCATGTCAATAAAGATCTCTCCCAATGTGCCGTCACTGTATTCTCCTGTACGAAGAAACAGTGCCTGGCCGTTGATCTTGGCTTTTTGTGTAAACCCACGGCGTTTGGCCGGCAAAGTGCGGCGCTCAACGATCCTTGCTAGCTGCCGTTTCAATTTTGTGTCAGCGCTGTTCTGCACCCGGTGATTCACTTCATCAAGCAGTTGTTCGATCGTCAAATCGGCAAGATTCACCTTCCCGGGTTCTTTGTCGCTTTCTCCGGTTGTTGACTGCGCTTTTTCCCTGAGTTCGTCCTCTGATGATGCTTTCTTTTTCTTATCGCTCTTGCTGCTCAGGGGCTGACTGAGTTTGGAACCATCGCGGTAAAGAGCGCATGCTTTGAGACCCAGTTCCCAACTCAGATAATAAGCATCGGATATCTCATCTACAGTAGCTTCATTGGGCAGGTTGATAGTTTTCGAAATGGCGCCGCTGATAAAAGGTTGTACGGCGCCCATCATGCGGATATGGCCGTCTGCATGAATATATCGCTGGCCTTTCTTTCCGCATTTGTTGGCACAGTCAAAAACGGGCAAATGTTCTTCTTTCAAGTAAGGAGCGCCTTCCAGCATCATGGTTCCGCATACATAATCGTTGGCAGCATTTATCTGCTCGTCGCTATAACCAAGTGCTTCCAAAAGGCTCCATTCTGCGTCATTATATTGTTCAGGAGTAAACCCAAGGCGTTGCAGGCATTCTTCACCTAAATAATGTTTGCTGAATACCGAACTGATCTCAAAGGCGAATTTTACATCGGCATCAAGTCTTTTAATTTCATCGGCAATAAATCCTTTTTCACTCAATGTCTGATGATTGATATGAGGAGCTCCGGCAAAAGATGCTGAGCCTACCGCATACTTAACAATGGCTTCAATTTGTTTTTCGTTGTATCCCAGGTTTTTCAAAGCCGAGGGTACCGATTGGTTGATGATCCTGAAGTAACCGCCACCTGATAGTTTCTTAAATTTTACCAATGCAAAATCAGGCTCGACGCCGGTTGTATCACAATCCATCACCAGGCCAATGGTCCCGGTAGGAGCTATCGCTGTAGTTTGTGCGTTGCGATAACCATATTTCTCTCCAAATTCTACCGCTTCATCCCAAACTTTGCATGCTGCAGTTAACAAATAATCAGGGCAGTACTTTGCTTTGATACCTTGTGGACTGATGCTCAGGCCTTCATATTCATCCGCATCATAAGCAGCCAGGCGATGATTGCGCATCACCCGCATCATATGCTTTTTGTTTTCTTCATATTTAGGAAATGAACCCAATACCCTGGCCATTTCTGCGGATGTCTTATAAGCTGTTCCCGTCATAATGGCTGAGATCGCTCCTGCAATAGCTCTTGCCTCTTCGCTGTCATAAGGAATTCCATTCAACATTAACAAAGTACCTATATTGGTAAATCCAAGACCCAAAGTGCGGTAATCATAACTCAGCTGTGCCACTTCTCTGGAAGGGAATTGTGCCATCAAAACCGAAATTTCGAGAACTACTGTCCACAGACGACAATTGTATTCATATCCTTCCACATCAAAAATATTTCTCTCCTTATCAAAGAATTTTACCAGATTGGAAGAGGCAAGGTTGCAAGCTGTATTATCCAGGAACATGTATTCAGAACAAGGATTGGACGCCCTTATCTCACCTCCCTCAGGGCAGGTGTGCCATTCATTAATGGTGCTGTTATATTGTGTTCCCGGATCCGCACAACGCCAGGCAGCATATGCGATCTGATTCCATAATTCTCTTGCCGGCACTTTCTTCATCACTCTTCCATCCATTCTCCCAATTAATTCCCAATCATCATTGTTATTTAATTTTTCAAAGAATGAGTTGGGAATACGGACAGAGTTGTTGGAATTCTGCCCGCTTACCGTTCTGTATGCTTCACCTTCATAATCGCTGGGATAGCCTGCATTGATTAATGCAGAAACTTTTTTCTCTTCTTCCACTTTCCAGTTGATGAACTCCACGATTTCCGGATGGTCCAGGTCCAGGCAAACCATTTTGGCAGCACGACGTGTGGTTCCCCCCGATTTTATGGCTCCTGCAGCACGATCACCAATTTTTAAAAAACTCATCAGGCCGGAGGAAGTTCCCCCACCACTCAATCTTTCTCCTTCGCCGCGCAGATTAGAAAAATTGGTACCCACCCCCGAACCATATTTGAAAATCCTTGCCTCACGTACCCACAGGTCCATAATTCCACCATTATTTACAAGATCATCACTCACACTGAGTATAAAACAAGCATGCGGCTGAGGACGCTCATAGGCAGAAGTAGATCTCTTTAACTGGCCGTCGGCCTGATCAACATAATAATGCCCCTGCGGCTTTCCTTGAATACCATAACTCTCATACAAACCGGTGTTAAACCACTGTGGTGAATTAGGAACGCACATCTGGTTCAGAATGCTATATACCAGTTCATCATAAAATATCCCGGCGTCTTTCTCGCTTGCAAAATATCCATACTTTTCTCCCCACACTTTCCAGCAATTGGCAAGACGATGTGCCACCTGCTTAACAGAAGTTTCCCGGCCTGTACTTCCATCCGGTTGCGGCACACCTGCCTTCCGGAAATATTTTTGTGCCAGGATATCTGTTGCAATCTGACTCCACTGCTTCGGCACTTCCACATTTTGCATTTCAAAAACGATCTCTCCTGTAGGATTACGAATAATTGAAGTACGGTAGTCATACTCGAACATATCGTAAACATTCACGTCGTCTCGGGTAAAGCGACGAGAAAACTGCAATCCGCCTCCGGCGGAAGCCATTTGATTCATAGCCATAACTCTAAAGAATTTGTCGGGTTAAGTAATCTTTAACGCAGAAAACGAAAATATTTTTTAGTACCCGTAATTCAAACTCCGAGATATACACATCTTGTGGATAAACATATCTAAATTGGCGCAAGTGTAAGCCTGTTCTGTATTAGAGGATTTCTGCACATCAGGCGATCATTTTATAGCCAAATTTTTTTTGGAAAATCGGGTTTAGAATTGTAGTGCTTCCGGTTCCCCAATGCAAAATTATTTTAAATCAATTTCCGGTAACCATTTTCAGATATTTCTATTGGGAAAATAGATCTTTTCCTCCGTTTTCGCTAACATAAATTACTTCGGACTGTCCTTTGAAATTGCGAATTTTTCAAACTTCATAACAATTGTCCTATCATAAGGAGAAAAAGTAAATTTCATCTGAACTTTTCCAAAGTCCAGGGCGTCAAAACGAAAGAAAAACACCTCTGCCGTGAAAAGAATGCCTTAAACAGTGAATAAACACAATAAGCAATTGAAATGACAAAAAGTTTTTGCACTTTTGTATGACAAGATAAACAAATGAAATCTGGAATCATCAGGAATTTGACTGAAAAGAAAAATAAAGGCAAAAAATCATTTGCTGTCCTGATCGATCCCGACAATGTCAATTCGAATATCCTTGATGAATTGATCGAGCTTTCCGTTTCAGCAAAAGTGGATTATTTTCTTGTTGGCGGAAGCCTTGTTATTTCCAACTACCTTGATGAATGTGTTCAACATATAAAACAGAACTGTGATCTTCCCGTGATCCTTTTTCCGGGCAGTCCTACACAAGTAAGCAAATACGCTGATGCGTTGCTTTATCTCTCGCTCATCTCAGGCCGTAATCCTGAGTTATTGATCGGGCAGCATGTAGTATCTGCCCCGTTTGTAAAACAAAGCGGACTGGAAATAGTTCCTACCGGCTATATCGTCATTGATGGAGGAGCCCCCACCACGGTTTCCTATATCAGCAATGCATTACCGGTACCTGCCGATAAAAATGAAATTGCAATGTGTACTGCCATGGCCGGAGAAATGCTGGGAATGAAAGTGATCTATATGGATGCAGGCAGCGGTGCCAAAAGGCCAATCTCAGAAAGTATGATCAAAATCGTTGCCGACCATATAGATGTTCCTCTTATCATCGGCGGTGGCATTATCCATCCCGAAAAAGCTTACCTGAATTGCAAGGCAGGAGCAGATGTGATCGTTGTCGGTAATGCTATCGAAAAGGATGCAACACTAATCAAAGAAATGAGCGATGCGATTCACTCAATTCCGGTAAAGATCTAACGCAGGTCTTCTGTTTTCACTCTTGACGGAGTTTCTTTTCCGGATATTATATCCCTTGAACTTAACGCTACTGCCTTAATGATCATGGCCATATTGCTCATGTCCAGTGTTTCGATCTGGTCACTCAATTTATGATAATTCGGTTCACTGGGTTCTTCAGGCGGTGTGCCCATTTTTGAAGTAGAGATTGTATGAGCAGGCACTCCTAATCTTGCAAGAGTGGCATTGTCTGATCTGTAAAACAAACTCTGCTTCGGATAAGGATCGGGATGAAAAGTAAAACCTGTTCCTTCCAGGTTTTTTTGCAAAATGACGCCCATATCCGTTTTTTCATAACCTGTAATGTATGCTGAATTTCTTCCCCACTTGGATTCGGTGCCGATCATTTCAATATTGAACATGGCTACTACTTTTGCAGGATCAAACTGTTTTGAAAAATATTGGGATCCGAACCTTCCCACTTCTTCTGCCGTGAAAGCAGCAAAAACAATGGTTCTTTCATTATTATTAAGCTGTTTGAAATATTTTGCCAGCATGATTACTGCTGTAGTTCCTGATGCATCATCATTAGCGCCGTTATAAATAGAATCACCATTCACTGGTTTGCCTACACCCAGATGATCATAATGTCCTGAAAAGACCACATATTCATCCTTCAATTTTTTTCCCGGCAAAATACCGACAACATTGGCCAGCTTCTGTTCCGTGATCTCCTGTTTGGCTTCAATGGAAAATTTTTCAGGGACCTTATTGGCCAGTAGAAAAATGACATTGTTTTCTGTCTTGAATGATGCTCTTCTTCCAAAAGACAATCTTGAAAAACCCGATGCATAACTAGTATCCACAAACACCAGAATATTTTTTCCTGATTGCATGAAGGCCATCGCCTCCCTGAAGAGATTCCCACCCGGCTTTATGGTTGCGATCTCATAACCTGAATTCTGATCTACAAGAACGGTGCTTTGACTGCTGTTGACCGAAACATTTTTAGGATCCAGGATAACTCCGTCCAGTTCGGTATGAGAACTGATCACCTTTGAGCGAACCATGGAAAACTGCTGAAGATAGCTTCCCGGATTACCTCCTCCCCCGCCTGCCGGCCGGAAAGTTTGCAATCCTGCCTTTTTAAATTCATCTGCAATAAAATCTGCCGCACGGTCTATATCAGGAGTAAATGCCCTGCGGCCACGCATTTCATCAGAGGACAATGTTTTTTCTATCCGTTCAACTTCTTTGGCGTTGATGATCTTATCAATATTCTGTGCAAATAATAAAGAGGCTGAGAATGTAAGAATTCCTGTGAGAACAAATAATTTCATGTGGAGATATTATGTTTGAATGTTTGTTTGTCCGATAGCTTGAATGTTTTATGGCTTTATTGCTCGATGGTTTTATGGTTTGATGGCTACATGATAAACTAATCAACCATTTAACCATCCATCCAACTATAAGCTCATCATCTCTTTGAACTTCACAGTCTGCCTCCTGCTAACCTCTATTTTTTCACCCCCTTTCAATTCGATCATCAGGCCACCGTTGAAAAAGGGTTCTATCTTTTCTACCATGCGGAGATTGACGATATGTTTTCTATTGGCTCGGAAAAAAACTTTTTCATCCAGTCTTTCTTCCAATGCATTCAATGACTTCAGGATAAGCGGTTTGTTTGGGCCAAAATACACTTTGGCGTAATTACCTACACTTTCAAAAAGTCTTATATCGCTTAGCTTGACAAACCAGCATTTCTCTCCGTCTTTTACAAAAACCTGGTCAGTATCGGTCAGAATACTGTTATTCGAATATTCCGATGACGGCTTTCCTTCTTTCGATTCAGAAAAATGTAATTTCTGAATGGCATCTGCTAATCTCTTCGGCTCTATAGGTTTTAGTAAATAATCCAAAGCATTCACTTCAAAAGCCTTCAGCGCAAACTCATCATACGCGGTTGTAAAGATCACCTCAGGCACTTTTTCCAATTCAGACAGCATGTCAAATCCGGTTTTCCCCGGCATCTGAATATCCAGAAAGATCAGGTCTGGTTGTTGGCTTTCTATCTTTGCAATGCCTTCATCGGCATTGGCTGCTTCGTCAATCACTTCGATCTCCGGATAATCCTGCAATAACTTTTTCAGTTCCATGCGGGCCAAACGTTCATCGTCAATTATGATTGCTCTCATTTAATTATTTTGAATATGAATGAACTGGTAATAACAATTTAGCTTCCACTAAAGATGGCTCCACTTGTTTGATCTCAAATTTTGCCTTATCTCCATAGAGCAGGTTAAGCCGGTTTGTTGTACTGGACAATCCGAATCCGCCTCCATTGGAATTTCCATTCAATTCTCCTGTATTCTGAACCGTCAGTTCCAGAAAGTCATTTTTGAAATCTGAATTAATGCGTACCACTCCTCCACCGACTTGTTTACTGATACCATGCTTGATGGCATTCTCTGCCAGGGTCTGAAGCATCATGGGTGGTACCTGCTGATCCAAAGTATCATCATCAATGTTGTATTCTATTTTTAAACGGTCCTCAAATCTCATATTCTCCAGGGCCAGATAATCTTTTACAATATTCAACTCTCTTTCCAGAGGCACCGTTTCCGATTTATCCGTTTGCATGCTGCTGCGGAGGATGTTGCTGAGTTCGGTGATAGCTTCCCTTGCCCTTTGAGGATTCTCCACTACCAATGCCCTGATGCTGTTTAATGAATTGAAAATAAAATGAGGATTGATATGTGATTTGATCGTTTTCAATTCCAGTTCTTTGATCAATGACTCCAGCTGCAGGGTATTGAGTTGCTGCTTTCTGCTTTTTTCAATGAAATGATAAAAATAATAGATCAGCACCCAGGGTAAAATAAAAAGACCGTTATCAACAGTAGAACCCATAAGCTTATTGATAAAACTGAGTTTGTACCCTCCCGGCGGACTAATCTGCAGTCCCAAAAAATCCACTTCCTTCAGAACAATGATACTATAGGCCATTGAAGTGACCACAGTGGCTACGATCAGCTTTGGAATCAGCTTTTCTACGGATTGAAGCATCCATCCACGCCACTTCATAAAAAGGCGTAGGATATGTGTGGTCAGGATACCGGTAGTAAATACAATGGTTATACGGCCCAACAGCAATCCGGTGGGAATATTGGCCTGGTAAACATGAGCAAAGAAAAGCATGGTCAAACCAACCAGACCCCAGCCACAGACCTGTAGCAACCAATATAGCTTATTCGTATTGCTCATTGTATGCGAAATTAATCATTCTTTGTCCCTGCAGGCTTTGTAAATATACCAATGGACAAAAACCTTGACAAATGGGAAGTTCTTATTTTATTTGAGCCTGCCGAACAGATTCCTGAACATATATCAACTACTGGTTCTTTTTGCCGGATGATTATAATATGTTACAACAGAAAAACATTAATTTTACAGGTCAATTAAAATTCATGGAAATCACTCCGGGGCCATTGCTGAAAACGATCAATTCTCCTGAAGATCTTAAAAAATTACCCAGGGAAAAACTGCACCAGGTATGTGATGAACTACGGCAATATATCATTGATGTGGTCAGTGTGCATGGAGGTCATTTCGGCGCCAGCCTCGGTGTGGTGGAACTGACCACCGCCCTGCACTATGTTTACAATACTCCGAATGATCTGTTGGTCTGGGATGTAGGCCACCAGGCTTATGGACATAAGATACTTACAGGCCGCAGAGAGAGTTTTGTTACAAACAGGAAATTTAATGGAATCAGCGGTTTCCCAAAAAGAAGTGAAAGTGAATATGACACGTTCGGAGTCGGGCATTCCTCCACTTCCATTTCTGCTGCCCTCGGTATGGCTATTGCTGCCAAATACAAAGGAGAAAAGGATAGAAAAGTGGTTGCCATCATCGGTGATGGCGCCATGACAGCAGGACTTGCCTTTGAAGGATTGAATCATGCAGGAGTTTCCGATACTGATATTCTTATCATACTTAATGATAATCATATCGGTATTGATCCAAACGTCGGGGCGCTGAAAGAATACCTGACGGACATCACCACTTCCCCCGCTTACAATAAAGTGAAAGATGAGATATGGAAATTACTCGGCAAACTTCCGGTGGGCACTCATTTCACAAGGGGCATGGCACACAAGCTGGCGGAAGGGATGAAAGGAATAGTCACCAGCAGTTCCAACTTATTTGCCGCATTAAAACTTCGCTACTTTGGTCCGATAGACGGCCATAACATCAATAAACTTGTTGATACTTTAAAAGACCTTCGGGGAATTCCGGGGCCGAAGATCCTGCATATTATTACTACAAAAGGTAAAGGTTATGCATTGGCAGAAAAAGATCAGACCAGGTGGCATGCTACGGGTCAATTCGATAAACTGACCGGGGAAATCTACAAAAAGAATTATGACCTGCCCCAACCGCCCAAATACCAGGATGTATTCGGGCACACCATCATTGAACTGGCAGAAAAGAATGAAAAGATATTCGGGATCACCCCGGCCATGGCTTCGGGATGTTCTCTTAAATTCATGATGGAAAAAATGCCGGACAGGGCTTTTGATGTGGGCATTGCAGAGCAACATGCAGTAACACTTAGCGCCGGCATGGCCACACAGGGAATGAAAGTCTTCTGTAACATCTACTCCACATTCATGCAAAGAGCATACGACCAGGTAATCCATGATGTGGCTATTCAAAACCTGCCCGTCATATTCTGCCTGGACCGTGCAGGGTTGGTTGGAGATGACGGCCCGACACATCATGGCGCATATGATATTGCCTATATGCGTTGTGTACCTAATATGATCGTGAGCGCTCCTATGAATGAAAGTGAATTAAGGAACCTGATGTACACTGCTCAACTGGATTCCACAAAGAATCCTTTCGTGATCCGATATCCGAGAGGTGAAGGAGTAATGCCTGAATGGAAAACAGAAATGAAAGAAATAAAAATCGGCACAGGAAGAAAAATAAAGGAGGGACAGGATATTGTCATTCTTTCATTAGGCCACCCGGGAAATTTTGCTGCTGCTGCCATCCGTGATCTGAAAAACGATGGTTTGAATCCGGCACATTATGATATGCGTTTTGCCAAACCTCTTGACGAAGAATTGCTGCATGATGTTTTCAGTAAATTCAATAAATTAATTACTGTGGAAGACGGAACCGTAAAAGGCGGATTCGGTTCTGCCATTCTGGAATTCATGAATGAACACAACTACCATGCAGAAATAAAAATATTGGGAATACCAGATCACGTAATTGAACATGGCACCCTGAAAGAATTGCATCATGAATGCCATTATGATGCGGAAGCTATTAAAGCTGCAGTACTGGAAATGATGAGAGGAAAAATAACGGTTTCCGCTTCCATAGCAGGATAAGATAAATATGATTAAATTTATGCATGCAACGAAATCGCTTTTTCCTTGCATGCTTCTTTTTTATTTGTGTGAATTGCCGGGCACAGCAGTACCCCTTTATTTATTATACACCCAATAACGGCTTAATCAACAGCCGGGTAAAAAGTATCAAACAGGACAGCAAAGGGTTTATGTATTTCATCACCCGCGGAGGCCTCAGCATTTATGACGGTGCAAGATTCACCAACTATTCACAGCAGAACGGGCTGGCAAATGAGATAGTCAATGATATAGCAGAGATCACTCCAGATTCTTTTCTGATTGCCACAAATGTATCATCACTGAACACATTGGTAAAAGGCAGGATCGGAAATTTTAAAACTGCCGACAATTTTTACCCGGTCATAAACCGTTTTTTCAAAAACAAGGAAGGCAACTGGTATGTTGCAGCTGATGAAGGGCTGTTTATATTCGATGGAAAACGTTTTGACCAGGTCCATTTGTTTAATAAACAGAATACCGAAATCGGGCAGAACATAAACCAGGTCAGCCAATGGAAAAATTTTCTCCTTTTAACAACATGGAGCAGTTTAATAAAAGAAAAGCTGATCGTTTATGATTTGCAACAAAAAAAAGTAACGGCCATTGAAACGCACCATAATGTGCTTTCCACTACTGTAAACTCACAAGGACAAATCTGGGCAACAACCGACCAGGGAGCCCGGGAGATTGACACAATATCATTTAAAAAGGGCATCCTCAAATTTGTATCTCCTGATCTAAAAATTCAGGCTATAACAAAGCCGTACCTGCAGAATGTGGTTTTTGACAATGAAAATAACTTGTGGCTTTTCAGCAAGGACAGTATCTATAAACTCAGCCCGGAGGGTAGCGAGTATCAAATGGTCATCACCAAAAAAGGATTAAACACTACAAATCTCAGTGATATTTTTATTGACCGTGAAGGGATTACCTGGTTCGCCATAGATGGAACCGGTATCGCCAAAATGACCAACTCGGGTGTTGAAATGATCAATGCACTGAATGGGTTTCCGGCATTGATCACTTCCATATTTCAGCAAAGAGACAGCACCTGGGTTTACAACAGCAACAACAACAGCATATACTGCATCAGTAAAAAAAATATTTTGGCGTTTCCACTTCCGAAGTCGCTGACACGGGTTGAAAATATCATTATCAATAAAGAGAAAATATACCTGACCAATCAAAACAGGATCGTTTCTGTTTCTGGCAAAAATAATCCCCGATCATACTATCGTCCTGAACTGATATTCTCAGCCGGAAATATAACCTTAGGCAAAGCTCTCCTGGATCCTTATGGTAATATAATTATTGTCGCTGTAAAAGATGAATCCGAATTTTTCCTTTACGTGGTCAATAACAAAAAGGTCATTGATATTTATCCAATCAGTATAATTGTGGATCAGATGGCGGTCGATGCTTCAGGGCGTTTATGGATAATCACCCGAAATGATCAATTACTGGTATTTACACTTCATCCCAAAGATCCATCAAATTATCTCCACCTGTTGAATGACTTCTCGAAAGAAATGTCCGGGCTTGGCCTCCGTTCCCTGACAATTGATAAAAACAATAATATATGGATAGGTACAAGATACTTGGGTGCCTATTACCTGAATATTAAAAATCTTCAGATCAACTCTATACGGCAGTTTTCAACAAAGAATGGTCTGACTGATAATTTTATTTACAGTCTCACCTGTGACAGTTTGGGAAATATCTGGGCCGGAACACAAACTGGCCTGGACAAGATTTATTTAAAAAACGGACGTTTTATCATCAGCAATGTAAGCAGGAACAACAATTTTTTTCAGTCGGTGAAACAGATAACGGTAGCCCCAGATAATACAGTACTGGCGCTTTTAGCAGAAGGTTCCTTACTTAAAATTGCTGCCGGAGTTACAAAACAATCAGATAGTGTTCCTCATCTTCTGATAGTAAATATGAAAGTGAATGGCGAAAATCAAAATGAATCTTCGCATCAGTTTTCTTACCGGCAAAATAATTTTTCCTTCAGCGTTGCAGCGCCTTCTTTTATAGATGAAAAGTCAATCCGGTATAGCTACCTGCTGGAAGGAAGCATAAATAACAACTGGAGTGAACCATCCAATCAATCCGATTTTAATATCATCAACCTCTCCCCCGGCTCCTATAATTTGAAAGTAAAATGTATGTTCCCGGGTGAACTGTACTCTTCCCAGGTGATTAGTTATCCGTTTGTAATTAACCCTCCCTGGTGGCAGACCTTATGGTTTCGTTTTGCAATGGGGGCATTGATCTTAGGATTGCTATTAAGTGTGGTGCGGTATTATTATCAGAAAAAACTGGAAAAACAAAATTTGCTGCTGGAAAAACAAAGGGTTATTGAAAAAGAACGATCCCGCATTGCTGCCGATTTACACGATGATCTGGGCGCAGGCCTGACCCGGATAAAATTCATTACTGAAAATATCGGTGAAAAAATCCAATCCGGGGAACCCGTAGAAACAGACCTGGAAAAACTGAAAGCTTCATCATTAAAACTGGTAGAAAGTATTGCAGAAATTATTTGGGCTATGAATGAGAAAAACAATTTGATCAGCGACACTCTGTATTATCTCCGTTCATATGCTGTAAACTATTGCGAAGAACATAATCTCGGCTGCACATTTGAAATTTCCCATGAATTTACCGACCGGATTGTGAGCGGGAATATTCGACGGAATCTTTTTCTCATCCTCAAAGAATGTCTGCACAATATCGTGAAACATGCCAGGGCAAAAAATGTAGTCATTAAAATATCAGTGGGTGAAAAACTGGAATTGACAGTTAAAGATGATGGGCATGGTTTTAATGCAACTACCACAAAGGACAGAGGCAACGGCATTATCAATATGAAAAAACGGGTCAGGGAAATGAGAGGCAATATTAAATTAGAAAATATCAATGGTACAGTAATAACAGTTCAATTACCTCTGTCCACTAACCAAAGTTCTATTGATTCCTGACTTCTGACATTTAGTGCGGTAAAATTTTCCATTTTTTTATTAGAGGCGCCAGTGGACTTTTTAGTATTTCTTTAGTTGGTGATCGGAAGGGATATATTTCCTTTGTACCCCTGTCTTGAATATGGGTTTCGGTAATGTTCCAAATAAGGTCTTTAATCTGTCTGAGGCTTAGATTAGTTTTTAACTCCAGATATTTTTCTATAATCAGGGCTACAAAGCAGATTAAGATATGCGATTTAATAGCGTCTTCCTTTCTGTGAAAAACAGGTCTTGCTTGTAAATCGGTTTTGCTCATCCGGAAAGATTGTTCTACCCGCCACAGGTCGTGATAATACTCAATTATTTTTTCATTACTAAGTTCATTGGGTGATATGTTGGTGCAGTAGCCTTTGATGCCTAAGAGCAATTTTCGCTTTTGTATCAATGGTTCATTGAGTGCTATTTTTTCTTTCGATAGAGTTTTTATGAATAAAGCCCGTTTCCCCACAGATTGTTCTGCTACCAGTTTTTCGGCTTTTGCTATGTGGCCATTGAGGTCGTACAGTTCTTTGCTGTATCTTTTGGAAGAGAAGTCGCAAACCAGATAGCCATATGCAGAATGTATGCGTGCATTTAGGCCATGGCGGCCCGCTACCGCAGCATGCACTTGCTGTATTACCTCTGCACCCGAATTAGCAAGCCGTGCTCCTACAATGTAAAAGAATCCTTTTTGTTTCAATTCATCTAAACGTTCTTCCGATAGCATGGCAGCGTCTGCCACAATAATGGGTTTTGCTCCGGGATGGTTGTCCATAAACTGTTCCAGTATCGGTAGCATGGTTTTACCCTCAAAAGTGTTGCCCGAAAAAACTTCATACACTAATGGGAACCCGGATTGCGTTACCAGCAATCCCACTACTATCTGCGGTTGCTGCGGCTTGTTGTCTTTAGAAAAACCCGGTATTCGCAAATCATCGGAATGAAACGTCTCAAAATAAAGTGTGGTTACATCATAGAGCACAAAATAAAACTGCTCCCGAAGACCTGTGTTTGCAATATGAAAGGCGGTTTGTTCAATAAAAGTTTTGTAGGTTAAAAAACCTGGAATTTTACGATAGAATCGTTGAGAATAAGTAACATTAAAGTAACGTCCAAGCAACTCTATTGTACGCAGTTTGGAGGCTGGCTCAAGAAGGCGCATTATCACCAAATCTTTCAGAAGATTATCCATGTCACCCAGTCCACATTCCTGCAGGCAGCTGAATAGAAATTGCCTGGCAAATAAATGGGTTACCGAAATGCATTCTCCCTGTTCCACATCAAGCATCTTTTTTGCAGGCGGGGAAAACAAAGTAATCTGTAAACTTTGTTCTTCAATCCAATTCCGGGCAGCCTGAATAAGCGCAGCAACCCCGTCATCACTTCTGGCACTACCAAAATGTTTATGCACTTTGCTTTTATGACCTTGGTATTCTACAACCTGAATGGCTATAGCCTTGGATGCCGTTACAACTTTTCTAATAGAAAGCACACCATGAATTTACCCTTAGTGCGGTAAATTTTAAAAAACAAAAAAATAACATAAAGTAAGTCAACAACTTACAAAGTGCCTTGTACGATTTTTTGAAAAGCGTCAGAACTCAGGAGGCAATATTAAATTAGAAAATATCAATGGTACAGTAATAACAGTTCAATTACCTCTGTCCACTAACCAAAGTTCTATTGATTGAAACCATCAGATCAATTTTATTTGCATGATGCATCCGATAACAGTAAGCATTGTTGAAGACCTGGAAGAAGTAAGAGAAAACATTCAACGGCTGCTTGATCATACCGATAAATTTAGTTTTGTAGCGGGGTATCCAAATGGCGAGCTCGCTGAAAAGGGGATTCCACAATATCCTCCTGACATTGTCATTATGGACATTAACCTGCCCGGTATGAATGGAATTGATTGCTTGAAAAGGATAAAGGAAAAATGTCTATCTACCCAGTTTATCATGTTTACAATTTATGAAGAAGATGAAAAAGTATTCGAAGCGCTGAAAGCCGGCGCACATGGTTACCTGCTGAAAAATACTCAAAAAGAGAAACTGCTGGAAGCTTTGGAAGAACTGCATCATGGAGGAAGCCCGATGAGTACGCAAATTGCCCGCAAGGTAATTGAGGTATTTGAAAAAAGCAATCTGCCTTCTGCTGAAGTAAACACTTTAACGAATAAAGAAATTCAGATACTGGAACTGCTGACAAAAGGGTATTTATATAAAGAAATCGCCGAACAACTTCATCTTACCCGCAATACAATCAAACAACACATTCATCATATCTACACAAAGCTGCATGTACAAAACCGTACTGAAGCCATCAACAAGGCTTTTCCAAGACGGTAATCACTAACCTTTGGGGGATTGTCTTGCCCTTTTTACCGGTATAATTTTGACTTCCCTTTTGAATAACAGCCGGAACTGTTTTACTAAAACTGAAAGTACCATTTATCAAACCAAAATATATTTTTATGAAACCTTTATCTTCAAAACAGCTTATTATATGCTGCATCAGTATTTTAATTTTTTTTCCTGCCTGCCGGAAATTCGGTACCATAGTCCATCATCATAAGGTCCTTTTTATCAGCAACGCAACCGGTACCAATAAGATCTATAGTATGAATAATGACGGTACCAACGTTGTACAACTGACATTCGGAAATGTACCTGACGGACGTGCCACCTGGTCACCCGACGGACGATTCATTGCTTTTGCATCCGGACCGGCCAACAACAGGGATATTTATATAATGGACGCCCAGGGACAGGGATTAAAAAATATTACAAATACTCCAGGAGCTGATGAGGACTGGCCGGAGTGGTCACCAATAGACTACAAAGTAATTTTCTCAAGCAACCGGGATGGCAATCACGAAATTTATGAATATAATTTTGAACATGGTTCCCAGCAAAGGCTCACCAATCGCTCCCAGGATGACAAATGGCCTACTTATTCACCCGATGGCAGAAAAATCGCCTTTCAGTCTGTAATGGGTGCTGGCAATACAGAGGTATTTAAAATGGATAAAGATGGAGGTAATGTAATACAGCTTACAAGCGATCCAGCAGCGGATCAAATGCCTGCATGGTCGCCGGACGGTTCCAGGATAATTTTTATGAGCACCCGTACCATTAGTGATAAATCAGGAACTAGAAACTGGCCCAGGATTTTTATCATGAATTCAAATGGCACCAATCAACTGGAATTGATAACTGAAAGAAGTGCACGCCCCTCCTGGTCAAGGCATGAAAATGCAATTGTATTTACACATAGCAGTACTTTTCCGGCCAACCCGGAAACCTGGGAGATTTACAAAGTCAAAGGTGATGGAACAGGCATGACAAGACTCACCAACAATTCGGTAACAGATGATTTTCCTTATATAAGGTAATTGTTATCGGCGACGAAACTATGAGAGGGTAATTTCAGTTTGCGATTCTAAAATTCTGAATGTGAATAAAGCAGAAATGAAAATATTCAGGATTGTAAGACAAAGTAATACACGAAGTGCTGTATGAATTAATTCATCCATGGTCTTTTCGGAAATTGTCAATAAACTATATAGGAGTTGCTAATGGATTTACCCTTCTCACACATTCGAAAATTCGGGCAATCGCAAAATTTTTCTTTAAGGTAAATTAGCTATATCAACCATCTGACTTATCTGATACTGTTGAAGTATGAAGAGACTTCTTCCTTACGATAAATAAATGCAGCCCTAACATCATAAAATAAAACGTTACATAAAAAGGTTATTTCACCAAACAGGTTAGGCAGAAAAAAATTATTAATCATAACATCAAAAAACTTTTTGGCCGAAACAATAAAAAGTAAAGATCTGAATTGCAAGTATCCTGTAGTAAATAATAATTCCCGCTTCTCAGTTTATTCTTTTTACGGTTCATAAAATGATGAAAAGGTTTTAGAGCTTTGAAAGCAGGCGCTTTCGGATGTCTCATTTAAAGTAGCCATCTTGTTTGATCGATTGAATTCGCTTGCGAATTGCAGAGCATTGCCAGTACCATCATATCTGTATTTCCCTTTCCGCTGAATAAGACCAAACCTAACCTTTGTACTATTTATTTGGCTGTAACTGGTTAATAATTTTATATCCAATTATAATATTGTCATTTTATGAAAAAGCTTATACTTTTTTCTTTATGCTTACCCTTACTGTCAACAGTGATTTCAGGCCAGGTCAGGATTAAAAAAGATAATAACAAGGATACCCAGAAGAAAGAGACTAAGAAAGATGCTCAATCACCCCCCTTAAAAACTGAAACGATTTTTATTCCTCCTATGCTAAATACGAAATACGATTTCAGCAATGTAAAGATCTGCATTGATAAATCAAACAATTATGATCCGGGGCCCAGGTTATCCAAGGCTTACCCTGAAATACCAAAACTCAACAGCAATGGGCAACTGGAACCTCAGGTAATTCGTCAAAAACTAACGGCCGAAACAAATAAAATGTGGCCAAATGAGTCAGAGATCACGGTAGCATTCGCTCCAAATCAGACAACAAACTTTGTGATTGAAAAAGTAAAACAATATGCCAGGGAGTGGGAAAAAGTCGCCAACATAAGTTTTTCCTTTATAACCGACTGGAAAAATGCCCATGTGAAAGTCAGTTTTATTAAAGGTGGAAGCTGGTCGTGGATGGGAAGAGAAGTGTTGAATAATCCCACGGAACAAACGACGATGAATTTTGGCTGGTTTGATGACAATACTCCTGATAATGAATTCAGTCGTGTGGTTATTCACGAGTTCGGTCATGCTCTGGGGTTTATTCATGAACACCAGGCGGCCGGAGCCAGGATAAACTGGGATGTTGAAAAGGTGTATGCATATTTTGCAAAAATAAACTGGAGCAGGGATGATGTTGACAGAAACATTTTTAACAAATATTCGCAAAACAGCACCAATGGATCTTCATACGATAAGGCATCAATCATGCATTATTTTTTCCCGGAAGGTTTAACGACTGATAAAAGCGCTTTCTCTAACAATACAGAACTTTCCCCTCTTGATAAACTATATGCGAGAGTACTATATCCGTTTCCGCCAAAACCTCCACCTGTGACAGGTGTGCTGAATACCGGCGATGATTGTGATGCCATAAAATTTATTGTTGAATACAATGTTTTGCCAGGCAATTTTATTGAATTCAGCCTGGAACCGGGCGTTGATAATTCAGGAAAAGTAGTTATCTGGTGGAAACAAATCGGTATTCCTTTTAAAGGAGGCGCTGAAAACAAAGATCTGCAATTGCTGGCCGATGGAAAAACCACCAGGGTCACTATACTGAGAGAGATGATAGATGAAACAAGAGGTTTTTCTTTCGCTAAAGCAAAGTTTTTGGGTGTGCACACAGGACTTGGCTTTACATGGAAAGTATGGGAAGCGCTTCCGGGCGGATGCCGGGTACGGTTTATCTGGCAAAATGATCATTGTTACTAATCCTTTTGAAATGAAACTTTATTTGCTTCATAGTACTTTAATTTTATTCCTGGTGACTTCGGCCACCGGTGTCATTTCCCAGACCACAGAAGAGTTTGACAACCTCGTCTTTTTTGTTCCATCCGGCTTTACAGTAAATAAAACCAATAATAGCTTCATGCTTTCCGATGCGACTGTACCCGGCGGTCAATACTTTACCATCACTATAAACAGATCTGTTTTATCGCTTAAAAAAATTGAAAAAAGTTTTCCGGTATTCTGGCGTGAATCACTCTTAAACGAAGGAATAGATAATCCTGTTCCGGAGCCGGCTTTTGTGAAAACACAAACCACTTCAGGATGGAATAGTTACCGGGGAGGGAAACTGGTAACTTTTAATCCTCAATCATCCCCTTTTTATTATCATCTCACTATTCTCAGGTCATTGGGAATTACGTTTCGTGTTTGTACCCGTTCCAGCAGTGAAGAGCTTTTCATACAAAAAACTCCTCAGTTGATGCAACTTATTTCATCAATGAGCTTTAAGACCTCACCCCGTCAAAATGGTCAGCCGGCAGTAACAAATCAAAATAATCCTGCTTACCCGGGCAACTCCGGTAATGCCGGGTATAATCAGATGTTGCAGTTAAACGGCCTGTACATTTCTGTACAGGGTGATTTGTTTTCCGACGCAGAGTTAGCAGTTCTCTATTTCTCTCCCGACGGTACTGTGTTTACTGATATTCCCGAAAAAGGATTCTTCAATTGGAATATGCAGCAGTACAAGTCACAGTTTCCCTCCCTGTTCGGATCCTTTAATACAATAAATAATACCGTTTCAGTAAGGATGAACAATGAGACGATTGCCACTTCCTATACTCATGATCAAAACAACAGTATTCAATCAAATACCAATCCATCACAGGTCTTTAAAAAAATTGACGCTCTGGACAATTATCAGATGGATGGCAGTTTCATCAACAAACAAAGTGGTAGCAATGCCAACATTGTTTTTACCCGGGATGGTCAGTTCACCGATAACGGACTCATAAAAACCATATTGAAAAATAATAATGAAGCTGCGGGTTATGGGAAATACAGCAGCCGGCAAAACTCACTGTTGCTGCAATACAGTGACGGGCGGCAGTTGCAGCTTTGTTTTTATATGATGCCGGAAGATTTTCAAACAGGCGGAAGGCCTGATAAAATTTTGATCAATAATTATGTTCTTACAAAACAATAGACAAAAAAGTGAAATGGACAAGTTATTCAGAGTCCGCCCGAAATATTCTCTTTAATAAAAAATAATATTATGAAAAAAGCTCTTGCCACCATTCTGCCTTTGGTATGGATTGTTTTTCTTTTAACCGGTAATCTCCATGCACAAATTTCAATAAAAGATACACGGAGTGGTGCGGATTTGGTTGAGGTAAATAGCTTAACAACCGGTGTGTCTAATCTGTATATCACCGATTCATTGAGCCGGAGCAGGTTGGAAATTTCTGATTTTAATAAGGGTACGGTTTTACATACAGCAAGTTTTGAAATTGCATTGAATATTGAAAATGTGCAAAACATTTTAAAAGTGCTTTATTCATCCATGCAGGGGCAGTCATTGTCAAATATTACATTCAAAAAATTGAATGCGAAGAGCCAGGTGATTGAGCAAAGAAATTATAGTCCGGTTACAGTCAAAGAAATTGTATTCCCCGGGTTGGATGCAGTTTCAAAAGAACAGGCAAGAGCCAGAATTACCATACAGGGACAGAACCTTTCTTTTGATAACAAGGGTTATGGTTCTTCCAGAAATTCCTATTCAAAGACCGCCGCTATTAATGCATTCGCGATAATGATAGACGGTATGACCACCAATCAGGTTTCCCGGATCAGCAGCCTGAGAATCGTTCCAGTTTCAGAAAGAGAATATTTGTTTTTCAGCCTGGAATTTCTCACAGAAGATATAAAGCAATGGTATGACTGGCTGAACACCGTCTATACCACTGCCACCGGAAGTCCGGTCCGCCGGAATGTTAGCATCAAACTGACGGATCAAACCATGAGAAATGATATCGTTTCTATAGAACTGCCACAGGTGGAAATCGTTTCTATTTCTTCATCGAACGATCCCAATAGCATTTCAAAAACAACAGTTTTACTGCGCACAACCCAAAACCCGGTTATCAATTAGTATTTTCTATAAAACATAGAAATGAAAAACTATTGTCAACTTAAAATTATTTTTTTCTTTTTAGCTGTTTGGCTGACGAATATGTCATTACAGGCACAGCCTCCTGCCAAAACAAAGGAAGAGAATGATCTCTTAAAATATCTTCTCAAAAAAGTAGATTCTGTCAAGCGGATTGCAGAGAACCAAAAAAAGGACAATCGTTCGATTAATACATCGAGCGGTTCCAAACAAACAACTATTCCACAAAAGAGCAAGGATAATGAAGTGCTTCCCGGATATAATTCTGCAAAAGCCCGGTCAATACCAAAAAAAATTCTCAGTCCCGAAGAGCTTCACATTTATCTTATCAATCTTTATAATCAATTATGCAGCAGGTTACCTTCCGGTGCTGTGAGTTCTGCAAAATCTATTGCTGCAAAACTGGATAACCATCCCGGTAAATTAGAAGCGGCTGCCCTGGTTGGCTGGCAAAATCGTGCACGTGATGAAGCGGTAATTCTTATTATGAAGGCTGCCACCCTAAGCAATGACGGTTTATTACTTTCCAATGCGGGCGGCTTTCTTGATATGTACGGGCTTCCTGAAAAAGCCATCCCCGTTTTAAGGACAGTTGTCAACCAGGCCTCGCAAAATGCAATTGCTCTCAACAATCTCGGCCAGGCATACACTGCACTTGGAATGCTGGATTCCGCCATGACCTACATCAGCCGCTGTCTGAGAATATCGCCACAACATCCCGAAGCAAATTGCACTGCCGGGCTCATTGAACTGAAAAAAGGGAATAAGGAAAAAGCTCAGGCTTATTTTGAAAACTCAATAAGCGGCGGTTTCAATTTTTCAGCTCTTAGAGGGTTAGCCACCATTTTTAAAGACAACAAAGAAAAATTGAAGATTGCCCATCTGATAAAACCGAAAGTAAAGAAACCGGAATACTTTAATCAGTTTAAATATAACAAGCTTCCGAGGCAATGCTATAATGTATTTGAAGCTGCAACAGTAGAAAAGGAGCTTTACGCTTATAAGCAAATTTTGCAGAGCGAAACCATGAAATTTTACCTGCTTGGTGAAGAAGCAAAAAAAGCCAAGGGGAAAAACTGGGTAGAAGAGACCAATAAAAAAAACATTGAAACAATAATACAGGGGAAACCTTATTTGCGGCCATTCCAGATATTGGGATTTATCATGCTTTCGGAAACAGAGATGGACTATAACAAAGACATTGCCGATCTTCAAAAATTCTATAAGGAAAACAGGGAGCATTATACTCAGTTGGAAATAGAATATAAAAAAGCTTTTGACCAATTGGCTAAATCGGGCGACAACACTTGTGCAAAAGAAAACGAATTGAAGAATAAATACCTGGAGCAATTTGCGCAGTTGAATAAGGAATGGCAGAGCCGATACATGCTTGTCGAAAATAAATACATTAACGACCTTCTCTTCTGGTGTTACTTCGCCGCTCTTGACCTGAAAGACTACCGTACCAAGTTTTATGCGTTAATACGTAATTACATCCATCAAATAGACAGGCTGGCAGTGGCAAAAATATTGGAGCCTTGTAAAAAAATGGAACCCAGGGAAATTGAAACTCCTGTTCCCAATGAACTGCATGAATTTGACTGCCCTGTTGATGTAGAGATTGGATTTGCCGTAGGTAAATTGACAATGGACTGTGAAAAGTTTTCTTTCAAGGCCGGAGAGGGAATTGTATTCAAATACGAGAAAAATTTCATATCCCACAGGGAATCGACCATCAGTATTGGTGCAGGAGTAGGCTTAGATGCCTCTGAAAAAGTTGGCCCCGTAAAAGCCGGTTTTTCCGCAGGAATAGACATGTCAGTGTATTTCACTTTTGATATGGCCGGCAATTGTTCAGATGCAGGAGTTACCTACAATGCATCCGTTGGCGGAGGATTAAATTTTTCAGCAGGCGAACGAATTAAAATAAAAAGAGACCTCGGTTACATGGGTGCTGAAGTTGGTTGGCGTTTCGGAATAAACTCAGGGCCTGGCTTTACCACATCTGATTTTATGAAAGACAAACCGGAGGTGCCGGTAAATAAAAATGTAAAAATCTATAACTCCAATTGAAATGAAACAAGGATTGTTTTTAATCATTTCCTTATTTACAGCTACCAGTTATGCACAGGTGTCCGTGAAAGACCTGAGTCTCTATTACGAACAGGATGCTGCCCTCTGTGGGGGCTACGACTCGGTTTTTGCCATCAAAGGCAAATGGAAAAAACTCGGTGATGAGAATACTTTTCCCGATAAATCGTTTCCAAAATCAGATTACAAATTCGTCAATGCCCGGCTTGACAGTATGGGCGATATGCTGAAAGCCACAATCACTGACCTCAGTGGAATGGAGGCAAGATATTATCGCAATATCACTGGCAAAGCATACATCCCAGGTGGCCCTGTGCCCTACACGCTGACAGCTCGCTTTCCGGATTATTATTGTAACACTAACTTTAAGAAAATCCTGCTGGCGGACGAAACCTCTAACCTGGTCTATATATTTGTAAACACTCTGAACTGGTTTCTCAGTAAAATTGGTAAATGGGACATAAACAATGACGGAATTCTTCATACCGTTTACCAGCTTCCTGTTACAAATGGCAAATGGAAAGGTATGACCGTGTATGAGCCTGATTTTTTTGCAGGAGGAGCTACAAGAATTGTTTACCGGGCAGTTGTGCTGGGCCGCAACGGAAAACTCCCCTGGCGGTCGTTGACTCAGAAACAATATCTGACCAGTTTAAAGATTCAATATGAGGCGGAATTAAATAAAACAATAGAATGGAACGGCTTTTCAAAGAACTACTCCAAAAGATTGAAATTTATCAATGATTACTTCGCCGTAGCAGATGAAAAAACATTAGAAACACCGGCGGTGATAGATCCCAAAGCCGGTATCTGGGGCTTCAAAGGAAAATTCGGGGATGAAGAAAACGGAGGATACCGATTAGTTTTATTTGCCGGGAATAAAAAATATTTTGACACTACCCTGCCCCGCTATGTTCCGCAACTGTTCCAGGTAATATGGAAGTACAATCCGGATGAAAAGGTTTCGCTTCATTTCAAAAAACAGTTTGAAGAAAATTTTCCATTGGAGAAACTGAAAGCAATGTTAGATAAATAAATAAACCATTTATATGAAACAAATTCTTTTACTGCTCAACGTATTCTTTCTTATGACCAGTATTTATTCACAAACAGAAAAATTTGATATGGTAAGTTTTACTCCGCCGGCCGGCTGGGAACGGACAGAGGCTAACGGAACAGTTTCATTTTTGGACACAAAAACAGTCAATGGTTTGACTAGTTTTTGCCAGATCACAATTTATCCTGGTAACATAAGTACGGCTAACGCCGATAAAAACTTCAATAAGACCTGGAAAAAATTAGTAACCGATCTTACAAAATCAAAAACAACTCCTGATAAACAATCGCAAACTACGCCTGACGGCTGGACTATAGTTACCGGATCCGCAAATATTACTCAGGAAGGGTTGACTTATAAAATCATTGTGACAACTATTACCGGTTTTGACAAAACACTATCCATTCAAATAAAAACAGCAGGAGGTGATTACGCTTCAGCACTGGATAATTTTTTCAAAGGGCTTGAACTGGATAAAAATTCAACAACGACAATCAATCAGATAACAACAAACAATTCTATAAGCATGAATGATTATGAATTCACCCCCCCGGAAAACTGGCAAATAAATAAAACCAAAGATTTTATTTCCCTGCAAAATCCCAGGTCCGGATGTATCATTCATATATTCACTCCGCAACCATCTTCCGGAAACTTAGAACAGGATGCAAAAAATGTTTTTGATATGATGTACAAAGGATGGGCTTACCAGCAACAGGGAGAAAAAAGTTTTTTATTGACCACCGGTGTACTACCAAAAGGTCTGGAATATTTTATGAAAGAAGGAACCATGACAGGTTATAATACAAACGGACAATACCTCCTTGAAGAAGGAACAGCCATGGTTGTAAAAACCGGTAATACTATTATAATCATCTCTGCCCGGCATAATAGTGGCGCTTTAGGTCATGATGAGTGTTACAGGAATTACAATACATGGAGGAGATTTATAAACAGTTTCTCTGTCAAAAATAATTCGTCAATAAAAAATAATGGCTCAGATGATGCACAAAGGATTTTAGGTTTATGGAAAGTGATTGCAACCGGAGTTGTATCAGCTGATTATGTATTTGCCGCCAACGGAAATTATGAATATGGCGGTGGATTGGGTTCTTCCACTACAACATCCGACATGTATTATGAATACATCTACAACCGGGCTTATCCTTTCCAGGGTAGCGGCAGCTATACCATTTCAGGCGATCAGCTTTTTTTGAAAAAAAGAAGTGATAACAGTACAGAACAGGTAAGGTTTCGCTTTGAAAAAGTAAATCACGGCGGCACAGGGTGGAATGACAGAATCTGGCTGTTGAAGAAAGATATATTAGGTGATATGGAAGTATCTTATGAAAAAGTAAAAAGAATAGAATAAAATCAATTCTCCTAAATCTAAAACGATGAAAAAGACAATTGCTTTTTCCTTTTGTTTTACAATATTGTCAATAACAGCTTCAGGACAGACAGATACGGCTTTTATTGTAAAAAAATTTTATTTAGACAGCACAACATCCAGAGGCGAGCCTGTGGGTGATCCAGAAACAAAAGAAATCAGTAAAGATGGCGGCACTATTATTTCATCCGATGGAAGACTGGAACTGATTTTCCCCGAAGGTGCATTAAAAAAAAAGAAAAAAATTACCATACAGCCGGTAACCAATCATGTAGCCAATGGCAGGGGAAATGCTTACAGGATGGAGCCATCGGGACTTCAGTTTGACAAACCTGTTTCCCTCATTTTTCATTATTCAGAAGATGAGATGGCTGGTACCCTACCGGAATTAAAAGGAATTGCAAGTCAGGATAAAAACGGGAAATGGGAAGCGCTGCAGGAGATTGAAACAGACACAACAGCCAGGACCATAACATCGCAGATTTTTCATTTCAGCAGTTACTCTACCTTTGATAAAATTGTATTGAGACCCTCAAATGCAAGGGTGAAGGTGGAGAAGAATCTCCCGATGGAAATTCACTTTACGGTAAGTGATCCCGACAATGAAATTTTTCTGCCTGTAAAAATCCCTGCACCGCAATGGTCGGTTAATGCTATTCCTTTGGGCAATCCGGATGTGGGTCGAATATCTGTCCGGTCATCAGACAATGCCATATACACAGCCCCCGTAAGTGTCCCGGATGAAAATCCTGTTGCCGTTTCTGCAAAATTAAAAGGCATGGAATTCACTTTCAGGAAAAAGAAATTCAAAGATCTTACACTCACAAGCAACTTATTGATTTATGACAGAGCCTATACAATCACCATGAATCTTTGGATGGATAACAGCGCAGATGGCCCCTGTACCCTGCGAATGGAAGACGGTGGAGCTTTTACCGTAGTGATGGAAGGAACACACACTACGATCAAAGAAATTGCAAACCGGGATATGACCATCAGGATTAACCCTTGTTATAATTGCCCAATGACCTGGGCCAACAAGGCTGTGAGTAAAAAAGGCCCTATCAACATTGTTGGAACAAAAAAGATTATAGTAACACCGGCAAGTTTACCCGGCACTCCGTTTTCCCGGGTTCAGCTATTTCTTAATCATATTGCTCCACCGTTACCCGTTTTTAAAACTGCCTGTCCGGCAGGCGGTGGTATGCCTTCTTTTTCAATGCCTGTTTTTCTGCCGCCATTAATCGAGTTTGAAGCTAATAATAAGGAAGAACAGATTATTACACTTACTGAATTGTCAAACAACTCAATCAAAAATAGTAGCCGGAGCGGGATTAAAATTGTTATTAAGCTTATTCATGATGACAATTAACAGGAAAATATTCAGTATGGCAAAAACAGGATAATCATTTTTGTACCCGGAACTAACTTTAGTACTATTGTTCATTCTTAAAGATTACCGGAACTTACAAGAAAATTTTATGAAAAAAATCATTTTTATTTCCTTTTTATTGTTACCGATTTACTTATTTGCCCAATTAGGCATTGGCATCAAAGCCGGTATGAATTTCGCCAACGTATCCGGCGCTTCATCCATCAATAGCAGCAATCGTTCCGGTTTTTTGGTTGGGGTTTTTCTGGCTCCTTCCGGTAAGGGAGTTTTCTCATCCCGCCACGAATTAGTGTATTCAAAGCAGGGATACAATTTTGCTTCAGGCAATAATACGGGCAATGTAAATCTCGATTATATTATTATACCCCAACTGATGGGAATAAACATCACTAGGTTTGTCCAGATACAATTAGGTGCCCAGATGGCCTTTCTGATTAATGCAAAAGCAGATAGCACAAGTTATGGCGGCTCAATGAACCCTTACAGTTCTGTAATGGATTATTACAACAAATTTGATTATGGATTTGCTGCCGGAGTAGAAATTCATCCTGTCTCGGGGCTACTGATCGGGGCAAGGTATAATATCAGCCTGGGAAAATTATATAAAGACATCCAATCCGGCCAGATGCCATCCTTTACTGCAGAAGACGCCAAAAATAATGTAGTGCAGATTTTAGTTGGCTGGACTTTTGGCGGCCAATCATCAAAAAAGAAACAGAAATGAAAAAACTATTTTTTCTACTTGCTTCCATACTCTTTGGAGGCAGCTTGATGGCACAGAACTACCCCGAGCCGGAGTTCAGTAATGAAGTGTACTACCTGAATAAAAACGATAGCAACAAACTGGTCAGGCTCGAAAAAGGAAGCGCTGAAATGAACACATCACAAGGCGCATTCAAGGGAAGTGAGGCCAGCTATTCATTTGAGGGCGCCAGGTCTCCGGTAAGGCTCTCCGGCGGAAGAGGCCTGTCTTTTATCATTTCTTCCGGTTCTTCCAACCCCAATGCCGCCAAATCTTCCATTGTTGATTCTGCCATGATTGCAAATGGGATAGACCCATCAATGCTTCCAGGAACCATGGGGCAGATGAATGACCCGGCCAGATCATTTACCCTTTATAAAATGGAAGCCAATAAAGTCCAAAGAAAAATCATTGTGCAGAAAACTCCGGGAATCAATCCATTTGGAAGCCATAAAATCGAATCAAGCGATAAATACAGTTTCAGTGCCAAAAAAATCAGGGAAGGTTATTGGGAATTAGTGATTGATAAACCTTTACCAAGGGGTGAGTATGCTTTTACCATGATGGGCATGGGAATGCAGGCAATGGATGGCGGAGTAACGCTTTTCGCATTTGGAGTTGATTAACAGAATTTTCATTCTTACACCAGAAAATTCAATAAATAATCTTACCTGCATTTTTTGCTAATAATATAAAAATCAAAAACTTTCATTCACAGGCTTTGATAAAAACGACTATCTTATTTGCACACACCTAAATTGAAATTGATAGCTCTAAAGCAAAAACAGCCGCTCCATTTCTGAAGTAGCTGTCAAAAAAATTATTTTAAAAAAAATTATTGCGATTGCTGATTCAGCGCTTTAAAACTTTTTACCTGCTGTGCATCCAGTGTAATTGTACCACTTAATGATTTGCTGATTGGACAATTAAGTTTTGCATCTTCTGCGTATTGAGGAAAGTCTTTTGCTTTCAGTTTCGGTACTTTAGCTTTTACTTCCAGGTGGCTTTGTGTGATGGCGCCATTTTCCAAAGTAACCGTGCATTTTGTTTCGATACGGCTGGGAGTATAACCGGCAGCGCCTAAAACAAAACTCAGTTTCATGGAATAGCAGCAGGCATGGGCAGCCGCCACCAATTCTTCAGGATTGGTATAAGTGCCATCCTCAAAACGGCTGCGATAATCATAATTCTTATTTTTAATTACTCCGGATTGGGTGGTGACTTTTCCACCGCCTTCTTTACCGGTTCCTTTCCAGTTGGCTGTTGCTGTTCGTTTCATAAAATAAATTTTTATTTATTATTGATTGATTTCTTCCAGTTCTGCAAGCCTGTCTTCCGGCTTGTTGTATTCAATTATAAAATTATTTTTACCTGATCCCAGCAGGATCTTTAAAAACTTTTGTTGCACCAGTTCCAGCAGTGATAAAAATAAAAAGATAGCGTGTACCCGGTTTTCACAATGTTCAAATATTTCATGAAATGTCACCGACCTGCGCTCTTGTGCCAAAGAAAGCATCCGGTCACGGCTTTCCTCCATGGTATAATTATATTGTACTACCGTATGTACCGGTTTATTGTGCCGCTCCGAAAACTTCTGCATAGCCTTTTCAAAAGCCTTCATCAGTTTGAACAGCGTGATCGCCTGGATCTCTGTTCCTTCTCCGGCAGCCTCACCGATTTCCGATAATTCCTGCTGAATATTACCTCTTTTGACCAACAGCATCCGCTGCGCTTCCATTTCGGCCATCCGGGCAGAGGCTTCCTTGAATCTTTTATATTCCAGTATTTTGTTGATGAGTTCCTGCCTCGGATCTATTTCATTACCCATTTCATCGAGTTCCTTTCGGGGCAAAAGCATCTTGGCTTTGATGCGCATCAGCGTTGAAATAAAAAGGATAAACTCACTGGAGAGTTCAATATTCAAAGATTCCTGCTCATGAATATATTGAAGAAAATCATTTGTGATTTTCGTGATCGGAATATTATAAATATCCAGTTCGTCCCTTTCTATAAAAAATAAAAGAAGATCGAACGGTCCTTCAAACTGGGGGAGTTTTATCTGGTAATTGGAAGTATTCACTAAATCTGTTTTAAATTTTCCTGCTTATACAAACCCGGGTACAAAGCTAAGGATTGCTGTCCAATCCACCCCGGTTGCCCTGCAGGTATCCGGCAGGGAAAAGATACTGTATTTTTTGATGTCATTTAAAATTTAACTGCCAGGCCTATTCCCATCAGTTCCTTTATCTGAAGTGAGGCTCCCCCGATACTCCCGTCACCTTTCACGGTCTTGATATCATTATCATAGATCATATCCACATTCAGATTCATCGAGATCGCTTTGGTCACTTTCACCAGCAGCATATTGGTCCAGAAGACGTCAATGTTTCCCGGTTCATGCTTATAGTTTGAAAAAAGATCCAGCCTGCCCTGGAAACTGGCACTTTTACTAAGTGTGGCTTTATAGCTTGCTGAAGCAAAAGCGCCAAACTCTGATTTTGATCTTTTACCGGGATCCACTCCATAAGCGCCGGCATTAGATAAACTATCCTGGTGGACGATCACCCAACGGGCAGTGACGGGAGAAAGGAATACAGAAAAATTCTTTCCGGGCTGATAAGTGATACCCGGAGAAAGGATCACATAAGCCGGTGCAAAAAAATCCGAGGTTAAAATTTTTGTGTTGTTATCCGGGTAAGCATACCCTTTGCTGAACTGGGTGCGGAAATTGAACAAGCCGCTCAGGTACCATTCTTTATGCAATTGATATCCGTATTTAGATAAGATATCAAATCTGTCATCCGATTTGCGGGTACCCTGGCTTGTAGTATTTAAGAGGCCATACGCTAATTCAAGCGTATTATCCCACTGATGTCTGTCCTTTTTATAATAAGCATGCAGGGCCAGCAGCGAGGCAATGGAAAGGGAAGACTTATCACCGCCTGCAGCCCAGTTTTTCAATGCTCCCTGATTCAAATTCAGATTAAAAAGCCCTCCTGTTTTCCATATCTGAGAACTTGTATCAATCGGGTCTTTTTTAATAGTTTGATTTGCGTCGGACTGCAGTTGTTTCATCGTCTGATCCTGTGCCAATAAAGCCGGTCCACTCATTAATGCCAAAAACAAATAACAAAAAATAAATTTCATAACAGTACCGTTTAAAAAATGATAAAGGCAGGAATGACAAAAATCATTCCTGCCCGATGTCTTTTAATAAAAAAATTATTTTTTCAATGCATCTCTGATTTCCATCAGCAACTGATCCGTAGATGAAGGGGCTGCCGGAGCGGCTTCTTCTTTCTTCTTCAAAGAATTGATCGCTTTTACAATAAGAAACATAACAAATGCGACAATGATAAAATTAATGATAGCAGTAAGGAAATCACCCCACTTTAAATAGATCGCTTCGTTTACCACTTTCCCCGTCCCATCAACCACTGCATCTTTTAACTTCAACATATTTTTACTGAAGTCAGTACCTCCGATCAATCCGATCAGAGGAGAAACTATTCCTTCAGTCAGGGAACTGACAACTTTACCAAAGGCAGCACCCATAACAAATGCAACGGCAATGTCAACCAGATTGCCTTTCATTGCAAAAGCCTTAAATTCTTTAAGCATTCCCATATGTGTGAATTTTTGAAGCGGCAAATATAAAACTTAATTTCCATTCATTTTTTTAGCCCCGGATAATGCATATCCAGGCTTTTGAGAAGGTCATATAACTGTTTGGCAATCACATATTCCTTATACCAGTTCTGATCTGCCGGAACAATGGTCCAGGGTATCTTATTGCAATGTTCAAAACAATCTTCATACGCTTTTCTGTAATCATTCCACAATCTGGCCTCTTTAAAATCCTGATCGTTGTATTTCCACATCTTTGCCGGATTCTTTGTACGTTCCTTCAATCGTTCATGCTGCTCTTCCCGGGAAACATGTAAATAAAATTTCAGGATATGCGTATTATTCTGCTCCTGCAATAATTCTTCAAAGTCATTGATAGATTTCATCCGTTTGTAAGCCAGTTCATCATCACACCATTTGTGTACTCTGGTAACAAGGATATCTTCATAATGCGAACGGTTAAATATCTGGATCATTCCCTTAGCCGGAGTATGCAGATGCACTCTCCATAAAAAATCATGTGCGGATTCTTCCGCTGTAGGTGCTTTGAAAGATTTTACCATAACTCCCTGTGGATTCAACCGTCCGAAAACAGAACGGATCGTACCATCCTTGCCGCTGGCATCCATTCCCTGAAGGACCACCAACACCGAATGTTTGTTTTCTGCATATAATAAGTTTTGAAGATCATCCAACTCATTCAGGATCTCTTCAAGCCTTGCTTTTGTCTCTTTTTTGTCAAAGTTTTCAGGAGCTCTTGTTGAAACAGCTCCCAGCTTTACCTTACTCATCGCTTAAAATTTTAAAACAACTACAAAATAAAGAATATTCTACTCTGCCATCGTACCTTCGCAGGCTCAACAACAAAGCAAAAATACAAGTGCATAAATGAATAACCGTTTCATAAGCTGGGGAATCTTCCTTTTATTATGTCTGATCTGGGGCAGTTCTTTTATTTTAATGAAATGGGGACTATACGACTCCCATCAGCAGCCGGTGCTTTCTGCTTATGAAGTAGCTGCACTCCGGTTACTTTCTTCTGGATTAGTCATGCTTCCTTTTCTTCCCAAAGCTCTAAAAACACTACCTAAAAAAATAATACTTTATATTTTACTTACGGGATGGCTCGGAAGTTTTTTCCCTTCCTTTCTGTTTTGCATTGCCGAAACAAGAGTGGACAGCGCCCTTGCGGGAAGCCTTAATGCACTGACTCCCTTGTTTGTGATCATAACAGCAGCTCTCTTTTACAGATCAAAAACAAGTAAGAAGAATACATTGGGCGTCATCATAGGCTTGTTGGGGTGTGCCCTTCTTGTTTTTGTCAACCAAACCGGACAGGTGGGTAACATTTTATTTTCCGGCTTTGTCATACTGGCCACTTTTCTCTTCGGCCTTAATGTTAATATGATCTATAAAAAGTTAAATGGAGTTTCTTCCCTGCATATAACAACCATAGCTTTCACCGGGCTGATACCTCCTTCAATTATCATATTGCTGATTACAGGCTATTTCAAGCTCCCTCTCTCAAACCACGCCTTTGCCCTAAGTACATTAGCCAGCAGCTTACTGGGCATTGTTGCCACGGCAATGGCTTCCTGGCTCCTGTATATACTGATCAAAAAAGCAGGAGGATTATTTGCTTCACTCGTCACCTACGGGGTTCCTTTCATAGCTATTCTGTGGGGAATTTATTATGGTGAAAAGATCACATTCCTGCATGTACTATCCCTTTTAATTATTCTTGCTGGTGTGTACCTGGCGAGTATTCCTGAAAAAGCAGAAGGCAAAATAAACGTGACGGCTACTTCCTGATTACACAGACATGATTTCTTTTTCTTTAATGGCTAAATATTTTTCAATCGAGGAAATATATTTATCGGTAACCTGCTGAATGGAACCTTCTGTATCTTTAGCAACATCTTTACTCAAACCGTTTTTTTCCATTTTCTTGATCTGTTCAATTGACTCACGACGGATATTGCGGATCGCCACTCTTGAGTTTTCCGCTTCATTATGGCATCTTTTTACCAATTCTTTTCTCCTTTCTTCGGTTAAAGGAGGTAAAAACAACCGGATAAGGTTACCGTCATTTTGTGGCGTAATCCCGATATTGGCGGCGAGAATTGCTTTTTCAATAGGCTGAAGCATGTTCTTCTCCCAAGGTTGAATACTTAAAGTTCTTGCATCCATCACACTGATATTTGCCACCTGGCTGATAGGCATCAATGACCCATAATAATCCACAACAATTCCATCAATCATCTGGGGATTGGCTTTTCCCGCCCTGATCTTTGTTAACTCATTCTCCAGATGGCCGATCGCTTTTTTCATTTGATCCTCAGCCGAGTTGACAATTTTTGAAATATCTTCAGACATAAAATGTTTTTTGTGGAAGCAAAACTAATAAAACAGCGTCAACACAAAAAAATGCCGGAAGTTATTTAAGAAAATCTTCCGGCTATGATACTTATTGCTGAGAAAACTCATTTTTCTTCCACGGCCGCCGTTTCTTTATTCAGAGTAACCACCTTGGAAGTTTGCTTGATTTCTGCCTGGCCGTTCACGCTCTTTGCAATAATCATAACATGCCGCGGCCTGCGATAATATAATATTCCAAAGCCGAACAAACTTAAAGTCAACATAATAAGGAACAGATTAGTGGGTCCGAGACTGCGTGCCAAATAGGCTAAGGCAACGAATCCTGCATTTACGCTGATGCAAATGAAAGTAATGGTTTTATGGCTGAATCCTCTTTCAAGTAATAAATGGTGCACATGATTACGATCTGGAGTAAACGGAGAATACCCCCGGATGATGCGAATGGAGAATACTCTTAGTGTGTCCAAAAGAGGAACAATCAAGATAGAAAATCCCACAGCAGCAGCGGAAGCTACCGGCACCGTTATGAATGGCTGATCAGCCACGTTGATGAACTTGATCACAAGAATAGCATTCACCAGCCCGATCATCAAAGAACCTGAATCGCCCATAAAAATCTTTGCCGGTTGATGATTAAAGATCAAAAAAGCCACCAGGCTGCCGGCCATTGAAAAAGCCAGCAAGGCATAAGATTGTTCGCCTACAATAAAAAAATATGTTCCGAAAA
This sequence comes from Chitinophagales bacterium, assembly GCA_026936105.1. GTDB lineage: Bacteria > Bacteroidota > Bacteroidia > Chitinophagales > Chitinophagaceae > UTBCD1. Next base: position 217,838 of record JAIXKI010000015.1, read on the forward strand.
TCAATGTTGTAAAAATCCCGAGGCTGCTTGCCAAACCATCCACGCCATCAATAAGGTTAAACGAATTGATGACGACAATAATGGTCAGATAGGACAATGCCAGTCCAAACGCTTCTGGCACTGCATCAATACCAAATAAACCATGCATACTGTACAAGCGGATACCGCCCAGATGAATAAGGATAGATGCGGCAATCACCTGGCCTATAAATTTTTTGGTTGCAGATAAAACAAGGAGGTCATCTTTAAGGCCTAAAAAGAAAATGACCAAAGCGGCAGCAAAAAAATATTGGAATTCCGGATTAACACTCCCCTGGATGGAGAGAAGCGATGCCAGTAAAAATCCGCCAAATATGGCTACCCCCCCCAAAGAGGAAACTGGGAAAGAATGGATCTTTCTTTTATCGGGAATGTCAAACAATTTTTTCTCTTCTGCAATTTCCAGGACCATAGGCACGGCAAGAAAGCTAATGATGAAGGAAACAGAAGCTGTAAGTAAAATATCCAGCATCAAGCGTGGTTTTGCGTTGCAAAAATAAGATTTAGCTCTTAAGATAGCCAATTTATTTTTTTTTATTTTGCATCATCAGAAACAAAATATGCGGTAGCCAATCATTCAAATTGACTGATAATAACTGATTAGAAGCAGCTTCGTATCAAAAAAGAATGCAACTTTGCACAACTATTATTTATTCCTATCGAAAAACAACTTAAGAAAAAAAAGGAAAATAAAACTATGGCAGATCTTAAAACAATTGCGGCACAGGTCAGACGCGATATAATCAGGATGGTGTATGGAGCTCAAAGTGGCCACCCCGGCGGTTCACTGGGATGTGCGGATTTTCTTACGGCGCTTTATTTCAAAGTGATGAAACATGACCCTGCATTTAATATGGATGCAATTAATGAGGATATTTTTATTTTATCAAACGGGCATATATCTCCGCTCTTTTACTCTGTACTGGCCCGTTCAGGTTATTTTGATGTTAAGGAGTTGGCTACATTCCGGAAAATTAATTCACGCTTGCAGGGACACCCGACTACTCATGAACATTTGCCGGGAGTCAGAATTGCCACCGGTTCTTTAGGCCAAGGAATGAGCGTAGCCATTGGCGCTGCCCTTGCCAAAAAATTAAATGGAGACCCTTGTACGGTATTTTCTCTTCATGGTGATGGAGAACTGGATGAAGGCCAGGTGTGGGAAGCTATTACCTTCGCTGCCCATCATAAGGTGGATAATCTTATATCAACCGTTGATTGGAACGGCCAGCAAATAGATGGCCCGACAGACGAAGTAATGCAACTCAGAAATATCCGTGAGAAATTCGATGCTTTCGGATGGGCTACTCTTGAAGTGGATGGTAATGATATTGATGCAGTAGTGGCCATATTGGAAAATGCCAAATCAATGAAAGGACAGGGAAAACCGATCGGCATTATGATGCATTCCATCATGGGCAAGGGAGTTGATTTCATGGAAAACGATCACAACTGGCATGGCACTCCTCCCAATGAAGAACAGTATAAAAAAGCATTGGCACAGCTACCGGAAACATTAGGTGATTATTAAACAAAATCTAAAAAGGCCATCAAGAACATGAGGGAATAAAAATCCTGGTTGCTACACCAGATGAGGCTATAGGTTAGCAGTTATCTTTCCCTGATTTATTAAGCTATTGTTCTGACTATTCGCTTCTCAAAGAGAATTCCTGCAATGCAGCTTTTCTTGCAGGTAACCATGAGGCAATCAATGCGATAACGAAAACTGTAGCTCCTACAAGAAGAAAATCAACCCAGCGAAGCTTCACCGGGAAATAATCAATAATGAATGACCCCTGAAGTGGTATCAGGTGAAAATAGATTTGCGCCCATGCAATGAGTACTGCCAGCAGCATGCCCACTCCCCCGCCAATAATGGCGATCAAAAGCCCTTCGCTGAGAAAGATTTTCTGAATAAAACTCCGGTCACTGCCTAAAGCATAGAGAACATTAATGTCCTTTTGCTTTTCCAGTACCAGCATAGTAAGAGCTCCGATCATATTGAAGGCGGCCACTACAAGGATCAGGCAAAGTATTCCGTAAATGATCCAACGCTCCAGGTTCATAACCGAATAAAGGCCCTGGTTCTGTTCAAACTTATTCTGGATCAGGTAGCCGTTCCCGAAAATTTTCTTCAATTGTTGCTTCACTGTATTGGCCCGGGACGGGTCCTTTAAACTGATCTCTACATTGCTGTAATCATCCGGCCCTAATCCCAATGCTCTTTTTACAAAATCAATATTGGTGATCCCGTATTTATTATCAAAATCTTCCTGTATCAAAAAAGCTCCGGAAGAATTTATGGTATCCGCACTGATGTCTTCCAGCAAATTGATTTGCTCCGTATTGCTTTTTCTGGGCAAATAAATTTTCAGAGTGAAAAGATTACGGTCAGCCAGTATGTGAATGGCGTTTTCCACTCCGGCGCCGAGTATTATTCTGGGAGCGTCTGCCGTACCCAGGTCATAATCGCCTTTCACCAAATTGCTTGCCACACCGGTCGTATAACGATAATTCTCATCCACACCTTTCAGATATACCACAGACTGATAATCGCCATTTTGCAACAAAGCTTTTTCTTCCACTACCAACGAAAAATTTTTAACATCTTTCAGCGATCGGATCTGCTGTAACTGCTCCTGAGTAATGACGATTGTCTTTCCGCTCAACGGAGAAATTTTCAAATCCGTATAAAAAGTGGAGTAGAGAGATTTCACAAGACCTTCAAAACCGTTGAAAACGCTCAGCACCAGAATGAGAGCTGCCGTTCCGATAATAACGGCAATGATGCTGATCCACGCAATGATATTGATGGCATTAGTGGATTTTTTTGCTTTGAAATAGCGCCATGCAAATAAAATATTCAAAAGCCTCAAAGTTGTTAAATTTTATTGGTCGGGATTCTTCTTGTCTGGATCGTCGGGTGCTTGTTGTCCTTTTATTTGCTTAAACAGTTCTTCCATCCTGAAAACATGATCCAGCGTATCATCCTGAAAGAATTTCAATACAGGAATATTCCGCAGTTGATGACGCACCCGCTGTGATAATTCTTTCTTTATTTCCCAACTCTTCTCTTCAATTTTTTTCAGTCCTTTTTCGCGGTCTTCTACCTGAAAAAAACTCAGATATACCCTTGCTTCCAGCAGGTCCGGAGTCACTTTTACTGAGGATATGGAAACCATCCCTCCGTCAAGCATATTTAAGCCCAGCTTTTGAAAAATTGCGTTGATCTCTTCCTGAATGAGTCCCGCCACCTGTTTTTGTCTTTTTCCTTCCTGCATAGTATTCACAATTCGTTCGCTGCAAAAGTAGTTACTTTGTCCCGTTTCAATTCTCATGGGCATGAAGAAGTATTCAAGAGTATTCAAATACCTGAACGGCTATAAAAGAAGAATAGGGCTCTATTTTCTTTGTATATTCTTATCGGTCATCTTTTCCATCGTTTCTGTCGGGATGCTGATGCCTTTCCTGGATCTCATATTTAAAGGAAATACCGGGGCATCTGAACTGGTCAAATCCACAAGCAATCCGGTTCTCAAATTTGTCAGGGACATGCTGTTGGATATGATAGGCAGTAGCAGTAACGGCAAACTCAAAGCGCTGGCCATTATCTGCATCCTGATCCTGATATTCATCTTTCTAAAAAATCTGTTTTTATATTTTTCTTTCTATGTGCTGAACCCGGTAAAGAATGAGATATCTAACAAGTTGCGAGCTGAACTTTATGAAAAGATATTGAAATTGCCGATTGGCTATTTTACAGAAAAAAGAAAGGGCGACCTGATGAGCCGCATCACCAATGATCTTTCTGAAGTGGAAAATTCAGTGGTAGGCACACTGGAAGGATGGATCCGGGACCCGTTGACCATCATCATTGTTCTGGGATCGCTTTTTATATTAAGCCCTCAATTGACGCTCTTTCTTTTATTGTTATTACCGGTAATGGGCTTTGTGATCGGAAGGGTATCCCGATCATTGAAAAGACAATCGCAGGACGTAGCTATAAAATATGGCCAGTCAGTTTCCATCCTTGATGAAACACTCAGCGGCCTCAGAGTGATCAAAGCATTTAACATAGAAAGGTTGTTGCAGAATAAATTTCTTGACGTAAATGAATCATTACTTAAAACAAAAAACAAGATCAGTTTTCGCAGGGACCTGGCATCGCCCATGTCTGAATTCTTAGGTGTGGTAATCTTTTCCGTAATCCTCTGGTTTGGCGGCCGGCTGATTCTTAAAAACGAGATCTCACTGGAAGCATCGGTATTCCTTACCTACCTCGCTTTGTTTTACAACATCATCACTCCGGCAAAATCATTGTCCACTTCTTTCAGCAATATGCAAAAAGGATCTGCAGCCATCAGCCGTATTGAAGAAGTGCTCTCTACACCCGTCACGGTTGATGATAACCCTCAGGGAAAAAAGATCTCTGCTTTCAATGACTGTATCGAATTCCGCAACGTGTCTTTTGCTTACGACGAGCATGTGATCCTGGATGGGATCAACCTGGTCATTGAAAAAGGAAAGACCATTGCATTGGTGGGTTCTTCCGGCGCCGGAAAATCTACACTGGCAGACCTGATACCCAGGTTTCATGATGTAAGTTCAGGTGAATTGCTGATAGATGGCATTAATATTAAAGAATATTCTCTTCATTCACTTCGTAAGTTGATGAGCATTGTGACGCAGGAACCGATCCTTTTCAATGACACCATTGCCAGTAATATTGAGCTTGGCCACGAAGGTGCAGGCAGGGAAGAAATAATTCAGGCGGCCAAAATTGCCAACGCTCATAATTTCATCATTCAAAAAGAACAAGGTTACGATACGAACATCGGCGACAGGGGTAGTAAATTAAGCGGCGGAGAAAGGCAGCGGCTCACCATCGCCAGGGCGGTCCTGAAAAATCCGCCGATCCTCATTCTGGATGAAGCCACTTCTTCACTGGATACGGAAAGCGAACGCCTTGTTCAGGATGCGATCAATAACATGATGCAAAACCGAACCAGCATTGTAATCGCCCATCGCCTGTCCACCATAAGGAATGCCAATGAGATCATCGTATTGCAAAAAGGAAAAATAGTAGAGAGGGGAACGCATGAGCAACTGATGAATGAAGACGGATTTTATAAAAAGCTGGTCGAAATGCAGGAAGTGAGATAAAAAAATCAAATTCCAAACTCCAAATTCCAAATTCCAAATTACTAACTACTAATTACCATTCTCTCACTAATTCCAATCCAACAAACCACACTCCTGCTCTCTTTTCCTAAGTTTGCACCATGATCCTGCCATTGAAAAATACCGAAGGACACCGTATCGTCACCGAATGGCTTTCATCCCAAAAGCTCCAACCATTTTCCTTTCAGGAAGAAACATGGCAATACATCATTGATGGTAAAAGCGGGCTGGTAAATGCGCCAACCGGTTGCGGCAAAACCTATTCGGTGTTCTTAGGCTCCCTCATTCAATTCATCAATCTTCACCCTGATGATTTCAGGAAAAGAAAAAATTCAGGACTTCAATTATTATGGATCACTCCGTTAAGGGCCCTGGCAAAAGATATTGCAAGAGCCATGGAAGAGGCTATCGCCGGCCTGGAAATGAACTGGAAGACAGGAGTGCGGAACGGAGACACACAAACTGCAGAAAGGTCCAGGCAAAAAAAACAAATGCCTGAAGTATTAATCATCACCCCTGAAAGCCTGCACCTGCTTCTGGCTCAGAAAGGATATGCTGAACTTTTTTCATCATTGAAAATAATTGCAGTGGATGAATGGCATGAACTGTTGGGAAGTAAAAGAGGTGTTCAGGTGGAGTTGGCGATCAGCAGGATCCGGGGTTGCCGGGCACAGTTTACCAATGAACCATTACAGGTCTGGGGAATTTCCGCCACCCTCGGAAATATGGAAGAAGCGCTGGCAGTATTGTTATCTCCATTGAATCAAAAAGGGAAGATGGTAAGAGCCGGGACGAAAAAAGAAGTTTATAAAAAACATTATGCAGCATCAGAATATAAATTAAATGCACGGAGATCTTTTCTTAAGAAAGAAACCGTTGGAGAAGGAATGATCATCGAGTCCATCCTGCCCGATGAAATTGAAAAATATCCGTGGGCAGGCCATCTCGGCATTAAACTGATCCATAAAGTGATCCCGATTATCCGGAATAGCAGGACCACCCTGATCTTTATCAATACAAGAGGGATGAGTGAGACCTGGTATCAGAAATTACTGGATGAATGTCCCGACCTGGCAGGAGCCATTGCTTTGCATCACGGGTCGGTTGACAGGGAACTAAGATATTGGGTGGAAGAAAATTTACACAGTGGAAAACTGAAAGCGGTGGTATGCACTGCTTCGCTGGATCTGGGTGTTGACTTTCGTCCCGTTGAAACAGTGATCCAGGTGGGCTCACCGAAAGGAGTAGCAAGGTTTTTACAAAGAGCCGGAAGAAGCGGCCATAGTTATGATACGGACAGCAAGATCTATTTTCTGCCCACCCATTCACTGGAACTACTGGAAGCGGCTGCATTGAAAACAGCTATCTCCCGGAACTTTATCGAGAGCAGAATGCCCATGGTCTTATGCTATGATGTGCTGATACAGTTTCTGAATACCATTGCCATCTCAGATGGTTTTGATCCCGGCAAGGTCTTTCAAGAAGTTTCATCCACCTATTGTTTTAAAGACATGTCCGGAGATGAATGGGATCGTATCATTCACTTTATTTCGAGTGGAGGAAATGCTTTACAGCAATATGACGATTATAAAAAGCTGGAATGGGAAAACGGGTCGTATAAAATAAATGACCGTCATATTGCACGAAGGCACCGGATGAATATAGGCACCATCGTCAGTGAAGCCATGCTGAAAGTGAAATACGTAGGTGGCGGTTATGTTGGTGTGATCGAAGAATATTTTATTTCAAGATTGCAGCCGGGAGATATCTTTACCCTTGCCGGCAGGAACCTTGAATTTGTGATGATCAAAGATATGACCGTACTGGTGAAAAGGTCTTCGGCAAAAAGATCCATTGTTCCGAGTTGGTTCGGCGGGAGGATGCCGCTGAGCGCCAACCTTGGAAAAGTGCTGAGGGAAACTTTAACTTCTGTAAAGAGTGAAAAACAAATTTTCGGATCTGATCCAACTTTATCCAACACTTATTCTGAATCACCTGAGCTGAATGCATTGCTTCCTCTTTTTGAATTGCAGCAGCAATTATCATATATCCCAAAAGAAAATGAATTGCTGATAGAACAAATAGAAACTGAAGATGGTTTTCATTTGTTTGTTTATCCTTTTGAAGGAAGGCTGGTTCACGAAGCGATGGCTGCACTGCTTGCCTACCGCATCAGCCTGCAAACACCGATCACTTTTTCATTTGCCATGAATGATTACAGTTTTGAATTGCTGAGCGACCGGCCTGTGCCTGTTGATGATTCCAATGTTTATGAACTGTTTTCTCCCGAAAACCTGATGGAAGATATTCAGCGGAGCATTAACAGCACGGAAATGGCAAAAAGGAAATTCCGCGATATTGCTGTTATAGGGGGATTGATTTTCCAGGGATTTCCCGGTGAGCAAAAGAAAGCCCGCCATTTGCAAAACAGCGCTTCTTTGCTTTTCAACGTATTGAGTGAATATGAGCCGGAGAATTTATTACTGCGTCAGTCTTATACAGAAGTGATGGAACAGCAGATGGAAGAAGCAAGACTCAGGGACACCTTGAAAAGGATACAGGGATCAAAGATCATCATCCGGTTTCCCCAACAACTGACTCCCTTCTGTTTCCCCGTAAAAGTGGACAGCATGAGGGAAGATCTCTCTTCCGAAAAACTGGAAGACCGAATCAATAAAATGATCATGCAGTATGAGATATAATAACACCCCGAAGACTATTTCTTGATTTTTACTTAAAGATGCAACAACCTCTCAAACATATCATCCGGGAAAATACTTTCTGGCTTTCGCCCGACCGTGTCATGTATTGGGAGGAAGAAAAGTCATTGATCGTTGCTGATCTGCATTTCGGGAAGACAGGTCATTTCAGAAAATCAGGGATCGCCATCCCGCAAAACATTTATAAAGAAGATCTGCAAAGGCTGGTCAGCGCAGTGCAAAATTTCAAACCACAACAACTGATCATCACCGGTGACCTGTTTCACAGCAAAGCCAATAAGGAACTGGACCTTTTTCTGAAATGGAGAAACGATCTTTCTTCTTTGAAAATACATCTCGTCAAAGGGAATCATGACATACTGCCGGATGAATGGTATGAAAAAGCCGGTTTTGAAGTTCATCAGCAGAAATGGGAGTTCCAGGATTTTTGTTTCATGCATGATCCCTGCGATCCTGATCAAAGATCCAAACAAACAATGACCTACTCCTTTACAGGGCATATACATCCGGCGATCAGCCTCAGAGGCTCAGCCAGGCAATCATTACGGTTTCCCTGTTTTTATTTTAAAAAAAATTATTCGATCCTTCCGGCCTTCGGAAAATTCACGGGAACGCATCTCATCACTCCTGAAGAAGGAGAATCGGCTTATGCCATTGCCGGTAACAGGATCATTCAGGTTGCTTAAATTTCTTCTGTATGTATAAATTTTGCGGGAATTCAGCTTAGCCTTTTCTTCTGAACTGGTTATAGTCAAGGAAATAAATAAAACGAATACTGAATTCATTTCCATGCCGGAGATCAAACTGATCGGAGAGGTTTCGCAAGTATGAATTCTTAGTACCAGGAGGAATGATCACTGTTTCATTATTGCCCAGCCAGTTTTTATATCCCAGAATCAGCCTGCTACCCAGCCGGAAATCCCAGGTCAGGAAAACATCAGTATTGAAAATATTCACGTTCTGATCCTGCGAACCGATGAAAGGCCGGCTGTAAATGGTACCATCGGCATCCACATCAAAAAACTGTTTATAAGTTACATTATCCCAATAATGACGGGTGCGTAATGTAAGATTCAATCTTGGAGTAAAATTATAAATTCCCGAAAGCACGGTAGTAACAGATTGGTTATCCCGGAATGCAACAATGGGGCTTCCATCATTTTCGCGAAGAAAAGCATATCCCAGCTGATTGATCTCTTTTCCTGTTGTGGTTTGCAGGCTCAGATTGAACCTGTCGCCAAACCTGTAACGTAATCCAATGTCCACACCATAGAATTTATTATCGTATTCGGGAGCAATGGCAAAGTTGAAACCATAGTTAAAAAAGAGTTTTGTCCGGCTGTCCGTACTTCCTGTCAAAGAGAACAGGTAATTAGGCGGATAAGCCAGGTATCTGCCCGGCGTTCTCAACTCAAAATAATCATGGTCCCATATCGGATCAATCGTGGTATTGAACTCCACATCCCAGAAATTCCGCAAGATCCACATGGCAAATCCCTGCACATTGAACCGGCTGAACGCATACGGCTTATACAGGTATTGATCGCTGACGGTTACAGAATAATTGTAAGAAAGAAAATTGCGGGTCGGAGTGTTTTGATGATAGCTCAGGCTGCCTTCGTAAGTAACTTTATTAGGCGCAAATAAGATTCCGAGATCATTCGGATCATAATTTTCAGACATAATACTGTTCTTTAAATAATATTGCCACCTGCCGCTGATTTTTCCATATTTAATAGAAGTATTGAACCCGTCATAAGGATTCCGATCCCAAATTTTACTGTACCGTCCGGCAACGCTGAACTGATGATTATTTTTCTTATCAAACAGGGAAATATCCAGAGCTGAAACATTGGCGTCCCTGTTGCTGCCATTCCTCAGTACATTGGTATTGGTAAACGTGATATAAGATCTTCCTTTCAAAGCCTGATCCAGAACAAGAATATTATAATTAACCAAAGGCTCTGTTTCTATAACCGAATCTCTTCCTGAAGATTTATTTTTCATGACTGCATGCATGGGGGCAGTGATGGCATTAAAAAATCCAATCCCCAGTTTCTTTTGAGTTCTGCCTGAAAGCTTGACCGCATTATAGAGTTGAGTGGTTGATGGGTTTTTGATCAATTCCCAACCCGGATGATTATCTGCATAGTTTTGAACATTGTAATAAAGGCCGGGAACGTCTCCCACCCTTCTGGAATAAAACAAACCGGCTTTGTTGAACAGATCAATTCCTTCCGTGAAAAAGGGCCTGTTCTCCTGGAATTTCACTTCATAGGGAGTAAGGTTATTAATGACGTCATCTGAAACCACCTGTCCGAAATCAGGAATCAGGGTAGCATCAAGTGTAAAGCTCTCGTTGATCCCGTATTTTAAATCCAATCCTCCGCTGTATAACCATTCATTGATATATCCGTCCTTTTCGGGAGTGCTTCGGTAACCGGAGGAGAGATAAGGTGAAAAACTCAATCTTAAAGGCGGTACAATTTTCTTTAACCCTTCTAAAACTCCAAATTGATTGACGTATCCATTTATATTCGGATCCACAGGGCTCCATGTGCTGGTTTCATTGAGCCTTCGCACCGATCTTAAAAACTGAAGGCCCCAATTCTGAATTTCTTTCTTTGAAAACCGTAAGGAGAGATAAGGGATCTTCATCTCCACCACCCATCCATCATGATTGATGCCTACTTTGCTTTCCCATACCGCATCCCAGGTCTTGTCGCCGTATTCTCCGAAACCAACCTGAAGGTTGGGAGCCAGCCTCGCATCACTTTGCACATTGGCGGAAGTAACCAGAAACTGAAAACCATTCTGATGATCATCATAAGTATCAAAGAAAACGGAAAAATAATCAGCATCACTTTGTTGCTCGCCATCTCTTGCAGTTATTTGTCTGCGTATAAGTTTCGGATCATCATACAGCATGGCGCCGACATAGATGGCGCTGTTATCGTATATTACTTTGACCTCTGTTTTTTGTGAAGCCTTCTGTCCGAAGTTGGGATAGCTTTCAATAAAATCTGTGGCCACAGGCACGTCTTTCCAGGCAGCATCATCCAGAGTGCCGTCTATTTTTGGAGCCTGGGTTACTTTAACGGCTTCTAAGGTTCTTTTCTGGGAAAATAAGTGATTGCATACCAGCAAAAAGGATAAGCAGATTACAGTTTTAGATATCATGCAGATTTCAGGTAACAAAGCAAATATAATCAGAGAAATACTAAATGAAGAATACCGGATTTAATTGCTGGCTTGATATTGCAATAATACGCATCTGAATCAGTAAAAATACGGTTTAGTTAACCTTTTTGCTAAGTGAATTAACCTGTTCCTGCAATTCTGAAACAACATTGGCAAGCTGATGCATATTCCACCGGTCCTGCGCCATAATTTTTGAAATGACAACCTGGGCTTGCCAAATCTCCATTATATCTTCAGCATTCACCGTATAAGGAAGGAAGGAAGGATTATCGCTTGCCATAGTGAGCTTATTCTTTGCTTTATTATTTTTTTGCACTCTTTTATATACAATTCCTTCATTTCTTGAGATCACAATGCAGGGAGTGTTATTTTTTATTCCATCTACGCTTTCCACTTTTTCGCCTACAATGATCGAACCGCTTGGCGTCGGCAGCATGGAATCTCCGATAATCTCAAATGCACGGTATGCTGATCCCTTGAGCATGGGTAATGTAAATGTGTTCAACTCATCTATAAAATCCTGATCGGCATATCCGGCCAAATATCCTGCTGCCGCTTTTACCGGTACAAAAGGAATCAATGCAGGTCCTGAAGACATTTTCATAGCCCTGCGTTTTGCCAGGTAGCCTCCTTTAGAATCACTCAGATCTTTCCGGAGAACGTCATCCAATGTAAGTTTGAAAATATCACAAACAATTTCCAGCACATCTATTCTCGGCTCGGCACGTTCTTCTTCATAAGCCCCTACAAGCGACCGCTTGATGTTGAGCCTTTGTGCAAATTCTTCCTGTGTCCACCCTCTTTGTTTACGAAGGTACTTTAGATTTTTATTGGCGATAGACATATACCCAATTTGATTAGCTGCAAAATACTAATAATTTTAGACATACCAAATAATTTTGCTAAACCGGAAAATAACTTTCCGGAAAAAACCCTGTGAAATAAGTTGTCCTGAAAATCGTTTTAAGTTCGGATACAATAGCCTTAGCTTCGTTTATCCGGCATAAAAACTGAAACACATTACTTTTGCTGAAGAATCTTATGAAGAAAAAGACAACCGCACCTCCTTCACTAAAAAGGAACAATAAGAAAAGACCGGTAATCCTGATCACCAATGACGACGGAGTCACCTCTTCCGGTATCCGTAATCTGGTAGAAGCCGTAAAAGATCTTGGAAAGATCATTGTAGTAGCTCCCGATAAACCGCAATCAGGAATGGGCCATGCCATTACCATTGGCCAGCCACTACGCCTGCAAAAAATTCAGACAGACGATGATTCTGTAGAAACCTGGTCCTGCACCGGAACTCCGGTGGATTGTGTGAAACTGGCCGTGGACAAGATCCTTCGCAGTAAACCCGACCTTTGCCTCAGTGGCATCAACCACGGAGCCAACCACAGCATCAACGTCATTTATTCAGGAACCATGTCGGCAGCGGTGGAAGCAGCCATCGAAAGCATTCCTTCCGTCGGCTTCTCCCTTTTGGATTTCAGTATAGAAGCTGATTTCAGCGGGGCTAAAAAATATGCACGCATCATTGTACAACACCTGTTGAAGCAAAAGCTGGATAAACACATGGTGTTGAACGTAAATGTGCCTGCAGTTCCCGAGATACAAATCAAAGGCATCAAGGTTTGCCGGCAGGCTTATGCAAAATATATTGAAGACTTCATTGAGCGCAATGATCCGCACGGAAGAAGATATTACTGGCTTACCGGGGAATTTGTGAACTTTGACAAAGGAAAGGATACGGATGTATGGGCGCTGGATCACAATTATGTGAGCGTGGTACCGGTACAATTTGACCTGACCAATTACAAGCTGAAGAGTAAATTTGAAAAAATCTGGAAATGATATTCACCAGGGATAATCTGAAATTAGGTATGGTGCTCGGGCTTTTCGGGCCCGTGGTGGGACTGGTAGTGATCTATTTTATAAAATTCAATGCCATCTCATTCGGAGATTTTTTCAACCTCTTCATCAACACGAACCGGCTGATCACTTCCATCGGTTCGCTTTCTCTTATTGCCAATGTGGTCCTGTTCACCATCTACATCAACACACACAGGGATAATACTGCTAAAGGCATCTTCGTAATCACGCTGATCTACGGTATCGGCATCCTGCTGCTCAAGCTTTTTAATTGATCCTTCTTTATGTTTTCCTAACTTTAAGGGTCATAATTTTTTCTGCTATGAGAAAGGCCATTTTGCTTTTTACAAGTATTTTATTTGTTTGCTTATTTGCGGCTGCACAACAAAATGAGATCACTTCTTACAAAAAATCGGAAGTGATGATACCGATGAGGGATGGCGTAAAATTGTTCACCACGATCTTTACGCCGGTGAATGCCACATCGCCTGTACCGATCCTCATCACAAGAACTCCCTACAGCGCCACCCGCCCCGACAATTTCAACATTCTCGATTTTACCTACACGGCCAACATGGCGAAAGAAGGATACATTTTTGTTTTCCAGGATATCCGTGGCAAATTCAAAAGTGAAGGCACCATGCAGATCCATCAGCCGCTGTTACATGCCACTCAAAAAGGAGCCGTGGATGAAAGCACCGACACCTGGGATACGGTTGACTGGCTTATAAAAAACACGGAGAATAATAATGGTAAAGCCGGAATATTGGGAATCTCTTATCCCGGATGGCTGGCATTGGTGGGTGCGGTTGATCCGCATCCGGCATTGAAAGCATCTTCAGAGCAAGCCTGCATGGGAGATCTTTTTTTAGGCGATGACTTTCATCACAACGGAGCATTCCGTTTAAGCTACAGCATGGAATACGCCTACATGGTGGAATTTGAAAAAGCTGCCAGCAGCGATTTCCCTTTTCCTCAATATGATCTTTACGACTGGTATTTAAAAATGGGGCCTTTAAAAAACATCAATGATAAATATTTCCATAACAAGAGTGCCACATGGAATGATTTCGTGGCTCACCCGAACTATGATTCCTTCTGGCAAAAAAATTCTCCGTTGAGTTATGTTCACTACCCGCAAATACCTCAATTGCATGTCGGAGGATTTTATGACCAGGAAGATATCAACGGCCCTCAGCTGATGTATGCACACATGGAGAAAAAAGACAGTTTCAACCGCAATTTTATTGTGCTTGGCCCATGGAACCATGGCCAATGGGGAAGAGGTGACGATCAGTCAAGCCGTGATTTCCGTGAACTTCAGAAGAAGTGGTTCGACTATTGGCTTAAAGGTATCGGTGATGGGAAATTTTCTGAAGCCACCTGCTTTCAGACGGGAAGCAATACCTGGAAAACCTATAACAGCTGGCCGCCGAAAGAAGCACAGGTTCAAAAATTATATGCAGGGCCCAACAACACCTGTTCCTTCAACAAACCAACTTCTGTTAATGGGTCGGTAAGTTATGTCAGCGATCCGGCACATCCCGTTCCTTATCGCACTTTGCCGATCGAACAGACCTACGGGCCCGGAAGCCGCTGGAGAAACTGGCAGATCGAAGATCAGAGGCATGTTTACACCAGGCCCGATGTGGTCAGTTTCACTATGGACTCGCTTACGGAAGATCTCACTGTGACTGGAAAAATTATAGCCCATCTGTTTGCAAGCACCACAGGGACAGATGCAGACTGGATCGTTAAGCTCATTGATGTGTATCCGGCATTTGACCGTGAGAATTTATCCATGAGTCAATTTCAGTTTCCGGTGGCCATGGAAGTTTTCAGGGGGAGATTCAGAAAAAGTTTTTCCAATCCTTCACCGCTGACGCCTAACAAGCCGGAAGAATTTATCATAGACCTGCACGATATTGATCATGTATTCAAAAAAGGGCATCGGATCATGATACAGGTGCAGAGTACCTGGTTCCCTGTCATTGACAGGAATCCGCAGAAATATGTGCCCAATATTTATCTGGCAAAAGAATCAGATTTTACCAAACAAACACACACGATCTATTTTTCTTCCAGGTATCCGACATACATCGAATTGCCGATGATGAAGAATTGATCAGTAAAATTTTCCCCTCAGCCTTTGATCGTGTTAACAAGAACCTGCTCTTCGAAACTTGTCATTTCGAAGATTTTCTTCATCGTTTAAAGCGATACAATATTGATGCAGGACAGGATGTTCCGTTTAGCTGGGGTTATTGTCTTCCCAGATCCGGTTTGATTCATGAACTTTTTAAAAAACTCAACGGGTAAGCAGCAATAGAACAAAAGGCCCGGTTACGAGCCTTTTTCAGTAGCGGGATCGGGAGTTGAACCCGAGACCTTTGGGTTATGAATCCAACGCTCTTACCAACTGAGCTATCCCGCCTTCTTATTTTCCTTAAATTCCGATTCGTTTCAGCCGGAAAGACCCTGCCAAAACGGGCAGCAAAGATAATCGTTTCGGGCTTTTTAACATCAATAATCCAATAACTTCCTCAGCACTTCAGATACCTTTTCAGCATTGGGAAGCATGGCATTTTCCAATGTCATATTCATCGGCACAGCAGGAATATTCAATGCTCCCAGGACTTCAACCGGAGCATCAAGAAATTGAAAACAGTTTTTTGAAATTCTTCCTGCCAGTGATTCTGCAAATGAATTGTTCTGCTGCTCTTCGGTCAGTACCAGGCATTTCCCATGAAGCTTAACCCTTTCATAGATCAATTCTTCATCAAGAGGAAACAAAGATCTGAGATCAAGTACTTCTATTCTTCCATTAAATTCTCTTGCTGAAGTCTTTGCCCAATGCACTCCCATTCCATAAGTAATGACCAGGCAGCTTTCGCCGTGATCAACCGCTTCATTAACCGCATACAGAACTACATTTCCTTTACCCAGAGGGATAATATAATCTTTTGAGGGCTCAATTGTTTTCGCATCTTCTGTCAAGGGTACTTTACTCCAATAAAGCCCTTTATGCTCCAGAATCACCACCGGGTTGGGATCAAAAAAGGCAGCCTTCATCAATCCTTTCATGTCCGCTGCATTGGAAGGGTACACTACTTTGATGCCTTTGATCGAAAGCAGGGTTGTTTCCACACATCCGCTGTGATATGGCCCGCCGCCGCCATAAGCGCCAACAGGAACACGAAGTACCATTGAAACAGGAAACTTACCGCAACTTAAATAGCAACTCTTTGAGATCTCAGATGCCAGTTGATTAAGTCCCGGGAAAATATAATCCCCGAACTGAACTTCAACGATAGGTTTCAATCCAACAGCACTCATGCCGACCGTGGATCCGATGATATAGGCTTCCTGAATGGCAGTGTTGAAGACCCTGTGATCTCCAAAAAGCTCAGCCAAAGTCGCTGTTTCACGGAATACACCTCCAAGCCTTCTGCCCACATCCTGCCCATACAATATTGCTTCAGAGTGATCTTCCATGATCTCTCTGATGGCATAAAGGGCGGCATCAACCATGATAATCTTCTTACCCCCTCTCGGGCTTCTCTCGCCTTTTTCTTCAATAACCGGCGTAAACGAAAAAATATGATCCTCGATATAAGCCGGATCAGGCTCTGCTGCCTGTACAGCTTTTTCAAAACCGTTGGCTATGCAGGAAACCGCTCCTTTTTCTATCAATTCTATTTCCTGTTCATCAACACCTTTTTCCAAAAGCGCTTTCCTCAATTTCGGCAGCGGATCTTTCTTAAGATGTTCTTCCCAGTCTTCCTTGGAGCGGTAAAATTCTTTTCTCACTCCGCTGGTATGATGGCTCAATAAAGGCACTGCAGCATGAACGAGATAAGGTTTCCTTTCCTTACGGACAAGATCAAAAACTTCTTTCATCATTTCGTAAGAGGCAACAAAGTCACTTCCATCCACCTGCATGCGGTTCATCCCTTTAAATCCGGCGGCAAATTCATAAGCATTCATTGCCCTTGCTTCTTCAGCGGTCACACTGATACCCCAGTCATTATCCTGTACCAGGTATATTATGGGTAATTGTTTTAACACTGCAAATTGAAAAGCTTCGCTCACTTCACCTTCTGTAACACTTGCATCGCCCAAAGAACATAGTGCCACTGGCAACTCTCCGGAAGAACCTTTCTTCAACAATGGAGACCGAACCTCTTCAAGATACTGAATGCCCTGTGCAATCCCGGTAGTGGGTATGGCCTGCATACCTGTTGCGCTGCTCTGATGAATGATCGTTGGCTTGTCTGCTCCACGATAATTTGGATGAGAATAATATTCCCTGCCTCCCGTAAAAGGGTCATCCCCTTTTGCCAATAATTGCAGCATCAGTTCATAAGGGCTAAACCCAAGTCCTAATAAAATACTTTCGTCCCGGTAATACGGACTGACAAAATCCTGCGGCTGCAACTGAAAGGCTGTAGCCAGTTGTATGGCTTCATGTCCGCGGGAAGTGGAATGGACATATTTGCAGATGTTACGGTTCGCTTCATAAATTTCATCCATTGCTTTCGCCCTGCACATAAGGCGGTAAGCTTTCAGCATTATCGGTACATCAATCATGAATAAAATTTAATGAAGGGCAAATTTACAATAAAGCATTGGCAGTCATAAAAACGAAAACCATCCGCCCTAACGAATGGTTTGCAAAAAGATTGAACTATTGAATTACCTTACTTCCAGAGTAAACATACTGTCATCTTCAATGAAAGCTTCCAGTTCATCACCTACCACCACTTCGCCTACTCCCGGCGGAGTACCGGTGAAGATCACATCACCTATATTGACAGAGAAATAATTGGAGATATAAGAAACGATCTTATCAAAATTATGGATCATATTCCCTGAATTTCCCTGCTGCACCAGTTCTTTATTTTTATACAAACAAAAATTGATGTCCCTTTTATTTTTGATGTTGGATAGCGGTACCCATTTACCAATCACTGCAGAATTATCCCATGACTTTGCCTTTTCCCACGGTAATCCTTTTTCCTGCAACTCTTTCTGAATATCACGGGCTGTGAAGTCAATTCCGGCTGTAATTGCGTCATAATATTTCCCTGCAAATTTTTCCTGGACATATTTCCCGTTTTTACTGATTCGGATCACCAGTTCACATTCATAATGAAGTTCATTGGTAAATTCCGGGTAATAAAAAGGAGTATGCGGTTGCAGCATCGCACTTTTCGGCTTCATGAAAATTACCGGGTCATCAGGTATTTCATTTCCGAGTTCTATTGCATGAGCAGCATAGTTACGGCCGATACAAAAAATTTTCATACACAGGAGTTATTTAATTTTAAATACATCGGATACAAAACTCACAGGTTAGTTTATCCCATATATTCAGGTAATCAATATGTTTATTGGATCTTAATACCGAAGAGGGCAAGCACGGTCCGCTAAAGTAAGTAATCAATCTGATTTATCATAAGGAAAATTCTTGATTATTTATCCGGTTCATGACTGAGGTAATGCCCTGTGTGGCAAAGTCCTCTATAGCCTCCACCGCTTTATCTATCTTCAGTTTTACCAGCGGTTCTTCTTCTTTTTTCCACCGGCTCAGAACAAAATCTACCTGCCGCCCTTTAGGGTAATCGTTGCCAATACCAAACCGTAACCGGGGGTAATCTCTTGTCCCCAATACTTCTTCAATATTTCTCAAACCGTTGTGTCCGCCGGCGCTGCCCTGATGACGGATACGCATTTTATTGACCGGCAAAGCCACATCATCAAGGATCACCAGCACATTCTCCAACGGTATCTTTTCCTTTTCCATCCAGTATTTTATAGCCTTACCGCTTAAATTCATAAACGTGGTGGGGCAAATGCAGATAATCGATCTTCCTTTCCATTTTATTTCGGAAACATAAGCATGCCTGTCTATCCGGAAACTACCCTGATGTTTTTGTACAAAAGCATTCACCACATCAAAACCTATGTTATGTCTTGTATGCTCATATTCAGTCCCGGTATTCCCTAATCCGGCTATAAGAAATTTCATAATAAACAACAATATTCAAAGTTCGTCTGAAAGGCAATAAAAAACCCACATCTTTTGATGCAGGTCTAAAAAAATTTGAAGCGATCTTACTTTTTCCCTTTGTCTGCAGGAGCACCTGCAGCAGGTGCAGCAGGCGCTGATGCCGCCGCAGCCGGTGCAGCTGTGGTAGCCGCAGCCTCTTCTTGTTTTAACTGACGGGTAAGCGTAACTGACGCTATGGGAATACGTGGAGAATTTAATATCTCAAAATGCTCTTCTTTTACATCTTCCACTCTTACATTTCCATTCAGTTCAAGATTATCAATATTCACCTCGATCCGTTCTTTCAGATACTTCGGATAGGTCTTCACTTTAAGCGCTTTCATTTTTACATAAAGCTTCCCTCCGTCTTTTACTCCTTTGGCATTACCGGTCAAATGTAACGGTATGCTGGCAATCATCTTTTTATCCTCCACCAGTTCAAGCAGGTCAATATGGATCAAATCATCCGTTACCTTGTCAAACTGCAGATCTTTTAAAATACATCTGTAAGTATTGCCATTAATTTTTACTTCGGCCAGCTGAAATTTCGGTGTGTAGATTAAAGGCTTCAATGCTGCAGCAGGAGCATAAAAATTTATTTCCTGTGCACCCCCGTAAATTACACCGGGCACTTGCTCCTGAGAGCGGAGTTGACGGGTGGCTTTTTTGCCAAAACCGGTCCTCAGTTGTCCTTCGATTGTAATTGTGTTCATTATTTATTAAAATTTAAAAGTACTCTTTTTATTTATCTCTTCGTTGCGAATGAACAAAGAGTTTGGTGATACTCTTATTTTCAAACGCATTCCTTATTGCAACGGCAAATAATTCAGCCACTGATATCACCTTGATCTTGGAGCATTGTCCCCGTAGCGGAATAGTGTCACAAACCACTAATTCTTCCAGCACGCTGTTTTCAATATTCTCATAAGCTTTTCCGCTCAGCACCGGATGGGTGATCAGCGCTCTGACACTCCGGGCTCCTTTTTCTTTTATAAGAGCTGCACTTTTTGCCAGGGTGCCTCCCGTATCACATATATCATCAATGATCACCACATCCCTGTCTGTAACATCGCCAATCACTACCATGCTGGCTATTTCATTTGCCCTTTTACGATGTTTGTCACAAATCACCATTTCTGCAGTGAAATAGCTGGCTATCTCCCTGACCCGGTTGGTACTACCCACGTCGGGGGCCGCAAAGGTAAGGTTTTCCAGCCTGAGATTCTCTATGTATGGGATAAAAAGTGCGTGGCTGTCCAGGTGATCTACGGGTATGTCAAAATAACCCTGTATCTGCGGAGCATGGAGGTCCATGGTGATTACACGGTCTGCTCCTGAGGCTACCAACATATTGGCAACCAGCTTACTGCCAATGGCTACCCTGGGTTTATCTTTTCTGTCCTGCCTGGCATAGCCATAATACGGTATCACCGCGATAACCTTTTCAGCAGAAGCCCTGCGGGCAGCATCAATCATCAATAAAAGCTCCATCAGGTTATCCGCCGGGGCATAAGTACTCTGTATCAGAAAAACAAAATCGCCCCGGATACTTTCTAAATAGATAGGGCAAATTTCTCCATCACTAAAGTTCTGGATATTGATTTTACCAAGTTGGGTGCCGTATTGTTTGCAGATTTCTAAAGCTAATTTCTGTGAACTGGTACCCGAAAATATTTTCGCAGCCATGAATGAAAGATGTGCGGCGAAGATATTAAATAAGGATACAAACACGATAGCCTGAATTCAAAATAATTCGGCTATGCTAAACCAGGAGGCATCAATTATTTAAAAGCGATGCTTGAGTGGGCTGAACGGAAGGTGTCTGTTGAGCAGGAACTTCCTGTTTTTGAGATACATCTGCATTGCCGCTGGTATTGCAACTGTAAAACAAAGAAGAGCATATAAAAATAGAAAACAGCAGCGCTATGGCATATATGACTGCAAAAAACAGAACGGGATGAAGTGCTCCGAGTGATGACCCTGGCCTTGTCTTCATAATTATTGGTTTTAGTTTTTCAATAGGGGATTTTATTATCAATACAACTAAAGTGGTATTGTCCGGTATAAAAGTATTACCTAATCTTGTGAGATGCAAGAGCATAAATACTGTATTAAAAATTGGGCAAAAGACGAAAGGCCAAGAGAAAAATTACTATCGTTAGGCCCTGAAGCTTTAAGCCAATCAGAACTGCTGGCCATCCTGATCAACCATGGCAGCAGGGATAAAACCGCTGTGGATCTTGCCAAAGAGATACTGGAACTCGGAAAAGGAAATCTCAATGAATTAGGAAAAGTTTCCATAAAACAATTAATGACTCTCAATGGTATCGGCGAGGCTAAAGCCGTATCCATAGCAGCAGCTTTGGAGTTGGGGAGACGGAGACAGGCCACAGCAGCTTTGGAAAAGCCTGTCATGACATCGAGTATGGATATAGCTGACTTTTTGCGTCCAAAACTTAAGGATTACAGGCATGAGGTATTCGCTGTTCTGTTTTTAAACCGGGCCAATAAACTTAATCTCTTTAAGATAGTGAGCGAAGGAGGAATAACCGGAACGGTTGCTGATCCCAGAATCATTTTAAAAACAGCTTTAGAAGAGAATGCCGTCAATATAGTTTTATGTCATAATCATCCCTCGGGCAGCCTGAAGCCAAGCAGGGCTGACGAAGAACTGACCCGGAAGATCAAAGAAGCAGCCCGTTTCTTCGATATAACAGTACTCGATCACATCATTGTAAGTGAAGACGGTTATTTCAGTTTTGCCGATGACGGACTGTTGTGAGTCATTAGTCAGGAGTAAGGAGTAGTGTTTGTAATTTTCGAATAATAAAA
Organism: Chitinophagales bacterium; assembly: GCA_026936105.1. Lineage (GTDB taxonomy): Bacteria > Bacteroidota > Bacteroidia > Chitinophagales > Chitinophagaceae > UTBCD1. Next base: position 239,735 of record JAIXKI010000015.1, read on the forward strand.
ACCATCTAAAATATTTCAAATGAGTCATTGGTAGGATTTGCTTGCTTATAAAAAGGCTTGTGAGTTAGCAAAGAAGGTTTTTCATATTTCAAAAAGATTTCCACCCGAAGAAAGATATTCTTTAACTGACCAGGCGAGAAGATCATCACGGTCAGTCTGTACAAATATTGCTGAAGCTTTCAGAAGAAAAAGGTACAAAGATTATTTCATAAGTAAATTGAACGATGCTGAAACTGAAAATACAGAAACCGGGGTTTTGTTTGACTTTCAATAAGATTGCGGTTAAATATCCTTAAAAGAATTTGAGGAACTCACTGTGCTGAATGATGAAGTTGGTAAATTACTTTTTGATATAAGATTAAAAAATCCCGATAAGTTTATATAAGTGCATTGCTGAATGACCTATAACCTCCCGACTCTGTACTAACGATTCCCGGCTTTCCTCAAGCCTGAGCTGTAGGCCCTCCAAAATTTAAAGGGAGCTGAATTTCTTCCAGGTCTTTGATAGCGCCATTAGCAGCTTCGTATTTACCGATGTTTTCGGTGATCGCTTTCATAAACCGTTTGGCATGCTGGGGAGTAAGTATGATCCGCGATTTCACTTTGCTCTTAGGTGTGCCGGGCATCACGTTTACAAAGTCTATGACAAACTCTGCATGAGAATGAGTGATGATGGCAAGATTGGCATAAGATCCTTCGGCTACTTCTTCAGAGATTTCAATATTGAGTTGATTGGGTTGTTGATTCTGTTCAGGCATAATAAAATGTTTTCATCTCAAAAATAGGGGATATTTCTTCAAAGTCTCAATAATGAAAAAGGGACCGGCCTTTGTCTGAGACCGGTCCCAAGAATTCTTATTACCAAGTATCAGGTATCTGCTTTATCTCCAACCTGCATTGGAAGTACCTATACCATCAGCATTCTTTAAATAACCGAAAGTGTAAAAGGG
>JAIXKI010000017.1:0-138683 GCA_026936105.1 Chitinophagales bacterium
ATAATGATCCCTTGCAAGGGTGGCAATGTGTTTCCACTTAAGGAGGTTGAGTGAGCCGATGATTCCTGCGTCTTCCAACTCCTTTCTTTTCACCAGCATTTCTGCATCAAACCAGGCCCCTAATACGCTCAGCATGAGATTATATACCTGAACAGGTTTAGGCTTGAAGCCTTTTGGTAGGTCCCAGTTGCTGCTTTCATGAACGATACAATGCCTGTCATCATTATACAATGATGTCTTGAAAGAACTGTTACGGGCAGGTTTTTTGGTATAATCACCATTGATATCCACCCCCCATAATGCTCTTACGGTTTTCAAAGATTTTGTCGCATCGGTCAGGTCTTGTTCATCATTACAGTTTTTACAGGTAAGGCGGCTGTGCCAAAGTGCATAGGTCTTAAGTTCTGTACCTTTTTCATCATCTCTCAGCTTCAATTGCCAATCATGAGCCCATGCACTGAACTGGTTAGGTGAAATAAAAAGCCTGTATGGAAACTCGATGGCCGTTTCATTTTGATCAACAGGCCTTGGAGTTTTACCGAAAGTAAAATTTTGTACCATTGAAATCAACCCGTCTGTTGGCTTAACAGCTTCAGCAGGGGCCTCTCTTTTCTCGATCACTTTTAACTCATCCTTAGTTGCCCGCCTCATATCACGGTTAACAGTAACCTGCCGGACGGTATCCACAGGTTTAATAGTCCGCATTTTAAGGATCGGTTTATTGGCAGGCTGCTCTTTATTCACCGGTTGTTTATCCTGGTTTACAGGCTTGATATCAATAACCGGATCTTTACTGATGAGGATATTATTGTACAAAGGAATATTATCCTTAGCCTGAAATACCGGTGGGATATTAGGTGCAGCAGCACGGTTATTGACAACCGGTTTGAATTTTCCCCAATCCAGAAGGTCTTTTGTTTTTAACGGAATGGCGGTTATAGAAGGAGGAATCTCAAAGACAAGCCTGCTGGGTCCTGATATATAAGATTTAGCAGGGAACTTAAGATCATCTTGTCCCATAGAGGTTTTATCGCCTAATGAAGAACCTGCTTCAGAGTCAAAATCGGCTCCGCCGTTGCTCCCTCCTTTTTCTTCATACGCCTGCTCTGCTAAGCTTTGCGGCTGCCATTCCACAATAAGAAGGTTGGGTGATGACGCCTTTTGCAAGGATTTGTTGTCGGAAGATCTCTGAAATCCAAAGAAAGAAAGCTTAAGCTCCATCAGGTCCTGGGGGCGGTAAAGTGTCAGTTCAACTTTCTCATTTAAGAAATGCGATGCCCAGGAAAGAGATGATGCCCAATCACCGGTATCCGCATTCAGGGTTTTGGCTGCCGGGATGGTTGCCCCAAGGCCCATTAGCTTGAGCAGTTGACGCCTGGTCCTGTCCTGTGGAACATTTTCATTTAAAGTGGATCCACCTTCAGTGGTTCGCCTGGGCTTTAAGGGGGGCTTCATACAATTAGGTTTTACTGATATCGGTACTATAAAATTATCTTCTATTTCCTTACGCACTTTTATATCCGCAGGTGTGTGGATAAATAGCCCCCCTGATACAAAGAAAGTTTTAAAAAAAATCTGCTTAAAAAAACCAACTATAAATTTTGTGGATGATTTTGAATCGTTGTAATTTCATCAACCAATTATTCAATAATGCTTCAATAAAATTATTAACCTCCAAACTTTTATTTATGGCTCCCAAAAAGAAAGCAAAGAAATCCGTGAAAAAAACAACGAAGAAAAAAGCTGCTCCTAAGAAAAAAGTTGCTAAGAAAAAAGCAGCATCCAAAAAGAAAACCGTTAAAAGAAAACCAGCTCCCAAAAAGAAGGCAGTAAAAAGATCATTGTCCAAAAAGAGAGCAGCAAAGAAAAAAGCGGTACCTAAAAAGAAAACCGTTAAAAAAGCAGCCCCTAAAAAGAAAGCGGTAAAGAAAAAAGTGGTTGCTAAAAAGCCGGCTCCTGCTTCAACTATTCGATCAGCACCTAAGCCGGTAGTAAGTCAAACTGAACCGGAAACCGTTACAGCGGTGGAAACAACTGTTGCAGAAACTCCTGTTGACAACAGCTCAGACAATGGCAGCGGAATTACCATGTAATGAAAATGGCTGAAAATAATGAAGCCGCCTTTAAAGGCGGCTTCATTATTTTGTAAAACAGTATCCTGTAGTTTTAAGATCAGATTCTGAAATGCGCAAAAGCTTTATTGGCTTCGGCCATACGGTGAGTATCTTCTTTCTTTTTAAAGGCAGCACCTTCACCTTTTGAAGCTGCAACAATTTCAGCGGCTAATTTATCCGCCATGCTTCGCCCATTTCTTTCACGGCTGTAACGGATCAGCCATTTCATGCTTAACGAAATTTTTCTGTCAGGACGAACTTCTGTAGGTATCTGGAAAGTGGCGCCGCCTATTCTCCGGCTTCTTACTTCAACCGAAGGGGTAACATTAGCCAATGCTTTTTTCCACACCTCATATCCTTCTTCTTTTGTTTGTTTTGAAACTCTTTCCAGCGCAGAATAAAAAATATTATAAGCGCCGCTTTTTTTCCCTTGCCACATAAGACTGTTGACAAAACGGGCAACCAGTTTATCATTGTACTTTGGATCCGGTGCTAATGGAAGTTTTTTTGCCTGTGATTTACGCATGTTCTTCTAAAATTTATTTATCTAATAATCAGAATTATTTTTTCGCAGTTTGTTTTTCTCTTTTTGTTCCATATTTGGAACGGCTCTTCTTACGATCCTTTACACCTGCCGTATCCAAAGAACCACGAACAATATGGTAACGAACACCCGGAAGATCTTTCACACGGCCACCGCGAATCAGAACAATTGAGTGCTCCTGAAGATTGTGGCCTTCACCCGGAATGTAGGCGATCACCTCCACCTTGTTGGTCAGGCGGACCTTGGCCACTTTACGAAGAGCTGAATTTGGTTTCTTGGGAGTTGTTGTATAAACACGGGTGCAAACACCACGACGTTGCGGACATTGATCCAGGGCTCTTGACTTGCTTTTTGCCCGGATAATATCCCTTCCTTTACGAACTAATTGTTGAATAGTAGGCATTCTAAAACTTTATTTTTCCCGATTTTTGGGGAGGGCAAAGGTAGGGGAATCTAACCAGATTATGAATAAGCGTATGAGTTTTTTTGCACCCTAAGTTCAAGTATCAAGTGCAACACCTGTTTAACCGTATGGGCGGGGTACCCCGCCCATACGGTTGAGCTGAAAAACAGATTTTTGTGTTGCTATGAAATCAAAAAAATATTCCCAACTCAACCCGGAACAAAGATATCAGTTATCTGCCTTACTCAAAGCAGGCCATTCAAACGGTTTTATTGCTAAGCAGCTTGGCGTACATCGCTGTACGGTTGGCAGGGAGATAAAAAGAAACAGTACTACGCGGCAACATTATGTACCTTCTTTGGCTCAGCAATTTTCAAATGACAGGCACAACGACAAACGCCATCGTTGTGTCTTCTCAGCTGAAATGAAATCATTTATTCAAATGAAAATGAGAGAAGAACAATGGTCGCCTGAGCAAATTAAGGGTTATTGTAAGGTGCAGGGTATTCCAATGGTCAGTCACGAATGGATTTATCAGTATGTGTACCGGGATATGAAACAAGGTGGAGAACTCTATAAACAGCTCCGTACACAGCACAAACGAAGGCGAAAGCGAATCCATCGTAAAGACAAGCGAGGTTTGATCCCTAACCGGGTATCCATTCATCAGCGCCCTAAAGAAGTAGATGAAAAACAACGATTTGGCGATTGGGAAATTGACCTCATCGAAGGAGCCAATCATAGCAATTTTGCAGTAACATTCGTAGAAAGAAAATCACAGTTTGCTCTCATTGTCAAAACGCCGGATAAACAGGCCCAGACCATTCAAACTAAAATTATCAATGCCCTGGCCCCTTACAAGGAGTTAGTACATACCATTACCTCCGACAATGGAAAAGAATTTGCCAATCATGAATATGTCGCACAAAAACTAAATGCCGACTATTATTTTGCAGACCCCTACAGTTCCTGGCAAAGGGGGCTAAATGAATATACCAACAAACTCTACCGGCAATATTTACCTAAAAAAGCAAACCTCAATCATTATGACGTTCAATACTTCGTAGCCATCACTAATAAGTTAAATAACAGGCCCAGAAAATTATTAGGATACAAAACACCTCTACAGGTTTTTATGGCTAATTTTAAACCCAATTAACTAACTGTTGCACTTATGACTTGAATCTGCGACCCGTAAACACAAAGATCTGCGCCATTTCGATTGGTTCTGAACTATTCCACTTTCCACATCCACCCATATTTGTCTTCTCTTCTCCCTTCACGGATATCTGTCAACCAATCTTTAAGCATGGGTGCCGTCGTCCATTTTTCCACATCAAACCGGAGCACATGATCCTTGTATTTCAGTTCCTTTATCATGGATATGGTGGCAGCTGTGCCGGTGCCAAACACTTCTTTTAAAGTGCCTGATCTGTAAGCTTCAATGATTTCATCAATACTCAAGGGCCTTTCCTCTACATCAAACCCCATCTCTTTTAACAATACCATTGAACTGGACCTGGTAACCCCGGCAAGAATAGTTTCTTGTTCCAGGCTCGGGGTAATTGCTGAATTTTCTATAATAAAGAAAACATTCATGGTGCCGATTTCCTGAACATACTTATGTTCAATGGCATCCATCCATAGTACCTGGTCATATCCCTTCTTTTTAGCTTCTGCACTGGGAAGCATAGCGCCTCCGTAGTTTCCGGCCGCTTTGGCATAACCTACACCACCCGGAGCAGCCCGAACATATTTTTCTTCCACATAAATGCGCATGGGCGCACTATAATAAGGCCCCGTCGGGCTGAGAATGATCAGAAATTTATAAGTATCCGAAGGGCGGACCCCGATCACTTCATCAGAAGAAAACATGAACGGCCTGATATATAACGAGTGGTCTTCTTTCGTAGGGATCCAGTCTTTATCCAATGCGATCAACTGACGCATACCGTCCATGAACAGTTCTTCGGGAACGGAGGGCATCTGCATTCTTTCAGCAGAAATATTAAAACGGTGAAAATTATCCAAAGGCCTGAAAATATATGCATCGCCCTTGTTATTCTTATAAGCCTTGATTCCTTCAAAAATTGCCTGCCCATAATGCAAGGCTGCCAGCGATGGACTTAACAATAATGGCTGATAAGGTTTGATCTCAATATTTTGCCATTTCCCGTTTTGGTAATCAGCCTCCAACATGTGATCACTGAAATATTTTCCGAACGGAAGATTATTAAGATCGAGGTCTTTTAATTTGCTTCTTTCTGCTTTGGTAACTGAAATATCCATAGCTGCAATCATAATCAATTATTTTTACGCTGCAAAGAAACAAAAAAACTAACACTCATTAGTTTTAAATTTTGATATTATGGATTTGAATCATATTGAATTAACCCCGGATCTGACTTCGCAGCTTTATCAGAGATCACTGATAGCTGAGGAAAGAAAAGTTGAATCAAAAACCAAGAAAAGAAACGAGGAGAAAGAATGGATCTATACGGGTCAAAATGAAAGAAATATTTTACTTCTCTTCGATCATCCTGACAAAAAAAAATTGACAAAAGGCCAGGAAGATTTTTTGAATAAGATATTGAATGCATGCCATCTCAAACAAAATGATATTGTACTGATGAACCGCAGCCTGAATGCCGGTGCAGATTATAAGAATTTACCGGAATTTTTTAAATGCAGGATCGTTCTTCTTTTCGGAATTGAACCGGTTTCTTTCGGCTTACCGATGAACTTTCCTCAATTCCAGATTCAATCATTTTCTAACTGTACTTTTTTATATGCCCCTGCAATTGATGAATTGGGCAATGACAAAGTACTGAAAAGTAAATTATGGTCTTGCCTCAAAAGAATATTCAATATATGAAATAGCCTTTCAAACTGACTCATGAAACTGATCTTCGCTACAAACAATTCACATAAAGCGGATGAAATAAGATCTATCATCGGCCGCAAGATTGACATCCTTACTCTTAAGGATGCGGGGATAGATGTGAACATTCCTGAACCTCATGATACGCTGGAAGCCAACGCAACTGAAAAATCAAGAGCCATTTACAAACTCACCGGTACAAATTGTTTTAGTGAAGACACCGGTTTAGAGGTAAAAGCCTTGAACAGCGAACCTGGAGTAAAAAGTGCACGTTATGCGGGAGAGGAAAGATCGTTTGACAAAAACATTGAAAAACTTTTGCAAAAATTAAAAGATAAGGAAGACCGCAGCGCACAATTCAGGACGGTGATCTCTTTGATCATAGATGATAAAGAATACTTATTTGAGGGAAAAGCAGCAGGCAGAATCATTAGAGAGAAGAGGGGAACAGGAGGTTTTGGATATGATCCCGTGTTTATTCCTGAAGGGGCCGTAAAAACTTTTGCCGAAATGAGCCTGGAAGAGAAGAACAGGTACAGCCACCGCAGGAAAGCCGTTGAAAAACTGGTAGCATTTTTGAATAATTTTAAACCAAATCATTGAAATTGACACCTGAACGCAACCAAAATATCCCCGAAAGCGACTTAATCAATGGATGCATGGAAGAAAACAGGCTCATGCAGGAGGAGTTGTACCGCCGTTTATCTCCAAAAATGTATGCCGTTTGCCTCCGTTATGCCTCCGATGCCGAAGAAGCACAGGATATTTTGCAGGAAGGTTTTATCAAAGTGTTTAAAAAGCTGTACAGCTTCCGTGGCGATGGTTCTTTTGAAGGTTGGGTCCGCCGGATCTTTGTCAATACATCCATCGAGCACTTCCGGCGCAGGAGGTATATGCAACCGGTCACCGATAAGGAAGAGAACAGTATTGAAGGTAAATATGTATCGGCGCTGGATGGACTGGCCGAAAAAGATATATTGGCGCTGATACAGCAACTGTCTCCGGGATACAGAACCGTATTCAACCTGTACGTGATCGAAGGATATTCACATAAAGAGATAGGTGATATGCTCGGGATCAGTGAAGGCACCAGTAAATCACAACTTTCAAGAGCCAAAGTGATCTTGCAAGGCATGGTAAAAGAATTCATAGATCAGCAGGAAGTCAGAAAAATAAAGCCATGAGCGATCAGTTACGAAATAAGATGTATGATCATGAAGTAACGCCCCCGCAAGGTGTATGGGAGAAGATCGCTGCTGAATTGAATGAACAGAAAGAAAATTCGAGCTTAACCTCAAAACTGTATAACCTCGAAGTAACTCCCCCGCCATCTGCATGGGAACAAATCAAGATCGAACTTGAGAAAGATGAGAAGCCCATAATATCCGGTTCACAAAACGTAATACATATACTACGGTATGCAGCAGCTATCCTGATCCTGGCGCTGATGGCTTTCGGAGCGGTAAGATTTTTACGGAACAGTTATCAGAAAAAAGAGATAGCAACCAATAAAAATTTACCCTATCAAAAAGATTCCATCAGACCCAGCGAAAAAGATACCGGATCAACTTCTTTTGACCTGAATGAGTTCAATGAAACGAACGATGATCAGGCCCTGGAAGAAAGCAAGCATACTATTGCAAAAAACAATTTATCACCGGAATTAAAAAGGAAGCTGGCCAACGAGAATTTCCGTTTTATCCCTGCTCATTATATTAACGATCAGGAGAACACGGGCATCAGTTATCTTACTCTGTCATACTCTGATATTTTACGTTCGATGTTTGGCATCGGTCCTTCACCGGAGGATATTTCTGACCGCTATATCATGCTGAAAGACTCCGATGGTAATTTTTTCCGTGTGTCCAAAAAACTTTCTGACCTGATCTGCTGCATTTCCGGTGAGGAACAGGATGCTGATTGTAAAGACAAACTGCAACGCTGGAGGGAAAAGATCGCCAGTTCACCTCTTGCGCCCACTCCGGGAAACTTCATGGATATCTTAAGCCTGATTTCTTCGCTTCAGAATGATCAATGATTATCTTTTATTGTTTTTCCTAATTTTAGCATAAACTGTATTCATGCCAAGGGTCAAACTTGAATTGCCTCCCGTATTCCATTTCTCTGCAGTCATACCTGTCCGGATCACAGATCTCAATTACGGAGGACATGCGGGTAATGATACCTTTCTTACATACATTCATGAAGCCAGGATACAATTTCTGAAAAGTAAAGGATATTCTGAATTGGATCTCGGCGGTGCCGGCCTGATCATGAGTGATGTGATGATCGAATTTAAAAATGAAGTTTTTTATGGTGATGTGATTACTGCATCGGTGGCAGCAGGAGAATTCACAAAGTATGGCTTTGACCTGTTTTATAAACTGGAAACTACCCGTGAAGGAAAGACATTGCTTGTAGCCAAAGCCAAAACAGGAATGGTTTGCTTCGACTATCAAAACAGGAAGATCGTCAGTGTGCCGGACGAGGCGAGGGCAAAACTTGAAACCGCATAGATCAACTGTTCCAGATCCTCCAGCTTTCTTCTGCCTGAATGATCAGCATCTCATAACCATTCTTGATCTCAGCCCCTTTTTCTTCGCCTTTTTTTAAAAACAATGTCTTATCAGGGTTGTAAACCATATCAAAGAGAAAGTGATCAGAAGTAACAGAATCGTAAGGGAGCAAAGGAAATTCGGAGACTTTGGGATACATCCCCAGCGGAGTGGTATTGATGATGAGTAAATGCTCCCTGATCATCTGAGTGGTGATCTGATCCCAGGTCAAATGATCTTCAGAAGCTTTTCTGGATACGATTTTATAGTCAATACCCATTTTCTTCAATACAAATGCCACCGCTTTTGAAACTCCGCCAGATCCCAGTATCAGGGCTTTTTGATGACGGGATTTCAGCCCTTTTTTTAATGAATATTCAAATGCAATGACATCAGTATTATGACCCAGTAATTTTCCATCCATGATCTTGATGCAGTTACAGGCTCCTGTCTTTTCAACTACATAGCTTGAACTATAGAGGAAAGGGATCACCTGCTCTTTGTAGGGAATAGTTACGTTCAGGCCTTTCAGTTCCGGATGAAGATCCAGAACCATCTTCAATTTATCAATAGAAACTATCGGGAAGTTTTCATAACGGTGATCATACAGTTTCTCACTCTCAAATTTTTCTGTAAAATATTTTTTTGAAAATGAGTGAGACAAGGGATACCCAATCAATCCATAGAGCCTCATCAGGCGTTTTCTTTTTTCTTCAGATATAAATTAAAAGTATCGCCCCTCAACCCTATACGCATTGCTTCCAGAGGGATAACTTCTGTAGGAGCAATATTTCCCAGATTTACATTACACCCGAGCAATTCAATGAAGTACAACTGTTGCGCTTTCTGGGGAGCTTCCCAGATAATTTTTTCACCGGAGATTTTGGTCAGTATTTCACCCACAAGGCCTTGCCTTACTTCACCGCTGTCGCGATATAGTCCGACATTTCCTGCTTCTCTCGCTTCAGCGATCACATAGGAAGAACCTGCTTCAAGCTCTGCTTTCATTTGTTCGATCCACTTATATGGAGGCATAATGTTCTTAGCATCTTTACTTCCCACTTCGCTCAATACAACTCCGTGTTTTGTTAGCTTTTCAATATATCCGCATTTCTCGGCATGAGGGATGGTGATGGAGCCATCACTGACTTCCATATAGTTTATACCATACTCTTTACAGGTAGCCACATAATCATCAAACTGATCTCTGATCAAAAAGGCTTCAAACAAGGTGCCTCCGAAATAAACAGGGATATCATATGAACGATAAACTTCCAGTTTCTCAGATAAGTTAGGAGTTACAAAGGAAGTTCCAAAACCAAGTTTCACTACATCCACATGCGGATGGGATACGCTTAAAAAATTCTTCACTTCATTTACGCTTAATCCTTTGTCCATAATCATGGTGATTCCGGAAATACGTGGTTTCTGATTCCGTTCGGGTATCTGCTCCAGTTCAAAATTCATTTTCTCAAAATTTGAGTTCAGAAAAGATCTGCAATTTTTTTTGACGCCGCAAAAATAGGGAATGATCAGCAGAGTGATCAATCTTGCAATAACACTAACGTATGTAAGCAAAATCAGATTGATCTCTTTCTTTTGAATCGTACCAGCAGATCAACCACCCGGGAATCCTGAAGTATGGAGGGATTCAATTCAATGAGCTTTTTAAGCATTTTCGGTGCCTTTTCCATTGCTTTTTCCAATTGGACTAAGGCTTCTGAAGGGCGATGCAGGGCAAATAGTACGGCACTTTTATAAAAAAAGAAAAAAGGTTTTTCCTGTGTGTAGCCAAGGGCAGCATCCACCTGCTCCAAAGCTTCTTCAAAATATTCTGTATTGTAGAGGCAACGGATCAGTGCTTCCCAGCCGGATGCATGACGCGGCCGGAGCCGGACAGCCTGTGAAAAATACTGGATAGCATCCTTATGAAGACCTGAATTCATTTTACATTCTCCCATCAATAAATTGTATTCAGGTTTGAGGCGCTGCAGTTTTAGTGCCGTATCCAGCTGCCTCGCACAACTTTCCCATCGTTGTTCATTGAAGTAAGTGCATGCTATCTTATAATAAAGTTTGCTGTCGCCCTGGTTCAAATGCGATGCTTTCCGGTAATAAAATCTTGCCTGGGCATAATTTTTTAAACGGTCATAACAATGACCGATCGCTTCATAGATCACCGATTCCGGTTTGGCCAGTTCAACCACTTTTCCCAAAACCTCTATGGCCTCTTTGTATTTCCTGATGCGGATATAGGCATCACCCATATTCCGGTAAGCATAATCTAATTTTTCATCAATCGTTACGGCATACTGATAAGCATCAATAGCTTTTTCATACAATTTCAAACTCTGGTATGCTGCTGCAAGATTGAACCATGCCAGTTCATTATAGGGAAAATCATCAATGATTTTCTGATGAATACGAATACTCTCCTCGCTTCTACCCGTAAAATCTGTCCAAAAACAGATTTTATATAAAGCTTCTTCATTATTCGGGTCATCCTGTAGGATCAGCTTCAGGCAATCAAACACTTTATCAAATTCTTCATGATCGTCATATACATCGGCCAGGTCAAAAAGCAAGTATATTCTCTCATCGCCGCTGAACATTTGAATGGCTTCTTCCAGCAGGCGTACAGCCTTTTTCTGCTCGTCCAATGCGAGGTATGCATCAGTACGAAGAATGTAGAGGTCAATATTGCCTATGTCCAGAAGTTCCACTTTGTCCAACTCACCTAAGGCTTCCTGGTACCTTCCAAGGCTGATCAGGATATCAGCTTCCCGGATAATGAGTGCAGAAGAATAGGGATAGAGCCGGATACCGGTTTGGGCTGCCTCCAGCGCCCGGTGAAGGGTATCCTTATCAACAAAATAATTGACAATCTTCTCAAATGCTTCTTCTTCAAGGAATGAATTTGTAAAGCCTTGCCTCAGATCTTCATAGATCTTTAGTAGTTCCCGGATATCTTCCTGGCCTTCGGGGTATGGTTTATCTTTCATCGTTCAATCAGATTTTAGCGAGAAAACAGTGAAATCTGGGCCTGATAAAAAAACGATCTTTTTACACAAATAATTTATTCCAAACAAGTTAATTTAAACCTCCCGTAATACTACGAACCAATTTTTCCCCAAATGTGTAAAATCCCGGACATTTTTAAGTTGCAATGTAACATTTCAGGCGCCATGCCGTTAAACAAGTACTAAATTTCTCGGACAGACAATTTGTTTTTTATCATCTTTTATTGTTAAATTTGTGATTCATAGCAATTAAAACTATAATATCATCAACAATGCTTGGAAAAAAGTTGACCATATTTGCACTATTAGCAGTTACTGCTGTAGCTGCTTTTGCAACTTTAGGCGATGGGAAAGCTAAAAAGTCCAACTCAAAGAAATCCCTGCTATCCAGTAAAACAACTTTAACTCCCGGTGTTTTCTCTTTAAAATCAGGATACAATTTCAGAGGTAGTGAAATTGTTAATCTTGAAAATAACAGATATATCAACATCAACACGGTGATCACCTATCAGAAAGGGAACAGCACTTATATCATGCCTCTTAAAAAGAAAGTACTTTTGGATAAAGTAACCTTTAATCCTAATCCAAACACCAGGCAATAATTTTTCTACATTCCGCCTACATTCTTACTTTCCTCATAAGTCATAACCCGGTATCCGGATTTGGGCAGGTCAAATTTTGAAGCAGGCACCGGATTGAAATTGATGCTGGATACGGTATAAGTCACTTTAAGTTTTCCCAATGAAGCTTCATATTGCATGGCCAGGCCGGGAAGATTTTTATTCAGGTACTGAAATTCTTTATTGACCGGTTCCAGATCACGGGTGAAATAAACTGTAAATGTGGAAGTATCATTCAATTTACCGATCGCCTTCTGACAATTATAGCCGGCAATGGTTTTAAATTCATTTTCAAAAGTAAAGGTCACTCCTTCATATTTCTTATTGGATTCTTTCCAGTCATTTGCGTTCATTTTGATCATATACTTCTGTTCCCCGTAATCTTTTAAGACAGTTACTTCTCCTGTCTTTCCATCAATAATGGTGGATTGAGTTCCCAATGAACTGATCATTTCCGAACGGCTGGAATTTCCTTTGAGATAAACAACACTGGTGGCGCCATCGAGCAGGTCGGCTGCTTGCGGGCTTTTATTATCTGTGTTGATCACAATATCATAAGAGATCGTTGCTTCCGTAAGTTTCTTCTGAGCTGATACAGACAAAGAAAAAAACAGGGCCATGAAAACAAATACCGTATGAATTGCTTTTTTCATCTTTTCTTATTCAATAAAAAGACGTGCCAAATTAATCAATATGTTGCATCCGCCACAATGATCTTTGCCAAACGAAATTTTTCAACAGGTACTTAAGAGTTATTTAACTACTTCTTTCCCTTCTGTTGTGCCTGTTTCACCTTTTTTTGCTGCTCTTGCATTTGCTCAAAACGCTCCTGCCACTTTGATTTTGCTTTGGGCTTTTTCCGGGTTTCCTGAATGCCTGCAAGTATCTTATCATGATCAATAATATAGGTTTGAATCACATACTGGATCGCCAGGGTGATCAAATTGGAGACCGTATAATACCATGTCAAAGCCGACGGGAGGTTGTTGAAGATAAACAATAAAAATACCGGGAATACATAAGGCATGTACTTCAACAGCGGATTACTCTGATCCGGTGTCATACTCATACTGTATACGGAGATAAGCAAACTCGTGATTACAGCAAGTATGGTAAAAAGACTCAGGTGGCTTCCAAGCAAGGGTATCTTAACTCCAAAGTTTATAAATACATCATACGCTGAAAGGTCTTTTGCCCACAGAAAACTCTGTCCCCTCAACGATACTGTGGAATTAAAGAAACTATATAGCGCAAAAAATATCGGTATCTGCAATAGAGCAGGAATACAACCTCCAAGAGGATTCACCCCCGCCTCCCTGAAGAGTTTCATCTGCTCCATCTGGATTTGTTGCTGATCTCCGCCGTATTTTGCTTTCAATGCCGCGATCTCCGGACGCAACACCTTCATTTTGGCTCCGCTCAGGTAACTGGTATAAGTGAGTGGGGAGATCAGCAACCGTATAATAATCGTCAACAAGGCAATCGCCAATCCGTAACTCCCCACAAAACCTACCATGAAATCAAATATGGGCATGATCAAAAACCTGTTCACAGGTCTGACAAACGCATAAAGACCCTGGCCCAGGTTGATCAGTTTTTCAAATTTCATGTCATACTTCTTTAGTATGTGAAAATCATCGGGGCCGTAAAAAATATCAAAAGGTATTGTTGCATTCATTGAGGGAGACAACTTGATCTGCATATTTGCCGTTGATCTCAGGATCGTCTTTGTGCTGTCCGGAGGCATAGTCCACTCCATTTTACCTGAAGAAAAATTATCTTTTGCCACCAGGAAAGTATTAAAGAAACGTTGCCTGATGCCGATCCACTGAACCGGTTTATTGAAATCCAATTCACTTTTCTTCACCGCAGTGTGATAGTCAAACTCGCCATCCATAACATATCCGATCTGCGTATTCTGCTTTTCAAAAGAGATATCGGATTCCTGTTGTACAGCGCTATATTGCCAGGTCAGGTTCATCACATTTTGCGTAAGGAGTTTATCAGCGCCGTTCAACTGAATGGTAAAGCCAAGCATGTACTCATTTTTCTTCAAAACAAAACGGTGGACTATTGAGAGAGCAGAAGCGCTGTCTTTCGACTTAAGCGTAAACTGTATCACTGTGCTATCAGGCGTCTTTACCGAATCTATTCCCGAAAAAATCATGTCGGCAACCGTTGCACTGCTGTTGAGTCCGGTATTGATGTTATAATTCAGTTTATCAAAATCAGTTCCGGCCAGTTTCACTAAAGAGCTATCCTGATTTCTGAACTTTTTCAGTTCCACCCATTTCGGTTGTCCGCCTTTATTGGTAAAAGCAATCTTCACCAGGTCATTCTCAGCATATACCAGATGCTCTGAATCTGATACAGCCGTCTTAAAGGCCCCTTCATTATTTGTACGATTCAGGGAGTCAAGTTTCAACGAATCAATTCTTGTGGCAAGCGTATCAATGATGGGTCTGGGGTTTCTGGCATTTTCAATGGAATCCTCAATCGCCTTTTTTTTCATTAAATCACTCTGTTCCTTACTGGTATAAAAAAAGTAGGCAATAAATAATGCCGCCAGCACTACAAAACCAATGACAGTATTCTTGTCAAACTTCATCCGGTTAAAATTTTTAAGAGGGGCAAAGATAAGGTAATCGGGATAGTTTCGGGGAGCAGAAACTGTATTTAAGTCAATCTTTTAATACCGGATATTTGTCCGAAAAGAGATAACATGCTTTAAGGTTTTCAGGTGCATGACTATCCCCAAGCCATTTCTGAAATTTTACTTCAAACGAATAAGGAGAATCTGTGGTCTTCTATTTTGGTAAACTTCAAAACTTCTAAACGACTTTTCTACCTTCAAATATCCTTTGTGTAAAAAGAAATTTAATGTACGTTTGAGATCAACATAAAATTTTTGATCATGAGAAAATTATCTTATCTGTCAGTATCTGCATTTATTGCATTGTCCATGGCATTCATTTCCTGCACCAAAGAAGGTCCGCAAGGCCAGCAAGGGCCACAGGGACCGCAAGGACCTAAAGGCGATCAGGGGCCAAAAGGTGATCAGGGCACTGCCAATGTATTTTACTCAGACTGGCTCAGTGTGACCTATAATAACGGAGTGGCAACGATCAGCGCTCCTAAACTGACCAGAGACATTGTTGACAAAGGTGATGTAAGGGTGTATTGCAATCTTGACGTACCCGCCAATCCTTTTGTAGTTTCTATCCCCTGCACTATTCCGATCGGACTTGTTTCCGATGATCCCAACAATACTGAAGATGTGTACATTGACACATATTTTGAGGTCGGTAGCATCTACTTATCTTCCAATTATAATTTATCAACAGCATCTGATGGGTCTTTTAAGGTAAGATATGTGCTGATTCCGGGTAGTACCGGCGCCGGAAAAATGGCCTCTGATGTAAACTGGAACGATTATAATTCCGTGAAAGCATATTTGCATCTGGATGACTGATCTTCCTTTTAAGATCATGTGCATGTAACGTACATGAACATTATTATGGGTTCATAGCTGGAAATAATCCCGTAAAGGTCCGGGTCTTTTCATCCGGATCAGTTGTATTTCAGCAATCGAGTAGGAAGGTAGCCATTATTTGGCTACCTGTCCTCTCACACCACCGGACGTACGGGTCTCGTATCACGGCGGTTTGTTAGAATAACTTTGTTTGGTGTTCGGTTTTCCAATAGTAGTAGTTAGTAAAGCCTACGTATCGCAGTCGTGTAAAATATTCGTTGTTTAACGCACGACATAATATGGGGCTGTGTGCTACTCTGCAATAGCCTTTTCTGCTGTTGCTCCATTCATAAGCCTTGCCGCTTTTGATGCCTGACTTTTCTAAGTTTATCCGTTTTGTTTTCGGCTTCTTCCATTGTTTCCATATCCCTATTCGTAATCTTGTTCTTACCATTTCATCTAATTCCTTCATCTTGCTTTTAGCTTTGGCTATACAAAAGTAGTTCACCCATCCTCTTATTACGGCTTCCATTTTCTTTATCTTCTCCCTCGCATTAGATGGGTCGTTGCGCTTTGTTTTCTCCTTCATCTTTTCTTTTATTCTTTTTAAAGATTTTGGAGCGATGCGTATTTCCCATCCCTTTTCGCTTTTGTAAAAAGAAAATCCAAGTAGTGTACTTTCATTTGGGCGACTTACTTTGCTCTTTGTACGGTTTACTTTTAATTTCAGCTTGTTTTCTATGTAGGCTGTGATAGTTCCCATTACTCTTTTAGCGGATTTCTCACTTCTTACATAAATGCTGCAATCATCTGCGTAGCGTACATAGCGATGACCTCTTGCTTCAAGCTCTTTGTCCAGTTCGTTCAAAACAATGTTGGATAGCAGCGGACTTAACGGACTGCCTTGTGGTGTGCCTTCTGTACGTGGTATTATTACGCCTTCTTCCATGATGCCACTGTTGAGATAGCTCCGTATTAGCTTTAGTGTTCGCTTGTCGCTTATCTTCTTTGTTAGCAGCCCCATGAGTTTGTCGTGGTTTACTCTATCAAAGAACTTCTCCAAATCCAGTTCTATTATCCATTCATAATCTTCATTCAGGTTTATTTGTGCCTGCAATACCGCCTGGTGTGCATTGCGCCTTTCTCTAAACCCATAACTGTAATTGGAAAATTCTTCTTCATACTTCGGACTTAACCATTGGGCAATGGCTTGCTGCAGTAGCCTGTCTGTTACCGTGGGTATTCCTAACATTCTCCTTCCGCCTTGCGGTTTGGGTATTTCTACCTTGCGCACTGCCTGTGGACGATAATTGCCTTCCAAAATATCTTTCCTTAGCGTTTGCCAGTTGGCGTTGAGGTAGTCGCGAAGTTCATCGGTCTGCATACCATCAATGCCTCCGGCTCCTTTGTTTGCAGTTACCTGTTTAAAGGCTTTTTGTACGTTGCGGATGTCTAATATTTCTTCAAGCATACTACTAAAAAAAACTTTCCTGCCTGTTCGGCAGACAGGTTTCCCGGTGTTGCTCTCATTGGTTGTGTGGTTTGGCTCAACTCCTTCTGTGTTCCTTTCAGCTTCCGGCTTATCCTTGCACAGAAAGTTCTCTTACGTGTTTCGGTTGTTGTTGCTGTACCATAAACTTCCTGATTGCTTCACCATTCTAACATTCAGTCCTTCGTCCTTCTGTGAGACTTCCGCCTGTACCTTTTTTTTTCGGGTGCGGCTCGTTTCCGGCTTACTATGACCTCTGCTGACTTCTGAAAATACCATGATGTCATTCTTTGTTCTAACATCTGTTTCCGCTTCGACATTCCCTCATGTCTCTGCCGGATTATTCTCAGATCTCTCAGGGTAAGTATATCCGCTTTCCATTCATGTAGCCTCTGCATTTACATGATAGCGTTCTGTACAGTATCGGGCTTTTGTTTGTTTAGCAACATCACCCACACTACCCTGCCTTATATGCAGTTTCTGTTCGTAGGCTCGAATGTTTGCCGCCTGCTTCCTTCAGATTCCATCTCACGATGGACACCCTTGCCCTTGGCTAATACTCCCTACTGTAAAGTGTATTCGGGACTTGCACCCTATAGCTGATATACATGCCTGACACACTAAAAAAGCCGGTTCCATCAACTACCGGCTTTTTTGTACAGGTCTGTTTTATATGAACGGAGATATCAAATATGGACTTACAAAATGCAAGGATCATCTTGCGATCAACTGAGCAGTATATTTGCCGCTTCCGATCTGTATATTCATGAAATAAATTCCTGTTGCATTTTTGGAAAGGTCAATGTCCTCATTCAACCGGCCTGATACGTTACCGAAATTCTTTTGATACACTTTTCTTCCGGATGCATCGGTAATAAATATCTGTACAGGTGTACTCTTTTCAAGTGTGCAGCTCAGCCGGTACTGATGCGCTTCAGGAAGCTGATATACTTTATAGCTGAATTTCTCCCGTGCATTCCGCAACATGATCACATTGCTGTAAAAATAACTTCCGTCAATATCATAAACCTTCAAGCGGTAATAGGTTGCAGGGATGAACAAATCGCCATCCGTATAGGAATAGGCAACTCTTCCCTGCTGCTTTGCCATTGCTGCCAGGGTGTTGAAATTTACACCGTCCTCGCTTTTTTCCAGTTCAAATTTTTTCAGATCACCCGCTTCTTCCACCTGCCAGTTCAGTACTCCTTCATTTTGATCATTCACCATTCCTGAAAAATTTAATAAACGTACAGGCAGTACTGCCGGGTTGCTGATCGTCCAGGTGATTCTCTCTACATAACCGGCAGCAGGCAGATACGATCTGGATAGTAAAGTGGCATCGATGACTTCTGCGGTCACTGTATTATTACCAATATTGAACGACGAATAAGGTATGCTCACATTATCGCTTGTTGTTTCAAAAGGAGTGGCTGAGCCATTAAGGTACCAGTTGACCGATATGGTGGAAGAGGCTGTGTTCAGCCGGGTCACTGAAAGATCCACATTATTCTTATTACTCAGTGTAAAAGAAGTTGCGGAAGGCAAATGATCATCAACCATGTTCACAAGGACATGTATCCGGTCCACAAATCTTTCCGTACACACGGAGCAGAAAGGAACACCAAGGAACTGCATTTTGCAATTCTGGTGAGGGTGGAACCAGGTGGCTGCAGTTCCTGTGCTTCCGTAAGGATAAATACCGATCCCATTATTTCCATACCAACGAACCCATTTTATAGTGGCCGGATTGCTATTTTGCGTCATGTTCGGTTTTTCAGCCGCATAAGAATCACCTGCCCAATATTCATCGGCAAGGTTAGAAAAAGAATGTCCTATTTCATGAAATGCAACTTCATTGGCGTCCGTATGAATGGAAGAAGTTGCCACAAATCCACCGGAGCCTCCATAATAAGGAGAATTGACAACAACGAAAGCCTGGTCATAATCAGGCAAATTAGAAGCCAGTACACTTACTATTGCAGACGTATTTACAGGCACCAGCAGGCGATGAATATTAAAATAATCGAAAGTGCTTCCGAAATAATTATTGGGATTGGCAACAGGCTGACCTCCGGACGAAGATTCATCGGATGCTGTGCCGGGATGCTTTGCGCCGGATTCAGAAGAAGGTACTCTCACCGCAAAAGAATTAAAGAAATTCTTATACTCTGAAAAAGGACTTTGCGCAAATAACGAATTGTTGATGCCGGTAGCATTGGAAATATAATTATTCAGTTGTGCGGCCGTGTAACCATCCGAAAGATATACAAGGTTCACCCGGTTGTTTCTGTTTCCGTTTTTCATCAGTGTGTCAACAGTGAACACCTGAGCGGATGCGGCATTCACGAGCAGCGTGGATATCAGTACGACTGAAAGCTCAAGAAATCCAGTCTTATAATTTCGCTTCATATAATTGTTTTAATTGACCAGATGATAATTTATAGATCGAAAGGTATTTTGTTTCTTTATTCAGATTGAACCTCAGGAACAATTCTCCTTTTTCCCTTCTTACAATATGCTTAGCCATAGCACCTGTTTTTTCATCGCTGGTCTCAAAGATCTGGTTCAGGGGATCCGGCACACTGTATGATTCGATCACTTTCCCGTCATCATCTTTTATCACCACATATAAAGATCCCGGCTCGTAACCTTCCGGAAGGAACTGTTTCTTAACCTGCCCCTCTGTATAGCGTGCCGATCTTTGTTGAAAAAAATACACATCATTCACACTGTCTTTCAACGAAAGTTCAAGGGTAAGAAAAACAATCTTATTGCCGTCATCATTCCTTTCCAGTCGCAGGCTCTGAAGAGCCTTGTCATCTTTTTTCTTTTTGGATGCGGAATCCATCTTTGCTGACCTGCAACCAGCAAGAACAAAAAGCACTGCCGTTATTATCCAGGCATTTTTCTTCGCAACACTTATCACCTTCATCGCACTAAAAAGTTTGTTGCCAAAAGTCAGAGGTAAAAATGAGTTGAACAAATATTTATTTTACCGGATAACTTAAGCATTGGAGAATAAGGGAAAAATACGATAACACATATCTTAACAGTTTAAAATTCTAAGTTAGCTTCGATGAATCTCCGGCTTTTTCTTCTTTTTAAATGTACGATCTGAATTTTTATCTCCGGCAATCTCTTAACCTGCATCAATTTCATTTCTTATCATACATCATTTCCCGGTAAAAATCATCAGGGTAGTTTAGCCTTATCAAATTATTTCCTGCATGGCAGGATCAAGCAATTAAAATAATTTTTATGACAATGACAAAATGGACTATTGACAATGCACATTCGGAAATTCATTTTAAAGTTAGGCACATGATGGTGTCCTGGGTCACAGGAAGCTTCGGTGAGTTTAATGCAAAGGTGAAAACTGAAGGAAACGACATCAGCACGGCAAAGGTGAGGCTGACGGCTGAGATCGGTTCCATCTCCACCAACAATGAACAAAGGGATGCCCACTTAAGGACCGGCGATTTCTTTGATGCAGCCAACCATCCTCAACTGACCTTTGAAAGTAAAAAGCTCGAAAAGGTGGACGAGGAGAATTACAAAGTATATGGAACGCTCACCATGCGTGGCGTAAGCAAGGACATTGTATTGAATGCAGAATTCGGTGGCTTTGCCCTGGACGGCCATGGCAATACAAGAATGGGCATCAGCGTGTCGGGAAAGATCAACCGAAAAGATTTCGGTGTCAGCTTCAGCATGGTATCGGAAACCGGAGGCATTCTGCTGGGCGAAGAAGTGACCATCAATGCCAACGCACAATTCATCAGGCAGGAAGTGGTTGAAACTGTTGCCGCATAAAATCTATCAGAACTCCATAAATGAAGAACCGCTCTGAAACTTCGGAGCGGTTCTTATATAAAGCAATTGATCTTCTCAACCTTTTTTCTTCTTTTCTTTATCACCACTCTTGTTCAGAGGAATACCGAATTTTACACCTCCAATAAAATAAATGTCTTTTACTTTAGGGTTTCCCCGAGGGTGGCCGGCCACCACGGGATAGCTGGCACGGAAAGCCATTTCCACCGCTTTTGCCCCTTTTTGTGAAAGCAAAGTTTCGCGGTCAATATATCCTCCGCTTACATCATCCAGGTAATCGGTAAAAGTATAACGGAAACCTAATTCAACACTTACCGTCAGGTCTTCATGCACTTTGGTCTTCCAACCGCCACCGAAAGGCAGGCAAAGTTGGGTCAACGAATATTTTTTTCTTTTAGGGTATTGAGGTAATCCTTCACCTTCTGTACTTAACGGTTGCAAGTGGACTTTTTTGTGATCATCATCAAAAGCATAAGGGTTGAAATGAAAACCACCAATGCCGGCATAAAGATAGGGAAAGGAATAATAGACCTCAGGATCGGCAAGGTTCAGTTCCACGCAAAAATTCGCTTCAATAACATTGGTCTTGAAACTCAGGTTCCTCTCCCTGAGGTCCCATTGGGGATTGAACTTGTCGTTTGCCGAAAGCATGGCCCATGCCAGCCCGAAACGGAAGTTCAGAAAATCACCTGTGTTATATTTTAAATTGGCGCTCAGAGAAGGACGGGTGTTTTGCAAGACCAAAGGCCTTTGGGTCAGATCCCCGTTATACAACGCAATGCCGGGCATTATCTCAGCCACCCAGCCACTTTGGCCATAGCAGGCGCCGGTGATAAATAACAGTCCTAAAAGAAAACCTCTCATTTATTCTTTTGTTTAGGTCACAACAAAAACTATCTACGCGGCATTTCATGAGGACAAAAAGGAAAGTTTGAGGTAGGAATATCAGGAATATCGGGCGGTAAATATAACTATTTTCCCTTAAAAATGAAGGCTTTAATCCAGTATTTTCCAAGACGCCTGATATTCGGCAAGATCACTTTCCTACATGACTGTCATCAGGTTATAACAAGTATGGTAAGGTTAATTTTGCAAATAAATAAATACTCATGGAAGCACACTATTACAATGTGGACATCAACTGGAGCCGTGACCGAAAAGGGATCATGTGCTCGCCCGAATTGAATGCTGCTACACCCGGCGTAAACAACTGTATTGAAGTGGCCACCCCGCCGCAGTTTCCCAAAGGAATGCCGGGGTTATGGTCTCCGGAACATCTGTTCACTGCAGCAGTAAGCAGTTGTCTGATGACGACCTTCCTGGCCATTGCAGAAAATTCAAAACTTGAATTCACTTCTTTTCATTGCGGTTCAAAAGGAAAACTGGATCAGGTGGATGGGAAATATATTATGAGCGAAGTGATCCTGGAACCTCATGTCATTATCGTTCATGAAAAAGACAGAGAAAGGGCAGAAAGAGTTTTACAAAAATCAGAAGCTGCCTGTCTTATTTCTAATTCCATAAAATCAAAAGTTACCATGAATCCGGTCATTGAAGTTGCTTCTTCTACACCGGCCGGCATGAACTGATCATTGATCGGGAACATATCAGGATAATTAACATTTCTTCCGTTGATTCTTTTATGTGAAATTTGTGATCACTAAATCAGGTTTCATGCTCATTCATCGAATCAATAAATCAGTGAGGATAGTTTTCATTGCCGTTGCCCTTTTATTTCCAACCTACAGTTTTTGCTGGGGTGTAATCGGCCACAGGGTGGTGGCACAGATCGCACAGGACCACCTGACCAGAAAAGCGAAAAAGGAATTAAAGACATTATTGGGAAGACAAAAACTGGCCGAATGGGCCAACTGGCCTGATTTCATCAAGTCCGACACCACCGAAACCTGGAAGCATACTTCCAAATGGCATTATGTGAACCTGCCCGGAAATCTCAGCAAGGAAGAATTCATTACTGAGCTTAAAAAATTACCGGGAGAAAATCTATACACCCAGATACTGGAAATGAAAAAGCAGGTGGCCGATCATTCTTTGACACTTGAACAAAGGAAGACCGCACTGATATTCCTGGTTCATCTTATAGGAGATCTTCATCAGCCCCTGCATGTAGGCCGTGAAGAAGATCTTGGAGGCAATAAGATCAAAGTGACCTGGTTCGATAAGCCTGCCAATCTTCACTCGGTATGGGATGATCTGCTGGTCAACTTTCAACAGTACAGTTATACCGAATACAGCACCATTCTTGACATAACCGGAAAAGAGCAAACCAAAGAATGGCAGGACTCCCCTCTCGAAGACTGGTTCTATGATTCTTACCTGCTGGCCAATAAAATTTATGCATTGACACCCGATGGTGCAAAACTGAGCTACCGTTATAATTATATTTTCAAAGACGACCTGGATCACCAACTGGTGAAAGGCGGCTTGCGCCTCGCTCATGTGCTGAATGAAGTATTAAAATAATTCTCAATAAAATTATTCATTTAAAAAGATCCGGGAGCGTTTGTCAATTTCCCCTGCCTTCCATATTGAAGGGTGAAGCTGTTGTATTTTATTCCAATCCTTCTTCTTACTTTTAAGAACTAAATATTTTTATATGATAACTTCATTCGTAAAAAGATCGATCGCACTGATCGCAGTTCCTGCAATACTTCTCTCGTTCACTTTCATTGGCGCTAAAACAAATTTTTCCGGCGACTGGAAATTAAATGAAGGCAAAAGCGACTTCGGACAGAGAGGCGCAAGATTTGCCACCAAAGAATTAAAAGTGGATCAGAAAGATGATGCCATCACCATCACAAGGACAACTCCTTCATTCCAGGGCGGAGAGGACATGACCAACACCGAGACCTACACTTTCGATGGCAAAGAAGTGGAAGGAAAAGGATTCGGAAACTCAGTCAGGAAATCATCTTTGAAATGGTCAGGTGATGAAAGTTTCACCATCAGTTCAACAACCTCCATGGAAAGAAACGGTGAAAGCATGGAATTCCATTCGTCTGAGAGCTGGAGCCTCGGCGATGGCGGCAAGACACTTACTGTCAACACCACGTCAACAACGCCCCGGGGAGAAAATACAACCAAGGCGGTGTACGACAAACAATGATCTGAAAAAGATCACATCTCTTTTCAAAAAAAAAATGAAAACCTCCTCGAAAATCGCAGGAGGTTTTTTCATGCAATACCAAAACCACTCACCATCCTATTCCGTAATCTTCTCCATGATTGCTGGAACCTCCCCAAAATGAGCCATGCTTCCAGTCAAAATAAATAGCATTGAGCGGCCCGGAAGTTCTTTGCCCGAAATTCAGTTTGTATCCCATCTGCCTTAATTCTTTTCTGGTCCAGTCAGGTGTGTTGTTGTTTATAAGAAGAGATCCCGGCTTGGGTTTACGGTCATCAATTTTTGTTCCTCCCAAAGAAAGCCATAGCTGGTCTGTATTTACATTCGGGGCTTCCACGGCCTCCTGAACTGTCATGCCGAATTCCACCATGTTCAGAAAACATTGCAGTGAATTCTGATCCTGAGTATCTCCTCCCTGCACTGCCCATGCAAGAAAAGGTTTGCCGTCTTTCAGGGCAAGCGATGGTGTCAATGTAACACGCGGCCTTTTCCCCGGCTCCACAACATTGAACGGATTGTACGATGAATCCAGAACAAAGCTTTGCATGCGCTGGCTCATTCCCACACCAGTATGACCTGCAATGCAGGCTGGCACCCATCCCCCGCTTGGAGTTACCGAAACGACCCAGCCATCCTTATCTGCTGCTTCGATGGAAGTGGTGCCACGAAGCAGCCTGTCGAGATAGTTCTCATCAACAGGAGAATTATTGAAAGAGAATCCTCTCTCTTTGAAGAATTTTTCAAAAGGATTTTTCTTTCCTTCGAACGGATAAGGATCTCCCGGTCCCGGATCAGGATTATTTTTTTGAGGATCTATCAACCCTGCCCTTTCTTTCGCATATTCTTTTGACAGCAAGCCTTTCATCGGCTGGTCTTTAGAAAAAGAAGGATCACCATAATAAAAATCCCTGTCAGCAAAAGCCAGTTGCATTGCCTGGGTTATGGTATTGATATATCTTGAAGAATTAAAGCCCATGCTTTTCAGGTCAAAATTCTCCAGTATGTTCAATGCCTGCAACATCATTGGCCCCTGCGACCATTGTTGTAATTTGTACACTTCTATTCCCTTGTAAGTTGTCATGAAAGGTTCTTCGATCTTTACCTTCCAGCTGGCAAGGTCATCCATCGTGATGAGTCCTCCCTGCTCTTTGCAACCTCTCACAAACTCCTGTGCAATATCTCCTTTATAAAAACGGTCATACGCTGCATAGATCGCATCCTTGCGGCTCTTCCCTTTTTTCAAAGCATCCTGTTCTGCTTCCACCATTTTCCGGAGTGTTTCCAGCAGGTCTTTCTGCACAAATATCTCACCTGCTTCAGGCGCTTCCCATTCCCGGCCGGGATGAGTAAGAAAAACATTTTTGGAATAAGGCCATTCTTTGATGCGGTTCTTTTCCTTTTCAATACTTGCTGCTGTTTGTGCTTCCATCGGATAGCCTGCTGCCATCTGCATGGCAGGTTCCAGCACATCTTTCAGGCTCATCGTTCCGTATTCTGCCAGCATCACACAAAGTCCGCCGGGAGTGCCGGGAGTTACCGCTGCCAGCGGGCCATATTCAGGAGGAAAACTATACCCCTTGTTTTTAAAAAATTTTGCCGTGGCACCTGTAGGCGCTACTCCCAGCGCATTGATGGCAATCACTTTTCCGGTCTTAGGATTATAGATCAGTGCCTGTGTTTCTCCGCCCCAGCTCAAAACATCCCACATGGTACATCCTGCTGCAAGCATGGCGCAGGCCGCATCAATGGCATTGCCTCCTTTTTGAAAGATCATGGCTCCTGCTTCCGCAGACAAAGGTTTTCCGGTAATAGCCATCCAGTTTTTACCATGCAAGGGTGGCTTTTGAGTTTGCTGTGCTCCGGTGGTTATGACCAATAATGAAAAAATGATGGTTGCGAAGACCCTTCTCATAACAGTTAATTTAACTTCTAAAGTTAATAGGAAAGATCAAGAATAATTACATAGGTAAAGAAAGTGAAATACGATGAAGAACGGAAGCTTCCACAATGACTGCCGGATGAAGAATGAATTAGAAAAAATACTGCGGATGATAAATGCGATAATACTTAAAATCAACTGTCCGGGTTATAAAAAAGGATAGAGCTCTTTTTGAATTTTATCCGGACCCTGCTGCAATCAGTTATCAGGTAACAGTGTTTTTGATTCTTTGATCATGCAGGCCGTTAGGTCCATAAGTAATTGCTGCTGTTGCGGATTCAGTATCACATTGGTGACGGCATTGTTGGTTCCTGAAAATTTGAGTGATACCACTTTTTTTGTAGAAAGATTCAGCAATTGCGTGGGAGTAGTCTGGCCATTCCTGAAAGTGAAATGAAAATATCCTTCACAGTTCACCGTGCCGCTGTTCTTCAGCGTGGTCCTCAATCTGCCGCCTTCAAAATTGATGACCACCAGCGATGAATAATCAAAACACTTGCCTGTGTTGTCCACCGTAAAAAAGAAGTCAATGTTCTTGCTGTCTGCATCAATGGACAGAGTGGCAACCTGCAGATTGAAAAAACCCGTTGATATCCTGGGCACATTAGTGACAGGATCATTGTCTTTCTGAAGAGTGCAATCCTGTGAGAAAGCAGGAACGGAAAAGATCACGGCAAACAGTAATAAAATTCTTTTCATGATACAGATCATTTATTCAAAACCCTGCAATTAAAATCAGTTGGCATTTTCTCTGAATCGTTTTGCAACTACAGCTTCATCCTCTGCAGATAGTTTTGAAGTTTGTTTCAACACTTCTATAAAATAGGTAACTTCTTTTTCAGTTGCCGGGCATCCTGAATTTTCACCCGGTTTGCTGTTCACATTGCCATCTTCCCTGAACCGGGAATCCGCAAGCAGGTTTCCTTTGGCATCAAAAATGATCCAGTAAGGGATTCCTTCACCATCGCCTCCGTATTTCTTTCTGAATTCATTGGCGCCGGGGTTCTCTAGGTTCTTTTTATCCTTCGTTTCATCCACCGTCAAATGGCGGATCACATAATTATCATCAAAATATTTTTTACAGACAGCGTCGTTCATACTGCTGTCCATCCTATGGCACCAGCCGCACCATGATGCATGAAAGATCACAAACACATTCTTGTTTTCTTTCGATGCCAGCTGAAATGCGTTCTCCATCACTTCCTGTGCAGAGGGAGGCGCCATCTGTGCCTGTATAGCAAAAGGCAAAGCCGAAAGAAGGATCAGGCTATTTAAAATTCTTTGAAACATAGATCTGATTTGCAAGTAAAATTAAACAAACTAGCCGTACGATCTTTTTCTCCGGAAATATTTGAATTTATTTAGCATTATCTAAAATAAAGTCTTGCCTTTGAGCAAAACTATTCCAATAAAGGCGGATGCTTTTTTCTCTTTTAAACAATACTGATTCATTCGCTATTTTTGAACAAATCAGACAGCATATGAAAGCCGTTCTTACTCTCTCTTTGATCCTTGCATCGTATTGTTACGCATTCTCGCAACAGATAAATATGCCTGAAGCCCGTTTTAAACCGGGTGATGAGAAAAGTTACAGCGCACCTTCGTATGACGACAGTAAATGGCAAACGCTAAAAACGAACAAAGCGTGGGACGATCAGGGCTTTAAAGACCTTGATGGTTACGGGTGGTACCGCTTTCATGTAGTGATACCGTCTTCATTAAAGGAATCTTCTTTCTGGAAAGATTCACTCCGTCTGAACCTGGCAAAAATTGACGATGCCGATGAAGTGTATTTCAATGGAAAACTGATCGGGAAGAACGGAGCATTTCCAACAGATCCGGGCGGCTATGTGAGCAAATGGAATGAGCCAAGAGAATTTCACATCAGTACAAAAGATTCTGCGATACGTTGGGATGCGGAAAACATTATTGCTGTAAGAGTGTATGATGGCGGCGGCATCGGCGGCATATTCGGAAGCACTCCTTTCATCAATATAATGGACCTGATAGATGGGATCAAGCTCAGTTTCAGAGACGGACATGCGGATGAGAAAGGAAAACTCATCATTCCTTTTGTGGCCACCAATAATTTTCAACAACCCGTATCAGGTACACTTAAATTAAAAATCACGGACACTGAAAATGACAAGCTCATCAAATCAGAAGACCGTGAAGTCACGATAACTCCTGATAAAAATGTGGTAGCTGATCTCGATGTTCCGAAAGACAAGCGTTATGATATAGATGTTGAATTTATTGAAGCCAACACAAAAAAATCGATCAGCGTCAATAAAGTAACTCCTTACATTCTGACTCCCTTGCCGGCGCTTACGCCAAGGATCAACGGAGCAAAAATATTCGGAGTACGTCCCGGCTCGCCGTTCCTTTTTAAAATTCCGGCTACCGGCCAGAAGCCTCTCATTTATTCAGTGAAGAACTTACCGGCAGGATTGAAAGTGGACAGCGCCAGCGGCATCATCACCGGAAAACTGCTGAAAGCAGGAACATATAAAATGACCTTTACCGTAAAAAATAAACTGGGCGTGGCAACAGAATCATTTACGGTGAAATGCGGCAACCTGTTATCACTCACTCCACCTATGGGATGGAACAGCTGGAACTGCTGGGGATTAAGTGTAAGCGAAGAAAAAGTGATCAGCTCCGCACAGGCGCTGATCAATAAAGGGCTCATTGATCACGGTTGGAGCTATATGAACATTGATGACGGATGGGAAGCTGAAAAAAGAAATGAAAAAGGAGAAATCGTTACCAACAGCAAATTTCCCGATATGAAAGTGCTGGGCAACTGGCTTCATACACAGGGGTTGAAGTTTGGGATTTATTCTTCTCCGGGGCCAAGAACCTGCGGTGATTTTCTCGGATCATGGCAACATGAAAAACAGGATGCAGCCACTTATGCTCAATGGGGTGTTGATTATCTAAAATATGACTGGTGCAGTTATGGTGATATTGCAAAAGGCGACACTTCCCTGACGGCTTATGAAAAGCCTTATAAAGTGATGCAACAGGCCTTGCGTTCGCAAAAAAGAGATATTCACTACAGCCTTTGTCAATACGGGATGAAGAATGTGTGGGAATGGGGCGCCAAAGTGGATGGCAATAGCTGGAGGACCACTTACGATATCACAGATACCTGGAATAGCCTTTTTAATATTGGTTTCAGCCAGACAGTGCAGTATAAATATGCCGGGCCGGGAAGGTGGAATGATCCGGATATGCTGATCGTTGGTATGGTGGGTTGGGGTGAAAACCTTCATCAAACCAGGCTGACACCCGATGAACAATACACTCATATCAGCCTATGGTGCTTACTGGCTTCTCCGCTGCTCATTGGTTGCGATATCAGCAAAATGGATGACTTCACTCTTAACCTCCTGTCCAATGATGAAGTGCTGGCAGTGAACCAGGATCCGTTGGGCAAACAGGCAATGCAAATGATCAACAAAGACAGTTACCAGGTGTGGATGAAAGAAATGGAAGACGGCAGTTATGCCATAGGAATCTTTAATCTTGATAATAAGTTTCAGACCATTTCGGTAAGCAACTCCGACCTGGGCATTGATTCAAGAAGTGAAGTGAGGGATCTGTGGCGTCAGAAAGACCTGGGAATTTTCGGCTTCTCCTTTTCAACCAAAGTGCCGCCACATGGAGTTACGTTGATCCGTGTTCAGAAATAGAAGAATAGAAACAAGCAACCTTAAAGTAATGGGAAGTTGAAGACCGGAAAATATAAATCTCTTTAATTTCACATGGGTTTTCAAACCAAATAACCTTTATCCCTTTTTTTTAATGACCAGCAACATGACAAAACTCTCAGTGAACATTAACAAATTCGCCACGCTGCGTAATTCAAGAGGAGGCAATAACCCTGATGTAGTGAAAGCAGCAGTAGATGCTCAACAGTTCGGCGCTGATGGAGTCACGGTTCATCCAAGGCCGGATGAAAGGCATATACGTTATAATGATGTCCGTGAAATAAAGAAGATCATCACTACCGAATTCAATATAGAAGGAAATTGCACGGAACAAAAATTCGTTGACCTGGTACTGGAAGTAAAACCCAATCAGGTAACATTAGTGCCTGATGCTTTAGGGCAACTTACCTCCGATCACGGATGGGATACGGTAAAAAACAAAAACTATCTTATTGATATCATTAAAGTATTCAAGAATGCAGGCATTCGTGTATCCATATTTATAGATCCTGTCATTGAGATGATCGAAGGCGCTGCTGCCACCGGCACCGACCGTGTTGAATTATACACCGAAGCCTATGCCAGTCATTATAAGAACGGGGAAAGAGACACAGCCGTCAAACCTTATGTGGATGCAGCAAAAAAAGTAAAAGAATTAGGGATGGGTTTGAATGCGGGCCATGACCTTGATCTAAATAATTTAAAATTCTTCAAACAGAATATTCCCTGGCTGGATGAAGTGAGCATCGGCCATGCACTGATCTGCGATGCCCTCTATTTCGGATTTGAGAATACCATACAACTTTATAAAAGACAGTTGATGTAAGTCAGTTCTTTACTTTTATCCCTTTAACGGATCAGAGTAATATTACCTTTCTTGAAAATTGTTTTACCGGTATAATCTATACCCTGCGCCATATACACGTAACTCCCGGTGGATTGAAGAGAGCCGCTGATGGTTCCGTCCCATCCCTTGCCCATTTCTGAAGCGCTGAAAACAAGCTGGCCCCAACGATTGTAGATCCTGAAATAATTTAACTGGGAAATACCGACGCATATCGGCCTGATGATATCATTCTTGCCATCATTATTCGGAGTAAATGCCGATGGAACAAAAATATCGGGCGGAGTTTTGAATACGGTCACTTTGATATCATCTTCACCATAACAGCCTGCAATGTCCGTGGCCCTTACCTTGTAAATAATATAATCTCCCATTTCCGGTCCTAAGGTTGTCACCGGGTC
Organism: Chitinophagales bacterium; assembly: GCA_026936105.1. GTDB lineage: Bacteria > Bacteroidota > Bacteroidia > Chitinophagales > Chitinophagaceae > UTBCD1. The sequence continues at coordinate 30,975 of JAIXKI010000017.1, forward strand.
AGGAATGTTTGTAAAATTCAATCCAGTGCCGGGGGCCCAGTTGAAAATATTGGCAGAAGGGACATTGACACTTGCATTCAATTGCAGCGGCTGCCCTGCTACAATAGAGGTGTCATTTCCTGCAAATACTATAATAGGAGGAGAAACATCAACATGAAAAGTATCTATATAAGGATTAGGGCATCCAGCATTATAAACGGTCAGCACATAATCCATGCTATTAGGCGGAAACGCCGTTGCATTAATGTTATACGGAATAGTGCTTACCGCTCCCGATCCCTGATTCTGCATGGTATTCGAATTGGACCATGAGTAGCTGGTGCCTATATTGACCGTTGCACGGATCGGAGTGGATGCTCCATAACAGATCATGTTGCTCGCAGGATTGATAGTGGCATCCGGATAATGAGTGTCATAATAATTAATCACGGCAACATCACTGAATAACATAAGGCAGACACCGTTTGAAACCATGGCTTTGTAATAAACAGTGGAAGTGATATTGTTTACCACCAAAAAAGAATCCGCATTGGCAAAATTGTTCCAGTGAACCCCGTCATCGGACATTGACCAGTAGATTACCCTGCCTCTGTTACCTGTCAACTCAAGCCTGACACTATTTGGCTGCCCTGCGCATATATCAGTTACAGCCGGGACTAGCGCTCCCGGTATTGTATTCGGATCAACAGTAATCGTTGCCACCGCACTGGTATCAATGGTGCAGGTGCTTCCATTTTGTATCACTGCGGCAAAACGCGTGGTTGTAGTCAGATTCTCTACATTATAGGTATGACTGGTGTTGGCAATGGCTGTCCAGTTGGTTCCGTCCTTTGTTGACACCCATCCGAGGATATTTCCCACTTCTCCGGTTAACACCAGGTCGGTATTATTATAATGCTCACAAACCGTGATGTCATCCAATACCTGTCCTGCCACTGTGGGAGGTGTAGTGGTCACATCCAGTGTATCCCTGAGGTCTGCGCAACTGTTTTTTTCATGAACGGTGATCACACCCCCATTGTTTCCGACAGCAACCTGTATGATATTTGAATTTACGCCTGACTTAATAGTCCATCCCGCAGGAACAGTCCAGTTATAAGTTCCGTTTGTCAAAGCAGGAACCGAATATTCCAATATGCTGTTAGTACATGCTACAGGGCTGCCGCTGATCTGAAGTCCAGCACAATTATTTCTTAAAGCAACATAAGCATACGCAAAGTGAGCGCCGGGCACACAATTATCTGCCTCAAAGGTCAGGCTCACTGTCCTGCCGCGATAAGCTGACAGGTCAAATGTAACTTCTGTCCAGCTCTTTGTCCATACATCCTGAAGGTAAACGCCGCCACCTCCCGAAATTCCTGCATGAGAATAAAAGAAAACAGGACTTAATTTGAATCCATTGGCCAGCGCAGCCGCAGTGTCCAAAGTAGCTCCTGTGGAGCTTGGTCCGCTACTGCTGGCATCATTCAATGTAGGAATAAAATATTCAGGAGAAGCACAGGTCACCACACTGTCGGGTGTGGTCACTGTGGCTTTGAACAAAGGTTGTATGATTGAATTATGAGTTCCGTTCTCCAATACCATTGCATAGGCATAGGTCATTGTGTAAGGAACATTGGCCGGACCAGCAGGCACATTGACCTGGTATGTAATAGCCCTGGTAAACCCCCCGGGATTAGGAACGTTTCCATGAAGATCCCATGAAGTGGCATCAGAACCAAGTTTGATCGAATACCCGTAAGAATATCCGTTAATGACCGGTATAGTGGGAAATCCTCCATATTTATCCAGTGAGTTTGAAGTGATCACCTGAACACCAATCGTAGAGATACTATATTCGGGGAGCGACATCACACCGGTATTAGGTAAAGGATAGCTCTTTGTTGCACCGTTCACCAAGCCTGTTTGTGCCGACCAAAAAGAAAGATCTCCTGTTGAAAAATTAATATTTGCAGGACAATTTTGAAACTGGGAAAAAACCGGCATGGTAAACAAAAACGGAGCAGCAAATACACTAAATATTTTCAATGCTTTACCCATGGGCACTTCAAAAAATCTGAATATTGAAATTACCAAAAAATAGCCGAAATACAGCATGAAGGCTGCTAAATGTCCCGGTAGAAATTCAAACGGGTGAAATGATGTTTTATTTCCTTCCAAACCAACAGTTTCTGAAAGTAAAAATACCTATGCTCTAAAGAATGGCTCTTGATCCCCCGGATTTTGCCCTTAATAAAGAAATCATCAAAGTAATATACTATACCAATTCTTTATCCAGCCTGAGCGCTTGGGGAAATAAAATATTATTCTCCAGGTGAATGTGCCGGTGAAGGTTGGATTCAAATTCTTTAAAAAAATTCATCAGGCTTGAAAGCGAAGCATCATTATTGAATTGCAGTGTATGATCTTTGGTCAGCTCTGCTATCTTATTAAAATCTTCTCCCTGTCTGGTGTGCTCATGGGTAAGCATGTCAACAGGTTTTTCAGCTGATCTGGTCATAGGCGGCCTGACAAAGGGTTTATTATTCCTCAATGCATTAGCCATCTTTTTTATGTAGGGAAATAAAATAAGCTCTTCTTTTTTCTGATGAACGACGATCTCGCCGGCAACTGTATTGAAAAGTTTTTTTACTTCTTCCAGTTCCGGAAGTTGTGCACTCAAAGCCTGGCATACTTTCTCCAGTTCATGTTTTATGATCTGAATTTGTTTTTCCGCATATTTATGATGCGTTTCCACAATATAGTCTGCAAGCACACCCAGGTCCCATGAATTAAAATCGGAATCTTTTTCCACAGCGCCTTCACTCACTTTTGCAATTTCATTTTTCAGAGCGGCTAAATCCAGATTTTGTTCATCTGCCGCTTCTCTGAAATTTCTTTTACCATGATTGTAATAGTCAACTTTATATTTTTCAAAAACAGAGCAGGTGCGTGGATCTTCTGCCGCAATCTGGCCGAGTGTCAGTTCTTCAATATTTTCCATGATAATAAAACTACAAACAATTGCCCATCAGGTTTTCGTGCCTGTTTACTCATTCGGGAAAATTTTATCAGGAAGATGAATACTTTCGACAGCAATAAATGAAAACCAAAAAGAAATCAATAACTGAGATGTGAAAATAAAAGATCGGTTACACTAAGATGAATAATGAATCTGCCTTTTAGTTACAACCTAATAACTCGCAAAGTTTGCTTTCGAGGTCTGGACCGCGGAGATCACGGGCCACTATTTTCCCATTGGGATCCACCAGCATGTTCTTGGGTATCTGCTGCACATGATACAATACAGCCGCCGCATTATTCCAGTATTGCAGGTCGCTGACATGTGTCCAGGTCAGTTTATCATTGTGAATGGCATCCAGCCATTTTGTTTTGTCGCCGGGGCGGTCAAGCGAAACTCCCAGAACAGTAAAATTTTTATCCTTAAATTTATTAAAACTTGCCACTACATTAGGATTTTCCAGCCGGCAGGGGCGGCACCAGCTTGCCCAGAAATCCACCAGCACATATTTCCCCCTGAAGGATGACAATGCAACCGGGGCACCGCTGGTATCCGGCTGGGTAAAATCAATGGCATCAGTTCCGATGGCCCCCACTTTATTGTAAGCAATATATTTTCCGAGTGAAGTTCCAATGTCTGACTTGCGAACAGCATCATCCAGTTTGTCATAACGTTTCTCCAATAATGAAACATCATCTTTGAACTGAGTCGTAACATATAAAACAAAAGGTGAAACAATGGATTTCGGATGCCCGTTTATATAACTATCCACTGCCGATTGTATCTGATCCTGTGTGGCAAAATAAATGGTCAGCAAAGAATCCCTGCCCGGGCCGCCCTGCATGGAATTGATGGTGGATGCCAGAGCATTTTGCTGACGAACCAGCGGATCGAATAATTCCTGAAACTCTTTGAAGTCTTTTTGGGAAGCTGATCCTTTCACTTCAAGTTTATCCAGCATATTGGCGTCGCCTGTTATGCTGATCTTGCTGTTTTCCAGATAAAACTGGAACTGATTATTTCCTCCAAATGAAATAGCATATAAACCCGGCTCTGGCACAGATCCTTTCAATGTGAAAACTCCGTTTGTAATGATGCCTTTAACAAGATCTGCCTTGGTGTTACCGTTGACGATCGTCACTTCAGTGCCATTGGCAAGGTTGGCGATCTTGCCGGTGATCTCAAAACCATCATCATTTTTCTGCCCCAATGCAAATACCGGTACGAATAAAAATAGGTTCAGTAAAAGTTTTATCGTTTTCATTGATCTGTTTTATTGAAAGCAAACGCAAATTTACAAAACAGCCTTCAAGGATAAAAGCCCCGGTTGTTAAATGAATGAAAGGAAATTCCGGGCGGCTATGGCGGGATCAGGGTTCTTTTCCAATGCTTTAATAAAAGCGCTGCCGATTATGGCTCCGTTCGCATGGGCACAGGCTGCTTCAAAACTATCCTTATCCCGGATGCCAAAGCCTACCATAACCGGGTTTTTCAGTTTCATATTTTTCAGCCGTCCAAGATATCGTTCCATGGAAGCCATGTCTTTGTTGTTGCCGGTGGTTGAAGAAGAAGAAACGGCATATAAAAAACCCGAGCTGAGTTCATCCAGTTTCCTGACCCGCTGCTCAGATGTTTCGGGTGTGACGAGAAAAACAAAATCCAATCCATATTTTTTTATAATGGCTCCGTACTCAGTCTCATATTCGTATTCGGGAAGGTCGGGAAGGATCAGCCCGTCAATTCCTGCATCAGCAGCATCGGCACAAAATTTTTCAAACCTGTATTGAAGAACAGGATTCATGTAGCCCATCAGTAAAACCGGAATAGATATCTCCTTTCTGAAATCTTTTATCTGCTCAAAAAGTTTTTTTATGGTCATCCCGTTTTTCAATGCCGCCATGCTGCTTTGCTGGATCACCGGGCCATCCGCCAGCGGATCGCTGTATGGAATTCCCAGCTCGATCATATCCGCTCCGCTCTCCTGCAACGATTTCATCACCTCAAGCGTGGAATCCAAATGAGGAAATCCTGCAGTAAAATAAATGCTGAGAACCTTTTCTTTTTTTCTATCAAACATCTGAGAAATTCTGCTCATGTTTATGGGCTTGTTGGAATAATAACGAATGTGTTCCCGTCAATCGTAAGAAAATTATACCGGGGATAAGTATCAATATCCAGGGTGATATGAAACCGGGATCTTTTTTCAGATGTTGCTGCATTGAACTGAACGACCACCGTGTCACCCTGTCTTTTAAAGATCACATTATCTTTTGAAAAGTTGCCGGGCAGACATTTATCAAATTCATACCGCTCGCCAAGGATATTGGAATCCATTTTCAGTTTATCCGACAGGCCGGAACAATCATCCGATACTTTTTCTATTTCAATTTTATGTTTAAAATATTCCGAGTCCTTGCAGGAAGCAAAACAGAACACGAGAAACAAAAAAATAACTTTATTCATGGCTCATTGATTTCATGTAGGTCTCCAGGTCCTTATCTCCCCTGCCGCTCAGGCAAATGACTACTACATCTGTCCTGTTGAAACGGATCTTTTTCAATGCGGCAAGTGCATGAGCGCTTTCTAATGCAGGAATGATGCCTTCCAGCTTTGCCAGTTCAAAGGCTGCATCCAAAGCTTCATCATCGGTGGCATTCAGAAAAGTTGCTCTTCCTGTTTCATACAGGTGTGCATGCATCGGCCCGATACCCGGATAATCCAATCCTGCCGAGATACTGTGCGGCTCCACTACCTGCCCGTCTTCCGTTTGCATCACCAGGCTTTTACTGCCATGCAACACTCCCGGTCTTCCGAGTTGTGTAGTGGCTGCACTGTGCCCGCTGTTCACTCCCAATCCTGCTGCTTCCACGGCATACAGTTGCACAGACACTTCATCGAGGAAATGATAAAAAGCTCCGGCAGCATTGCTGCCGCCACCCACACAGGCAATGACATGAGTGGGATATTCGCTTCCTTCTTTTCCTTCTGTTTTTGTTTTTTCTTTCAACTGCCATTTGATCTCTTCACTGATCACACTCTGAAATCTTGCTACCATATCCGGATAAGGATGCGGCCCCACCACGCTGCCGATGATATAATGTGTATCTTCCGGATGATTAATCCAATCCCTTATTGCTTCGTTGGTGGCATCTTTCAATGTCTTGCTTCCGCTGGTAGCCGGTATCACCGTGGCGCCAAGCATTTTCATCCTTGCCACATTCGGCGCCTGGCGTTCCATATCTTTTTCTCCCATATACACCACGCAGGGAATCCCTTTCAGGGCACACACCGTTGCCGTTGCCACACCATGCTGCCCTGCGCCTGTTTCTGCAATGATTCTTTTCTTCCCAAGCCGGATTGCCAGCAATATTTGTCCAATCGTGTTATTGATCTTATGAGCCCCGGTATGGCAGAGATCCTCCCTCTTCAGATAAATATTCGTTTTGTATTTTTCACTCAACCGCTTTGCAAAATACAAGGGAGTGGGCCTTCCTACATAATCTTTCAACAGGCCGTGATATTCTTTCTGAAATTCCGGCTCATAGATGAGCGACAAATATTTTTCTTTCAGCTCTTCCACATTCCGGTGCAGCATTTCAGGAATATAAGCTCCGCCAAAATTTCCGTAATACCCGAAAATATTCGGCTGCCTATATGTACCCCTGTTCAGTAAAATGTTTCTGTTTATCATCAATCATTTTATTTTTTGTTACCGGTCTCAGTGCTGCTATCATCGCCTGTTGTGCTTGCCACCCATAACTAAAAAAACGGAGAATGTGGGCTACTCACTTTACAGTTCCGTTCGCTTCTCAACTGCTCTGATAGGCAGGAAGGCCTGCAAAGCCGGCTCAACAATACTATCTCAGTTCCTTTACAAACTTCAGCAGCCTGGCCATATCCTTCACTCCCGGAGCTGTTTCAAAACGGCTGTTGATGTCTATGGCAAAAAAATCAGGATGATTAAACTCTTTGATCTTCTTCACATCATCCGGGCCTATCCCCCCACTCAGGAAAAATGGTTTTTCGATCTTAGCTTTCAGCAACAGATCCCAGTTGAATTTCACGCCGGAACCTCCCAGAGTTTCTTTTTGACCGCCTGCATCAAAAAGATAATAGTCACTCACTTCATCAAAATCTTTTACAAGCTTGTCCACATCCTTTGTCCCCGCATCAATACGGAAAACCTTGATCACTTCAATATCCTCAGAAAGTGATTCACAAAAGTCCGGTGATTCATTCCCATGTAACTGTACAATATCCAGGGAATAATCCTCAACTGTTTTCATGATTTCATCATAAGCGGTATTCACAAACACACCGATCTTTTTGATATCAAAATCAGCATCATGGATCTCATTTGCAGTTATTTTATCGCCCACATATCGTGGCGATCCTTTGTAAAAATTCAATCCTGCATAATCAATATCCAGCCCGTCCAATTGCTGCAGTTGTTTCATGGAAGTAATTCCGCATACCTTAATATTCATAATGCCTTTCTTTTTGGTTAAAGGAATTTATTTCAACAAGCTTACAAACTTCTCAAATGCTTCTCCCGGATCTTTTCCTCTCATAAAATTTTCGCCGATCAGGAATCCTTTGAATCCATTCTTCCTGAACAACCGTATATTCTCAACCGAACTGATCCCGCTTTCCGCTATTTTCACTTTATCATCCGGGATCATCTCAGCCATCCTCAAACTCCTTTCAATATCCACTTCAAAGGTCTTTAAATTCCGGTTATTAATTCCAATTATATCAGCCCTGTCGCAAATATGATCCAGTTCACTTTCATCGTGAAGTTCCAGCAGCACTTCAAGTCCCAGGCCTTTTGCAACGGCAGCCAGTTGTCTTGCTTCCGCAGGTTTCAGGCAGGAAGCGATCAGCAGGATAACATCAGCTCCTGTTGATTTGGCTTCTACAATCTGAAATTCATCAATGATAAAATCTTTCCGTAGCAATGGGGTCATTACACTTTCTCTTGCCTTGATCAGGTCATTATTGCTTCCCCCGAAGAATTCTTCATCGGTTAAAACTGAAATGCCCGCAGCGCCAAACTTTTCATAGCTTTTCACCACTTCGGCAACTTCTGAATGATCATTTATAATTCCTTTTGAAGGAGACTTTCTTTTGAATTCCGCAATGATCCCGGTTGAATCTTTACCGTTTAGTCTTTTCACAAGAGAATAAGTCTCCCGCTTAAAAAAGGAAGAACGCTCCAGTTCACGAAAGCTAATCCTCCTTTTCTGCTCTTTTACAATTCCCCGTTTTACTTCCACTATTTTATCCAGTATGGTCATCTTATCTTTTTTACTCCAAAGCAAAATACCTGCACTTGCTATTTCTGCAATTCAATCAGTTTATCCAGAGATACTTTTGCCCTCCCGCTTTCCAGGCTTTCCACTGCCGCATCGTACGCCTCATCATAATTTGAATATTTTCCCGTGTTGTTCAATGCCATGGCAGCATTGGCCAGCACCACTGCATTCTGCGCCCAGCTCCCTTCTCCTTTGAGGATATTGATAAATATTTTAGTTGCTTCCTCCACTGAATTGCCACCGCTGATGTCAGATGGGCTCACCATTCTTTTCCCCAGTTTTTCGGCGGATAAAATACTTTCTCCTTTATCAGTGATCACTTTCGTGTCATTGGTCAGGGAGATCTCATCATAACCATCCAGGCTATGAACGATCGAGAATGCTGTTCCGGATTGCTGCAACAGATAATTATAGATCCTTGCCATCTCCAGGCTGAATACACCGACCAGTTGAAAGCTTGGATCGGCCGGATTTACCAATGGCCCCAGCATGTTGAAGAATGTCCTCATGCCAAGATTTTTCCTGATAGGCCCGACCGTCTTTAACGCCGGGTGAAACAAGGGTGCATGCAGAAAACAAATATTTGCTTCATCCACTTCTCTTTTCAACTGATCATTCCGGTTCTTGAATTTATACCCCAGTTGCTCCATCACATTACTGGCTCCGCTGATGGAGGAAGCACCATAGTTGCCATGCTTCGCCACTTTCTGTCCTGTGCCCGCCACAATGAAACAACTCAATGTTGAGATATTGAAAGTGTTCTTTCCGTCGCCGCCCGTGCCGACGATATCAATGGTCTCAAAACCATTCAGGTCAACTTTTACACAAAGCTCCAGCAATGCATCACGGAATCCCTGCAGTTCTTCCACGGTAATGCTGCGCATCAGGTAGATCGTCATGAAAGCGGTCACTTCATGTTCATTGTACATTCCTTTACCGATGTTTACCAACACTTCTTTTGCCATCTGCCGGCTGAGTGTTTTGTGCTCGAATAAATATTGCAATATTTTTTTCATAAGCTCCTCCTGTCTCTCCAATAAGTGAAAATTAAATTTTATTTTTTTGTGGCTTTCCCGGGATCCCCGCACCGGATGAAACAGGAAAGCCTAACCAGTTTCTTAAAATTTGTTCGCCTGTGGGTGTCAGCACACTTTCGGGATGAAACTGCACTCCCTGCACATCATATTTTCTATGCTGCAGCGCCATGATATATCCATTCTCATCACGGGCGGTCACTTCCAGTTCTTCCGGAAAATTTTTATCACTCACAATCCAGCTATGATACCGGCCTGCTTCAAAAACATCCGGTAATCCTTTGAATAATTTGCGGTCACCGTTTGATAAAATACATTTTGTAGCAACACCATGATAAACATTGCTCAAATTTTCCAACTTACTGCCAAAGGCTTCTGCAATGGCCTGGTGGCCGAGACACACACCGAGGATGGATTTGGCAGGTGCATATTTTTTTATCAGGGGCAACAATAACCCTGCTTCTTCCGGCAAACCCGGCCCCGGTGATAAAACGATCTTATCATAATCATTCACCTTTTCCAGGAAGATCTTATCATTGCGATACACATCCACTTTCCGGCGCAATATCTTTTCAATCATCTGCACCAGGTTGTACGTGAAAGAATCGTAATTATCGAATACTAATATTTTCATATTTTTCTGATCTTGTATTGATTTATTGTATTATGGTTTTATTATTCTAAGGCTTTATTGTTTTATGGTTCTATTGTTTATTATACATCAATTAACCAATTAGCGAATTAGCCAATTTGTCATTTAACCATTTAACCATCCAACCATTAACCAATTCACTAATTAACCAATTACCAAATTCCCCTCTCAAATCACAGCCGCCATTTCAATCGCCTTCTTCAATGCTCCCAGCTTGTTATTCACTTCCTGCAATTCACTTTCCGGGTCGCTTGCCACAACAATCCCCGCTCCTGCCTGGTAGATCAGCGTGTTATTCCTGCTCATCAGCGTTCGTATCATGATGGCATGATTGCAACTGCCATCAAATCCCATAAACCCGATGCAGCCTCCGTAATAACTTCTTGAAACAGGTTCCAGGTCATCTATCAGTTGCATTGCCTTGAATTTCGGGGCGCCGCTCAATGTGCCTGCCGGAAAAGTTTTTGCCAGCAGTTCAAAAGGATTACTCCCCTCTATTACTTTTCCTGTCACTTCACTCACCAGGTGAATCACATGTGAATAATATTGCACCTGGCGATACTGCGCTACCCTTACCTCATCGCAAACACGGCTCAGGTCATTGCGGGCCAGGTCCACAAGCATTACATGCTCAGCATTCTCTTTTGCATCTTTCAGTAACCTTTCAGTTTCCCGCTGGTCCACTTCATCATTACCGGAACGCCTGTATGTTCCTGCAATAGGATGTACGGTAGCTTTGCCATTCTGAATGATCAGTTGCGATTCGGGTGAAGATCCCATCAGCTTATAATCACCGTAATCAAAATAGAACAGGTAAGGAGAAGGGTTGATATTCCTCAAGGCACGGTACACGTTGAATTCATCGCCGGTAAAACTCTGTTCAAACCTTCTGCTGAGTACGATCTGGAAAATATTTCCCCGATGACAATTTGTAATGCCGCTCTTCACCATTTCGACAAAGTCCTCATCAGTCATATTCGAATTCTCTTCACCTCTTACTCCGAACGGATAAACAGGCACATCTTTACTTTTTATCAGTGATTCAATGACAGCTACATCACTATCTATTCCCGGAACCAGGTTTTCGCAAATAAAAAGTTCATCTTTGAAATGATTCACTGCAATCACATATTGATATAAACGGTAACGCATCAAAGGAATTGCCGGTTCCAGGTTTGCTGCAGAAGCTCTCAGTTTGACCGTTTCAAAAAACTGTACCGCATCATAAGCCGTGTATCCGAATAAACCCTGTGCGAATTTTGACTCTTTTGTATTTACAGGGTGAACATCATAATGCTGCATATACTCCCATAATAGCTGCGGCACTTTTAATACATCATCAATACTTATCTTCTCAGGGTTCCTGCCGGGTAATTTGAATTCAATTTCTTTTGTTGACCTGATCTCAATACCCCCGATGGCATTGATGCAGATAAAAGAATAACTGTTTTCCGAGGAATGATAGTCGGTACTCTCCAGTAGAATAGTATCACGGAATCTGTCCCGCAGCCTGAGATAAATTCCCACAGGCGTATAAACGTCTGCTAATAATTTTTTACATTTTGTATTGATCTGTACTTTCTTCATAATCAAAAATTCTTATTTATGCAGCTTCTAAAATGAAAAAACCCCGGTAAACCGGGGCATACTATTATCAACATAAATACAGCAATAGCATTACACACCCCGGAGAGTTGTATGCCACCACCATAATTTATTTGTCAATTGCTGTTTCATTGAGTCACAAATATAGCAGCTCTCATGTAATACGCAAATTTTTTTTAGATTTACTTTTCAAAGTCTTAATAAAAAAATTGTCCTCACTCTCATCATGTGATATGACAGCATTTCAAAAATCAATTTAATTCAACATGGAAATACAAAATAAAAGCGACGGTAAAAAAGGTATGTTTTACATAGAGCAGAACGGCAAAACAGTGGCACGCATGGAATACACCATACCCGGGCCGGGAAGATTGATGGTAGAACACACTGAAGTGGATGAAGTGCTGAAAGGGAAAGGAGCCGGAACACAACTGTTCCTTCACATGGCGGAATATGCACGGGCCAACCACCTGAAGGTTTCATCACATTGTTCATTCACCAGCGCCATGTTTCAACGAAAGCCGGAATACAGCGACATACTTTATAAATAATGATATCAATGAAACGAACATTACTTATCTCCGTTGCAGCCATAGCTTTTCTTTTTTGTTCCGCACAAAAAACGGATCGTTATATTTTACTGAAACCTGACAAGGTATTTGACGGAGAACAAATGCAGGCCGGCTGGGTGGTACTGGTAAAAAACAACAGGATCGAAGCAGCGGGTGATATGAACTTCAAGCTGCCCGCAGGTACCAAGATCATCGAATTGAAAGGAATGACCCTTTTACCCGGACTGATAGAAGGACATTCTCATTTATATCTTCATCCGTACAATGAAACAAGCTGGGATGACCAGGTATTGAAAGAATCAAGAGCAGAACGAACCGCCAGAGCTGTGAATCATGCCGACTCCACGCTGATGGCAGGTTTCACCACGGTAAGAGACCTTGGAACGGAAGGAGCCATGTATGATGATGTGGGTTTGAAAAGAGCCATAGAAAAAGGAGTGATTCCCGGGCCGAGAATGATCTGCGCCACAAGAGCAATTGTTGCAAAAGGAACTTACGGTCCGAAATCTGTTTCACCGGATGTAAGCTATCCTCAGGGCGCTGCTGAAGTTGCCAACATAAATGAGATGGCGGATGAAGTGAGAACTCAGATAAGCAAGGGTGCAGATGTTATTAAAATCTATGCTGACTACCGTTGGGGTCTAAATGGTGAATCTGCACCAACATTTACTACAGAAGAAATTGCAGAAGCGGTAATGATCGCAGGCAGCGGTGGAAGATACGTTACGGTTCACTCAGGAACGGCAGAAGGAATGAGAAGAGCAGTGCTTGCCGGAGTACATACCATAGAGCATGGCGACGGCGGCACAGAAGAAGTTTTTAAACTGATGAAAGAAAAAGGTGTGGCGCTCTGCCCTACCCTTGCTGCCGGTGATGCCATATTGCAATACCGCGGATGGAAAAAGGGAATTGATCCCGAGCCTGAAATCATCACTAACAAAAGAAAAAGTTTTCAACTGGCAAGAAAGGAAGGAGTGACGATCTGCATGGGCGGCGATGTCGGCGTGTTCACACATGGAAACAACGCAATTGAAATGGAGATGATGGTGGAATACGGGATGAAACCCATTGATGTGTTACGTTCTGCCACTTCCATTAATGCCGATGTATTCGGGTATGGAGATAAAATCGGCAGGATAAAAAAAGGATTGCTGGCCGATATCATTGCCGTGGACAACGATCCGTCATCCGATATAAAAAATATCCGGAAAGTGAAACTGGTAATGAAAGACGGTGTGATCTATAAGCAGGAACAGAAATAATTTTCGTTTTATTTGAGAGGTTCAATTTTTTGAGGAGGAATAAATTTTTTTGTGTTATCCCAGTTCTGCATCAGTTCTTCCTGATGCAATGACGCCCATTCAATAACAAGGCCCAAAGCTCTCGAAGGTATATATCCTGAATAAATTGAGAGATCTGAAATGCAAATCAAAACTTCAAACTCACCGTATTTAGCATGAAAATGCGGAGGTTCATGATCGCCCCAATACATCAAAATGATGATCCCGTAAAAACTGCTAATTTGAGGCATGTTGTTTTTCCGAATGGAGAAAATCTTCCGGATCAATTCCTTTTATCGTACAATATGAATTTATTGTATCAATATCAAGATCACCGGGCCATGTTATATAATTCAAATCAGGGTGTATAAATACTTTCTTGAAGTTATCATCTTCATCCCAATACTTAAATACCCCTTTTTGAGCAAGATCCTGCAGATCAAGCATCCCGGACACCCCATCGTCAAATGATACAAAAAGCTTGTACTTCTCTAATGCTTTTACCGATATGACTTTCGGAAACCTCATACAGTAAAGTTACAATTTTGATTTGAGATCTTTTAATGCTCATATACGATCTTCCATATCCTTCCCTTTGAATCATCGGAAACATAAATGGCTCCGTCAGGCCCCTGAGCCAATCCGCAAGGACGATACATTGCCTGGCTGGGTCCTTTTATTTCTCCGGTAGTTCCGGTGAAGCCGTCTGCAAAAACTTCATACTGGCCCGTCGGCTTCCCGTTTTTAAAAGGAACAAAGATCACTTTGAATCCTGCCTGGGGTTCAGGTGCACGGTTCCAGCTTCCGTGAAAAGCAATGAATGCCCCGTTATGATATTTTTCCGGGAACATTTTTCCAGTATAAAACAATAATGCATTCGGCGCCCAGTGAGCAGGAAATGCCATCAGGGGCTGGTCTTTATCGGCACATCTTCCTGCTTTTTTTCCATCGCCGCCGTATTCCGGCCCCAGCACTTTCTTTTTTTGAATGCCGTCATAATAACAATAAGGCCATCCGAAATCACTTCCTTTCTTTATTTCCAGAAATTCCTCACCCGGCAGGCTGGCACTCTGCTCATCCGTGTATTGATCAGGAAACAAAGTGGACAGCTGATCTCGGCCATGCTGCACGGCAAACAATCGGTTCACCGAGTTGTTCCAATCCAGTGCAACAAGATTACGGGTGCCGGTGCAATAATGAATTCCGTTATTATAAGACTGATCCGGTTTGTTGTCCCTGAATTCCCATACTCCTCCTGCTTCTTCCAAAATCGGGCAGGGATCCTGTGCAGGAGAACCTTTGGTACGGTCCAATAACTGGCATGAATTGGACGGTGCGCCTACGTTTACAAAAATATTCCCTTCATTATCCAGTGTAATTGATTTTGCATTGTGCTCTCCTTTGTCCACCAGCCCGGTCACGATCTTTTCGGGATGATCGGGATCGGTGACCTCATCATTTGCATTCAATTTATAACGGTACACTTCACTGTTGGATGTTGCATAGAGATAACCATTTTTGATGGCAATGCCGGTACCTCCATAATTTCCAAAACTTTTCACCACTTCATATTTGCCGTTGACTTTGCGCAACACATAGATCCCTTTTCCATCTTTCAATCTTTCCAATTTTACATAAATATCACCGTTGCTGTTTACGGCCAGGTGACGGTTCACTCCCAGCTTTTTCACCACGGTGATCGCTTTAAAACCCTTAGGCAATTTTAATTGAAAATCAGCAGCAGGATGTTGATCTGTATTGAAACCGCACATCATAAAGCTGCCGGCTGCCAATGCAAGCAGAATATTTGAATGAAATTTTGTAATTGACATAATAAAAATATTTGTCCTGTAAAATTACTCCTTACTGTATCGCAAAAGGAAGGTTCATCACAATGTGAAAAAAAAATTACAATGATCGGGCAGGTCTGCGTAACTTAAGCATTCAATTAAATATTCAAAAAATATTAATATGCAAACCAGGCGAATTGTTACACTTACCCTTGCTTTTTTTCTTCTGATCATCAGAGTTAGTGTTGCACAAACGGATGGTTCTTACAAAATGCCGCCGAAAGAGATTGCTGATATGTTGCTGGCGAAGCCAACGCCCAATGTCAGCATTGATGAAAAAGCACAATGGATGCTCTTCATGCAAAGCAACAGCTATCCCTCTGTTGAAGAACTGGCAAGACCCGAACTGAGAATAGCGGGCATGCGTATCAACCCGTCCAACTTTGCACCCAGCCGGCAGAATTTTATCAATGATATTTATCTCGAAGAGATCTCTTCGGGAAAAGAATACAGGATCGCAGGACTGCCTTCCCCGCTGTCTGCAGGCAGCATTAGCTGGAGCCCCAATGAAAAAAAGATCGCCTTCACGCAAACCACCCGTGACAGGGTTGATCTTTATGTTGTGGACATTGCCACTAAGAAAGCAGTGAAAATAAACAAAGAGCCGCTCAACGTCCTTGTGGGCGGAAGCTATCAATGGTATGATGACAACACATTGCTGTACCGGGTGATTACCAAACCGGCAAGTGCGGCACCGAAAAAACCGGTGATGCCCAAAGGGGTCACCGTTCAGGAAAATACAGGCAAAGCCATTCCACGCCCAACGTATGAAGACCTTATTAAAAGCCCTTTCGATGAAGAGCTGTTTGATTTTTATGCCACGGCACAGTTGGTTAAAAATACCAATGGAGTGGAAACAAAGCTCGGCGCACCTGCCATCTACAGCGGCATCAATATTTCTCCCGATAAAAAATATATGATCATCCGGAAGCTGAAAAAACCTTTCTCTTATGCAGTGCCTGCTCAGGGCTTTGCTTCTGTGGTCACCGTCAATGATATGTCCGGGAAAATGATAAAACTGCTGGCAGATCTTCCTTCTTCCGAAACAGCGCCCAGCGGGAATGATAACGTTGCCAATGTATCCCGCAGTTTTGATTGGAGAGATGATGAGCCTGCCACGGTCACCTGGTGCCAGCCTCTGGACAGCGGGCTGATCAAAAAAGATGTGGCATACCATGATGCCGTATATGAATGGAAAGCTCCTTTCACTGGCGAACCTACAGAACTGTTTAAAACAAAAATGAGATTCCGCAACATCACCTGGGGAAATTCAACACTGGCTTTGGTGAATGAAGGACTCACCGGAAAGCAAACCACACAACTGGACCGTTTCGATCCTTCCACAGGAAAACTGGATATCCTGATCACAAGGAACACAACCGATGCTTATTCCAATCCCGGATTTCCCGTCACTGAAAAAAATAAATGGGGAAGAGATGTGGTCAGGACCATTGATAATGGTAATAAGATTTTATTCAACAATCCTACAGGCTCTTCGCCAAAAGGTGATCTTCCTTTCCTGGCATCATTTGACCTGAATAAAAAAGAACAATCTATACAATGGAGATCGGATGAAGGATATTTTGAAAGCGTGGTGCGAGTGGTGGATTTTGATAAAGGCATCTTGCTCACCCGCAGGGAAAGTGAAAAAGAAATGCCCAACTATTTTTTGCGTGACCTGAAAAATAAGAATGCAACAAAACTCACTTCATTCAAAAACCCCTATCCGCAACTGGATGGAGTGGTCAAAGAAAAGATCCACTATCAGAGAGCGGATGGCGTGAACATGACTGGGGAATTGTATTTACCCAAAGGATTCACTCCCGGAAAAGACAAACCGCTTCCCGTTCTTATATGGGCTTATCCTGCAGAATACAATTCTGCCAAAGATGCGGCACAGGTCCGCGGAAGTGAACATCGTTTCACGTTGATCAACTGGGGATCTCCCATCTTTTATGTCACACAGGGATTTGCCGTGCTGAACAATGCGGAGATGCCTATCGTCTCTCCGGACAAGAATAAAAGACCCAATGATGATTTCGTGAACCAGTTAACGATGAATGCGGAAGCCGCCATCAATAAATTAGTGGAAATGGGTGTGGGGGACAGAGACCGTATGTCCGTGGGCGGCCATAGTTATGGTGCATTCATGACGGCCAACCTGCTGGCACATACCAACCTGTTCAGGGCTGGCATTGCAAGAAGCGGCGCCTACAACCGCACGCTTACTCCTTTCGGATTTCAGAATGAAGACCGTATGTACTGGGATGATCCGAAACTGTATTACGACATGAGCCCGTTCAGCTTTGCCAATAAAATCAAAACCCCGATACTGCTCATCCATGGCGATGCAGATGATAATACAGGAACATACCCAATCCAGAGCGAACGGATGTTTAATGCTATTAAAGGATTTGGCGGAACCGTACGCTATGTGAGCTTGCCTTATGAAGCGCATGGCTACCGGGGAAAAGAAAATATTCTGCAAATGCTGTATGAACAAAATCAGTGGTTGGACAAATATGTGAAGAATGTGGATAAGAATGAGCCGAAGAAAGACCCGAAAGCGTTTTGAAATTCAATTCATGACGATGCTGCTATAAAATAGTTTTCAAATCTACTGTTGAATAAAAAGTTTATTCTGCTTTAAGGTTGTTTGCGAAATATCGTTGCTTCAATCATCATAGTTCCCATTAGTTTCCGGCTTTATAATTTTTTATAGGTGAGAAAAGATTATAAAGCTTTTATTATGAAGCGGTAATAATAAGTTGCATAACCTTCCAAAGCATTTTTTTAGATTTATTAAATATTTATTGTTTATCATCAAATATTTATTATGTTTGCAGCATCATTCTAAAATTTATCAATGATGTCAAAAACAAACAGCTTCGTATTTTGGGGCTTATACATTGTAGCTTGGCTCATCTTTGTCGGATTGTGCATTGAAGCGGGAGGCTTGATAGTAAATTTCTTTTTTAGCCTGTATAAACCTGAGTTTGTTCCAAATCTTTATCAAAAGTTAGATTTAACCGGAATGTATAAAGACAGCAGGCCGGCATTTTTCGGCGTCTATAGTTTTATTTTGATCATTTCAATTTTAAAGGCTTGCCTGTTTTACATAGTTATCAGGCTGATGCATAAAATGAATTTATCAAAACCGTTCAGCACTTTTGTTGCAAGAAAAATTGCACAGATCAGTTATTACACTCTTTCCATCGGGCTGTTAAGCTATATTGCCAGGCAGGTAACTAAAAATTTAACGCATTACGGTTTTGTTACCGACAACGTTAACCAATTTTGGGCAGACAGCCAGGCATTTATTTTAATGGGAGCTGTAATCTATATTATTGCGACTATTTTCAAAAAAGGAATGGAACTCCAAACCGAAAACGATTTAACGGTATAATGCAAAATCATTATGAGAAAAAATTCAATACTATTTCTACAGGCAGTCATTGTGCTTATCAGCATTGCGGCGCTTGCGATCTTAATTCGGTTTCCTTTGACCGAAGGGCGAGCCGCAAACTTAGATTTGTTTCATATTTATGCGGACCCGATCATATTGTATGGATATGCTGCATCAGCTTCTTTTTTTGTTGCGCTGTACAAGACCTTTAAATTGCTTGGGTACATCGGGCAAAATAAGTTGTTTTCACCAAACTCGCTAAAGGCCTTACGAAGTATAAAACATTGCGCAATTATTTTAAGCATTTCAATTGTGGCGGCAGGACTGTATATAATGATGTGTCACAGCAAAGAAGATGATCCTGCCGGTTTTCTTGCCATGTGTATCATAACAACTATTATTTGTATTGTAGTGGCAACCACCGTAGCAGTGCTTCAAAAAATTTTACAAAATGCTGTAGATATGAAATCTGAAAACGACTTAACCATTTAAGACATGCCGATTATTGTAAACTTAGACGTTATGATGGCAAAACGGAAGATGTCATTAAATGAACTATCCGAAAAAGTAGGATTGACTCTTTCCAACCTTTCCATACTGAAAACGGGTAAAGCAAAAGCTGTACGGTTCAGTACGTTGGAAGCTATCTGTAAAGTATTGAACTGCCAGCCGGGGGATATCCTTGAATTTGTGGATCACCCGGACAAATAGATGAATCCTGAAAAGAGATCATTAAAAAAATTGTAAGTCAGAAAGATCTGTTCACTTTACGTAACTGACAGGCCATTTTATAATATTCTGCATTTCTGATCTGGCAGAAATATTTATTTCAGCACAACCCGATAATATAAATTTTAACCGCTAAAAAATTAAACGAATTCTTTGGAAGCAGTATTCTTTAAAATTATCAGTACAACAATGAGCATTCTAAGGTTTTGCATCTGGATAGCCGGAAAAATTTTCTCAAATATCTAAACGAGGACACAAAATAAAATCAGCAAACAAAACTTGTTACGTAAAACGCCAACATATTTACACTATCAAATAAAGCGAATAAAGTTAAGACGATGATGCTGGGCTATGCTAATAGCTTCTCCAATTTCATTTTCCATTTTTCCCAGTCTTTCATTTCTTTGGTTTGTAAATCTAAAAATTTCTGTGTGTGGTCGTGACGTATTAAATGACAAAGTTCGTGTATAATAACATATTCAATACAGCCTTTTGGTGCTTTAATTAATTCCGGATTTAGAATAATTTTCCCTTTTGATGTGCAACTTCCCCAACGTGTTGACATGCTTCTGAATGAAAAGTGAAAAGAGTAAAATGATAAATTGTTTTTTGCGGTGAAATTATTGAAAAGATTTTCTGCTAATGGCCTTATTTTTTCATTTGCTTTTTGCAAATACCATTTATCTAATATTTCCTTTGTTTTTGAAATTTCAGATGTGAGAACTTCCAAGAATTGACCCTTAAGAACTACTCCTTCGCTTTTCACTTTTAATTTTTCAATTTTAACTTTCAAACGGTATTGTCTGCCCAGATACAAATGTGTTTCTCCGTTGATGAATTTTCGCTGTGGTGTCTTTGGTTGAAAGGAAAGAAAAAAGCTTTGTTGTTTAATTATCCAAGGTGCTTTTTTTCTTATTTTCTCTTTCACTTTCTCCATGGTAGTGTCTGTCGGTGCTTTTACCAAAACTTCCATTTCAGGCGTTACAGTTATGCCAAGCGATTTTCTATCGGAATACTCCAAACTAAAATCTATTGTTCTACTGCCAAATTGAATACTATCAAAAAATCTCTCATAACTCATAATTCTTCATTTTTCACTTTTTACTTTTCACTTTTCACTCATCATTTATATCTCAACTTTGCCACTTCAATACAGTCTTCTGCAATTTTATCCATGTCCTTGAATACCAAGTCCACATTGTATTTGTCACGGACCTCATCAATTAGATAGTCGCCAATTTCGATAAGCAATTTACCTGTGATGTTTGTTTTGTATTGCCAGTCGATAATGGGTTTTCCATTGTCCAAAACAGAAAGCTGAATCAAATTGTCAATTTGTAAAGCTGTTTGGGTTGCGACTTCTTTAAGAACAATGTTGTCTTGAATTTTTTCAGAAAGTGCTTCAACGGTTAAACCGTAAAACGCTTTGGCAACATCTCTGTCTTTTAACTGCTCTGGAATATCATTGTCGGTACGAGCCAGCACATTGTTCATGATGTCTTGAACTCTACTCAGATATTGTGCTTCACTGATTCGTTTGGCTTCATAGTCTGCAATGGTTTCTCTCAGCATTTGAGAAAACTTTTTGTAGAAAGCAGGATCTTCATCCATTTTTTCTGTGATGTGCTTCGCTGTTCTGCTGGCAATCTTGTCAGCTTTAGCTGTTTTTCCTGTGGTGTTTTCTACTTCCTCCTGAAATTTATCTTTATCGAAAATGTTTACCAATTCTGTGATGGTTTCAATTTTCTCGGTGGTAATGTGGGTGTCAATCAGTTTTTGAATTTGACCTTCATATTGTTTGTAGTCAATTTCATCACTATAGCGTTCAACAACAGCCAAGCGTAATTTCAGGAACATGGCTAAATCTTCTTTGTAGCGATTGATTACCTTTTCTTCTACTTCTTTATGGAACTGAATTGAAGATAAAGCCAGTTTCAATCCCTTGGCAAATGCGGCTAGTTTATCATAAAACAAAACTCGTATCGCTTCATCTTTCAATAATTGCTGGTAAGCCTCTGCATCACGTTTGTTGGCTATTGTTTTGAAAATATCCCAAAGTTCTGAATGCTTTTGTGGTAGTTTTTTGATTTCATCTGAAATGTTGGTGAGTGTTCCCGCCAAATCTTCTTCATCAAAATCTTCAAATGAAGAGTACATCTGCAAAGCATCATCCAGATTTTCAATTACACCATAGTAGTCAATGATGTAACCGAATTCCTTGTCAGGATAAATTCGGTTTACCCGTGCAATAGCTTGCAAAAGTTTGTGCCCTTGAAGGTTTCTGGTAAGATATAAAACAGTATTTTTAGGTTCGTCAAAACCGGTAAGCAATTTATCCACCACAATAATGATTTCAGGGTCTTTCTGATTTTTGAAACGGCTAATGATGTTCTTTTCATAGCTTTTTGAATTACCATGTTCGTCCATCATCTTTTTCCAAAACTGATTCACCTTTTCAGGTGACTTCTCATAAGCACTTTCTTCACCCTCTCTTTCGTCAATAGATGAAATCAAAACCTCACTGCTTACAATGCCAATTTCATCCAGATACTCTTTGTATTTGATGGCATTCACCTTTTTATCGCAAACCAACTGACCTTTAAAAGGTGTCCTGCCTTGCCAGTTGTCTCGAAAATGATAACTGATGTCCCAGGCTATCATGCGCATTTTCTGTTCTGCTGAATTTAAATGATCGTATCGGGCAAATTTTTTCTTGATATCTGCTTTTTGGTATTCGGTTAAGGGTTCAGAAACCATTCCGAAAAAAGTATCAACCGGGCTTGCATTCACCTCTTGTAAAGCCAATCTTCCTTCGTATAGCAATGGGACAACTGCTTTATCTTTTACAGCTTGATCAACGGCATAGGTATCAATAATACCACCAAATTTAGCTGCCGTACTTTTATCTTTTTTGAATAGTGGCGTTCCTGTCATGGCAATGAAACAAGCATTCGGCAAAGTCTTTTGCATCTCTATATTAAATATTCCATGCTGTGTGCGGTGGCCTTCATCCACCAGTACAAAAATATCATGGCTTTCAAGCGGTTTCTTTATCTTCTTAACTGCTGCATTGAATTTATTAATAATGGTAGTAACAACAGCATCACTATTACTTTCCAGTAATTCCACCAATCTTTGCCCTGTAGTGGCATTCTCTACAAATTTTCCGCATTTGCGAAATGTTTTCGTTATCTGATCATCCAAATCGGTACGATCTGTAACCAATACGATTTTCGGATTGCGAATACTTGGTTCCATGGCAATGGCTTGTGCCAGCATCACCATCGTTAATGATTTCCCACTTCCTTGAGTGTGCCAGATAACACCGCCTTTGCGTTTTCCATTCTCTACATGCTTAATACGTTGCATAGATTTCTTAATAGCGAAAAACTGTTGATACCGGGCAACTTTCTTTTCTCCATTATCAAACAACACATAATTGAAAACAATTTCCATCAATCGTTCTGGGCGACACAAGCCATACAAATAATTATCCTGCTCAGTTGGCAAAATTTCTTCTTGTTCCAATGCATCAAAGTATTGACGAACATATTTAAAACGGTCAGCAAATAACTGATCTTTCACCTTTATATTAATCGGTTTATTTTTGAGCTCATAAATCTTTTCACTATTCATTTTAAACTCTTCACTTTCGTTCCACTTTGCCCAAAACTTTTCCGGAGTTCCATTGGTGGCATAGGCTGCTTCCTGGGTAGCAATGCTTAAAATGAGTTGCGAATACACATACAAACTTCTGATGCCATCTTCTTGCTGATTGCGTAAATGCGACTGATAGCCTGTTCGGTGACGCTTTCATATCAGGTCGTTAACTCGATGATGCAAAGCGGAATACCATTCACAAACAATACCAAATCGGGGCGGTAATGCTCTTTGCTGGTGCTTCGCATCACGCTGAATTCTTCGCTTACATGAAACACATTGTTGTTAATGTTTTTCCAGTCTATGTATTGTAGCGTAAAACTCTTTTTGTCGCCATCTACGCTTTGTTCCAATGCTTGACCTAAGGTGAGCAGGTTATATGCTTTCTCACTGGCTGCAATGTAGCCTTCATTCATAGGCAGATTTTTCAATGCCAAAATCCCCCGCTCAATATTCTCATCTGTGAAAATGCTGGTTTTAGTGGCACTTACCCGAATGCTATTGATTTCCTTCAACTGTTTCCGCAATACATCTTCCAGCAATACATTGGTAGTTTTGCCACCTCTTTGCCTGTCGGCTTCTGCCGGACTTAAATAGGTATAACCCAAATTCACCAGCATCTGCAATGCCGGAATCTGGCTGATATGGTCTTCTTTAAAGCTTGGTGTTTCCACTTTATGAATGATGAGTTATGAATGATTAACTATGAACTGGGTATATGTATAGAAAAGTGTGGTTTTCTTTACACGATGGTTTTGTTGTATATAGATTTCGAGCTTTTTCTTTACATATTCTTTTTTGGTAGTTACTCGGTCTCATTTCCATTTACTTTAAATGATTTTTTGAATTGTTCAAATACAGCATTCGGGTCTGTATTGCCCAATCCCATTTCTTTAAAAATGGCATTGTCAGGTAAATCACCGGCAGTTAATTCAGCAAACTGATTAATATGAGCCTGAATAGCTTCAGGTAAGTCAAATAATGATTCCGGTGTAAGCATTACAGTCAATCTGAATACATCAGCTTTGTGTTTTTTCAGCTGCTTTGCATCCTCTTTGCTTCCTTTTTCAATTCTTTCTTTTATTTCCAAAAAGGCCTTTGCTTTCAAGCAAATCAGTGCTTCAATGTTGGCATGATGTAATCCATCCTCAACCTGACTGTGTTCAATCATATAGTTGTAATAGTCATCATTCAATAATATAGCTGATAGACTGGAAAGATCATCATCTACCGGAATGGGAGTTAGGTGTGCTTCACCTTCTAAAACAATTACATCAGGAGCTCTTGAAAACAGTTCTATCTGATGCGGAAAATCTGTATTCTCCGGTTTAATAAATCGGTAATACTCTCTTTCATCATTACTTTTTTCCCTTTGCTGATACTTGCCGTCATTGATAAACTGCCAAAACTGTTTAACAAATTCTGAGCTTAGTGCTTCTACTATCAAAATGATGTCAATATCCTTTGTGGCTCTGGGAACAAAGCCTGCTTCATCAATAATGATATCGCATGCCGTACCACCGATAATAACGTAGTTATTTGGGTATTGCTCAAAGTATTTTTTAAAAATGTCTAATCCTCTTACCATATAAATTTCTCTAAAATTTGTTCTAATGCCATTTCAATACGTTCGTCTCGGCTTTCCTTCATGCTCAGGTATAATGAAAGTGGATCAACAACTGCCATATCGTTGGGCAACTCGTCCACTAAGGTCAAGGGGTTATATTTCCATACTTCCAAGGCATACCTGCCTTCATATTCATTCGGGTTCACCAATGCATTGCTTTTTTGCAAACCATAAAAAACTGTTTTTTCAATGGCGAAATATTCTTGCCTGCTCGGATTCAGGTCGGTGTATTCGGGCAAGGCAGATGCATTGCAACGCAATAGAAAAAGATTCTTGGGTTTCTCATCCACAAATACCGTTTTGAGAACAGGATTTGCCAATAGCTTACGCTCCATGGCAATGTTCCACAGTTCATGTATTTCGTGGCTAAACCGAATAAATTTCTCCTTTTCACCTTCAACTTCTATCAACTCATGGTATTTTAAGTTGTCAATGGCATTCGTGATGGCCATAGGGGTATACCCCAATTTCTTTGCAATCTCTTTAAAGGAATATTCCTCCAGTTTCCATTGCTGGTTTCTATGGATGATGTGGTAGATCAATAGAAATTGTGCAGACGGAAGCAGTGTTTCGTTTTTGGGCTTTGCCTTTGGGTTGACATAGCCTTCCCTCAAGTCTATCAGCAAATCGGGCATATACAGTTGTTTACCGGGTACAATAAAGTTGATGCCTTTCTCAATCAATCGTTTGCGATTGTATGCTTGTACGTTTTCCAATATCACAACCACTTTTTGATTAAATTGGTTTTTTACTTGCTGCACCTGCTTTTCGGTTTGCTGTATGCTGAGTTCTCCTTCATTCTTCAATTCAGCCAGAATGATTTCTGTGTTGAATAAGTTTGTACGATAAAGTTTGAAGGTTTCGTGGATGTACATGGGAAGTCTGTCCATATAGCTTTTA
This sequence comes from Chitinophagales bacterium, assembly GCA_026936105.1. Lineage (GTDB taxonomy): Bacteria > Bacteroidota > Bacteroidia > Chitinophagales > Chitinophagaceae > UTBCD1. The sequence goes on from JAIXKI010000017.1 coordinate 56,606, forward strand.
GCTATTGGGGCTACTGTTGGCTGTATGCCCAGTGTTTCCTCTATGTATTTAAGTGTTTTTTTCATTTTTTTACGCCTTAATAAACCCGATTATGCACAATAAAGCCATTATCTTTATTGTGCAAATATAGGTTTATTATCTTGATTTTCATATATCAATCACTTTATTCGTTTCAAATTTCAAATGCTCGTTTCGTTGAACATAGCCCAATTGGTTGGTTATCAGTTTGGTTTTGCCAATACTGAATTCCGGAATGTTGCTGTGGTGATGCCCATACGCCCAATAATCAATATTGGATGTTTCAATCAGGTCATGGAGTTCCACGGCAAAGGCTTCATTCAGCACATCGCCTTTGTATTGCTCAGGGTAGTTTAAAAAAGTTGGGCAGTGATGGCTAAAAACAGCTGTTTTCTCCTCTTGAACTGTTCTCAATTCGTTTTGAATAAACGCCAAACTCTCTGTATGCAGTTGGTTGTATTGCTCAGCCGAAAAACGAAAACCTTTGTGCTTAATCAAATGAAAATCATTCAGGCTACGTTCTATTTGCCATTGGTAGCCCGGACTGATATGGCTCCAAAGGGTCGAGAAAATCAATTTTACATTTTCATGCACCACCGAAGTATTGTTGATTAAAAACACATTGCTGCGAATTTTCTCGTGCAGCACACCGCTTTTTTTAGCTATATCAAAATGGTAGTACTCATGATTACCAGGCAGCCAATAGGTTGTTTCAAAATGGTCTGCCACATAACTGAAAAAATCCCGGTGTTTATCCATTACCGCAAAAGGCACAATATCTCCAGCCAATACCAATACATCTGCATTTGGCTGCAAGGGATGTTGTTTTAGACATTCCTTGTTGGCAGGGAATTCTAAATGTAAGTCGGATGCGTATTGGAGGTTGAGTGGCATATACTATTTAATTCGTGCTATTTTTAATGCTGATTCAACTGTTCCATTGTGGCTGTTGTCCTTTCGCCAATTTTTGTTGGAAAGCCGCTTTTCTAAAACCACTTCATCTTTTTTGTTCTTATACATTTGATATTCCTTGCCATTTTCATGAATTACCATGAGCCTATCTGATTCATGCACATAATCAGGGCAAGCCCGTAAAAGATTGTGGACTTCTTTCAGAAAAAGTGAAGGGTTTTTAAATCGCTTTTCGTAGTGGAAATTCAATGCCTTGTTCAGTACTCGTTTGAAACCTGCATCTAAGTAAAAAGGCAAAGTGTTCGTATCGATCAATTGACCTTTAACTATCTTTTTGCCTATTATTTCATCAAATTTGCGGTACTTATCTGTTGTGTTTCTGATTCCATCCAACTGCCTTTTCTCTCTTGCTATCAGCCAATCCATTGGTGAGTTGATAGGAAAGTAGCCACCTAATAACTGAAACATGATTACACCAATCTGATAGATGTCAGATTGATAATAATATTCATTTGCCAATATCGCCTCTGGTGGCAGATACAAGTATGTAGATTTAGAGGCTGTTACGCAGCCATCAGCATTATGAATTTTCTTCACGGCTCCCAGGTCTGCGATAATGGGTATATTCTTTTCAAGGTCTAGCAGAATGTTACCCGGCTTCAAATCACGGTGAACCAATTTGTGTTTTGAATGAAGCTCGGTCAAACCAAGCAAAACCCCTGCAATAATTTCAAGTGCTTCCTTGCTTGAAAGTCTTCTATTATCAATTACACCTTGTAAATCTCCACCTGAAATTCTTGGTGTTAAAAAATAAGCGTAATTAGGTGGCAGAAAACGTAAGTCATGAATTTTTAAAATATTGTCATGGTCTATAGCACGAAGGATGACAGCCTCTTCTGCTGCATCATAATTGGGATGCGACCAGTAGAACTTCAACACTACATCGTCATTCATTTTTATTCGCTTGCCGAAATACACATCACCATTACATCCTCTTCGGATATATTCATAAACGTTGATATCAGGCGTATTCCTTACGAAATCCTGAATGGCTTTTACTGAATCTTCATCGTTGAGTTCTACTGTTACCATTATTGACTTATTAGATAATACGCTACATCAAAAGCATCATCCTGATACTTATTTTTTGCACTCCCTGTTTTTGCATTCTTTTTGAAATAGGGGATTGTAGTTTGCTTCCAAACTTGCTCTACATCAACCTTATCGTAAAGCTGAATGATTCCTTCAAGTTTAAAAGATATGGGAGAAGGGGCACGGTCTCCTTTGCCATTTGCATTTCTTGCTACAATGCCAATTCGAGATGCACCGATTGAATCAAAGGCCGCATTTATTTGGTCGCGAAATTGTCTTACCTGATTGGGCTTAGTTGGGTCATCAATACCAAACTTTGCTGATTCGTTGGTTTGTGTAATGTTTCCGGCTGCATCTTTTTCAAGCACAACCATAATTGCCTCTGTGGACTTAATTTGTATTCCTATTGTCTTCATATTATTCTTTATTTATTTTTAACCTCACTTTCCCCGTCAACAACTGTTGCATTAACCCCTTCTTCTGCTCCCTCAACTTCTCTGCTTTGGCTTTGAGCAGGCTGATTTCTTTATCTGCAGCTTGCAGCACCTGGGCAATAGCCGTTTGTTCTTTGTAAGATGGAATAGTAACTTTTAATGAAAAGAAATCAGATGGAGTTACATTTAATAAACCATGAGCTCTACCACCTTCATGAGCTATTTTTGTCAATCCTTTATCAAGCAGATTGGCTTCAAAGTATTGTTCAAAGAACTCAGGATTCGTTTTCTTTTCATCCTTAATTCCGAAGCAAATGTAAAGCGTTGTTACAACGGCTTTATCAAAGTCATTCAATCTCTTAGTTGCTCCCCAAGGATATCCGTTTGAATAGCTTTTATTGTAGCAGAATTCGCCTTTTTTAACTAGGAAGTAGTTATCAAGGATTTCGCTGGCTACTGTTTTGTTGAAGAAATCTGTTTGCCTTACAAATCCTCGCTGTGCAGAAATCGTCACAACATTAGTATTCCCTTCATCATTTTTGCGAGTAACTCGTTCAAACAAATCAGAGAGTTTCTTTTCCTTCCACTCCCCATCAAACCCCTTCAACCGTTTCTTACCCGTCAGCAATTGCTGCATGAGCCATTTTTTGCGGAGTTCTTTTTGGGCTATGAGTTTTTCGGTGGTGTGGTTGACGGCATCGGCTGTGCTGAGCACACGGGCTATGGCTTTTTGCTCGGGGAGTGGGGGGAGAGGGATTTTTAATGAAGCATATTCTTCTGCATTAATACCTGGCTGACCACTTCGCATTGATACAGTCTTAACCCAATCCCAGTAGTGTTTTGTTTCAGTAAAATATTTAAGATGTTGTGGTGTTAGTAATTTTTCATTTGTCCTAAAACGAATTAAGAAGCCTGCAAACACAAGTATTCCATCTGTAGGTTTATATAGATAAGTTTTTCCTACTGTTGCTCCAGTTCTTGCAAAAACAATATCTCCATTATTTAAAACAAACTGCTCATAATTTGAGTCGCCAACCGATGCTTTCTTATCAAGAGAATAATTTCCGCTATCATCAATATCCGTAATTCTTAAATAGGCAGGCAAGTCTTCTGAAAACTCAACAGCTGGTGCATTGATGCCGTATTCACCTTTTACCATACAACAGTCACCCAATTTCTTAATCACCCAATCACTTGGAATTTCAGTATTGTAAAACGCTTTGGTATTTTTTGTTGCTGCCATTATTTTACCAATTGTTTTAAATATTGATTGATTTCTGCCTGCATGTTGTCTGAATCACCGATTGCCACTGATGACACGGATGACACTGATTTTTTTGTTTTAGAAGGTTCAAAATCTGTGAAATCCATTAATCCTATAAATCCGTGATTCAGACAATTTACTCCGTGATTCAGACAATTTAGTCCGTGATGCTGACATTGTATAGTTCTCATAACACCAGTCTCTTAAAGGTTAAACTTTTGCTGCCAAAATTGATAAGCAATCCAACTTCCAGTTTGTAAGCTTTCAAATAATTGAGCGCCTGGGCCAAATGCACATCTTCTAATTGTACAATGGCTTTTAATTCTACCAGTACTTTCCCTTCTACAACAAAATCAGCTCTTCTGGTTCCTATGGGCTCATCAAGATCTTTGTAAAAAATATCTTGTTCTATTTCACGGGCAAACTCCAGTCCGGCTTTTCGCATTTCATAAGCTAATGCTCTTTGGTAAATCACTTCTTGAAAACCATTCCCCAGGAATTTATGAACTTCAAAAGAAGCTCCGATAATCTTCTCGGTTATATCTTTATATTTTAATTCTCCGTTCATAATCTGTGTAATCTTTAAACCCGTTTAATCGGTGATTCAGACAGTGAGTTGTTTTAAGTATTGATTAATCTCTGCCTGCACTTTCATCAGTTCATCTTCCAACTTATCAATCTCCTGTTGCACCGCAACAATATCCACCTCGGCTTCTTCCTCAAAGGTGTCCACATAGCGGGGGATATTCAGGTTAAAATCGTTTTCCTGTATTTCATCGGCAGTAGCCACGTAGCTGTACTTATCTTCTACTACACCTGGCTGTAATTTTCCGGCTGCAAAATCCCGGTAGGTATTTACTATGTGTTCAATATCGCTTTCACGCAGCTTGTTTTGGTTCTTGGCACTTTCGTAGTGCTTACTGGCATCTATAAACAAAAAATTGTTGCTGGTTTTTTGCTTGTTAAACACTAGAATAGCAGCCGGAATGCCTGTGCCAAAAAACAGGTTGGCAGGTAGACCGATTACTGCTTCCAATAAGTTTTCTTCTATGGTCTTTCTTCTTATTTTTCCTTCACTGCTGCCCCGGAACAATACACCGTGGGGCACTACCACACCTGCTTTGCCGTGTTCGTTCAGCGTTTCTATCATATGGCTGATGAATGCCCAATCGCCTTTGCTCTTGGGTGGTACACCTCTCCAAAAACGGTTGTACTTATCGGTTTCAGGGTCGTAGCTGATGGTGGTTTTATCACCATCCTTGTCTTCTACTTTTCCCCATTTGTCTAAAGAGAATGGTGGGTTAGCTACAACGGTATCAAATTTCATCAACTGGTCGCCTTCTTTCAATTTGGGATTGCGAATGGTATCGCCCCAGCGGATGGTGGCATTGTCGAAACCATGTAAAAACATGTTCATGACTGCCAAAGCCCAGGTGCTGCCGTTGGCTTCCTGTCCGTAGAGAGAGAAATTATCAGAACCCACTTCGTTACCGGCTTTAATTAATAATGAACCAGAGCCGCAAGTAGGGTCACAAATTCTTGAACCGGGTTTGCTTTTGGTAAGTTTGGCAAGTAGGGTAGAGACCTCAGCAGGCGTAAAAAATTCCCCGGCTTTTTTACCGGCATCGCTGGCAAAGTTGGCTATCAGAAATTCATAAGCACCACCAATAATATCTGCACCGCCCAAATGAGAAGGACGTAAGTCTAATTTTTCGGAGTTAAAATCAATAAGTAAAGTTTTCAACCGTTGATTTTTATCTTTAGGCTCACCCAGCTTACTGCTGTTAAAGTCTATATTTTGGAATATGCCTGCACCGTCTTCACTGTACAGCTTTTCACGGTTGGCTTCTTCCAAATCGGTCAAGGCAATGTTGATGAGTTCTCCAATATTTGCTTCGTTACGAGAATCGTACAGAAATTTAAAGTGGCTATGTTCCGGCACAATAAATCGTTCGTGTTGCATGGCACGTTTGGCACGTTCCAAATCACCGTTGTATTTAGCTAAGTAGCCTTCCATTTTATCGTCATGCACATCGCTGAGATATTTCAGGAACAGCATAGTAAGCACATAGTCTTTGTAAACGCTTGGATCAATGCTACCTCTAAAGGTGTCGCAAGCTTTCCAAACCGCATCGTTGATGTCTTTTTGAGTTATTTTATTCATAAGTGATAAATTTAAAGTGGAAAATGAAAAGTTAGGATTTTGAGGTTTTGATGGATGATACGAGCATTGCGATTAGTTCTCGACATTCGAATTGCATTTGAAGGAATTCTTCTTTGATTAGATATTCGGTATCATACAAAAGCATCAACCAGTATTCAGTTTCGTTAGCTTCTTTGAGTGAAACTGTGAGCTTGTTGATGAAGTCTGCTTTACTTGCAGCGAATTCAGATTCTCGGATTAATGCCCCGATTGCAGTTCCTGAGCGAAGAACTTGTTTACTTAACACAAATTCTTTTTTATCAGAAACCAAACTTTGGCTCAGTTTCACAATCTTGATAGCAAAAGCATAGTTTTTATCTCTTAGTGGGCTTTTTGATTTTTCACTATTCATTTTTCTCTTTTCATTTAATAGCGTTGATTATTTGTTGCTGAATTTGTCTATCTCTCAAGGTTTCAATTTCCTGTTTCAAATATTTTTCTCTATTGAGTAGTTTTGTTATCTCCAGGATATTTTTTTGTATTTCAATATCGGGCACTGATATGATCAGGTTTTCCAAAACGTGCTTTGAGATAGAAGGAATTGAAGTGCCTAAAGCTTGTTCTTTTAAAAATGCTTGTGTAGAATAATGATTAAGAAACCATGCCAGGTAATGGGGTAATATTTTTCCCCTTACCGGCCTGATTACAAAAAAGGAAGTTGAAGCAACGGATGGTTCATTGTGATTTTCAAAAACAGCTGCAAAGTTTTTAGTTCCCTTCGCCGCAAAGAGTACATCTCCATCTTTTAAAATATGTTTTTCAGATATCCCATCCGGTTTCAAGTCAGGGTATAAAACAGCATTCAACTGACCATTTTCGTCAAAATGTTTTACTTGCAGATATACTAATTCTCCAAAGCCTGAAGGCTTGGTAAACAGTCCGGTATGGATTTGCGTAATGTTTTTTAATAATGTCTTCAAAATTTATTCCCTCGTAATTGTTCTACAAATGTAGATAAAATTATTGAAGATTCCAAATATTTTTCATTTTATTCTTAAGTATGATTTCTACAAATCATAATAATATATGCACCATGCTTATATTATATTGATAATTATCTGACTATCAATACAGTGATGATTATTATAAAATTTTGCATTCTGGTATTCGGGGAAATAAACCACCACTCATCATTTGTTCAGCATTTATCCGGGAATTAAACATCAGCAAATCCGTTCCTGAAGTTTCAACGTATCAGGGTGATCGTTCCTTTCAGCATCCTGCAATTATTCTTAAACGTGATGAAGTAAACATAAGTTCCTGCCGGTTGTGGAATGCCGTTTACCGTACCATCCCATGACACCTTTGATGATGATACATGGTACACCATCTGCCCCCAACGGTCGAAAACACTTACCGTTCCCCCGAACGAAGGATCGAGGAACGGAATTTCCCAGCGGTCGTTCTTACCGTCTCCGTTTGGAGTGAATGCCGTGGGAACAAAAATATCCGCAACAACTTTTATCCGCATACTGTCTGCATTGCTACAACCCCAGGAAGAAGTTGCGGAAAGTGTGTAGGTGATATCGGCTGGCGGGGAAACCTCAGGATTTAATTGATGCACATCATTGATAAACCGGTCAGGAGACCATGAATAAGTTATTTGTTCTCCATCGGCGCTGCCCGACAAAATAATAGGATTGTTGACCAGCATGATCCTGTCTGGCCCTGCATTGACCACAGGTTTCGGATGTACATTTATGGTCAACACATCTGATGCAATCCGGCAGGAGCTCACGTTGGCAACACTGGCTTCCACAACAGTAAGCCGGTAACAATACCTGCCTGCAGCATGAACGAACGGGGTCTGGTAACTCAGCGTGGTGGCGCCGGCTATATCACTCCATGATTTTCCGCTATCCGCACTCATCTGCCATTGATAAAGCGGAGTAATATAACCCGAAGGAGTTGCTGCATTGAGCGAATACTGAAAACCATTGCCTCCGGTTTCGCAAACATTTACCGTGTCGCTGTTAACCACTCCTGCAATATGAGCAGAAATATTTGCTCCGCAGGGCCGGAACGTAATATCATCCAGGCCAAGGTCATTGCCATTGCCACCGGGAGCATGGTTGGTGATGCGCAATACGATCACCGGGTTGTTGGGAGGAGTTGTAAAAATGAATCCATATTGTTTCCACTCCGGCGAGGAGGTCACCGGTATATTGCCCGTATCGAAAGAATTTAATACAGTTCCGCCCGGTGTTTCCACACTGAATGTGAGATTGGGAAGAATACTGTTGGGCATTTTCATGACATTAATGATCCATGCAGCAAATTCATAAGTGGTATTCGGGCAGAGATCTGAAACGGTGGTTACAAAAAAATCTCCCGGCACATAGGAAGCATTCACCAGCAGGAAGGCGCCACCGCCCGTATGATCATTCTGAATATCAAACCAGGTATTCCCAAAACAACCGGAGGTGGAATTTGTGATCGTATAATAACCGTCATTCGGGCAGGTGGATGATGTATAAGAATAACTCCCGGTCGGTACATAGGAACTGCTGCCACTGCCGGAGCCGAAAGTTATATTCACTATCGGGTCTCCAAAACTGCCGTTACAAAGCTGAGCATAAAGCGGGGAAGAAATTACTGCAGCAAGCAGGATCAGTACATACGGAAAGAACAAAACCCGTTTTAAATCATAAGGGTATCGCACCTGCAAATCATTTTAAAATATCCGGACAATATATAAAATAACTGTGATCGAATGAAGTCTTAAAGCATCAATCACATGTAATTAATATTTTCGAACCGGGCTATTTTTAACATCCCGTTCAGTTACCAATAAGAAAAATCAATAAATCTTCAAGATCCGGCAACAGTCATCGTCTCATAATCATCCCTGTATCCAGCTCCCAGGCCTCTTCCCACCCCACCAGGGCATTGAACAACCTGATCTTTGAATATTTTTCAAGATCCATGATCCGGATATCTTTTTCACAAATAATATTTTCTTCCATCAAAGATCTTCGCCGGATGCCCGGTAATAAGGGAACCGAAGGCGTTTCCCAATTTGTACCATCAAACAAGGCAATATTGGTAAAAGAAGTATCGGTCAGTAAACCATTCTTTACGATCAGCACTTCTTCATTATATTGTAAATCCTTTGTCAAACCGGTAAAACACCGGCGGTCTTCATATTTAAAAGGATAACTGATTTCGTTATCTTCTTTTATAATCAGAAATTCAATCTGCTTTCTTTTATATTCGGAAAACTCAACCCGGATATTTTCGCTGTCATAAACTACCCTGCATTTGTAACGGATATTCTTTTTATGAGGCATAACCGTACGGGTAATTTCCGATTCCAAAGAAGGAAAAACTATTTTTCCGAAATTAAGCTCCTGGGTGTTTGCAAACCGCTGTTCATGCCAGCTGATCACCGGCATGTGACCGTTCTCAATCAATATGGTTTCAAGAAACCGGAGCATAAACTTTATCAATCATTTCCCTGTATTCGGCAGTAACCTCACTCAAGGCAGTAATTCCCCCGCCGCTTTTAAAAATAAAATGATCATCCTGTTTTTCAAGATACCTGATGATAACACAGCTGTCAGTGTCTTTACCATCAAAAATTCCCCAGACACCTGTGTACCACCCCCTGACATGTGATTCCGTCTGCAGGATGATCTCTACCGTTTTTTTCTTGGGTGCCCCGCATATTGACCCAGCCGGCAACAAGGCGGAAAAAATATCACCTATCCTGCTTGCATATTCTTCTTTGATATCTCCGCTGATTTTTGAACTGACCGCCAGCAGTTTTTTTTCATTTGTGATAATTTCTTCAATATAACGGAAATCTTCCACCTTCACATTACGGGCAACAATACTCAGGTCATTCCTGATCAGGTCCACAATAATATACTGCTCTGCAATTTCTTTTTTACTTTCCATAATTTTTTTCCCGGCATCTTCCTCATCCGCATCTATGGTGCCTTTCATGGGATAGGAAGAAATGATATTCCCGCTGATCTTTACGAAAGGCTCGGGTGAGAAATGCACAAACTGATCTTTGAAATACAGTTTATACTTTGCATCACTTCTATAAAATAACTCCTCCATCGTGCAGCCGGTCTCTACCTGCGTAGCACAGGTCAGATTGAGCAGGTAGGTGTTTCCTCTATTGATTTCAGACATCACTTTCTCAAATTGCCGGGAATATTCATTGAATGCCATAGGATATTTCTTCCATTGAAGAGTTGTATTTTTCCCGTAAGTTCTTCTAGAAGCATTACTGAATAACGGATTGGAGCAAAAAATATCATGCTCCTGCAATTCATAGAGGGGAATCACTTCCACCCGATCGCCGGTAAAATCGCAGATAAAGAAAAAAGGAACCTTGCGGCTGCACAATTCATTCATTTTCCGAAATGGATTTTTTCCCTCCTGCATATTGATGAAAACAGTACAAAAATATCAAGAAGCCTTAATTGTCCGGATTTTGCCGGCCAGGTAATTTTTTCCTGTGCTAATCAAGGCCCATAACCTGCAATCGTTTCATAGCCAGTACCCGCCGGGGCCAATGGCAGGATCTGTAATAAATAATATGTTATTACAATGACATTGCCGGAAACAATTCCGGATTCATTTTTATTTTTAGGGCTGACCGTTTTCAAATAACTGTATGAAAAAAACAATTGCCGTAGCTGCCGTTTTCTTTACTGCCATTTCCATGAGTTATACGACAAAAGAAAAAAAGCTCCCCCAACCCGACCATATTGTCATTGTCATTCTGGAAAATCACGGATTCAACCAGGTAATTGGCTCCCCGGATGCTTCATATATCAACTCCCTGGCAAATGAAGGGGCTCTTTTTACTGATGCTCATGGCGTAGCTCACCCAAGCCAACCGAACTACCTTGCCATTTTTTCAGGAAGCACGCAGGGAATTTCTGATGATAAATGTTTGAAGGATATTCAGTTTAACACACCCAACCTGGGTTATTCGCTTATTCATGCAGGCTTTAGCTTCAGGGGATATGCCCAGACAATACCATCTGCAGGATTTACCGGCTGCTTTTATCAGAAAAGCACTCTCACAAAATCGTATCTCTATGGCCGCAAGCACTGTCCCTGGGTCAACTGGGCCGGCGATGGTGAAAATCAGTTTTCTCCATCCCTGAGTGTGCCGATGACGGACTTCCCTTCTGATTTTTCAAAATTACCAACAGTGTCATTTGTCATTCCGGATATGGATAACGACATGCATAATACATTGCCTAAAGGAGAATCTGCCACGATCCGGAACGGAGACAAGTGGTTAAGAAAAAATTTATCCCGATATGTGAAATGGGCTAAAAAACATAACAGCCTTCTTATCCTGACCTTTGATGAAGATAATTTTCAAATCCAGAATCATATCCCCACTCTCTTTGTCGGGCAAATGGTGCGTCCCGGGAAATACAGCAACAGGATCGATCACTACAATGTGCTGCGTACCATAGAGGCAATGTATCAACTTCCTAAAACAGGCACTGCAGAAGAAAATCCTATAACCGGTATCTGGAAAACAAAATAATCCCTGAGCCGATGATGATGTACCACATGCTTTTCATTTCCTGTTTTGATACGTATCATCCGGTTCACTTACAATACCCGTGCATTATCCTCCGGGGTAAAATCCACGAAAACCCCGTTATCTATTTTTATGGATTTGACTTTCCCCGATGCAGGTATTTTCAGCGTTTGTACTTTTTCATTTTTCTGCCATATTGCAGGAGTAAAATGTGTTGCCTTGGTCTTCCCGTCCGGATATTCTACGACCACATCAAAAGGAATGGCAAAGCCCCCGGCATTTGCAACAGTCACATTATATCCCCCGGAGGTTTTTTTAACTTCTGAAATTTTCAGATCCACATAATTATTGGTGAAAAACCAGTTGTTGAAAAACCAATTCAGGTTTTTTCCTGAACCGGCATTCATGGCGCCGAAATAATCCCAGGGAATGGGATGTTTTCCGTGCCACTGATCCATGTAATAATGCAATGCTTTTTTGAAAAGTTCATCACCAAGATAATCTTTCAGCGCCAGGTAACTCAGGGATGCTTTTCCGTAAGAGTTGCTGCTATACCCCATTCCTGCCTGTTGGGATGACTGCGTAATGATCGGTTGATCATTCTCTGAGGAAATATTGCGGATATAACTTCCGCTACGGAAGCCCTTGTAAAAATTATCTGCAGTTTCTTTTCCTGATTCAGCTATGCCCGCCAGGTATTCAAACGTTGTGGCCCATCCTTCATCCATGAATGCATAACGGGTTTCATTGATGCCCATGTAAAAAGGAAAATAGGTATGTGCCATCTCATGATCCTGCAACAAACGGGCAAATGCAAAGTTGGAAACGGATGCATCATTCACCATCATCGGGTATTCCATATCTGCATGTCCCTGAAAAGCGGTCATCTTAGGATAAGGATAGGCAACTCCCGGCCATTGATTGGAGAAAAAATCCATGGAGAACTGGGCCCATTTCACCGACTCTTTAAAATCCTTTGCATTATCGTTGTACGCTGCCTGCAGGCTGGCACGGCGCCCGGTCTTCTTATCTACCACCACACTGCCTCCATCCCACACATAGGTCTTGCTGAATGCAAAACAAACGTCGGTAATGTGGTCAGCAGAAAATTTCCAGGTATTCCAGTCATTTTGCAAGGTCACTTTTCCTTCATCCACTTCCTGCTTGTTGGCAATATGAATGACATCATCAGATGTGTAGGACTGCTTCAACCTTTTCGAGATCTCTGGTTGCAACACCTCATCCGGATTCAACAGATCACCGGTGCCATACACTATATAATTTTTCGGCGCAGTCACTGAATATTTATAGTCATTAAAATCATTGTAGAATTCCTGCCTCCCAGTGTGATCCAGCATATCCCAGCCATTGTAATCATCATACACAGAAACACGGGGATAAGAATAAGCAGCATAAAAAGTGGTAGGGTTGATCTGCCCTTCACGTCCATCCACTTTTGAAAGAGGGTAATGCCAGTCTATCTCAAGAGTTGCTTTGCTGTGCGGAAGAAGAGGCTGCTTCAACCTGACCGTTCCTACCGTTCCCCAGTTCCGGGCATTCTGATTATACACTTCGCCATTTATTTTAAAAGAAGTGATCGTCAATCCCGAATCCAGTGCAGCATCAGGCGCATAGCCTCCTTTGGGCGAATTAGGCTTCTGCAGGTTATTGACAAACCTTATTGCAATTGTTTTCAAAGTATCCGGGCTGTTATTGCTGTAAACGATTGTTTCACTGCCTGAAACTATACGGGTTTCCGGTGTCACTTTTATTTTCATATCATACACTCCTTCGTTTTGCCAGTAGTTTTTCCCCGGCTTTCCATCCAGTGTCCGGGTGCCATTATTAATCGCTTTTTGAATATTCCGGGGTACATATAATTGCTGTGCTTCCAGAGATCCTGCCATAAAAATCACGGATAGAAGAAGTAAGATATTTCTGACCATAATTAAAATATTTAGGCTTTAAATGTAAAAAGATATTCCAAAGTTGCCCGGAAAAATCCATGAATGGCAGAAATTTCATCATTTTTAAAATGTTCTTTTTAATCCGATGTTAATTGACGCTATGTTGTACCGGGCATAATGGAAGTCAAAAATACCTTTGCGTAAAATTCAGAATATGAAAAAGACATTTTTATTATCAGCTCTCCTGGTATCAGGCATTTTATTCAGTTGCAACAGCAAAAGTGACAACTCTGCAAGCAGCAATAATGCCACCGGCGACACTTCTGTCGTTCAACACCCTACCCAGGTACAAAAAGATTCAACGGTACTGAGTGATGATTCCGCAACGGTCAAAACAGCAAAGGGCGTGACCGATGAGGAACAAAATGCCATCCAACAGGAAAAAAAGGAAGCTCAAAAACTCAAAGCAGATGAAGCAAAACAAAAGAAACAATAAAAACTGCTTTTAAAAATTTATTGACCATACATTGTATGGTACAAAATTCTGTAACGTATGGTTAATCCCTAGACCACTGATGATTTTAGGCTGAGGGCAGTTACTTGCCTGACTTGTAGTATCTTTGCGGCTTTAGTTTACTGACATTGATTTTTCGACTATGAGCAAACTTATTATAAACAAGCAGGATTATAACAGGATCAAAGCCTGTATCAGTGATGCAAAACAACTTAAATCCATCAGCCATTCCGATGCTGAGAAACTGTTGAGTGAGCTGAACACTGCTCAGATTGTAGAGCCGGAAGCCGTTCCTTCCAATGTTGTGACCATGAACTCGATCGTAAAGCTGAGTTTTCTGAATAATAACAAGCAGATCCAGTTCCAGATCGTGTATCCCAACCAGGCCAATGTTAAGGAAAACAAGATCTCGATCTTCTCCCCTATTGCCACCGCATTGATCGGCTATAAAGTGAAAGACGAAATTGAATGGATCGTTCCTGCCGGTCTCACCAAGATCAGGATAGATGAGATCATTTATCAGCCTGAAGCTGCCGGAGATTACAATCTTTAATTCCTGAAAATAATTTTACTTACAACAAACCAATCTTTAAAAATCGGATTTTTTTAGCACTGGTTTTTTAAGATGGCGCATGGTGGAGATCTTTCCTGAGAGATAGCCCAGGGCCAGTGCCAGAGGATAATCACTGATCCAATGTACTTCCGCATTCATCATGGCCCATGAGGTCAAACCCATTATTGAATACCCGACAGGTTTGATCCATTTTTTCTCCGGATAGTTTTCGCTCAGCACTGTCACCGTTGCCATCATAGTGGCTAAATGGCCGGAAGGAAATGCATCATATTTGGGGGTGTTTTTCTGATATTCTTTAAACGATGGAAAAGGGCGCCATACTCCTCCATCAGCGGTGGCCATGAAAGGACTTTCTCTTCCCGATATCCTTTTCAGGATCTGGGTAGTGACTCCCATGATAATAAAGGTTTCTGCAAGATCACCTGCCGTCTGCACTGCCCGGTAATCCTTTTTAATTTTCCCATATACCCATAGGCCGCCGGCAAGCACCATGCTCGTGCCTCCTTCACCCATCATGTAAAAAGCAGTGTTCCAGTTTTTGGGATACTTGATGATCTTGGTGCCTCCCACACTCAACACAATTCCATATTGCGTTTGATCTGTCAGGTGTATCTTGTTTGAAATACTTCTTACATTATTGATCAGCATCTGATCCATCGGCAATAGCAGGGCCGTGGAGGCAGCAACAAGGCCTAAGCCTTTCAAATTCTTTTTCTGAAAAGGAGACTTTGCCATCTGCCACATGTCATTGGGCAGATGGGGTACAAAATGAAAGATCCCTTTTGAACCGAAGGTCATTTCCCTGTTACGGTAACGGATAAATAGCTGATCATTCGCAGTATCAAAGCGCTTTTCAAATTTTTCGAACTGTGGTTCAGGAATGCTGTCCGCCTTTTGTGAATGTAATGCTGATGAAAAAAACAGGAAGAATAAGAGGTAAACGGTTTTGTAAAAATATCTTTTCCTGCTTTTTATATCCACTTTTATAAAACTGATGTCCGCAATGATCCGGCCTGAATGTTGAATAATGGGCTCTCTTTGCATAAAGTCTTATTTGTACTTGTATCCTCCTGTGTTATAGACCTTCTCTGCGAGCTGATAGTATGCGATCGCCTGCTTCAATAAAGAATCTGTTACCGGCACCGGTGATGATGAACCCGTTGAAAAATCAGGTAAAAGTTGTTCAGCATGTTTGGGCGGTTGCAGCACAACCAGGTTTCCGTCCTTTAAATATCCCAATCCCTGGTAAGTGCTGATGAATACTCTTTCATTGCCGGGAGGTTGCCTGAAAATATCCTGTCCGAAAAATTTACTGTCATAACTTATGTTCAGCAAACCCAGGATGGTGGGCGGCAGGTCTATTTGGGTGGATAATGTATTGATGATTGCCGGCTCGATCCTGGAAGGGCAATAAATGAAAAGGGGAATATGATAACCCGTAACCGGCAGTGAAGATTTTCCTGCGGCATAAGCGCAATGATCCGCCACCACAATGAAGACCGTGTTATTGAACCAGGGTTTAGCTTTTGCTTCATTCAAAAATTTCCCGATAGAGTAATCCGTGTATTTCACGGCGCCCTCACGGATCTGGCGTGAAGGCGGGATGTCAATTCTTCCATCGGGATATGTGAAAGGCCGGTGGTTGCTCACGGTCATGATCTGGGCAAAGAACGGCTTGTTGAGCTTGCTGTCTTCATCAAGTTTTTTCAAAGTGTAATTGAACATGTCTTCATCTGCCACACCCCAGATATTGGCATAATGGATCTCATCCGATTTAAGTTCACTGCGGTCATAGACTTCGTAACCATTGTCTCTAAAAAAGGGTCCCATATTATCGAAACTACTGTAACCACCGTAAAAAAACTGAGTGGTATAACCCTGGCCTTTCAAAACATTTCCCAATGAAAACAGATCATCATTTCCCGGGCGGCGGACCAGGCTTTGACCGGGTACGGGAGGAATGGCCAATGATAAAGACTCAAGCCCACGCACCGTTCTCGTACCGCTTGCATAAAACCGGGTGAAGAATAAACTTTTGTAGGCAAGGCTGTCCAGGAACGGAGTGATGTTTTGAGTGTTGCCAAAATAATTCATGAACGAAGCGCTGAAACTTTCCACCGATATCAGCACTACATTCATCTTGTCGGGTGGTTTCGGGTAAGTCACCCTTCTTTCAATGGAAAAGCTGTCGGGATACAGAAAAGAATCGGTGGGAGATCGCTCCATGATCTCTTTCTTCACGATCTGCAAAGCTTCCTCATCGCTGATGGTCGGATAGAATTTGTCAAAATCAAGTGCATTATTGTTATAGGCTACGCCAAACTCATAAGCGCCATTACCGGCCAACTCGTTCACAAAACTGTTATCGCTGAAATTTCTCCAGTTGTTGTTTACAAAAAAGAATACAAGTACCGGGAAAACAAGGATGCCTGCTGCTATCAGGGATCTCTTTCCAAAACTCACCCCTGCATACACGGATGCTTTCAGGTATTTACGGATCAGCAGCCAGATCAGAAAAGAAGCGATGGCAACGATAAGTACGATCCATGCAACAGGGTATGACTGGCGGATATTGCCTGCCACTTCACGGGTGTAGATCAGGTAATCCACCGCAATGAAATTATAACGGGTGCCGAATTCCTGCCAGAAAAAAAATTCACTTACCGCATTGAAGAGCAATAAAAAGATCTGCACATAAAAAAACAACTGTAGGCCATTGCTTCGCCAGGCCAGCCTGTATCTTGTATTTTTAAAGACCAGCCACAGGTACTGTAGAAATAAAATTGAAAACAACCCTCCTGCTATCACTGGTAGCCATTTGTTCAACTCTTTAGGCACCAGGTTGAAAAAGATGATGCCGGTAAGCAGCACAACAAAAAAAGTTATGACCACATAATTCAGAGGCTTTCTGTAAACCCGGTCGTTGCTCAGCCAGCACCACAATGCCAGCGGTATGATGAGGTAAGCGGCAAAACACAGATCGTAGAACAATCCTATGCCATAAATACCGATGATATTGGTCAACGAAAAATCAATATCCGGGAAAGAATAAAAAAGAAGGACCGTACGGGTAATAAAACTGATGGCAACCACCAATACCACCGCCAACCAGACCGGGTTGAATCTTTTCATGCTTTCTTCCCTGAAAGTTTTCATCGGGAGCAAAAATATCATTTAAGTTCAAACAGGGCTAATTTGAATTTGTTAAGACCGCAATGGAATAAGGATCATGTAGCCTGTTGACTTTAAACAGATCCTGTTATTCAAAATTTCAGGAAATTTGAAATTCTGATTAAACCGTTTTTTGACCGTAGTAGCATTTTAATCCTTACCTTTTCAAAATACAATTCTCATGCATGCCCGATATTTTCAATCCATATAAAGTCTTGGAATATATTCCGGGAAAGAGTATTGAGCTGGGGCTCTCTTCCTGGCGGAGAAAATTCTATTTTATTTTCTTCCGCATTTTTCCTGTTGCTCTTATCATATTCATGACCAGTGTTTATTTGCTGGAACAAAAAGCCGTGCCTGTATTACTCGTCCTGGCTTCGCTGATGAGTGTGTTGGCCATTGTTCTTTTTTTGAGAAAATATACTTTCAAAACCATTATTTCCGGAACAGGTGTTGAACTGCATCGTAAAGCTGTGAGCGGTGAAGAACAGATTATCATCAACAAATCCGAGATCGAAAAAATTCAATGTAAAATGCGTCATGGAAAAGGAGGAGGAGCCTTCTTTTTTATAAGGACGGTGGATAAAAGAAAGATCAGCATTCTCACTATCCCTGTCATTAATATGAAAGAAAAGAATATCCATCTTATAAAAGATGAGTTGAAAAACATCCTTGGGACCGATATCCAGATGATCTGAAGGAGATCCGGTTCCGGTCATCCATTCCTTCCATATTGTTTTTAAAGCTCATCACATTACATCAAAAGGATAAAATCATCGTTCAGCATACCCTGAAATAATGAACACCTCAAATATTACAATCATTAATTCAATTCTAAAATTGCCATAGCTGAAAAATGAAATCCCTGTTCAGCATTACCTTTGCCTCATGGCAGAAGATCTAACCATCATTACCGGAACAAAGGCCGAGCAATATGAATCATTGATACCGCAGATCAAAGGTTTGCTGCAGGGAGAAACTGACCTTATCGCCAACCTTGCCAACATTACCGGTGCATTGAAAGAACAATTCAACTGGCTGTGGGTGGGCTTTTATCTTGTAAAAAAAGATGAACTGGTGCTCGGTCCCTTCCAGGGGCCGGTGGCCTGCACCCGCATTAAAAAAGGAAGAGGTGTTTGCGGCAGCAGCTGGGAAAAAGAAGAAACTCTGATTGTGCCGGATGTGAACATGTTTCCCGGGCATATTGCCTGCAACAGCACTTCAAAGTCAGAAATAGTTGTGCCGGTGATCCGGAACTATGTAGTGGTTGGCGTGCTGGATGTGGATAGCTCTGAGACGGACCAATTCGATGCCACCGATCAACGATACCTGGAAGAAATTGTGAACCTTATTCCTTTTTGAAAAATGCAGCAAAGCATCTCCATCATCGTTACCGGAAAAGTGCAGGGAGTGTTTTACCGTCAGAGCACAAAAGAAACTGCGCTGCGTTTAAATATAACCGGCGAAGTGAAAAACATGAGTGACGGCTCTGTTCACATTCTGGCCACCGGGGAAAAAGAACAATTGGAAAAACTGATCAACTGGTGCAGGCAGGGACCGCCCAAAGCAATGGTTGCTGATGTACAGTTTAAGAACTTACCTTTACAAAAGTTTACTCATTTCAATATTGTAAGATTTTAAAATCGCTTGCATGAAAAGAATCTTTTTCCTGGCCGTACTGTTATCTTCCCAACAGATCTTTGCGCAGGGTGATCCTAAAGCAACAGAAGTGTGGAGCCCTGTTCCCAGAGTGGTGACTCCCGGTGATCATTTTGCCGATGCCCCTTCTGATGCCATCATTTTGTTTAACGGGAAAAATCTTGATGAATGGTCTTCTGTACGTGACTCCACCCGGGAAGCCGGATGGAAAGTTGCCGGTGGCATCATGACGGTTGACAAAACAAAAGGAAACATCCGCACCAAAAGGAATTTCATGGATTACCAGTTGCATCTTGAGTATAGGATACCCAAAAATATTACGGGCACCGGACAGGCAAGAGGAAACAGTGGCGTATTCCTTGCTTCCACAGGCCAGGGCGATGCAGGTTATGAAATTCAGATCCTCGACAGCTACAATAATGAAACATACGTGAACGGCCAGGCAGCCAGTGTGTATAAACAATATCCGCCGCTGGTGAATGCATGTAAAAGACCCGGCGAGTGGCAGACTTACGATATCGTATGGACCGCACCACGTTTCAATGAGGATAAAAGCCTGAAAAGCCCGGCACGGGTCACCGTCTTTCAAAACGGAGTGCTGGTGCAAAACAATGTGGAGCTTAAGGGCCCTACCCTGTACATCGGAACACCGAAGTATACGGCACATGGGGCATCACCGATAAAACTGCAGGCGCATGGCGATGACAGCGCACCGATCAGCTTCAGGAATATATGGGTGAGGGAGCTTTAACTCATTTCAAATTCACAAATGACACTGACGAGGCTCATCCTGATCAACAGATACAATGCATACATTTATTGTTGATTTGAAAACCCATGAAGATAAAGAAGCCGATGTTGATCATTCTCATCATTATTGGATCAGTCATTGTGTTGTTCTTTGCAGGAAGAACATACAATGCCGTTCAATTCAGCCATGAGGTGAAAACCCTGTTTTCACAATCAGGACAGGTTTCCGGCAAAAAATTCAGCTACACACAGATTCAAAGCTTACCGGACCCGGTTCAACGGTATTTCCGTTTTGCCCTGAAAGAAGGCAGCCCCTACATCAGCTATGCAAGATTGAGACATGGAGGTCAATTCAAAACCGGCCCTTCGAAAGAGTGGGTGGATATAAAAGGAGAACAATATTTTACCACACAGATCCCGGGTTTTATCTGGAAAGGTTCAACGGCTATGTTCACTGCAAGGGACATGTATCTTTCCAACAGGGGCAAGCTGACCGTTTCTTTATTCTCGCTTTTCAGGATAGCCGGCGGCCAGGGAGAAAAATATGATCAGGGAGAATTGCTCCGCTGGCTGGCAGAAAGTGTATGGTTCCCGACCAACCTGCTGCCCGGAGATAACCTACATTGGATGCCGGTTGACAGTACAAGTGCTCAACTCAATTTCACCTATAATAATATTTCTCTCTCTTATCTGGTTTCCTTTGATACTTCCGGAGCAATCACAGAATTCAAAACAAAACGGTACATGAATGAAAATGATTTGGAGACCTGGGTTGGAAAAGTTTCCGATTACAAAGAAAAAGAGGGAATGATGATCCCTTTTGCCATTGAGGCATTATACCAACTAAAGGACGGTGATTACAGTTATGCAAAATTTCATGTCAATGAAATAGAGTATAATGTTCCTGAAAAGTATTGAACAAGTCAAAGATATGAGAGGAGATTTTTAATATTTTTTCCGGTAAAATATTCTTACCGGATAAACACATCATCCTTGCTTACCTTTACCGCTTTCATTTGATCATTAAAATCTCCTTATGAATGAAAGTTTTCAAATTCGGCGGAGCCTCCGTTAACAGTATTGAACGAATTCAAAATCTTGCCTCCATTTTAAAAGAGTTTCCCGGGGAAAAGATCATGGCGGTGATTTCTGCAATGGGCAAAACCACCAATGCGTTGGAAAAAGTTGTGGAAGCATTTTATAACGGAAACAGGGATCTGGCTTTTCAGCTACTGCAACAAATAAAACATCAGCACGCCGGTGTGGCAAAGGAACTATTATCCATAAATTATATTTCCTGCGAAGCAAAACTTATCGAACTGTTTGCAAAAGCAGAATCGCTCATAAATGAAAAGGCGGTGCGCAGCTTCGATCACTATTACGATCAGATCGTTTGCATCGGGGAGCTTCTCTCCACTTCCATCATCAGCGCTTATCTGCAGGAGGCAGGCATCCCCAATCATTGGGTGGATGTGAGAGAATTTTTTTTGACAGACAATAATTTCCGGGATGCCAATATTGACTGGAACACTTCTCAATCAAGAGTGAAGGAGAATATTGTCCCTTTATTTCAAAACTCAGATATCGTTCTCACACAGGGGTTCATCGGCGCAACAAAAGAGAAGGAAAGCACTACATTGGGAAGAGAAGGAAGTGATTATACGGCAGCCGTATTTGCCAACATGCTGGATGCAGAACAGGTTTTCATCTGGAAAGATGTGGAAGCAGTGATGAATGCCGATCCCAAACAATTTCCCGATGCCAGGCCGATCTCAGAACTGAACTATAATGAAGTGATTGAAATGGCATACTATGGTGCGCAGGTTATTCATCCCAAGACCATCAAACCTCTGCAGAACAAAAATATTCCGCTGCATGTAAAATGTTTTCTGAAACCGGAATTACCGGGAACGTTCATCCACAATCGTTCATTGAATACATTGCCGGCGATCATTGTCTTGAAGGAAAAACAACTGATGTTGCAGTTCAGCACAAAAGATTTTTCATTCATCGGGGAACACAACCTGATCATGTTATACCGGATCTTTGAGCAGTTGAAGATAAGGCCCAATCTTACCCAGAATGCGGCCATCAGTTTTACGGCTGTGCTGGACGACCGTCCTGATAAAATTGAATCCCTGGTGAATGAAGCTTCAGTCTTTTTTGATGTACAGGCTATGAAAGGATTATCCCTTTTGACCATCCGCCATTACAATGACAAACTGTTTGAAAAACTTACTGAAGGTAAAAATATTTTATTGCACCAGCAAACACCGGTAACGGTGCAGGTGTTGATGAGTGAGGGTTGATCAGCGTGCTTCCACTGTGACGGTCTGCATCATCTTCTTTGCCACAGGTTTGTTATTCAGTATGGCAGGTTTCCAGTTAGGCATTTTCTCCATGCGGGTGATCAGCTCTTCACTGAACTCTTCATCTTTCATGCCGCGTACCACCTGAAAATTCACCGGCACTCCGTCTTTGTCCACAATGAACTCCACCAGCACATAAGCTTTGCTCACCCCTCTCGGTAAAAAATCAACCATTCCTTTTCCTAACGTATCGAGATAATGAGAAAAAGCATCAGCGCCACCGGGAAACTGGGGCCACTGCAAAACTGAATTGGCAACATCTTCCACCTTTCTGATACGGTGTTGCGGAGGAGTTTTGATCTTGACAGGCGCTTCTTTTATCAAAACAGACTTCATAGCCGGAGCGTTGTTCACCACATAATCACCATTGTCATCAATGAGAATCACCGGCAACTGTTTGTATTTTTCAAAATAATCAAAAGCGCCTTCCAGCCTGCCTGCAAATTTTTTCAGGGAAGGATCATCTTTGGCAAGATTGTTCAGATAGTCCACACTTTTAGGGACATCATAACGTATCGGGAATATATGCACCGGAATAAAATCCTGTCCCAGGTCTTTGGCATGTGCCGCCAGGATATAGATCTCATCAATTTGTTTGTCGGTCATAGGTATGCAGCCCACCGTAACACAACTGCCGTGAATATAGATATCGCTGCCCGGCATCAATGAATCACTGAGGATCTTATCAGATGCATTGGGGTAATTCAGTCCCAATGATAAATAATATGTGCTCCTGGGATTAAACTCATTGATGTAATAAAAACCTTCAGGCACCTGGTAATCGCCTTCCATCCTCTTGGGCCCTAATGTTCCGGCCAAAGCACAGATCTTATAAGTTTTAAATAAACGGAATGGTTCTTTAATATCATTCCTGACCCATACTTCCAACTGGCTGTCATATTTGAAGGAGCGGATGTAAATATATTTTGCGGGCCATTTCAGGTCCTTTGCCGCAAACTGTTTTTGTAAAGTGTCTTCTTTTTTTTGCCAGGCTTCATTGACACGTGGAAAAGTCTTCTGAAAATCAAAAAAAGAAGAGTAAGAAGTCCCACCTTTTTGCAACATGGGTTGTGCCGCTACGGTCACATTCAATCCCAGACAAAGCGCCAGAGCCAAAAGAAGGTTTTTCATCACAATTGTTTATCTCACCATTAACGAATAGAAAAGCAGAAATATTCTGCCCGAAAAGTGAACGAATTGTAAAGATACTAAACGGAATCTGATGAAGGTAGCGCCGTTCACCGGATTTTGAATTCCCGGCAAAAAGGCTTATGGCTCAATGAATCTTAAACCATAATTATTGAATATTGATTTTCCCTGTAATAAATTCTCCGGTTGTAATATCACAGGTTCCCTCTTGCTTCCTGCTCTCTTTCCAGCGCTTCAAACAATGCTTTGAAATTCCCTTTTCCGAAACTCTTTGCACCCTTTCGCTGAATGATCTCGAAAAACACAGTAGGCCTGTCCTGGATCGGTTTGCTGAATACCTGTAACAGATATCCTTCATTATCACGATCCACAAGAATGCCCAATTCTTTCAAAGGAGACAGATCTTCATCTATCTTGCCGACCCTTCCGGGTAATGAGTCATAATAATTGGATGGCACCTTTAGAAATTCAACGCCCCGGTTTCTCAGTTCAGAAACAGTTTTTACAATATCATGCGTGGCCAGGGCCACATGCTGCACCCCTTCGCCATTATAAAATTCAAGATACTCCTCCACCTGCGATTTTTTCTTTCCTTCCGCTGGTTCGTTGATTGGGAACTTAACATAGCCATTCCCATTACTCATCACCTTGCTCATCAGGGCAGAGTATTCTGTAGAAATATCTTTATCATCAAACGAAATAATATTTCTGAAGCCCATTACATCTTCATAAAATTTCACCCAGGGGTTCATCTGATTCCAGCCCACGTTGCCTACACAATGATCCACATAAAGGAGCCCGGTATCGGACGGATGGAAATTAGGATTGCTCCAGGCACGGTAGCCCGGCATGAAGGGCCCATTATAATTTTTACGCTCAATAAAAAGATGCACTGTTTCTCCGTAAGTATGAATGCCGCTTATCACCACTACTCCGTGTTCATCTTTCAGATATTTCGGTTCCATAAAATTTTTTCCGCCCCTCTTTGTAGTCTCTTTCCAGGCATTCTCTGCATCATCCACACGCAGCGCCAGCACCTTCACCCCATCACCATGCTTATACACATGATCTGCTATGTCATTCCCTGTTCGTAAAGCAGTGGTCAAAACAAAAGTTAGTTTATTCTGACGTACGGCATAACTGACTTTATCTCTTGTCCCTGTTTCAGGGCCTGCATATGCCAGCGCCTGAAATCCGAAGGCACTCATGTAATAATGTGCGGCTTGTTTGGCATTGCCAACATAGAATTCCACATAATCGGTTCCCTGCAGCGGAAGGAAATCTTCCTGCGTTGCTGCTTTTTTACCGGTAAGCGTTTCTGTATTCATGATCTTCAATCCCGGTGTCCTCCGGGAAGGTTTTATTTAAAAGAATTGTGTGAAGATTTTTATGAAAGAAAAGATCAGTGATCCATGGCCAGTGTCTCCATCAGCATCTCAAAACCGGAGCGATGGTCAGAAAAAAGTTTATGCGGATAATCCGGTCTCATGTGACAAATTTAATGAAAGTATCCAACTTATGATACCGCAAGTCTCATAGCTGCTTCCCTATCTTTGCTTCATGCAAAAAGCCGGAATACTTGGCGGAGGCCAGTTAGGAAGGATGCTGCTGCAGGCAGCTGCAAACTATTCTGTCGAAACTTTTTTGATGGAAAACGATCCCGGATGTCCGGCAGCACATCTCTGTCATCATTTTACAAAAGGAGACATAAAAAACCATGACGACGTTTACAGGTTCGGGAAAAACGTGGATCTGCTCACCATCGAGATCGAAAATGTGAATGTGGAAGCGCTGGAACGACTGGAAAAAGAAGGAGTAAAAGTTTTTCCCCGGCCATCTGTTCTCCGGATCATCCGTGATAAGATACTGCAGAAGCAATATTATCAGCAACACCAGATACCTACCGCATCTTTTGTGATCACTCAAAACAAAGAAGAACTGGGGCAAAGGACAGATTTTCTTCCGGCGGTTCACAAACTGGGAACAGGAGGTTATGACGGCCGCGGGGTCCAGATCCTTCAAACGAAAGAAGATATCATCAAAGGATTTGATCAGCCTGCCGTGCTGGAAAAATTGATACCGATCCGGAAAGAAATCGCACAAATGGTGGCTATCAATGAAAAAAACGAATCTACTCTCTATCCTCCCGTCGAAATGATCTTTGACCCGGTGTTAAACCTTTTGGATTACCAGATCTGCCCTGCTGAACTGAACACACCGGTATTGTACAAAGTGGAAGCCATAGCCCTGGCAGTTGCAAAAAATTTCAATTCACCCGGATTGTATGCCATTGAGATGTTCGTGGATAAAGAGAATAATGTTCTGGTAAATGAAACAGCGCCCCGGGTTCACAACAGCGGCCACCATACCATTGAAGCACATTATTGTTCCCAATTCGACATGATGTGGAGGATACTTCTGAATTACCCGCTGGGAAATACACAACCGGTACTTCCCTCAGCAATGATCAACCTGATCGGCAGCAACAACTTCAGAGGCAATCCTGTTTATGATGGCCTGGATGAAGCATTGAAAATGGATAATGCCTTTGTTCACATCTATGATAAAAAAGAAACAAAGCCCGGAAGGAAGATGGGACACGTTACCATTATGAGCAAGGATAAACAGGACCTGCTGCATAAGGCCAATATCATCAAACACAATGTGAAAGTAAGGTCCTGATCCTAGAATTTGATCTGGTTGGCAATTCGTTTCAATTCCACTTCCGAAGCTTTGGTTGCAAAACTCAGGTTGGTGAGCGTATAAGAAGCATTTTCAAAACTCTGCTGGGCCTGCTCCACTTCCAGGATGGTAGCCTGCCGCAACTGAAAGCGCATCAACACCAGATCCAGAAGTTTCCCCGCCAGTTCCACATTTTTCTGCTGTGCTTCTATCTGTTGTAATCCATTACTGTAAGCCTGATAGGTTTTTACGGCACCCGCAGTATAGTCCCGGATCAGCATGTCCTTTGTTAGTGCAGCATTCTTAGTATTGATGTCTGCTATCTTTCTTTGTCTTTTATAAATGCTCCCGTTGTAAATAGGAATACCCAGATTCAAGCCGCCATAAAAACCATTGGTCTGATTTAAAAGAATATTACTTGCAGAGATCTGAGACCTGTTGAAAGAATAAGAAGTGGTGGCCCTTAATGTAGGATAACGCAACGCAGCCGTTTCTTTCGAGATCAGTTCGTTGATCCTGATCTGCTGATCGGCAGCAATGATGTCGGGATTGTTTCTGATGCTGCTCAGGATATCGCCCAGTACTACTGTCTGATCCACAACAATGGTATCAGAAATATTGATCAGAGTATCGGGGCTGACCGTGAGTAATTGCATCAAAGTAACTTTCGATTGATCGATCGCCAGTTGTTGTGATTGTTTTGCCTGCAACAATGCATTCAGATCTATTTGCGATTGAAAAAGGTCTGCATTGTTTGCCATTCCCACATTTTGTTGAGCTTTTACTATCTCCAGTCTTTTCTGTGAAACATCAAGGGAGCGATCAATGGTGTTCATATAGCTCTGCTGCCTGATGACATCATAAAAAGCGGTCATCACTGCAGCCACCAGGTCCTGTATCTCCGAATTAAGATATTCCTGGCTTTGCGCCTGCAACTCTTCCAGTCTTTTTTTTGTAGAGGTTACCCTTGAGCCATTGTACAATAAAATGTTTGCATTGACACTGCTGTTCAATGCATTTCCCACTGCACCGGGACGTTTAATGATGGTACCGGTATTTAATTTCTGATACACACCGGTCACTTGTTCATTATCCGAAACATTTGCCGTAATTACAGGAAGCCCTCCTGCCACACCGATATAATTATTGATCTCTGTGATCTCTGCATTATTTTTCAGAATCTGGATATTCAAATTGTTTTGCAAGGCAATGCTGATTGCATCAGGCAAACTGAGAGACTGTGAGAATGCAGGAAGTGAAAAAAGAAAGCAAAGCAGTGATCCGGAAAAAAACTTTATTCTTTTATTCATCGCCATAATATTGGTCTTGGTGAAAATATTCATTACTCTATTTCGCCTTTCATTAGTTTATCCACTTCTTCGGTTGTTCTGTGTCTTCCCGAAACATAGGTATATACCGCTGGGATCACAAACAGGGTCAGGATCAACGAGAACAGGATGCCGCATACCACAACGATACCGAGGGGAACCCGGCTGGCCGAGGATGCGCCTAATCCCAAAGCAATAGGCAAAGCTCCCAGTGAAGTAGCAAGGCTTGTCATCAGGATCGGACGCAGTCTCTGTGCTGCAGCTTCAAACACCGCCTTATGTTTATCCATTCCCAATGCTCTTTTCTGGTTGGCAAACTCAACGATCAGGATACCGTTTTTGGTCACCAAACCAATCAGCATGATCATTCCGATCTCTGAGAAAATATTCAAAGTCTGTCCAAATACCCATAAGCTCAATAAGGCGCCGCTCAATGCAAGAGGCACCGTGACCATGATCGTAAACGGATCACGAAAGCTTTCAAACTGTGCAGAAAGAATAAGATAAATGAGTACTAATGCCAGAATAAATGCAAAAGCGATATTGGAAGAACTTTCTGCATAATCCCGTGAAGGGCCTGAAAGTGCGGTCTGATAAGTTTCATCCAATAATTTATTGGCGATCCTGTGCATCGCTTCAATGCCGTCACCAATAGTATAACCCTCAGATAAAGATGCTGAGATAGTTGCCGCCTTATACCGGTTGAAGTGGTATAAAGTCGCCGGACTTGTGCTCTCCTGCATTTTTACAACTGCATTCAAAGGAATAAGTTGTCCGGTGTTATTTCTCACATAAAGATCACTGATGTCCTGTGGCTTGTTACGGTCAGCCCTTTCCACCTGAGCGATCACCGAATACTGATATCCACCCTGTATATAATAAGCCAATCTTCCGCCGCTGAATGCAGATTGCAACGCAGCGATCACATCCTGAGTAGATAGCCCCAGATCTTTTATTTTCATCCTGTCCACAGTCAGCCTGAGTTCAGGTGTGTTGAATTTCAAATTCACATCTACGTTAGCAAATGTTTTATCCTGCCTTGCCGCATCCAGAAATTTGGGGATCATGTCCTGCAGCTTATTCAGATCCTGATTCTCTAAGATGAATTGTACCGGCAATCCTCCTCTTGAGCCCAATCCCACAGCTATGGTCTGTTCCTGGATAGCGAATATCCTGGCCTGGTTGAATCTTGAAAGTTTTTTCTGAATATCATTTGCGATCTCATTCTGAGAACGCTTTCTGTCCTGCGGAGGTACCAATCCGATACGGGGCTGCGAAGTGTTGGTGCCGCCAAATGATGGAGTACGGGCAAAAACAAAATCACGTTCAGGAATGGAATCATACAGATAATCAATAAACGGATCCACGATCTTCACCATGGAACTGTAACTTGTTCCTTGTGCCGCAGTCATGTTAAAGCGAATGCTGCTCCTATCTTCCAGAGGCGCCAGTTCACTTTTCAGGTTGACGAAAGAAAGCCATATCAAAGCGCCGCAAATGGCAATGATCACCCAGCTTAGCCAACGAACATCCAGGAACTTTTTCAACAATCGCTGGTAGCCATTCTCTATACCTTTAAAGAATGGTTCTGTTTTATGATAGAATTTTCCATGCAGGCTTTTCTTTCTTGTCAGTATCACATTCAATACCGGCGTGATGGTGAGTGAAACAAATGCCGATATCAGTACCGCCGCCGCCAACACAACCCCGAATTCACGAAACAAATGGCCAACAAATCCCTGTAAGAATATCACGGGTAGAAAAACAATAGCGAGAGTAAGCGACGTGGAGATCACTGCAAAAAATATTTCCTTACTTCCTTCCACTGCAGCCTTATGAATGGGCATACCTTTCTCCATCATACGGAAAATATTTTCCGTGACCACGATCCCGTCGTCCACCACAAGGCCTGTTGCCAATACAATCGCAAGTAAGGTCAGGATATTGATAGTGAAACCTGCCAGATACATGATAAAGAAAGTGGCAATAAGAGAAATCGGAATATCAATCAATGGCCGGATGGCGATCAGCCAGTCGCGGAAGAAAAAGAAAATTACAAAGATCACTAATCCAAAAGCGATGGCAAGGGTTTCCTCCACTTCATGTAAGGACTGACGTATGTTTTTCGTATTGTCGATCAATACCTTGAACTGGATGTCAGACCGGTTATCTTTTTCGATCTGATCCATCTTTTTATAAAACTCATCTGCAATGGCTATGTTATTAGCTCCGGGCTGAGGAATGATAGCCAGGCCAACCGCATTGACGCCGTTGTATTTCCAGTTGTTCTCCAGGCTTTCAGGCGCCACTTCCACTCTGGCAATATCGCCTAATCTCACAATGCCGTTATTATCTGATTTAATGATCAGGTCTCTGAATTGTTCTTCGGTGGTCAGCCTTCCCAAAACACGGATAGTAAGATCAGTGTTATTTCCGTATATCTTTCCCGGAGGGAGTTCAATATTTTCTTTATTCAATGCAGCGCTCAGATCATTAAAGGCCACCCCGTAAGAATTCATCTTATCAGGATTAAGCCACAGGCGCATGGAATATCTTTTTTGCCCAAAAATATTTACGGCGCTAACCTGATTGATCGTCTGTATCTGCTGCTGAAGCACATTCTCAGCATAATCACTGAGCTCCAGTAAGCTTTTTGTTTTACTCTGAACGGCAAGTATCAGAATAAAATCACTGTTCGCATCGGACTTGGTCACAACGGGAAGAGCATCTATGTCCTGTGGCAGGCCACGGGCGGCCTGACTCACTTTATCCCGTACATCACTGGCTGCCGCTTCCAGGTCAATACCCAGATTAAACTCCACACTGATCCAGCTAAAGCCCTGGCTGCTGGATGAAGTGATGGTACGGATACCGGGAATGCCGTTGATCTGTTTTTCCAATACTTCGGTTATCCGGCTTTCAATGATATCCGGATTGGCTCCTGCATACGAAGTACTTACTGAAATGATCGGTGGGTCAATAGCCGGATAATCCCTTACCGCAAGGAAGCTGAAACCCACTACTCCAAATAAGATCAACATCAGGTTCATCACCGTAGCAAGTATGGGCCGTCTTAATGATAATTCAGAAATATTCATGCACTGATCCGGATTACTGGTTTTACTATTGAATTTGAGTTCTTAAAAATAAAATCGTCATCATGGGTAATTATTACGGATTACTGAGTTGTTCCAGGGTCTGTACCGACCTGATCTTTACTGCTGATCCCGGCCTGGCAAATAAAACTCCGGTGACGATCACTGTATCTCCCGGATTCACACCCTTAGAGATCTCCACATTATCGGCCTGGCGGTAACCTGTCTCCACATCCACAAAACTTGCTCTTCCGTTTTTCACCAGGATCAATTGATTGTTCTTGTCTTCAGGAATAATGGCATTGGTAGGAACCATGATCGCTTTACTGTTATCCCCTGCATCCACATAAACTTTTACAAAAGCTCCCGGGTTGGCAGTTCCGTTTTCAAGGATCGCCCTGATCAGTAAATTGCGGGTCTGCTGGTTCACCTGTGGCTCAACGGCAACAATCCTGGCTTTTTTCTTAACACTGTTCATCGCATCCATTTCAATATCCACTATTTTTCCAATTGTAATGATTTTACTGTATTGTTCCGGTATGGTAAAATCAATTTTTATTTTATCCAGTTGCTGAATGCTTGCGATCACATCGTTAGTGGTAACATATTGCCCCGGGCTCACCCTGCGCAATCCGATCACTCCATTGAAAGGCGCTTTCACCACTGTTTTGTCTATCAGCGCCTGTGTGTAATCTATATCAGCTTTCAGTGTGTTCACCTGATTCAGAGCCAAGTCATAATCGCTTTGATTGATGCCGCTAACTTCAAGAAGTTTACGGAGTCGTTGTTCAGTCTGCTGGGCAAGCTGCAACTGCACCTTGCTCTTTTCCATTTGTGCCAGCAGGTCGGCATCATTTACCCTGGCCAGTACAGTACCTTGTTGAATATATTTTCCTTCCTGCACATTAAGATAGGTCAGGCGGCCGTTCACCTCAGGCCGAAGCTCTGCATATTCATTGGCAACAACAGTTCCGTTTGCCACAATAGTTCTGGCGAGAGGCTCCGGCGTTGCAATGATCACATCAACTATGGTAGGAGCATCGTCCCTACGACTTGTTTCTCCTTGTTTCTCTTTACAACCCGAAAAAATTAATACAAACACTAAAATGGATGAAAGAAATTTTGTAAATGAACCTATGGACATGCTTTGTTTTTTAAGAAACTCCAAAATTAATCAGTTTTATCCCTTTTTAATCTATGAAATGATGATCGGTTGTACGGAATAAATTCATCAATTATATGTGCCGGATACCTATAAAAATCAGGTACCCGAAAGGCACCTGATGTGTAATTATTTATTTGACGCTTTTCGGGAATAAAGCTTTTCTTTGTTATACAAAAAAATTTGGAAATGAACCCTTTGGTCGGCATCATTATGGGCAGTGACAGTGACCTCGATATAATGAAGGATGCTGCCACTATTCTGAAACAATTCAATATACCTTTTGAACTGACCGTTGTTTCTGCACACCGTACGCCCGACAGAATGATGGAATACGGAAGAAAGGCAAAGGAAAGAGGGCTGAAGGTCATCATTGCCGGTGCAGGCGGCGCTGCACATCTGCCGGGAATGATCGCTTCTCTGACCACTTTACCGGTGATCGGCGTTCCGGTAAAATCTTCCAATTCGATTGATGGATGGGATTCGGTACTGTCCATTTTACAAATGCCTAATGGTATTCCCGTAGCAACAGTGGCATTGAATGCAGCCAAAAATGCCGGGATTCTAGCCGCTGAAATTCTCGGCACTCAAGATGAAGCAATATCAAAAACTTTATCTGGGTACAAAAAATCATTGAGCGATTCCGTTCTTGAAAAAGCAGGAAAAATTAAAAAAGAAGGTTGGGAAAACCGGTTTGATTAAGTAAGCGGTGAACTTCAGATCCGTAGATGATACAACCTGATCTGACAGTTTTGAAGTTAGTAATTTAATTTATTGATACTTCAAAATTAATCCCAACGGCCAGGTTAAGCCCTGGCTCATTCACTTTAATGCTGTTTTTGAGCGCTTCTTTCCCACATGCTTTTTGTGATTTTATTTCAACTGAATTTGGGAAAGTCATACTCTTCGATTTTGGTGAACTTTAAAGGCTCTAAACGGCTTCGCCAATTTCATACTTCCTTTGTCCGGATTTTTATTTTACGTTTGACAAACAAAATCGTGGAAGCATACGGAAAAATATTACTCATTGCCATGCCTGCGTTCCTGGTGCTGGTATTATTTGAAAAATGGTATGGATGGCACACCGGGAAAGATACAAATCCAAGTATAGACCTGATCTCCAGCATCAGCAGTGGCATCTCCAATGTAACTAAAGATGTATTGGGCCTTGGCATTACCATCATCACTTATGGGTGGCTGGAAGAAAGGATCGCTTTATTCCACATCAAAGCCACCTGGCTGACCTATATTGTTGCTTTTATTGCCATTGATTTTGCAGGATATTGGGTACACAGGATACAGCACAAGATCAATTTTTTCTGGAACGGCCATGTCATTCATCACAGCAGCGAAGAATTTAATCTGGCTTGTGCACTGCGTCAGAGCATTTCTTCAGTTGCCAACATTTTTGTCTTTCTGTTATTACCTGCTGCTCTTGTAGGAGTTCCTCCGAAAGTAATTGCCATAGTGGCACCCTTACAATTGTTTGCGCAGTTCTGGTATCACACACGATATATCGGGAAACTGGGGTTCCTTGAAAAAATCATTGTCACCCCATCTCACCACCGCGTACACCACGCCATCAATCCCGAATACATTGATAAAAACCTGTCACAGATCTTTATAATCTGGGATAAGGTCTTTGGCACTTACCAGGAAGAATTGCCGGAAGCTCCTCCTGTGTATGGCATCACCAGGCCTGCACACACCTGGAACCCTGTCAAAATAAATTTTCAGCATGTGTGGCTACTGATTCAGGATGCATGGCGTACAAAAAAATGGAAAGACAAACTTCGCATCTGGTTCATGCCTACCGGCTGGCGGCCGGCAGATGTGGCAGAAAAATATCCGGTAAACCATATTGAAGATGTATATCATTTCGAAAAATATAATCCCAGGACTTCTAAAGGATTGATCACCTGGTCGTGGGTGCAGATCGGCTTGTTATTATTGCTTATCAGCTATCTGTTCGGGAATATTGCTGCCATCGGAAGTCCGGACATATTTATTTACGGATCATTTGTGTTTCTCAGTGTCTATGCATATACAGAACTGATGGACCGGAACCGTTATGCTTTGCTTTGGGAAGGTTTCAAAAATATTTTTGCCATCCTGATTATTTACCGGCAGGGAGATTGGTTTGGTTTAGATCAATTTGTACCCCACGCAAGCCTCTTTCTTATCCTATATTTCATTTTATCAACTTTTATCACAGGCTGGTTTGTAAACAAACATGAAAAAGAAGATAAAAAGTGTTCTATTGCCTGAGTTGTCAATTAGACTTTTCAAAGTATCTTACAAAGCTTCTTTACTCAGCTCATTGTCCACAGTTCTCCAGATCTTCAGCGGATTTTCATTCTTCAATTCATCGGGAAGCAGATCGTTGCTCCAATTCTGGTAACACATCGGCCTTGCAAATCTCTTGATGCCATCAGCGCCGACTGAAGTAAACCTTGAATCTGTAGTGGCAGGGAAAGGTCCACCGTGCTGCATGCTTAAACAAACTTCCACCCCGGTAGGCACTCCATTCAGAATAAACCTTCCGCATACATTCATTACTGCTTCAACCAATTCCGGGTTTGACCGGACATCATTATCGGTCGCCATCATTGTTGCCGTAAGCTGGCCTTCAATATGCTTCGCCACCCGTGTCATCTCAGCCACATCCTTGCAGCGGATTACAATAGAGAAAGGACCGAACACTTCATGATGAAGCACCGGATTATTTAAAAATGCCTGAGCTGTGGCGGATGCAACTGTTGGCGCTCCCTGGTTGCTAACAGCATCCTGTGAGGAAACTGCAATGGTCTGCACTTCTTTTTGAGAAAGTGTTTTAGCTCTTTTCTCTACATAATTTTTAAAAATACCCGGATTAAGCATATCGCCGGGAATGGCTTTCTCTATCTGCCCGGATAAAATTGAAATGAAATTATTCAGGTCATCATTCTCAATCCCGATGATGAGGCCGGGATTAGTGCAAAACTGACCCACACCTAATATAATAGATGCTGCATAACTCTGAGCCACTTCTTCGGAAGATTTTTTCATTTTTTCGGGCATCAGGAAAACAGGATTAATGCTGCTCATTTCAGCAAAAACGGGTATCGGGTCTTTTCTTTGATTAGCCCAATCAAATAACTGTTTGCCGCCGGCAAAAGATCCCGTAAATCCTACCGCCTTTGTCAATGGATGAGTGACCAATGCTTTCCCTACCTCAAATGAAAATCCATGCAGATGCTTGAATATTCCAGATGGCATATAACAATTTGCCGCTGCTTTTAAAATTGCACTTGCAATCATTTCACTGGTCCTTTCATGAGCAGGATGCGCTTTCACTATCACCGGGCAGCCGGCAGCAAACGCACATGCCGTATCGCCGCCGGCAGTGGAGTATGCATAAGGAAAATTAGCAGCGCCAAAGACCACCACAGGCCCAATGGGTATCAGCATTTTCCTGAGATCCGGTTTGGGCGGAGTCTTTCCGGGAATAGCAGTATCTATTCTTGCTTCCAGCCAATCACCTTTTTCACATGCATCGGCATAGCTGTTCAGTTGAAAGATGGTCCTGGCCCTTTCCCCTCTCAACCTTGCTTCAGGTAAAGCTGTTTCCTGCTGTGTGACTTTCAAAAGTTCATCACCCAGGTTTTCAATCTCCTTTCCGATGGCCCTCATAAAATCTGCTCTTTGCTTCAAACTCATCTTACGATAGATATGAAAAGCATTCCATGCCTGGCTCATCGCATCATTGATCTCTTCAATTGTTGCATCCCGGTACATAAAAATCGTTTTAAAATATTTTGAATATTCTGTCTGCAAACAAAATTACAATGATTAACAGAAAACCATTTCGCTTAACAGAACGATAAATGCGCAGGAAGAAGAATTTCCGGGTTTGATTTTTCATTATCTTGACCCTTATGAACCGCAACGTACCATTGGCAGAAAGGATCAGGCCTGAAACACTCGATGAGCTTGCAGGACAGGAACACCTTGTGGGCGAAGGAAGCATACTGAGAACTTCAATTGAAAATGGTAAAGTACCTTCTATCATTTTCTGGGGTCCTCCCGGCACGGGCAAGACAACCATTGCCAATATCATTGCACATACACTGAAAGTTCCTTTTTTCCAGCTCAGCGCCATCAGCTCGGGTGTAAAGGAAGTAAGGGAGGTGATCGAAGAAGCCAAATCAAAACCCGGGTCAGTTCTGTTTATTGATGAAATACACCGTTTCAACAAAGCGCAACAGGATGCCTTGTTAGGCGCAGTGGAAAAAGGGATCATCACATTGATTGGCGCCACCACTGAAAATCCCTCTTTTGAAGTGATCAGCGCTTTGCTCAGCCGATGCCAGGTCTATGTATTAAAACCCCTTGGAGAAAAAGAATTGAACAGGTTGTTGCTCGTTGCCATAAAAAAAGATGAATACCTTAAAAAGAAAAAGATCGAATTAAAGGAGACCGCAGCGCTCATCAATATTTCGGGAGGTGATGCACGGAAACTTTTAAACCTGCTGGAGATCGTTTGTGATACATCTGAGGAAAAGATCATCATCACCGATGAACTGGTAATGGCAGTGGCACAAAAAAGGATCGCACTTTATGATAAAGGAGGAGAACAGCATTATGACATCATTTCTGCTTTCATCAAATCCATCCGCGGCAGTGATCCTAATGCTGCTGTTTACTGGCTGGCCCGGATGATAGAAGGAGGAGAAGATGTCAAATTCATTGCACGAAGAATGCTCATCCTGGCAAGTGAAGATATCGGCAATGCCAATCCGACCGCACTGGTGCTGGCCAATGCAACATTTGATGCGGTGAACAAGATCGGTTATCCGGAGTCATCATTGATCTTATCTCAATGTGCGATCTATCTTGCCTCAAGTCCCAAAAGCAATTCGGCAACCATTGCTATCGGCGCTGCTATGAATGCTGTTAAAGAAAAAGGGGATCTGCCGGTACCCTTACACATACGCAATGCACCCACAGGCCTGATGAAAGAACTGGGCTATGGTAAAGGCTATCAATACTCGCACGACTATGAGAGAAATTTCTCTGCACAGGAATATTTACCCAAAGAATTATCAGGCATCCGGTTCTACGAACCCGGTAAAAATGCAAGAGAAGAAGAACTGAGAAAATTTCTGAAAAGCCTGTGGAAAGAGAAATACGGGTTTTAATCTCCCCCCCTTAATTCAGATCCTTCCTGTCATATAAAAGCGGGAAAAACTGGCCGCTCATCTTTTCTCCTTTTCTGACTGCAGGAACGCCTTCCAGCAAAGGCTCGTTGGAATCAGAAATTACTCCGTCTGCAAATACATTGATCACAAAAGCCCTTCTCGGCCTTGA
Organism: Chitinophagales bacterium; assembly: GCA_026936105.1. Lineage (GTDB taxonomy): Bacteria > Bacteroidota > Bacteroidia > Chitinophagales > Chitinophagaceae > UTBCD1. Next base: position 93,759 of record JAIXKI010000017.1, read on the forward strand.
AGAAGCATTGGCTCCCGAACCGTGCAAGGTAAGTGAGTGATGAAAAGTTGCTTCACCTGCTTTCATTTCGGCAAACTGTACATTGCCGAACTGAGCTTTCTGTTCTTCGGTTAAAAAATCTTTTATCTTTTCCAGGTCTCCGGCAATGTCAGGCTTGGGAAGTAATCCCCACTTCTGACTTCCCGGAATGTATTGAAGACATCCGTTTTCTTTTGTTGCATCATCAAGGCCACACCAGCAGGTAAGATGGGCAACCGGCGTTGTGCGTGTCCAGTAAGAATAATCCTGATGCCAGGCTACCACACCACCTTGCTTGGGCGGTTTCCAGAAAATCTGATCGTGCCAGAAACGCACCGGAACATTTCCTAATAATTGGCTTGCCGCCATCACAAACCTCGGATTCCACAAAACATCGTGCAGGCCGGGAGTAATGCGCCAGGCGCCGAGTGCATGGAACAACACTGTATTCGGATCAGAAGATTCGTTGGAATGAAATTCATAAAACAAATGATGATCCGGATGTTTCGGATCTGCTATCTGGGCAAATTCATTCCGCAATCTTTCGATCTGGTCTTCATCCAGCATTTTGATTCCACTGAGAAAACCATTCTTATTAAAAGAATCAACCTGCTCATCACTCAATTTATATTGTTCCCATTCTTCAGCATTGCGGGGCCACTGAAACATATCACTGACGAGCTTATGTACTGTACTTAAATCTCTGGTCATATTATAAATGCGTTTGATCTAAATTACATTTTTTATTAACTCAGCCATCAGGATTGCATTAATTTTATTCCACTAAAATTTTCTGATTATGAAAAAGCACTTATTGCTTGCCTGGTCACTGCTGCTCTCTCAGCTGCTCTTTTCGCAGGTGATCATTCAAAAAGATTCTGAAATAGAAAAAATGGTCGGTGAGGTTTCCAAAGACTCACTCCGTTCCTATATCACTCAATTAGTGAGTTTTCACACAAGGAATACTTTGAGTACGCAAACCGATCCCAAACAGGGTATCGCGGCAGCAAGGTTGTGGGTGCTTAACAAGTTCAATGAATTTGCCAAACAATCAAACGGCCGGTTGACAGCATTTATTGACACTACAACATATAAGAAAGACGGAAGAAGGGTGAACCGCGATATCATACTGGGAAACGTTGTTGCCACCCTGAAAGGCACTGATCCCAATGATGACCGTATCCTTATCATAAGCGGCCACCTGGATAATATGAGAAGTAATGTGATGGACAGCACTGGCTTTGCCCCCGGCGCCAATGATGATGGCAGCGGTACCTCAGCGGTCATTGAGTGTGCAAGAGTGATGAGTAAACATACTTTCCCTGTCACCGTGATCTTTGTTGCAGTAAGCGGCGAAGAGCAGGGCCTGCTCGGTTCCACCTATATGGCCGAAAAGGCAAAAAAAGAAAACTGGAACATAGAAGCTGTTTTGAATAATGATGTAGTGGGAAGCAACAACAGCAGCGAAACGAATATTATAAATAACACGAAGGTGAGGGTATTCAGTGAAGCCCTTTCTGTATCAGATACAGGTAGGGTACTTGCAAGAATTCGCAGTCTTGGCCTGGAGAATGATGGAAGAGCAAGGCAATTGGCACGGTATGTTAAAGAAACCGGAGAACGCTATGTTGATAACCTGGAAGTAGTGATGATATACCGGCAAGACCGTTTCCTTCGCGGAGGAGACCACATGCCTTATATTCAAAGAGGTTTTACAGCTGTCAGAATAACTGAGATGAATGAAAACTTTTATCACCAGCATCAGGATGTAAGAACAGAGAATGGTATTCAATACGGCGACTTGCCGGATTATATGGATTTTGAATACCTGAGAAAAAATACCTGCATGAACCTCAGTACGCTTACCAACCTTGCCAAAGCGCCTTCCATGCCTCAGGAAGTGAAACTGGAAGTAAGGAGGTTGACTAATTATACTGATCTGAGCTGGAAAGCTCCGAAGTCCGGAAAAGTGAAAGGTTATTATGTATTGATGAGAGAAACCACCAGCGCTTTCTGGCAAAAGAAATATTTTACCACCGATACAAAAATGGAACTGCCTTATTCAAAAGATAATTATTTTTTTGCAGTGCAGGCCGTTAGCAACGATGGAAATGAAAGCCTTGCGGCAGTGCCCATGCCCGGCAGATAATATACCTCAGTATTCTTTATGGAATGGAAACTAAAAAAATTCGATGAACTTACGGTTGATGAACTGTACGCTGTACTTCAATTGAGAAATGAAGTTTTTGTTGTGGAGCAGAACTGCGTTTTCCAGGATGCAGATGAAAAAGACCAGGCTTCTTTTCACCTGATGGGATGGCACGGTGAAAAATTGGCCGCATACTCAAGATTGGTTCCGCCGGGAAAATCATTTGATAAAGCATCAATAGGAAGAGTAGTCACGGCATCTTGGATAAGAGGAAAAGGCGCAGGAAAAGAATTGATGAAAATATCTATAGAAAAAACAAAACAACTATTTGGTGATGGCGCCATCATGGTCAGCGCTCAATTATACCTGAAAGAATTCTATAAATCTTTGGGCTTCCAACCATGCAGTGACGTTTACCTGGAAGACGGGATAGATCATATTAAGATGTCGCTTCCCTGAAGTCTGATTCGTAAAATCACTAAGTAGAAGTTTCCTCTCTTAAGGTTTTATCTTAAAAAAATTGCAATTATCGTTGTATCCGGATTTCTCAGTTTCTATTTTGTAGCCAAAATCCAATAGTAGAAAAACCAGAAATCTAATACCATGAGAACCCGTGTTTTGAAAGTACCATCTGTCGTACTGTTTTTATCGTTCCTGTTTTCATCATTTCAATCCTCTTCGCAAGGTGTTGGAGTAGCCAATGGTAAAGTGGAGATAGGCCTCGGCCTGGGGCCAAGCTTTTTCCTTGGAGACCTCGGCGGAACCCGCGGCGTAGGAAAAACTTTTGTCAAAGACGTAAACTTTCCTTTCACCAAAGTGATGAAAGGCTTGTATGTAAACGTTTATCCCACCGAATGGCTGGGCTTCCGCGTTGCGGCAAATCTCGGTCAGCTGGAAGCATCAGACAGTATCATTTCCAATCATGGAGGTGATGAAATGTTTCGTAAAAAAAGAAATCTGAATTTCAGAAGCAAACTTTCTGAAGCTTATGTAGCAGCAGAACTGTACCCCACCGTATTCCTTGAAAAATTTGACGGCCTGCTTCACAAGCTTCGTCCATACGGCGTATTCGGAATAGGTATATTCCATTTCAATCCGCAGGGCATCTACATTGCGCCTAACGGTACCCGCAACTGGGTTGATCTGAAACCTTTGATGCTGGAAGGCCAGGGAATGGCTGAATACCCTGACCGCAAACCTTATGCGTTAACTCAAATTGAGATTCCGATGGGCTTTGGCGTTAAATACTATGTGAAAGAAAACATGTATGTAGGCTTTGAGATATTACACAGAAAAACATTTACAGATTACATTGATGATGTTAGCACCAATTACATTGACCCTTCTCTGTTCAGCAACTATCTGACACCGGCTCAGACCGTAATGGCGCAGCAATTATATTTCAGAGAAAACATGGTTAATCCGTCTGTAAACCGTCCCTATTTAAATGAACAAAGAGGTGATCCGAAACAAAATGATGCATACTTCTCAGGAGTATTGCGGTTAGGATGGCGATTAGGTAATTCGCCATTGGACAAACGGATTAAAAAACAGCTCTCTTGTCCTCACTTCTTTTAAAAAATCTGTTACCGAACCTTATGAAATCGAAATCCGTTTTTACAAAGTTTTTTTTGTTGTCTGTATCAGGGGTCGGCCTTTGCCTTTTGCTGATGCAACCGGTGTTCGCCCTGACCGCGCCGGCCAAAAAAAAAGTGATCCTGTTAAAGGACCTTCCCCGAAATGATAAACCGGTTAAAAAAGTGAAGCCTTTCAGCAAGTCAAAAGCTTCTGTAAAAATTTATCCGGACCCTGTAAAAAAGACGTTACACGTAGTGGCCCGTCATAACAAAGGAAAAGAGATCGATTTCTTTGTTTTTGATTTGGAAGGCACTTTGATCCTCAACTACAAAATGAAATCAAAAGAACACAAAAAGATCAAGGGATTAAATAAAGGCTCCTATGTGTATGACGTTTTTTGCGGAGATATTCAAACAGACAGCGGCAATTTCGAAATAAAATAATTCTTACAACCCTGAACATAAATGCCGTTCCGATAAGTGCAGAGAGCTTAATAAAATCTAATACCTGGTTTAATTTAAACCTGATCCGTTCTCTATTGGTACTCTCATAGTATGTATGCCATTTTATTAAACACTCTCTGCTTTTCTTATCGGATCATATTCTGAAAATCCCGAAACAATACTATTTTCTGCTAAGAAGTTTGTCTCCGGATTCTTCCTCTGCAAATCTTAAATCCTGAATCCTTTACGTATCTAATGGAGGGTTATTTCTGGAAGCCTGTTATCAAGGCGTTCATAAAAAATCCTTACTAAATGGCTAATTATGATAAAACTATCTTACTTTAGATTGGCTAATAATATATTAGCCATTTTAAAACGAAGACTTATCACCAAAACAAATTTAAGATGAATCAACAATCATTTCCCCCGGGGCCCCCACCACCTCAACCACCATCCAGGAATACAACTATTGTTGACCGTGCAAGAAATATTCTCATTCTTCCTAAACAGGAGTGGCCGGTGATTGATAGGGAGCCGGGAAATATCGGCGCTATAGTGGGTGGTTATATTTTGCCCATGACAAGTATCGGGGCGCTGGCCACGTTTATTGGCCAGGGTTTAATAGGCGTAGGACAAGGGCCCTTCGGAGGTACAACGGCATCCGTAAAAGCAGGACTGATCGGTGCATTACTATACGTTGTGCTTACCCTAGTAACCGTATTTATAATTGCGGCGGTAATTGATGTGCTTGCAGAATCATTCAGTTCAGAAAAAAACTGGATAAAATCATTCCAGCTGTCAGCTTATTCCCTGACGGCAATGTATCTTGGCGCCATTTTCCTGATCTGGTCGCCTTTGGCAATCATTGCAATTTTATGCAGTCTTTATTGCATTTATCAGCTTTACACGGGAATTCCTATTATGAAAAAGACCGCGGTTGACAAGCAGGTGGCTTACCTGGCCGTGATCATTATAGTAACCGCTATCTGTATCATATTAGTCAGTATCATTCAATCAAAAATCATTCAGGAAATAAACAAACCCAAGATAGGAATACCGGGATTCAAATTTTAAAATAATAGAAATAACCTGAATAAAGAATTTAAAGGGGCGGATGCCGAAAAGCCATACCGGTAAAATACCGGGTAAAAGAGTAGGCTTAACTTAAACCAATAACGACATGCAAAATGTAAATCTCCACAAACAAAGATTAATTGCAGCTGCTATAGCTGGGCTTGGGCTAATTTTCCTATTTCTTCCCTGGGTAAAACTTGGGGCTGGGGTAGGATCAAAAATGGGTTATGCAGTTGTCGGTGGAATAATTTCCGCTATCGCATTTGTAGCCATTATTGCTGATAGTTTAGCTATTGGAGATAAGACAAAACCTTTTGACAAAACCGGAAAATTGATCGCCATCATAGCTTTTGCCATTGCATTTCTTTTAACACTAATAATAGCTTTTGGAGGTTCTCAAAAAGTTTCAAATGGAGTTTTCGAGATTGAAATAAAGAGCTCACCGGGAATAGGTGTGTGGTTGACAATGATCCTGGAAATAGCAGGTCTGTTATGGGTAACTGGAATATTGGATAAGCTGATGCAGCAAAAGACCACTTCTTCAGGAGGATTCCCGCCTTCAGCTCCTCCTCCACCGCCTCCGCCTCCTCCTGCCGGATAAACTTATTGATAAAAAGCGCCTTCAGAACGGGCGCTTTTTTATTCCAGTTCTTTTTTCAGAAACTCTGCAGTGTAGCTTTCCTTATTTCTGATCAAATCTTCAGGTGTCCCTTCAAACAATATCCTCCCACCATTTTCTCCTCCTTCAGGCCCCAGGTCAATGATATGATCGGCAACTTTGATTACATCCATGTTATGTTCGATCACCAGAACAGTATTTCCCCTGTCCACAAGCGTGTTCAATACTTTCAGCAAGTGCCGGATATCTTCAAAATGAAGTCCTGTCGTTGGCTCATCCAGGATATAAAATGTTTTTCCCGTATCTCTTTTAGAGAGCTCTGTAGAAAGCTTCACCCGTTGCGCTTCTCCCCCACTCAGGGTAACAGCAGATTGTCCCAGGGTGATATAACCCAGCCCCACTTCTTCCAGCACTTTGATCTTTCGGTAGAGGTACGGAACATTCTGAAAAAATTCAACAGCTTCTTCCACCGTCATATCCAGCACATCTGCAATGGATTTCCCTTTGTACCGGATCTCCAGCGTTTCCCTGTTATATCTTTTCCCGTTGCATTTTTCACAATGCACATAAACATCCGGCAAAAAATTCATTTCAATCACTCTCATTCCGCTGCCTTCACACACATCGCATCTTCCGCTTTTCACATTAAAGGAAAATCGTCCGGCATTATACCCTCGGATCTTCGCTTCAGGAACAGAAGCAAACAACATTCTTATATCCGTAAAGAATCCGCAGTAAGTGGCAGGATTACTTCTCGGCGTCCTTCCTATCGGTGATTGATCTACCTCAATAACCTTATCAATATTCTCCAGCCCTTTCACTGATCTATATTCCAGTGGAGATGTTCTGGACCCGTAAGCATGCTTAAAAAGAATCGGGTACAGAGTCTCGTTGATCAGAGTGGATTTGCCACTGCCGCTTACACCAGTCACCACAATAAATTTTCCCAATGGAAACTTAACATCCAGGTTTTGAAGATTATTTCCTTTTGCGCCTTTCAGTTCGATGAATTTCCCGTTTCCTTTTCTTCTCTCTTTGGGAACTTCAATATGACGGTGCCCGTTCAGGTAACCTGAAGTAAGCGTATCCAGTTTCAACAAATTCCGGGGCTCACCTTCCGCAACGATCCGGCCGCCATAATATCCTGCCTTCGGGCCTATATCAATCAAATGATCTGCAGAAAGCATTATATCCCTGTCATGCTCCACCACCAAAACACTGTTCCCGATATCTCTCAGGTTTTTCAATGCCTCGATCAGCCGGTGATTATCCCTTTGATGCAAACCAATGGAAGGTTCATCCAGGATATAGGTGATCCCCTGCAGTTGCGATCCGATCTGCGTGGCCAGGCGTATCCTTTGCGATTCTCCTCCGCTCAATGATTTCGAAGGCCTGTCCAATGTGAGGTAAGTCAATCCTACATCCAGTAAAAATTGCAATCGTTCCCTGATCTCCTTGAGCACATCTTTGGCAATGGCTCTTTGTTTGTTACTGATCCTTAATTCGATCCCGTCAAACCATGCATACAGGTTATCCAGATCCATCTTACTCAGTTCAGCAATATTCTTTCCTGCCACTTTGAACCACAAACTTTCTTTCTTCAGTCTCGTTCCGTGACATTCTTCGCAGGGTTTCAGTATCATGTAGTCTTCGGTCCAGTCCCGGATAGCATCGCTGTACGGATTGAAAAACCAGCGCTGCAGCATATTAACCACACCCTCAAAAGAAGCGGATGGATCATACTTCATGTTTTCAAAATCAAAATCTTCCTGCTGGCCTTCTTCATTTCCGTAAAGCATTATGTTCAGTTGCTTTTTGGAAAGTTTATTGACCGGAGTGTTCATAGAGATCTTATGCTTACGTGCAGCCTCCTGCGCCTGGCGGAAAATCCACGCATCTCTTTCTTCGCCCAGCGGAGCAATGCCACCTTCATTGATGCTCAACTCGGGGTTTGCAAGCACCGCATCCATATTGATATGATACCGGGAACCCAACCCTTTACAAACCGGGCAGGCGCCGTATGGAGAATTGAATGAAAAAGAATTGGGTGACGGTTCTTCATAGCTCAGCCCGGTGTCTTCGCACATCAGATGTTTGGAATACTGGATCACATTATTGCTGTCATTCATCAGTAAAAACATCAGGTCTTTCCCGAGTTTCAGAGTCTGCTGCACACTTTGGCTCAGCCTTGCTTTCAGGTCATCTGTTACCTGCAAGCGGTCCACCACCAGTTCAATGTCGTGGATCTTGTAACGGTCCACCTGCATTTTGGGAGTAATGTCTTTCACTTCCCCATCTACTCTCACTTTCAGAAAACCTCTTTTCCTCACGTCTTCAAATAATTCCCTGTAATGCCCTTTTCTTCCCCGGACCAACGGAGCCAGCAATGCAATCTTTTTATTCTGATACTTGTTGAAAATATTTTCAACGATCTCTTCCTCACTCCACTTCACCATTTTTTTTTCGGTATTATAAGAATATGCTTCGCCGATACGGGCAAAAAGCAAACGGAGAAAATCATAGATCTCAGTAATGGTGCCAACGGTTGACCGCGGATTTTTATTGGTAGTTTTTTGTTCAATAGAAATGACCGGCGACAGGCCCGATATCTTATCCACATCCGGCCGCTTCATATCACCGATGAACTGCCGGGCATAAGCGCCGAATGTTTCCATATACCTGCGTTGCCCTTCAGCATATATAGTATCAAAGGCCAATGAAGATTTGCCGCTGCCGCTGATACCGGTGATCACCACCAGTTTATTTTTAGGAATTGAAATATCAATATTTTTCAGATTATGCTCCCTGGCGCCGAACACATCTATAGTCTCCGGCTCCTGCACTAATGTCTCCGTCCCGTTATTGCTATCGCTTTTCATATAAATAGAGAGTGAAGTTAAAACAAAGCAGCCAAGCATTTTGTTCAATCATCAAATTGTAACAAATCCCTATTTTTATCAGGAAAAAAAAGAAATGTTTAACCTCTTCAAAAGAAAAGGACAAAGCCTTGGTTTCATAGACAAGATAGTGATGACGGAGGAAGCAAAATGGAAAGCACTTTCATCACTTTGCGAGAAAGACAAGAATATTATTTTGATCTCCTGGTTTGATGGAACTTTAAAAAATACTCAGGCCATATTCAGTAATGCATCTGATTGGGCCGAAAGATGCATTTTGGCAAATCAGGTACATTCTTCTCAGACAGATGGTAAAAAAGTGGTAATGGCAGAACATTATCCCTTGCAACAAAAAGAAAAAGATCTCTTTGATCGTCTTCATTTATCCGGTGTTGAGATATGGTCGGCATTGGATGAACCGCTTTTCAAAGAGTTTGGCAGTGGTAAGATCGTAAAAATGATGAAGCAACTGGGCATGAAAGAGGATGAAGTGATCGAGCACAGTATGATCAGCGATGCTATCAGCAATGCGCAGAAAAAAATCAGGGAAAGGCTGGTCACTGATCAGGCGGCAGCTTCTCAGGAAGAATGGCTTCACCTGAATCTGAAAGCTTCCTGATCATAATATTAACCGGCCTTTTTAATTCCATTGAAATAATTTTTTTAAAAAAATTTGGCTGTTTAAAATATCTGCATATATCTTTGTCCTAATCTACCTGAACGTAGAGAAGTTCTTTTCAACCCGATTTATTTCGGGAAACTTATCAAGAAAGGCTGAGGGACTGGCCCGATGAAGCCTTGGCAACCTGTTTCGTTTACAACGAAGCAAGGTGCCAATTCCAACTCTGATACGAAATATCAGAGGCAGATAAGTCAGATCAATAGCTTCGAAATATCTATTCAAAATATCAAGAGCTCGTCTGATTTGCCTGCCTGCCGGTAGGCAGGGTCGGATGAGCTTTTTTGTTTTCCTGCTTTCAATAAAACAAAAAACTTTCCGCAGTTATCTCATAGTCTTTCTGGTAAGAAAAATCGAAAACCATTTTTTATTAATCTGCCTGGCAGAAACAAAAAAGAATTATGAGCTACAATGCAACACAACTGATCCACAGCATTCCTGTCGATCCCCTGACAGGAGCGATCTCTGTTCCAATCTACCAAACCAGCACCTTTGTTCAGGAAGCTCCGGGGGTGAACAAAGGCTTCGATTATGCAAGAACCAATAATCCAACCCGGGCGGCTTTGGAAGAGATCATTGCAAAACTGGAACACGGAAGCACGGGTATCGCTTTTGGAAGCGGACTTGCCGCTATCGATGCGGTGGTGAAATTGCTGCAAAGCGGTGATGAGATCCTTGCTGTGGACGATATCTATGGGGGCGCCTTCCGCCTCTTTACACATATTTATCAAAAGTTCGGTGTCACCGTTACTTATACCGACACAACTAATATTGAAAATGTTTTTAACGCAGTAACTCCAAAGATCAAATTGATCTGGATTGAAACTCCGACCAATCCTACTTTAAAGATCTCCGATATAGAAGCCATTGCAAAAATTGCAAAAATCAATCACTGTCTCCTTTGTGTGGACAACACTTTTGCTTCACCGGCTTTACAAAATCCAATTTTACTGGGTGCGGATATAGTCATTCATTCGGCAACTAAGTATCTTGGTGGACACAGCGACCTGATCGCTGGACTGGTTATCGCTAAGGAAAAAGAAACCGGTGAAAAAATAAAATACATTCAAAATGCAAGCGGCGCTATTCTTTCTCCGTTTGACAGCTGGCTGGTGATACGTGGCATTGAAACTCTGTCATTAAGAGTTAAACAGCACTGTTCCAACGCACAGGTTATTGCTGAATATCTTTCAAAGCATCCTTCCGTAGAAAAAGTTTTTTACCCCGGATTGAAATCACATCCCAACCATGAAGTGGCAATAAGGCAAAGCAGAGGATTCGGAGGTATCGTATCATTCACTCTTAAAAAAGATACTGAAGAAGCGGCAAGCGCATTTGTAACCTCTACCAGACTATTCCGTCTGGCAGAGAGTCTGGGAGGAGTAAAAAGTCTTTTATGTCATCCCGCGCAGATGACACATAAATCCATTCCTGCGGAAAGAAGAAGAGCATCCGGTGTGGCAGACAGCTTAATAAGGCTCTCTGTAGGATTGGAAGAAGCCGATGACCTGATCAGTGACCTGGAGCAGGCATTTGAAAATTCAGAATTGAAATACAAACAGTCGTTAGAAAAAAATGCCTTTAACATTTAATTGCAGATTTATGACACAAAATATTTTGTCACCATTATCAAACCCCACTAATTTTATAGATTATTATGTATTCTTCAGACAAAATCTGCACAGAAATAAATTTCCTCAACAACTTTTGTTGTTATTGCTGCTGTATGCCGTAAGGCATACTATTATTCTTTTTCCGGGGCTTCGGCCTTACACATATTGTTATCTTTTTCAAAACATTCAAGTTTTAAACCACAAAAATTAATATCATGAGTCAAAATCTTCGTTACGAAACATTACAGGTACACGCCGGTCAGCAGATAGACCCCACCACCAAATCAAGAGCAGTTCCCATTTATCAGACCACTTCCTTCGGATTTGATAATACAGAACATGCGGCAAACCTTTTCGGATTAAAAGAATTCGGGAACATATATACCAGGATTATGAATCCGACCACCGATGTATTTGAACAGCGTGTGGCTGCACTGGAAGGCGGTGTAGGCGGGCTGGCCACTGCATCAGGGCAGGCAGCTCAATTTCTTACCATAACCAACATTGTCAATTCAGGAGAAAACTTTGTCAGTTCTTCTTACTTATACGGAGGCACTTACAATCAGTTCAAAGTTTCTTTCAAACGACTGGGCATTGACGTACGTTTTGCCAATGCAGATGACGTAGAAAGTTTTGTGCCGCACATTGACAAGAACACCAAAGCGATCTATCTGGAAACTATTGGCAATCCGAAACTGAACATTCCGGATTTTGAAAAATTTGTTGCGCTTGCAAAGGAATATGATCTTCCTCTTATTGTGGACAATACACTGGGTGCCGCCGGCTATCTGTTCAAACCTATTGAATGGGGCGCTAACATTGTCGTTCAGGCATCCACCAAATGGATCAACGGGCATGGGAACTCCATCGGCGGAATCATCGTGGATGGCGGTAATTATAACTGGGGCAATGGCAAATATCCTCAGTTTTCCGATCCCAGTGAAGGTTATCATGGACTGAACTTCTGGAAAACATTTGGTGAAGGGAATCCATTAGGGCTTCCGAACATCGCATTCATCATCCGAGCCAGAGTGGAAGGCCTGCGTGATTATGGAGTTTGCCAATCACCTTTTAATGCCTTTTTGAACTTACAAGGCCTCGAATCTTTAAGTCTGAGAATGCAGCGCCATGTGGACAATGCACTCGCTTTGGCACAATGGCTGGAATCACATCCTTCTGTAGATTATGTATGGTATCCTGGATTGAAAAGCAGTCCTTATCATGAGCTGGCAAAGAAATATCTGAAAAATGGTTTTGGCGGGATCATACAATTTGGTATCAAAGGCGGAGTTGAAAGTGGACGCAAGTTCATAGACTCGCTCAAACTGGTAAGCCATCTTGCTAACATGGGCGATGCCAAAACCCTGGCTATTCATCCTGCATCCACCACTCACGAGCAACTGAGTGAAGAAGACAGGTTATCGGCCGGTGTATTACCCAACCTGATCCGTATCAGCGCAGGTATTGAACACATCGAAGACATCAAAGCGGACTTTGAACAGGCATTCGAAAAAGTGTTCTCCAAACAATTGGTATCATAAATGTCATCTGTCTTTACATACGATCATCCTTTTTTGTTGGAGTCAGGGGTAACTCTTCCGGGTTACCACCTGGCTTATACAACACATGGCCAGTTAAATGAAACCAAAGACAATGCAGTCTGGATATTTCATGCATTGACGGCCAACAGCGATCCTGCAGAATGGTGGGATGGACTGGTGGGCAAAGGAAAGCTGTTCGATCCGGCTAAATATTTTATTGTATGTGTCAACATGCCGGGCAGTTGTTACGGGAGCCTCGGTCCATTGGATGAAAACCCGATAGATCACGAAAGGCATTTTCACAAATTTCCTTTCTTCACCACCCGTGATATGATCCGGGCTTATCAACCTCTGAGGCTTTCATTAGGGATTGAAAAAATTCATATAGGGATAGGAGGAAGTATGGGCGGACAACAACTATTGGAATGGGCCATTGAAGAACCGGAATTATTTGAACATATCGTTCCCCTGGCCACCAATGCCTTTCACTCTCCATGGGGAATCGCTTTCAATGCATCGCAACGGTTTTGCATTGAGACAGATGCTACCTGGAAAGAAAAAAACGAAAAAGCGGGATCGGAAGGAATGAAAGTTGCCCGAAGCCTGGCTCTGCTCTCCTACCGTCATTATGATACCTATTGGAATACACAATTGGAAGAATCGGTAAACAAATACACTGACTTTAAAAGCGAATCTTATCAGCGATACCAGGGAGAAAAATTAGGAAAGCGCTTTAATGCATTCAGTTATTATTTCCTGAGCAAATCCATGGATTCACATAATGTGGGAAGAGGCCGTGGATCTGTGGAAGCAGCTTTAGCCAAAATAAAAGCAAAGACTTTGGTGATCGGGATCACCACCGATATTCTATTTCCCCTGAGCGAGCAACGATTCATTGCGGAATCAATACCGGGTGCGCAATTTCATTCTATCCATTCCCCATACGGGCATGATGGGTTTCTTCTTGAATATGAAAAAATTAAAAATATCATCACAGATTTTCTGAAAAGAAAGGCCTCAGAAGAATTTTTTAAAGAACAGATCACGGTATCTAATTAAAAATATATGACAGCACATAAAGAATTAACCATAGGCTTATTTGGCTTCGGAGTAGTGGGAGAAGGTTTGTACAAGGTCCTTGAGAAAACATCCTCACTTAAGGCAAGGATCAAAAAAGTATGTATCAAGGACTCCGGAAAAAAACGTAATGCTCCTGCTTCCCTTTTCACTACGGATAAAAATGAATTATTGAATAATCCTTCCATAAATGTGATCGTAGAAGTGATAGATGATGCCGATGCTGCTTTCCAGATCGTTTCTACAGCATTGAAGAACGGAAAAAATGTTGTAAGCGCCAGCAAAAAAATGATCGCAGAACATCTTTCCGAGCTTTTAAAACTTCAGCAGCAGACCGGGCAGTCATTTTTATATGAATCGGCAGCCTGTGCTTCCATCCCGGTTATCCGTAATCTGGAAGAATATTATGACAATGATCTTCTTCATTCCATTAAGGCCATAGTAAATGGCTCCACCAATTTCATTCTTACAAAAATGTTTGAAGAAGGCCTCGATTTCAAACAGGCTTTGATCATGGCCCAACAGCTTGGATTTGCAGAAAGCAATCCAAAGCTGGATGTGGAAGGATACGATGCGGTGAATAAATGGACATTTTTACTTACTCATGCTTACGGTATAGTTGTCAGGCCTGATGAAGTTTTATTTAATGGTATTCAAAATGTGAATGCAGGCGATGCCATTGTGGCAAGGGAAAAAAATCAGCAGATCAAACTGGTGGCCCAGGCAAAAAAATTGCAGAACGGGAAAGTGGCCGCTTTTGTATTGCCTCAGTTTGTCAATCACGATGATCATCTGGCATTCGTTAAAAATGAATACAACGGCGTGGTGATCGAAAGTGGTTTTGCCGACAAACAATTTTTCTATGGAAAAGGAGCCGGCAGCTTTCCTACCGCCTCTGCAGTGTTGAGTGATATCGCCGCCCTGAGGTATGATTACCGTTATGAATACAAAAAGTTATACCATCATCAACCACATGAACTGAGCAATGACCTGTACCTGCGCACTTATGTCAGCTTTGATGACTGGTCTTATGTTCCCCGTGATGATTTTGAATGGATAGAAGAATGGCATGCGGGGGAAGAACGGAAATATTTTGTCGGCGTAATTGCTTTTGATAAACTGCTGAACAGTTCATGGTGGAAGGAGAACAATACCTCTTTGATACTGGCAGCCGACCCGGTCATTGAGAGTATTGAATTGAGAAATGTAAAGAAGAAAAGCCTTGAGTTAGCCGGGATCATCTGATCTTCGGGGCTATATCCGGTAGAAGAAGCTATGAGGCTTATTTTTTAAAATGAATACCGTAAACCAGTGAGGTGCCTTTGAATTTATCGTAGAGGGAAAGTGCATATTGGTTCTCATAATATTCTTTTACACTTTCATCAATGATCTTTTCGGCAAAACCTGCTTCCTGCCAGTTCAGTTGCTTTGCTATAGCCCTGATCTTTTCCACAGGATGCACAAAGCTGCGGATGGTGATGGTTTTATTCCGGTAAGTGAATACCCTTTCCTCTCCTTTGGCCAAAAGTTCGGGATTCGATTCTGTGATCAGGATATCTGAGCCGGGTTTCAGAACACGATCCCATTCTTTAAAGACCGGTTCCAGTTCTTTCATATGGGATATCGTCAACGTGGAAACCAATACATCGCAAGAATGATCATCAAGGCCATACAAGCGATGATCGGTGATGAGATGAGTGATAGCCTCCGGAAATTTCTCCTTGAGTTTGTTCAGCATCCTGACGGATACTTCATATCCTATCAGTTGTTTGGGACTTTGATCCAGCATTCTTTTCCAGTGCCTGCCGGTTCCGCATCCGATGTCGGCTACAATTTTATCTTTAAGATCAACGCTTTTCAATAATGAATTAAACACTTCCTCATCAAAGTCCATGATCAGGCTGCCGGGCTGGGTATCATAAGTGGAAGCCCACAGATCATAAGCAACTGCGGGACTGACCTCTTTCTTTAAATAAAGCCCTGACAGGTATTCTATGAATGCTCTCAACATCTTTTTGGTGATACAGTAAGATCGTTATGATAAAAATAAGAAGAAACTATCTCTAAATAATTGCAAAGGCAATATTAGATAGTACAGATAGTGAAATAAAAAACCTCCGGGGTCGAAGCCTGGGAGGTTGACAGCGGTGAGGGAGGGATTCGAACCCTCGGTACAACTTTAAGGTCGTACGACGGTTTAGCAAACCGTTGATTTCAGCCACTCATCCACCTCACCCTTAGTTGCTGAAATATTTTATTTTATGTCGGGAGGACAGGATTCGAACCTGCGACCCCGTGGTCCCAAACCACGTATTCTACCGGGCTGAACTACCTCCCGAAAAATCTTCTCATTTTATTTCTTCTCACAGACACAAATCTTCAATATCATGAACTCATACTAACACATCATTTCCTGCGACCCTGGCGCTAAAGCGCCATATTCTACCGGGCTGAACTACCTCCCGAAAATTCTTCTCAATTTATTTCTTCTCTCAGATCCTAATCTTCAATTTCAAGCACACATTCTAACTCATCCTTTCCTGCGACACTGGCGCCAAAGCGCCATATTCTACCGGGCTGAACTACCTCCCGAAAATCCTTCTAAAAACCTTTTTATTCCTCGTTTTTTGATTCTCATTTCCAATCCCACGGCTTCAGAATTTGTTTCTACGCTTTCCTGCCAAACTAAAACCCAAGGAATACCTTTGGATGTAAACTTACTTTCTCCTTTATTATGCTCTCTCAACCGATTTTCCACGTCTTTTGTTGAGCCAACATAAAATTTTCCTAGCTTTTCACTCCAAAGTATATATACATAATAACACATCCATTCCTGCGACCCTGGCGCCAAAGCGCCATATTCTACCGGGCTGATCTGCCTGTCGGGCATTGCCCCGAAATCTCATTTTCAGGGCTGCAAAAATAGCTTTTAACTGCCAAGCATCCAAAGAAAAACCCGGCTCACCTGAACCGGGCAGTAAAATAATTCCTTCCTTTCATTCTACATAGCAGCCAACTGTACCTTCTGCTGCAATTCCAGAACATTCTCACGAAATACACTATCTGTATCCATCAGATCTTTTACCGTCTGGCATGAATGTATCACAGTTGTATGGTCGCGACCACCGAAATGCTCTCCGATCGTTTTCAGGGAATTCTTTGTAAAAGCTTTGGCAAGATACATGGTGATCTGCCTCGCCTGTACAATCTCCCTTTTCCTTGTCTTTTGTAAGAGTTTGTCGTATGGAACAGCGAAATATTCACATACCATTTTCTGAATGGTATCAATAGTGATCTCTTTGCTCGATGTCCTGATAAAATTGCGTAACACTTTCTTTGCAAGGTCCAGATCTATCTCCCTGCGATTGAGTGAGGATTGCGCCAGTAATGAAATCAATGTGCCTTCCAGTTCTCTTACATTACTATTTATATTATAGGCAATATATTTCACTACCTCCTTCGGCATTTCCAATCCATCATTTTTCATTTTCTTTTCCAGGATATCAATCCTTGTTTCGTAATCAGGGATCTGCAGGTCGGCGCTCAAACCCCAACGGAAACGGCTCAACAATCTTTCCTGAACTCCTTCAAGATCTTTCGGTGATTTGTCTGATGTTAGCACCAGTTGTTTTCCCGATTGATGAAGGTGATTGAAAATTGCGAAAAATGCATCCTGAGATTTCTCAGCCTTATTAAAGAACTGAACATCATCAATGATCAGCACATCTATCAGTTGGTAAAAATGAATGAAATCATTGATCGCATTATTGCGGCTGTGATCCATGAACTGATTGATGAATTTCTCAGAGCTCACATACAGGACCACTTTGTTGGGATGCAGCCTTTTTACTTCATTTCCAATGGCTTGTGCCAGGTGGGTTTTACCTAATCCCACGCCGCCGTAAATGACCAGCGGGTTAAAAGAATTGGCTCCGGGTTTCTCGGCAACGGCTTTGCCGGCACGACGGGCCACCCGGTTGCAATCGCCTTCAATAAAAGCATCAAACGTATAAATGGGATTGAGCTGCGGATCAATCTGCATCTTTTTCAATCCCGGAATGACAAACGGATTTTTTACCGGATTGGAAATGACTAACGGAAAATCCATTTCATTATTAGAATAAGTTTTAAAACCTTGTCCGCTCACATCCATGGTAAGCGGTTTGTTTTTAATATTGCCGCTGTCCACCATGATGCGGTATTCAAGACCTGCATCTTTACCTAACTCACGCTTCAACGTCTTTGCCAGAAGATTAACGTAATGCTCTTCCAGATATTCAAAAAAGAATTGACTGGGAACCTGGATGATGAGAATATTATTTTTAAGTGAAACAGGTTTGATCGGTTCAAACCAGGTTTTGTAGTGCTGCCACTCAACAATGTCTTTGATGATCTTCAAACAATTGGTCCAAACTTTTTCAGCATTCTTGTCCATCAGTCGGTCGCAGTTTATCGGTCTGGTTATCTTTTGTGGTTATTAATGATGTCCTCAGAATCACACCGCAATATCATAAAAAAACAGGACAGGAAGGCGAATATCTACAATTCTTTGATAAAAAAAAATTTTTATTGGGATGTTCTCTTTTTCATTGCCATACAAGTAATTTTTTGCGCTTTTTGGTAAATAAATTTGGAAAAATCATTACTCTGTATTATTGAAATGATGTATATTCTAGGCCTCCTGCCAGAACCATCAGATCAATCAAATTTTATTGATCCATAACAATTGTCAACATACTGCGTTTAAAATATTTTTCTGAAAAATTAACCGGATCTTGTTTAAAAAACATTTTTATTTTTTTTCAGCATTCCAAAAAAAATGATCAGACAGATCTTGCCGGGATCGAAATTAATTTTTTCAAAAAAATTTTAGTTACAACTTTGTGATCATTTCAGGATAAAAACCTGACACATGCAAAAAATAGTTTCATTAAAATTGTTGCCGCCGGAATCAGTTGATGATGCGGGCATAAAAAATAAGATTGCACAAACAATCTCCTTAAAAAAAAATGCAGTCACGGGTTTTTATATCCTCAAAAAATCAATTGACGCAAGAAGTAAAAACGTATGGATCAACTTATCCGTTCAGGCATTTATCAATGAACCTTTTCAATACAGAAAACTACAGCCATTTGAATTCAGAGATGTTAGTCATTCTGATCATAAAGTGATCATTGTCGGAGCCGGGCCTGCAGGATTATTTTCTGCTCTAAAGCTCTTGGAATCAGGCATTAAGCCCATTATCCTGGAAAGAGGAAAAGACGTCAGGGCAAGACGGAGAGATCTTGCCGCTCTGAATAAAAACGGTATTGTAAACCCCGAAAGCAACTATTGTTTTGGAGAAGGCGGCGCCGGTACCTACAGCGATGGAAAACTTTATACACGAAGTTCTAAAAGAGGTAATGTAAACCGCATCCTGGATCTTTTTGTTCATTTTGGAGCTGAAGAAAATATTTTATTTGAATCGCATCCGCATATCGGGACAAACAAACTACCCAACATCATTACTTCAATAAGAAAAAAAATAACTGATTGTGGCGGCGAGATCCATTTTGAAAAAAAAGTGATTGACGTTGTACTCAAAAAAGAAAAAATAACCGGAGTAAAAACAAACGATGCTGTGGTGGATGGCGATGCCGTGATTTTGGCAACCGGGCATTCCGCCAGGGATATTTTTCAGTTGCTTCATTCAAAAAACATTCAAATAGCATTCAAACCTTTTGCTCTAGGCGTTCGGGTAGAGCATCCGCAGTCGCTGATTGATTCTGCTCAGTATCATTGTACCCTGCGAAGTGAATTCCTTCCTCCTGCTTCCTATAGTTTGGTGGAGCAGGTTGATGGCAAAGGCGTTTTTTCTTTTTGCATGTGCCCCGGCGGCATTATAGCCCCGGCAGCCACCGCTCCCGGTGAGATCGTGGTCAATGGATGGTCGCCTTCCAAACGGAACAATCCTTTTGCCAACAGCGGCATCGTTGTCTCTGTGGAAGAAAAAGATGTACAGGCTTATAAAATGCATGGTCCATTGGCAGGAATGTATTTTCAGCAAGAGGTGGAACAAAAAGCATTTAAATGCGGTGGTGGAAATATGGTTGCTCCTGCGCAACGATTGATAGATTTCACTCAAAATAAGATCTCATCTTCTTTACCAGACTGTTCTTATCTGCCAGGAATAAGATCGGTCGCACTTCAGGAAGTGCTGCCTTCGTTTATTCATAAACGGCTGCAAACAGCATTTAAAGAATTTGGAAAAAAGATGCCTGCCCGCTACGGCGGAAAAAGTTATTTTACCAATGATGCAGTTGTGGTGGCTACCGAATCAAGAACCTCTTCGCCGGTACGAATACCAAGGAATGAAGAAACGCTTCAACATCCGCAGATAAAAAATCTATATCCCTGCGGCGAAGGCGCCGGATATGCCGGAGGAATTGTAAGCGCTGCCATGGACGGGGAGAAAGTGGCAGAAAAGATTGTTCAGTCCCTGTTATATCATTGACCAGATGTATTGAATGAAAAGTCATTCTATTCTCTAAAAAATTTCCGGACTTTATAACACCTGCTGGTCATTTCTGACAGAAAAATGAAAACACTTTATTGTGCCTATCTTTGACCCTCAATTTTTTTCTATGGCAGTATTAGAAGTTCGCAATCTAAAAAAATATTTTGCCACCCAAAAAGCTGTGGATGATATCAGCCTCTCCATTGAGAAAGGAACGATCTATGGGTTGCTGGGGCCTAATGGCGCAGGCAAAACCACTTTGATCCGGATGATCACAGGAATCTTTTTTCCCGATGAAGGAGAAATATTTCTTGATGGGAAAAAATTCGATCCCTTAAATGACGTGATCCACATCGGGTATATGCCTGAAGAAAGAGGGTTGTATAAAAAAATGAAGATCGGCGAACAGGCTCTGTACTTAGCGCAATTGAAAGGACTGAGCCGCTCCGAAGCCATGGAAAAGATCAAAGAATGGTTTGTAAAATTAGAAATGCAAAGCTGGTGGAATAAAAAAGTGGAAGACCTGAGTAAAGGAATGAGCCAGAAACTGCAATTCGTCATTACGGTATTGCACAACCCAAAGCTGATCATTCTTGATGAACCCTTCAGCGGCCTGGACCCGGTAAACAGCAACCTGATCAAGGATGAAATCTATAAACTTGCACAGGCAGGATCCACCATCATTTTCAGCACACACCGGATGGAGCAGGTGGAAGAGATCTGCAACAATATTGCGCTGATCAATAAAGGAAAGAAAATCCTTGACGGAACGGTGAAAGACATCAAGCAGGAATTTAAGGAAAACCTTTTCAGCATCGGAGCCGAGCATCTTCCTCAATCATTGAACGGAGAAGCCCCATTTGAGTTGGTGGGTACAAAGAATCAGCAATCGGTTGTCCGTATCAAAGAAGGAAACAAGCCCAACGATGTACTGAAATACCTGATCGGGCAGGGAGTCGTCATTCATTCATTCAATGAGATACTGCCATCGCTTAATGACATTTTCATTCGCCTGGTGGAAGGAACTCCCGCAGCAAGACAATTTCAAAACCTGTCAAAATCATCTAACTAACAAGAAACCGGAATATCATGCGCAAAGTTCTGCTCATTATAAAAAGAGAATATCTTACCAGAGTAAGGAAGAAGACTTTCATCATCACCACACTTCTTTTTCCTTTGCTTTATCTCGGATTAATATTCGGCACCGGTTACCTTGCTGAAAAGACAAGAGCCAACCTGAATGTAGGCATCCTTGATTCATCCGGGTATTTTACAAAGTCAATGCTGGATAAAGAAAATCAACTGGACAAATCATCCCGGCTTACCCTTATTGAAAATAAACCGGATGTAAAGAGTCTTGAACTTGACTCCTCAGATTATGATGCCTTTATCGTAATTCCTCCTCTTGACTGGCAAAAAGGGAATAATAATATTGAATTGCTCGCAAAAAGATCTTACGGACCTGAAGCTTCATCTCTGGTAGAAGCCAAACTGAACAAGATATGGGACATGGTGAAAAATGACAGCCTTAAAATTGATGCTGCCAAACAAGAGATCATGCAAACAAGCCGGCTGGGTGTTCAATTCATAAACATGAGCGATCCCAAAGCCAATGCAAAATTTGCCAATGCCATCGGCCTTGCCTGTGGTTTCCTGATCTACTTCATCATTCTCATTTACGGTTCACAGGTAATGATGGGCGTGATGGAAGAAAAAACAAACCGGATCGCAGAAGTCATTGTTTCTTCCGTAAAGCCTTTTCAGATGATGCTGGGAAAGATCATCGGCATCGCTTTGGTAGCGTTGACACAATTCCTGCTCTGGATCGCATTTGTATTCCTCATTTATAATATTACCAAAGCATCGGGCGGCGGCGACAGCGTCAATTCTCTCGTGGGTGGAGTGCAACAGCTCATCACCAGCATCAATGTGCCATTGATCCTCTTCTGCTTTGCTTTCTATTTCTTAGGCGGATTCTTTTTCTATGCGTCAATATACGGAGCCATCGGCAGCGCCATCAATGAAGATGTAAGAGAAGCCCAATCGCTAAGTTTCCCGGTCACCATGCTGATCATCATTGCCATCGTCATGATGAGTGCAGCTATCAGCGATCCCACCGGGCCCATTGCTTTTTGGGGAAGTATCATTCCTTTCACTTCACCTATAGTCATGATGGCAAGGATCCCTTACGGTGTTCCGGGAACAGTTCCCTGGTGGGAGCTCGGGTTATCCATGGCGCTTCTCATTGGAGGGTTCATATTCACGACATGGTTTGCGGGAAAGATTTACCGCACCGGAATCCTGATGTACGGTAAAAAGCCAACCTGGAAAGAACTGATCAAATGGGCATTCCGTAAAAGCTGAGATATCAGAAATGTTGTAGCTAAGGACCACTTATTTTTTTTAAACAATTTGTGGCCGTGAAATAAGAAAGTCCGGATCCGGACAACCAGGTCCATCAACATTATAAATGGCTCACGAGCAATATCATAAAAGGTATTTTCAATCTTCTTCTATTTAAGCCGGCTAATACTTTCCGAAAATACTTTTGGAATTTCCGGAAACTAAAATTAATTTTGTTAGTGAATACTAACTAACATTTTAATAATGACAGGAAAGAACAATATTTCAATAGGATTTTTAACCATGGGCCTTTTCATGATTTATGGCTTCTTGCTCATTTATCTGAGAGATTTTGCTCCTACCGCTGCTGAATGGTCAAATTCATATAGCACCGGTAAACATTTTGAAGCCCGGTTAGCTCATGTACATGGTAATTTATTTGCCTTCTTGAATATATTGATCGGGTTCCTGCTCCTGCACTTTAAAGACAAACTTCCCCATGCCAAAGCCATTTCTCTATTAGCATTAACCGGGTTATTAATGCCAATCGGGATTTTATCAGAAGTATATCTTGGGCTTCCGCCTGTATTGGTTCTCGTTGGAGCATTAGCGATGAGTATATCAGTTATTTGGTTAGGATTTAATTTCTATAAACTTAAAAAATGATGAAATGGAAAAGTTTACTGACAGGCAAATAGATATCATGGATGCGGCAACAGCCCGGATTGACAAACACGGGATACAGAATCTTACCACAAAAAACCTGGCAGCTGACCTTGGTTTATCGGAGCCGGCACTATACAGGCATTTTAAAAGTAAGAATGAAATATTACTGGGTTTGCTTACCTATTTCATCGCAGAGATGAAAACACGTATGGCCGGTGTTCTGTCAGAACCCCATGAAACTGCCGGCGATGAATTGCGCACCTTGTTTTCATCCCAACTGGAAGCATTCACAAAAAAGCCGGCCATTGTCAGTGTAATTTTTTCAGAAAGTATTTTTCACTTTAATAAAGAATTAAGCAAAAAGGTTTCAGAGATCATGGATCTGATGCAGCAGTTTGTCAGTAAAAACATAAGTTCCGGCCAAAACAAAGGCCAGTATAGCAAGTTGATCGCACCCGGAGCCCTCGCTACAATAATCATAGGTGGCATGAGGCTCACCGTTCTGAAATGGAAGATGTCGGGGCATAAATCGAATCTCATAAATGACGGTAAAGCAGTATTGGAAGGCGTTTTGAAAATGATTGAAAAAAATTAAAATTCTTTAAGCTCTTTAAGACTATCAATACTAAATGAAATGAATATTGAAAAACTACACCCGCTCGGAACCGAAATATCTTCCGTGAATCTTTTCAAAGGCGAAACAGGTACGGTCACTGCCATCCGGCTGAAACTTGATAATACATTACAGGAACATGTTTCAAAAGTTCCGGCTCTGCTTCTGTGTATTCAGGGAAAGGTAATCTATGAAGATGAGAATGGGCAAAAGACAGAAATGGAACAGGGAGACTATGTAACTATAAAACCGGACGTAAAACACAGGCTCTATGCTTCATTGAGTTCTCAATTGATATTACTCAAATAAAAAAAATTTACTCTTTTATGTTAGTGAATATTCACAAACTTTTTCTGGTATTGATCTTCCTCCTGATTCCCGGAAGAAACCTGGTTCATGCCCAGGAAATCTGGTCTTTAAAACAATGCCTTGATACTGCTCAGGCTTACAATAAAAACCTGAGAATAGAAAGAAACAATATTGCTGCCGGTGCAGAAAAGGAAAAAGAGCTAAAGGCCAATCTTTATCCGAAGATAACTGCAAATGCAGATTATAAATATTTCATGGATCTTCCCTATCAACTGATGCCTTTGTCCACCTTCAATCCGTCCGCGCCGGCAGGCCAGTTTAAAGAAGCTCAATTTGGAGTTCCTCACAGCATCAATGCTAACCTGCAATTGACATTGCCTCTATATAATCCGCAACTGAATGGCGCCATTCAAAATTCAAAAGTGGCATCGGAGCTATCTCAATTGCAGTATCAAAAATCACAGGAACAGTTATTTTATGAACTAACCATCTTATACTACAATGCCCAAATCCTGTATCACCAACTGGCTTTTTTGGACAGCAACTTACTCAATACAGGCAAGTTGTTGAAAAATATGCAACTCCTCCGGGAGCAGTTGCTGGCAAAAGGAACAGACGTAAATAAAGTGATGCTACAGGAAGAACAACTAAGTACACAAAAAGAAAATGTAAGCAGCAAATTTCAGCAGGTAATGAACATTCTGAAATTGAATATGGGCATCCCTTTGGAGAGAGAAATAGCGGTAGAACCGGAAATTCATTTTCGTTCAGCGAAGGATTATACAGCAGTTCCCACTCCTGAAATGAGAATGATCCAGACACAAAACAAATTATTGACTAACGAATTGAATATTTTTAATAAATCAAAGAAGTTACCATCACTCAATCTCATTGCATCTTACGGAACCACCGGTTTCGGATATGATAAAAAGCCAAATACATTTCTGAAGTTTTTCCCGGTTGGATTTGCCGGCATACAGATTTCATACCCTCTTTTTAACGGAACCGTGACACAAAGAAAACTGGCACAGAAAAAAATTGAGATTGACAATAACAATCTGCATTATGAGCTGCTATCAGAGCAAAATGAAATACAGACAGGAAACGCTATGCGGCAACGGGCCGTTGCCGAAAGAACCGTAACAAATACCGGCAGCCAGGTTGCGCTTGCACATAAAATTTATGAACAATCAATTCTTCAGCAAAAGCAGGGTACTGCAAGTCTTACCGATGTCCTGCTGGCAGATACTGCTTTGCGGGAAGCCCAGCAAAACTATCTCAATGCGGTAATTGATTACCTGAAAGCAGACCTGGAACTGATGAAATTAACAGGAAACATTCCACTGAATAAATAAAATATTATGAAAACAAAATCAAATATCGCCGGGATGATATTATACATAATAGTTCCATTGATCATTATTGCAGTGATCATACTCCGGTTAAATAGCAATAAGGAAATTACCAAACAAAAAGTGTATCACTACAATAAAGAACAGGCTATTACTGTTCAGGCAGATACCCTGAGATTGGAAAATATCATTGATGGAAACATTTATACGGGGAACTTTGAACCGGAACGGGAATCAAAAATCAGTGCGGAGGTTCCGGGTAAAATCAATTCCGTTTTAGTAGATCTTGGAAGCTATGTTACCCGGGGGCAGGCTCTAATTCAACTGGACAATTCATTATTGAAATTGCAATTACAGGCAACTGAGGTGCAGCTTGAAGGTTTACAGGATGATGTAAACCGTTATACGGTGCTGACGCAGGCTGATGCCGTGCAGGGAGTGCAGTTGGAAAAAGCTGCATTAGGCTTAAAAGCTGCCCGGGTTCAAAAAGAAACTCTGGAAGAGCAGATTTCAAAGACGAGTATCAAAGCGCCTTTTAATGGAATTGTGACAGCCAAGTTAAATGATGAAGGAGGGTTTGCTGCGCCAGGGGTTCCTTTACTTCAGATTACCGACATCGCTCTCTTAAAATTCACGGTGTACGTTCCGGAAAACGATTTACACCGGTTTCACCTAAATCAGCAATATGATATATCGGCAGATGTGTACCCTGATATATCCCTGTCCGGAAAAGTACTAATGATCGGTAGCAAAGCCAATGCGGGAAACAGTTTTCCGGTGCAATTTCAGGTGAAGAACACAAAAAACCTGGACATAAAATCAGGAATGTTTGGTAAAGTGAATATCAAAGGGAAAGAACCGCTGAAAGGAATAATCATCCCTTCATCAGCGATCATGGAAGAAGGAGGGAAAGCACAGGTTTATTTAATAAAAAGCGGGAAAGCAGTTTTACAAAATATTGAAGTATCAAAAGCCATTGAAAATAAATCAGTGATATCCGCGGGACTGCAACCCGGAGACATCCTGGTAACAAATGGCTTTATCAACCTTTATGATGGGGCGAACATTGCCATAGAAAATGATCATTAATCAAGAATGAAAAAATTATCAGAAAAATAAATTCCGAAAGAAAAGCTTTTTACGACCCGAGATCCGAAACTCATTTTATTATGAACATTACAGAAATATCCATCAAACGCCCCTCACTGATCATAGTTCTTTTCAGTGTGTTTGCCTTGCTGGGAATTATTGGTTACAGGAATCTGAGTTATGAACTGATGCCCGACTTCAACCAGCCTGTTATAGTCATCAGAACCGGGTATCCCGGTGCAGAACCCAATGAAGTAGAGACGTCAGTTTCCCGTAAAATTGAAGATGCACTTTCCAATTTAGAAGGCGTGGATTACCTGGTGACGAAATCACTGCCCAATGCATCCATCATCATTGCTAATCTGAAATATGGAACAAACCTGGACAAGACCATGCAGGATGCACAGCGCTATATTGATAATATCCGTAAAGATCTGCCAAAAGATATTTCCAACCCGGTGATGAGCAAGGTCTCTCCAAACGATTTGCCGATCATGTCGGTAAGTGCAACAAGTAATCTGCCGCCGACATCATTTTATCAGAAAATGAAAGATGATTACCTGCCGCAAATCCAGCAACTGAAGGGTGTGGCAGAGATTACCGTGTTAGGCGGTGAAGAAAGAGAATTTCATGTACAGGTGGACAAGGAAAAATTAAAGCTGTACAAAATCTCCTTGTATCAGGTGGTAGAAGCTATTAACCGGTCTGGAATTGATTTGCCTGCAGGGAAAATTCAAACTGACACAGAAAGTAGTTCAGTAAGGCTGGTGGGCAAGTTCACGGCAATTAATGATATAAAAAATGTTCAGCTTGCCATGCCATATCCCGGAAGTCCGGTATATGTGAAAGATATAGCTGATGTAAGCGACGGTACAAAAGAGTTAAGTTCAGTCAGCCGCTACAATGGTAAAAACGGGATAGGGCTTTTGATCAAAAAACAAGGCGATGCCAATGCAGTGGATGTCTCTAAACTGATCCGGGAAAAATTTCGATCTATCGAAAACCAGAATACAAATGCCGGTTTAAAATTTGTAATAACGGATGACAGTACCGACAATACGATCGCCGCGGTTAATTCAGTGGTCTTTGATCTGCTGCTGGCTGTAGTATTGGTTTCCCTTGTAATGCTTTTATTTTTGAGAAGTTTCCGGAATTCATTGATCGTATTGGTCGCTATTCCTACTTCTCTTATTACAGCTTTTGCCGTAATGTGGCTGCTGGGTTATACTCTTAACCTGATGACCTTATTAGCCATGTCATTGATTATCGGCATCCTGGTAGATGATGCTACGGTAGTCCTGGAAAACATACAACGCCATCTGGATATGGGCAAGGATAAAAGATCTGCAGCAATGGATGGCCGGATGGAAATCGGTTTCTCCGCTTTGTCCATCACTCTGGTTGATGTCGTTGTATTCTTACCGATTCTTTTCTTACAGGTGTTTGTTGCGGACATGCTGAAACAATTTTCAGTAGTGGTGATCACCTCTACCTTAACGAGTTTACTGGTTGGCTTTACCCTTACTCCCTGGTTGGCTTCACGTATTGGTAAAAAAGAAAATCTACAGCCGAAAAATATATTTAACCGGTTCCTGTTATGGTTCGAAGGCGGGCTAAACAATTTCATAAACTGGTATGGCAGATCACTCGGTTGGGTGTTGAATCACAAATTGATCTTTACCGGCTTTATTGTCCTGCTTTTTGCAGGAACACTTGCGATGATGAAACAAGGCATTATTGGTAAAGAACTGATCGCTACCGGTGACCAGGGAAAATTTCAGTTAGCGCTGGAATTTGACAAGAGCACATCCATTCAAAGAAATAATTTTATTTCAGAAAAAATTGAAAATTATATCCTGCATCAGCCTGAGGTAGCAACACTATTCAGCAATGTAGGAGGGTCAAGTACCGGTATCGGAAGTTTAGGTGTCGGCATGGCAAATAAAACTGAATTTACTATTCAATTAAAATCCAAAAAGGAAATCAACAACCTCTCCACCAGTGAATTTATGAGGAAACTCAGGGACAGTTTGCAAAGAGACTATGCCGGTATCAATTTTTCAATAATGGAACTGGGATTGGTTCCCCGTTCAGCGCCTATTGAAATTACCTTAAGCGGCATCAACCAGGAACAGGTAATGCAAGCCGCCGGTAACCTGAGATCAGTTATAGAAAAAATTCCCGGGGCAGATAATGTGCGGCTTTCCGTTGAAGCAGGAAGCCCGGAGTTAAAAGTAATCCCGGATAAAGACAGAATGCAGCGTTTAGGATTAAGTACCGCTTTTGTAGGAACAAATTTGAGAACCGCATTTACCGGGAATGATGATGCTACGCTTACTGAAAATGGAACCGAATACCCTGTAAGGATCCGGTTGGATAAGTTCGACCGGCAAAACCTCAATGATGTGAAACAACTGACAATGGTCAACCCGATGGGTATTCCGGTTGAGGTTGTCCAGTTTGCAAATATTGAACGTGATTATTCGCCATCCCTTTTAGAACGGAAAGACCGGCAACCGGCAGTCACTCTTACTGCAGATGCTTTAGGAAGGCCCTCAGGGACCGTTGCGGATGATGTTGTTTCCTATATTAAAAACAATCCTTTGCCCGAGGGAATACAAATGACATGGGGAAGCGATATCAAAAGGCAGAACGATAGTTTCGGGGCATTAGGTTCCGTATTGATTATTTCTTTCCTGTTAATTTACCTGATCATGGTGGCATTGTATGATAGTTTTATTTACCCGTTTGTTGCTTTGTTTGCAATCCCGGTAGCAGCAATCGGAGCCTTCCTGGCTTTAAATCTATCACTGAGTAATTTAAGCTTGTTCGCATTACTCGGATTAATAATGTTAATGGGGCTTGTAACCAAAAATTCTATTTTGATCGTGGACTTTACCAACCAGTTAAAAGCTAGAGGGAAATATTATAAAGATGCGCTCATCATAGCAGGAAAAGAACGCATGCGACCGATTTTAATGACCACTTTTTCCATGGCCATTGGCATGTTACCCATTGCGTTGGCTACCGGGACGGCAGCTGAGTGGAAAAACGGGTTAGCCTGGGTCATTATCGGAGGGCTTCTCTCTTCCCTCGCCCTTACTGTCTTTTTAGTACCTATGGTGTATTACATTGTTGACAGGGCAAAAGAGAAATTAAAAATTAAATAAACTGTGAAAAAAACATCATCATTTTTCAGATCCTTTAAATTAAGAATTACCTTTACACAGTGAAAAAAGTTTTGGCAATATCATTTCTTTTTATTTTTCTGAGTGCCAATACTGCATTCGGGGAAGTATTGAAGTTGCCTTATTTGATTCATCATTATATTGAGCATGTCCAGGAGGATAATGATTTATCCGTAGTTGATTTTCTGGTTAAACATTATTCCGGGAAAATTCATCATCATCACAAAGGGAACAACCAGGATCACAAAAAATTACCTTTCAAATCAGCGAATAATCATTTTGTTCATACCGTTTCTACAATAGCCTATCCAATTCTCCCTCAATCTTTGTCCGTAATATCCCTTCAAAGGATAACATTCCAAAAACAACAAGATTATTCCAACTCCTTTCTGAATAACATCTGGCAACCGCCCCGTATCAGTTAATCTTTCTTTGATTATAATTCACAGAGCAGAACTTGCTCTGTCTTTTTATTGCATGCCATTATTTTATAATGACGCATATTTATTTGAACGATTAATTAAAATATCATGTTGAATAAAATAATTGAGTTTTCCGTAAAGAATAAACTCATCATCGGAATTCTGATCATTTCACTGATCGGCTTAGGCGCTTACGAAGTAAAGCGTCTCCCTATTGATGCTGTTCCGGATATCACAAACAACCAGGTGCAGATAATAACCATTGCACCTTCATTGGGCGCTCCTGATGTAGAAAGGCTGATCACCTTTCCAATAGAACAGGTAAACAATAATATTCCCGGGCTTATTGAACAGCGAAGCTTTTCACGTTTTGGCTTATCTGTTGTTACTATTGTTTTTAATGACAAAACAGATATTTATTGGGCAAGACAACAGGTAACCGAACGATTACAGCAGGTTCAGGAGCAGATTCCCAAGGGGTTTGGAATACCGGTACTGGCGCCTGTCACAACCGGGTTGGGTGAAATATATCAATATACCATCCGCCCGAAAGAAGGATTTGAGAACAAGTACAATGCAATGGACTTACGCACTATCCAGGACTGGATCGTTCGCCGGCAATTATTAGGAGTAAAAGGAGTAGCGGAAGTAAGCAGTTTCGGCGGCTTGCTGAAACAATATGAAATAGCAGTATCCCCTGAAAAACTTCTGGCTTACAAGATTACCATTGATGATGTGTTCAAAGCGCTTGAAAATAATAATCAGAACACCGGTGGTTCTTATATTGAAAAGGGCCCGACTATTTTATTTATACGAAGCGAAGGGTTGGTGGGAAATATGGAAGACATAAAAAATATCGTTGTAAAGAATCTTCCCAACGGAATACCGCTTCTTATAAGTGATGTGGGAGAAGTGCGGTACGGTAACGCACCGAGGTTTGGCGCCATGACGTACAACGGCCAGGAGCAGGTATCCGGCGCCGTTGTGATGATGTTGAAAGGCGCTAACAGTAATGAAGTCATAAAAAACATTAAAGAACGAATTACCCAAATCCGGAAAACACTGCCGGAAGGTGTTGTTATAGATCCTTTTTTAGACCGGACCAAAATGGTCAACAATGCCATAAGTACCGTAACTAAAAACCTGATGGAAGGTGCATTGATAGTGGTATTCGTATTGGTTCTGTTTTTAGGCAACCTTCGTGCAGGCCTGATAGTAGCATCTGTCATTCCCTTGTCCATGCTCTTTGCCATTATCATGATGAACCTGTTTGGTGTAAGCGGCAACCTGATGAGCCTGGGAGCCCTGGATTTCGGGTTAATTGTAGATGGCGCCGTAATTATTGTTGAAGCGGTAATGCACCGGCTAACTCACAGCAAACACTTCAAGTCTTTAAACAAACTATCCCAACCTGATATGGACCTGGAGGTGAAACAGTCCGCAACAAAAATGATGAACAGCGCTGTTTTTGGCCAGATCATTATTCTCATCGTATATCTTCCCATTTTCACCCTTCAGGGTATTGAAGGAAAAATGTTCAAGCCGATGGCACAAACCGTTGCTTTTGCACTTACCGGTGCATTTGTGCTTTCCCTAACCTACATTCCGATGATGAGTTCCCTGTTTTTGAGTAAAAAAATCTCACACAAAAAAACTCTTTCGGATAAGATGATGAGCTATCTGGAACGTATTTACCAAAAAAGCCTGGCCCGTGTGCTGGAAAAAAAGAAAATTGTACTGGGTGCTGTTTTACTTTTTTTTGCTATTGCCGTTTTTATTTTAACCCGCCTGGGCGGAGAATTTATTCCTTCGTTGCCTGAAGGAGATTTTGCTGTTGATACCAGAGTATTACCGGGCAGCAATCTTAATACTTCCATCGAAGCTGTATCCAAAGCGTCAAAGATCATACTGGCTAAATTTCCTGAAGTTGAAAAAATTGTCAGTAAAACAGGAAGCAGTGAAGTACCTACAGATCCCATGGCTGTTGATGCGTCGGATATGATGATCATTCTGAAGAACCGCAGTAAATGGACCTCTGCAAAAACATATCCGGAACTGGAGGCGAAGATTTCCAAAGAGCTGGAAGCAGTACCCGGGGTAACATTCGGGTTTCAGTATCCGGTAGCCATGCGATTTAATGAATTAATCTCAGGAGCAAGACAGGACATTGTCTGCAAGATATTCGGTGAAGATCTGGATACACTTGCATTTTATGCCGAAAAATTAGGCCACATCTGTAATTCTGTTAAAGGCAGCAGCGCCTTATATGTTGAATCAGTAACCGGGCTGCCGCAAATTGTGGTACAATTCAACCGGGCAGTAATTGCCCAATACGGTTTAAACATCAATGACATCAATCGTACAGTGAATGCAGCATTTGCAGGGGAGAGCAGCGGAATGGTATATGAAGGGGAAAAGAGGTTTGATCTTGTCGTGCGGCTCACGGGTGATAAAAGAAAAAATCTCGCCGATGTACAGGACCTGCTGATACCTACACCAAGAGGAACGCAAATCCCCTTAAGTACTGTAGCCCATGTGGACATAGTGGAAGGTCCCAATCAAATTCAAAGGGAAAATTCACAGCGCAGGATTATTGTCGGTTTCAATGTGCGGGGCAGGGATATACAAAGCACAGTAGATGAACTACGCAAAAAAGTGGAGCAGCAGATAAAATTACCAACAGGTTACTATATCACTTATGGCGGGGCTTTTGAAAATTTAGTCGCAGCAAAACAAAGGCTCTACGTTGCCGTTCCTGTTTCGCTTGCACTGATTTTTTTATTGCTCTACTTCGCTTTTCAGTCTGTTAAGTTAGGCTTGTTGATCTACACTGCCATTCCGCTGTCTGCAATAGGAGGTGTGCTGGCTCTGGCTGTCAGGGGAATTTCATTCAGCGTCAGTGCGGGAGTCGGCTTCATTGCACTTTTTGGAGTAGCGGTATTGAACGGTATTGTTTTGATTGCAGAATTCAGCCGGCAAAAAGCAGAAGGCACAACTGATTTAAAACGTATTGTTATCCAGGGAACAAAAATCAGATTGCGCCCCGTATTGATGACAGCTTTCGTTGCTTCCTTAGGCTTTCTTCCTATGGCATTAAGCCATGGTGAAGGCGCTGAAGTGCAACGGCCATTGGCAACCGTTGTAATTGGCGGCTTATTGGTAGCTACATTTCTCACCCTTTTCGTATTACCAATATTATATATCATGTTTCATAGTAAAAAATCATTAAAAGGATCATCAAAAGGCATTGTTGCAATTCTTGTTCTGGCCTTCATCAGTGCAGCCCCTCAAGCTAAATCGCAAGTATCAATTACGCTGCAGCAGGCAATTGATACCGCCTTAAAAAATAATCTTACCGTAAAGAATGAGCGTTTGCGGGCAGAATATCAGCAAAAGCTGATCCGGTCGGGGGCAACCATTCCTGCAACGAATGTATCCGGAGAATTAGGGCAAATAAACAGCTATTTTTTAGATAAAAAAATCAGTCTCGTACAAACCATCAGTTTTCCGAAAGTATATTCAGCTAATAAAAACCTGTTAACGGAGGAATGGAGAAGCAGCTTTTTGAATGTCGGGGTAAAAGAAGCGGAGTTAAAAAAACAGGTGGCGCTGGTGTATTACAACCTCAGCTACCTGATGCAAAAAAAAGAGCTGCTGTTAAAGAATGACAGCCTGTATGCCGGCTTTCTTGAAAAAGCAACACTCCGATATGACAAAGGAGAAAGCAATGTGTTGGAAAAAACAACAGCCGAAAATCAGAGAGGGCAAATTTCGTTGCAGTTATCGCAGATACAACAAGACATGGATATATTACAATTGCAGTTCCAGTTATTGCTGAATACTGCTACCCTGTTTTTCCCTCTGGAAAAGAAAGCAACATTAACCAACCTCACCGGCAACGATTCCGCTTTTTTGGCTTCCCATGCTTTTATGCAATATCTTAAAGAGCAGCAGGAAATTGCGGCCGCCTTAACAAGCGTAGAGCGGTCCAGATTACTTCCTGACCTTACCCTGGGATATAACATTATGAGCATGAAAGGAACCGGAGCGGACAATAAGGAATATAATAGTTTGCCAAGGTTTCATTCAGTGCAACTCGGGTTGAGTATCCCGATTTTTACGGGGGGCCAGAAAGCAAAAATTAATGCAGCACGGGCCAATGAATTGATAACTGCCAAAGATTATGAAATAAATCTAAGATCTTTTGAGTCATCCTATCGCTCCGCATTTGCCCAATACCGGAAATTTGAAGAAGCTATTCAATATTTTGAAGGAACTGCTTTGAAAAATGCAGAAACCATAACATCAACAGCCAATAAGCAATTTGTGAATGGCGAGATTAACTATCTGGAATGGGTATTATTGATCAACCAGGCAATCAGTATCCGGAGCGATTACATAGAGGCCGTAAAGAACAGAAACATTTCTGTAGCTGAAGCAAATTTCTTTATTAATAACTAAATTTTTAAGAAAATGAAAAATATAATAATCCTGATAAATCTTACTCTCCTTCTTTTCTCCTGCGGAAGTAAACAAACAACAGATAAGCAGAACGCCGAGCCGTTAAAAGAAAATGTTGTAACACTAAGTAGTGAACAATACAAAAATGCGGGGATAGAAATAGGGAATTTAGAAACAAAAAGTATTTCATCCGTTATCAGGCTAAACGGAAAGATTGATGTACCTCCGCAAAATACCATATCGGTCAGTGTTCCCTTAGGAGGGTATTTGAAATCAACTCAACTGTTGCCCGGAATGCATATCAATAAAGGAGAGGTATTGGCAGTAATGGAAGATCCGCAATACATACAGTTGCAACAGGATTATCTTACATCAAAAGCACAATTTGCTTTCAATGAAAGTGAATACAACAGGCAAAAAGAACTCAATCAGAGCAAGGCTACCAGCGATAAAGTTTATGAACAGGCGAAAGCCACCTATCAAACACAGTATGTGTTAATAAAATCACTGGAACAGAAGCTGAAACTTATTGGGTTGAACCCGGAAATGATCACGGCAGACAATATTTCAAAAAGCATTAAAATCTATTCTCCCATTACCGGCTTTGTATCGGCAGTCAATGTCAATATCGGGAAATATGTGAACCCAAGTGATGTTTTGTTTGAACTGGTGAATCCATCTGACATACATCTTGCTCTGACCGTATTTGATAAAGATCTTGCTAAACTGGCTATCGGGCAAAAACTATATGCCTATACAAATATTCATCCCGAAAAAAGATACCCCTGCGAAATCATTTTGATCAGTAAAAACCTTACTGACGATAATGCAACGTTGGTTCATTGCCATTTTCAGCAATATGATAATACTTTGTTGCCCGGCATGTTCATGAATGCGGAGATCGAACTATCGGGTGTCAACACAGCAGCGCTTCCTGAGGAGGCAATTGTCAGATATGAGAACAAACAATATGTATTCGAAGCGAAAGGGAATAATGAGTTTATAATGCAGGAAATCCATCCGGGCAATTCTGAAAACGGATTTACCGAAGTGCTTGATGCAGACAAATTATCCGGGAAAAATTTTGTAACAAAAGGGGCTTATAATCTTCTGATGGTATTGAAAAATATCAGTGATGAGTAATAAAATATTCTTTTAAGATTGCCGCCAAGCCATTTATGATCTTAAAAAACCGATCATTTCGGGAGGATCGGCATCAGCTTGCCGGTTAAACAGGCCATCACAGTTCAGTATTAAATCCCCAGTTATGCTGAACATCCTTTAGCGAAATTGCAGGAATGTGATCATTATTTTTGTATCATGGAAATGTATTTCATTGCATTGGTAGCGCCTGAAGCAATCAATATTCCGGTATTGAAATGGAAACACTGGATGCAGGAAAAACATCAATGCGAAGTAGCTTTGAGATCGCCGGCGCACATCACGCTGATACCACCTTTTTGGATGGTGCCCGGGCTTGAAAACGAATTACTCCTTGCCTTAAAAGAGTTTTCCCCTATGCAAGACCCTTTTGATATTCAGCTTCAGAATTTTTCCGTCTTCAAGCCCCGGGTGTTGTTCATTGAAGTGATCAAAACTGAATCGCTGGCTCATCTTAAAGAATCACTGGAGGATCATTTGATCAGAAAAAATAAATTCCCCATCCGGAAAGAAGAGCGGCCCTTTCATCCTCATGTTACCATTGCAACCAGGGACCTTCACAAAAAAGCATTTTATGAAGCATGGGAGCATTTTAAAAAGATGGAATACACTGCCCAATGGAAAGCAGATAACATTTCCGTCTTAAAGCACAATATAAAAAAATGGGATGTGTTGTTCACATCTCAATTCAATACATCTGCCGGTCAGTTCAGCCGACAGAAATAAAATGAAAAGGGGAAGGCTTCAGGTCCAGCTCACTGTTTTCCGACATTTCAACGTACATATCAACAGGGTCATCCTGTTTTATCACGACTTTCTCTTTAGTGACCTTGCGGAATCCGCTTTTTTCAAAAATAAATTTATAGGTGCCGGGCTTGAGTTCATCAAATGAAAAATTACCAGACTCATCGGTAATGGCCACTTTTTCTTTTTTTACAGTACTGTAAGCTGTCACGTTCACGTCTTTGAGCGGCTTCTTGTTTTCGGAATTCATGACAATGCCGGTGAGGTCGTCTTTTCTGTTTGGATTCATCCCCGGGTCTGCTGCATCAGCTTTTACCAATGCCATTCCGGACAAGCAAAGAATTAGCAGAATGATCTTTTGTCTCATGTGGCGCTTTTTAATTGTGGTGTAATACCATCCGGGGTCCAAATTAGCCGTGGTTTATAAAATTAAAGCTTTTTGACCGGATCGGACAAACCGTCCATAAACTCTTTCCACACATTTTTTACAATCTCAGCCGCCGGAAGTATGTCATGGATGATGGCGCTTACCTCGCCTATCTCCAGTTCGCCTTCGTCAAGATCGCCTTCAAAGATCCCTTTCTTGGCCCGGGCACGCCCTAATATGGATCTTAATTCTTCCACGGATGCTCCTCTATCCTCTGCTTCTTTTACCTGCTGATAAAATTTATTCTTGATCAGCCTTACCGGTACCAGTTGCTTCAGAGTAAGGACAGTATCGCCTTCTTTGGAATGGATCAATGCATTTTTAAAATTTATATGCGATGATGCTTCTTCACTGGCTGCAAAACGGGTTCCTATCTGTACTCCTTCGGCTCCCATCACCATTGCTGCCAGCATTTGCCTGCCGGTAGCAATACCTCCGGCTGCAATCACCGGAACGGAGACTGTATTGGCCACAGCAGGCACTAATACCATAGTGGTTGTTTCTTCTCTACCGTTATGCCCGGCAGCTTCAAAACCTTCGGCCACCACTGCATCACAACCGGCATCCTGAGCCTTCATGGCAAACCTTGATGAGCTGACCACATGGACCACTGTGATACCATGTTCTTTTAAAATGCCTGTCCATGTTTTCGGATTCCCTGCAGAAGTAAACACGATCTTCACTCCTTCTTCTATGATGATCTGAATGTGTTTGTCAATATCAGGATACAACAAAGGAACATTCACCCCAAAAGGAAAAGAAGTGGCCGTTTTACATTTCCGGATATGCTCTTTCAATACATCCGGATACATGGATCCGCTTCCGATCAAACCGAGACCACCGGCATTGCTGACCGCACTTGCCAATCGCCATCCGCTCGTCCATATCATTCCTGCCTGAATGATGGGGTAATCTATATTGAAAAGCCGGGTAACACGGTTTTTAAACTGTGCCATATTTTTATTCTTATTTAATACAAGTAAAGATATGAGAGAAGGAGCAAGTAGTAAATGGCAACTCCTTTAACGATCATATTTCATTTCCAATGATCCGGCATTATACTTTGTGGCATCAGCCTTCAGCACAGAGTCGTTTATCCCAGGTCAATATTCGTATTGTCGCCAATATTCAGAGTGCGGGTTTCTCCATGCAGGCCTGTATCGCTTCCGATGATGGAATGATACAGCACAATATCAAAAAGATTGGAGAAGGAACCGATGATGGAGTCCTTAATGATCGCTGATTCAATAGTGGTATTATCTCCGATGGCCACATTTGGCCCGATGATCGAATTTTTTATATTACACCCTTCACCGATGCAGACGGGATGAATGATCACGGTGTTCTCGAATTTTTTATCCGTTTCAATATGAGTGCCCAGTTTCTTCAGCAAAGTGGCATTGGACTCCAGCAGGGTCTCTTTCCTGCCGCAATCAAACCAGTTCTCCACTTTAAAAGGTTTGATCTTTGCGCCCAGTTGTATCATGCAATCCAGTGCATCGGTGAGATTATACTCGCCATGGCTCTTCAGCCCCTGCCCTATATTCTTTTCAAGGCATTCGAACATCAGCCTGCTTTCCTTCACTTTATAAATTCCCACCAGCGCCATGTTCGATTTCGGTATCTGAGGTTTTTCCACCACATGCTGCACATAACCGTCCTCGCCTATTTCCGCTACGCCAAACTCCCGGGGATCATCCACTTTTTTTACACCCAGCATCGAATCTTTGCTTTCCAGCACTTCTTTGACGTCGTATTCACAGATCGTATCACCCAGCACAACAAACATCTCATCGTCATTCACTATGTTCCTTGTCAGTCGTACTGCATGGCCGATGCCCTGCCTGTCTGTCTGACGTACAAAATGTGCTTTTATTCCTGGATACTTAAGGGTAACATAGTCCTCTATTTTATCGCCCAGGTAACCAACAATAAAAATGAATTCATGGATACCTGCCTCAATAAGGGGGTCTATGATAAAACTCAAAACAGTCTTGCCCGCAAGCGGGATCAGAGCCTTGGGTTGAGTATAAGTGTGGGGGCGCAGTTTGGTGCCTGCTCCTGCTACTGGTATAACCGCCTTCATTCTGTATATAAAACTAACGAATGTAATGAATTTAGGACAAACAAAAACTTAATCACATAAAGCAATGGCAACGGCGCCTCGCTTATTTTTGCATCCGGAGATGAATGGATGAGAATGGGAAAAATTCGTTTTTTTACCACAGGCATCTTCAGGATCTAATTATTCAATCATATTTATATAAAATCTCCGTACGGAGCGGATTTATAAATAATATGCAAAAAGATACTCAAGTCTTTGGGCTGATCCATCAGGAACTGGAGCGCCAGCGTAACGGTATTGAACTTATTGCTTCTGAAAACTTTGCCTCACTGCAGGTGATACAGGCAATGGGAAACGTGATGACCAATAAATATGCAGAAGGTTATCCCGGCAGGCGTTATTACGGCGGTTGTGAAATAGTGGATCAGACAGAGCAACTGGCCATTGACCGCATCAAAAAAGTTTTTAATTGCGGATATGCCAATGTACAGCCACACAGCGGCGCACAGGCAAATGCTTCGGTTTATCTCTGTGCATTGAAAGCAGGTGATAAAATATTAGGGCTAGACCTAAGTATGGGAGGACATCTTACTCACGGCTCTCCGGTAAATTTCAGCGGTAAATTATATCAGCCCTTTTTCTACGGAGTGAAAAAAGAAACGGGCACCATTGATTATGACCAGATGGAAGCAGTAGCTCAAAAAGAAAAACCCAAAATGATCGTTTGCGGAGCTTCAGCTTACAGCCGTGACTGGGATTATAAACGGATCAGGGAAATAGCTGACTCCGTCGGTGCATTCGTGATGGCAGATATTGCACACCCTGCAGGGCTTATTGCAAAAAATCTTTTAAACGATCCTTTTGAATATTGTCATTTCGTTACTTCCACCACACATAAAACTCTTCGTGGCCCGAGAGGCGGGATCATTCTGATGCGTCATGATTTTGAAAATCCCTTCGGAGTGAAAGACCCCAAAGGGAATATCCGCACGATGAGTCACCTGATGGATATGGCTGTTTTTCCGGGTACACAGGGAGGGCCGCTGGAACATATCATTGCTTCCAAAGCTGTGGCCTTCGGCGAACTGCTCACTGATGAATACACTGTTTACGCAAAACAAATTCAGTCCAATGCCCAGGCAATGGCCAAAGCTTTTATCAGCCGCGGATACAATATCATCAGTGGCGGCACCGATAACCATTTAATGCTGATTGACCTGCGGAATAAAAACCTTACCGGTAAAAAGGCGCAGGAGACACTGGACAAGGCACATATCACTTTAAACAAAAATGCGGTTCCGTTTGATGATAAATCGCCGTTCGTGACTTCCGGCATCCGCGTGGGTGTTCCTGCCATCACTACAAGAGGGCTGAAAGAAGAACATATGGAAGTAGTGGTCGGTTTTATAGATAAAGTATTGATGAATGTGAATGATGAAAATGTGATCGCAACGGTTAGAGGTGAGGTGAAAGAACTGATGAAACAGTTTCCGTTGTATCCGGAGCTGGGTTAGCAGGATTCAAAAGCAACATTAAAAAGTAAAAAACTGAAGTTATGATCCAACGCAGGCAGAGCCTTTGGTTACTTCTCTCCGCTGTATGCGCATTTTTATCGTATGTACTTCCTTTCTTTTCGGGGACAAAACAGGGAGCAAACGGAATTGAAACAGCCATTGTAGATGCAAAAAGCACTATCCCTGTTATGATACTGACAGGCATTTCCTTGCTTCTTTCGCTGATCACCATCTTTCTTTTCAAAGACAGGAAGCTTCAGTTCCGCCTGTGTATAGGAGGGATCTTATTATCCATTCTCATCATTGCACTCTACTTCCTGGAAATAAAAAAGCTGTCAGGCTCCATTTCACTCTCTGCCATATTTGTATTTGCTATCCTTATCGGATACATCATGGCAGCAGCAGGGATTCATAAAGATGAAAAACTGGTG
Organism: Chitinophagales bacterium; assembly: GCA_026936105.1. Classification (GTDB taxonomy): domain Bacteria; phylum Bacteroidota; class Bacteroidia; order Chitinophagales; family Chitinophagaceae; genus UTBCD1. The sequence goes on from JAIXKI010000017.1 coordinate 134,728, forward strand.
AAGACACTTGACCGGCTGAGATAGATTTACACCTGTTTCAAATTTGCAATGCAATAGATTCAGATATAAGCGAAAATAAATCGCAGCTCAGATGTATTTTCCAGTCCAGCTTTCTTTTACCTTTCTGATGCCGTCAGGCTTGCCGGCATAGACAATATTGCCTCCTTCATCGCCGGCCTCAGGCCCCAGGTCAATAAGCCAGTCTGCACTGCGGATCACTTCCATGTTATGTTCAATGACGATGATGGAATGCCCCTGTTCGATCAGGAAATTAAATGAGGTCAATAATTTTTTGATATCATGAAAATGGAGCCCGGTGGTCGGTTCATCAAAGATGAAAAGTATCTTATCAGAATTCTTCCCTTTGCCAAGGAAAGAAGCAAGCTTCACCCTCTGTGCTTCTCCTCCGGATAAAGTATCGGATGATTGCCCCAGTTTGATATAACCCAGCCCCACATCACTCAATGGCTGCAATGCTTTCACCAGATATTTTTCTTCGTGAAAGAATTCTATGGCTTCATCCACACTCAGCTCCAATACATCATAAATACTTTTCCCCTTGTATTGAACTTCCAGCACTTCTTCTTTGAACCGTTTGCCTCCACACACTTCACAGGTGAGGTGAACATCGGCAAGGAATTGCATCTCCACCACCTGCTCTCCTTCTCCTTTGCAGGTATCACAGCGGCCCCCATCCACATTAAATGAAAAATGTTTGGGTTGAAATCCTCTGATTTTACTCAAAGGCTGGCTTGCAAAAATGCTCCGGATCTCATCGTATGCTTTTATGTAAGTGACCGGGTTGCTTCTCGATGATCTTCCGATAGGGTTTTGATCCACCATTTCAATGGCAGTGATCTGATCAAAATCACCTTCGATGGTTTTATGCAGTCCAACTTTATCTACGAATTCTCCTTTTATTTTTTTTAATGCCGGATAAAGAATTTGTTTCACCAGCGTGGTCTTTCCGCTTCCGCTTACTCCCGTCACCACACACAAAACATTCAATGGAAATTCCACATTAATATTTTTCAGGTTGTGCTGCTTTGCTCCCAATACTTTTATTGAAGTATTCCACTTGCGGACTGTTTTAGGAGGTTCAATTTTCAATTCACCGCTTAAATATTTCCCTGTCAGGCTTTCGGGATTTGAAACAATATCATCATAATTTCCTTCTGCCACCACTTCACCTCCCAGGTGAGATGCCAGCGGGCCCATGTCAATGATATGATCGGCTTCCCGCATCATCATTTCATCATGCTCCACCACCACCACCGTGTTCCCGAGATCACGCAGTTCTTTTAATACTCTGATCAGGTTCTTTGTATCTCTGGAATGAAGCCCGATGGAAGGTTCATCCAGAATATAAAGCGAATTGGTGAGGTTGCTGCCAAGGCTCCTGGTCAGTTGTATCCTTTGGCTTTCACCTCCGCTCAGTGAATTGGCAAGACGGTTCAATGTCAGGTAACCAAGACCTACGCTCAGTAATGTATTTAACCTGTTGTGTATCTCTAAAAGCACTCTCCTGGAAACCTGTCTTTCATAAGCAGTCAGGTTTTTCCCCAATTCATCAAACCATTGTTTCAGATCCTTCACCGGCATTTCACTCAATTCACCAATATGCTTTTTATTGATCTTTACATACAATGCTTCTTTGCGAAGGCGGTAGCCCTTGCATTCGGGACAAAGCGTCCTTCCGCGGTAGCGGCTCAATAATACACGGAACTGCACTTTATATAAATGCTTTTCCACATCTTCAAAAAATTCATTGATGCCATAAACATTATCATCGCCTTCCCAAAGAATTTTATATTGCTTGTCAGAAAGATCAGCAATAGCTTTATGAACAGGAAAACCGGAATGCTTGGCTCCTTTAATGAATTGTTGCCTCCACCAATCCAGTTTCTCTCCTTTCCAGGGAGCCACCGCCCCTTCATAAACACTCAGGCGGCGATTAGGAATCACCAGGTCACTGTCAATACCCAACACCTGTGAAAATCCTTCGCAGGTGGGACAAGCGCCATAAGGGTTATTAAAAGAAAATAAATTCGGCACCGGTTCTTCGAATTGCATTCCGTCCAGTTCAAACCGGTTATTGAAATGAAGTCTGTTATTGTCATTCACTTCAACGTACACATCTCCCTCACCTTCATAAAAGGCAGTGCCGATTGAATCGGAAAGGCGATGCTTGTCTTCTTCATCAAACTCTTTGACTACGATCCGGTCCACGAGAACATCGCAATCTTTTTTCACTATTGAGAATTGCTCTTTATCCAGAATGTCCTCGATCCTTAAAACCTCTCCATTTTTATAAAGACGACTAAACCCTTTTTGTAAAAGGATGTTCAATTCTTCTTTTACATCACGGTTCTTATTTTTCTTAAATGCGATCAAAATAAAAACCTTGTCTCCTTCATTCAGCCCGGCGATTATATTCAACACATCGGAAACATCATCTTTCTTCACTTCACTTCCCGAGATGGGAGAGATCGTTCTCCCTATCCTTGCATAAAGCAGGCGCAGGTAATCATAGATCTCGGTCATGCTTCCTACCGTGCTGCGGGGTGTCCTCGTGATCACTTTTTGCTCTATGGCAATGGCAGGGCATAAACCTTTTATATAATCCACATCCGGTTTATTCATACGAGTCAGGAACTGACGTGCATAAGCGCTCAGGCTTTCCGCATACCGGCGCTGACCTTCTGCATACAAAGTGTCTATGGTCAGCGAAGATTTTCCGGAACCGGAAACACCGGTCACCACCACCAGTTTATTCCGGGGTATTTGCACACTGATATTCTTCAGATTGTGCACCCTGGCCCCTTTGATGAATATGTTCTTTGTGGAATTTACGGTCTTGCTTTTATCGGATTTTTTCTCTTTTATTGAATTTTCCATCGTATGTTCTGCAAATGTAATCCCTTAATTCTACTATAGTTCAGCCAATGATTAACAGTTTTTTTTAAGAATTGGTTTAAATTTGTGGCTCAGAAATATTTGGTCATTTCATAAAATGACCTATTTTTAAAGTTCAATATCCAAACAAAATGAATAACCAAAATTATAACTCGCCTATCGCATAAACTTCTACACGTTCACTTTTTACTGAATTTATTTTTTTAACCAATATCTATTGAATCGCCCTGAGCGAATTAAACCAAACTGTAGGAGTTTATGAAAGCTTTAAACAAAAAAACCGACCATGAACTGATCCATCTTTTTACAGATGGAAACCTGGAAGCATTGGAAACACTGGTGCTTCGCCACAAGGACAAGCTGTACACATCCATTCTCTTTCTCGTAAAAGACAAATACCTGGCAGAGGATATCTTTCAGGATGTCTTTATCCGCATCATTGACACCATGCGCAGTGGCCGCTACACTGAGGAAGGAAAGTTCCTGCCCTGGGCCATGCGTATAGCACATAATCTTTGTGTAGATCATTTCCGTAAAGTGAAAAGGACGCCCACAATCCGTAATGGCGAAGACAAAGACATCTTTGAAGTGCTGAATTTCCTGGAAGACAGCGCTGAAACCAGAATGATGCGCCGCCAAAGCCATGACCGTGTTCGTGAGATGCTGGAAAGGCTTCCTGAAGACCAGCGTGAAGTGATCATATTACGCCACTATGCTGATATGAGTTTTAAAGAAATTGCAGCAGCCACCAATTGCAGCATTAACACAGCGCTGGGACGTATGCGTTACGGCCTCATCAACCTGAGAAAGCTGATGATGCAAAAACAAATTGCTCTTTGATTTTCTTTTAAAAAAGAACTGAGAGTTCGTTCTTGTCATTCTGTATCTCCAACTCCCAGGGAAGGGTCTTAATTCGAAGAAGAAATTTCCCCGATTGTTTGCCGGGTGCAGGCTGCTACAGAATGACACCAAATTGAAAGAGGCTGTCTTACAATTTAAGATAGCCTTTTTTTATTTGTATTCCCCTACGAATAGGTTAT
>JAIXKI010000017.1:138889-231444 GCA_026936105.1 Chitinophagales bacterium
ATTCTATTCGAAAGCTATTTTGAAGAATTCTTTTTAAAAGCTTCCAACCCGCATTTGAGCCAATCGGCAAATTCCTGTGCATCCGGTGTATAAAATTTGGTTTTGACCAATGCTTTTTCATCCGGGCTTACAATTGCATATTGCGGCTGTGAAGTGGCATCGAAATTTTCTATTTGAAAAGCCGTCCATTTATCACCAACAGTAACAATAGATTTTTCCACTCCGTTCTTTGTCTGATACACGGTTTGCTGTGAGGCGGGAAGCTTTGTCCTTTCATCCACATACAGAGAGACCAGGATAAAATCATTGCGCATCAGTTTCTCCACATAAGATTTGGTCCACACTTTTTCTTCCATCCTGCGGCAGTTCACGCATGCCCATCCTGAAAAGTCTATCAATACCGGTTTATTTTCCTTCTTTGCCAACTGAATAGCCTCTTCATAATCCATTATCTGGTTATCACAATTCACAGGGTTTTGATAAATGCTGTAGCAGGTTGGCGGCGGGAATCCGCTGATCAGTTTCAGCTTTGCCCATGAAGTATTGGTCACACCGGGAATAAGATAAAGAGTGGCTGCAGTAAATAAAATGATAAAAACAATTCTTGTCTTGCTGAACTTTTTAACCGGAGAACTGTGTGAGAAACGGATCAATCCAAAAAGGTATAGAACAATAAGGATCCCAATGATGACCCATAGGCCGACAAATACTTCTCTTTTCAAAATCCCGAAATGCTTTACGTTGTCTGCATTGGCCAGGAATTTCACGGCAAGCGCCAGCTCAATAAAGCCCAGCACCACTTTCACGTCGGTAAGCCAGCCGCCTGACTTGGGAATGGAATGAAGCCATTTGGGAAACAGAGCGAATATGGCAAACGGCAATCCCAATGCCAGGCCAAAGCCTGCAGCACCAATGGTCAACGGCCATGCTCCTTTTTCCGCCACTCCTGCCAGCAGAGTTCCCAATATAGGGCCGGTACAGGAAAATGAAACCACGGAAAGGGTAAGCGCCATAAAAAATATTCCGCCTACATTGCTTAACCCCGAACGGGTTCCCATTTTATTGGCCAGCCCCGCCGGCAAACCGATCTCATAAAATCCGAAGAAAGAAAAAGCAAACACCACGAAGATCACGAAGAAGGAAAGGTTCAACCACACATTGGTGGAGATATTATTAAAAATATCTGGATTGGTTTTACCGGCAATATGAAAAGGAACCGTAAGCAGAACATAGATCAGGAATATGAAAAATCCATACAGCATGGCTCCCTGCACTCCTTTCTTTTTTTGTTCGGCACGTTTTGTAAAGAAAGACACCGTCAAGGGGATCATGGGAAACACGCAGGGAGTAAGCAATGCAATAAAGCCACCCAACAGCCCGAGCAGGAAAACCAGCAGGTTGCTGTCTTTTTTCAAAGTATCGCCGCAGTCATTTACGGGGTGTTCAATATCAATAGTAGGGATCAGTATCCTTGTGGTGGAAACAACGCCCCCTTCCAGTTCAACCACGAAAGGAAAAGGAGTGGAAGGATAAAATTCATCATCCCTTCCATAAGTGTAAGTCATCTCGCCCTGCAATTTGGCCGGCACTTCACCTGATATCTGAATGACCGTTGTCCACTGTGTATTGCCTTCAATGACCTTTACATCCTTCCCCTCAAATATTTTGCTCTTAATTTCTTTTACCGTACCGGTCTCTGTAAAATTTCCGGTTTGCCTGATGCTGGAATCAGAGAAACTCAGTTCCGTCATCTTCACATCATCCAGCGTCTGATCGGGTGCATACAACTGCCATCCTTTTGCATCATTGGCAGAAAAATTGAGCTCATAGATCCCCTCGCCTTTTTTCTGTGCTTTCACTTCCCAGTGGTAGGGAGAGACAACATCCTGACAGAAACTTTCAGTGGCAAAGCCTATGGCGAATAAAAGCAGTATGGCGAATCTGGTCTTGAGAAGCATTTTATTTCAGTGATTAAAAAAAATAACGAGCCCTTTTTCAAGAACCCGTCCTATCGTTAAACCGTGCGATCCATTTTAATGAACAGCGACGCTGAAATTAACTGTTTTCGGAGGAAGGCATTTCTTATCATCACAGGTCTGGTATTCCACGCTGCCGCTCAGGTTTGTCTTGGCGCTTGCTTTCAGTTTTACCACCTGTACAAAATCCACTTTACCGGAATACTGGTTTGCAGAGAGCTGCAGTTTTTCATCATGAAATTTTTCCATCTTACCGATCTCTTTCACTTTCTTATCCAGAACGATCAGAGGATTGGCATTGAACTTAATTCCTGTAGGAATGGCAATCGCATCTTCCGGCTGAACCTGAGAATATAAATGCCATCCGGGTTGTATAGTGGCTGTCAGGCGCACCTCATAAGTTTTGTCACCGGTCTTTTTGGAAGTGAATTTCCAGCTTACCGGATCCGGGATCTGCGACCAGCCTTGCCCGGCAATCAGTAAAACGGCTGCGATTGTAAATAATTTCTTCATAATCAATGGTTGAAATATGATGTAAGAAAAGATCTGTTATATTTTAAAAAATCAACTCGCAAATTTAAGCATAATTCTACTCATATTCAATGGAGGGAATGGTAATGGAATTCTAAAATCAGATGCTGTTTTCAGGATACAAGTTGCGTTTCCATCAGCAGCTCCCTGATGATCTTTCGCCCATCCGTGTTTCCAAGAGCGGTAGAGCAGGCTCTTTCGGGGTGAGGCATCATACCGAATACATTACGGTTCTTATTGCAAATACCTGCGATATTCCTGACCGAACCATTGGGGTTTGCTTCCGGGGTGATATTGCCCTTTTCATTACAGTACCTGAACAGGATCTGGCCATTCGCTTCCAGTTCATCGAGAGTCTTATCGTCTGCAAAATATCTTCCTTCACCATGGGCAACCGGTATTTTATAAATATTGCCGGCATTATCGGCGATAAAAATATTCTTACTGACAAATTGCCTTTCTTCGTTTTGCAGCAGTATTCCCGGAAGCAAATGCGATTCACATAAGACCTGGAATCCATTGCAGACACCAAAAACTTTTCCTCCCGCATTAGCAAATTCGATCACGCTTTGCATCATGGGGCTGAATCTTGCTATGGCCCCGCAGCGCAGGTAATCTCCAAAGGAAAAACCACCGGGCAGCACGATGCAATCATCTGTGGTGAACTGGCTCAGGTCTTTGTCTTTATGCCAGAGCATAATCACTTCCTGTTCCAGGTCATAAGCCAATGCATCATGCATATCCCTGTCGCAATTAGAACCGGGAAAAACAACCACTCCGAATTTCATAACAAAATTTTTTTTGAAAGCACAAAGATAAAACAGAAAATGCCGGAGATATGAACCATTTACCAACCGGGCCCATAATACTGATAAACAAGAATAAACCCTAAAGTGATCCAGAATAACAGGTGAGGGATCAGTTTGATCTTTGAATAGAGATAAGCCGAAGCGTGAAAAGCTGCAAACGGAATGGCAGCAAGGATCCAGTTCTCAAAATTAAAGTTTGTATTAATGAACGGAACGATCATGGCTGCTAATAAATACAGAAGCAATAAGCTCCATCCTTTGCGGACCTGTATCAGCATCCGGGCCAGGTTTTTTTGTGTAAAATATCCGCCTATTAAAAAAGGGACCACAATCAAAAAAGTACTGCCCGACACCCACGCCGATTGCTTCAAAACAGGAATGCTGAAAGAAATATCGGGTAACATATCATTCCAGTCCCAGTGTCCCGAAACAAAAAGATAGATACCTAATAAATAATAAGGCGTGGTGATCCCTAAAATGCAGATAAGCCATTCATTCAGCCGGAAAGGCCTCATGACTGCCAAAGCCAGGAACACCCAAACCACAAATGCCAGCGATGAGGGAGAAAGAAAACTTGAGATTCCTAAGGCAAGACCGACATTGAAGATGATCGCTTTTGCATTCTGCTGATTGTAAATTCCAAATAAGCCTGAAAGGATAAACAGTAAAATAGTATTGATCAGAAGGGAAGAAGAAAAATAATTCCATTCCGGGAAAAGTGAGGTGATCAGCATATAAGCCATCCCCGGCAAATAGGTGGAAGAGTTCAGGAATCTTCTGTTATTGATAAACCGTGTAAGAGTAATTGCCTGAACAAATAAAAGTGCAAATGCCAATAATGGATAAATAAGAGGGGTTGACCCGACGTATAGCTTCAGCCATTCCAGTATCTTAATGAATAATTTTCCATCGCCGGGTTCTGAAACGGGAACAAAAGGGTGCCGGAATATCGGAAATTTAACAAGAACACCGAAGACAAGCAGTAAAATAATATTTACAGGAGTCTTTTGTTTAAAGATGTTGATCACGGATAATGGTTGTTGGTTTCAGCCTGTTTGATTTTAATTGTAATCTATCTTGGCAAAACAAATAAGATTCCGGTGAATGCAGGGGATCAGAGTTTGCTTTGCGCTGACCTGCTTCCCGTATTTCGGCATAAATTCATAACCTCTGTCCAGGTTTTTCAACGTAGGGTTATGATTCAGCTGTCCATCCGGTGAGATCGTATAATCATTGAGCAGGTTTGTCTTTCTTTCCATATTATTAAAAAGGAAATGCAGATGATCGCCTGTATTCATCAACTGGTAAGAGATATCATCATCCGACTGGTCATTGAACTGACTTTTGCCGATCACATTGGCCCATTCCATTTTTCCCCGGCTGTCAAAGGATAACACAGCAATATTGTCGGCATGATATCTCACATTCGTTGAATTATAATAACGTGAATTCCACCATAGATTATTGTAATAGGGAGAATAATAATAATAACCCCATGGCGAAGCAAAAGGATATCCGTAGAGATAATCCCACCGGTTCCAGGTCCCATAGCGGGAAGTAGTGTAATAGCTTTCACTTGCGATCAGAAAACCACCGCTTCTTTTGATAATGATATTCCTTAAAAAATAATCATTGAAAGCCATCCGTGTGGAACTCTCGCCCCTTGCCTCTTTTCTCAGGTCATCATTAAAAGTGACGGTATCCTGAACATAAGTGGCACCCGTATTCTTGTCCCAGATAAAAAAGTAAAGCCCGTCAATATTCCCTCTTCTTTGTTTATAATAAAATGAAGTAAGGAAATATCTATTGTTGAAATTATCAATTTTGATACGTATTTCGTCAAGGTATATAGCCTGAATATTGAGGTCGTTTGTCAAGAGTGTATCCTCCATGGATGGCTTGATCACAAAGGAAGCCTGCCCGATATTGTCATTGCTGCCCCGGCTGATCTTGCTAAATACCAGGTCGCCGGTATTGTCCAGATGGAATTCATTCAGATAATTATTTCTTTCCTCCATGGGAATGTTCAGCCTGCTTTTTTTCAACAACCGAAGGTCCTGGTCATACAACATGGTGGTCATGTAGTAAAGCCTCTTATTCTTACTGTTGATTTTGAAAACGATCAGCTTTGACTTGTCTTCGCTGGAGAGAACTGTATAGATCTTGTTATTGGCTGCCAGCCCGATGCGTGTGGTGTCCAGCTCCATCACGTCGGAGATCTTTTTGCCCGTGGCATCCAGTTTCACACCGGCACAGTACACAATATTGCGTTTCTGGTACTGGTATATCATATAAAAAAAACTGCCGTAAGGGAAAAAATCTACATTGATCATACGGTCATAGTTCGGAAGGAAGTCAAGGTCGGTTCTGGCGACCTGTTTCATATCATTATCAAAAAGTGCGATCGAATTACTGTTGCGGATGCTTTTATATATCAAAAAATTACCTTCAATTTTTCCAATGATATCAAAATTCATTCTGCGGGTATCATCCCTCTCCGGTTCAGAATACACAATCCTTTGTGCTGATATCATGGAACACATCAGGCAAAACAGGATACTCAATGACCATTTCCCCCTATTCATAGTGTATAATTTTTAAAGATTAAAGTTACAGGATAGCCGCCAAAACCTGCATATTTTTGAAAGCTTCATACCGGTAATAGCATAAATACAACCATTTATAACAATTTGTAAAGAACCCGGAAATTTCTGCCCAACAGCCTGAAAAATCTGAGAATTATTAAGGTATTTCGTAATGGATTTTGCATATACCTTTGCAGCCACATCCTACAGAAGTATAAATCTGTACCGGACCCAAACCATAACCGACAGAAAGTGAAAATAACGACGAATAAAGTCACCTTCGCTGGACTGATCATAGCGCTGGGAATCATCTATGGAGACATTGGAACTTCTCCCCTATATGTTTTCAACGCTATTATTAATAACCGTCTTATTACTGAAGACCTGGTCATCGGAAGTTTATCCTGCATTATCTGGACCATAACCCTGCAGACCACGGTTAAATATGTATGGCTTGTACTTAATGCAGATAACAATGGTGAGGGTGGAATTTTTGCTTTATATGCATTAGTAAGAAGGCAAAAAAAATGGCTGGTGATCCCGGCAATGATAGGAGGATCAGCCCTGCTTGCTGACGGAATGATCACACCTCCCATCACAATAACCTCAGCAGTGGAAGGTTTGGGAAAATTACCGGCAATAAATGTAAGTGAAGGAGATTCTACCATCCTGTATATCGTTATTACAATCCTGGTTCTTTTCTTTTTTCTGCAGCAATTCGGCACAGCATCTATCGGCAAACTATTTGGACCGATCATGGTCATCTGGTTCAGCATGCTTGCCGTATTAGGAGTTTTTCATATCAGCGACAACTATTCTGTTTTTAAAGCCTTTAATCCCTATTATGCTATCGAGTTTATCCGGGTATATCCACAATCACTATGGATGTTAGGAGCTGTTTTTCTTTGCATCACGGGAGCAGAAGGATTGTACAGCGATCTGGGGCATTGCGGAAGGAGTAATATCAGGATTACATGGGTATTTGTAAAAACCTGTCTCTTGCTGAACTATATGGGGCAAGCTTCTTCCCTGTTAAATCATTATACCGGGCTTACCATCACCCCGGAAATAAAACATCAATACAATATCAATGCATTCTATGATCTGATACCCCACTGGTTCATAATCCCAGGTGTTCTTATTGCTACTAGCGCTGCGGTCATTGCCAGCCAGGCAATGATCTCCGGTTCTTACACTCTTATCAGTGAAGCAATGCGATTAAATCTATGGCCAAAGTTAAAGATCAGGTATCCTTCAGAAGAAAAGGGCCAGCTTTTCATTCCCAGTGTGAATCTTTTGATGTTCGCCGGTTGCACAAGCGTTGTTCTGTATTTCCAGACTTCCAGTAAAATGGAAGCTGCTTATGGATTAGCCATAATTGTTACCATGCTGATGACCACAATTTTATTTTCCAACTTTTTGATTACAAACCGGGTAAAACCATTCCTGATCTGGATATTCCTCGGAGTTTATCTATTTATTGAAAGCGGGTTCCTGCTTGCATTGTTGCAAAAGTTCTCACACGGCGGGTACATTACCCTAATCATTGGTGGCATCATGTTCCTGGTCATGTACACCTGGTTCCGGGCACGAAAGATCAAGAACCGGTATGTGGAATTTGTACGGCTGGATCATTACATACCCAAGATCCAAGAGCTCCGCAATGACCGTTCTGTTCCCAAATATGCCACCCATCTTATCTATCTCACCAGCGCCAATAATCCGAAAGAGATCGAACATAAGATCATGTATTCCATCCTGAATAAAAAGCCTAAGAGAGCTGATATTTACTGGTTCGTGCATGTGGATACCCTGGACGATCCGTACACCTGCGATTACAAAGTGGAACATATCATTCCCAATGATATTGTCCGTGTGGATTTCAGGTTAGGATTCAGAATGCAGCCCCGCATCAACCTGATGTTCCGTAAAGTGGTGGAAGAACTGGTGGCCAACAACGAGGTCAGCATAGCAAGCCGCTATGAAAGTTTTTCCAGCAATTACACCGTAGGAGATTTTCAATTTATTGTGCTGGAAAAATATCTGAGCCAGGATAATGAATTACCTTTCATGGAGCGGATCATCATGAAAGTATATTTCTTCCTGAAAACAATCAGCCTTTCAGAAGAACGCGGTTTCGGATTGGACGTAGCCAATGTAACGGTTGAAAAATTCCCGTTGATCGTGGCTCCGGTTACCACGCTCAAGCTGAAACGGGTGGATGATTGATCAAAAAGGAATACTGTTCCGTAAAAATTTTGATACAGCTTAATCTTCCCGGCCTTGCCAAAACTGGTCATTGATATTATCGCTGGTGTCGTCATCATTCTGATCATACTTTACTTTATTCAGGAAAAGCTGATCTTCAAACCTGAAAAACTCAGGCAGGATTTTCAATACAAATACGACATTCCTTTCAAAGAATATTTTTTTGACGTAGCTCCCGGCGTTCGCATCAACGGGCTGCATTTCTACAGGGAAAACCCGAAAGGGCTTATCCTTTATTTCCACGGGAACACCAGAAGCATCAAAGGCTGGGCAAAATATGCCCGTGATTTTTACCGCTACGATTATGATGTGGTGCTGGTGGATTACAGGGGATTCGGGAAAAGTACCGGCAAAAGAAGCGAAAAGGAAATGCTGGGAGATATGCAATTCGTTTATGAGCACCTGGCAAAAAAATATTCAGAGCACAGTCTTATTGTGTACGGCAGAAGTATGGGAAGCGGTTTTGCCACCAAGGTGGCTTCGGAAAATAAACCCCGTTACCTGATACTGGATTCTCCCTATTACAGTTTCACAAAAGTGGTGGAGCGTTTCCTCCCCATCCTGCCGGTCCGCTTTGTATTGCGTTACCGTCTTCGCACAGATAAATGGATCAGAAAAGTGAACTGCCCTGTTTATATCATTCATGGAACTAAAGACAGGATCATCCCCATTCGCCAAAGCGAAGCGCTTCAGAAATTAAATCCTGGAAAGATCACCCTGATCCGGATAAGAGGTGGCGGCCACAATAACCTTCCTTCCTATGATGAATACCATAATTTTCTCCGCGATATTCTGAAATATTGATGCTGGAAAGCGCTCCATTCTGCCCGGTTATTCCTTTATCTACAGAACTCCTGTTAATAAAAATATAATTCAATAGCATCGCTTTCAATTGGAGTCTTGTTTGAAAATCAAATATTCAAATAAGAATATCATGAGATCAAAATTCTACTCAATATTTATTTTAGCCATAGTCTCCATGATGATCGGTTGCAGGTCTGCCCTGAAACTGTATCAAAAAGGGAAATATGATGAAGCAGTGGAAGTGGCGGCAAAAAAACTGCAGAAGGATCCGGGCAATTTATCGTTGCAAAACACGATCATCGAAGCCTACCGCTATGCGGTGAACGATCATGAGAGCGCCATTGCAAGCTACGAGGCAAGTAATAATGACCTGAAATGGGAATGGATCTATAATGAGTATGCCTCACTTCAAAGATTATACGATGCTATTTACAGGTCGCCACAGGTGTATCAACTGGTGCAGCCGGCAGATTATTCCTCTTCCCTGATCACTTATGCCGAAAAAGCCGGTGAGGCACACTTTGAAAGAGGCTTAGCCTGGATGAGAAACTATGACAAGGAAAGTTTTAAAAATGCATACAGTGAATTTCAAACGGCTTTAAAATTCATTCCCGGCGACCAGGAAGTGATCAGCAGGATGAACGAAGCATACGGGCTTGCCGTAACCAACGTGGTGATCCTTCCTGTAACCAGGTATGATTTCCAATTCAGCTCCTATAACTACGATTACAAGAATTATAATGACCGTTTAATAAGCGATCTGAAATACAACAGCGGAAACCGTTTTGTAAAATTTTACTCACCTGCAGAAGCAAGAAATCTCAATGTGCATGTGGACCGTGTGATAGAACTGCAAATGCAGAATGTGATGATCGGAAGAGTAAGTGAAACGAGAAAGACCAGGGAAGTTTCTAAAGAAGTGGTCACCAGAGAGATCACCTACAAACCCGACTCGGTGGTGAAAGTTTATGGCACGGTGAAAGCCAAAGTGAACACTGTTGAAAGAGCAAGGCATTCGGAAGGATCCATGCTGATAACGATCAGGAATGAGTCCGGAAGGATATTATGGACCGATGTACTCAGCAGTCATGATGACTGGTATTCAGTTTTCGCAACGTACACCGGTGATGACAGGGCTTTGAGTGACAGTGATAAAAAACTTTTAAGCCGGAAAGAAGAATTCCTGCCTTCTGAAGGAGATGTGATCAACTACATATACGGGGACCTGATCAGCAATTCTTCCTATAAAATAAGAGATTACTTTAACAGGATGTGACCGGTAAATCGGATTGTGCTAATAACAAACTGACTACCGGCAAATAAATATGAAAAGTATAATACCAGCTCAATGATTTTCAATAGTGGTTTTCTTTGTTCAAAACGTATTATATCATAAATTAGAGTGTTACCTGCAAGCCTAAAAGACGACACAGCAAGAATGAACGACAGAAATAAACATAACGTAACGGGACAAATGAACCGACAGACAGCCGACCCAAAAGCCAAAGCTTCTGTATTTTTATTTTTCCCCACCGCAAATCTTTTAAAAACAATTTTAACCAGCCGCACAAATGGCACATTTGGTTTTGTCCGACACACAAGCCAACCCTTCGCAAAATCAAAAGAGCCATTTTTTTGCCAACGCACAACTGAAAATCATAAATTCGAAAATTATTAACTGACAGAATAGATGAACTTAATTAAAAACAACCCATATCGAATAGTTGGCTTACTAACAGGAGCAACAGCAAAAGAGCAAAACCGACAAATAAATCGGTTGAAACAATACATTGAAGCCGAACAAGAACCACAAGACGATTTTAGTTTTCCTGCACTTGGGGAACTTCATAGAACTTTAGAAAGCGTTGAAGAAGCCGCATCAAAACTTAACCTTGACAATGACAAAATAAATGCAGCCCTATTTTGGTTCTGGAATGGAAACCCCATTACAGACGAAGCAGCATTTGAAGCATTGAAAAGTGGAGACTTAGAAGCTGCTTACGAAATTTGGGATAAATTAATTACCAAAACAGACGAAGAAGGAAAAAATTTTGGAAACCAGTTACAGAAAAGAACTATTCTGCTTTTCATAACTGCTCAGTGCTAAATATTATCCGAGCAAATGGCAATTTGAATAATGCTATTGTAGCAAGTTTATATTTCCTCGAAAGCGATTTGGTAAACAAGTTCGTTTCTTCTGTTGTGGACGAGACACATAAAACAAATAAAAAGGAACTTCAACTTTTATTTCTTATTCAGCTACATTCTGACATTGAAGCCAACAAGAAAAGTTTACTTCCAAAATTCCTTGAGATACTTAACAAGCAGGAGTTTGTTGCTAAACAGGATTTTCTGAAAGGTTTTGTTCAAAATCATATTACACAAATAGAACAACAAATTGAAACGGCAAAAAACAAACGCAAGGCGAACAAAGCTAATGCAGCCAAAGCAGGGTATTTAACTGGGAAGCATACATACCGGGAACTTGCGTAAAGTATGGCATCCCGTTTCGCAGCATTTGTGATTGGGTATTAGAATACCAGGGCAGAAAACCATCCTAGCGTGAAAAGATGAAACGCCAAAAAGAGAAACAAACCGGGCAATCAGACCCGGAACTTCCAAAAGAATTAAAACTATTGCAGAAGGAACTTCGCAAGCAACAGTTGCATAACAAGCTCCTGGAAGAAATCATTCGCATTGGCGGCATGGAATCGGGGATTGACTGGAAAAAAAAGTTTGGCGCCAGACAGTCATGAATATCGGGCAATTTGAAAGCCGGAGCAAATCCTCTTTTCCCAGACGAGTCTCCGCAGGGACTCGTCGTCATGTAACTGCAATTCCATTTCTGTCAACACAGTTTCATCGCTTTAAGCGATAAAATAATGATGCGGGACAGGATGTCCCGCATAGCTAAGATTTACAAAAAACAACCCGCAAAAACTAAAAATCATAAAGCCGCACCAGGTTTGCTTTTGATATATTTTTTTTATTCTTCCAGCAACACTTTGTTCTTTCCCACTCTCAGTTTATATCCCACTCCCACTTTCAGCGCCACATTTTCTTTTCCATGGCTGACAGGAAAGCCGAAACAAACCGGGTAGTCATATTCGTCCACCGCATCCCTGATGATCCGGTAAACCGTTTTTCCGAAAGGTCTGTCCGTATCTTTCATATCCGTAAAACCGCCCACGACCAGCCCGGCAAGCTTTGACAGTTTTCCGCTTCGCTTCATTTGCAGCAGCATACGGTCCACATTGTACAGGTATTCACCAACGTCTTCAATAAAAAGTATCCTCCCTTTCGTCTTTATATCGGAATCAGTGCCGGTGAGGTGAGCCAGGAGAGCTAAATTCCCTCCCACCAGCTCGCCGATACATTCACCGTTCCTGTTGAACTCATTGGTTTCACATTGATATTTCAGCTTCCCTCCTTCCAATGCATTCTTCAGGGAAAGGACGTATTCGCTTTCAGCTCCTCCATCATTGAAAGCCGCCGCCATCGGCGCATGCAATGTAGAAATACGGTAACGGGTATAAATATGAGAATGAAACACCGTGACATCACTGAAACCGATGATCCATTTGGGATGCTCTTTGAATTTTTTGAACCGTATCCTGTCTATGATCCTTGATGCTCCATAACCGCCCCGGGCACATAAAATGGCTTTCACTTCTTCATCGTTCAGCATCTTCTGAAGATCATCCAGCCTTTCATCATCAGTGCCTGAAAAATAATTATCCGAATCACCACCGACAGAAGCGCCCAGCCTGACCCGGTATCCCCACTCTTCCAATGTCTGAATGCAGGTTCCCACTTTTTCAAGAGGCATGTACCCGGCCGGGCAGACGAGCCCGATCATATCTCCTTTCTGTAAATAGGGCGGTATTCTGATCATGATCTGTTGTTTCTTTACTTAATGGTTTAATTACTTTTTTATAGTTCTTTCAAACTTACCGAATCGGGCTTCACCTGAAGCCTGTGTTTCATTCCGCACTTCAGTGCAAAATTATTTTTTTGATGTCCTACCGGGAAATCAAAGCAGACCGGGTACCTGAAATTTTTTATTTTCTCTAAAACAATTTGTTCCAGCGCCTGTCCAAAATCTTCTGTATCGGGATCCGATTTCACTTTAAATCCTCCGATGATCAAACCTTTTAACTTTGAAAGTTTCCCGCTGCGCTTCAGGCTCCAGAACATCCGGTCAATACTGTACATATATTCTCCCGTATCTTCCACAAATAATATCTTACCCCCGGTGTACAGATCAGAGGAAGAACAGGCCAGTGTTTCCAGAGTCTTCAAATTCCCTCCCACCAGCGGACCTTCAGCATTTCCATAACGGTTATTCGGATTGGGAGTTACCGGATAATGGATCTTTTCTCCGTTCAGAGCTTTGTGAATGGATTCGATCGTTTCCACCTGAATGGGTTCTGCCTTGCTCCAGTCCTCCGGAAAGCTGTTGCACATTTTGGAATGAAGGGTGGCAATTCCGAAATTCTTGTTGATATGAGCAT
Organism: Chitinophagales bacterium; assembly: GCA_026936105.1. Taxonomy (GTDB): domain Bacteria; phylum Bacteroidota; class Bacteroidia; order Chitinophagales; family Chitinophagaceae; genus UTBCD1. The sequence continues at coordinate 152,377 of JAIXKI010000017.1, forward strand.
GCAATACCGTGATATCGCTGAAACCGATGATCCATTTGGGCCTTGCCCTGAAACGATTCCAGTTAATTTTATCAATTATCCTTACTGATCCATAACCTCCTCTGGCACACATGATGGCTTTTACTTTCGGATCGTCCAGCATCTTTTGCAAATCGGCCAGGCGCTCTTCATCCGTGCCTGCAAAAGTGAAATCTCTTTTCCCTATTGTATCACCCACCCTGATTTTGTATCCCCAGCTTTCCATCAATTGCACTGCGGGAGTGATCTCTTCCAAAGTGATATACCCTGCAGGCGCCGTGATGCCGATGATATCATCTTTCTTTAAGTAAGGAGGCCGGATAACATTCGCACTTTCCGGACTGATCCCGGCAGCTTTTATTTCCGCGGCCGGTAATGCAGATGCCGCCAGTAAAGAAGCTGCAGAAGTGATGAACTGTTTTCGCTTCATGTTTTAAAGATATTGGAATTCGGTCATTTTGGGCAATGCCTCTTATTATGGTATTTTTGCCCCCATTTATTATGAAAGATTTCAAGAGAATACTGGTAACGGCAGCGCTTCCTTATGCCAACGGGCCGGTGCATATCGGCCACATGGCGGGTGTGTATATTCCTGCAGACATATATGTAAGATATCAAAGAGCACAAAAGCGGGACATAATTTTTGTTGGCGGCAGTGATGAACACGGAGTTCCCATTACCATCCGTGCCATGAAAGAAGGAGTAAGCCCCCAGGAGATCGTTGATAAATATCATGCCATCATCAAAGAAAGCTTTGAGCAGATGGGCATCTCATTCGATATCTATTCCCGCACTTCCAATAAGGTGCATCACGAAACGGCAGCGGCATTTTTTAAAAAAATGTATGACGATGGTCTGTTTGAGGAAAAAGAAACGGAACAATATTATGATGAGAAAGCAAAAGTGTTCCTGGCAGACCGCTACATCACCGGCACCTGCCCGATCTGCGGCAATCCGAATGCATTCGGCGATCAATGTGAGCGGTGCGGTTCATCATTGAGTCCCGAACAACTGATCAACCCGAGAAGTACTCTCAGCGACGCAGTGCCTGTGAAAAAGAAAACCAAGCATTGGTATTTCCCTCTGCAGGACTATGAAGCCTGGCTGAAACAGTGGTTGCTTGAAGGCCATAAAGAATGGAAGAATAATGTATATGGCCAATGCAAAAGCTGGCTGGATAACGGCCTGCAATCACGAGCCATGACGAGAGATAGCAACTGGGGAATCAAAGTTCCACTGCCGGATGCAGAAGGAAAAGTGCTGTATGTCTGGTTCGATGCGCCTATCGGTTATATCAGTGCGTCAAAAGAATTAACAGCCCATTGGGCAGACTATTGGTGCAAAGAAGATACGAGGCTTATCCATTTCATCGGGAAAGACAATATCGTATTTCACTGCATCATCTTTCCTGCCATGCTGAGGGCACACGGGAATTTTGTTTTGCCTGACAACGTTCCGGCTAATGAGTTCCTGAATATTGAAGGAGATAAAGTTTCCACTTCACGCAACTGGGCCGTATGGATCAATGAGTATGTAAAAGATTTTCCGGGTTGTGAAGATGTGTTGCGTTATGTGCTTTGTTCCAATATGCCCGAAACCAAGGATAATGATTTTACCTGGAAAGATTTTCAGGAAAAGAACAACAGTGAACTGGTTGCCATCTTCGGAAATTTTGTGAACAGGATCTTTGTTTTAATGAATAAGTTGTGCAACGACAAGGTGCCTAAATTCCATAATGACCTGACAGATGATACCGATAAAGGCATCATAGATGACATCAAAAATGCAAAGGTCAAAGTAGAGCAGGCGATTGAAGGATTTCATTTTCGTGACGCCCTGTTTGAAGTAATAGACCTGGCAAGGAAAGGGAATAAATATCTGCAGGAAAAAGAACCATGGAAGAAAGCCTCTTCATCACCAAACCCGGAAGAAAGCCAGAAGTTAATTGACAACTGCATTCATCTTTGCCTGCAATTGACAGCTAACCTTGCCATCCTGGTCAATCCTTTTTTACCCCACACTGCAAAAAAAATGTGTCACATGATGAAGGTGGAAGACAGGATGCTGGACTGGGAAAATGCAGGAAGCCTTAAGCTGCTGAGCTACGGATATAATTTGCGGGAACCCGAATTACTCTTCAGAAAAATTGAAGATGATGAGATAAAAGCGCAGGTGGAAAAGCTGAGGGCCAATGCAAAAGTGCAGGCTGAAAATGTAAAAGCGGAAGAGAGCAAAGCCGAAGAAATAACTCACAAGGATGAGATCCTGTATGATGACTTTGCAAAACTGGAGCTCAGGGCCGGCACCATTATTTCCTGTGAGAAAGTGGAAAAAGCAGATAAGCTCTTAAAGTTTGTCGTGGATCTTGGTTTTGAAAAAAGAACGATTGTTTCCGGAATTGCACAACATTACAAACCTGAAGAAATGCCCGGGAAACAAGTGATCGTTGTGGCTAACCTGGCTCCCAGAAAATTACGGGGTATAGAGAGCAAAGGGATGATACTGACTGCTGAAGATAAAAACGGCAAGCTATTTTTATTAAAACCTGAAAACAATGTGGCCCCGGGGTCTTCCGTAAGTTAAAAAAGGAATTAGTGTATTACTTTCAAAATAAATATAAGTTTTCTTCGTTTTAGGACACTGTTACATTCTGTAAAAAAATTCTCCGGAAGATCAAATGATATTACCATTATCGCTAAAAATAATCGCAGGGATCGTTTTGCTGCTGGCCATTCTTTTTTTTGTATTTAAAAAACAAAGAAAAATGACCGGCGTACTTCTGATCATTACGATCGGAGTCGGGGCCTGGCAAGGCCTCAGGGAATATAACCGCACCAATCAGGATATGACCGAAGCTTCAGCAGAGGTGAAAGTGACTTCCCTTGATCTGATCAGGTCTTACGAAGAAAACGATTCACTGGCAAACCGGCAATACCTTGGCAAGATCCTGGAAGTAAATGGCGTCATCAATAAAATAGAATCGGATGATAACGGATTTTACACAGTGGTGCTGGGCAGTACAGGCAGCCTGTCCTCTGTAAGATGTTCCATGGATTCTACTCACCAGGCAGATGCAGCCAATCTTCAAAAAGGTTCGTCAATAGCACTACGTGGAGTTTGCACCGGTTTCAATAAAGATGAAATGGGGCTTGGCTCCGATGTGATCCTTAACCGTTGTGTTGTCCTAAAAAATAATAACTGAGACATGAAATTAACCAGCCCGTTTTTAAGTACACTATGTTTACTGTTATCTCTGTTTGCCAAAGCACAGGATAAGTTTTATACCAAGACAGGAAAAGTGTCTTTTTTTTCATCCACCAGCATGGAAAATATCAGCGCCACCAATAAAAATGGAGTTGCCGTGCTGGATACCAAAACAGGAAGTCTTCAGGTAGCTGTACTTCTGAAAGGTTTTGAATTCAAAAAAGCATTGATGCAGGAGCACTTCAACAGTGATTACGTTGAAAGCGATAAATATCCAAGGTCTGAATTCAAGGGACAGATACTCAATAATAATGAGATCAACTATACCCGGGACGGCAGCTATTCTGTAAAAGTGGCCGGTCAATTTACTCTTCATGGAGAAACAAAAGACATTGAGACCACAGGCACTATCGTTGTGAAAGATGGAAAACTCCAGTCAAATTCGGTTTTCAATATTTTACTGGCAGATTACAAGATCTCTATCCCCGGGGATGTAACAAATAATATCTCTAAAACCATCAAGATCACTGTGGATTGTACACTGGAGCCATTGAAGTCCTGATCACTTTCCCTTACCGAACAAGAAAAATCACTTAATTTCGACATTGGAATTAGTTGTTTAACTAACTATTTTGAATATGTCGAACAGAATAATCAAAAAGGTCGCCGTATTAGGCAGCGGTGTTATGGGATCAAGGATAGCATGCCATTTTGCAGGCATCGGATTACAGGTTTTATTGCTTGACATTGTTCCTAAAGATGCAACAGACAGCAAAGACCCGATTTCAAGAAACAAGATCGTCAATGATTCACTGAACAATGCGGTTAAAAGCAATCCCTCCCCTCTTTATCATAAAGATGCATTGAAAAAAATCAGGACCGGAAACTTTGACGACAACATGAAAGACATTGCCGGCTGCGATTGGGTGATAGAAGTGGTGGTGGAAAGGCTGGATATCAAAAGATCGGTCTATGAAAAAGTGGAGCAATTCCGCAAGCCGGGCACATTGATCACCTCCAACACCTCGGGCATTCCGATCCACCTGTTGAAAGAAGGAAGGTCGGATGATTTTAAAAAACATTTCTGTGGTACACATTTTTTCAATCCGCCGCGTTATTTAAGGCTTCTTGAGATCATACCGACACCGGAAACCGATCCTTCTGTGATCGACTTTCTCATGCACTACGGAGATTTGTATCTCGGAAAAACAACTGTATTGTGCAAAGACACTCCGGCTTTCATAGCCAATCGCATCGGGGTCTATGGCATCATGTCCATATTCGGCTTGCTGGATAAATTGAAAATGAACATTGATGAAGTGGAAGCTTTGACCGGGCCGGTTATCGGCAGGCCCAAGTCAGCCACATTCAGAACTGCTGATGTTGTCGGCATTGACACATTGGTAAAAGTGGCAAACGGGGTTCATGACAATTGTCCCGATGATGAAGCAAAAGATATTTTTAAAATACCTGCCTGGCTGGATAAAATGGTTTCCAGCAACTGGCTTGGAGATAAAACAGGGCAGGGATTTTTTAAAAAGATCAAAGGCACAGGCGGCCAATCAGAGATCCTCACACTTGATCTGAATTCTTTTGAATATAAACCGAGGGTAAAAGCAAAGTTTGCCACTGTAGAAGCGGCCAAACCGGTTGAAGACCTGAATCAGAGATTGAAGATGCTTTGTGCCGGACAGGATAAAGCCGGTGAGTTTTACCGTCATTTTCATTACGGGCTTTTTTCTTACATATCACACCGCATTCCCGAAATCAGTGATGAACTCTATCGCCTGGATGATGCAATGATGGCAGGTTTCGGATGGGAGATCGGCGCTTTCGAAAGCTGGGATGTGCTGGGTGTTGAGAAAACAGTGAAAGCAATGAAAGAGTCAGGATATAAAGTGGCGCCATGGGTGGATGAAATGCTGGCAAAAGGATTCAGTTCGTTTTATAAAATTGAAAACGGGAAAAGATTCTGTTACGACCCTGCAGGGAAAAACTATAACCCGCTTCCGGGTGGCGATGCCTTTATAGTCATGAGCAATTTCCAGGATAAGACCATCTGGAAAAATGATAGCTGTCGCCTCTACGATCTGGGTGATGATGTGCTGGGCTTTCAATGGTTCACCAAAATGGGAAGCATTGGCGGGGATGTGCTCTCCGGCATTCAAACTGCAATTGATAAAGCGGAAAAAAATTACAAAGGCCTGGTCATTGCCAACGAAGGCCCGAACTTTTCTGCCGGCGCCAATGTGGGTTTGATCTTCATGCTGGCCATAGAACAGGAATATGATGAACTGGATATGGCTGTCCGTCTTTTTCAAAATACAACAATGCGAGCCAGGTATTCCTCTATTCCTGTGGTGGTGGCGCCGCATGGCCTGGCATTGGGCGGAGCCTGTGAACTGAGTTTGCATTCAGACAAATGCTGCCCCGCAGCAGAAACTTATACCGGGCTTGTGGAATTAGGTGTGGGACTGATACCCGGTGGTGGCGGCACCAAAGAATTTGCTTTAAGAGCTTCGGATGAAATGCATCACGATGAACCTGAAACCATAACATTAAAAAACCGCTTTTTCACCATTGCCACAGCCAAAGTGGGAACTTCTGCTTATGAAGGATTTGACATTGGTGTTTATCGAAAAGGACATGATGAAGTGGTCATCAATCAGAACCGCCGCATCAGCGAAGCAAAAAAATCAGTGATCGAATTATACGACAGCGGATATGTAACACCGGTGCCAAGAAAAGATATTAAAGTTTTAGGTCGTACTGCATTGGGAGCTTTGTATGCAGGCATCAACGGAATGTGGAGGGGAAATTATGCCACGGATCATGATGTGGTGGTTGCCAAAAAACTCGCTTACGTCATGTGCGGTGGCGATCTTTCTGAACAATCCCTGGTATCCGAACAATATCTGCTGGACCTGGAAAGAGAAGCATTCCTTTCTTTATGCGGTGAAAAGAAAACCCTGGAAAGGCTTCAAAGTGTTTTGAAAGGCGGAAAGCCGGTAAGGAATTAGGAAGCAGGGATAAAAAATGTTTAAGGGAAAACAAATCCTTTAAAAAAAACAAATTCTTCCTGCATAGCAATATTATGCAACTAATCAATTCTCCACTTTGTCTTTTTGTATCTTTTTATTTTATCCTGAACAATGGGCATTGCTGAAATAAAATTCAATTACTTAACTATTTACTCTCACATCATAACTTACGGGAATGCTGCCGATCCTGCTATTACGGAACTGATCCGTGATGAAATAGAAACCATGTGGAATGAACCGAGGGGAAAGATTCTATTGGACGGAACAGAGCTGAGCGTTGCCTTTACCATCACTGCACAACTATTACAAAACATTTCTCCCGAAGAGATCTTTGAGAATACCGACCCGAAAAACAATTATTTCCGGATAGAAGAATTTGCCCACGGCAATATTTCTTTTGTGGATGGCATTGGTTGCAACACAGGCTATTTCAAACTGGAGAACCTGTACAAAGGATCAACCACTGCCGCTCATGAATATGGCCATACACTCGGCCTGGAGCATCCTCAACTGCTTGACCTGCGTGGAAAAGGTGTACCCGGCATTATGTATCCGAGAGGCACACTTGTGGATGCGCCTTATCAATACAATCCGGCTGCTGCAGCAGGTGACAGCAGCAATGGCGGCACTATGCATCCCAAAAACAGAAAAGTATTAAAAGAGGATATTACTTCACTGAAATTGAACAGACTGGAGTTTAACAATGGGCTTTCAGTTATCGGAGAGTTTACCAGCATCTGGCATCCGGACCACGCTACTTTAAGATGATAATTTTTTTCTGCTCCTGATGAGCCATTTTAAAGATCTTTTTTTACCCAGTTTAAGGCCATCAATTTTTTTTCTCTCCTTATTTCCTGAAGGCATACTTTTGACTCTCATTCAAAGATCCGGAGTATGAGTTCAGTACTTTCCCTTCAAAACATTACCAAATATTACGGACAGGTCAGGGCATTGAACAATGTTTCATTTGATGTGCCTGAAGGAAGTGTATTCGGAATTCTCGGCCCGAACGGAAGCGGTAAAACCACTTTACTCAGTATCATCCTCGATGTGCTGAAAGCGAATGCCGGAACATTTTCCTGGTTCGGGCAACCCAATTCTCCCGAACTGAGGAAAAAGATAGGCTCACTGCTGGAGACTCCGAACTTTTATCATTACTTATCTGCAACAGACAACCTGAAAATAACACAGGCTATCAGTGGCAGAGGGGCCACTTCGGATATTGATGATGTTTTAAAAAAAGTAAACCTGTATGAACGCAGGAAAAGCAGTTTTAAAACGTATAGCCTGGGAATGAAACAAAGGCTTGCCATTGCCGCTGCCTTACTGGGAGCGCCACAGGTGTTAGTGCTGGACGAGCCGACCAATGGATTGGATCCTGTGGGCATTGCAGAAATCAGACACCTGATTGTCAATTTGAAAAACCAGGGTCACACAGTGATCATGGCCAGTCATTTACTGGATGAAGTAGAAAAAGTCTGCACCCACGTTGCCATACTTAAAACGGGCAACCTGCTTACCACGGGCAATGTTGAAGAAGTATTGACGGATGAAGATGTGGTAGAAGCCGGAGCTTCGGATCTTGAATTGCTTTCAGGCATCCTTCAACAGATCAGTAAAAACGTAACCATTAACCATGAATCCAATACGGTTTTTGCCGCTTTTCCCAAAGGAACTGCTCATCTTGATGAGATCAACAGTTTATGTTTTCATAAAGGGATAGTGCTGAATCATCTTTTACTGAAAAAGAAAAGACTGGAGACAAAATTCTTTGAATTGACCAATAACGAAACTTGAAACCGCAACTATGAATAATCTTATAAAGACTGAGTGGCTTAAAATAAAAAAGTACAAAGCATTCTGGTGGGTCATTGGATTGACAGCGCTCTCTTATCCCGGCCTCAGTTATATCTTTCACACCATCTATAAATCCCTGGCCGACCGGAAGGGCGAGGCGGCTATGATTGTGAAAGCGCTTGTCGGAAATCCATTCTCTTTTCCTGAAGTATGGCATACCCTGGCTTATACATCCTCTCTCTTTGTTTTTATCCCGGCCGTGGTGGTGATCATGTTCATCACCAATGAATATTCGTTCAAAACGAACCGGCAAAATATCATTGACGGCTGGAGCCGGAATGAATTCATGACCAGCAAGTTCATTGATGTATTGATCATATCCTTACTGGTTACTGTGTTGTACACTATTGTTTGTTTTGTCACCGGCCTTACCAATGAAGAGACAAGCAGTGATATTTTTGGAATGGCATATTATATAGGATTATTTGCCCTGCAAACATTTTCCCAGTTATCTATTGCTTTTCTTGCCGGGTTTTTATTGAAAAAAGCTTTTATAGCATTGGGAATATTTCTGTTCTATTTCATCGTTCTTGAACCAACGCTCGTCGGGTTTGCAAAATGGAAAGCAGATGACATAGGGCGTTTTTTGCCACTTGAAATTTCTGACCGCCTCATCCCGGTACCTGCTTTTCTGGGGAAAATAGATAAAGATGCCTATGCCAAAGCACTGGATGCCATCGGCATTCATATTCTTTATACTATCCTGCTGACCATAGCTATCTGGTGGATCTGTTTCCGGATGAATAACAGAAGGGATTTGTAATTTCTTTGTCTAACAATTTTCATTTCCCCTGATGTAAAGAAAACAACAGACAATTTATTTGAACAAAAGTTTGTAACAAGTAGCTGCCGGAAAAGCAGTTAAAAAAGGATTGTATAAGGAACTATCTCCTTTTAAAAAAGAATCTGCAGTAACATTTTTCCCCATGTCATAAACAATATATTAAAAATTTCTACCTATGGAGTATAGAGAAGCTTAAGAAATAAAAACCGGATTCTCAGGCTACCTGGAAAGTTCATTTACAAAATTTTTAATCGTTCCGGTTATTTCAAGTTGTTGATCCAGTTCACCTTCTCATTTTTTTAGGAGACAGCACAAATCTGATCAGTTTCATCCTTAGGCCATTTTTTTGGCGGACAGCTAATGAACGTTAGCAATGAATTTTTTCAAAAAAAAATTTTGTGAACTTAAAATCTTCATATATTAATATGGCTATATGTAATATTTTTATTTAATTGTTTTAATTTAAAACTAACACAACATGAGAAAATTGACATTGCTCTTGCTGGGCATTTCATTCCTTTTTGCCCGGCAAGCATTGGCGCAAAACAATGTAACCGGAGTGGTTACAGACCAAAATGGACAGCCCTTATCTAAGGCAACGGTTCAGATCAAAAACACAAAGATCGGAACTACTACCGGCGAAGATGGTGCCTTCAAAATCACTGCCCAACCAAATGCGACCCTTGTAATCAGCCGTGTAGGCTATGAAACAAAAGAGGTAAACATAGGTGATAAGAGGGTTATCAATGTTTCCCTTCCACAAACCGATCAGGCCCTGAGTGAAGTGGTTGTAACTTCATTTGGTATCAAGCGTGAAAAGAAAGCATTGGGTTATGCCGTTTCCACTGTAGGTAAAGAATCACTGGAGTTGCGGGGAGAAGGTGATGTTGCCAGGGTACTCAGCGGAAAAGCGCCGGGATTAAATATTTTAAACACCAGCGGATTAAGCGGCAGTGGTACCAATATAACTATTCGTGCCATCAGTACCATCACCGGTAATTCGCAGCCTTTATTCATTGTGGATGGTGTGCCCTTTGATGCAAGCACCAATGCACAAGCCGACTTCACTTACGGCACCCAAACATCCAGTCGCTTTCTCGACCTGGATCCCAACAACATCGAGAACATTAGCATCCTGAAAGGTTTAAGTGCAACAACATTATACGGTGAACAGGGAAGAAATGGGGTGATACTGATCACTACAAAGAATGGTTCCACTCAAAAGACTAACCAGAAAAATGAAGTAACCGTTTCACAATCGGTTTTTGCCACTCAAGCGGTGCTCCCGGAATACAACCGTAGTTATGGTGGTGGTTTTGACCAGAGCATTGGCCTTCTCTTCTACAGTAACTGGGGAGCAAAGTTTACCGATCCGCCTACAATGGTGGCCCATCCTTATGACAAAGGATGGATGAACACCGCATTTCCTCAATTTAAGGGAGCGCTTTATCCCTACAAGTTTTACAACAGTGTGCATGACTTTTTCCGTACAGGCATCATGAGCAATACTTCCATTAATATAGCCGGCTCCACCCCTACAGTAAATTATAACATGAACTACAGTTATACGGACGACCAGGGCTATCTTCCGGAAAACGGCATGATCAAAAACTCCATCGGTATGGGTGGTACGGCAAAACTGACCAATAAAATAACTATTTCCGGAACCATCAATTATGTTTCGAATAATGTAAAATCTCCACCCACAAGTAACAGCTATGGAAATAATGCCGTCAATACTTCCATATTCGGAAATGTAATGTACACTCCTACTGCAATAGACCTGATGAATCTTCCGTATGAAAGCCCCTTGGATCATTCATCCGTTTATTACCGTAACGGAAATGACATTCAAAATCCCCGCTGGACCTTATACAACTCTTTTACCAAAGACAATGTAAAGAGAACTTTTGGCCAGATGCAGGCGAGATATGAAATTTTGAAGAGCCTGAACCTGACTTATCGTGTAGGATATGACAGTTATACGGAGTATGAAACTTATGCACAGAATAAAGGAGGCGTTTCTACTCCCACCGGTATATTCCGTGAATCTACCGGAACCAATACCATCTGGGACCAGTCTTTCCTGATAAACTATAATCACAATATCAACACTGACTTTTCATTAAATGTGGATGCCGGTGCCAATCGCAGAAAATATGACTATAGCCAAAACGGCTCCACCAATACAGAACAACTGGTCTATGGTATATTCAATCCGGCAAATTTTGTATCACATTCACCCTATAGTGAAGATGGATTTTCCAACCTGAACTATGTTATCCGCAGGCTCGAAACCGGAGTATTTGCACAGGCCTTAATCGGATACCGGGATTTCACTTACCTGACTGTAGGCGCCCGCAACAGCTGGACTTCTACTGTTGAGGACAATAACAGGAGTATCCTTTATCCGAGTGTCAGCTTATCATTCCTTCCAACTTCAGCTTTTGATAACCTGAAAAACAATGATATGCTGAATTACCTGAAACTGCGTATCGGATATTCAACCAGTGCAAACTTTCCACCGCCCTATTCCACCCGGCCTTATCTCTATACTGCAACACGGGTATTCTTAACCAACTCCGGCCAATCAGTAAATGTCAACTCAATTGCTTCCCAATTACCTAACCCGGATTTGAAGCCCGAGTTATTGAAAGAAACCGAAGCCGGCCTGGAAGCAAAATTGTTTAAAGACAGAATCTCACTGGACTTTACGGTTTATCAGAGAGTGGCAAATGACCAGATATTAAACAGGTTCCTGGATCCGGCAAGCGGTTATCAGTCTATGCAGATCAATGCCGGTAAAGTCACCAATAAGGGAATTGAAATTGCTCTGGGTGTAACACCAATCGCAAATAAAGACTGGAAATGGCATCTGGATGGTTTATTCTCGACCAATAAAAGTATGGTGTCAGGAATACCTCAAGAATTAGCAAGGGTAAATATCTCCGGGTATTCTAACGAAGGAACCTTTGCCATCAATGGACAGCCGCTGGGTGTGATCATGGCAAGCGCTTTTGAGAAAGATCCCAAATCAGGACAATGGGTAGTGGGTAGTGATGGTAACTATATTGCTGCCAATGATATTGAAATCATTGCCGACCCCAACCCCAAATACCATCTGACGGGTATCAGCACCCTCACTTACAAAGGGATCAGCTTCAGAATGCAATGGGATTATGTTCATGGTGGTAAGATGTTTTCTGGTACAGCCGGTGCCTTACTGGGCAGAGGCGTAACAAAGGATACTGAATTTGACAGGTATGCTGCTTACATTTTGCCCGGTGTGAATGAAAATGGCGAGCCAAACAGAATACAGCTTTCTACTTCCGGGGCATATTATAATAACACTCTTCCCAATGATGCACCGGATGAAAGCGCCGTTTTCGATCAGACCTGTATCCGGTTAAGAGAAGCATCATTGTCCTATAGCCTTCCGGCAAAACTTTTAAAGAAACTACCAATAGGTTCTTTATCCATTACGCTTTCGGGTAATAATCTTTGGTATAATGCAGTGAATTTTCCTAAATATATTCACTTTGACCCGGATGCATCAGGACTTGGAGTAAGCAATGGCCGCGGAATGGAATTCCTTACAGGTCCCTCTGCACGCCGCATGGGTGCCAGCCTGAGAATAACATTTTAAACCAATAAAGAAATTATATCATGAAATTTAGAAAATTATACATAATGCTAACTATCGTCTTTCTCGCAGCCATTACAGGTTGCAAGAAAGAATTCAATAATTACCTGAACAATCCCAACAGCCCCAGCCCGGAAACGGCAGATGTGGATTTGTATCTGAACCAGGTTCAACTCAGTTTCAGTTATTTCTGGTCAAGAGCTTCTGATCTCGGAGCAGAACTGACCCGTCAGCAATATTGGGTAGGGCCATTCTATCGCAATGGATATACACCGGCCAGTTTCGATGGCGAATGGACTAACGCTTACACAGGGGTGCTGGCAAATGCCAAAGCATTAATACCGCTGGCACAGGCACAAAAGAAATATATTCAGTCCGGTATTGCCAGAACATTAACTGCATTTACCCTTGGTACATTGGTTGATGACTTTGGCGATGTTCCTTACACTGAAGCTGTGTTGGGTAATGAAAATACCAATCCTAAAGTAGATCCCGGTGCAACTGTTTATGCAGGGGTACAAACATTACTGGATAGCGCTATTTCTGATTTTCAGAAAACAGGAGCGGCATCCGGCCCCCAGACCGATCTGTTTTATGGCGGAGATGCTGATGCATGGACCACTTTTGCAAAAACACTCAAGCTTAAGTTTTATATGCAGACAAGATTGGTTGATCCCGGAGCCAAGGCTAAAATTGATGCCTTGTTAACGGAAGACGATCTGATAAATGATGCATCACAGGATTTCGTATTTCAATACGGAACTTCAATCAGTGCTCCTGACAGCCGTCATCCGCAATATGCTGCAAACTATGTGGATGCCGGCGGACCGGGTTACCTGAGCAATTTCTTTATGTGGATGGTAGCTGCTCAAAAATATAACGGGCTCGTTAAATTTGACGGAGATCCAAGACTACGTTATTATTTCTACAGGCCATCATTGGGATATGGCTGGGCAAACAGTTCTACTTGTCCCTGCTTTGCCCGTTCTATATTCGCTAATGATGCACCGCCCGCCTGGTATCCAAGTGTACCGGATGTATCACCATACTGCGTGATCGGTAAGGGGTATCTCGGGAGGGACCACGGTGATGCTGCCGGCGCACCGCCAGATGGTTCATTCCGTTCCACCTGGGGTATTTATCCTGCAGGCGGGGAATTTGACTATGACCAGGAAGAAGCAATTTCTGCACACATGGGTTTAAACGGTGCCGGGATAGATCCGATCTGGTTATCTTCTTTCACCGATTTTCTGAAAGCAGAAGCTGTATTGGCGCTGGGTATTTCAACTCCGGGAACGGCCAGGGCATTGTTAGAAGCAGGAGTGACAGCCTCTATCAATAAGGTGATGGAATTCCCCGGTAAGGGAGGCTATTCCGTACCGGCAGGCTATGTACCCTCCGCTACTCAAATCAATAACTACATCAACCTGGTGCTTTCCAAATATGATAACGCCGCCAACGATGATGAAAGAATGAACATTGTCATGACAGAATATTACCTGGCAGCCTGGGGTAATGGCGTGGAGCCTTATAATAATTACAGGAGAACCGGTAAACCCAATAACATGCAACTCCCGGTATCGGTGCCCACTCCCGGATTGTTCATGCGTTCATTTTTCTATCCTTCAGTTTTTGTGACCAGAAATGTCAATGCACCGGCTCAAAAGAATCCAGGAAACGCAGCGGATAAAGTATTTTGGGACAATAACCCCGACAATTTTGTAAAATAATTTAAACTACGATTATGAAAAAAATACTCTATATATTGTCGGTGGCCACTTTGGTAACCGTCATTTATTCATGTAAGAAAAAAGAGAACCTGAATGTTTTTTCTGACTACAAAAATCTGGGGCTCGGCACTTACATGACGCTGGATAAAAACATAAATCTGAACTTGGATTTTTCTAATCTGGCTGCTTCCACAGTCGGAATCCAGGTAACTCAGTATCCCAATGGCCAGGCTATAGATCATATTGATTTATTTGCTACCGTAAACGCTTCTTACGATACAACTCAATGGCATTTTGTTAAAACAGTTTCTTATACCGGTCCCGGCACACAGCTTACAGTAACCGGCGCCGAGTTGGCAACAGCCCTGGGAGTCAGTATCGGATCATTGCAACCGGGAACTTCTTACACTTTTTACACCCGGATCATCACCAAGGAAGGTTATAGTTTCGATGTGAACACTACCGGCGATAATGGCGGTGGCGGACTGGTAACCGGAGCATATTATAATTCTGTATTTTCCTTTACCGCCTATATTGTATGTCCCTTTACCGGAAATATGACGGGTACTTACGAAGTGTTAAGAGATGACTGGGAAGACTGGTCGCCCGGAGACCTGGTACAGGTTACTGATGGTCCCGGCGCCAACCAGATTAATTTAAGCCAGGTATATCCGAATACTGCATATGGTACGGTCATCAATCCCCTGATAGTAAACATTGATCCCGCAACCGGTACGGCAAAAATCCCGGCAACTTTATTCGGACAATATAGTAATGCATATACAGCCGAGGGCGCCGGAGATGGTGATGTAGCAGGTTATGTATTCTCCTGCACCGGTTACATTACCCTGAACATTAATATAGACGGCGACCCGTATAGACTGATTTTACAGAAACAATAATCAAAAAACTACTTTGCTTAAAAATCCCGCTGCTGAAAAGAGCGGGATTTTTTTTGAATGCCTGCGTCATCCACATTTGTTTACTTCTGTGGTTTATTTCAATACTTCGGAATAAATTAAATGCTGCAATTCAAATCCGTTGTATGATTAGAACAGCAAAATAATTTATTGAAAATAATTTCAGGATAATAGCCTTTAAAGTTCCCGGAAGTGTGTCTCGCTCCTGTTTTTTCGGCTTTGTAATCAAATCCTTTTTTGGAGCAAGAATGGAAAAAAATCCCCCCGATAAAGATCAGGGGGAACAACTAAAAACACTAGCTAATTGCAAGTGCCTACCCTATGCCCCGGGCGGACGGGGCTTCATTGGAACGAACTGTCTTTGACACAGGCAGGCCGGTACTATGATCGCCTGTCTGCATCATAACATTTTAATCGGGTTTCTTTCCATCAAGGAATGTATTGATCGTGCTGATCTGTGACTGATTATTGGAATCAGTTTTCACTTCATAATTGCTGTAAAAATTTTCCGCAGCAGAACTGTTGGTGTACAATTCCATATTGCGGCGGATATAAGCCGGCACAGTTTCAAACTCATTATTGGGGTCAGCCGCATTCACGTTGAACGATAAGTTGCGCAGCTTTTGTAATCGTTCTGCCGCCCTACGTTTTTGTTCTTCCGCTTCGTCCCGCAAAGCGGGATCCTCAACATCAGGAAACAAAGGTTCCCGATCATTATCGGGATGAGCCTGATAAGCCAACGGCAGATCCGCCGCAGGAATGTCATCTCGTTCTACAATCTGCATCTGAAGATTGAGGAGTTCCTCTTCCTCAGGTTTTGCATTTTGCGAAGAGACCGGTTCTTCGGCAGAAGGCTTTGAGGTGGAAACCTCTGCTTTTGTTTCTGCGTAGATATTAGATGGCCTTGCAAGGTAGCCTCCCGATGCTGCAGACAGCGGGGCGGCACTATCTTTTGCCATTACTTTTTCTTCCTGTTTTTTAAAGGGAGTTACGGATGGTGTTTGTGCAGACGAATTTACTGCCTCTTCTTTCTTCTCCATCCACAATTTGTTCACCGTAGTTGCCCCTGTGTTTTCTACGATTTTTTCTGCAGGCTTTGGAGTTTCCATATCCAGTTCCCAATGTATAACCGGACTTTTTTCTTCCGGAAGGATCATATCATTCATCGTTGGCATGGGTGAATTGATATCAGTATCTTCTTCCACCAGTTTTGGCGTCAACGGGTTTTCTTTTTGTTCCTGTTTTATTGCAACAGGCGTTTCTTCTTTCGCCGGCTCTTTAGTTTTTTCAGTTTCTTTCTGGCCCAATACCATAATGATCTTCTCTTCTTTTTTTTCCTTTTTCAGATTCTTTTTGTCAAAAGGATCTTTATGCTGGAATCCTGTTGCAATCAATGTAATGCCTAACTGATCACCAAGAGTGCTGTCATATCCCAATCCAAGAATCACATCAGTATTCTCCCCGGTTTGTGACAACAGATGGTTTTGTATCACTTCCACTTCATCCATGGTGAATTCATGTTCCCCTTCAGCAGAATTGATATTAATAAGAATCCATTTTGCACCCTGAATATCGTTGTCATTAAGCAACGGAGAGTTCAATGCTTCTTCGATTGCTCTTTGTGCACGGTTCTCACCCGATGCGGATGCACTTCCCAGAATAGCCACACCGCCATTGCGCATTACGGTGCATACATCTGCAAAGTCCACATTGATCTGCCCGGTACTGTTAATGACATCCGTAATACATTTTGCTGCCGTTGCCAGCACATTATCTGCTTTTGCAAATGCCTCACGCATTTTTAAATTTCCAAACTGATGCCTCAGTTTATCATTGCTGATGATGAGTATCGTATCCACATATTGCTTCATTGTCTTGATCCCCTCTTCCGCTTGTTGCTGGCGCTTTTTCCCTTCATAGGTAAAAGGAGTGGTCACAATACCCACTGTCAGTATGCCCAGGTCTTTACAGATCTTTGCAATAATGGGCGCTCCGCCTGTGCCGGTACCACCCCCCATGCCTACTGTAATAAACGCCATCTTGGTATTCACTTCAAGAATACGCTTAATCTCTTCAAGAGATTCTTCAGTAGCCTGTCGGCCGATCTCAGGATTGGCGCCGGCGCCTAATCCCTGTGTGAGATGAGGCCCGAGTTGTACACGGTTGGGTATATGACTGTTGGCTAAAGCCTGTGCATCTGTATTACAAATAATAAAGTTCACCCCTTCAATTCCCTGGTTGAACATAAAGTTCACGGCGTTTCCGCCGCCGCCGCCTACACCAATCACTTTGATGATAGATGATTTTTCTTTCGGCAGATCAAAATGTATCATAATGTTTGGTTTTTAAAATGATTAGCGTTTTTCAATATGAAATTCAAAAGTCAAAAGTTTGTATTTTGATACAATTTTTTTCCTCTCTGTTTTTATAAGTGCTTGTCTTCTTCCTCCTTGAACAGATCAATAAGGCCATCCTTAAATTTGCTCCAGAAATTCTGAAGGCCTTTTCTGTTGCCTACTTCCTTTTCGCTTACGGCGCCATCATCTTCATCTTGCAGTACCGGTTCTCCTTCCGTTCTCTTCAATCCCTCAGGCACTTCCACTTTTCTGAACTCTCTTTCAAATTGTTTACGGTTATGTTCATAGTCATCGTATCCTTTCAAAATAAGTCCGATGCAGGTGGAATATGTCGGTTTCGCCAACTCATCAATATGCCCTGCAGCCAAATGCTCGGTCGGTAAACCAATTCTTGCAGGCAACCCGGTTACATATTCCGTAAGCTGTATCAGGTGCCTCAACTGAGATCCGCCGCCGGTGAGCACCACTCCACCATTCAATGCTTTGTTATCAAGACCCACCTGCTTCAGATGGTAGGTTACAAAATCAAGTATCTCACTCATCCTTGCCTGCACGATATTGGCAAGATTCTTAACACTGATTTCTTTGGCCGGCATTCCTCTTAATCCCGGAATGGTGATATATGCATTTGATTTAGCTTCGTTGGCCAGAGCGCTTCCAAACTGAACTTTCATGGCCTCAGCCTGAGTTCTCAATACACCTAACCCTGTTTTAATATCATTGGTGATGTTTTCTCCTGCAAAAGGAATAACAGCCGTATGTTTCAAAATACCTTCATAAAAGATGGCAAGGTCAGTGGTGCCTCCGCCGATATCAACGATGGCTACACCTGATTCAAGATCTTCCTGGCCCATTACTGCAGAAGAAGATGCCAATGGCTGCAATACCAGGTCTTTGGTTACCAGGTCCGCTTTCCCCACACTGCGGTTAATATTTTTTATAGCGTTTCTGTCGCCGGTGATGATATGAAAGTTGGCGCCCACCTTCACTCCGCCAAACCCAATGGGGTTGGCTATGTTCTGGAAATTATCCACCGTGAATTCCTGAGCGATCACATCAATGATCTGATCGCCTGCAGGTATATAGGTCTTATACTGATCCTGAATGAGCTGATCAATTTCTTTTTGCGTTATTTCTTCTTCTGTATTCTGACGTACGATATCACCTCTTGTCTGCAAACTTTTTATATGATGTCCGGCCACACCCACATACACTTCTCTTATTTTCAGTTCCGGATTTGAAGCAAGGCATTCATTCAATGCTGTTTTGATGGCTTTGATAGTTTCATCTATGTTAAGTACCTGGCCGTGCTTCACGCCATTGCTGTTGGCCCGGCCAAAGCCAAGGATCTCTAATTTGTTGAACTCATTTTTTCTTCCTGCAATGACGGCAATCTTGGTGGTTCCTATGTCAAGGCCGACGATAATGGGTTGTTCGCTGTTCATAGTATGTTGTTTTTAGTTGTTTACAAGAACAAGTTTGATAAAATATTTTTTAGTCTTTTTCAGGCATCACTGCCCTGGGCTTCTTCAGTTTCTCATCGTATCCGGATTTTAAAGTAGTTTTCACAGGAACCAGTTTGGTTATCTTTTCTTTTTTTGTGTTACTTACCGGCTTTGTGTCTTCCGGTTCATCTTTCGTCATCAAAGGCCTCTCGATGACTGCATCTGTAGTAAATATGGTGTCACTATGCATTTGCTGTGCTTTCTGCATCAGTTTCTCCACATTCTTTCTCAGCTGAACCGAATCCACTTTCGTCATGGGTTTCCCTTTGACAGCTACTACCTGCCGGGCAAACTGCACGTCTATCGTGGCATATTTATTAAAGCCGGTCTTGCTCAGCACTTCTTTATAAAAAGTCATCAGCCTTCCGAACTTGGCTTCGATATCACTTCCATCTCCCAATTCCACAATGTGGTTGCCCACCACAGGTATCATTTCAAATTTCTGCCCGTCATTAATGTTGATCTGCGCCACCTGCGACATCCAGAATGAATTATTCAAAATAAATTCTGCGATATCCCTTACCTGGCTGAGCAGTGCACTGTCTTTTTGTTTTGAGATCTTCTCCGGGTATCCGGTGAACACAGGAACTTTTGCTATTGCCAGATCCGACAGAGGCAGCTTCTTTAAAAAATTATCCACGTAAAAAGATCTGTTATCGGTACTGAATACCCTGGCTATGGGATCTCTTTCATCAACTGCTACATGCAACACATTTTTATTATCGAAATAGAGCTGTGCATTTTCGATCCAGACATTCTTTTCAAGTGAAGCTTCCAGCAGGTGAAGATCCACTTTTGACAATGACCTTCCGGTTATCTTTCCATGTGTGGTGGCATTCATCAACTGCAGCAGATCACTTTTCTGTATAAAAGATCTTCCGGTATTCGCCCTGACAGATATATCAATATCCTTGCAGATATCCTTATTCTTCTTACCAATGGCTGCAACCAGCAAAGTCAGTAACCCTCCGCCAATCACCAGCCAAATGCCGGCAAACAAAACTTTCCGTATCGTTTTTTTAGTATCCAAGATTCTTTTCGATTATCTCTTTTATCGGCTGCACCAATCTGTCTATATCGCCTGCTCCGGATGTGATTAAAACTTTTTTTCCCGGAAACTCCGAAATTTGATCAACCCATTTTATCAACTCTTCCTTGCTCATCACCCGCTTTTTCTCTTTTTTCATTCTATTCAGGATCATCCGGCTATCCACCCCTTCTATCGGCAGTTCTCTTGCAGGATAGACAGGAAGAAGGATCACTTCATCGGCTTCATCAAGCACTTCAGCAAAACCATCGGCCAGATCCCTTGTCCTTGTGTACAAATGCGGCTGAAAAATTATCGTGCATTTCCGATCGCTGAACAATGATTTGGCTCCATGAATGAGCGCTCTTAATTCTTCCGGATGATGAGCATAGTCGTCAATAAAAACAATGCTCTCACTCCTGACGATATACTCAAACCTTCTCTTTACACCTTTAAAAGAACTGACTGCTTTTTTTATTTTGTCATCTTCAATTCCCAAATAGTTTGCTACCGTTATCGCTGCCACTGAGTTTTCCACATTATGAAGTCCCCCAATATGCAATTCCAGTTCACTGATCACTTTCCCGTTGATCACTACATCAAAAAAATAACTGCCATCCTTCATCCGGATATTCCTGGCATACGCATTGGCTTTTTCGCTCTGCAAACTATAAGTCAGGTGTTTTGGCTGCCTCAGATCCTTTTCTCTTTTTAATCCCGACTTTGTCAGCAATAAGCCTCCCGGTTTCAAGCTTCGGCTGAATTCTACGAACGCACTTTCCATTGCTTCTGCCGTGCCATAGATATCCAGATGATCGGCATCCATTGCCGTGATCACTACGATATCGGGGCTTAATTTCAAAAAACTTCTATCGTATTCATCTGCTTCCACCACGCAGGTGTTATTTCCCGCACTTTCTTTTTTCCCTGCTGATCCCGGCAACCAGAAATTTGTTCCATAGTTCACTGAGATCCCCCCGAGAAAAGCGGTACATCCATAACCGCTGTCGCGAAGCAAATGGGCGATCATGGTGGTGATAGTTGTCTTACCATGCGTTCCCGAAACACAGATATTAAAAGAACTTTGAGTGATCATCTGCAGCACTTCACTCCTCTTTACCACTTTGTACCCGTTTTGCTGATAATATACCAGCTCTTTATGATCCTTTGGGACTGCCGGCGTGTACACCACCAGTTGTACATCCTTAGGAATCGCATCCACTTCTTCTTTGTAATGAACTTCCATTCCGCTCTGCTGTAATTCCTGTGTCAGCACCGATTTTGTTCTGTCGTACCCGGATACTTTCACTCCTTTGGAATGGAAGTATCTTGCCAGTGCGCTCATACCTATCCCACCGATCCCGATAAAATAAACCGACCTGATCTTATTAATTTCATCGCTCATCTTTCAGTTTTCAATTCACATCTTTCTTTCCCCCCGAAGGGGGTATTCATAAGGACAGTATTGTTTGGACCTTCTTCTGCCTTTTTCCTTTTCAGGGAACCAGGTTTTTAAAAATCTCTTCCGATATTTTTTTATCTGCATCAGTTATTGCCAATGCAGCAATATTTCTTTTCAATTCATTTTGCCGGTTCTCATCTTTTGAAAGATCAATGATCAACGGGATCAGTTTTTCATTTGCTTCATTGTTCTTCACCATGAGCGCTGCTTTTTTATTTACCAACTGCATTGCATTCACGGTCTGATGATCTTCGGCTGCAAAAGGATAGGGTACGAATACCACCGGCTTTTTTACAACACACAACTCTGCAACGGTCATGGCGCCGGAACGGGATACCACGATATCTGCCGCCGCATACGCATATTCCATTTGTGTGATAAAATCATTCACCCAAACACCGCTCTTACCTTTGATCCGGTCCCTGGCCTGATCTATGTACAGCTTGCCTGTCTGCCAGATCAGTTGTAAATCCGCATTCAGCAGATCGTCGAGGCCTTTGTCAACAACTTCATTGATCACCTTTGCACCCAGGCTTCCTCCGAAGACAAGGACTGTTTTCTTTCTCTCATCAAGCGAAAAAAACTTTATTCCTTCGCTTTTTGTTACAGTTGACTGAGAGATCGAAGTGCGGACCGGATTGCCGCTTATCCTGATCTTCTCTTTGGGAAAGAATTTCTCCATTCCATCGGTTGCCACAAAAACTCCGGTCGCTTTTTTCCCCAATAAAATATTCGACTTCCCCGCAAAAGAATTCGACTCATGAATGAAAGTCGGAATACCTTTTGACTGAGCCACTCTCAACACAGGGAAGCTTGAATATCCACCAACCCCGATCACTGCATCGGGTCTGAATGTTTTCAGGATCTTACGAACCTGGAAAAAGCTTTTCACCAGTTTAAATGGAAGCCCGGCATTTTTTATCAAAGAACTACGATTGAACCCTGCTATATTGATCCCTTTTATTTTATATCCTGCCTGCGGCACTTTTTCCATCTCCATTTTCCCTTTCGCCCCTACAAACAATATTTCCGTATCAGGCTTTTCTCTTTTCAACGCATTTGCGATGGCAATGGCAGGAAAAATATGACCTCCTGTTCCACCGCCGGCGATTATGATCTTAAACCGCTTTTCTTTTTCAGGAGAAGGGCCCGGTATATTGCTATCGCTCGTTTTTTCATTCATTACGGGTTCATTTAAAGAACTTTTGTTTCTTCCGCTGTCTTCAAAGAATTTTCCTGTTCCACATTCCTGGCTACACTTAAAATAATTCCTATAGCAAAACAAGTGAACAAAAAACTGGAACCTCCCATACTAACCAACGGTAAGGTCACTCCTGTTACCGGAAACAAATTCACGGTGACCGCCATATTGATCATCGCCTGAAGAGCCAGCGTAAAACTTAATCCCAAAGCCAGGAATGCGCCGAATGCATAAGGACATCTCTTGAATATCCTGATGCAGCGATAAAGAAAAACGAGGTAAATAAACAGAATGAATACACCGCCCGCCAGTCCATACTCCTCAATGATGATAGCAAAAATAAAATCATTATACGCCTGAGGTAAATAATCTCTCGTCGTGCTGTTGCCGGGGCCGACACCAAAAATTCCGCCTTTGGCGATGGCGATCTTTGCCTGGTTTACCTGGTACGAATCGTCATTGTCAGCCTCCTTTGTATCGTAAATAAAGCTTTCCACTCTGCCGATCCACGTGTCTACACGGGCAAACAAACCTGTGGATGCTTTTTTTGTTATAGCTGCATCATCGTTTCCGGACCTGTGCTGTACTACCGCAGCCATTATCAGAAATAATACGGGTATCATTGCCAGGCCGATGGTAACAAGAATATGTTTTACCCTGGCACGGCCAATGAACATCAGCATCAGGCAACTGGCGCCAAGCAATAATGCCGTAGAAAGATTGGCAGGAGCAATCAACAGGCAAGTGATAGCAACAGGGGTCATGACCGGTATGAATCCTTTTTTCAGATCTTTGATCACATCCTGTTTTTTACTGATCAATCTTGCCAGGTACATGAATAGTGCAAGCTTGGCCAGATCGGAAGTTTGCATGGTCATGTTGATCAGCGGAAGGCGTATCCATCTGCTTCCTTCGTTCATGCGGACTCCAAAAAACAAGGTGTATAATAAAAGAGGTATAGAAACGATAAACAGAATCTGGGCAATTTTTGAATAGATCGTATAATTGATGCGATGTGCAAAGTAGATCACCGATATGCCGAGCACAATGAATCCGATCTGCTTGAATAAATAAATCTCGGTATTCCCTTTGTAGTTTTTATATGCCAAAGAACCCGTAGCGCTATACACGGCAAGCAAAGAAACCAACGCCAGCAATACCACCAAAGCCCAGATCACTTTATCCCCTTTGGTATGCCGGTGCAAATTCCTGTGCCACCCTTTTAAAGGATTTTGCAGAGTTTGTATATGAGTCTGTTCGATCATTTTCAAATTTGTTGCATCTTATAATTCTCTCACTGCTTTCTTGAACTGAATCCCTCTATCTTCATAATTCTTAAACAGGTCAAAGCTTGCACAGGCGGGGCTCAGTAATACTACATCTCCCTTATCAGCAAAATGAAAGGCAGCCTGTACGGATTCCGAAGCGCTGCCGGCGTTTACAATAGGGCTAACAAACTTTCCGAAAGCATCATGGATCTTACGGTTATCTTTCCCAAGGCATATGATCGCTTTCACCTTCTCTTTCACCAGATCATTAAGTAGAGAATAATCATTTCCTTTATCCACACCTCCTAAAATCAGGATGGTTGGTTTGGTCATGCTTTCGAGGGCATACCATGTGGAATTCACGTTGGTGGCTTTGCTGTCATTAATAAACTCCACTCCGCGAACCATTGATACGTATTCCATCCTGTGCTCCAGGCTTTGAAAATCCATTACTGCCTCACGCACTTTTTCTTTCCTGATATCCATAGTAACAGCAGCCAGGCTCGCTGCCATGGTATTATAATGGTTATGTTTGCCTCTCAACGCAAAATCAAAAACACTCATCATTTTATATTCGGTGCCTGTCCTGATGTACATATCTCCGTCTTTGATAAATGCTCCGTGGGTTAATTCTTTTCTCATACTGAATGGCAGTAGTTTAGATTGAATATTGAATTGTTTTAAATATTTCATAGTTACTTCATCATCTTCGCAGTAAATGAAATAATCATTGGTCTGCTGGTTCATGGTGATCCGGAATTTGCTCCGGATATAATTTTCAAATTTGTACTCATAGCGATCCAGGTGATCTTCAGTGATATTGGTCAGCACAGCTATATCCGGCCTGAAGGTCTTAATATCATCTAACTGGAAACTGCTCACTTCCGCCACATATAATTGCTTCGGATCTGTTGCTACCCGGCGGGCAAATGAAAAACCAATGTTGCCGACTAATGCACAATCCAAACCCGCTTTCTCGCAGATATGAAAAATAAGCGCCGTTGTGGTCGTCTTTCCGTTACTTCCCGTGATAGCAATGATTTTGCTGTTCCCTTTGAAGCGGTAAGCCAGTTCCATTTCACTGATGACCTCAATTCCTTTTGCCCGTATCTTTCTCACCATTTCATTCTTTTCCGGAATTCCCGGGCTTTTCATCACTTCATCGGATCTGAGGATCCGTTCTTCATCATGACCACTTTCTTCAAATTCAATTCCTGCCTGTTTCAGTTCGCTACGGTAATTTTCTTTCAAAGAACCTGAATCGGAAACGAACACGTCATAACCTTTTTGTTTAGCCAGCAAGGCAGCGCCCACACCGCTTTCGCCTCCGCCTAATATGACCATTCGCTTGCTCATGTTTCATCACATGTACGGAATATGGTTCTTCACAAGCATTGATTTCTCAACTGCACCACAATTCGGTTTGGATCTTGTATCCGGTTTTTCGGAAAATTGGATCAGGGTTTTTCAATAATATTTTCAGATATCGAACCGCCCTAAAATCTTCTTGCCTTATCTCAACTTCAACGTCACTATACTTGCCAATACACAGAGTACCGTCACTATCCAGAACCTCGTCACAATTTTTGCTTCATGATACCCCAGCTTCTGGTAATGATGATGCAGGGGGCTCATTAAAAAAATCCTTTTCCCTGCACCATACTTTCTTTTTGTGTATTTAAAATATCCGACCTGCAGCATCACACTGACATTCTCCACCAAAAACACTCCGCAGAAGATCGGTATCAGCAATTCCTTATGCACAATGATGGCCAACGCTGCAATGATGCCGCCCAATGTAAGGCTGCCGGTATCACCCATAAATACCTGCGCCGGATATGAATTATACCATAGAAAACCGACACAGGCTCCAATCATCGCCGCAATAAATATGGACAACTCATCCAGATCCGGGATGTACATGATATTCAGGTAATCGGCAAAAAAGAAATTACCGCTGCAATAAGCAAAAATCCCCAGCACTACTCCTATCAATGCCGATGTGCCTGATGCAAGCCCATCCAAACCATCCGTGATATTGGCACCGTTCGAAACTGCCGTGATGATGAATATCACGATCACTATGTAAAGAACCCAAGTATAATCTCTCCAGCCCGACGGTAACAATTTTGAATAATTGAACTCATGGTTTTTCACAAAGGGTATTGTGGTGATTGGAGTCTTTGTTTCAACAAAATATTTTGTCCTTCCATTCACTTCCTTCGCAATGACCATCGTGTCACTTGTTGCCGGGGTGCCGATAAACTCTCTCCAAATTTTTACGTTACTGTTGAAATAAAGAGTGGCCCCGACAATTACACCCAACCCAATCTGCCCAAGTATTTTAAACTTTCCTGCCAATCCATGCTTATCGCTCTTTTTATACTTTTCTCCTTTTTGCAGGGCTGCTTTCTTAGCTTTCAGCTTTAAATAATCATCTACAAATCCGATAATTCCCAGCCAAACAGTGCTGAACACCATCAAACGCACATACGCTTTATTCAGGTTGGCCAGCAATAAGGTCGGAACCAGAATCGCAAGAATGATAATGATCCCACCCATTGTCGGCGTTCCTTTCTTTTTCTCCTCGCCGGCTAAGCCCAGATCACGAACTCCTTCTCCTACTAATTTATTTTTAAGAATACGGATCAGTTTTTTTCCATAGATCATGGTGATGATCAATGAAAGAAGCATCGCCATTAAAACCCTGAAAGAAATAAACTCGAATAAACCGCTGCCGGGAAACTTGTGTCCGCTCTCGTTCAGCCAATGAAATAAATGATACAGCATTATCGGTTATTGGTTTACTCTTTCTTTTTTTCTTGTTTTCTTTTATTCATTTCCATTCATCGCCGGCTCTCTCCTCACACCTTTGTTCTAAACTCATTTTTCCAATTCATCAAATATCTCTTTTACAACTTCTTTATCATCGAAGTGGGTTTTTACTCCTTTTATCTCCTGATATTTCTCATGACCTTTCCCGGCTACAAGAATGATATCTTCAGGATCGGCAAAACTTATGGCCGCTTTGATCGCTTCTTTTCTGTCCACAATTGAGATATACTTTCTTCTTGCCGCTGTGCTCACTCCCGCTTCCATATCCTTAATGATCTGTGCCGGGTCTTCACTTCTCGGATTGTCACTGGTGAAGAACACCCTGTCACTGTACTCGCAGGCTACTTCAGCCATCTCCGGTCTTTTGGTTTTATCTCTGTCCCCACCGCATCCCACTACCGTTGTGATCTTCTCAAAACCTTTTCTCAGTTTCTTTATGGTAGCCAGCACATTCAGTAATGCATCCGGAGTATGCGCATAATCCACGATGACCATCACTTTTTCCTTTTCAGACACCATATAATCAAATCTTCCTTCTGCACCGGTCAATACACTCAGCTGTCTCAACACTTCATGCTTATCTTCATTCATGCAAATGGCTGCACCATAAACAGCCAGCAGATTATAGGCGTTGAACTCACCGATCAATCTGAAATGAACTTCACTGTCATTTACGGTCATCACCAGGCCGGTCAGATTATTCTCTAATATCTTCCCTTTATAATCTGCTATTGTTCTCAGACTGTAGAAATATTTTTTTGCATGAGTATTCTGCAGCATCACTTCTCCTCTTTTATCATCTTTATTGCTGACAGCAAAAGCATCAGAAGGCAATGAATCAAAAAAGGACTTTTTCACCCGGATATACTCTTCAAAAGTTTTATGATAATCCAGATGATCATGAGTGATATTACTGAAAATACCTCCGGCAAAATGCAGCCCTGCCATACGGTGTTGTTGTATGGCATGAGAGCTTGCTTCCATGAAAACATGAGAACAACCTGATTCATGCATTTGCTTCAGCAAACTGTTCAGGGTGACCGCATCGGGAGTAGTATGTGTAGCAGACATCACACTCCCGCCGATCCTGTTTTCTACCGTACTCAGCAAACCGCTTTTATAACCCAACGATGTAAAGAGCTTATACAATAATGTTGCTATGGTTGTCTTACCATTGGTTCCCGTCACTCCCACCAGTGTCATCTTCTCTGAAGGAGAACCAAAAAAATTATGAGCAATATATCCGGATGCGATTGCACTGTCTTCCACCTGCACATAAGTGACTCCTTCCTTCAAAGCAGAAGGGATCGCTTCACATACTATGACCACAGCGCCGGAACCGATCGCTTTTTCAATGAACTGATGACCGTCTGCCGCTGTTCCTTTCACTGCAATGAAAGCTGTACCGTTTTTCACTTTCCTGGAATCGATCTGCACCTCACTTACTTCCACATCCCTGCTTCCCGTTACCGACCTGATGCTCACTTTATATAATAACTCCTGCAGTTTCATTTTAACTTAACTGTAGGTAAACCGTCGCTCCTTTCTTAATGACACTTCCTTCGGAAAGCGATTGTGCCATCACTTTGCCCTTTCCATTCGGTACTACTTTTAATCCAATATTCTCCAGAAGAAACAAGGCGTCTTTCAATCCCATTCCCTTTACATCCGGCATGGTCTGCTTTTTTATCTCATTAGGCTTTACCAAAGGCTCATAATTCTTTGCATACACATCTGCCCAGGTATGTTGCAGAGAAGAATCCGTATAACTAATGTTTAACTGCTTAAATACATTCCTGATGTCATTGGCATTGCCTGCATAGAAATAAGAAGAGCTGTCTTTTGATGCTGCATATAAAGAAGAATTCTTCTTGTCAACATACATTGCATAAAGACGTGTGGCTACTTCTTTGAACACCGGAGCTGCCAGTTGTCCACCATAATGCAGATATGAATGCGGTTTTGTCCGGATCACTACAATACAGGTATATTGAGGATCATTAGCCGGGAAATATCCGACAAAGGATGCCTGGTACACTCCATCACTGTATTTCAATTTTCCATCTGCAACATGTGCAGTGCCCGTCTTTCCTGCTACCTGGAAAGGCATTCCCTTGAAGGCAGGCCTGCCCGTTCCTTCTTTCACCACATCCTCCATACATTCTTTTGCTGATCTTATTACTGAAGGAGAGCAAAAATCATCACTGATCATAACCGGGTTATTTTCTTTCAGCACCACCCCATTGCTCTGCACACGGCTCACGAGATAGGGCTTCATCATCTTTCCATCGTTGGCAACAGCATTATAAAGCATAAGCGTTTGTAACGGGCTTACTTCAACCGCATATCCAAAACACATAGTGACCAAATCTTTCAGATTGGCTCCTTTTCCCAAATTGGCCATGTGTGGCCTGTCTTCACCAACAAGATCAATACCTGTTACAGTATCCAGATGAAAACGGTGTAAATATTCTTTGAATTTCCAGGGCTGGCTTGCAAAAGACTGGTACCCGATCTTGCTCATCCCGATATTTGAGCTGTGAGCAAAACATTCTTTTACCGTAAGTACCGGTTTAGGGGCTCTTTCCGCATCATTTACTTCACGCACTCCCACAAATGCTTTACCGGCGCTGCCGATTTCTACTTTATCTTCCGTGGTGATCTTTCCTTCACTCAACACGCTTAATAAAGTTGCCAGTTTGAAGGTGGAGCCCGGTTCAGTAGTTAGCATCGCATAATTATAATCTTCATCATAAGTACCGTCCGGCCTGCGGCCAAGATTTGCCATGGCTTTGATCTTACCAGTCCTGGTTTCCATTACAATGCAGGCACCATAGCGGGCTTCACTTTTTTCCATCATATTCATCAGTGAATTTTCCGCTATATCCTGAATGTTCACGTCCAGAGTTGTGATAATGTCTTTCCCGTTTTCCGGTTCTATTTCATATCCATCCACCGGAACAGCCACTCCTCCTGTAATGAAGCGTACCAATCGTTTTCCTTTCTGCCCTTTCAGCAACGAATCATAGGTCCTTTCCAATCCGATATTTTGCGCATTTTCCCGATAAAGGCCTATTGTTCTTTTTGCCATCATCATGAAAGGGTTTTTGCGGAAGGGCTTAACCTCTGCAATGACACCACTTTTATTTCTTCCCAACTTCACCAAAGGAAAATCTCTGAATACCTTAAACTGTGCAAAACTCAATTTCTTCTTAAGAGGATAGTAGCGTTGCCTGCTGTTATAAGCCGCCTGCAATTCCTTTTTATATTGTGCTGCTGACTTATCAGCAAAGAAACCTGCGAGTGATTTTGAAAAAGCATCAATATTTTCTTTGAAGATTTTTCCGTTCTTCTCTCTGAGGCCATCAGCCATAAAGTCAATGTAAATATTGAACTGAGGAAGTGAAGTACTGAGCATCTGACCGTCTTCGC
The DNA here is from genome assembly GCA_026936105.1 of Chitinophagales bacterium. Classification (GTDB taxonomy): domain Bacteria; phylum Bacteroidota; class Bacteroidia; order Chitinophagales; family Chitinophagaceae; genus UTBCD1. The sequence continues at coordinate 182,661 of JAIXKI010000017.1, forward strand.
TGTATATCGTTCCTCTCTCAGCATCCACAGGAATGAAGCGCTGGTGCATGCTGTCACCCATGCTGCGCCAGTAATTTCCCTGGACACGCTGAATATAGAAAGCACGTCCCAGAACAAAACAGCTTAATGCTATAATACCTAAAAAACTCAGGTAGACCCGCCATAATATGTCACGCCTGACTTCCAATGACTGCTCTTTTTAGTTGTTTAATGTCTCCTGATCTTACAGAAATAGTATCTGATGCCGCCCTTTAAAAATTATTCGCCGTTCCTTATCTATGTTCGCCTGTTATTATGTTTCAATTCTTCTTTACTGAATCAGATAATATTACCGGGGATACTATTAATTCTTTCAAACCCAACGGCTCCACTGCTTTTGCCAACTCACTTTCCTGGCTCCTGAACATCACCTCACTCTTTACCGTTTTATATTCATACTTCAATTCCTTCACCTCTTTTCCTGTTTTGTTGATCGCCCGGATCATATTATCTGCATAGTGACCGTTGTGTATATAGATCACTGCCAATAAAGTGAGAAATAAAAAAAAAGGAATCTGTTTCACTATCGAATGATAATTCAGGATCTTCTTCCATCCTGAATGGATTCCATCCCGTACTTTCGTTTGTTCACTGCTTTCCTGATTTTCCATATTCATTGACTTTCATTTTCTTTTTCCGGATCAAGTGCCACAATCCGTAGATGCGGCACTTATATCCGGTGTTAGTTTCAAAGGATTTAGATTTCTCAGAATTTATACCCTCACGTGTACTGTTCATTATTATTGAAACCCTCCCCCCTCTTTCATTCTCTTTTCTGCGATCCTCAGCTTGGCGCTGCGTGCCCTTGGATTCCTTTTCACTTCATCTTCTGCAGGCAGGATCGGTTTTTTTGTTACCACTCTCAGTTCATTTGTTTTCTCAATATTGAAAAAAGGATTACTCACCGGTTCTTCAAATGACCCGGACCTGAAAAAATTCTTCACCAGCCTGTCTTCCAGAGAATGAAAAGTGATCACTGCGATCCTTCCTCCCGGCTTCAATAAAGCAGGAACCTGGAGAAGCATCTCCTTTAATGCGCCCAATTCATCATTCACTTCTATCCGTAATGCCTGAAACACTTTTGCGAAGTATTTATCCGGACTACCTTTTACAATATTGCGAATTGCATTCTGCAGATCGCCGGTGGTCTGTAAGGGTGTTGACCTGCGAACCGTAACGATGGTCCGTGCAAGCGTTTTTGCATTGGTTACCTCTCCATACTGTTCAAACAACTTATGAAGCCTTTGTTCATCATAGGTGTTTACGATATCAGCTGCAGTGATGTCCTGATTCTGATCCATTCTCATGTCCAACGCAGCATTGAAGCGTGTGGAAAACCCCCGCTGTTCTTCATCAAACTGATGACTACTCACTCCCAGATCTGCAAGAATACCGTTCACCTCTTGCACCTGATGCAAACGGAGAAAACGATGCAGATGACGAAAATTCTGCCGGATAAAAATTATTCTGGAATCTGAGGGAAGATTTTTTTGTGCATCTGAATCCTGATCAAAAGCCAACAGCCTTCCCCGGGGACCAAGTTGTTTCAAGATCGCTTTAGAATGGCCGCCGCCACCAAAAGTGCAATCCACATATATGCCGCCGGGGTCTATCTTCAGACCACCTACTGTTTCTTTCAAAAGAACCGGTGTATGGTATGACTGTGCCAATGATGAAGGGTTACGATTAAAAAATCATTCCTTGTCCTTTGCCATTACATCTTTAGCCAGATCACTGAATGCCTCCGCAGAGAAAGAGTCAAAGAGCTGTTTGTACTTATTACTATCCCAGATTTCAATTTTATTGACCGCCGCCACCAATACGATATCTTTCTTCAACTCTGCATACTCCTTCAGATTTGGTGGTATCAGCAAACGACCTGCACTGTCCGGTTCCACCTGCGTTGCTCCGTTCAAAAAATAACGGAGAAACTGCCTGACCTTTGGATCAAAGTCGTTCAGCTTTGTGATCTTGTCGAAGAGCGGTTCCCAGTTTTTTAAAGGATAAAGGCTAAGGCATTTTTCAAATCCCCTGTTGATAACAAAATGAGCAGCCTCCACTTCCGGTAATTGCTTTTTAAAGCCTGCCGGTAGTAGAAACCGCCCCTTGGCGTCTAACGTTGATTCGTATTCGCCCAGAAAACCTGTCATTATCAGAGATTTGGGTCAATTTTTAAATAATTGCCACAAAATAACACATTTTACCACTCCGCCAACAAATTTTATAATTTTTATTTTTTCCACATATATTTTCTTGTCTTAAATCAATACTGTAAAGGGTTTCAGGGGGAGTCAAAAAATTGGGCCCGAATGTACTGTGGATTAGGTGTGAATTACAGTGGATAAGCTGTTGATAAATCCAACATTTATCTGAGAACGAATTGCTCTATAAGCTCAGTTGCCTGTAATCATTAAGAACAACTCTTCATTATTCATTATTGATAGCTGAAAGAAAAATTGCTTTATTACAGATCCATTTTTTATGAATAAAAGAGGTTTCTGATTTATTGAAGATATCCAACAAGGCCCGGGCTATTTTTTAAGAGAGAATATAAATAGCTTCGCCGTTCAATAAATACGACAGTTGGTCGTCAAAAAATGAATCCGAAAGAACTTTCGATACAAGACTTCACTTATCAACTTCCATCCGAACGCATAGCCAAATATCCTCTTACAGAGAGAGACGCTTCTAAACTGCTGATCTATGTAAACGGGAAAATCAAGGAAGATACCTACCATAACATTGCAGGACATATCCCTGAAAATTCATTTCTGATCTTTAATGATACAAAAGTGATCGAAGTAAGACTGTTGTTTCAAAAAGCAACAGGCGGTGTAATTGAAATATTCTGCCTTTCACCGGATGACCGGTATCCTGATATTTCCACTGCACTTGCTCAGCATGAAAAGGTTTATTGGCAATGCCTTATCGGAGGCGCTTCCAAATGGAAGCCCGGGCAAGTGCTGCAAAAAAAGATCGGCCCGGTAATTCTGAATGCACACTACGTATCCAAACATTCCAGTCATTTCGTCATTGAGATGTCCTGGTTTCCTGCACATTTAAGTTTTGCAGAAGTGCTTCATCATGCAGGAGCGATCCCCTTGCCTCCTTATATAAAAAGAGAAGCTGAGCCTTCTGATGCAGACAGGTATCAAACGATCTATGCTCATACGGATGGTTCAGTGGCAGCGCCGACAGCAGGATTGCATTTCACCCCCTACATTTTTGAACAACTGGAGAAAAAGAATATTCAAAAGGATTTTGTAACACTTCATGTGGGCGCCGGCACTTTTAAGCCGGTGAAGAGCGATACCATGGCCGGCCATGATATGCATTCTGAATACATTGATGTGAACATTGCATTTATGAAAAGACTTCTGAAAAATCTTCATAACAAGGTTATAGCAGTCGGCACAACTTCACTCAGAACTATTGAGAGTTTATACAGATTAGGAGTTAAAGTTAAAGCTGATCCCTCTATCCCGCCTGAAGATTTATATTTAACACAATGGGAATCATATAATGGCGGGGGTAATAATATAAGTGCAGAAGAATCTTTGCTATCGCTGATAAAATGGATGTCTTTACGTAAAATAGAAAGGCTTATTACCAAAACCCGGTTGATCATTGCCCCGGGATATCAGATGAAGATTGCAGATGCATTGATCACTAATTTTCATCAACCGCAATCCACTTTATTATTGTTAGTAGCAGCTTTGATCGGCGACGGCTGGAAAAATGTATATCAGTATGCACTGGAAAATGACTTCCGGTTTTTGAGTTACGGAGACGGTTGCCTGCTATGGGGTGTTCTTTGAAGAAGTAACAGGTGCTACCTTTTTCAATGGGATCTCAATGGTAAAAGTGCTGCCTTTACCCAATATGCTGTCTGCACTTATCTTTCCACCATGTGCCTCCACCATTGTTTTTACATAACTCAGCCCCAGTCCGAATCCTTTTACATTATGAATATTACCGGTATGAGCACGGTAAAATCTTTCAAAGATTTTTTTTAATGTTTCACGGTTCATTCCTATTCCATTGTCTTCAATGATAATCTCAAGAGAACGGGAATTGGAGCGGGTCATTACTTTTACCAACAATGGAACATTTTCCTTACAATACTTGATACCGTTATCAATAAGATTATTGATCAGATTGGGGAAATGAATCTCATCAGCATTTATCAGGTCATTCTCTGCATTCAGCAATAGTTCGGCCCTTCCATTCTTCTCTTCCAGTTGCAAGGTGAAATTTCCGGCTACGTCTTTAATGACCTCATGTGCATGCACCGGCTTAAGGTTCAGATCCACTTCCTGCCTTTCCAGTTGAGAGGCTTTTAAGATCGTTTCCACCTGACGGTTCATTCTTTGATTTTCTTCCTTGATGATCGAATTAAAATAACTGATCTTCTCACGGTCTTGCAGTACTCTTTCATTGCGCATGGCATCCACAGCAAGCGAGATGGTAGCAATGGGTGTTTTAAATTCATGCGTCATGTTATTGATGAAATCATTTTTGATATCGCCGAGTTTTTTCTGGCGTAACATGGTACGAACCGTAAGATAAAATGCAGCGATAATGATCAGGCTGAACAAAGCAGCCATCAAAATGTTCCAACGCAATGATTGCATCACAATCCCTTTCACTGCGGGTATAACCACGATCAGAATTTCATCAGGAGATAAATTTTCACCGGGAGTTCCAGTCGGCGCCAGCAAGGGAGCTATGTAAGAGAAATTGTGAACGGTATCGGTATAGAATGCATCAAAATTATCTGATCGCTTTTCAAAATAATCAATACCTCCTCTGTAATTCAGGGTGGAAATGCCAAATTCGAACTTCACATCTTTAAGATTATTGGCATCAAAAGCTTTTTGAATCTTTTCTCTGATTTCATCTACCGTAAAGCGTTGCCCGATAGTGGGCAGTTTAAACATATCCATGGTGAGCACATCTATCGGAGCATTCAGGCGGTTTATATTGCCAAGAGATGAATAATTCCCTTTCCGGATCGCCAGATCTTCGCCTACCCTGTTTGTTGCTTCTTCCACGCTGTGTTTAATCTGCTCTTCCCGGAGCAAGACCATGTTCTTTATCCAGGAGATCTGGATCCAGATGATACCTGCCAGTGAAAGGCTGATCAGAACTGTGATGATGGTAAATATTTTTTTCAACTTACTTATGTGACGGAACTCAAGATAAATGATTTTGAGAGTCGGAACATTCCCGGCAAAAATAATATGTGCTTTCCGCTCCTGCCAATAACATCTGAAAAGCCTTCATTTTTTAACTTGCCTTTTAGAACAAGGTATAATAAAATACACCCTAAATAAATATTCAGGTACGTCAGAGCCTTATCATTAAAAATATTATTTTGTAAAACAATTTTTCATACTAAATTGAATTATGATCGGGCTTTCATCGGGCATATTACTCATTGCAGATCCTTTTTTGAAAGATCCCAACTTTTTGAGGACCGTGGTCTTTTTATGCGATCACAAAGATGAAGGCAGTTTCGGGTTTGTACTGAACCGGAAATATGAAAATACTCTGGATGAAATGATGCCTGAGCTGGAAGGGTACAAGGCCCCGGTATATTATGGTGGCCCTGTACAATTGGACACTATCCATTTTCTGCACCAATACCCTGAAGAGATCCCGGATTCTGTTGAAGTGACCAAAGGAATCTATTGGGGCGGGAATTTTGAAACGGTTATTCAACTGATCAAAAACGACCAGTTGGATTTCAGAAAGATCCGTTTTTATATCGGTTATTCAGGCTGGGGCGACGGACAACTTCAAAATGAGATGGAGGAAAAGACCTGGCTTACCTCAAAAGCAACGAAAAAAATCGTTTTCCATCCTGACTACAAACAAATATGGAAAGATTCCCTGAAACAAATGGGTGGCGACTACGAGATGATGATCAATTTTCCGATAGATCCCCAATTAAATTGAATTACTGCCCGAAAACCACACTCAAATGAAACGAATAGTAATAAGTTCTCTCCTTTCAGTATCAGTACTGCTTTATTCATGCGATACCCTGCAAAGAATCGCTTCCAGCTTAGCGCCTTCGGAATTCGAAATGATAGCCGGATTGAAAGACGCACTGACGCAGGGACTGTTCAGCGGTTTCGATGCATTTGCCGATCCTAATGGAAATCCATTGGTTCGTTTTGTCTTTCCCGGTGATGCCGCAAAAATTGAAAAAACATTGCATGATCTTGGCCTGGATAAAATGATAGATAATGTCACTGCAAAATATACTCATGCAATGTCCTCAGCTGTCAGTGCCGCAAAACCGATTTTTATCAACTCCGTTAAAAGCATGAGCATTAAAGATGCAGCAAAAATTTTGATTTCAGACAACCCGCATGCTGCCACTGATTATTTTAAAACAAGTATGTCTCCTGAATTAATGGTTGCTTTTCGCCCTATCGTTGACAGTACGGTAAAAACTGAAGGTGCTGCTACCGAATGGACAAATATTGTAAACATTTACAATAAGATCCCTTTCATAAGCAAGCCGCTTGAAAGTAATTTGACTGATTTTATTTCTGCAAGAGTTATTGATGGCATGTTTGTAATAGTAGGCAATGAAGAAGAAAATATCCGCACCAAATATGAGTTCAGGAAAACGGATATGATGAAAAAAGTATTCGGTTATGCAGAACAGGAGTTGAAGAAAAGAGCTTCACAGCCTTCCAATTAAAAATCCCGGTCTTACGGCCGGGATTACTTATTTAACAGGGATCAGATGATACCCTACTTCTTGATTATTCGCCGAGCTGCTTTGCGCCTTCTACAAGTACGGTAACCTTATTGCGCAGCACCTCAACAAAACCTCCCTGAATCTCAAACTGAGCGGTATTATTTTGTTTGTCTTTTAAAATTTTCAGGTTACCGGCTTTCAATGCACTTACCAATGGCGCATGTTTTTCCAGTACTTCAAAACTGCCGCTGATGCCCGGCATCTGAACGCCATAGACATCGCCGCTGTATAATTTTTTTTCCGGGGTTAAAATTTCTAAGTTCATAGTATTGAGTATAAAGTATTAAGCACTCATATCATTCTTCGCCTTTCAAAGTATTATAAAAAGAAAGGATCATTTTATAAATCTGCAAGGCCTCATCAATCAAAGATTCATAAATCTCTTTTGTCAGATAGTTAACTCTAAAAGCAAACTCAATCTGAGTTTGTGCTTCATTTATCGAACCCATTGAGATTTCAAGAAATCTTTTAAACTGTTTATTGGTACCTCTCCCTGCTCCTTCAGAAATATTACTTGGTACAGAGACCGCACAACTCCGAAGTTGAGCAGTAAGTCCATATTTTTCTTCCTTTGGAAAATTTGCGCTTACTTCATAAATCTTAACCACATAATCCATGGAACGCTGCCAGATCTTTAACTCCCTGTAATTATGCATGCCCATTGAGAGATATTTAGACCTTAAGATTCAGTATTGAGACCTTAAGTATTCAGTATTAAGATTGATAGTATTTAGATTAACCAAAGAACTGATTTTATCCTTTCAAAACCTGCTGCACAATACAGCAACGAATCTATATACTCAATACTATAATCTCTTTTTCTCTCCCTTACCCCTGCGCTGCGGCCAGCAATTTCTTACCTTTCTCTATCGCATCATCAATAGTTCCCACCAGGTTGAATGCTGCTTCAGGATAATCATCCACTTCGCCATCCATGATCATGTTGAACCCACGGATCGTCTCTTCGATCGGGACCAGCACCCCTTTCAGGCCGGTGAATGCTTCTGCTACATGGAAGGGCTGTGACAGGAAACGCTGAACTTTTCTTGCCCTGGCCACTGTCAGTTTATCTTCATCGCTCAATTCATCCAATCCAAGGATCGCAATGATATCCTGTAATTCTTTATACCGCTGTAAAATCAGTTTCACCCTGTTGGCACAATTGTAATGTGAATCACCCACAACATGTGGCATCAGGATCCTTGAAGTGGAATCCAGCGGGTCCACAGCGGGATAAATTCCCAGGTCAGCGATCTTCCTGGACAATACCGTTGTGGCATCCAGGTGGGCAAAAGTTGTTGCCGGAGCCGGATCGGTCAGGTCATCCGCAGGTACATACACTGCCTGAACGGATGTGATCGAACCATTCTTGGTAGAAGTAATTCTTTCCTGCATCAATCCCATTTCAGTCGCCAGTGTTGGCTGATATCCTACAGCTGACGGCATACGTCCTAATAAAGCAGATACTTCAGAGCCTGCCTGGGTAAAACGAAAGATATTGTCAACGAAGAAAAGGATATCACGGCCTTTACCTTGACCATCGCCATCACGATAATATTCAGCAACCGTCAAACCGCTTAATGCTACCCTTGCTCTTGCTCCCGGTGGTTCATTCATTTGTCCAAACACAAAAGTTGCTTTTGAGTCTGCCAATTCTTCCATATTCACTTTGCTCAGATCCCATCCCCCTTTTTCCATGCTGTGTTTGAATTCGTCGCCATATTTCATGATACCGGCTTCAATCATTTCACGCATCAGGTCATTCCCTTCACGTGTTCTTTCTCCCACACCGGCAAATACTGATAACCCGGAATACGCTTTTGCAATATTATTGATCAATTCCTGGATCAATACTGTCTTTCCCACACCGGCGCCACCAAACAGGCCGATCTTTCCGCCTTTTGCATAAGGCTCGATCAGGTCAATCACTTTGATACCTGTGTACAAAACCTCGGCAGAGGTACTCAGGTTTTCAAACATAGGCGGCTTGCTGTGTATGGGCCGGCCGTTTTCTTTGGAAACCGGAGGCAGGCCATCAATGGAATCACCGGTCACATTGAACAGGCGTCCTTTAATATTTTCACCGATAGGCATTGCAATGGCTTTACCGGTATCCACCACTTCGGTGCCACGAACCAGGCCTTCGGTTCCGTCCATGGCGATGCAGCGGACACTATCTTCACCAAGGTGCTGTTCCACTTCCAATACCAGTGTATCACCATTTTCTCTTTTTAATTCCAATGCATTGTAAATTTCAGGAAGAGTGCCGTCAAACTGAACGTCCACTACAGCTCCGATAACCTGTTTGATCTTACCTTTTCTAGCCATTAAAGAGGAGTTTTATTTCAGGGCGCAAAGGTAAGGGGCAATCAGTAATCTTCCAATTTGAAAATGATGCCTTTTTTCAATGTGGAAAACTGTCTGCAGGATGATATAAACCTTATATTTTAAGCAGTTGCTTTTATCTCCCCCCGGCTAATTCAGGCATCATTTTATCATGATTCTCATGCCACTGTCATCTTCAGTATTTTTGTTCCATGCAACTGATAGAAGTAAATAATAATAAACTGTCCGAAGAATTTATTAAGGTGAATGTGGAGCTGAACCGGAATAACCCTTCTTATATCCGGCCTCTGGATAAGGATATCAATGCTGTTTTTAATCCTGAAAAAAATAAAGCACATCGTTTTGGGAAAACCAAGCGATGGATTTTAAAAGACGAAGACGGGAATCTTGCCGGGCGAATTGCCGCTTTCGTCAATAGTAAATATAAAAGCCCGGGAGACGACATCCCCGTCGGAGGTATAGGTTTTTTTGATTGTATCAATGATCAAAATGCTGCCGACATGCTTTTTGATGTAGCAAAACACTGGCTGATTCAACAGGGAATGGAAGCCATGGACGGGCCGATCAATTTTGGTGAAAGAGACCGCTGGTGGGGGCTGGTGGTCAAAGGAAATGAGATTCCTCCGATGTATGGAATGAATTTCAATCCTCCTTACTACCGGCAATTATTCGAGAATTATGGATTCAAAAAGTTCTTCAACCAGATTTGTTTTGCCTTAAGGGTGAAAGAAAGACTTCAGGAGAAATTTTTTGAACGGCATGCCGAATGTGCAAAAGATCCGAATTTCCATGCCGTCCATATCAAAAAAAATCAAATGGAAAAATTCGTAAAGGATTTTGTAAAGGTTTATAATAAAGCATGGGCCGGCCATGGGGGAATGAAGCAACTTGATGAAAAAGTGGCCCTTAAAATGTTTCACTCCATGAAACCGGTATTGGACGAAAGGATCAACTGGAATGTATATTACAAAGATGAACCAATCGGCACCTGGATCAACCTGACCGACCTGAACCAATGGTTTAAATACCTGAATGGAAAATTTGACTTCTGGCACAAACTGAAATTCCTCTGGATCAAATCAACTAAAAAAAATAAAAAGTTTACAGGCCTGATCTTCGGAGTTGTTCCTGAATTCCAGGGGAAAGGCGTGGATAGTTATATGATTGTAGAGGGAGCCAAAGTAGTGCAGGGAGTATATATTGAAAATGGTATTTACAAAAATGGCACCCCGATCTATGAGGACTATGAAATGCAGTGGGTCGGAGAATTCAACCCTAAAATGATCAATATTGCAGAATCGCTCGGTACATACCGTAGCAGAATCCTGACAACTTACCGCTACTTATTCGACAGGACAAAGGAATTCAAACCCCATCCGTTGCTGAATTAAATTTATTCACAATGTCTGTTTCGTTCCCGTTAGTCAAAATCAGCCATTTATCTGAATTTTGAGTTGTGAATTTTTTATTCTGAACAACCTGAGTATTATTCCCGGAAATTAAGGTTGATCTTTCCACATCCTGCAAGTATTACCTTCCTGAATCAGTGCGCAGAATTTGTATTCAACTGCAAAAACTGGATTAAATTGCAGCCGTATGGATAAGTTCATTGTTTCAGCAAGAAAGTACAGGCCACAAACCTTTGACACCGTAGTGGGGCAAGCGCATATCACTACCACTCTTAAAAATGCGATCCGGAACAATCAATTGGCCCATGCTTTTTTGTTTTGCGGGCCAAGAGGCGTTGGGAAAACAACCTGTGCCCGTATTCTTGCCAAAACGATTAATTGCGAACACCTGACCAAAGATGGTGAAGCCTGCAACGAATGCAATTCCTGCAAAGCTTTTAACGAAGGCACTTCACTGAATTATTTTGAACTCGATGCCGCTTCCAATAACTCGGTGGACGACATTCGTGAGTTAGTAAATCAGGTACGTTTCGTTCCTCAAAGCGGCCGCTATAAAGTTTATGTGATAGATGAGGTTCACATGCTCAGTTCTTCTGCCTTCAACGCTTTTTTGAAGACATTGGAAGAGCCGCCCTCGTATGCTATTTTCATTTTAGCCACCACGGAAAAACACAAGATACTCCCAACAATATTAAGTCGTTGCCAGATCTTTGATTTTAAACGGATCAGCATCAATGATACGGTGGAGCATTTACAGGAAATATGTGATAAAGAAGATATCAAAGCAGACAAGGCTTCGCTGCATGTAATCGCACAAAAAAGCGAAGGCTGCATGAGGGATGCACTGAGCATCCTGGATAAGATAGTAAGTTTCACCAATGGTCAACTGACCTATTCGAATACACTGGAGCATCTCAATATTCTCGATGACGATTATTATTTCAGACTGCTGGATTGTATGCTTCAACAGGACCTTTCCGGCGCCATGTTGCTGTATGACGAAATAGATCATAAAGGTTTTGAAGGTGACCTTGTGTTAAACGGTTTTTCCGAATTCATCCGAAACCTGCTGGTATGTAAAGATGAAAAAGTGGTGACTTTGCTGGATGTAGTAGAAAGTTTCAGGAACAAATATATTGAGAAAGCAAAAAAAATATCACCATCGGTATTGGTCAGCGCTTTGAACATTCTGAATGAAGCTGAGATAAGCTATAAAGCCGCACGGAATAAAAGGCTGCACACGGAGTTGGCATTGATCAAACTTTGCTATTTACAACAGGCGATTGAGCTGGCATCTGATGGCGGCTCTATCACTAAAAAAAAAATAGTTGATGCACCGGTTGCTTTCCGTACTGCAATGATCAAACCGTTGAAGGTTGCAGCAAAAAGTGAAACTGAAAAAAACAAAAACCTAATCTCAGGTGCAAAACTCATTATAAAAGAACATTCTGAGATAAAGCAAAAAACTGAAAGATCATTAGTTACGGAAGATGCCGGCAGTTATTCGCATCAGGCTGATCCCGGCAAATCTTTATCCGCAAAGAGAATTACAACACTCGAAAATATCCGTAAACAATACAGGAACAATTCTTCAGAAACAAACGGAAAAACAAACCATGCTTTACAACAGGATACTCTGCAGATAGCCTGGCTTGGTTATATCAACCTTCTCCGTGCGGAAAAGAATCCGGCAGTACCCAGTTTTGAGCGATCTGTTCTTCGTATCAAAGATGAAAATTCTTTTGAGGTGGTCAGCACCAACACTCTAGAACAAAAATTCATTGAGTACGAAAGAAACAGGCTCTTTTCATACCTCTGTAAAGAACTGCATAATGACCGGCTTCAGTATAAAATAATTGTAGAAGAGAATCCCGAAAACCAGGAAAAACAGGAAGTAAGCCTTACGGCCTCACAGCAGTTTCAAAAAATGGCTGGTCAATTCCCGTTTATCAAAGAGCTGAAAGAACGCCTTGGGCTGCAATTGGATTATTGATATTTGCCATTTTATCGGAAAAATCCTGAACCGATTTTAATCGTATTCTTACTGATAAAATTGAGTACTTGTGATATTGATTCAAAGATGAAAACAAAGTTGTTTTGTAAGTGGAAATCTTCTTTTATGAACCTCATGATGTTTCTCGGCAATGACCTGATCGAATCCGTTCCTTTGGAGCTGGGCCGTATTTCCAAGCCGGGTTACCTGGGGAGCTTTAAAAGGGCGATGAAAGTAAAATATCAGGAACTGATCCGGCAATGCAATGAAAAGCCGGAATTTTTCGTAATCGAGCCAGTCGTTGAATCAAAAAACGATAGGATAAAATCTGAACGCTGATTTATCCCCTCTCAAAGCCGGATAATTGCAAACCCGTTTCTCCTGTCTTTAATATAAGGAACCGCAAGTTCGTTTTCTGAGATCTGGCGTGCTTTTTGAAAAACAAGAGTATTTTTTATCTTCCAGAATTCAAGCCCTTCATTCAGCAGGTTCCCTTTTTCATCCAAAACAGTTATATTTCCATATTGGCGGAATTCATCTTTCATAAAATTATTGTACAGAAAAAAGAGTTTGTTCTGTTTTGACAGAAATGCATAAGAAAGCGTGGCCCTGTTCAATTCCGTGACCTGTTTTTTATTGATCATACCACTCCAACTGCTATCATTCTGTTTGGCAGAGAAATAAAAAATGGTCAGGTCTCCCCTGTCCATATCTTTCCGGCTGCCTGACAGGTTATCATAACGGGTATATTCATCTTTTTTCCAGAAATCATTGGGTGAAGCCAATTGTTGGGTAAAATACCCTGTATCCGATTCATCTTTTCTATACCACGGATCCTCATAAACATCATTGGGGAGTTGCTTCCCATATTCTTTCATATACATAAACCCCTTACCCGGCACAACCAGGAAATATTCTTCAAATATCTTTTTACTCCGGCTTTTATCTGCGATATAAGAATTGAAATAATATGAAGTATCGAAATCAACTTGAAGTCCCGTAAAAGAAAAGTGAATTACCCTTACATTCCGGACACCGGCTTTGCGGGCCTTTGTCATTAGCCCAGCAAAGCCTTCCTGAAGTTCATTATCAATATATAACCCCATATCTTCCACCGCAGGTGAAGCCGGAAATTTTATTTCCCTGCGTTCGGGGATCGTATCATCACTATTGAAATGCAATAGTAAATAATTCCGGTTAGCGACAGAAGGGATCATCATAAACCAATCTCCAAGATTGGACAATTTAACCGGGGCACTACTATAATCTTCCAACGGGTAATCCATCAGCTCATATTGTACCCAGGGCTTGCTAATAAAATCATATCTGTACACCGAATGATCCAGCAAAGTCCAGTCCTGATCATATAAGAATGCATGCAGTACCGGAAATGAATCTGCAATGGATTCAAACCCTAATAACAGGATCTTTGTTCTGTCCTGCGAACGTATCATCAAAAAATCTTCGGCCTTTAGCCCCGCAGGAAACTTTGCTACAGTCTGTTGGGCATCTTCAGTGTTCCCATCTTCAGAATAACGATACAATAAGGCTTCTGTCAGTTGGTCATTCTGCCGGAAGATCAACCGGTCAAAATATTCCCAGCCGGCAATCAGGTATTCTTTAATAAGGCCTTCCGGAAAATCATAAGGAACTGTATTCACCAGATTCATACGTGAATCATATATCTCAAACCGGAGATCTTTATATCCGCTTACAGAAATATTGGCTTTTTTTCTTCTTAATTCCGGTTTGCCGGTCTGAAGCCAATAATGACCTGAAGTACTTCCGGCCACTTCAAATCGGAAAGAGGCATTACTGCTGACAAAAGGAGAATACAATACTCTCTGTGCATTCAATGATCCTGCGCACAGGAAAAAAGCAATAGTTACAAATACTTCGGTTCTCATATCATCCTCCACAGTAAGTTACATTTTTTTGAACTGTTCAAAAAAAAAGGCCCACCCGTGGTAAGCCTGAAAAATATTTTTAAAGAGGCTTTCAGTTCTTTTGTCTGCTCATATTACCTCTTCTTTCCAAAGTTCTGTTCATCTGCCTGTTTCCGCCATCATTGCGTTCCAACTGGCGGGGTGTTTCTATCCGCCTGGGTTGAGTATTATTCCTGTTCTCAAAACTCCGGTTGCCAAAGTTCCTGTCGGTATTTTCTAAATTTCTCTGAGATCTCTGTGGCCGGTCTATTACCGGGTTATTGTTCCTGTTATTATTATTCTGCCTTTCAATCTTCGAACGATCCAGATTCCGGTCCATAGGCGGGTTTTGTTGCTGTCTTCTTATGAACGGGTCGGTTCTTTGTTGTTCATTCCGTTGAGGCAGGTTATTGGACCTTTGATCAAATACCCTGGAATTATCTCTGCCTGGTCTTTGGATGGCGCCATTATCATTGTTCGGCTTGATACGAATGTTATTGCCATCATTATTTCTTTGAGGGAGATTATTGCTCCGGCTAAAAGCATTATCACTTCTTCTAACGTTATTACCCTGCGGGCTGCTGTTGAACCGGTCAAAGCTATGTGGGGCAATTGTGTTGTTGCCATTTCTTTCCACATTAGGACGATACATCGTAATGGAATTATCTCTGAACTCTGTTCTTCCGGGGCGGTCAGAATCCCGGAATGATACTGATCTGATTCTCTGGTCGGTGAAACGCTCAGCATCAGATCTGCGTGGGCCACTTACATAGATATTACGAACTCTGTTATTATTATTTATGATTGTGGTATTGTTGATAATCGTCGTGTTGTTGATGATCGTTGTATTCATTCTGGGGCTGATACAATAATCATAAATACGGGAAGATGTGATATACCGCCTGGGGGCAAAACACCAGTAATCAACCGGAGGTGCATACATCCCTATGGAAATGCTTATGTTAAAGCCGGGATTCAATGGAGCCCATCCATAAAAATCACCTCCTGTTCTCCAGGCCACCCAGGCCGGTGACCATTCGTAACCCGGAACCCATAACCAACCATAAAAAGGATCATAAAACCAGCGCCCATAGTGGAAAGGAGCCCAGCCCCAGTCATAGTCTGAAACCCAGATCCATTCATACTCATCAGACCATTCCCAATGACCCATTGTGTTATACGGACGGAAACCTGATGCTACTCTGGGATTCCATACATAACCATACTGGGGATAATCAATCCACCGTCCGTAAGGACTCAGGTTGTCATAAAATGTCTGAAAAGTAATACTGGCCGAAACTTGTGCAGAAGCTGTATTAGCGGAAGGGTTCAGCAGAAAAAAAGCTGCTGCAATTATTGTAGAGCTAAAAAATCGTTTCATGATAATTTTTTTTACGGTTTAAAAAACGGGCCTATAAAAGAAACCACATAGTGTATAGACACGATTTGTATGCCATAGTTGCGTCTGTGTAGCCGGTTTTAATGAATTATTATGAAAATAAATCTTTGCTGCAAGATCAACGAGGACAAATCTGAAATCATATAAACTTTTCATATTAAAGACAGGAACTTGGTCCAATATTAAAATTTTCCAGAACATTCAGACTGAAATAAAAAGCTTAGCTGTTCTTTAATTTAAAAAAAGAACAAGTATCTATTCCAAACTTCTGAGAAAAAACAGGCCGGAGAATGCTTCTGAAAGATGTTGTCTATTTTTTCACAGTCACATTCACCGTTGTGGAGAGCGGAGCCCCATAGGATCTGTGGATCCCGTCTGCAAACTGCAGGGTCAGTTTATGTTTTCCGGGCGCAAGGTTCAATTCAGCTTCTGTTTGCCCTTTTCCATAATGAAGATGCGCTGAATCGGTCGGTACGACAACTCCAAATGCGAGAGAATCTTCTGCATCAATGAAAATATGAAAATGACCGCTGCCTGCTACAACCGGGCCGATAGTATCCACTTTCATATTATCAACTCCCATCTGAACTTTGAAAGGTGAACTGATGGATGCCCCGTCCTTAAGGTTTTTAAAATATACTTTAGCGCCTGCCGGAACGGATGGTTCTTCCGGAACTGCAGTACTGCTCATGTTCATGTTATGTGATGTATCGGTGGAAATTTTGCCGGTCGAATCACCGGAGTGGTCTGTCCCTTTCCCTGAATTATTACAAGATGCTAGCATAAAAAAACTGGCTGCTGTAAAAATTAATTTTCTGATCATATAAAAAATTTGGTGCGAAGGTAATCTTATTTCCCATGACCGGTAAAGATCATTCTATCAGGTCATCATAAGCTCTTGATGAATAATAACGGTATTTTTTCGAATCGTAACGGGTGCCACTCAGGACAGAATGAATAAATCCATTGTACTCCACCTGTTGGGTATGAAATATTTTTCGGTCGGGATTTGTCTTGAAGTAGAATTGAATGTGCCGGCCAATGCTCTTAAAAACGATCATGCTATCGTCTGCTTTCTTCGAAAAAGAAAAATCTTTTTGCAGGTCATTTAAAAATAAATGGCTCCGGTACCAGGTGCCGCCGGTATCGGATACAAAACGTTTCCCGTTGTACAAAGCAACACTGTCATTATAGGCAAACACATTCAAAGCCGATCCTTTCACTCTTTGAAGCCAATCTTTGAATTTGAAGTAATAGGTGTTATCATAACCATAATCGCTATCCAGAAAACTGATCCTCTTTACAATGCCCGGAATCTCTTTCACGCCTTTGAGATAACCAAAAATAAAACTGCCACCGCCGCTATGGCCATTTAAATAGATGCTTGTATTTTTTGTACTGACCAAAGCAGTCAAGGAATCAACAAGATGAGGGATCAGCGTAGGGAACTCCGGGTGATTCTGTTTCCACAAAGGCCAGCTTCTGAAATAATTTTCCAGGTAAATGACAACAAAATTTTTCTTCCGTAATTGTTTTCTGATGAAGGCAGTCTGTGCTTTGATGTGTTGAATATCATAATGCCAGTCATCGCCTTCTTTTATTCTTTTGCCCATGGTCTGTTCTGTTGTGCTTCCATTTGGTAAAGCGAAAAAGGTCACTATGGTTTTTTTCTTAGAAGAAAAATTTTCCGGTTTATCAATGGTAATCTTTATACCGCCATGAATTCTGAAAGAATCAATGACCTGTGCAGAAGAATAACTGACACCGAAGATCAAAAAGGTCGAAAAAAGAAAAAGCCTGTAAAACAAAAATTTCAATTCCGGTAGTTTTTTATGAACGGCTATAAAAGGCAAAACTATGTTCTGACAGAGATCTCAGACCTGTCTTTTTAGAGAATTTGTTAATAAAGATGCGTAACTCAGTAATCAGTTTCCGGTTTAACAGACAGAAAAAGAATTTGTTACGACGAGGAAATTGGATACCAACGTAAAATTACCCCCGTTGAATTCTTTTTATTGAAAATATTAGTATCAAATTTAACTTTTTATATCTTTGTTAGAGAGCAATCCAACCTTATTTAAATCACAGACCCTTTATTGTTTCACGTTGATCCGGTACCTATCTGGAAACTATAAACTCAATTTCGAAACTTTAAAAACATCTGTGTATGAAAAAAGTCTACTCATTGCTTCAAAATCCCGATGTACAAGGTGCTATCACTATTACTCTTATTGTTGCGACAATTGTAGTGGCATTTCTGCTGACTTTGGGTAAATAATTAAAAAATAAGCTGGAATTATTTTCTTCTTCCTGCAAAAATTTATTTGGCTTTGCCTTGGGCAAAGCTTTTCTTTTTTGATGACAATCCGGTATGCCGTTTTATAATGAAGTAAGCCCCCGGATTTTCCAAACATCATTCAGGTTTCCACATAATTCAAGTCTTTGTGGTAAGTTTCTTCGGTGAAGTAAAATGCGATCAGGGTAACCACCATTACCACTATTCCTGTTGCAATACCGCTCTTAATAAGCGGCCATTGCCATTCTTTCTGAAACAGGTTCAGAAACATCAGGTTGATCAGAGGCAAAGCGCCTCTCACCATATTCGGGATAGTGGTAGCTGCAGTAGCACGGAGATTGGTTCCGAATTGTTCTGCACCCATGGTGATGAAGATGGCCCAGAAACCGGTGCTGAACCCAAGGAAAGCACAAATCCAGTACATTCTGCTATCGGAATTATTAAAAGGACTGAAAAACAAAGTCAGGGCTATCATGCTCAGGATATAGTAAATAAGTAATCCTTTCTTCCTGCTCTTAAATAACTGGCATATAAATCCCACTGCAATATCGCCTAATGAAATTGCAGCATAAGCAAACATAATGGCACGACCCGAATCAATTGTTTTACTTCCATAAAGTTCGCCGGCAAACTTATCGCTCTGATTTACCAGGATTCCAATCACAAACCAGGTTGGGAGGCCGATAAGAATGGCAAAAATGTATTTCTTAAAGCGTTTTCTGTTATTGAAGAACATGAAAAAATTCCCGCGTGCCACATTCAATTGCTTTACCTGCTTATACATTCCTGATTCGGCAACTGCAATGCGGAATAATAATAACGCAATACCAAGCCCGCCTCCAATTTTATAGCACAAACGCCAATCATGATCGGTAATAGAAAATATAAAATAAGCAAATACTGCACCGCTCAAACCTATTCCTGCTACCATTGAGGTACCGATTCCTCTTTTATTTTGGGGCATGTATTCACTTACCAGGGTGATGCCTGCGCCTAATTCACCTGCCAATCCCAATCCTGCTGCGAATCGGCACCAGGCATATTGATCCACATTTTCTATATAGCCGGTAATAAAATTAGCAACGGAATACAAGATGATTGACCCGAAAAGAACAGACAGCCTTCCTTTTTTATCACCTAAAACTCCCCAAATAATACCACCCAGTAGCAGGCCGATCATTTGCAGATTGATGACGTGGGTGCTTTCCACAAGCATAGTAGCATCCGTAGCACCCACATCTCTCATGCTGGGAGCCTTAACAATCGTAAACAACAATAGATCATAGATATCTACAAAATAACCCAGCGCAGCCACTATTACAGCAATATTGAATATGGAACCGGAACGTGTGGTATTCATACTCTAAAGTTTTGAAGGCGGCGGTGTTTCTTCAATACTTTCTTTTCTGCGGAAAAAAACTTTATACAGAACAGGCAAGGTGGTTATCAGAACAATAATTATAGTGATAGCTTCTATATGATCTTTGAGACTATAGTTAAATTCTTTCATTACCCACTGTTGCAAAAAATGACCGCCCAACATCATAGATGATACCCAACAAACACTTCCGATAATATTATAAAACAGAAAGGAAGCCTGATTCATTTTAACCATTCCTGCCACGATCGGTGCAAAAGTTCTTATGAAAGGTAGAAATTTTGCAAAGAAGATCGTAAGCTTGCCATATTTATCATAAAAAGATTTGGCACGCAGAAGATGCTTCTTTTTAAAAAGCCAGCTCTCTTTCCTTTCATACAGCAAAGGGCCGGCTTTGTACCCAAACCAATAGCCCACAATATTGCCCAGCACCGAAGCCAGGGCAACCATGAACATAATTATGATCCAGTGCACGCCAAAAAATTCTTTGGCAAGATCTTCGGCATAGATACCGGCGGCAAACAAGAGTGAATCTCCCGGTAAGAAAAAGCCGACGAATAAGCCTGTTTCTGCAAAAACGACCAGCAGAAGTACATAGAGTCCTCCATACTGAATGATCCATTCGATAAACTGCTGAATAAATCCCTTGTTGTCTCCCATACTTTTTTTTTATGCTATTTGCTCTGCATGATCATGAGTCAAAGCTCCTTCCCACTTGCTGACTACCGAAGTGGCCAGTGCGTTTCCCACTACATTTGTCATGGATCTGAACATATCACAAATATGATCTATCGGCAATATTAGTGCAATTCCTTCGGGCGGGATGTTGAACATCGAACAAGTGGCAAGGATCACCACCAGGGAAGCTCTGGGCACACCCGCAATCCCCTTGCTTGTCAGCATCAAAACCAATAACATGGTCAGTTGTGTTCCCAGGTCCATGTGAATTCCATAAGCCTGTGCAATGGCAATACTTGCAAAAGTCATGTACATCATGCTCCCGTCCAGGTTAAAAGAATAACCCAGCGGAAGAACGAAAGCAACGATCTTGTCTTTACAACCGAAGCGTTCCAGTTCTTCTGTCAACTTCGGAAAAACAGCTTCACTGCTCGTAGTGCTGAAAGCAATAATCAGCGGTTGTGCGATCCGCTTTAATAATCCCTTGATCCGATGACGCAGGATCAAAAATCCCACTCCTATCAGAAGGACCCAGAGCAAAGCAATCCCGATGATAAAATACAATAAATAGGGCCCATAAAAGTTGAAGATCGAGAATCCTATCTTGGCTACAGATGCGGCAATAGCGCCAAAAACCCCTAACGGGGCAAAGGCCATCACATAGCCTACCATCTTAAAAATGATATGAGAAGCCGCTTCCAGCGCTTTAATTACCGGCTTTGCATAGTTATGTAATGCAGTGGCAGCCACTCCAAAAAAAATGCTGAAAACCACGATCTGCAAAATCTCATTAGTGGCCATTGCCTCAATAATACTTTTCGGAAAAACATGTTCAACAAATTTGCTCAGAGAGAACTCCTGGGTTTTTCCTGCCAATTCCTGTGCACCGGTGGTGTCTCCGAGACTAAAATCAATTCCTTTGCCCGGTTGAAACAGGTTGACGAGGAATAAGCCCAACAACAAGCTCATCAAAGAAGCTGAAATAAACCAGAGCAGCGCCTTGCCTCCCACTCTCCCCACCGTTTTCAGATCGCCAAGCTTGGTGATGCCAACAACAAGAGTGCAAAATACCAGAGGTGCAATGATCATCTGTACCAGCCTTAAAAAGATCGTTGTGAGCAGGTTTATGTTGACGGAAAATGTCTTTATAGTATCCGCAGGATAGTTCTCATGAACATAATATCCAAGCCCCATACCTGCGAACATGGCAATGAATATCCAAAGCGTCAATTGATTATTTTTCATAAACCGATAGCTACAGAATACCGAAAATCGGAAAAATTACCGACTGTCCGAAGTTTTAACCGCTAAATCTGTTTTCTGTAAAAGTTTTGCTGTCCGAAATGAATTATTCTTTATTTTACGAGTTATTTGAAACAACAACCAACCAAATTATGAGTCTATTCGCTAAAAAATCTATCAGCAGTTTACTGGCCCAGGCAGAAAGTTCTGACAAAGGATTAAAAAAAACATTAAATGCGGGAAACCTGATAGCACTGGGTATTGGCGCCATCATCGGCGCCGGGTTATTTGTACGGACAGCAGCGGCGGCGGGTGAACATGCCGGTCCGGCGGTAACTCTTTCCTTCATTATAGCAGCTATCGGTTGTGCATTTGCCGGACTTTGCTATGCAGAATTTGCCTCAATGATTCCCATAGCAGGAAGCGCATACACTTATGCCTATGCCACCATGGGTGAACTGGTGGCCTGGGTCATTGGTTGGGCATTGATACTTGAATATGCTCTGGGCGCTGCCACCGTTTCTATCTCCTGGAGTGAATACCTGAACCTGCTGATAGGGAACAGTATCCCCTATGAATGGTGCCATTCGCCTTTTGAATCTTTTAAGGACGCAAGCGGAGTGATGCACCACGGTATCATAAATGTACCCGCAATATTTATCCTATTACTGTTATCACTGCTGCTGATCAAAGGAACACAGGAATCAGCAAGGGTGAATATGATCATTGTGATCATTAAAGTAAGTATTGTGATCGTCTTTATCGTTATCGGATGGAAATTCATCAACCCTGAGAACCATGCGCATTATTTTATTCCTGCAGATGCTCCACCGGCAATTCTACCCAATGGTTCTGAATACTCTTATTCAGATTTCTTCCGGCACGGATGGGGGGGCGTGTTAACCGGAGCTGGAATAGTATTCTTTGCATTCATTGGTTTCGATGCAGTTTCCACAACAGCTCAGGAAGCAAAAAATCCCAAAAAGGATATGCCTATAGGCATTCTGGGATCATTGGTAATTTGTACCATTCTTTATATTCTTTTCTCTTATGTTCTCACCGGTGTTGCCCCATACACCGATTTTGTGTCTCAAGGAAAAGAAGCTTCCGTTGCTTATGCCATCCACACCTATATGACTAACTATGAATGGTTGGCCAAGCTGGTATCCTTTGCGATCTTACTGGGTTTTTCTTCAGTGATCCTGGTGATGCTTATGGGTCAATCAAGAGTTTTCTATACAATGTCCACTGACGGTTTATTACCCAAAATCTTTTCTGACCTGCATCCAAAATTCCGCACTCCATATAAAAGCAACATCGTATTATTCGTATTCGTAGGCTTGTTTGCTGCTTTCGTTCCGGTAAGCGTAGCCGGTGATCTTACGTCAATCGGTACTTTGTTTGCTTTCGTACTGGTTTGTCTGGGTATAATCATCTTACGTAAAAAACAACCCGACCTGAAACGCCCTTTCAGAACGCCACTGGTGCCGCTGGTACCTATTCTTGGTATGATAGTGTGCACAGCCATGATCGTTGGATTACCCGGAGAAACATTAGCCAGTGCACTGATCTGGATGGTACTCGGATTGATCATTTATTTCGTTTACAGCCGGAAGAACAGCAAAATTCAGTCAATGGGGGACATTATTCCAAAAGCATCAGATTTTGAGTAATTTTATCGTCCCGCTGAAAAGCGGGACTTTTTTTTCCTGCAATTGAATTAAATTTGCAGCCCGGCATTACTATCATCAATGCATCATTTATAAGGAATATCATTCCTGTAATGGCAATTTATCTTAAATAGTAGAGCCTATTCTTTAAAAAATCCATTTGGTAACTTTTTTTTGAAATAGTTTATTACATCATGGGAAGAATATTTGAAGTAAGAAAAGCGACCATGTTTGCCCGCTGGGACAGAATGGCAAAACAGTTTACCCGGATCGGAAAAGAAATTGCCATAGCAGTAAAAGCAGGGGGGCCTGATCCGGCTACCAATCCTGCTTTACGCCGTTGCATACAGAATGCAAAAAGTGTGAACATGCCTAAAGATCGTGTAGAAGCAGCGATCAAAAGAGCGATGGGAAAAGAAATGGAGAGTTATGACGAAATTCTTTATGAAGGATACGCTCCACACGGTGTGGCATTATTAGTGGAAACCGCAACGGATAATCATGTAAGAACCGTAGCCAATATCAAATCTCACTTCAACAAAGGAGGCGGTACCTTAGGCAACAGTGGAAGTGTTTCATTCCAGTTTAAGAAAATGGGAGTTTTTAAATTAAAGCCAGAAGGATTGAACACCGAAGAACTGGAACTGGAATTAATTGATCATGGCCTGGAAGAACTGGGTGATGGAACCGGCGAAAACGGCGAGCCGATCCTTGTTGTCCGAGTTGCTTTCAACGATTTCGGAAACATGCAGAAAGCTCTGGAAGAAAAAAACATTACACCGATCAGTTCTGAAGTGGAGTGGATACCAGTCACCACCGTACCCGTTACCGATGCGGAAGCAGAAGACGTCAGTAAATTGATCGAACGTTTGGAGCAGGACGATGATGTGCAAAAAGTGTTTCACAACATGGGTTGATCATAATATTTGCCCGGAAACATTTCCTAACTTTTTTACAACTCAATCTTGTGACCGAGAAACCGATAATTCTTTTTGACGGCGTCTGCAATCTCTGCGACAGAAGTGTTTCATTTATTATCAAAAGGGATAAAAAGAAGAAATTCCTGTTCGCTTCACTGCAAGGAAAAAAGGGCCATGAACTACTAACTCAATTCCATTTACCCCTGGATGATATCAATTCTTTCGTACTTATTGACAAAGGAAAAGCTTATACCCGTTCTTCGGGAGCGCTAAGGGTGGCGAAAGAATTCGGTGGGATGTGGAAACTATGCTATGCCTTTATCGTCATACCGAAATTTATCCGTGATGGCGTATATAACCGGGTCGCCATAAACCGTTATAAATGGTTTGGGAAAAAAGAAGCCTGCATGGTTCCCTCTGAAGGCATAAAAGAAAGATTCCTTGAGTGAAGAAATGTCTTTTTAATCATAGCTGATTTAATTTTCCTGATTTTAAATACTAATCTCTCCTCTCATATAGAACACACATTGCCCTGCTATGGACACTCTGTCACCCCTTTGCCCACACCACAGTTCCCCTCCTCTCTTCGATAATTGCCTGGCATGTAATTTTTTCTTATTCAGTTTTTCTGACCAGAAAGGGATCAGTTGTGAATGAGCTGAGCCCGTAACAGGATCTTCATCAACACCAATCGAAGGAGCAAAAAAACGTGAAACAAAATCAACATCGCCTTTACCTGGTGCAGTGATGATCACATTCTCCTTCCATTTCTTTATAGCAGAAAAATCGGGTTTTGCATTTCGCACATCTCCTTCGCCATTCAGCTCTATCATCAAATCACGCTGTTTGTAAATACCAAGAATCTCATCCACTCCCAACGCCTTTCTCAGGTTTCCGGGGTAAGTATAAACACGTTCAGGTTTCCAGGAAGGGAAATCCATACTGTACCAATCAGATACTCTTTCCACTTCAAGCTTACCGCTTTTAGAATGAAAAACGAGTTTATCTTTTTTGAAATTTAAAACTGTGTACAATACAAAAGCTGATGCCAATGTAGCGTGCCCGCAAAGATTCACTTCAGCAGCCGGAGTGAACCAGCGGATATCATAATCAACATCCCGGTGAACAGACGGTACAAAGAAAACAGTTTCACTCAGGTTATTCTCCATTGCTATCTTTTGCATCAACAGATCATCTATCCATCGTTCAAGCGGAATAACAGCAGCAGGATTTCCGCAGAATATCTTATCGGTAAAAGCATCTACCTGATAAAGAGTATAGTTCATGATTTCTTGTTTTGAATATAAAATAAGGGTAAAGAAAGCCTGAACCTTACCGCAATAATGCGAATGGCTACAATGATCAGGATACAGAGGATCGTTGAGATATCCGGATCAAAATTTAACCCTTTAAAGACATAATAGATCAATCCTCCGGTCACGCAGGCCAATGCATATATTTCCTTACGAAACAACAAGGGTACATTGTTGATCAGAACGTCACGCATCACACCACCAAAACAGGCAGTGATGGTGCCTAGTGCAATACAAATTCCGGCGCTGAAATGAAGCTGGATCCCTTTTTCAATTCCATAAATCGTGAATAACCCCAGGCCTAATGCATCGAATACAAATAAAGTGATAGGGAATTTTTTAAAAAATCCTGCAAAGAACATTGCACCGACCGATGAGGTAAAGATCACAATAGTGGCCGTTTCATTTCTTAACCAGCTTACAGGCAGATCTCCTATCAGCATATCACGCAAAGTGCCGCCACCAATAGCAGTTACAAACGCCAGAACCAGCACCCCGAAAGGATCCAGCTTTTTTTCCATTGCGGAAAATGCACCAGAGATGGCGAAAGCAAAGGTTCCCAATATGTCTATGAGTTGAAGGAAACTAAGGTTCATAGCTGATCATATTAAAAAACCCGCCGAAGCGGGTCATTAAATCAGTTGCGTTTTATCATTCATCTACCCGGAAGGAAACTTTGCAGATCACGCCATAGGAAATGATCTTGCCATCCTTCACATGCACTTTCTGATCTTTCACATACACAGAATCAATATTGCGGATGGTCTTGGCAACCTCTGTGATTCCGTTCTGGATCGCATCTTCAAAACTTTTTTCTGAGGAAGCAATTACTTCGATAACTTTTACAACAGCCATAAAAAAGGTTTTTTTGAATAAACAATTTAATTGACCGTTTAAGGTACTATTTAATCGGCAATTACAAAAAACAGAGTCACTCCTTCATCATTTCCTTTATCACTGCTTCGATCTCTTCTGCATTCGGCTTGCTGAAATAATCTCCGTCACTGCCATAAGCCGGGCGGTGAGCCTGGCCGGTAATGGTTCTTGGCGCCACATCGAGATAGCGGTAGCCGCCCTGCTCTTCCATCACCTTATTGAACATGAATGCCGTAGCGCCCCCGGGCACATCTTCATCAACAAAAACGATACGGCTTGTTTTCTTAAGCGACTCAACTATCTTATGATGAATGTCAAAAGGTAATAGGGTCTGGACATCAATGATCTCGCAACTGATACCCAACTTTTCCAAAGAATTTGCAGCTTCCTGAATGATGCGTAAAGTTGAACCATAAGACACTATGGTTATATCTTCCCCTTTCCTGATCACTTCAGGAACCCCAAAAGGAACAGTGAAATCAAGGAGGTTTGAAGGTAATTTTTCTTTTAAGCGATACCCGTTCAGACATTCGATGATTAAACCCGGATCATTGCTTCGAAGTAAGGTGTTGTACATTCCCACAGCCTGAGTCATATTTCTTGGTACGCAAACATAGATTCCCCTGACTGCATTGATGAGCATTCCGGTCTGAGATCCGCTATGCCAGATCCCTTCGAGCCTGTGCCCTCTCGTACGAACGATCAATGGGCAACTTTGCTGGCCTGCGGAACGGTAATGTAGTGTTGCCATATCATCGCTCATGATCTCCAACGCAAACATCAGGTAATCGAGATACTGAATCTCAGCGATCGGTCTCAGGCCCCGCATTGCCAGTCCAATGCCCTGACCAACGATAGTAGCTTCCCTCAACCCCGTATCGAATATTCTTTGATCGCCGTATTTTCGTTGCAACCCCATGAATCCCTGGTTCACATCGCCGATTTGGCCCACATCCTCTCCAAAAGCCAGTACTCTCGGATCTGAAGCAAACAATGCATCAAAATATTTATTTAATATTTCAAATCCGTTGATCATTGGTGCATTCTCATTAAAAATGGCTTTTACTTCAGAGACTTTCAAAGCGCTTTTAGGCCCTTCATTATATAAAGAGTTACTATAAATTTTTCTACCCTCTTTTACCAGTTCATTGTAATAATCTTTTATCCAAAAAGTTGCATCAGAATTGCCCGAAATATCCAATGCCGTATTCAGCGCTATCAGAACATCACGGCGCAAAGGGTCACTTAATGATGTCAGGTCTGTTGCCAGTTGCTGTAATGCGGCTGCATTTTGCGGAATACCTGCAGCTAAATTATTAATCAGATCAGCAGATTTTGCAACTTGCTCTTTTATAGGTTGAAGATAATGTTCCCAAGCCTGATTTTTGCTTTCCTTCACCAAGTCCTTGGCTTCCCGTTGTATCTCATCCAGTTCGGCCTCAGTTCCAAGTTCGTTGGCTATCATCCATTCTTTCATCTTTTTGATACCATCCCATTCCCTTTCCCATTCAAGCCTTTCTGCCGATTTGTACCTTTCATGGCTTCCCGAAGTAGAGTGGCCTTGAGGTTGTGTCAACTCTTCTACATGGAATACAACAGGAGTATGTGTTGTTCTGGTAAAACGTATCCCTTCTTCAAACACTTCACACATCCCTGCGTAATCCCAACCTTTTACTTTATACACCTGAATCCCGTTTGTACCTTCATTTTTCCTGAATCCTTTGAGCACTTCAGAAACCGAAGATTTTACGGTCTGATATTCTTTAGGCACAGATATACCATACCCATCATCCCACACGAATACGGCTAATGGAACCTGAAGAACTCCTGCCGCATTGATAGATTCCCAAAACAAACCTTCACTGGTAGCAGCATCGCCAATAGTGGTAAAGCACACCTCGTTGCCGTTATCCGACAATCCTTTAAATGAATGCAATTGTTCAACATTCCTGAATACTTTGGATGCAAAAGCCAATCCTAATCCCCTGGGCATTTGAGCGCTTGTCGGAGAGATATCAGAAGAAATATTTTTTCGATCTGTCAAAGCGAGCCAATTGCCATCCTCATCTACAAAACGGGTTGCAAAATGGCAATTCATTTGCCTTCCGGCGCTGGCTGGTTCATATTCAGGGTCCGCATCGGCATACAATTGTGCAAAAATCTCCTGAACGGTAGTAAGTTGTGCTGCCAGCATGAAAGTCTGGTCCCTGTAATAACCGCTCCGGTAATCACCCGGTGCGAAATATTTGGCCATTGCTACTTGAGCCACTTCTTTACCGTCTCCGAAAATACCAAACTTAGCCTTTCCCGTAAGCACTTCTTTCCGGCCTAAGAGGCTGGTTTCCCGACTGATACAGGCAGTCCTGAAATCGTTTCTCACTTCATGACGAAATCTTTCAAAAGAAAGTTTTTCTTCAGAAGTAGCGTGAGAAAACATGCTGTCCATACAACAAAAGTAAGAAGATTAGCTTCACTATCAGGCTTTCTAATAATTTGGACTTACGGATTGCAACCTCGCTATGAATTCTGGCATCTTTGATTTAATTTTGGACTCTTCAAGCCAGAAGTATGAAGCAATTCCTGACCCTGAACTTTTTTCTTTTCACTGCTTTATTTTCCGTTGCCCAAAATAAGACTTCAACAAACGGAAATACTGATGCAGTAAAACAATCCGTTCTTCAGTTAAAAGAAACGGAACACGATTTTTCACAAATACCTCAGGGCAAGCCTGTTTACTACAATTTTGAAATTGTAAATACCGGAAAAGAGCCTTTGAAACTGGATGACGTCCGTGCAAGTTGTGGATGCACCACTCCTGAATGGAGCCGCGATCCTATAGCGCCGGGCGCCACAGCAAAGATCAAGGTAGGATATAATGCTGCTGCTGACGGTTATTTCGAAAAATTCATTACGATTACTTATAACACCGATCAAACAGAACAACTAAAAATAAAGGGCACGGTCTGGAAAGTCCCCAGGGATCTGCTCCGGCCAATGCCGCAGTTGAATTTCTTAAAAAACAAAACCTTTAAATTTTAAAAAAAATGAAGAAAGTTTTATTACCCGTGATCGCTCTTTTTTTCAGCGTATCCCTAATAGCTCAGACAAAAGCCGATGATGTAATCAAAGTGAATGTTGAAAAGCATGACTTTGGAAAGATCAAACAAGGAGTTCCCGTTGACTATTATTTTGAAATCAAGAATATCAGCAACAAACCGGTAGTGATCCAGAACTCCTGGGCAAGTTGCGGGTGTACCACTCCCGACAAAATCACTGAGCCTATAGCTCCGGGAGCTACCGCAAAACTGAAAGTACAGTACAATGCTGCTGCTGTTGCTCCTTTTACAAAGGATGTTTACATTCAGGTGGCAGGCATTGAGAAACCTAAAACAGTTCAGATCACCGGAGAGGTGCTTAAAGCTGATGCATACGATGCATGGGTGAAAAGCAAAGACAAAGGAAAGCAGTAATAGAATAATAAATCATTATAAACCGAAAACTCTGCAGGGCAACTGCGGAGTTTTTTATTTGTCTAATATTTATTGGCAACAGGTAATCATTTTATTGTGGAAAAAGGAATTGAACTTTGACCGTGAGTATCCTATCTGATTTTTTTTTGACATAAAAACTATTTCGGCAACATTAGTTTTCTGAATACATCCGAACTTTCCAGATAACGGATCACTTGTTTTTGCAGTTCTGTATTTTGTTTGCTCGACCCGTTCTGAGAAGTGAAATACACAGTAAAGAACTTATTGAAATGTTTAAAGGTGTAATCAGCACTCGTCAGATCCCTGGCTGAGATTACCACTTCCAGAAGTTTAGATTTTGTTTTTAACTCATTATCCCCTGTAGTCCCCGTCTTGGCATAATAAAAATAGGGTGAGCCGTTTTTAAGTTGAGATCCCAGTCCGGCAGCAGTCCCTCTGAATAGAGCCTCCCTCATTCCGGCAAAAACTCCATCACGCATCAACGAAAGAAAATTATTGTAGCCTATGGCGCTGTCAATATAAAAAGGATTAAACGCAAGCGATGAGGCATAAGGATTCAGCGTAAGGCCATAATTCCTGTTCAGAGTGACCATCTTTCCAAATGCTTCCATCATCTTCACCGGCGGTATCAACACCTGACTGCTTCCTTTCACATGGCCTCGAAGGCAATTAGCAAATACATCATAAGGAACGTTCATGTTCATATTGTTGCCGGTCTGATCAAACAATCCGCATTCAGGTAAAATGAATCCCGACCTTTTGCCGGCATTGCCAAAAAGAAGCGAGTCATAACGGGAATAAAAGCGATCAAATCCTTTTCCGGGATCACGGTTGTAGATCCCGAAATTACTCAACATACCTATGGAGATGAAAGAACTGTCTGACCCGAAATGAGCTTTCCCGTTTGAATATCCCGGCCAGTTCTCAAATCCATCGAGCCAGTATGTTTTTCCGTTATAAAAGAAATAAGGCCAGTGCATGCCGCTCTCAGGATTCTGCGTCACGAAATAGCGGGAGAGTATATTGTTCAGGTTTTGCTTCGGATAAGATCCTAACAGCAAAACATTGGAATGAAAATAATTGTCGGACAAACGTAAATATTCCGTAAGTTTTTTGATCAGTCCATGATATTCTTCAAAATCATATTGAGCCACTTTTTCACCACCGTAATAGTTTTGCGGTTTCGAAAAACCATCAGAAGCAAAAAGATCCCAGTTAATATTGAGCTGGGAAGCCATTGAAGAAAATGCAATAGGTTTTAAAGTGGAGCCGGGCCCCGGATTAAGCCTCAGTAAATTGATATTCCCTATCAGCTTCCGCAATTGCGATTGAGGAAGTGGGCCATTCTCGTTATTTAAAATATTCAGGAAAGCCGATCTGTCATTGGGATCTGGACGATATGTATCTTTTATAAAATCATTCATGGCCAGCAACCGGCCGTTTCCGTCCGCAATGCAAATGCCATATTCAGCTCCAGCCTTATAAGAAGAATCTTTACCAACAACCCTCCGTATGATCGAAGAAAGTGAATCCATCAACTCAAAGTCAAAAGATACAAAAGCATTTTTTGCAGCATGATCAACAGTGGCATAATCGGATGCAATGCTTTCAGCAAAATTGCGTGCCCAGATAAACTTGTCTCCTAACGGATATACATAAAACCGGTTGCCATTCACAAAATAATTTTTCATAAAAGCATCCGGCTCCACCGTGATGATTTTTTCATTTTCTGAATCCATCTCATCAAGGACATAACGCCCGGGATTCTGTAATAACAAACTGTCTCCGGCAGAAAGATTCTTCCCCACATTGTCAACATTTATCTTTCGTGTGCTTTTCCCTGAGTTTACCAGATATAATTTTCTATACAACCCGGGCATCACTGATTCCCTGAAAGAAAGCAGCAGGCCATCGCTCAATTCCTGATCCGGCCGGTCTGTAAGATTTATAAGGCGTTTTTTGATCACGGTTCCTGAATGGTGATCCCACATAGCAATGTTATAAACAGATGTATCGCCAAAGACGTTGCCGGTCCATGCATATTGCAAATGCGGAGGCGGGCTGACCCTGAAATAATTTTCATTGGCAGTTATCTGCGGAGTGCCGGTATTCAGATCCAGATATAAAAACCTTTTCTGATCAAGATGGCTCGAAAAACCGGACCTGGAATAATCAATGATCTCTTTCTGAAAAAAGTTATTATCACTACTTAATGCACCGGACGAGATCATTTTTTTCAGTGAGTCAACAAAGAGTCCATCCCTTTTTGCAAGTGGTACTTTCCTTTCCTTCTCATTGAAATAGGTAAGCACAGGCTGAATCTTTGATTGTACATAAGAGTTCATGGCTCCTGAAAGATCGTTCACATTAAATTCCCTGTTCTTATTGAAAGCCGGTTTTACAAACAGCATCAGTATCAGCAATCC
Organism: Chitinophagales bacterium; assembly: GCA_026936105.1. Lineage (GTDB taxonomy): Bacteria > Bacteroidota > Bacteroidia > Chitinophagales > Chitinophagaceae > UTBCD1. The sequence goes on from JAIXKI010000017.1 coordinate 214,840, forward strand.
TGAAAAGACCACGATACCCGGAATATTCTTTTTTCTGTTTGAATAATATTGTACGGGCACGGCACTGAAGAGAAGTACGGCCATCATGATCAGCAGGGATGGAAATAAGATGGATTGCTTGCTTAAAATACTTCCGAAAGGCAGGTCCTGCCCGAAGAAGATATATTTTCCGGTGGCAGCCAGTATCACCAGCAATGCACTGATCAGTAAATAATTCAATAAAGTGAATCCGAGTGTGGAAGTAGGGTAATCCGTATTGGTCCTGTTGGTAAAATCAGGATACAATTTATAAAAAGGTGATAAGGTGATCACCGGCAGCAATAACAACAATACGAATAGCAGTACGGACCATTTCCCGTGTTCTGCAATAAAAAATCTGCTGGCCACAAGATCGGTCGCCTGTGCATTGTATTTGGCACCTTTATTTTGCGGAGCATGAGGCAGCAAGTGAAAACCTGCTGAGTTAACAGCGGGATTGTTCTTTTCATAGATAAAAGTATTGATGAACCATTGGTTCTGTGCTGCACGAATGACGGGTTCATAAGTCTTTCCTTCTTCATAAGCCAGTTGAACCGCTTTATCAGGCGACATTGTCAAAACATCTATCCGGTATTTTGTTCTTTCTGCTTTATTCAGAATAGTGTCTTTGGGCACAAAGAAAAAATAGGCTAAGGAAAGTACAGGGAGGGCAATGAATAAAAGCGCAGCTCTCCGGGCCTTCTGCATGCCGGGCGCCAGCACTCTTACCAGGTTCAGAATGACCATCCATAAGAAAATACCGAAGATGACCGTGAAAATAATCTGAGGTAATTGCAAAACATAACCCAGGAAGTAAGGAGCAAACAAAAGATTCAGCACAAACAATAATGTGTACAGTATGGCTGAGAAAATAAAAATCTTTCTGTTCACCGAATTGCCTGCCGAAAGTCCTGATATACTGTAATTGATATTTAAAAATGCTTCATTGAATAAAATAAAATTGAGGAATACGATGGCAAAGCCAATGTCTATGAATACAAATACTCCCAGCAAACTGAGTGACAACAGGATCTTGACCGGGTTGCTTACCAAAACATGGAGAGGGTCGAAAGTATCTATCTTCCACCAGCTTTTTTCTACAGAGGCCACCAGTGGTGAGTGACTGCATGAAATATACAGGAAAACAAAATACAGGACCATCAACACCAACGAAATATGCCTGCAATCATTCGCATTAAAATTCTTCAGGTAAGCCCATCCATAACATAACAGCAGCGTAATAAACCACGCTAAGAAAAATACATATTTGGGATAACGGTTTATGACAGGGAATCGCAAAACTGTCTTATGAATCATCTTCTCAGCTATTCCTTTAATCTTCACTTTTCCTGATAAGGGTGAAAATAAACGTTTAAACAGATCGAACCCGAAGAATAGTGCCAGCATGATGCCGGTAAGAATGATAATCCTGAAATTCCAGATACTTTCCAATTGCTGTACCGAAGGAAGGTCCATCCCTTCGTAAGGAGGAAAACTTTTATACCTCCAATAGAGAAATATCCTTGTTGTTAAAAAAACGAGAGTAGTACATGACAATAATTGCCACACCCAGCTGATCTGCCCAGCAGGTTTTAATAAATAAGTAAAAAAAACAAGCAGGAAGAAGAAGCCTAACATTCCAAAAATCTGAAGCTGCCAACGATCGGATGTAAGAGTCCTGTCACTGAACTCCCAGTTAAATGTGTTTTTCAAGGAAAAGATCCATTGAAAATCCTTTGAGACTGCCGGAATCAGTAACCGGTTATCTTTCCAGTCCAGAAACGATTTTGAATTTCTTAACGGGACAGTCTTTATGTTCAATCCCGCATTGGCCGGACCGTTTTGATAGCTTAACAATACAGGTTGAAAGCGCTCAGCCGTATCACCTGCCCCGGAAGTAAATAAAAATCCTTCACTGAAAACGGAAGGCATATTTTGCAGATCTCTACTATCCGATACCAGGAATTTATTTATTGTATAGGATGACCAGTTATTTTTTTGTTCACCCGAAAGAGGATAAGAAACAGGAAATCTGTTCCTGATCACAAATGCGTTTCCTGTTTTGTTTTCTAAAGAATATTGATTTTTATTGTTGTCCATGAATCCTATTCCCCAGGCGAACCGGCTGTGATCATTTATGATCGTATTAAACGCCAGGTTCGATGCCTTGATTTCTTTCCCATCATAATCAGCTATGCCTGCAGTTTTAAAAAATTTACCGGAAAAGAAATATTTCATGCTGCCATATCCGGCCCTTGAAACACTGTCACGTAACAAAAAAATTTCTTTCATGCTTGCTGACAGCAACGGGTTGTCATAATATTCCGAATTGACAAATGCATCATCATCTTTAAACACATTCCAGGCGGATAATCCTTTTTTGACCAGCCTGCTTGTTGTAAATGTTTTACCGTTCAGTTGAATTTCAAAATCCTTATCTCCATTCATTTTAAGGGTCACAGGCAATGAACCGGCCTTAAAACTTAATACATGCCCGGATGCAGGATAGTTTACTGAAGCCAGCCGGTAAATACCTGAAGTGGATACGTAAAACGGATCATCTGAATAAGAAGAATTTAATACAACATTGCCCTTCTCTTTAGTAAACGTAAACCGATCATAAGAATCATTTAAAACATTAACAGTATCTGAGTTTCCTAATGAGATCTTTTTGTCAACATAGTACCCGTCATGCTGAATAAAATAATGATCAAGGTTGCTGAAGGTCTTTAAGCTCAGAGGAGCATGCATGTTGATCCATAGAAAGGAAAAGCAGGCAATACTGATCAAAACGAACAAAGGAAGGAAGATCTTTTTTCTCCTTCCGGGTTTAGACAATGACCTGTAATAATAAATTCCATACCAGAGCAGGGCTAAAAAGGTCAGGGCATAAAGAAAAGAAAGGCTGGTAATGATCTTCAGCATTCTGTTGGTTTAGCGGTGGTTCAAATCGGTTTCCTCAAAAACAGGATAAGAAAGGTTATCAAGATGAATTTTTTCCAGTATCATTCTCAACACCAGGGCACGGCTTCCGTTTTGAGTGTTTAATTTTTTCAAAAGGGAAGGATTCAGGGCTGCTCCGTTCCTGATATCGGCAATGCGTTTCACAATATTCCCGCCAACCGATAATTCATCCACTCTCAGGTACAAATATTCAATGTATAATAAAGACAAAGAGATCAGCAGTTCCAGAAGTTTATTCTGCTGTTCCTTATCCATCCCTGAAGGATTATTTTTATTTTCATCCACTATAGCAGTTACAGGCTTCACATATTGTTCGTACACATGTGTAGTGAAAGATCTCTCGGTTTCAAACAGATTCTCCAATACTTCAAAATCAGACTGGTCAGTAGAAGCTCCGGGATATTTCCTGGCCTTGAATGTTTTTGAAATGGAATTTATGAGTGCCTCAAATTCATTTTGAGTTCTGCCATATTCTTTCATCACCGCATGAAGGCTCCCGTTCTCTGTTTTCAACTTCTCCAGCTTGTCTTTCATTTCCTTCAACTGGGATTGGATTTCAGAAACGATCTTTTTATCGTTCTCACTCACATGGCCATTCAGAGGTGGTATTATTCTGGGTTCCTGCTGTGGCAACTGACGGCTTAGCCTTTCAGATAAAATGGCGAAATGCTTTTTCTGCCAGAAGAACAACACGGCGAGTAAGGCAACAGAAATTAAAGAAATCACTATCGAAAGAAATAACCAGCTATCATTATAATTTTTTTCTTCTTTCACCGGCTCAATAACCTTAGGCTCTTCTTTAGCTGCTTCCTGCGATTTTATCAAAGAATCCAGCTCCGACCGGAGCAGGATCGGATTGCGCAACCTTATCTCCTGCAAAGTCAGTGTGTCCACGACACGGATATTCTTACTATCCGTCTGGGCATTCAGAGAAAAGAAAAAAAGAATGCAGAGAAAAAAAAGAAAGAATTTATTTTTCATATGCCCTTTTTAAAAATTGAAAAAATGAAAAACTCCGGCCCGCTTCCTGGCAATTTTCTTTTTTATAACCGGGTTGTTCTTAAAAATATCATTGTAAACAGTTTCAATGGAGGCCAGTTCTCCGCCCTGGGCAGGAAACATTGAAATGGATCTCATGTCCTGGGTTGGTGAATATACCTCGGCCGCAGAAGTCAGAATGCTGTATAATGACCTAACATCTTTCACTTTCTGATTCTCCATCAGGCGGAGATAAATATTATCCCGGGTAAAATAAATATCCATTGTCCGGTTGCGAAATGCTTTCAAAGCCTGATTGTTTCTTCGCACAACAGATGTATTATAAATAATATCATTGCCCGGTTCTATCTTAATGCCGTGATAAAGGAAAGCATTGTTGTTTATCACATCATTATTCCTTGACAAGCCTTCTTTCTTATCAATAGGAATGCCAGTAAAATCAGTTATCTTATAAGCGCCGCTGAAAGCGCCGTGCAGCGCCACATTTTTGTTATTCACCGTTCTACCGGGAGTGACAGAGTTAATACTTACATCCTCACCCAAAAGGGACCTCAGTTCTCCTTCCGTCTTTGTTCTCAACTGTTCTAAATAAAATGCCCTCCCGCTCAGCATCACCACCTTGATGCGCTTGCGTATGTCTTTAGTGATCACGTCACGGATGCTGGAAATGATAGATCCCACAATGCAATCTGTAGCTTTTTGAATTAGCCCCGTGATCTCATTGTCCCAACGGATATTTCTGTCTCTCAGTATTGCCTCTGCATACTGTAGTAAGGTACCCTGATCCTTGTATAGATTGGCTATTGACCTTTCGGTTGATTCTGACCGCTCAGTAAGTTTTGCAAATTCCGTCAGCCCTATTGCAGGAAACTGATTGTATTTCTTTTTTTGAGTTTCGACCAATTGAAGAAAATCAAAAACATCAATGGTCAGGTTCTGATCCAGAATTTGCTTCCGGATAAAATCTTTCACGGATATGTCATTATTTCCCGGAATGGCCTTTAATACCAGGGTCAGGAAATCTTCTGCAAATCCATACGACAGAACATTGCCGGCTCCGGCAAATCCGGTCCTGAAGAAACTGCTGTAATTCTCATTGTCATCTGCAAGCACCATTGAAATATCGGTAGTGCCTTTTCCGCAATCAATGACCAGCGCTATCTCACCGTTCGATAATCTTATCTCCGGTTGTGTTTGCTGATAGCCCATAAAAGAAGCATCGCTTTCTGAAATGGTTTCATATTCTACAAACAGTTCTTTTTCAGCAATACCCAATGAAGCAAGCATCCCTGAAGTACGGCTGCGCAGCTCATTCAGAAGGTCGAATATATTTTGTTGTGTATAGATGTTCGGCACCAGTAAGGTCACAATGATGCCTCCCTGCCTGAAATCCGGTTTGGTGGCAATCATCAAACGAAGCAAGCGCAGGATAATGGCGCTGATCAATTCTTTTTTATGCTGCCTGATACTGTAATCCTCCGTTCTGTCGCCGCAAATAAGCTGAAGGCTTTTTTCAATTCCCAGCTTCAGATTGGGAACGATCTCATAGTCCGTTTTAAAAGAAGATTGTGAAACGGCAGCCACTTCCTGTTTCGTTACGAACAGCCTTATCTCATCTTTTTCAATATTATTGGTGAAGTTGAAGGGAAAATTCTTTCTATCTTCTGCCGATATCTTTTTTTTGACTGCATAAAAAGACCGGTAGAGATTATTATGTCCCGGTTCATTGTTCAAAAAATCTGTTCTCTGAAAATTTTTTGTAAAATCAGCTGCCTTCAGCGTACTGCTGATATTTCCCAGGATATCATAAAGGATAAAAGACGATTGGGGCCCGCAATTCTTATAACCTATCTGGCTGGCTTCACTTCCGAAATCAATAGCCACCCTCTGGCAATGACGTGAAGGCACGATGGCAAAATGAAAACAGGCTGAATAAATCTTTCCTTCTTCGGGTTCAAAGAATACATTGACAGAAAAAGGTACCTGCTCCACCCTGTTTTTATAATAGCCCAATATGATCCGTTTCTGTTCTTTGGAATAATCCAGTTTCACTCCGGTATTATCATCATAAAAAGGAACCACGCTGAATGCATTGCTTTTTTTGATCAGCAACTCAAAACCGTCACCTGTTTTTGATAAAGAAACATGACATTCATTCATTAAAACATCCTGCAGGTCAACCGGGGCCATCTGATTCAACCTGACCTTATCCGGGTCTTCGATTGTCAGTATGGGCGAAAGCACACGGTCCTCTGCATGGATCACAAAATCATAATCAGCAGGTTTTGCTTTGTCCGCTTCTTTTTTTTCCAGCCTGGTTATAAAATAGCGGTCGCTGCGGATCAATACAGGCAAATAATACAAACCCATAATAGTTGATTTATTGTTTACAATACCATTTATCGTTGTTATTTCCATAGTTGCTTTCTTTCTCCGCCGAATAACAGAAATTGAATGCTTTGGATTTCAGCGATGAAAAAGAAACCGAAATGCTGTCTGCTTTATAACTGTTTTCGATCTTCAGTTTCACCGGCGATATGTATCCGATATTCGTCAGACGAAAAGTGTCCTTATTATTCAAAACATAATTACCGGCGCTGACCTTCTTCCAAGTGTTTAACTGAACCACTGCGTCATCCAGATTGTACCCGGTAGAATTATCCACTGCTATTTCAAGGTTATCATATTTATTGGTGGACCTGTTGGAAAACTTGTCTCCGTTAAGTTTCAGGCTTATCATTTCCGGCCAGGTATTACGGATACGGAAATTGGTCTTTGTCACTTTATCCAGGCTTTGCCCCCTTTGTGTTTCTATGATCTGAATAAGAGAATCCACATTCAGGTCCGGGGTATTGGCAGGCCTGGGTGAAACAATATTGATCGTTCCGGCGCTTTCCCAGCGCAGGTGTGTAAAATTGTACACCAGCATGGCTGCAGAAATGATCACAACAACAATAATAAATTTTTTTATTTTGGATTTCCAGCCGGGAGTTTCTGTTTCGCCCTGGTCTATAACAGGAGGAACTATCATTCCCGGTGCTATCACTGGAGTGATGGAAAAATTTTTTGCTTTGGCAAAATCGGTATAGCTGACCCATTCATTGGTATCAAACTCCCAGATCCTTGTTCGTGAAGGATCGCTGACAGAACGGAGCAATGATTTCAGTTCTTCGGTGGAATGAACTTCCTTAATGATATTCGTTCCGTCATTGAACAAATATTTATTCATGTCAGGCTTAGCTTAAATGATTAAAGGGTAGAGATCTCAGCAGAGGCGATGGTTTAGAATTGTGACGAAAAATTACAACTGTAATTGTACCGGCAAAGTGATGATGACAGGTTACAACAAAGTTTTAAGATTTGACAGCCCTTTCCGGCCATCTTGTTAAGAAATATTTCACAAAGAAGATTTGAGAAACGATTTATTAAGCCCTGCTTATCCCAACTGTTCACCGGAGTCAGCATAACTTATGTTCAACTAAGCAGAGGGCAGATTTCATCTCTTTTTTTTATAATTAAAAAAAGTTTCAGATTCTCCGGCAAAGAGACTTTATAAGTCTTTCCCTTATCTAAAAATTTTATTCCCTATAGTTTTACTGGTTTATTTCGTTTCGTTCTCCCGCTGTTCAATGAATTTATTCGCAGATATTTATTGTTCCGCTAAACGGAATAAAAAAATGGATGCCCGTTCCGCTGAGTCAAGCGACCTTTTATTATTTTTAAATTGAAGAGTGGGAACAAGGATGAGAATGAATTAAATTTACTTCTGCCTAACATTTTCAAATGACCAAAGAAAAGATCAGGATCATAATTACAGATGATCATAAATTATTCCGCACAGGAGTAAGAAACTGCCTGGAAAAGAGATCTGATATAGAATTTATCGGGGAAGCGGAAAATGGACTGCAACTCTTAAAGTTGCTGGAATTTGTGAAACCTGATATAATAATTCTGAATATTAATATGCCGGTGATGAACGGCGCAGATACCATGCCCATTATCCGGGAAAAATACCCTGATCTTAAAGTGATCATTCTGAGTATGCATAATGATTGGGCAGTGATCCGTAAAATGATCGAGCTTGGCGCCAATGCGTATCTCACTAAAGATGTGGGATCTGATGAGATTTATGAAGCAATTCTGACTTTAAGTAAACAGTGGTTTTTTATAAATGAGACAGTAAGAAAAGCGATGGAGGCGAGAGAATGCTCACCAAAAAATGGTTTTAGTGCCAGGGAAGTTGAAATACTGAAAAAAGTTCCTTATGCCATCTCCATTAAGGAAATTGCTGAACAAGTTGCTTTAAGTCCCCGTACTGTGGAAGCTATATTAAAAAAATTAAAAATGAAAGCCGACGTTGAAAACTATACAGCCCTTATTGAATTTGCTAAAAAAATTCTGAACAGATAGTTCATCGAATGAATGTTTGAAGGTTTTTGTAATCCACCGGAGCACTGCCTGTAATATCTCCTCTCTCCTTAAAGTAAAAATCTACACAGTATTGTATTTCCTGTATGAACAACGGGTAAGAATACAACCATACAGAAAGTCCTGGATGCTTTGTTTTAACGATGTGCTGACTCAGAGATCTTCTTACCTTTGCCTCATGTTATCCATTTCAGAAAGAGGAGTCAAAATGCCTCCCTCGCCCATCCGCAAACTGGTGCCTTTTGCTGAAGCAGCCAAAAAAAAGGGAATCAAAGTTTATCATCTTAATATCGGCCAGCCGGATATTGAAACCCCGCCGGCGATTTTAGATGCAGTACGTCATGCCGATATCAAAGTGCTGGAGTACAGCCACAGCGCCGGCAATGAAAGTTACCGACGCAAACTGGTGCAGTACTATAAAAGGGTGGGCATAGAAGTAACCCATGAACAGATTCTCATCACCACGGGTGGCAGCGAAGCGATCATGTTTGCCTTTTTCACCTGTATGAACCCGGGAGATGAAGTGATCATACCCGAACCTTTTTATGCAAACTACAATGGATTTGCCTGTGCAGCCGGAGTCAATGTGGTTCCTATTACGGCACACATTGAAAACGGGTTTGCATTACCGCCGATAAAAGAATTTGAAAAAAAACTGACACCGAAGACCAGAGCGATCATGGTGTGCAGCCCCAATAACCCCACCGGCTACTTATACAGTCGTGACGAAATGGAAGCCCTGAAAGAGATCTGCCTGAAACATAATCTGTACCTCTTCAGTGATGAAGCATACCGTGAGTTTGCCTATTCCGGTAAAGCGATCAGCGCTTTGCACCTCGAAGGAATGGATCAGCATGTGGTTCTGATGGATACTATCAGTAAAAGGTATAGCGCCTGCGGGGCTCGGCTCGGTGCCTTCGTCACAAAAAATAAACAGGTGTATGATGCCGCATTGAAATTTGCGCAGGCAAGGCTGAGCCCTCCGGGATTAGCACAGATCATGGGAGAAGCAGCAGTGGATCTTCCCGAACATTATTTTGATGCTCCCAAAGCAGAATACCTGGCAAGAAGAGACCTTCTGATCAGCCGCCTCAATAAAATGAAAGGAGTATTCTGTCCTAATCCGGGCGGTGCATTTTATGCAATAGCACAATTGCCTATTGATGACTGCGATAAATTCTGTCAATGGCTGCTGGAAGATTTTTCTTATAACGGCCAGACAGTAATGCTGGCGCCGGCAACAGGATTTTACAGTACGGAAGGATCAGGCAAGAATGAAGTACGCCTTGCTTATGTACTCAATCTGGAATCCATCGGCTTGGCAATGGACTGCCTGGAAAAAGCTCTGGAGCAGTACCCGGGAAAAACAGAACCCGGTTCTCCGAAAGAAAAGCTGCAGGCTTCCAAAGTTTGAAAATTATCAGGCTTCAGTTAATCGCGGTACGTTAGTAAAAAAGCCCTGTTCAGGTTTGTGGTAAATCACAGGCCTGAATTTTTTATCCCGTTTCTTTTACTGAAATTCAGAAACAACCGGTCATTCCGGTTTCAGTATTCAGGTATTTCCTGACCGGTTTTTTCTATTTACCGGATACTTTAAAATAATACTGTTTTCTAAAACTGCTTTCTGCGCCCAAAATATCAATGTGTATTTTGTACATATTTATTATCTTAGTTAAACTTTCTGCCACTCTAATATTATTTATGGTGAAAGTGAAATAAAAACCGTATGAACTGCCTGCCATTGAGAAGAATTGCATTTTTGTTTTTTTCTGTTCTTATTGCAGTTACTGCATCATCACAGTTATTAAGCTGGGCTCCGCAATTTCCTACAGATACTTCCTCCGGCCAAAATTTCACGATCACTGTGGATGCCACCAAAGGGAACCAGGGGCTGCTGAACTATTCCGCCACCTCGGATGTATATGTTCATATCGGCGTGATCACTAATTTAAGCGCCGGCCCTTCCGACTGGAAATATGTTCCTTTCCAATGGGGCACCACTCCTTCCCAGGGACAATGTACCTATATCGGAAATAACAAGTGGACCTATACCATTAACGGAAGCCTCAGAAGTTTTTTCAATATCACAAATTCTTCAGAGACCATCCTGAAAATCGCAATATTGTTCAGAAGCGGTGATGGTTCGAAAGCACAACGGAATACGGATGGCAGTGATATGTACCTGCCCGTTTACGATAATAATTTCGTTGCAGTAAGATTTACGACCCCTCCATTTCAACCAACGTTCATTCCCCAGCCCGAACCTGTATCAATATCTGTTGGCGATAATATCAATATTTCTGCAGGCGCCAACAAAACGGCAACCATGAACCTGTACATGAACGGAAGCCTGATTCAATCCACACCCAACACCACATCGCTCTCAGCTAATCCGGTTATAACCTCTTCGGGCAATCAGTTATTTATTGTGGAGGGGAATGACGGGTCATCGGTTAAAACAGATACGCTTCAGTTTTTTGCATCACCCGGCGTTGCCATAGTTCCTTTACCTGCAGGGGTAAGGGACGGTATCAATTATGAAACCGATAATACGGCAGTGACGCTGGTTTTATATGCGCCTTTTAAAAAAAGAGTTTCAGTAATCGGTGAATTTCCCGGCAGCAACTGGGTGGAGCAATCCCAATACCAGATGAATAAAACTCCCGACGGAAATTACTGGTGGCTCCGCATAACCGGCCTGACACCGGGCACCGAATATGCATTTCAATACCTGGTGGATGGCTCGCTGAAGATTGCAGATCCTTACACCGAAAAAGTGTTGGATCCATACAATGACGGCTCTATTCCCGCTTCCACTTACCCTAACCTGAAGCCATATCCCACCGGCAAGACGACCGGCATAGTAAGCATTCTACAAACAGGCACCGCTCCTTATAATTGGCAGGTGACCAATTTCAACAGGCCAGACAAAAGGAATCTAATTATTTATGAATTGCTGGTCCGTGACTTCGTTGGCAATCATGACTGGAATACCATGAGGGACACATTGAATTATTTAAAAAAATTAGGAGTAAATGCCATCGAGATCATGCCATTCAATGAATTTGAAGGCAACCTGAGCTGGGGTTATAATCCTGATTTTTATTTTGCTCCCGACAAATATTACGGGCCTGCCAATACTCTGAAAACATTTATTGACTCCTGTCATAAAAAAGGAATGGCAGTGATCATGGATATTGCCCTGAACCATTCTTTCGGATTATCTCCGATGGTTCAGCTATACTGGGATACCGCCAGAAACCGTCCGGCTGCCAATAATCCCTGGTTCAACCCCGTGCCTAAGCATGCTTTCAATGTAGGTTATGACATGAATCATGAAAGCATGGCAACAAGATATTTTGTAAGCCGGGTGGTAGAACATTGGCTGGTTGATTACAAAATTGACGGATTCCGTTTTGACCTTTCCAAAGGCTTCACACAAAAACAGACCTGCGACAGCAATGGAAACAACTGCAATGTGAGCGCATGGTCTGCTTACGATGCCGGCCGCATCGCCATCTGGAAAAGATATTATGATACCCTGCAGTTAAAGTCACCGGGGTCTTATGCCATACTGGAACATTTTGCCGACAACTCAGAAGAACTGGAACTGTCAAATTATGGAATGATGTTGTGGGGAAATATGTCTTACAATTATCAACAGGCATCCATGGGCTACAGCAACGACTGGAACTTTGAAGGAGGAATATTCACAAAAAGAGGATGGACCAATCCCTATCTTGTAACTTATATGGAGAGCCACGATGAAGAAAGAATGATGTATAAAAATCTCCAGTTTGGAAACAGTTCTGGCAGTTACACGGTCAAAGATCTGAACACGGCACTGAGGAGGATAGAAATGAGTGGGGCATTTTTATTTACTATTCCGGGACCAAAAATGTTTTGGGAATTCGGCGAACTGGGTTATGACTTTCCCATTAACTATTGCCAGGATGGTACGATCAATGACAATTGCAGAACGGATCCCAAGCCGATCCATTGGGATTACCTGCAAAATATTCAAAGGCAGCGGCTCCATGACGTATTCTCTTCATTGATCGGGCTTCGTTTTCATCCGCTCTACAAAGATGGTTTTACGAGTAACCGCATCAACTGGGACCTGAGCGGACCTGTAAAATATTTTAAGATCACCACCGATACATCCAACCTGCTTGTGGTAGGGAATTTTGATGTAACATCACAAACATCTTCCATTTCTTTTCAGAATGCAGGAACCTGGTATGATTATCTGAACGGAACCACCATCAATGCAACCGGCGCTGCACAATCCATAACACTTCAACCGGGAGAATATCATGTTTACCTGAACAGGAATGTCACCAATGCGGTGGTCACTGCCGCGGGCAACACCACTCCTTCCGTTGATAATTTCAGTGCAACCGTGTACCCGAATCCTTTTTCCACTGATCCGGTCATTGATCTTCATACATCAGAAAGCGGAAAAGTAAATGTCGAACTGTTCAATATGCAGGGGCAAAAGATCAATAATGTCTTTTCGGGATTCCTGGTAAAAGGGCAACACACCATTTCGCTGAAAAGATCTGTAAACAGGCTTCCGGGCGGAAGTTATATTCTGATGGTGCAACTGAATGGAAAATCATTGCCCCTGAAAATAATTTCATCACGTTAATTCTTTCAACCCAAACCTAAATGATTAAGGATCTGAAATTGAAAACTGCGGAAATTGAAAAGATCAGCCATCTTGAATATTTCAATATCGCCATTTCTGTCGATTGCGTCATCTTCAGTTACAAAGACAAAGCCTTACATGTATTACTGATCAAATCGGATCTTGAGGAATATTCCGGACTTTATTCTTTACTCGGTGACCTGGTAAGGCCGGATGAAGACCTGGACAGCGCTCCTTACAGGGTGCTGAAACAAAGAACAGGAATGGATGATGTATATCTGGAGCAGGTGCACACTTTCGGAAGTATTGACCGTCACGTATCAGGGAGAGTGATCACCACGGCTTATTATTCTTTGATAGACATCAAACATCAGAAACTGAAACTGGATCAGAATGAACTGCACTGGCATCCCGTAAAAGAGATCAAAAAACTTGCATTTGACCACAAAATAATTCTGGACACCTGCCTGCAACGCCTGCGGGAACAGGTGATGGAATTCCCGATCGCTTTCAATTTATTGCCTCCAAAGTTTTCATTGAGAGAATTGCAGGAATTATATGAAGCAATCCTTGGTGTAAAGCTGGACCGGAGAAATTTCAGAAAAAAGATCGCACTTAAGGGATGGCTTCAGGACCTGAACGTAATGGAAAACGATGTACCACACCGTCCGGGCAAGCTTTATATTCTGAAACCTGCATTTAAAAAAAGAAAAGCTGCGAAAAGATCCATTCAAAGAAACAGATCTCTGGTCATAGAATAGTGTTTTCATTCAGGTACCAATTTATTAAAGTATAATAAAGCTATCTACCGTTTAATTCATCAATAAATAAAAAAAGATTAAACTTGTGTAAACGATTGCACGATTGGGGAAAAATATAACCATAGCCGACATAGCCAGAGAATTGAACACAACTCCTGCTACAGTATCCCGTGCTTTAAGTGATCATCCTGCTATCAGCGACAGTACAAAACGATCGGTTCAACAAACCGCCTTGCGGCTAAACTATAAAAGGAACCGGATCGCTTCTTCCCTGCGTTCAGGCAAGACACATTTGATAGGCGTGCTTATACCGGGTACAGATCAAAGTTTTTTCGGATCGTTGATCCACAGTATTGAAAAAAATGCTTTTAAAAAAGGTTACAGTATTTTATTACACCAATCCAACGAAAGCAGCGAACAGGAAAAAAAAGGGCTTGAAGCTTTTTTGTCAGCCGGAGTTGACGGCATATTGGTCTCGATCGCAAAAGAGGCCAGTGATCATTCGCATTTTCATACGATAAAGGAAAGAGGCATCCCGGTTCTTTTTTTTGACAGGGCTAATGACGATACCGGGATAAGTTCTGTAACTGTGGATGATTACAAAGGGGCTTTTCTTGCTACAGAGCATTTAATTGACCGGGGATACAAGAGAATTGCTCATATCTCCGGGCCACAACACCTGAAAAATTATCTTGACCGCCTCAACGGATATCTGGGAGCGCTGCAGGCAAGAAAAATCAAAACCGAGCCGGCGTTGATAATGAACGGAAGTCTTTCCATTGATCAGGGAAAAGCTGCTATCAGAAAACTTCTCAATCTTCCTAATCCGCCTGATGCAGTATTCGCTTCAGACGATTTTACAGCATTGGGAGTGATACTGGAATTAAAAGAAAGAAAGATCAGGATTCCGGGAAATTTTGGCGTCGCAGGTTTTTCAAATGAAGATTTCGGACAATACATCACTCCATCACTAACGACTGTGGACCAGCAAACAGAACTGATGGGTCAATCAGCATTAGAAGAACTGATCCGGCAAATCGAATCACCTGCAAAAGAAAAAGCTTCAGAACCGGGAATCGTACTGGAACCACGGTTGATGGTCAGGGAATCTTCCTTACGTAAAAAAAGTAAAAAGAGTGTGATCACCTAACTCTTCAAAAACCCTAATGCAATCGTTTACATAAATTTTTTCAAGGCAAATAATTTTGGTGATTAAAAAAAATCTATATTGTGTTCTGAATACACATTACCTGAACTAAAAAATCATTTTTTAAACCATAATGATTGCTTATGTTTCTTATTAAAATTCTCAAACGAATTATCCTTCCCTCTTTACTCTTTACTGCATTGACAGCATCATCACAAGACAGGGTCATTACAGGGAAAGTAACAGACAGCAAAGACGGTTCACCGCTTCGCGGAGTGACCGTACTGGCCGAGGGCAGTTCAACAGGAACCGAAACGGCTGTGGATGGGTCTTACCGGATCACCGTAAGCCCTTCTGTCACCAAACTGGCTTTTTCCTTTGTCGGATACGTTCCGCAGGAAGAGTCAATAAATGGCAGGACACAAATAAATGTCAGTCTCACCTTAGCGAGCACATCACTGGCAGAAGTGGTGATCATTGGTTATGGCACCACTACCAAGAAAGATCTGACCGGTTCGATCACCTCTGTCACCGCAAAAGATTTTAACAGGGGTACTGCCACCACTCCGGAGCAACTGATAGCCGGTAAAGTACCTGGTGTGCAGATCACTTCCAACGGCGGAGCACCCGGATCTGGAAGCACCATCCGCATCCGCGGCGGTGCATCATTAAATGCCAGCAATGATCCGTTGATTGTTTTAGACGGGGTACCCCTTGATAACAACGGTATTCCCGGCGCTGCAAATGCTTTGGCGCTGATCAATCCGAATGACATTGAATCATTCAATATTCTGAAAGATGCGTCTGCCACAGCAATCTATGGATCAAGGGCATCAAATGGTGTGATCATCATTACCACTAAAAAAGGAAAAAGCGGCAAGCCTAAATTTGCTTTCAATACTCAAAACTCTGTCTCCACTTTATCGAAAGGCGCTGACGTTCTCTCTCCGGCAGAGTTCAGGGTTTATGTGATCACTCACGGAACGCCGGCACAAGCTGCTTTATTAGGCAATGCCTCCACGGACTGGCAAAGCCAGATATATTCCAATGCGGTCAGCACGGACAACAACTTAAGTGTTTCGGGGTCAGTTAAAAACCTTCCTTACAGATTTTCTCTCGGATATTTAAACCAGGATGGCATACTGACTACAGGTAACCTTCAAAGAAAATCAGCTTCGCTTTCTTTAAGCCCGAAGTTGTTGGATAACCATCTGAAGATTGATATTAACGTTCTTGGCTCTATTAATAATTCAAGATTTGCCGATCAGGGTGCAATAGGAGGCGCAGTTCAATATGACCCTACAAAACCCGTTTATACTAAAAGCAGCAGGTTCGGCGGTTACTATGAGTGGCTGGACCCAAGTTCAGTTACGGGATTAAAAAAACTGGCGCCGGTAAACCCGCTCGGGCTTTTAGAGCAAAAATTAGACAAGAGCGATGTAAAGAGAAGCATTGGAAATATTCAGCTTGACTATAAAGTGCATTTCCTTCCCGATCTTCATGTGAATGTGAACTTCGGTTATGATGTGTCGAAAGGTGAAGGAACCATATTCGTACCGGACAGCGCAGCATCTGCTTATATGCGTTCTCCCGATGCAAAGCATGGAGGTGTCAGAAACAGATACCTGCAGAAAAGA
>JAIXKI010000013.1 GCA_026936105.1 Chitinophagales bacterium
AAGTTATCGTTTTTTCAACTTAACAAGTGGTCTGATTTTGTAGAGGTATTATACCATACCGCGGTGAACATTTCATTTCAAATGGAATTCAGAGAAGGAAACGGGTAATTGTCTGCAAGGCAGGAGATTTATCATTTTATTATCAGAGCTTTTGAAATATGGCCTGAGGCATTTCGTTAAAAAAAAAATATAGAAATATGTCAATTTTAGCAGATACGATTTTACGCTACAAAAATTTTCTTCAATATTTGTAGTGCTAAAATAACCGGGTTTATGAAAAAGAATATAGCTCTGGTAACCGGCGGATATTCCGGCGAAGCCGTGATCTCTTATAAAAGCGCCCTTACCATAGGAAACAACCTGGATAAAGACAGGTACAACGTGTATAAGATCGATATCAGGAAAGACGGCTGGTTATACGAAATGCCGGACGGAAGGAAAGTGGAAGTGGACAAAAATGACTTTTCGCTTCATTTTGATAATGAGATCGTGAAATTTGACGTTATATTCATCGGCATGCATGGCACTCCGGGCGAAGACGGAAAACTGCAGGGTTATTTTGATACTTTGGGAATACCTTACACCGGTTGCGATGCGGCCACTTCTGCCATTACTTTTAATAAGCGGTTTACTGTGGCTGTTGCGAGAATGGCGGGTGTTCCCGTGGCAAATTCTGTTCATATTTTTAAACATACTCCGGTTCCTGCTTCGGCTATACTGGAACAATTATCATTACCGGTGTTTGTAAAACCCAATAATGGAGGATCCAGCATAGGTATGAGTAAAGTGCATAAGAAAGAAGACCTGGAAGCAGCCATTGCAAAAGCTTTTAATGAGGATGACCAGGTGTTGGTGGAGGAGATGATCAAAGGGAGAGAGTTCACCATCGGTGTTTTCAGGAACAATGGTGTGATCACACCGCTACCTTTTACAGAAGTGATGAGTAAAAGGGATTTCTTTGATTTTGTAGCAAAATATGAAGGCGAATCCACAGAAGAAACGCCGGCCGTGGTGGATGAATCCGTTGCTGAAAAGGTAAGGGCCACTGCCAAAAAAATTTATGAGGTGCTGAATTGCAGGGGAGTGGTGAGAATTGATTTTATTTATAATGAAGAAACAGGGAAGCCTTATATGCTGGAAGTAAATACCATTCCGGGACAAAGTGAAGCAAGCATTGTACCTGTTCAGGTAAAGACCATGGGATGGAGCTTAAAGGATTTTTATACTAAATTGGTGGAAGAGGCATTGCAGAAATGATGTAGTGCTTCTACACGGTTCAAAATCAATATTCGTGTTTAAATTCATAACCGATCGTCCCTTATGGGTAAATATTCTTGCGGGATTTATTCTTGCTGTGGGAGTCTTTTCGATTTTCATTCTTTCCCTCAACTGGATCACCCATCACGGAAAATCAAAAGCTGTTCCCAGCGTTGTCGGAAAAACTTATGACGAAGCTCAAAGCATTTTAAGTAAGACAGGATTTGAAGTGGAGATCCAGGATTCAATTTATATTGATTCAATTCCTCCGCTTACGGTCATCAAGCAGGTGCCGGATGGAGATGCCGTGGTCAAGGTGAACCGTGAAGTGTATCTAACCATCAACCGTGCAGTGCCACCTTTGGTGCCGATGACCAACCTGGTAGGATTCAGTTACCGGAGCGCTGTAATGTCTTTACAGAATATGGGACTAAAATTGGGCGATACGATTTATAAACCTGATTTTGCCCGTAATTCTGTTTTAGATCAGTTATACAAAGGGCAAACGATAAGCCCCGGGACAAAGATCCCGATGGGGAGCAGTGTCACTCTGGTATTAGGTTCGGGTGTTGGTGATGTTGATTTCCCTGTTCCCGACCTGACCGGTATGACCTATGCAGATGCTAAAATGCTTATAGAATCCGACGGGCTAAACTTTTTTTCGGTGATCACCGATAATGATGTAAAAGATACTGCCAATGCCTACATCTATTGGCAAAACCCGCCAAGGTATAATGAGGATCATGTATTACAGCGTATTTTTGTAGGCCAGACAATAGATATAAAATTAAGTTCTCAAAAACCGGTTGCAGCAGACACCATTAAACAAATCAATTAACAAAATTTATGCAAAACATCAGTGTTGAGGAATTGAAACTCAGAATGGACAATGGAGAGGAAATTAACCTGATTGATGTAAGAGAGCCCGTAGAAAATGCTGCTTTCAATATCGGGGGAAAATTGATTCCCCTGGGTAAGATCCAAAATATGCAGATCAGTGAGATCGAAAACCTGAAAGAGGGCGAATTGATCTTCTATTGCCGCAGCGGGTCCCGCAGCATGGTCGCCTGCCTTTTTTTAGAAAGCTTTGGATTTAAGAATACAAAGAACCTTACCGGTGGAATGCTGGAATGGCAAAGTAAATTCGGGAACGGAAAATAAATGACCGGAATGGTCTCCTCCTGATTTACGTATTTCCCGGTTTAAAATTTTACATTCAATCCCATCATAAAATTGATTCCGGCCATCGGGAAATAAAAATTGTTGACCGAGAGTTTTCCTCCGGAAAAATAATTGTAGGTATAACCTCCCGATTCATACTGTGTATTGAAAAGATTATTCACCATCAGCATCAGCTCTGCTTTTTTCAGCCATTTATGACTGAAAGTATAGATCGCTCTCAGGTTCTCAACAAAGAAAGGATCTATTGTCCTGTCATCATGTTGTGTATTGTCAAGATATTGCCTGCCTACATATTTGCTGAGCAAACTGATCTCAAGATTTTCATAGGGAAAGAAACTGATCGTTGCACCGCCGATCACAGAAGGGGATAAAGCAATGTTGGTGGAATGATAGCTGTTGATCTTTTGTCCTCCGTTATCATAGTCATCAATGTATTCTGTAAAATTCATGATCTTATTTTGGCTCAGGGATAGATTGGCTGCAGCATGGATCCATGAATAAGGCCTTATCCCACCCTGCAGTTCGATGCCTGTCCTGTAACTGTCCGGTATGTTGGTCCTTGTATAAGCTCCGATATCATTGATCTTTCCGGTAAGTACCAGTTGGTCCCTGTAACGCATATAGTACAAAGTGCCGCTCCAACTGTAAGTTTTTTCGGAGTGTTCAATGCCGGCCTCAAAGTCATGCAGCGTTTCCGGTTTGGGTTGCTGCGACTGATTGGCTTCAAAGTCGTCACGGTTTGGTTCATGCCTCCCAAGCCCGTAAGAAAAATATCCTTTCCATGAATTTTTAATATAACTGATACCGGCCTTGGGATTAAAAAAGTTGAAATGATTACGGAGGGAAAGTCCGGGGTTATCTTCAAATCCGTTGATATTATATTTTACATGGCGGAACTGGAGATCCAGAAAATAATACCAGTGAAGGGCAAACCGGGTTTGTTGTTTCAGAAAAATATTAAGATCGGTTTTAAATGCATCATTATCATAATATGGCGCAGTTCCCGTCAGTCCATTCAATGCATTGATCACGATCCCATAATGGTCACCCGAGTATTGTGTATATCCTCCGCCTAAAGTGGCCTGTGTTTTTTCATCCTTGTATTGAAAAGAAAAAATATCCCCAAAGAAATGATTGCTCAGCCACCGCCGACGGACCAGATCGGTAATACGAATTGTGTCCGGGCCGATGACAGGATAGGGTAAATTATATTTTGAGTAATCCTGCCCGGCTTTATATTCTTCATAATATCCTTTGCCTCTGGTGTAGAAAAGTGCCGTGTTGAAAGTAATGTTTTTTCCCAGCCGGTGATCATAGAACAACTGGTAATGAGTCTGCCGGTAGTTATCGGTCTGGTTGGGATATGGGCCATCCGGATCTTCCATTCCTGCATAATTGATCCTTCTCCTTCCTGCTTTCAGGTCTTCTTCCGGCACGCCGTACCAGGCCTGGTATGTTTTTTCTTTTCCGGAAAAAATATTAAGCCTGAGTGAAGAGGAATCGCCAATGTATGCCGTGCTGAAATAAAATGATCTCAGGGCACTGCTGGCCCTGTCAATGTATCCGCTGCTGCTGATCGTTGAAAGACGGAGGTCTGCAGTGTAGTGTGTGCCGATAAGCCCTGTTCCTGTTTTTAAAGTGCTCTTTGTTGTATTGAAAGAACCAAAAATATTGTTCAGTTCCAGGTATTTATCGCGGTTTATTTCATTAGTGCTGAAATTGATACTGGCGCCGAATGCACCGGCTCCATTGGATGAAGTTCCCACCCCCCGCTGGATTTGAATACTGTTTACAGAAGAAGCGATATCGGGCAGATCAACGAAATAGCTGATCTGTGATTCGGCATCATTATAAGGTATCCCGTTCAGGGTGATATTGATCCTCGTCCCGTCAGTGCCGCGGATATGAATCCCTGTATAACCGATCCCTGTGCCGGCATCCGAGTTGACGACAACAGAAGGCGTCTGGTTCAAAATAAAAGGGAGGTCCTGTCCGGAATTGTTTTTTTCAATATCCTTTTTCGATAGGTTGGTAATCGAAAAAGGAGCATTGGCGGGAGCACGGATCGACCGTACTTCAACCGGGGTCAAAGTATAAAAACTGTCTTTTTGATTTTCATTCTGCTGAATTTGCTGTGCTGCCAATGAAATGCAGCATAGAATGAAGCTACTCATAAATGCAATCCTCTTCATTTTTAAAATCGTTTAGTTTTAAATAATGAGAGGGAAATGCTGTGGAGAAAGGAAATGAGAAACGTCCTTCCCTGCGCAGGCATTACCCTGATCAGGTCCTACGGGTATGATCTCAGTCACGCCCTGCCGGCAGGCAAGGCAAAACACCCCGGGAAACACTGAAAATTCTGAGGCTTTCAAAACGAAAGCAAAAGAACTTATGCAAAGTTACGGGAGAAAAATTATTTGATAGTTGTAACTTTTTAGTCGTTGTCTTCGTATAACACAAAACCAGCTTTATGAAGAATATATTTTTGATGTTTTTGCTGATAATCTTTTTCGGCAATTTCTCTTTCAGCCAGAAAATAATAAATGACCCTAATGTTGAGAAAAGGATTGTAGGCAGTTTTCACGGAATTGATGTGGCCACGGGAATAGAACTGACCCTTACAAAAGGAGATGCCGAAGAAGTGGCGGTAAGTGCTTCAGAATTAAAATACAGGGATAAGATCGTGACCGAAGTGGTCAAAGGTATATTGAAGATCCATTACAAAACAAAGACAGGGGCTGTCAACCGTGTTGATAAAGCTAAGGGGCTCAAGGCTTATGTATCCTGTAAATCACTTGACCTGCTGGATGTAAGCACCGGCGCTAAAGTGAACCTGATTGATAAACTTGAATCACCCCTACTGGATTTGAAAGCAAATACGGGAGGGCAGGTAAAGGGGGAGATCAGTATTGGAATGCTGAAAGTAGATCAGAGCACCGGCTCTAAAATTACACTGACCGGAAGAGTGGACCATCTGGATGCAGATGGAAGCACAGGCAGTAAATTCATGGGTGAAAATTTAATTACCAATTCCTGTAAAGTGGAAATGAGCACCGGCGCCGGCATTTATATCTCAGTAGAGAAACAGTTAAGCATAAAAGCAAACACCGGAGGTTTTGTAAAATATAAAGGGACACCAAACGTGGATTGGATCAAAACTCATAGTGGCGGAAAGGTTTCAAAGATTTAAGAATCTAAAATTATAATCATGAAAAAGATACTTGGGCTGATCCTGGCAACGGCGATATTCAGTGTTGCTACCGCACAAAAGGTCATCAATGATGCGAATGCGGAAAAAAGAAGTGTTACCGCCTTTCATGGGATCTCTGTCTCAGGCGGTATTGATGTTTTTCTGTCTCAGGGTGAAGAAGCCCTGGCTGTCAGTGCATCCGAAGCAAAATACAGGGACCGGATAGTGACAGAAGTGAAAGATGGCATCCTGAATATCCGGTTTGATAACGATGGCAATTTCAGGTTTGGATGGGGCGACCACAAATTGAAAGTCTACGTTTCGTTTAAAAACTTAGACAGGATCAAATCGAGTGGGGCCTGCGACCTGATGATACTCGGGGATGTCAAAGCAGATGACCTGCTTATTGAACTTTCAGGAGCTTCTGATCTGAGGAGCGAAAATCTGTATGTAAAAAACCTGACCGTCAGATTGAG
This sequence comes from Chitinophagales bacterium, assembly GCA_026936105.1. Classification (GTDB taxonomy): domain Bacteria; phylum Bacteroidota; class Bacteroidia; order Chitinophagales; family Chitinophagaceae; genus UTBCD1. Next base: position 6,106 of record JAIXKI010000013.1, read on the forward strand.
CGGAGCTTCGGATATGAAGATTGCAGGGACAACCGGCAGTTTGAAAGTGGATGTAAATGGCACCAGCGATTTTAAGGCGTATGACCTGGTGACCGATTATTGTGATGCATTTGCATCAGGCGCCAGCAGTATCCGCATCACTGTTAATAAAGAATTGTCGGCAAAAGCGAGTGGCGCCAGCGATATTTATTATAAAGGCGATGCCGTGATCAGGGAATTGAGGTCAAGCGGCGGAGCCAGTGTTTCAAAAAAGTCATAACAATAAAGGGTATAGCCGGTACAGCCGTTGTAATTTGTTGCAACGGCTTTTTTCTTTGGATGCAAACCAATATAAGGTTATCTTTGCAGCCCACATCGCGAAGTAGAGCAGCGGTAGCTCGACGGGCTCATAACCCGTAGGTCGGAGGTTCGAACCCTCCCTTCGCAACAAAGAGATTCCGCCACAAGGCGGATTTTTCTTTTCAAAGGAAAATGAGTTCTTAATAATTGTTGTCCGGTCAAAATGGATGATCTGAAGTTGGGCAGGAATAAGAAGTTTGCGTAGTACATACCCGCCTTCGGCGGACAGGGGTTCGAACCCTCTCGTCGCAGCCGGGAGTTGAGGACAAAATAAATTTACTTTGTTTTACCCCTTTTATGAAAGCAGGTTTCGTCAGCATATTTGGTAAGCCTAATGCAGGCAAAAGCACATTATTGAATGCATTGATAGGGGAGAAACTTGCCATCGTTTCCAGAAAAGTGCAGACGACACGTCACCGTATCAAAGGAATCCTCACTGAAAAAGGTCATCAGATCATCTTTTCGGATACACCCGGTATCATTGAGCCTAAATACAAACTGCATGAGAAAATGATGCAGGAAGTGAAGAATGCTCTGGAAGATGCCGATCTGGCTTTGCTGCTGGTTGATGTTAAAGATGACTGGAGAGATTCAGATGAACTATTCGGTTCATTAAGATTAAAAGTGCCGGCCATTGTAGTACTGAATAAGATTGATCTTGTTGATAAAGAAAAATTGAAGGAAGCGGAAATATTTTTTTCAGGAAAGGAGTATTGCAGGAAAGTGATCAGTATTTCTGCAACTTCGGGGCTGAATAAAAAAAAGTTTATCAATTCTCTTTTGGAGTTTTTGCCTGAAGGAGAGCCTTTTTATCATAGTGAAGAACTCACAGACCGGAGCACACGGTTTTTCGTTGCGGAAATGATCCGCGGGAAAATCTATGATCTGTATGAAGAGGAAATACCTTATCATACAACCGTATTGGTAAGGGAATTCAAAGAAAAGGATAAGCTGATTAAAATTTCTGCAGACATCATTGTACAGCGGGAAACCCAGAAAGGAATTTTGCTGGGAGCAAAAGGAGGGGGAATCAAAAAACTGGGATCTGCCGCCAGGAAAGAAATTGAAAATTTTCTTGGCAAAAAGATATTCCTGGAACTTTTTGTGAAAGTGAAAGAGAAATGGAGGGACAATGAAACGTATTTGAAGGAGTATGGATATTGATAATTTGCTATTAGGGGTCAAGGCAAAAGAAGATACCTGAACTTTTTAATTTTTATTTTTGACTTTTTAGTATGGGTTTTACAGTGGCAATAGTTGGTAGGCCGAATGTCGGTAAAAGCACACTCTTTAACAGATTGCTGGAGCAGAGGAAAGCTATTGTGGATGATGTAAGCGGAGTGACCAGGGACCGGCAGTACGGGATGTCTGACTGGAACGGAAAATTATTCAATGTTATTGATACGGGAGGTTTTGTTGCAGACAGTGATGATGTTTTTGAAAAAGAAATTGCCAAACAGGTGATGATCGCCATGGAAGAAGCCAACGCAGTTGTATTTATGGTAGATGTTGCAACAGGAATAACGGAACTGGATGATTCGATGGCTGCCGTTTTACGCCGTACAAAAAAGCCGGTCTTTCTGGTGGTGAACAAGGTGGACAATCCCGAAAGAATGCTGGAGGCGACTGAGTTTTACAGCCTGGGATTTGAAAATATCTTTTTCATTTCTTCCATATCCGGAAGCGGTACGGGAGAGTTGCTGGATGCAATTGCAGAACAGATTCCAGAAGAAGCTTCCGGTGAAACGGATGAAAATTCACAATTACCAAAGTTTGCCATCATCGGCCAGCCCAATGTCGGCAAATCTTCATTACTCAATGCCCTGGTCGGAGAGGAAAGAACCATTGTGAGTGATATTCCGGGTACAACAAGAGATACGATCCATACGCATTACAAACTTTTTAAAAAAGAATTTATACTGATCGACACTGCAGGCATCCGGAGAAAAACGAAGGTGCAGGAGAACCTGGAATTTTATTCGGTGATCCGTGCCATCCGCGCCATGGATGAAGCGGATGTCTGCCTGCTGCTGATTGATGCGACAAAAGGTCTTTCCGCACAGGACCTGAATATTTTCAGCCTGGCAGTAAGAAAAGGTAAGGGCATAGTGGTGCTGGTGAACAAATGGGATCTGGTGAAAAAAGAAACCAATACTGCAAAAGAATATGAAGCGGAATTGAAAAAAAAGTTTGCTCCTTTCAGTGATGTTCCGATCCTTTTTATTTCAGCAATAGAAAAAACAAGAATCTTTAAAGCGATAGAGATTGCACTGGAAGTATTTGAAAACAGGCAAAGAAAAATACCAACCTCAAAATTGAACGAAGTGATGTTGAAATCCGTTCAGTCCTATCATCCGCCTGTGGTGAGAGGGCACCCCCTGAAGATAAAATTTGTAGCCCAGCTCCCCACGCATACGCCTTCCTTCGCTTTTTTCTGCAATTACCCGGATGATGTAAAGACCCCTTATAAAAATTATCTGGAGAATCAGCTGAGAAAGAGTTTTAACTTTCGCGGAGTTCCTTTGAGATTATTTTTCAGAAAGAAATAATAATCAATAAATGCCATTCCGGCCGATCGGATACCCGAACCGGTTTAAATTTTTAAGTACGGAAAGACTTGTAGGATTTTTTTGTGCAATCAGCTCATTTAAATTGCCGGATCAGGCCCCTGATCTGATCTTTGAATTGAATCAGTTCTTCTTCCTGTTGTTTGATGAAAGAGTTATCAGAAAGCTTTCCGATCACTTTGTCCATTTCTTTAGAGTTATCGTACATCATTTTCCTGAATTCATTGAAATAATCTTTGGACCGGGATTCATACACTTCTTTGACCATCCATTCTTTTGTATCGGCTGCACGGGTAAGCAATTGGATGAAAAGATTTTTTGTGAAAGCTGACCTTTTAATGTTCATGATCTCGATAAGAGAAGCAAATGAGTGCTGGAATTTTTGTTCTTCATAAAGCATGCTGTTCTTATCGTAGAATCTATGTATATCATCCCAGTTTTTAGCCTTCCCCGTTTCAATATTTCTGATCAGTGAATTGAGAGATGATGCCGGGATCAGTTGCCCCCCGATATTGGCCCAGCTTTCTCTTTTTGCTTTCATGGGCAGCGCCTGCTTTAATTGTTGCCAGCCTTGTATCTTATTTTGTGAAATGAAACTGATCAGTTGGGAAACGCCGTAATAAACGATCAGTTCTTTATAGATCCTGTATGCAAGAGCGGCTTTTACCACTTGCACCTTCCGGTCGGAATGCTCAAATCCCTCTGCAAGGATCTCCAGCTTTTCAACCACCGTATCCTGCTTCTCTAAAAGCCGAGTTCCGGTTTTGGCCCAGTCTTTTTCGGAAATATTTTTCTTTGTATTCAGTGCATATGCTTTGCCGGTAAATTTTTTCAGAAGCTCCAGGGCATCGAATATTTCATTCACGCTGTCCGGCGCCAGAAAATCGTATTCAAGTTTTTGTGTCTTGTCGCTGCGCTTATCCCGCTCGGAATATTTTCTTTCATTTCTGCCTAATGCATACATGTTATACATGAACCAGTATGCCGGCATCACGATGAGTTGATCTTTGCTTTCATTATTGCTTATCAGTGAAAATGGGACCGGAATATTCAGTTCATACGGATAATCTCCTTTGGCGATAAGGGTGAAAGTGGCAAATTTTGAATTATGTTTTAAGCTGACACACAGCCCCGGCCAGAAACCCCGGCCGGCCAGCAATTCACCATCCGCTCCGCGTGAATTATGATTGGAGCCGATGGTTGCGCCTGCCGCCATATTGCTTTGGCCCATCACCAGGGAGGCGCATAAAAAAGAATTGTTATGGTGTTGTTCGTGTGCAGGAAAGATCAATGAATTCAGCACTTCACAACAGGAGATGGTAGAATTATCTCCAAGATAGGAGTTGATCAGTCTTGCACCGTATTTCAATTGTGAGTTGGAAGCAAGAATGAAACGCACTGCTTTCACTCCGTAAAATATTCTGCATCCGAATCCGATGATACCGTTCACCAGTTCGCTTCCTTCTCCGATTTGTGTTTTTTCTTCGGGAGAAGAATTGATGGTCAGGTTTTTCAGCTTGTTGGCTCCTTTCAGATAAGCGTCACTTCCTATCCATACATCTTTGATGATGCCGCTGTTTTTGATCACGGTGCGGTCGCCGATCTTTCCGTAATATCCTCTTTGACGATCAAATTTTTTTTCAGTGAATTCTTTGAACTTTTGCATCAGCTTGTCATTGCCACGGTATTTAGCCCACAGGTATGCATCGCCGGGCTGCATTCCATTGAAGGGCATCACACTGCGTCCGCCATTTTCATTGCAAAGCTCCAGCCATATCCGCACCGATTCGTTTTCTCCGTCTTTGATGATGCCGTTGCCGAATTTGGAATGGCTGGTCGTGCAGAGTTCATTTATATTGGCCAGCATCACTTCATTGCCAATGATGTAATGGCTCATGTAGTTCACATTGTTGATGGCTACATTATCACCCAGGTCGCAACTGATGATGGTGCTGTTGTATAACCCCACCTGCATACGCAGGTTATTGAATTCATGATAAAAAGGCTCCAGCTTCCCGATACGCACCAGCCCGAAGAACTTGCAGTCCTTTACCAGTTGCGGATTAAACTCTTTTGATACAAGCACTTTATTCCAGTCATCGGAAGAATTATCATTTTTCACCAGCACTTCAATTTCATGTGCTGTCAGTTTTCTGTACCTGATGCCACTCCGGTTCTGCAGGTCACGCAGATGATATTCATCCTTTCCTTTGGGAATAAATTCCTTTGAAATGAAATTGTATCCTAATTCCGAAATGGGCTTTCTTCCGATGTTATTCATGTAAAGATGGTTTGCCGGAATAAATTCTGCTGGAACAGAATCATTCCACGGTTACGCTTTTTGCCAGGTTTCTTGGTTTGTCCACATCATATCCTTTGGCCACTCCGGTGTAGTAGGCGAGCAACTGAAGGGGAACCACACTGATCATCGGGGCAAGGATCTCATCGGCCTCCGGTACGATTATCACATCGTCACACAAAGCAGCGGTGGCCGTATCGCCTTCAGTGATCAATGCGATCACTTTTCCTTTCCTCGCTTTTATTTCCTGGATATTGCTGACCACCTTGTGATGATAAGTGTCTTTTGTTGCCACCACCACCACCGGCAGGTTTTCATCAACCAGGGCGATAGGCCCGTGTTTCATTTCTGCAGCAGGATACCCTTCGGCATGAATGTAAGAGATCTCTTTCAGTTTCAAGGCGCCTTCCAGCGCAACAGGGAAATTGAACCCCCGGCCCAGGTACAGGAAATCCCTTGCATCTTTATATTTTTCTGCCAGATCCCTGATCTTATCTTTTGTTTTTAAAACTTTTTCAACTTTAGAAGGGACTTCGGCAAGCTCGGCAAGTAAGCGCATATAGCGGTCCTGGTCAATGGTGCCCTTGTCATGGGCGATCTTTAATGCGATCATGGTCAGGACGGCAAGCTGTGCCGTGAATGCCTTGGTAGAAGCCACTCCGATCTCGGGGCCGGCATGTGTGTAGGCTCCGCCATGGCTTGCCCTTGCTATAGAAGATCCCACTACGTTGACCACACCGAGAATAATGGCTCCCTTTGCCTTTGCATTTTCAATGGCTACCAGGGTATCCGCCGTCTCACCGCTTTGAGAAATGGCGATGATCACATCACCGGGCTGGATCACCGGGTTTCGGTATCTGAATTCTGAAGCATATTCCACTTCCACATTGATGCGGCAGAGTTCTTCAAAAATATATTCAGCCACCAGTCCGGCATGCCAGCTCGTTCCACAGGCGATCATTACAATACGGTTGGCTTTCATGATCTGGTCGGCATATTGCTGAATACCGCTCATGGTGATGGTTCCACCCAGAGTATCCAGTCTTCCTCTAAGGCAATCGAATATTGTTTGCGGCTGCTCAAAGATCTCTTTCAACATGAAATGATCGTAACCGCTTTTTTCGATGGCAGCCAGTTCTATGTCCAGTTTCTGAACATAGGGAGTGATCTTTTCATTTCCCAGGTTTTTTAAGATCAGCTCATCGGGCCTTACGATCGCAAGCTCGTAGTCATTTACATAAACAACTTCTTTTGTGTATTCCAGCATTGGCGATGCATCGGAGCCCAGAAAATGTTCCCCTTTACCGATTCCGATTACGAGCGGGCTTCCCTTTCTTGCAGCGATGATTGTATCCGGTTCTTCGGCATCTATCAGAAGAATGACATAAGCTCCCGTTACTCTTTTAAGCGCCACACGTACTGCTTCTTCAAGGCCGCAATGATTGTTCTCTTTGATCTCTTCAATAAAATTCAGAAGTACTTCAGTGTCAGTATCGCTTTTAAATTGGTAACCTTTGTTGATCAGGTCTTTTTTTAACTGTGCATAGTTTTCGATGATGCCATTGTGGATCATAGCCAGTTTGCCGGTGGAGGAACGATGAGGATGTGCATTGGCATCACTCGGCTCGCCATGCGTTGCCCAGCGGGTGTGGCCGATGCCTGTATGCCCGTGAAGGTCTTTACCGACCACTTCATCTTCCAGGTCGGACACCCTTCCCTTTTTCTTGTAAACTTTCAGTGATCCGTCGAGCAGGGCTATTCCTGCGCTGTCATACCCCCTGTATTCAAGGCGTTTCAGCCCTTTGATGATAACAGGATAGGCTTCCTTTGGGCCGGTATATCCAACTATTCCGCACATAAATATTCTTAGGATTTGCTTTCACAAAAGTCTATAAATTGGTTCAGACACGCAAGTGCTTGAAAAAGAAACCAATTTCCGGATATAAAACGAAAAAAAAAAGGAAATAGTGTTCTACATTGTCACAACAATATCCCTCTTAAAAATACAAGTGCTATGGTGAAATAGATCACTATGCCGGTTACGTCCACAAGCGTGGCGACAAAGGGAGCTGAAGAAACAGCAGGGTCTGCACCTAATTTTTTTAAAGCGATCGGAAGCATGGATCCGCTGAGTGTGCCCCACAGCACCACACCGATCAAAGAACAGCCAACCGTAAAAGCCACCTGCAGCCAGTGCGGCCCATATATATCCTGAATGATTCCGTTTTGCATTAATTCATGCCAGATGGTGATACGTGCAAAACCGATCAGCCCGAGTACTGCTCCCAATACAAGCCCTGATAAGATCTCTCTTCGCATCACCCGCCACCAATCACTGATATGAACGTCTCCGACTGCCATTGCCTGAATGATCAGTGTGCTGGCCTGCGATCCACTGTTGCCTCCGCTCGACATGATCAGCGGAATGAACATGGCCAGCATGGTTGCCTTGGCAATCTCTTCATTAAAATAAGCCATGGCGGTTGCTGTCAGCAATTCACTTAGGAAAAGAATGATGAGCCATCCCACTCTTTTTTGTATCAGTTTGAAAAAAGGAGTATCAAGATAAGGAGCTTCCAGGGCTGAAGTACCACCGATCTTTTGAATGTCTTCGCTGTACTCTTCGCTGGCCACCCAGAGAATATCATCTATCGTTACAATACCTAACAGGTTGTTGGTGTTGGTGACCACCGGCAAGGCATCCCGGTTATTCATTTTGAATACTTCGCTGGCGGTTTCCTGATCGTCGTATGCTTTCAGAGAAATCACACGGTCATCCATCAGTTCAGATACTTTTTTGTCCGGCGGGCTCAGGATAAAATCGCGGATACGGATATCATCGAGCAATACCCCCTGCTCGTTGATCACATAGATCACGTTGATGGTCTCACTGTCCTTGCCATGTTTGCGGATAGTGGCAAACACTTCTTCCACAGTGTTGTCCGGATAAACATAAACGTAATCAGGAGTCATCAAACGGCCAATGCTGTTTTCAGGATATCCCAGAAGTGATAGTGTGATCTTTCTTTCTTCGGGATTCAGAAGTTTGATCAGTTCCCTTACGGCGTTATCCGGTAATTCTCCAAGGAAATCGGTACGGTCGTCGGGCGGCAGGTTATTGAGCAGTTCAGCTGCTTTTGCCGGAGGCAGTTCCTGAACAATCCTTTTTTGAATGCTGGTGTCAAGGATTTTAAAGACGCTGACGGCACGGTTGGTGGACATGCTGGTGATGATCAGGCTTTCGAGGTCTTCATATTCTTCCACCAGGGCGGCCACCTCGCTGATGTTCTGATCATCCAGGAAATCATGGAGCTGCTTGCGGTCATTGGATTGAATGATCGCATCGAACTGATCTCTTATCAGGTGTTGCTCCATTTCAAGCGGCATGCCGCAAATTTAGTTTTATGTTTTCAGGTTTCCGTTATAAATTTTTCATCTACATTGCCGAAAAATCTCTTTTCATGATCATGCCTTTTCTCTATGTGGCGCCGTCAAAAAATAAAGGCCGTGGTGTCTTTACTTCCGATCCCATTGCCAAAGGTTCTTTGATAGAAGTATCGCCGGTGATCGTAATGAGCGGGGAAGAAAGAAAACTCCTGGATCAAACCCTGCTGCATGATTATATTTTTGAATGGGGCTATGAGAAAGATAAATGCTGCATGGCGCTTGGGTATGTCCCCGTGTATAATCATTCTTCCAAAGCCAATTGCGATTATGAAATGGATTATGAGAGCGAGATCATCATTATAAAAACCTTACGGGATATTTCGGGAGGAGAGGAACTGACGATTAATTATAATGGCATCTGGAATGACAAGAAACCGGTCTGGTTTGAGGAAGAGTGAGAGTTTGTTTTGTTATCGATTAAGGTGTATGTTATACTTTTACCGGGTGAAGTTTGGAACTTGGGATTTGGAATTGGGGGTTGGGAATTTGAGATCTGGATTTTGGAATTTTTAAAGTCTCCTCAAACTACCTCCTGCCGTCCCGATTTATTTCAATTTATTCTTTATCTCCTGCAATTTCAACAGGGCTTCAACCGGAGTGAGGCGGTTTATATCGGTATCCTGTAATATTTTTCTGATTTCTTCAAAAGTTTCACTGTGTGCATCAAAGATTGAGAGTTGCAGATTGGTATGTGAGAGATCTTTTAATTTTTGCTGTACTGTTCCTTTTTCCTGATCCTTGTTCTCTTTGTCGTGTTCATTCATGTGTTTACTTTCAAGATGCATCAGGATATCGTTGGCTCTTTTAATAAGTGAAGAAGGGAACCCCGCCATTTTTGCAACATGAATACCAAAACTGTGTGTGCTCCCGCCTCTGGCCAGTTTTCTCAGGAAGATTATTTTGTTCCCTATCTCTTTGTTGGTGATGTGATAATTTTTTACCCTGGGTAATCTTTCCTCCAGTTCATTCAGCTCATGATAGTGCGTGGCAAAAAGCGTCTTGGGCTGGTGCGGTGAATTGTGCAGATATTCTGTAATGCTCCAAGCGATCGAGATGCCATCATAGGTGGAAGTACCCCTGCCGATCTCATCCAGGAGGATAAGACTCCGCGGCGTGACATTATTGATGATGGAAGCGGTCTCATTCATTTCCACCATGAAAGTGGATTCTCCTCCGCTCAGGTTATCCGAAGCGCCGACCCTTGTAAATATTTTGTCGGTCAAAGGAATCCTGGCTTCATCAGCAGGAACAAAACTCCCGGTATGTGCCATCAAAGTGATGAGCGCCGTTTGACGGAGCAAAGCCGATTTACCGCTCATATTCGGGCCGGTTAGGATAATGATCTGTTGCTCTTCCTTGTCCAGTTCCAGATCATTGCTGATATAGCTTTCACTAACCGGAAGATTCCTTTCTATTACAGGATGCCGTCCCGCTTTGATTTGTAAAATATCGCCGTCATGCAGTACAGGTTTTTTATAATGATACTGAAGTGCATTATGGGCGAAGCAGGTCAGGCAATCCAGAATTGCCAGCACGTTCCCGTTTGTTTGAATGGGAGCAAGGTAGTCAAGCAGTTCATTCACCAATGATTCATAGATCTGCTGCTCCAGTTGCAATATCTTTTCTTCTGCGCCGGTGATCTTCTCTTCATAATCTTTCAGCTCCGGAGTGATGTATCGTTCTGCATTTGCCAGCGTTTGTTTACGCATCCATCCGGCAGGCACTTTACTTTTGTGCGTGTTGGTCACTTCCAGGTAATAGCCGAATACATTGTTGAAACCGATCCTCAGCGAAGATATCCCGGTGGCTTCCGCTTCCTTTTGTTGCAGTTGTGCCAGGTATTCTTTCCCGCTTCGGGCGATCTTGCGGAGCTCATCCAGGTCTGTGTTCACTCCCTTGTTGATCATTCCTCCTTTGATGGCAAGTGCGGGAGGGTTGTCAACGATCTCTTTGAATATTTTATCGGCGATATAAATGCAGGGGTTCAATGTATCGGCAAGCCTTTTCAGGTATTTATTTTCGGATTGTGCGCACCATTGTTTTATTTCATGAACCTGCCTGAGACCTCTTCCCAACTGCAACAACTCTCTCGGGTTGATTTTTTTTAAAGGGATCTTTGAGACCAGCCTTTCCACATCACCGCAAAGTTTGATGGCATGAGAGATCTTATTACGGAGATCAGTTTGCAGAATAAAAAATTCCACCAGGTCAAGCCTTTCATTGATCTTCGGAATATCTTTTAGCGGAAAAAGGATCCAGCGTTTCAGCAGCCTGGCCCCCATTGGTGATACCGTATTGTCCAGCACATCCAGCAGGGTGCGTCCTGCTTCCTGGTTTCTGGAAACCAGTTCAAGATTGCGGATGGTAAAACGGTCCATCCATAAAAAATCATCCCGGTCTATTCTCTGGATGGAAGTGATATGTTGCAGATTGGGATGTTCCGTTTCTTTCAGATAATGAAGCACGGCGCCTGCTGCAATCAACCCGTCCCTCATTTCCTCCACGCCAAATCCTTTCAGGGAATAGGTCTGGAATTGCTTCAACAAAATATCTTCTGCATAAGTATCGCTGAAGATCCATTCATCCAGTGTGTAGAAATAAATTTTGGCGCCGAAAAGGTCTTTGAATTTTTTCTGATGATTTCTTTGAAACACCACTTCGGCAGGCCTGAAACTCTGAAGAAGTTTGTCTGCATATTCACGGTCGCCTTCTGCAATGAAAAATTCGCCTGTTGAAATATCAAGAAAGGAAAGGCCGTACCGGTCATTTTCTGCAAAATGTATTCCTGCAAGAAAATTATTGCTGTGATGGTCAAGCAGCTTGTCATTGGTGGCAGTGCCCGGAGTGACCATTTCGGTCACACCTCTCTTTACAATACCTTTTGCCAGTTTGGGATCTTCCAGCTGATCGCAGATGGCAACGCGGTAGCCTGCTTTCACCAGCTTATGCAGATAAGTATCGAGTGCATGATGAGGGAAACCGGCCAGGTCCAGCGATGCGGCGGCACCGTTGTTCCTTTTGGTTAGCGTGATGCCGAGTACCTGTGATGCGATGATGGCATCCTGACCGAAGGTTTCATAAAAATCCCCGACACGGAACAGCAAAACTGCATCGGGATATTTTTGCTTGATAGCCCGGTGCTGCTGCATGAGTGGAGTTTCATCGATCTTTGTCTTTGCCATTGTAATTTTTCCTGACGCAGGAAGGACAAATATAAACCGTTTGAAGGCTTTGCCGAAACCTGTTTGAGCGTTGTGAATTACTTTTGCGCCATGCGAAAATTAAGTATGGAAGAATTGGGGAGAAAAACAGTGGAAGAATTTCACCGGTCATCTAAAAACCCTATTATCATAGTGCTGGAAAATATTCGCAGCGCTTATAATGTGGGAAGTGTTTTCCGTACTGCCGATGCTTTTCTGATCGAGGCCATTTATATCTGCGGATATTCTGCAAAACCTCCGCACAAAGAGATCAAAAAAACTGCTTTGGGAGCTGAAGAAACGGTAGAATGGAAGCATTTTAAGACGGCAAAAGAAGCCATTGAGGAACTGGAAAAGAAAAATTATGAAGTGTATGCTGTCGAACAGGCGGCGAAAAGCATAAAACTTCATGAAATGAACACGGATCCGGATAAAAAGATCGCAGTGATATTTGGCAATGAGGTTACCGGAGTGGAGCAGGCAACAATAGACCTTTGCGAAGGATGTATTGAAATCCCTCAATGGGGCATGAAACATTCCCTGAACATTGCCACCGCCGCGGGAGTGGTGCTTTGGGAATTGGTGAGAAATAAAGCTGAGGCAGAAAGATGATGGAAACAAGAATCAATAACAAGTTTTATTTGAGATTTTATCAGGCATAATTTTTTATGGGAAGGATCCTATCAATAGATTTTGGAATCAAGCGTACCGGGCTGGCAATAACCGACCCCCTGAAGATCATTGCCACTGGTTTAAAGACCGTTGATACCAAAGACCTGATCTCTTTTCTGAAAGATTATTTTGCAAAGGAGGAAGTGGAGCTGATTCTGGTAGGCGAACCAAAAAACTGGGATGAATCGGAAACACATGCATCGAAACCTGCCAATGATTTTGTTAAAGAGATCAAAAAAGTTTTCCCCTCTATTCCTGTAAAAAGAATTGATGAACGGTTCACTTCCAAAATGGCATCCCGAGCCATGCTGGATATGGGCTTGAAAAAGAAACAAAGGCAGGACAAGCGTTTGATAGATGAAATAGCGGCCACCATAATGCTTCAGGAATATCTTCAACATTCATGATAACGGATGGCTTTACTGAAAAATTATAGTTGTAAATTTGCAGTTTATTTGAATTGGAAAGTTTAAAAAATCGGAATCCGATGATCCTGCCGATAGTAGCATATGGCAATCCTGTTTTAAGAAAAGTATGTAAGGATATAGACCCGGATTATCCCGGACTGGAAAAACTGATCTCCGACATGTGGGAGACCTTATATGCCAGCAATGGAGTGGGATTGGCAGCGCCACAGGTCAACAGGGATATCCGCTTATTCATTGTAGATTCCATTCAGATATTCGAACATCTGGATGAAGAAGATAAAGGCAAATACCCGGATGATCCGGGCATCAGGCAGGTTTTTATCAATGCACACATAGACGAAGAAGACGGCGAGGAATGGTCGTACAACGAAGGCTGCCTGAGCATTCCGAAAATACGGGAAGACATTTATCGCCGCCAGGCCGTTTGGCTCCGCTATCAGGATGAGAATTTTCAATCGCACAGAAAACTTTTTGCAGGTCTCACCGCCCGGGTGATCCTTCATGAATACGATCACATAGAGGGCAAATTATTCATTGACCATATTTCAGCCCTGAAAAGAAAACTGATGAAAGGAAAGCTCAATGATATCTCAAAAGGGAAAGTGAATGTGGATTATAAAATGCTTTTCCCTAAATAAAACGAAAGGAGATTGGGTGCGGAACAGTTTCCCGGCAGCTTCTTTAAAATGAGATGCCTTTAGTTACAGCGTACTTTCTCCATTTATCAATCACTTCTCTCATGTCATCAGGCAATTCAGAGTCAAAGAACATTTCTTTTCCTGTTATAGGATGAATGAACCCGAGGGTTTTTGCATGCAAAGCCTGGCGGGGGCAGATGGCAAAACAATTTTCTACAAACTGTTTGTATTTACTGAAAACAGTTCCTTTTACAATTTTATCGCCGCCGTAATAATCATCATTGAACAAGGGGTGCCCGATATGTTTCATGTGCACCCTGATCTGATGGGTGCGTCCCGTTTCCAGTACACATTCCACCAGAGTGACATAACCAAACCTCTCCAGCACTTTATAGTGAGTGATCGCTTCTTTTCCGTGTTCTCCGTCAGGATAGGCTTCAAACTGTTTTCTGAACCTTTGATGACGGCCAACATGGGCAATGGTGGTGCCGCTGTCATTTTTCAGATCTCCCCACACCAATGCTACATACTGGCGTTTTACACTATGGTCATAGAATTGTTTCGCAAGATGGGTCATTGCCTTGGGTGTTTTTGCCAGTACAAGCAACCCGCTCGTGTTTTTGTCAATCCGGTGAACCAGTCCAAACCTGGGTAGATTGTCTTCATTGATAGAAGCATTCTCATGCTGCAGATACCAGGCGATTCCATTGAGTAAGGTTCCACTGTAATTTCCGCTCCCGGGATGCACCACCAGTCCGGCTGGCTTGTTGATCAGCATCAGGTCATCATCTTCATATACGATGTTCAAAGGCATTTTCTCGGGAACAACCTCTGTTTCTTCAGGGCTTACATCAGAATAAACAATGATCTCATCACCGGGTTTCACTTTATAGTTGGGCCTTACTTCTTTGGCATTCACCGTGACCATGCCAGTGTTCATTGCCCGCTGCAGTTTATTTCTTGTTGCTCCTTCAATGCGGCTCATCAGGAATTTATCAATGCGCAGAGGCTCCTGGCCTTTATCCACTTTAAGACTGAAGCGCTGATAAAGTTCATCAGTGCTGTCGTTTGTTTCCTGAGATTTTTTTTCCGGATCTTCTTTCATGTCAGTTTTATGAGCCGCCGCAAAGTTAATAGTTGCCCGTTTGTTGATAAATTTGCTTCCTTCTATGGATAAGCAACCGGTGATATTTCAGGATCTGGGTATGATGGAATACAAAAAAGCATGGGACTATCAGGAGCAACTGCTTCAGGAAAATGTCCGGCGGAAAACGCTTATACGAAAGCTGCAGTTGACTTCGGACAGAATCCATTTGCAGGATAATTATTTGGAAACGGAGCTTCAGCCTACAAAGAATTACCTGCTTTTTGTAGAGCATCCCCCTGTTTACACCTTGGGAAAGAACGGCAATACTGCCAACATCCTGATCAATGAAAAAACGAGAACCCTGAAAGGCATTGAATATTTTCATACCAACCGCGGAGGAGATATCACTTTTCACGGGCCGCAGCAGATAGTTGGGTATCCGATACTTGATCTGGAAAAGTTTGAAACCGATATTGCAAAATATCTCTATAAACTTGAAGAGGTGATCATCCGCACTTTAGCTGAATATGGCATCAGGGCAGAGCATTCCCGGGGAGAAACCGGGGTTTGGATAGACCCCGATAAAAAAGGTAAGGAAAGAAAGATCTGTGCAATAGGAGTACGCACCAGCCGCTGGATCACCATGCATGGATTTGCTTTGAATGTCAATACGGACCTCAGTTATTTTAATTTCATCATTCCCTGCGGGATACAGAATAAGCAGGTCACTTCGCTGGAAAAAGAACTGGGCCATAAGGTGGATATGGATGAAGTAAAAGAAAAATTGAAAAATAATTTTGAAAAGATCTTTGATGTGAAGCTGAATAAGCAGTTGGGATAAAATGAGAGGTATGTTATCTTATGATATCAATGATCAAAAACTGATCAGGTTACCTGCTTTGGATCAGGGTTTCTTAATTTTTACATGGGTTTTAATTAAAAAATCCCCCTGATCTTAAAATTCTTTCTGAAGATAAAACTTGTGTTTTTCTATCAGTTCACCGTTGCCATACAATTCAAAGTTGAACCAGCCGGCATGATAAAAGTTTGATTTGTCAATGCTGAACTTCTTTTCCTTGATATCTTTCAGCTCAAATAGAGGTGTGCCATCCTCTTCGAAAAATTTGATTGTATATTTCTTACCGTCATCAGGGAGGGTGACGTGCACATAACCACTTCGGAAAGTGGAAACGTATTTCGAAGGAACGAAAACATCGGGCTTCTGTTTGTTTTGCAATCCAGAGTTTATCAGTTCCGATGAATCTTTTCCTGAAATCAATTCCGGCTTACTGCCAGGATCCGCTCTTCGGATCCATGCGAGGCTGTCATCAATGGCTTTTTGCTTTGATTCTGCCAATTGTTTTATGAAAGTTGAATCAAATAAAGGTTTTTTAGCCGAACTGAATAAGAAGCTTCCTTTCTCCAGCAAAACATACAACCGGTAAAACATGTGATCATTGGTGGCTTTGGTATCGAGATATCCGTTTTGAGGCGCCATCGGATCCGGGACAGTAAGTATGGTCTTGAAACCGGTAAGGCTGTCGAATGAACGTTGAATGCTTATTTGTTTTACCACAGGAAAAGTATTGTTCCATCCTATGATGATGCGGTTGTTGCCTACATTCCTTATAGAAAAATCAGGAAGGGTATCCTGTGCATTGGCAGTAAAAGCGCCAGCTAAGATCAGTAACAGAAGGGACAGAAATTGTCTTTTCATTTTAATAAAACGGGAAAAGGATTGGATTCTTTTATCAAAAGACAAAGATAGGGCAGGATACCCGGTAATACTAAAAGATTAACAGCCCTTTTGCCAGGGACCTGTTTCCCTGCAATCCTCCGCAATGAATGATGAGGATCTTGCTTCCCGAAGGGAAATATTCATTTGCAATGAGATCCCTGACGGCGAAGAATAATTTTCCCGAATAAACGAAATCTGACGGGATGTGATGAAGATGGTACCATTCATTTATAAACCGGATCAGTTCTTGATTATATTTTGCATATCCGCCAAAATGGTAAGTGTGATCCAGGCAAAATCTGCTATCGCGGTTTAAAAGGGAATGTATCTTTTCTTCCAGTTCAAAATTATTTTTTAACACGCTTATCCCGGTCACTTCCTGATCTTCTGAAGAAGCATTGACCAGGCCTGCCATCATGGTACCGGTTCCGATGGCACAGCAAATATGTGTAAAGTGGTCTTTGTTGCAATAATTTAAAATAGTGGAAGCACCTTCTGCCCCTTTCTTTCCATAACCACCTTCCGGGATCAAATAACATTCTTCATTCAGAATAGTATCAGGTACTTTCTTCTTTTTGTAATCCCGCCTGTTCAGAAAAAATAATTCCATTCCATATTCTTTCGCATCTTTTAAAGTTTGCGATAACTCTTGGGGTTCTTCTCCCCGGATGATCCCTACGCTTTTCAGTCCGTTCATTTTACATGCTGCTGCAGTGGCCACGATATGATTAGACCAGGCTCCGCCAAAAGTGGCAATTGTCCTTTTATTTTTTTGAACAGCTTCTTCCAGGTAAAATTTAAGTTTGAACCATTTATTACCCGAGATCACCGGGTGAATTTTGTCGAGCCTCAACACCGATACCTCAATATTTTTTTCTTCGAAGAACGGATCAGTCAGGAGATCGGTCGTTATATTTTGAAATGCTAACTCTTCCATGTGCAGCTTGACGAATTTACTTTAATTTTGTCCCTCAATTTTATTAAAGATAAAAAAGATGAAACCCACTTTACTTGTTCTGGCAGCAGGAATGGCTTCAAGGTACGGAAGTATGAAACAGATCCAGGGATTCGGCCCCGGCGGGGAAACGATCATGGACTATTCTATTTATGATGCAATACGTGCAGGATTCGGCAAAGTGGTCTTCATCATCAGAAAGGATTTTGCCGATAATTTCAAAAAGATCATTGAACCGAAGATCAAAGGACGTATTGAAATTGATTATGTCTATCAGGAACTGGATTCTTTTACCGGCGGATATAAAGCGCCTGAAAACCGGACCAAACCATGGGGTACGGCCCATGCGGTACTTTGTTCAAAAACGGTGATCAGAGAACCTTTTGCTGTGATCAATGCTGATGACTTTTACGGCAGTGATGCATTTATTAAAGCTGCTGATTTTTTGAATAACGAGATCCATGACGGTCTTTTCAGCATTATTGGTTACGATCTTTCTAAGACCCTTTCAGAAAACGGGTCGGTAAGCCGCGGAGTTTGTGAAGTGAATAATGAGGGTTATCTCGTGTCAATTGTGGAACGCACCAAAATTTACAGGGAAGGCAATAAAATAGTTTATGACGATACCGATGGGAAACATGAAGTGTCTTCAGATTCGAAAGTATCTATGAACCTGTGGTGTTTCCCTGTTTCCGCGTTTGACATCATTCAAAAAACTTTTCTTGAGTTCCTTAAAGAGAGAGGGACGGATCCCAAAGCAGAATTTTTCATTCCCATCATTGGCGATCAATTCATCAAAGAAGGCGGTAAGATAAAGCTGGTGCCTACGAACGCACAATGGTTCGGTGTTACGTACAAGGAAGATGCTCCTGAAGTGGAAAAAAACCTGAGAGCGCTTGTCAGTAAGGGAGAATACCCGGAAAGACTTTGGAGTTGAGATTACTAATCACCTTTTACAAAAAATACATAATCCTGTATTTTTTTCACCTGTTCCTTGGTATCCATACCGCGTACACTTGACTTGGTAGGCACACGGAGGTTTTGATAAGAAGTGTCTTTACTGCTTTTCTTCAGTTCACTGATGGCATTGAAAATGTATTTTGACTGAATGGCAAAAGCAACTCCTTCCGCCTCTGTCTCTTTGGTACTCAGGATGCCGATCACTTCTCCTTCATGATTAAAAACGGGCCCGCCGCTGTTGCCGGGATTCGCTGCAATTCCTAACTGGCAGCTGAGCGTATCTCCGTTGAATCCGGTTCTGGCGCTTAAATAACCTTCACTGTAAACAATATCATTGCGTGGATAACCTAAAGTATAAATCGGCTCCGCCACATCACTTTCTGTTTTACTGATGCCATACGGAATGGACGAGAGCGGTTTGAATTTATCATCATCAATCTTCAGGATGGCGATGTCTTTGTCAGGAAATTCTTTTACCAGCACAGCACGGTATTGATCACCCTTATTGTTGGTAACGGCGATATTACGTGAAGTGTGAACTATATGTGCATTGGTTATGAGGTACCCTTTTCCGTCAATCAGAAAACCTGTGCCGCCAGCTTTGAAAGGAATACTTTGCAGGTTGATCTTATTTTTAATATTGTTGACCTCGTTCTTTAAATTGTTAACCTCATTCACCTGCATATTTTGCTGGTGCTTAATATTCGGAATGTCCCTGCTCAGTTCCTGAACCTTGGCGCTGTCGGTCCCGGGGTTGAGAAAGTTAACGAGAGAAGTGAAGATCAGTGCGGTCACTCCAGCGATCACGGCAGCTATTGCAGCTACACGTTTATACCGGTTCCACAGATAAACCACTTTCGCCTTACCTTTCAGTTTGGCTGAATTGATCTTTCCTTGTTCCGAAAGATTAGTGTGTGTATTGTGTAATACAGATCTGAATTTCTTCCATTCAGCGAACCGGTTCATCTGTTGAAGAAAGAGTGTGTGCTCTACCACCATTTGGTCCACCTCCGGACTTGATTTGCGCAGATTTTCGAAATGAAGTCTTTCGTCAGGGTTCATTTCACCTCTTATGTATCGCTCTACTGTATCCAATATTTGAATATCATCCATCACAGACTCCCGTTTTTATATTGTGAAAAGAATATTTTTTTCAGTCTCATCAGGCATTTGTATTTCTGGGTTTTAGCATTGTCGGCATTGGTATATCCGAAGCTTACTGCTATTTCCTGCATGCTCTTTTTCTGAAGGTAGTAGGCTTCTAAAAGACTTCTGCAAGGCTGGCCCAGGCTGTCTATTGCCTTATCCATCATTTCAAATTCAGTGTTCCTTCTTTCATGATCTTCTATTTCATCATCTACTGGAACTGTTTCTATCACGTCTGACACTTCAGATGAATAACGGTTCAGTTGCTGCAAACGTTTGAGCCAAAGTCTTCGGCATACGGAATAAATGTATGTCCGTATCTGGCAATTCAATTCAAATGATCCTGATCTTGCTCTCTCATACAACACAATCATTGCTTCCTGAAAAATATCTTTGGCATCGTCTGCAGAGCCGTTATTGTTCAGTATCAGGCTCTGGATCATGTTGTAGTTCTCTTTGTATATAGCTTCAACTGCCTTTTTGTCGCTTCGGGCCAATCCTTGTAACAACGCTTTTTCGTTATTCTCTGATTTCACTGATCCGTTATTTTATACTCTTTTTTAAAAATAGTAACCCTGCCCGACTATAAAAAATAATATTCAGTTAATTAGGTATTCTGTCGTTCAGAAAAAAAGTTTTGAATGTCCGGGTTACCTTTATTGTATTCCGGGTATAAATGTCAAATCTTTTAAACAAATATTAAAAAAAAGAACATGAAAAAGCTTTTGATCGTTCTCATGGTAGCCGGCGCATTTGCAGCTTGTAATAGCAAAGGAAGCGGTGAAACTCCAGCTACTGACAGCACACCTGCAGTACAGGCACCTGCTCCTACTACTGACTCTGCATCTGCAGCAAAACCTGCTACAGATTCTGCAGCTAAACCCGCTGCTACAGATTCTACCAAGAAGTAAGATTTTTTCATATGGCAAGCAATCGTTAAAGGCACCTTGTTCCCAAGGGGCCTTTTTTAATTACCTTCTCTCCTGATTGTTTTAAAAGATACGGTAGCCAGGTAAATTGGACAGAGATGCATGGCCGGACAAATTGAATTGGGAAGTGTATGACCCTGGAATACTAATGAGTGTTCGTTAATAATATCTGTTTTATGTTCGTTGAGGAAAGCTTACAAAATGCCCGGCTTCATAAATAATTCTTTTTAAAATTTTTTTCTTTCAGTTTCATCACTATTTTTGTCGCATGATATTCACGAAAGCATACCGTTGGTTTTATTTTTATTTCTTCTTTAGCCAGAAGCGGGGTGCTTTTGTTGAGATCTGATTTAGAAATCAAACTAAAATCAACATAGAAGTCCCCCGCTCAAAAGAGTGGGGGATTTTTTTTTAAAAACTCCGGGGTTTATGACAGAACAGGATTCAAAAGCAGGTTCAAATGGGATTACGAATAGTGTAACCACTAATCTCAACTTTCATGAAAGGAAGAAACTCGTTGCCATACAAGGTTACGAAGGCAGTTTCCATCAGATGGCTGCGCAACATTTTTTGGGAAAAGAAATAACAGTTGTCCCTTGTGCCACTTTTAAGGAGTTGATCAGGATCTCGGCCGACAAGGATAAGACAGATGCATCTGTGATGGCGATTGAGAATTCCATAGCCGGAAGCATTTTACCCAATTACAATTTATTGCAGGCAAGTGATCTTCGTATCATCGGTGAAGTGTATTTACAGATAGAACAGAACCTGATGGTGAATCCCGGAGTTGCCCTGGGAGACATTAAAGAAGTACATTCTCACACCATGGCCTTGCAGCAATGTTATGAGTTCCTGGACAGATTCAAATGGAAACTGGTGGAAACGGAAGACACGGCTTACAGTGCCCGCTATATTCATCAACGTAAAAGCAGGCATATTGCAGCTATTGCCAGCAGCCTGGCGGCTGAGTTGTTCGGCCTTCACATGATAGCGCCTTCCATTCAGACATTGGAAAATAATTACACCCGTTTCCTGGTATTGCAGAGAAAGGAACTGCCGTTCAGTACCGAACAGGCAGATAAAGCCTCGGTCAATTTTCACACGGATCATTCAAGGGGTAGCCTTGCCAAAGTCTTGAATGAGATATCAGATGCCGGGATCAACCTGAGCAAACTGCAGAGTTTTCCCATACCCGGCTCTGATTTTAAATACAGTTTTCATGCGGATATGGAATTTGATGATCTGTCACAGTTTGAAAAAGTGATCGGGAAAATGAAACCAATGACAAGAGAAATCAAGATCTACGGCATTTATAAAAAAGGGATCATTCCAAAGCCTATGAAGAAAAAGAAATTTGAGGAATTAAAACTTGAGGTCAATGAGCAGTGATCAGCAATATAGTGTTAAGGCCACGCAGTTTTTTCAATCGGAGAAGGTCAGAACATCAAACCGTTTGAATGGTATTGGCGAGTATTATTTTTCTCAAAAGCTGAGAGAGATAGATGACCTGAACAAGCAGGGGAAAAATATCATCAATCTTGGAATCGGCAGCCCTGACCTGCCGCCTCATCCGGATGTGATCCGCGTATTGCAGGAAGAAAGCGCAAAGAATAATGTGCACGGATATCAATCCTATAGGGGTTCGCCCGTATTGAGGAAAGCAATGAGTGAATGGTATAAAAAATGGTACGGAGTTACGCTGGATCCTGAAACAGAAATATTGCCGCTGATAGGAAGCAAGGAAGGGCTGGTGCATATTTGCATGACGTATCTTAATGCGGGAGATAAAGTGCTGGTGCCCAATCCTGGTTACCCCACGTATAGAAGCGCAGTGATGCTGGCCGGCGGAAAATGCCTGGAGTATAAACTTCTCCAGAGATATAATTATATGCCGGATCTTGATTTGCTGGAGAAAAGCAATTTATCGAAAGTGAAGATGATGTTTGTGAATTATCCGCAGATGCCGACTGGCCAGTTGCCCACCCGTGAATTATTTGAAAGGATAGTTGCCTTTGGCAGGAAGCATAATATTCTCATTGTTCATGATAATCCTTACAGTTTTATTTTGAATAATCATCCCATGAGCCTGCTGAATGTGGAAGGCGCAAAGGAAATCGTGATCGAACTGAATTCATTAAGCAAATCGCATAACATGGCCGGATGGAGAATCGGAATGCTTTGCGGTGCTAAAGAAAGGATCAATGATGTGCTGAGATTCAAGAGTAATATGGACAGCGGCATGTTCCTGCCGTTACAACTGGCTGCTGCCAAAGCCCTGACATTGGATCAGGGCTGGCATGACCGGGTGAATGAAGTGTACCATGAAAGAAGAAAAAAGGTTTTTGAGTTATTGAAGATCCTGAAATGCAGATTTTCCAAAGATCAGGCTGGTTTGTTTGTATGGGCTAAAGTGACATCTTCAGATTATCAGGGAAAAGAAAAAGAACATCCGCTTGGGAAAGGAGGCGTACTGAGTGATGAAGTATTGTATAAAGCAAATGTTTTTATCACCCCCGGCGGGATCTTCGGAAGCGCCGGTAACAATTATATAAGAATAAGCTTGTGTGCTGCAGAAGATAAACTGGATGAAGCAATAAAAAGGGTAAGAATTGCATTGAATAATCATGTGACAAATAATGAGAAGCATAGTTAATTTAAGATGAAAAAAGATATTTTAAATATTGACAGATCAGGATCCTCACTAAAGAAGACGGTTATGCCCGAAAGAAAAAGGATTGCAATTATTGGAGTGGGTCTTATAGGAGGATCACTGGCGATCCGGCTTCATGAAAAGAAGCTTTCATCAAAGTTGATAGGAGTGGAAGCGGATAAAGAACATGCTCAGAAAGCGTTGGAACTGGAATTGGTGGATGAGATCATGGGTTTGGATGAAGCGATAGCTAACTCCGATGTGATCATTCTTGCCATACCGGTAGATAAGATCGTGCAATTGCTGCCCGGGATACTGGACAAAATAGATCAACAGATCGTGCTGGACCTGGGTTCAACAAAGCTTAGCCTGATCTCCTGTGTAAAAGATCATCCGAAAAGAAAAAGATATGTGGCCACTCACCCGATGTGGGGCACTGAATACAGCGGGCCGCAGTCAGCAGTGAGGGGCGCATTTGAAAATAAAGCAGCAGTTATTTGCAATGCTGAAGAAAGTGATGAAGATGCCGTGACCTGGGTCAGGGCTATGTATCAAAAGATAGGCATGCATTTATTGGAAATGGATGCAGCGGCTCATGATCTACATGCCGCTTATGTAAGTCACATCTCACATATCACTTCTTTTGCTTTGGCCAATACGGTTTTGGAAAAAGAAAAAGAAGATCAGGCAATTTTTGAACTGGCCTCTGCGGGTTTTGAAAGTACCGTGCGTCTGGCCAAAAGTAATTCAGCCATGTGGGCGCCCATTTTTATGCAGAACAGAGAATATGTTCTGGATGTGCTGAATGAACATATTGCACAACTGGAAAGATTCAAGGCTTGCCTGGAAAAAGACGATGATCAAAATTTGCTGGGGCTGATCAGTGAGGCCAACAAGATCAGGAGAATAATAAAATAAGCGCAAGAGGTAATCAAGAATGACGGACAAAAAAAGTGAATAATTAACTCAACATATGCAAACAACAGAGCCAAAAACTAAAGAAACTATTATGGATGTATGGAAAAAGCGTCCTTTGATTATCAGCGGCCCTTGCAGCGCTGAAACGGAAGAACAGGTACTCCAATCAGCACAACAACTGGTTGCCACCGGGATGGTGGACATGCTTCGTGCCGGAATCTGGAAACCCCGCACACGCCCGGGAATGTTTGAGGGCATCGGTACAAAAGGATTGCCCTGGTTGCAACGTGCAAAAAAAGAAACCGGATTGCCGGTCACTGTGGAAGTGGCAACGGCCAAGCAGGTGGAAAATGCTTTGCATTTTGAAGTGGATGTATTGTGGATTGGAGCCAGGACAACAGTGAATCCATTCAGTGTACAGGAAGTGGCCGATGCATTGAAGGGCGCAGACGTGCCGGTGCTGATAAAAAACCCTGTCAACCCCGATGTGGAACTTTGGATGGGAGCAGTGGAAAGGATAGCGAAAGCGGGAATAAAGCTGATCGGGCTTATCCATCGTGGCTTCAGCACTTTTGGAAATACCGATTTCCGCAACTCTCCCATGTGGCATCTTGCCATTGAAATGAAATTGCGTAATCCGGATATGATGATGATCTGCGATCCTTCTCATATTTGCGGCCGGCGTGATACCATACTGGAAGTGGCTCAGCAGGCAAGTGACCTTCATTATGACGGCCTGATGATCGAATCGCATATAGATCCCGATAAAGCATGGAGCGATGCCAAACAGCAGATCACTCCCTCGAGATTGAAAGAGATACTGGGAACAATTATCTGGAGAAGAGAAGATGCCAGCTCAGAAGAATTCCAGGCTGTTCTGGAAAAACTGCGCCAGCAGATCAACCACCTGGATGATGAATTGATGAAATTGCTGGGACAAAGGATGAAAGTGGCAGACCTGATCGGTAAATACAAGAAAGAAAACAATATAACCATTTTACAAACGAACCGGTGGAATTCGATCATCAGCAATGCATTTAAAAAAGGCGAGAAGCTGGGATTAAGCAAAGAGTTCGTCACCAAATATTACGATGCGGTACACATGGAAAGTATCAACCATCAGAAAAAGATCATGGATGAATAATGATCTTTACGGATATTGCAACGACCATGATAATGACCTTATCTTCACCCGTTAAAATAAATAATGGAACGCCTGAACTTTAAATTTTCTTCATCATCAACTGAATTTTATGCCGGGGATAAATTTTCCCGGCTGAAAAAGATCGTTGACCGGGAGAACACCGTACTCATCACCGATGAGCATATTTTTAAGCTGCATCAGGATAAATTCAAAGGATGGAATTGCATCGTACTGAAGCCGGGAGAAGAATATAAGGTTCAGGAAACAGTGGATGCCGTGATCCGGCAATTGATCGGTATGGAAGCCGACCGCAAAACTATATTGATTGGAGTGGGTGGAGGCGTGGTGACCGACATCACAGGATATGTTGCATCCGTTTACATGAGGGGCTTGAAATTCGGATTCGTTCCAACCACTTTGCTGGCGATGGTGGATGCTTCAATTGGAGGAAAGAACGGAGTGGATGTGGGTGTTTATAAAAACCTGGTAGGAACGATTCGACAGCCTTCATTCATTTTTCATGACCTTGATTTTTTGAGGACATTGCCTCAACGGGAATGGCAAAATGGATTTGCGGAGATCATCAAACATGCCTGTATTAAAGACCGTGCTATGTTCCGGAAGCTGGAAAGATGTTCCGTTGATCATTTCAGAAAGAACAGAAAGGAACTTGCTGATCTTGTTTTAAGGAATTTTATTCTGAAGACGAAGGTGGTGAAGAATGATGAATTTGAAAGAGGAGAGAGGCGCCTGCTGAACTTTGGACACACTTTAGGGCATGCTTTGGAAAATCAATACGAATTATCTCATGGACAGGCTATTTCCATTGGCATGACGTATGCCTGTCATTTTTCGGAAAAGATAACCGGATTCTCCGAAACAAGAAGAGTGATAAAAGCTTTGCAGCAATACGGATTACCAACTTATGCTTCATTCAATAAAAAGAAAGTGATTCGTATATTGATGATGGATAAGAAACGGGTAAAGAAAGAGATGAATTATGTTTTGCTGAAAAATATCGGGAAAGGAACCGTCCGGCCCGTTTCATTATCTCAGGTTCAAAAATTAATTGAAGCAATATCGTGATAGCTGTCGTCCGACCATCCAAACTATCCGGTTTCATTCATGCTCCGGCCTCAAAGAGTTCAATGCAAAGAGCCCTTGCAGCATCGTTATTGACAAAAGGGGCCACCATCATTAGTAATCCCGGTTACAGCAATGATGATAAAGCAGCAACGGAGATCATCAAAAACCTTGGTGCGGAAATATTGATCAGTAACGGGAAGATGACTGTTAAAAGCGATGGAGTTGTTCCTGTTACCGATACCATAAACTGCGGTGAAAGCGGTCTGAGTATAAGAATGTTCACACCTATTGTTGCCTTGAGCGATAAAGAGATAACTATTGAGGGCAAAGGAAGTCTTCTGAACAGGCCGATGGAATTCTTTGACGTTTTTTTCCCTCGACTGGGAGTAAAGGTCAAATCCAATAATGGAAGATTGCCTCTGAAGATCAAAGGCCCCTTGCAGCCCAAATACATTGAAGTGGATGGTTCGCTCAGTTCACAATTCATTACCGGATTGCTGATGTCTTATGCTTATTCGCTCAACACGGTCAAAGAAGATTTTAATGAGAAAGATGCGGATCCCGTTGTCGTTATTAAAGTAAATGAGCTGAAGAGCAAGCCTTATGTGGATCTGACACTGGATGTGATGAAAAGATTTGGAATGAACGTTCCTGAGAACCGGAATTATGAAGAATTCATTTTTACTAAACCATCATCCGGCTTTTCTCAGCAAGTGAGCAAGGAGATTGAATTTACAGTTGAATCTGACTGGAGCGGCGCTGCATTCTTGCTGGTGGCAGGCGCTGTTGCAGGTCCAATAACGGTACGGGGATTGGATCTTACTTCGCCTCAAGGTGATAAAAAGATCATTGATGCATTGATGGAAGCCAACGCCGGTTTAGCTGTAGAAGCAAAGGGAATCAAAGTAAGGCCGGCAAAAATGACCAGCTTTGAATTTGATGCTACTGAATGCCCTGATCTGTTTCCTCCTTTGGTGGCATTGGCATCCTGTTGCAAAGGTGTTACGAAGATCAAAGGAGTACATCGCTTGGCAAATAAGGAAAGTGACCGGGCAGCAGCATTAAAAGAAGAATTCGGCAAAATGGGAGTGAGTATTGATTTGACAGGGGATGAGATGTTAGTTCATGGAAATGTTCAGTTGAAAGGCGCCCAGGTACATTCTCATCATGATCACCGCATTGCTATGGCAACTGCTGTGGCTGCCTTGAAAGCGGATGGAGATACAGTGATCGAAAATGCAGAATCTATCAATAAATCTTATCCTGATTTTTTCTGGCATTTAAAAAAGCTGGGAGCTGATGTATCTTTACCCGGCAGGAAATTTAAAGTATGAACAGTTTTGGCAGAATATTCCGGATCTCGATCTTCGGTGAATCTCACGGAGAAAGCGTAGGAGTGGTGATAGATGGCTGTCCTGCCGGATTACCATTGACGGTGGAAGATTTTTTACCGGATCTGGAGAGAAGAAAAGGGGGGAAACAAAAAGGAACGACTCCCAGACAGGAAGAAGATCTGCCAATCTTCAAAAGCGGAGTATTTCATGATAAGACCACCGGGGCTCCGATCACAATTCTTTTTGAGAACAAGAATACAAGATCTTCCGATTATGAAAAACAGCGTGATTTCCCAAGACCCGGTCATGCTGACTTTGTTGCACAAAAAAAATTCGGTGGCAATGAAGATTACCGGGGCAGCGGCCATTTCAGCGGAAGGCTAACGGTATCATTGGTGGCAGCAGGTGTGATCGCAAAGAAATTGCTGAGTTTAAAGACTACACATTTTCATGATAAAGCCAACAATGATTCTGCTTCTTCTGTGCAGAAAGATGAAACTTTTGATGGAATCAATATCCTTTCAAAGATTTTAGAGATCGGTGGCGAGGCAGACCTGGATAAAGGTTTGCAGAAAGCAATTGATTCCAAAGATTCCATTGGCGGAATTATAGAATGCCGCGTGAACGGTTTGCCCGCCGGCCTGGGGGAACCTTTTTTTGATTCGGTAGAATCGCAGATCGCACATATTGTTTTTGCCATTCCCGCAGTTCGCGGAGTGGAATTCGGAACCGGCTTTGCCGCAGCAAAAATGTTTGGAAGCGAGCACAACGACGCAATTGAAAATCCTGAAGGGAAAACCAGGACCAACCATGCCGGCGGAGTAGTGGGAGGATTGACGAATGGAAATGAAATGGTATTCCGTATTGCCATCAAACCCACATCATCCACTCCGAAAGAACAAAACACTCTGAACTGGACTACCGGGAAAGTGGAAAACACTTCAGTCAAAGGCCGTCATGATCTTTGCATTGCACTCCGCGTGCCCGTGATACTGGAATCTGTTACCGCTATTGTATTGGCAGACCTGATGATGCTGGAACAAAAAATACCCAGGGTGATCAGTGTATCCTCTTCAGTTTCCTGAAATCAAGATTCAACACCACGTATTTTTCTGAGTTGGGCAAATAGAAATGCCACCATTCGGTTTCCAGAGCTTTGAATCCATGTTTTTCCATGATGGATCGGAACATGGCCCTGTTCCCCAAAACTTTATCGGGAAAGTCAGTGAAAGTTTGATGAGCTGAGTCGGTGAAATTATCAAACCCGGTTCCCATATCCAGTTCCTTTCCCGTTTTCAGATCAATGATGGTAAGATCCACGGCAGTTCCCTTATTATGTCCGCTCCCTTGTGCAGGATTAGCTACATATCTTTCATCGTGTACTAACTCCCAGAATTTTTCGGTGACGGAATAGGGTCTATATGCATCGAAGATCTTGAGGCCTAAACCTTTTTCATTCAGTTCTTTTTGCACCTGAGCAAGATTTTCTGCGGCGGGCTTTCGCAAAAAAGTATAGCCGGGCCAGGAGTCATACATCACCCGGTGCATAAAATTGTTTTCAGTGGCATACCGTATATCGTAAGCAATGCCCGGGATCAGCGTTCGCAGTTCAATCATTTTTTTGTCAGGATCCCTTCTGATCTGTTTCCGGTATTCTCCCGGCTTATTTACCACTTTTAATTTTAGCGGAGGTGCTTGTTGAGCAAAAATTCCTGTCAGCGGAAGCGTTAAAAAAATTAACGGGAATATCCACTTTATTTTAGCTGTATTTATTAAATTGTCTGCCATACCGGACATTTTACATCAGTAATTTAAAGTAAAATACCGGAAATATAACAGCGTAAACCATCTATGAGCAAAACAAATATTCCGTTTTCCTTATTGATCATCGTTGCGGGAAGCTTGTTGTTATTCTCGTGTAACAACAATATGAAAGAAGGGCAGGATCTGGCAAACTCTCTCAAAGAGCTTAATCTAAAGACTTCTGGGCATATTGTAGATCTTATCAGTTATGCAAAGAGGAATGCTGATAAGATCAGTGACTCGGTCACTTTGAAATATTACAAGCCGTTGGTTAAGGCATACAGCAACAGTAAGAATGTACCCTTGTGGAGTAAAGACGGAAAATGGCTTCCTTTGGGTGATTCGCTGTATGATTTTATCAGGGACTCAAAATTGTATGGATTGTTTCCCGAAGATTATCATTTTGATCAGTTGTCCGTTATTCATAAAGACATTTCCGAAGACAGCTCCGAACAAAATGCCCGGAAGGATGCCATGTTATGGGCAAGGTCAGATGTAATGATGACCGATGCTTTTTTTCATCTCCTTAAAGATATTAAACTGGGCAGGCTGCCACAGGACAGCATTACGTTGAGAAAGGATTCTGTACTAACTGAGAAATTTTATTTACAGCAATTGGACAGCTTTCAGAAAAGCGGTAACCTGGCCTATACGGTGAGCAAGCTGGAACCGGATATAAAAGCCTACCAACTTTTGAAAAAGGGGATCGGGAGTTTTCTTAAAAATTATGATGACAAGGTTTATACTTATATTCCCTCTCCATCACAGGATCCCAAAAACTACAGATCAATTCTTCAGAAACGTTTGTATGAAGGAGGAATCATCAAGGCAGACAGTGTTGCTCTGGATTCTACCCAATTATCCAACGCATTAAAAAGATATCAGGAGCAAAAAGGCCTCGAAGCAGATGGTAAGATCGGCAGTCAGACGTTAAGATCTTTGAATACCACCGACCGGGAAAGGTTTGTTCGCATTGCAATAACAATGGATCGTTTTAAAAAACTGCCGCCTGAAATGCCGGAGAAATATGTTTGGGTAAATCTGCCGGCTTTTTCACTGCAGGTATGGGACAGCGGTAATGTCATACTTACCTCACGCATCGTATGCGGAAAAACAGCTACAAGAAGCCCGGTATTGACAAGCGCCATTTCAGAATTGATCACTTATCCCAAATGGACGATTCCTTCCAGCATCATTGAAAAAGAAGTGCTGCCCGGAGTAAAGAAGAATCCGAAGTATTTTCAGAAAAAGGGGTATGGCGTTTTTGACTCAAAGGGCAGAGAAATAAATCCTGATTCCATTGATTGGAACAAGTACGAAAAAAGAATCCCTTTCAATATCATTCAGGGCAGCGGGGATGCTAATGCTTTGGGAGTAATGAAATTCAATTTCAGTAATAAATATGCCGTTTACCTTCATGACACAAATGAGCGTTATCTTTTTAGCCGGAATGACCGTGCCATGAGCCATGGATGTATCAGAGTGCAGGCCTGGCAGCAGCTTTCTGATTTTGTGGTTCAAAACGATAACTCAGACGGGAAAGCTGCAATAAGGATGGATTCCATACAACATTGGCTGAAAAAGAAAGAGAAACATAGTATTGCAATTCGGAATAAGGTTCCTTTATATATAAGATATTTTACTTGCGAAGGTAAAAATGGGAAAGTGATATTTTATGATGATATTTATGGTGAAGATAAAAGACTGGCAGAAAAGTATTTCGCGGGAAAATAGGACCGGTAATTTAATTTGATCAGTTTTTAGCACATTTGACCTTTTTTCAGAGCAATAATTTTGATCTTTTTTTAAATGATGATTTTAAAGTGATGAGCCTTAGGTTAATAAATTATTTCAGGATATTGCGCATACCCATTATTTTTGCCGTGTTTAAAACCAAATTAACGCTATATGAACAAGTATTTAGCAGCTTTATTTATTAGTGCTATGATATCATCTTCCGTTTTCGGACAGGATGATCTGATCAGGCGCCCGGCGATAGCCATAAGTGGTACTCTTACCGATTTTGCATCTCCTGCAAAAATACGTGCCACTTCATTGAACCATGTTATGGCTAATCATGAAATGACCAAGTTAGGTCAAATGGATCCGGGTATTGCCGTTACTTATTTCAGAGGTTTGAAAAAACACATTGACTTTGCAGGAACATTAGGCGGAAGCATTTTGCAGTATCCGTTTGAGAATCATCCTTATTTTACTGATCACCTTTTGTTGACAGCCGATGCACAGTTGAACTTTAAACTGACTACGGAAAAATATTGGGTGCAACCATATGTCACTGCCGGTGTTGGAGCACAGCAATATGATGGATATTACGGAGCTTTTATTCCAATGGGATTGGGTATGAAGGTCAACCTTTGGGATGAAGCTGATTTTTTTGTTACTTCCCAATATAGAGTGCCAATAACAAAAGAGACTTCAAATTATCATTTGTTCTATAGCTTGGGATTTGCTCAACCTTTAGGCAAGAAAAAAGTGAAGGTTGTTGCACCTCCGCCTCCGCCTCCACCTCCACCGCCACCTGCTGATACTGATGGTGATGGCATCACTGATGACAAGGATAAATGCCCAACAGTACCGGGTGTTGCTAAATACGATGGCTGCCCTATCCCTGATACTGATAAAGACGGTATCAATGACGAAGAAGATAAATGCCCGACTGTTCCCGGCCTGGCAAAGTACAATGGCTGCCCTATTCCGGATACTGATGGTGACGGTATCAATGACGAAGAAGACAAATGTCCGACAGTGGCCGGTGTTGCCCGCTATCAGGGTTGCCCTATTCCGGATACTGATGGTGATGGTATCAATGACGAAGAAGATAAATGTCCCAACCTTCCCGGTGTTAAAGAAAATCAAGGATGCCCATTGATCAAAGAAGAAGTAAAGAAAAAAGTGGACTTTGCTGCAAAGAATATTTTGTTTGTTACGGGAAGCTACAAGCTGGCAACTTCATCTTTCAAAAACCTGAATGAAGTTGTAAAGATCATGCAAGAGAATCCGGATATGAAACTTGCTATTGACGGCCATACTGATAATACCGGTAAGCCGGATAAAAACCAGGTATTAAGTGAGAACCGTGCTAATTCCGTAAAGAATTATTTAGTGAGTAAAGGAATTGCAGAAAGCAGGCTTACTGCTCAGGGACATGGTGATACCATGCCGGTAGCAGATAATAAAACTGCTGCAGGACGTCAAAAGAACCGTAGGGTAGAAATGACTCTCAGTTATTTCTAAGTGACCAAATTTCTTTTTTGAGAAAATAGGCTGTTTCGAAGGAGCAGCCTATTTTTTTTAAACTTTTTTGTGAGTTAGTATCAAGACTTTATTTTGGGTCTGATTATTTGCATTATTATACCGGATAAACCTTTTTATTTTATTTGTATGATATCCTACAATCTGTAATGAAGGGTATCAGAAATATTGATTGATTTATTGCCGGTTGATGAGGATGACCGGGTTTTCTTATTGTTGAAATTGATAAAAGAGGTTGATGTTGGGAAATGAATCGGAGGCTATGGGCTATTTGTTTGCATCAAAGCTGAAATTCCTGGATTCATTTATTAAAAATCTGTGACGAATGATATTAAGAAAAATTAATGACTCAATTTATTTCCATTATGCAGGGAATGGCTTACAATATTCTTTTAAGGCAATATTCGATTAATCTAAATCAACCGGCTTAAGAGTTTTTTATTGAAGAATTAAATGGCTTACAACGATCAGTCTTTTTCTTTTTTACCGAAGATCTTTTTAAAAAAACCTTTCTTTTTCTTTACTGGTTCGGCCGGTTTTTTAGTATTAATAGCCGGACTTTTTTCCACGGAGTCCTTTTTGATTTTAATATTATTATTGTCATCAGTTACCGGGGTAGATTCAGGCGGAATATATTCATTGCTGATCTTATAATCCTGTTCAGTGCCCACTCCGCCTCCTTCACCTTCATCACCGGGCTGATTCGGAGCAGAAATCAGGTCGATCTCACTATTGGTATTGATCCTGTTTTCAAGATCGGCAGGTACAACAAATCTTGCATTCTTGTCAATCCCCAGGGATTTATCCGCATAAACTTTTTGAAAGAAATATTCCCAGATAGGGCGTGCCACTCTTCCTCCTGCATACGCAGAACTGGCGAGTGTTAAGAAGCGGTCATCACATCCAACCCATGTTCCTGCAAGGAGTTGGGGTGTATATCCCATAAACCAGAAGTCAGCATTATCATTGGTAGTACCCGTTTTCCCTCCCATTTCTGCAGCTCCTAATCTTCCACGTAATCCTGCTGCTGTTCCTACATCCACGGTTCCCTGCATCATACGGCACATCCTGTATGCTGTAGCTTCACTAACCACCTCTTTCCTGTTGATGCTGTAGTCAAACCTTTTGATCACATTGCCGTTACGGTCTTCAATACGGGTAATAAAATTAGGTTTTGTGGAAAAACCTCTGCCAGCAAAAATGGAATATCCCCAAAGCATTTCATACAAAGAAAGGTCACAGGCGCCGAGTGCCAGGGCAGGCACTACATCCACTTTGGTAGGGATATTTATACGGGAAAGGAAGTCGGCAAACTGAGCCGGGCCAACATTTTTCATTACATAAGCACTGGCACAGTTCAATGAATGAGCCAATGCACCTGCCATGGTAACCTGGGCTGCACCAACGCATTTTTTTCCGGCAGGCACCCAGCCGTTACCCGGGAAATATTGGGCTTCATTGTCTAAAACTGTTTCGGGTGTGAATCCTCTCTCTTCCATTGCCTGGCAATACAGTAATGGTTTGATAGTAGATCCCACCTGCCTTTTAGTCTTCAGATTGGCATGATCATACTTATATGTTTTAAATCCGATGCCGCCCACCCATGCACTCACTTCTCCGGTTATAGGATCCATACACATGAAAGAAGCCTGCATCATTTGCCTGCTGTATTTTATGGAATCTAGCGGTGTCATCACTGTATCTTTCTCTCGTTTGGCATTCCATGCAAAAACTTTCATAGGCGTTTTTTCATTGAAACTTTTCCTGATGTCTGCATCGCTGATGCCATCTTCTTTCATATTTTTCCAACGGTCACTTTGTTTCATGTACCGGTCTAATTCTGCCTGGTGATTCTTCCATACATTTTTCAGGTAAGATTGGGAACTCATTGCTTTCTGAAGAGAGGGCATCCATTGTGCCACCGCTTCTTCAGCATACTCCTGCATCTTCGGGTTGATCGTTGTAAAAATCCTTAAGCCGTCATCATAAATATTGTAAGTGCCACCATCAGGCTTTCTCACATCTTTCAAAGCATCTGCTATGTCAGTTTTCAAGACTTCCCTGAAATAAGGCGCATATCCGTTATTCTGATCCAGTTTTCGGTAATTGAGTTTTATCGGTAATGATCTCAGCTTATCAGCTTCGGCATGTGACAGTTTATTGTTCACTTCCATCTGGGTAATCACTACATTACGGCGGTCAAAAGCGGCCTTATAATTTTTTCTTGGGTTGTAAATTGTGTTACCTTTCAGCATTCCAATAAGAAGGGCAGCTTCATTTACATCCAACCGGTCCGGTTCTTTCTGAAAGAAAGTTCTGGAAGCATTTCTGATCCCATAGACATTGTCACCGAAAGGAACTGCATTCAGATACAGCGCCAGTATCTCTTCTTTGGTAAAATTGCGTTCCAGTTTGATGGATACAATATATTCTTTTATTTTTTCAATAATGCGCCATGCTTTGTTTTTACTCCCTTGGTCCAGTAATGTCTTGGCAAGTTGCTGGGTGATGGTGCTGCCTCCCCCTTCATGGCCTAATAAAAAAACGGCACGAAGCGTGGATTTAAAATCTACTCCGGAATGATCGTAGAATCTTTTGTCTTCAGTGGATACTAATGCATCAATTACATTTTTGGAGATATCCTTGTAATCCACATTGCTCCGGTTTGCATATTCCCGGTAATAACGGCCCATCAGCGTGCCATCATTGGCATATACTTCAGAAGACTGGAGAATGGAAGGGTTTTCCAGTTCTTTCAGGGATGGCATTTTGCCGAATATGCCAAAATTTGCCATTAAAACCACTGCGACACAAAACAGGAAACCGCCAAGAAATATATACCAGAAAATTCGGACGGAGCGTTTCATATTATAATAAGATTGTAGTGATTAGTCAGGGAAATGGATATTACCTGAGACTCTAAATTAAGAAAAACAGCATCAGCGTTTACCCTATGGGAATTAATTTTTTGCCAAAAGAGGCTAAAAATCCCTGTTGTATTGTGTTAAAATTTACCCGGGAAATTTTTATCAAGGAATTCTTTGTATTTATTGATCTCCTTGTTGGCCTTTAGTGTTTCCAGGTTATGCCCCGATATGATAGAATAACTGTATTTCCCTCCTTTGAGCCACGGAATTATTTCGGTGGAAGTTACCGGCCGGGTATGCTCGATATAGTCTATCGCTTCCTGCGAATTATTAAACGGACTGATCAGCAATAAACGGTCAGAGTCATCAATGTTGACCAGTTCAGCAGACATGTTATTGTTATAATATTTCTCACGGTTGTACTTGAAAAAAGCATTTCTTGCTTCGTTGACAAATACAGGATCCACTTTGGTCATTAGCAGAACAACATAATGCGGAGCCTCCGGATCGAATGTAAAGGCTGATGACTGCACCGGTTTAGTTACGGCAACACTGTCAATTTTGGGTTTAATAGCGGGCTGTTGCACCACAACGGGATTTGCGCCCTTGTTCAGAGTATCTGTTGTCTTCGCAATAGCAGGGGTATTTGTTTGCGGAGCAATAACGTTTGCCGGCTTATTTTCTTTGATCTCTTCTTCTTTGGGTCTTTCAATCACCAGGTTGGTCAGTTCTTCTTCTATTTGCTTGCGGCGGCTCAATACATCAATCATGGTAGCTGCTTTATTGGCCAGTGGCGACTGAGGAAATTCACTGATTATAGAGTTAAGAATTCCTGTGGCAACGCTGTCTTCTTTCTGTTTGATATAATACACCGATTCGATGTACAGCAGTTGTGGTGTCCAGAAGTTTTTACCATAAATACTGTCTGCGATTTTTTTCCGTGCTACAGCTTCTGAAAAATTCCCTTCGATGAACAGTTCATAGATCTCTTCATATTTTTTTGTGGCTTCGGGATTTGATTTCGGATCATCCGGATTTTTCCCTGTAACAGCTATAGCGGTGAGATCACTGTTGGGATAGTCCCTGCTCATTTCACTTTTTATGGCGGCTGCTTTTGCTGTTTCTCCGTTCTTTGTATAGCAGTAATAAAGCTGGAATAACACTTCATCCATTTTTCCAAACCGCGGGAACCGGTCACGAAGTGCCTGGAAAGTTTCAATGGTGGCAGTGCAATCTTCAATCTCTTCGGCATAGATCATCCCGACCTTGAACATTGCATTACTGACTGAATCATTGGAGATCTCCATTTTCTGAGAGGTCAGTGGCAGCTTATCATACAATGCATCAAAAGTGATCTCATTTTCCGGTGTATTATTCAAGTCATCAGCAGAAGTTTGCCCTGTAGCAATTCCGTTTTGAGTAATATTGGACATTACGCCTGACAACACACTGCTTCTTCTCCAGTTGTCCACATTAGGCCGTTTTCCCCATTGTGAAATGAAATCTGAATATCCTTTTGTACGGGAAGAAGAATTATAAAAATACCATTCTCCTTTACCTCCTGCATTACTGGTGAACAGGGGAGTAGCATTGCTGTTCTGATCGTCGAAAGTTTTCAAAGCCACAGCGGGATCTTCCTCTTTCAAACCCTGGCTTTTCCGAAGCTGGCGGACCAGTTTTTTTACAAGGCTCTTTCGTTCTTCTTCCGGCAAGGCAGCAATTTTTTGCAGGCTGTCCTGCCTTTCTATGATCTCGATATTGGTGGCAAGATTGCCCAGCATTAATTTTTTTTGTGTTATAGCTTCCACATCATGCAGCGAAGTGTCACCCAGGTCGAGGCTGTCATAGAAATTAAAAGCCTGCCTGTACAGCCTTTTTTGAAATGCGATCTGTGCCAACTGGAGAAAGATTTTATTTCTCTGTTCCATATTGGTGGCGCTGTACCGGGCTCCTTTCTGCAACAGTTCGTAAGCAGCATCCACATTGTTTTGCTGCAATCTCATTTGTGCAGCCATATAGTAGATAATGTCCCTGTATTCATCATACTTCTCCCGTTTTGCCATTTTTAAAAGATCGGCAATGTTCTTCTCAATATAATTTTCTCCTCCGTTTTTATTTACGCGGATCGAATTCAGCCTTGCGTAAACTTCCATCACCGGGTCGGTCGTATGGCTGATTGATTTTATGAAATAGGTCTCAGCCTCCTCATTTTTCCCGGTCAGTTCATATAGCTGTGCAATAAGATATTCCCATCTCGCTTTCTCCTGTTTATTGGTAGCATTGGATAATGCGCCGGTAAGATGAAATGCAGCGCTGTCCCACATATTTTGTTTATAGAACCACCATGCCTGCACTTCATTCAGATCGTCCTGTAATCTTTTCGGAAAGTTGGGATCCTGTTTCAGCGTTACGATCAGGCTTGCCGCTTCGGGAAATTTATCCTGGGCCACATAGTTCCTGATCTGCCATATAAATGCATCATTACGGCTGGGCGGCTCGGAAAAAACTTTTTTCAGAACATTGGATTTTTCCTTTGTGGCAATGCTGAAAGACTGATTTCCATCCATGCCGCTCCCGATGGTTTTGTAATATCCGTCTTTTTCTTTAGGAGCAAATGCGTAGTTGATGAACTGGAACATCAGGGCAGCGGAATCGAATTTTTTCTGCAGGTAGTAAGAAGCGCCCCATAAGAGGTAAAGGTTATCTATCCAGTCGCCGCGCAGGTCATGCAAGGCTATACCGGTCTCTGACTTGTAAACTATGGAATCCAGATCAACATTGTCCCTGGCTGTTTCATCGAGACTGTAATTGTAAAAAGGCAGGAGCTTTGAATAGTCATCCCTGTAAATAGATTTGGCTCTATCAATGACCTCATTCAGTTTGGAATTGGCATTGAAAAAGTAGTTGTAATGGGTAACGGTATTTTGAATGAAACGGGTAGGAAGTTTGAATTTTTTTGAGTCCGATTTTTCAGAACGGAGAATCCTTTCATCGTATTTTTTGGGCTTCTTCAGATCGAATGATAATCCCAGCTGGCCAAAGCAAAGGAAAGATAGCTGGCAAGAGATAACTAAAAAAAGTACTGAAATCGTATTTTGTGCCGGGCGCATTACCAAGAAGCGGTCTAATGTCTTAATAACTGAATTTCAAAGATTTTAGTATAAAAAGGCTTGTATTTTTTTATCGCTGAAAACTATTGTTGGCCGTGATGTTTTGAAATGAGCTTTAAGGGAAATCTTGAATAAATCTGGCCATAACTATTTTACATAAACTATTGGTTTTGTAAACTTTATAG
>JAIXKI010000026.1:0-99934 GCA_026936105.1 Chitinophagales bacterium
TTCTTTTCCTGCCAGGCCTGCCAGCGCAAATCCGCCTGTCCATTTTAAAAAATCTCTGCGATTGTAGTTCATAAAAAATTTATTAGAAAAATAATAGGAGATTTTATCCCGTCAGCCCGACCATGATCTTATCACCTTTTTTATAATCAGTGCAACCGTCATAGCGTCCCGGCACCGGCACATACCTCAATGCCTTTGTCATTCCTATCTCAGATGTAAAATATCCCCACAATGTCAGTTGTTTCATCATGGTGAAATAGTAGGGTGGGATTTCTTCCTTTTTAAAAGAAGTATTTCCTTTTGCGAATTCTTCTTTTTCTTTTTCTCCCTGTGCCTTATCTATATCATTTTTCATCTTCTGGTATTCTTTTCCAACCTGGTCCAGGAATATAAGCAACTCTTTTCTTTGTTCCGGGGTCGCTTTCATAAAAGAAGTGTGGAATCTTTTTTCACAGGCATCTTTTAGTTTTTTCATCCCTGCAACAAAAGCCTTTTGATCGCTTTCTGTATAGCAATCATTTACGGCAACGGTCATAAATCTCCCTACATCGGCCGCTTTGGCTCCCGGAGTCTGTGTTGCGGGTAAAATGGTTTCAGCCACTTCGTTCAGAAAATCAATATCTTTTTCTGTAA
This sequence comes from Chitinophagales bacterium, assembly GCA_026936105.1. Lineage (GTDB taxonomy): Bacteria > Bacteroidota > Bacteroidia > Chitinophagales > Chitinophagaceae > UTBCD1. Next base: position 634 of record JAIXKI010000026.1, read on the forward strand.
AAAGTGATGATGCAGATGTGGCAACGGGGCTTTTACAACTTTCCAGTAAAAACTCACTGCCGATGACAGCACCGCCTGTCACTACTGCGATCATTTTTAAAAGTTCACGTCTGTCCATAAAAAATTCCTCAACGGGTTGTTATAAGTTTTGTTTTTTTAGTTCGCTTACTGCATAGTCTGCAGCTCTTGCCGTCAGCGCCATATAAGTCAATGACGGATTCTGGCAGGCTGCAGATGTCATGCAGGCCCCATCGGTCACAAAAACATTCTGACAATCCCATACCTGGTTGTGAGAATTGAGTACCGATGTCTTCGGGTCTTTTCCCATGCGGGCCGTTCCCATTTCATGAATACCCATTCCGGGGAAGTAACCGCTGTCATACGTGTTGACATCTTTCACTCCTGCTATTTCCAGCATTTCTTTGGCATCTTCCATCATATCCTTTCTCATTTTGTATTCGTTTTCTTTTATTTCCACATCCATCGCAAGTACAGGTAATCCCCATTTATCTTTTTTGTTTTTATCTAAATAGATCCGGTTCTCATGGTAAGGAAGCATTTCGCCAAAGCCGGTAATGCCGATACTCCAGCCACCGGGTTCACAAAGCGCATCTTTGAATTCTCCTCCTATGTTCATTTCTGCTATTTCTCTGCTCCATCCGCTGCGGCTGGCGCCACCCTGGTAACCAAATCCACGGATGTAATTTCTTTTATCACCGAAAATATTTCTGAAGCGGGGAATGTAAACGCCATTTGGCCTGCGGCCATAATAATATTTATCTTCATAACCCTCCACTTTTCCGGAAGCCCCGCAGCGGAAATGGTGATCCATTACATTATGTCCTAGTTCCCCGCAGCTGCTGCCCAGTCCTTCTGGCCAGATTTCTGTGGCAGAGTTCATCAGGATCCAGGTGGAATTGAATGAAGAAGCACATAGAAAAATTATTCTACTGAAATATTCTGTTGCTTCATTAGTTTCTGCATTGATCACCCTTACGCCTTTAGCTTTTTTCCTGTCTCTATCATAAATTATTTCTGTCACAATCGAAAAGGGCAGTAGTGTAAGATTATTCGTAGCTCTTGCCGCCGGGAGAGTGGAAGATTGTGTGCTGAAGTATCCGCCAAAGGGGCATCCTAAATCACACATGTTCCGGAACTGACAATTGGTGCGCCCCTGGTGAGGTACCGTGATGTTGGCCACCCGCCCGATAATCATGTGCCGTTTTCCTTTGTAATGGTCTTTGATCTTTGCCGATACATCTTTTTCAACGCAGTTCATTTCCATCGGAGGTAAAAATTTTCCATCGGGAAGTTGCTGCAGATGTTCTATAGAGCCGCTGATGCCTGCAAAGGATTCTACATGGTCATACCACGGCTCTATGTCTTTATACCGAATAGGCCAGTCCACCGCAATCCCGTCTTTTGCATTGGCAGTAAAATCAAAATCACTCCAGCGATAGCTTTGGCGTCCCCACATGAGGGAGCGGCCACCGACATGGTAACCCCGGTACCAGTCAAATCGTTTTACTTCCAGGTAAGGGCAATCTTTTTCATTGGTCCACCATGAATAGTTCCGTTCATTCAGGGGATAATCTCTTTTCAAGACGGGATAGTCGTGAATCAACTGTTGGGTACGGTTGCCCCGATGAGGATATTCCCACGCAGGCTTGTTTGTTTCTTTGTAATCTTTGATGTGTTCTATATTCTTCCCCCTTTCCAGCATCAGCACTTTCAATCCTTTTTCGCAAAGCTCTTTGGCAGCCCAACCGCCGCTGATACCCGAGCCAACTACAATGACGTCAAATGAGTTTTGTGACATGAGTTACATTCTTGATTTTGAAAATTTGGGTTTTATTCCGTTTATGTTTAAAATAGAAAAACCTGCTTCTTTTTAAGAACATCTCTGAATTATATTTTCATTCCTGCCGGTAATTTTTTTCTATTTAAACATCGCAGATCGTTACTGCTTTTTTCAACTGAGCAATTTTTTCTTCATTTGTTTTTCCTTGCGGAACAAATTCCTGCGCTACATAACCCTTGTATCCTGTTTCCAGGATTGCTTTCATGATGGCGGGATAATAGAGTTCCTGGGTTTCATCAATGATATGCCTTCCGGGAACCCCGCCCGTATGAAAATGTGCGATGTATTCATGATTTTCCCTGATGGTCCTGATCACATCGCCTTCGTCAATTTGCATGTGATAAATATCATAAAGCAATTTAAAATTCGGCGATCCTATTCTCTTTGCCAGCTCCGCACCCCAGGCGGTCTTATCACACATATAGCCTTTATGATCAATTTTACTGTTCAGCAATTCCATAATGAGAGTGACACCATTCTTTTCTGCGGTGGGTAATATCTTCTTTAATCCTTCTTCGCAGTTTTTCCATCCTGTTTCATCATCCATACCCCTGCGGCTGCCGCTGAAACAGATCAGATTTTTATATCCCGCCTGTTTCATAAGAGGGATGACATCCAGGTAATCACGGATCAGCTGATCGTGAAATTTCTTTTCACTGAAGCCATCATACAGGCTGTTTTTCCCCGAAGTATAACACATGGAACAATGGATACCGTTCTTTTGCAGGATGGGCCAATCTTTGGGGGCAATAAGATCAAGGGCATTGAATCCGATTTTTTTTGCAATAATGCATAGCTCCTCCAATGATAAAAAGTTATAGGTCCACTGGCAGACAGAGTGATTGATATTTCCTTTAAGACGAAAATTATCTTTTTTCTCCCGATCAGAATATGACGATAGCATATTTGCAGAACCAATGGCAACAGAGCCCACGATTATTTGCTTCAAAGCTTCCCGGCGGTTTGATTTTTTCATATGCTGCAATCTGTTCTTAAAGTTAAAACTTTGCTGAGAATTCAGGCTGCAACATCTTTTTCTCATTATTCATTACTGTTAACGATGTTGCAGTCTTCAGTCATGAGATCATTTCTCTGTGGCTGTTTCCTTTTTGTCTTTTTCATTGAACAATAAAATGAACAGGATAGCAACAGCCAAAGCAATCCCTGCAGGGATCAGCCAGGTCATTTTCCAGTTGGTAGCGCCTGCGGCATCTTTATAAGAATCTGCAATAAATCCTGCGATCTCAAATCCGATCAGCATACCAACACCATAAGTGGCTAATGTGATCAGCCCCTGTGCGGAGCTTTTATATTTCTCTCCTGCTTTTTTATCAGTGTAAATCTGCCCTACCACAAAAAAGAAATCATAACAAAGGCCATGCAGCGCTATGCCGATAATGAGCATGAATGCCAGAGCGCCTGCATTACCATAAGCGAACAAAACATATCTGATAGCCCAGGCCAGCATCCCGATAAGGATCGTCTTTTTGAATCCGAACCTTGTAAAGAAAACAGGAATCAGTAATAAGAATAATGCTTCAGAGATCTGTCCGATCGTCATCATACCCGTGGGATTCTTTAATCCTGTTTCACTTAAATAAGGATTGGCATATTGATAATAAAAAGCCAGCGGAATACATATAAGGATGGCTGCTATGAAGAAGATGGCAAAGTTTTTATCCTTCAATAATTTTAAAGCATCCAGCCCGAGTATTTCACTGATTTTTACTTTTTCCCCTTTTTCAATTTTTGGCGGAGTCTTAGGTAAGCTGAAACTGAACAGGCCTAACAACAAAGATCCGGCACCGGCAAGTAAGAAAGTGTTTTTGAGCAAACCTGCTTTCGCATTTTCTCCGGAATCCCAGCCAAACGCAAAACTGATGAGCAATCCTGCCACGATCCAGCCGATCGTTCCCCATACACGTATGGACGGAAATTCTTTTTCAGGATTATTCATCTGCCTAAATGAAATCGAATTGACCAGCGCCAGAGTAGGCATGTACAATATCATATAAATAAGAACATAAGGATAGAATACCGAAACATCTGGCGACTGATACATTTGATACATCAGGAAAGCGCCGATCAGATGTAAAATGCCCAGGATTCTTTCTGCATTGAAATACCTGTCTGCTATTAAACCCACAATAAAAGGAGCGATAATGGCGCCCCATGATTGAGTGGAAAACACCCGGGCAGACTGTCCGCCGCTGGCCTGAAGATTATTGATCAGAAAAGTGCCCAATGTGACAAACCAGGCGCCCCACACAAAAAAATTCAGAAACATCATGAAAGAAAGCTGAAAGCGTGTTGTGATTTTCATTCTAAGCAGTTTGCTGTTATTATTATTATTTCTTTAAATGACGAATTAAATGTAGTGTATTTTTAAAATACATTTGTAAGGATTTACCAAAACAATTTATAGCCAATATAATGAACAGAAAATTACGGATGGGAATGATCGGCGGTGGGCCCGGTGCTTTTATCGGTGCCGTGCATCGTATTGCGGCAAATATGGATGGGTTGATTGAACTGGTTTGCGGCAGCTTTAGCAGCGATCCGGAAAAATCAAAGAAGGCAGGCAATGAACTTTACCTTTCCCCGGACAGGGTTTATGGCTCTTTCAGGGAAATGATCAGGAGTGAACATGGTTTGCCTGAAAGTAAAAGAATGGATTTTGTGAGTATCGTCACTCCGAATCATTTGCATTTTGAACCGGCAAAGCTTGCATTAGAAAACGGATTTCATGTGGTGCTGGATAAACCGATGACCTTTGACCTGAATGAAGCCATACAACTGAAACAGACGGTAGAAAAAAGCGGAAAATATTTTTGTCTCACACATACTTACACAGGTTATCCGATGGTAAAGCAGGCAAAACAAATGCTGAAAGATGGCTTGTTTGGAAATATCAGAAAGGTTTACGTGGAATATCCGCAGGGTTGGTTGAGCACTTTTGTAGAAGCAGAAGGTTCAAAGCAGGCGGGATGGAGAACAGATCCAACTAAAAGCGGTAAAGCAGGAGCCATGGGTGATATCGGAACACATGCTTTTAATCTGGCAGAATATGTATCAGGATTACAGGTGACTCAGTTGTGTTCCAATTTGAATACTTATGTCAAAGGAAGAAAACTGGATGATGACGGAGATGTTCTTTTGAAATTCGATAACGGTGCCAGCGGCGTTTTAATCGCTTCCCAGATAGCGGCAGGCGATGAAAATAATATCAAAATAAGAGTGTACGGAGAGAAAGGCGGATTGGAATGGCAACAAAAAGATGCGAACAGCATACTGGTGAAATGGCTTGATAAACCTGCTGAGATCTTTCGTACCGGTTCGGGATATGTTAGTTCCTATGCGAGCCATAATTCAAGAACTCCTGCCGGCCATCCCGAAGGTTATCTGGAAGCTTTTGCTAACCTGTACCGGAATTTTTCATTATGCGTGATGGCACAGATGAATAATGAAAAACCAAAACCCGAATGGCTCGATTTCCCCGGCGTGGATGATGGAGTGAGAGGAATGGCTTTTATTGAAAACGTGGTGAAGAGCAGTACGGCAAAAGAAAAATGGATAGACTTTAAAGTATAAATGTTGAACTAAAACCTGTAACCGTTAACTTCTAACCAGAAGTATCATCTAAACTTCTTACTATGACAACCATTAAAGGACCTGCGATTTTTTTAGCGCAGTTTATCAGTGATCAACCTCCGTTCAATGACCTGCGGTCAATTTGCAAATGGGCAAGTAGCCTGGGATATATCGCTATTCAAATGCCTACTGGCGATTCTCGTTTCATTGATCTGAAAAAAGCAGCCGAAAGCAAAACCTATGCAGATGAGCTGAAAGGAACCATTAAAGAATACGGAATGGAGATCTCCGAACTGTCCACACATATCCAGGGGCAACTGGTGGCGGTTCATCCGGCGTATGATCTGTTGTTCGATGCATTTGCTCCGGAGGCTGTCAGGGGAAACAGCAAGGCAAGAACAGAGTGGGCTATGCAACAAATGAAATATGCTGCAAAAGCTTCACAGAATTTAGGGCTTTCCGCTCACGCTACCTTCAGTGGTTCTTTGCTATGGCATACTTTTCATCCATGGCCTCAACGCCCTGCAGGTTTGGTGGAAGAAGGTTTCAGAGAGCTGGCATCACGCTGGCTTCCCATTTTAAATTATTTTGATGAATGCGGCGTGAATGTTTGTTATGAAATCCACCCGGGCGAAGATCTCTTTGATGGTATCACCTATGAAATGTTTCTGGAAAAAGTGAATGATCATCCGAGAGCCTGTCTGTTGTATGATCCTTCGCATTTTGTTTTGCAGCAATTGAATTACCTGGATTATATAGACCTGTATCATGAGCGGATTAAGGCTTTTCATGTAAAAGATGCAGAGTTTAATGCTACGGGAAGGCAGGGAACATTCGGAGGCTATCAGAATTGGTTGAATCGTGCCGGAAGATACCGTTCTCCCGGTGACGGGCAGGTTGACTTTAAAAGAATCTTCAGCAAACTTGCCCAATACGACTATGACGGATGGGCAGTACTGGAATGGGAATGTTGCATTAAAAATCCGGAAGATGGCGCCAGGGAAGGAGCTCCTTTTATCAGAGATCATATAATACAGGTAACAGAAAGAGCTTTTGATGATTTTGCGAAATCGGGAAATGGCGAAAAATTCAACAGAAAAATATTAGGCTTGGATAGTGAATGAATTTTTGTTGTACCTTGCCTAGCAAAATCAACACTTTTTATGAAAAAGATTTTATTACCGATTATGGCGATCGCACTGCTTACTTCATGCGGCAGCGGTGGATCGAACGAAGGCACAGAAGCCAACGATAACACTACCAACACTGAGAACACTGATAATTCAGCTTCAACAGATATCAGTGATAACCCGGATTATCAGAGTGGTCTGGCATTAGTTGCCAAGAATGACTGCCTGACCTGTCATAAAGTTGATGAAAAACTGATCGGGCCTCCTTATCGTGAAGTGGCAGACAAATATGCTGGTATTCCCAATAGAGATTCTATTGTGAAGCATCTTGCTGATAAAATTATCAGCGGTGGAACCGGCGTTTGGGGACAAGTTGCCATGACTCCGCACCCCGGCATTTCTGAACCGGACGCAGAAGCTATGGTGAAATATATCCTTCTGTTGAAAAAATAATTTCATGAAGAGATTTGCTTTTTTATGGCTGAGTAGTGCATTATTATTTTCATGCTCCTTACCGGCACAAAAAGCAAACACACTGAGTGAAAAAGAAAAAAAACAAGGATGGCAGTTGCTGTTTGATGGACTAACCACAAACGGCTGGCATAAATATGGTGATGGCGCAGTTGGTAAAGGTTGGAAGGTTACCGACGGCGCCATTTCCTATGATCCTTCTGTCAATGACGGGGGAGATATCACAACAAACCATGAATTTGACAATTTTGAATTGAAACTGGAATGGAAAGTTTCCAAAGGAGCCAACAGCGGTATCATGTTTTATGTAAATGAAGACACTTCGAAATATAAAGCTCCCTGGATGACAGGCCCCGAAATGCAGGTATTGGATAATATTGCTGCTGAAGATAATAAAAGAGCCAATCATCTTGCAGGGAACCTGTATGATCTGATCGGCACTAAAGGGAATTCGAAACCTAAACCTACCGGTGAATGGAATGAAGCCCGTATCAAATGTATAGAGGGTAAACTGGATATGTATCTCAACGGAATACACACTGTTTCCACCACTTTGTGGGATGACCAATGGAAAGAGCTTATTGCCAGCAGCAAGTTCAGGTCAATGCCGGGATTCGGCACTTTCAAAAAAGGGCATATTGATCTTCAGGACCACGGTCATGAAGTCTGGTTCAGAAATATCAAGATCAGGGAACTCTGATTATTTTTTTTTCTTTCTCCTGCTTATATTTTAATTCCGCATAAGATAAACTTTAAAGAATATGGATCACTCAACATTAGTGATCTTAAGTGTATTGGTAGGCAGATGAAGATCAACCGGTGTACTTCCCGTGCTGACAACGATATCACCGCTTTTAATAAAACCTCTTTGTTTTAAAATGTCTATCTGGTCAAAGATGATATCATCAAGGCTTTCTTCTTCTCCGTAATAAAAGGCACGTACACCCCAGCTTAGGCTTAGCTGATTGACGAGTGATCTTTCTTTTGTAAAAATGTATAAAGGCGATCTGGGACGATAGCTGCTGAGCATGAAACCTGTGTAACCGCTCTGTGTCATTCCGACCAATGCTTCGGCATTTACATCTTTGGCAAGCTTGCAGGCATTATAACAAATAGCATCGCTGAGAAATGAAGGTGAATGAGGTTGTGGCACCAATTCTTCTTCGAGGTTATAATTATAGTCGTCTTTCTCCACTTCCATGATGATCTTCCTCATCGTCTCCACCACCAGCGTAGGGTGCTGGCCTGTCGCTGTTTCTCCGCTTAGCATCAAGGCATCTGCCCCTTCCAGAACAGCGTTGGCAACATCGGTGATCTCGCTACGGTTAGGCTTGTTCCGCTCCATCATACTCTCCATCATCTGCGTTGCAACAATAACCGGTTTTGCACGATGCAAACATTTTTTGACGATCTGCTTTTGTACCAACGGAACTTTTTCGATAGGTAATTCGACGCCAAGGTCACCTCTTGCGATCATGATGGCATCTGATTCAAGGATTATATCCCGAAGATTATTCAAAGCCTCCGGTTTCTCGATCTTGGCAATAATCTTTGTTTTACTTTTTCTTTCTTCCAGTTTATTACGAAGAATGATGATGTCTTTCACACTGCGGACAAATGACAGCGCTACCCAGTCAAATTTTTCTTTGATCACGAAATCCAGGTCCACTAAATCTTTTTCTGTCAGGGCTGGTAAGGATATCTTCGTGTCGGGCAGGTTTATTCCTTTATTGGAAGAAAGAATCCCCCCTGAAGTGACTTCCACCTGAACATCATTATTCTTCAGGATTTTCACCACTTTCACTTCCAGTTTCCCGTCATCAATTAAAATGGTATTGCCGGTATGTACGTCCTGGTAAAGATTGGGGTAGGATACAAAGATGCGGTCATGAGTGCCCAAAAGTTTTTCATTGGTAAAAGTCAGGATTTCCTTTTCTTTTATTTCCATGGAACCGTTTTCAATTTCGCCTACTCTTAACTTGGGGCCCTGCAGATCACCGAGAATGGCAATGTTATAAGGTTCTGTTTTATTGATCTTACGGATATAATCAACGATCGTTTTCTTATCTTCAAATGAGCCGTGAGAAAAGTTTAACCGGAACACATTCACACCTGCTCTTACCAGGTCTAATAGTTTTTCATAAGTATTGCAAGCCGGTCCTACGGTAGCCACTATCTTGGTACGATGCACCGTATGCTGAATGCCGGCATTTTTATCCATCTGATCGTGATAATATTTCTGGGCGTGTTTGGACATGTTGTATTTCTAAAATAAAAGTTTTGTTTACCTGGCCTGTTTTAAAAGCATATAGATCATGAAGCGAGAATCTTAATGATCTTCATCCATTCCTCATCAATATGATCTTTGCTCTTTACTGCATCAGAAAGAGGAATGTAATTCATTTGATTGTTTTTAATACCAATAAAAACATTATGATTTCCATTGATCAGGCATTCTACTGCCTGGAAACCCATACGGCTGGCAATCACCCGGTCAATACAGGTGGGCGATCCGCCCCTCTGAATGTGACCGAGAATACATATTCGTATCTCCAACTGGGGCATTCTCTGTTTCAATACTTTCTGAAGTTCTTCGGCGCCTCCGAAATTATCGCCTTCGGCCACTACAATAAGGTTCACCAGTTTTTTTCTGCGTTCTTTTTCCTGGAGTGAACGGATCATGTCTTCAATATCCGTCTTTCTTTCGGGTATCAGAATGTTCTCTGCACCCGTAGCGATTCCGCTGTGCAAAGCGATGTAACCGGCATCACGCCCCATCACTTCAATGATGAAGATGCGGTCATGGGCTTCCATGGTATCGCGGATTTTATCTATGGCCTGAACAGCTGTATTCACCGCCGTGTCAAACCCGATCGTGAAATCTGTACCGTAAATATCTTTATCAATAGTGCCCGCAATTCCTACGCAGGGGATATTGAATTCTTTGCTGAACTGCACAGCGCCGCGGAAGGAACCGTCACCACCGATCACAACAAGTCCGTTGATACCTCTTTTCTTCAAATTTTCGTACGCTTTCTTTCTTCCTTCATATTCATAAAATTCTTTGCAGCGGGCTGTCTTCAGTATGGTGCCCCCGCGCTGAATGATGTTGGCAACGGATCTTGATTCCATCCAGTAAATATCATCTTCGATCAAGCCCTGGTATCCGCGGAGGATACCGTTCACTTCAAGTCCATTGTAAATGGCAGTACGAACCACCGCCCTTATGGCGGCATTCATGCCCGGCGCATCTCCTCCTGAAGTAAGAATTCCTATCTTGGTGACCTTGTTTTCCATCAATGTTTATGCGTTCATCTTTAAAAAGTCACGCAAAAGTAAGGTATTGCAGGGAATGCGTATCAAGTACACACTATCGGTTGTTAGTATGAGGGTATTTTTTTTAAGTGAAAAATATTATGCCCGGATCATTTTTCTTAAACTTATTAATAGACATGATTCTTTATGTAGCGGCCCATTTCTCTTTGGTTGAAAAAGATCAGGAAATTAAAATGGCAAACGCTAATTGACCCGTTTGAAAGTTTAATTTTATACAATGAAAGTTCTGGTAACCGGCTCTAATGGTTTTTTAGGCTATTATCTTGTCAAACAACTAACCGGGAAGAATTATGATGTGATTGCTACCGGCAAAGGCATTTGCAAACTCCCTTTAATCGAAGGTAAAAGATCAACTTATTATGAAATGGATCTTACGGATCCGTTTCAGGTACATGATGTATTTGAAAAGACAAAGCCTGACATTGTGATTCATTCAGGAGCCATGAGCAAGCCGGATGAATGTGAAGCAGATCAATGGCGGGCTTATCTTACCAATGTGGAAGGGACGGTATCCGTCATGCTGAATGCTTCGGAGAATAAAAGCCATTTGATCTTTCTTTCAACCGATTTTATTTTTAACGGGCAAAAAGGAATGTATTCGGAAAACGATACTCCTGACCCCGTTAATTACTACGGCAAAACAAAAGCGGAAGCGGAAGATGTCATAAAAGAGTACGAACACGACTGGACAATAGTACGAACCATTACAGTTTATGGAAGATCATATTCGGGGAGGAAAAGTTTCCCGGAAGTGATCAGAGAGAAACTGGAGAAGAAAGAAAGGTATAATGTCTTTGATGACCAGATAAGGACGCCGACTTACGCAGAAGACCTTGTTTCAGGAATAATTTCTGTTATTGAAAAAAGAGCAACAGGGATCTATCACTTATCCGGGTCCGATGTACTGACACCTTATCAAATGGCTTGTGACGTAGCTGAGCATTTAAAGATGGACGGATCTTTACTAAAAAGGGTGGTGGCCGCTGAATTTCCGCAGCCTGCACTGCGCCCTTTAAAAACAGGATTTATTATTGATAAAGCAAAAAGAGATCTCGGATTTGATCCTGTCGGCTTCCGTGAAGGATTGATCAAAACATTTTCATGAACATGCAATGAGGTCAGTTCATCATCAGGATATTCACGCTGCGCTGTAGAATATTGAATGCGATCTCAGCCATCAGGTTTTCTTTATCCAGGGTGGGGTTCACTTCTGTGATCTCGAAGCAGCAGATCTTACGGTTGTACATGAATTTACTGATCAGGTCTTCCGCTTCTCTTTCTCTAAGGCCATTGCTTACCGGAGTACCTGTCCCCTTGGAAATAGAAGAATCAAGGCTATCCACATCGAAAGAAAGATAGATATCCGTACAATTGGAAAGATAGCGCATGGTGGCTCTGACAATATTTTCAGGGCCATGGCTTCTCACTTCTTTTGTGGTGAATACTTTCATGCCGTACTTGTCAATAAGATGTTCTTCTTCTTTTTCAAAGTCACGGAGGGAAATGTACACGATATCATCAGGGGAAACTTTGGGTGCAGTCTTTCCTATGTTTTTCAATTGATCCCAATACTTTTTAGTTTCTGCATCTACCTGATGAACCGCACAATCTTTATTGTCTTCATTAATGGTTATTGCCATCGGCATCCCATGCATGTTCCCTGAAGGAGTGGTGAAGGGAGTATGCAGATCGGCATGCGCATCTATCCAGATCACGCCCAGCTTGCTTTTGGGTTTGGCCATTTTTATACCGGCTATTGTTGCGCCTGCTGTGCTGTGGTCTCCGCTGAGAATGACCGGGAAAAAATTATTTTTCAAGGTTTCATATACAGATTTGCTTACCCGCTCATACATAGTGACCACGCCCTTGATGCGTTTGGCGTAGGGAGATTCGATGGGCTCGTAAAGCAGTTTATTTTCAGAAGGAATCTTTTCTGAAGGGAAATGAATGAAAAAATTACTCATGAAATCCAGGGCTGCGATCTTTACCGCTTCAATGCCTAAGCTGGCGCCTCTTGTTCCTGCTCCGATTTCAGAAGGCACCTCGATGATCTTTATATTTTTCATAATGAAGACTGTCGTTTTAGGGTTAACGAAAAGGTCAGCAGATCAGTAAGTAAGCCGGGATAAAGTAAAAAATGATCAATCGAAAACGGTGGTAAGCCAGAGGATCAATTGACTATTCTCATATTTTCTGGAAACGCTCCTGGCGCTTATCCACACAAATTTAATCACTGCCTCTGAGGAAGGCAAGTTGATTTGAAACTAAAACAATCTCCTTTTTCCCCGGTTATTCATGCGCTGCCAGTACGGGTACATTGCTATGATAAGCCAGTTCCTTTGTCTGACTTCCTTTGAACATTCTTTCAAACAGAGAATGTTCTTTAGGTATGGAAATGATCAGGTCAATATTTTTATCTTTGACAAACTGATTGATTGCTTCAGTTACATCGTACCATCCAAGAAAGTAGAACTCAGGATGATATTCCGAAAACATTTCGGCAAGTTTTGCCCGTTCTTTCTGCATCTCTTCAGTCAATGCAACGTAATGATTGCTGTCCACATTAATGATATGAAGATTGGGTTTGAACGTTTCCAGCAAATTTTTTATGTCTGCAGATGGAGTGGTTGTTGCTACCTCTTTGAAATCCGATGTCAGCAGCACATTATTGATTTCAGAATAACTGGAATTTGCCGGAATGATCATTACCGGGCAGACTTTTGTTTCAATGATTTTAAAAACATTGCTTCCCATGATCGCCTGTTTTAAAGGAGAGCGCCCTGTGATACCCATGATGATCAGGTCAGCTTTTTGAGTACGAACCAGCTTTTCTAATTTTTCTACAAAATCATCCCCATGTTCAGCAAGGGTCGTGATCGAAGTGCCATTCCTTTTGATCTCAGCTCTCAGGCTTTCAAGGTATTCTTTTGATACTTCAGCCTCTTCTTCTTTTTCAAACACGTTATAAAGGATCATTTCTACCCCATGGTGTCCGGCCAATAATTGTCCGGCATAACGGGCAGCGTTTAATGAAGTTTCGGAAAAATCTACAGGTACAATGACTGTCTTCATTTTTATATAAGTTTATTTTATCAATTCTTCGTTTTGGGCTGCAAAGATATGAAGAAAACTGTTGATAATGAAATAGTAAAGGGAATTATTGATGTACGGCTAAGAGCGGTATTTTGAGCCGGTAAGCCAGTTTTTGTATATGTGTCCTTTTAAAAAGATATACTATGGATCTATGATAACCCGGAGCGGTGATCAGCATGTCTATTTTGTAGTCACGGATGAAATTATCTATGGCATCAAAGAAATCGTAGAGACTGATAAAATAAAATTCGTGGGCATAGTCCTTGAAAAGCTCATCCAATTTATCCTGCTGCTCCCTGATCTCTTCGGTCACGGCCACATAATATTTACTGTTTACATTCACTATGTGCAGGAAAGGACGAAAGATATCCAGCACTGATTTAATCAGTGCGGTAGGAGTGGTCATCTCCACGTTCTTCAACTCCGATGCGAACGCCACATTTTTTATTCCGGTGAATTTTGCATCCGGCGGAACAATCAGCACCGGACAAAAATTCCGTTTCACAACTTCAATGGTACTGTTTCCGATCAGCGCTTCTTTCAGTGCTGACCGGCCGGTGAATCCCATGACCACCGAAGTGGCTCTTCGATTATGAGCTAAGCGAACCAGGTTGTCAACAAAATCACCTCCCATTTCATTTTCGTATTCCACAGATACTACTCCTTTTTCAAGAAATTCATTTTTAAGGCTGTCGAGATAACCTTTGCAATTTTCGGAGTCATGGGGGTTCTGATAATTGTGATACAATATAGCCACTGAATCTTTTTGCTCTGCCAGCATGTCGGCGGCATAACGTGCAGCATTGAATGAAGCTTCAGAAAAATCAACGGCAATAATTACTCGTGGCATGGTAAATTGGTTTGATTCAATAGCATAAATTTACAGGAATTGAAAAAAACCACCTGCGAATTTCAAGGTTTTTTATAAAGGTACATGTCTTGCTACAAGCTTAACAATTGACCAGGCAGGTATGAGATGAGAGCTCAATACCTGAAAAGAAATTCCGTTTTATTATAAACGCTAACTCTTCTCCCCGAGCCAGGCAGTGACTTCTTTTTTCAAAACTTCACCGATCTTTTTCTGATTTTCAGGGTTTATCAAAAAATCACGGCTGACCGCATTGTCACCGATCTCCAGTAAAACACGATATGGAGCATTATTGACGTTTTCATCCAGGCTGTAAAAGGCCAGTTTTCCCGTCGTTTTACAACGGTAATCATTACGGCCTGTGGTACTATCGTATAGCACTCCACGATTTTCTAATCCGGTAGCCAAACTGACCGCCTCAATCAATCGGGCTGCAAGATTCCTGTTTGCAGAGTCGTATTGATCGCCATAATGTATATAGCCCCATATCGCATGACGCTTTGTTCCCCCGTTATTGTGTAAGGCGATGAACACATAAGGATGTAACCGGTTGGATTCCCTGATCTCATAGGCATATCCCGATATTTTTCCGTCAACTACGGCAGATGTATGCTCGGTTTTTGTATTACTTCCGGAATTTGAGTGATGATATTCTTCTTTGCCAAGGCTCCAGACTTTGTATTCATTAAGACGAGGAGATGCTTTCATAGCCGCTTCTGCAATTCCATTACTGACCAATGCCTCATTGAATTCGATCCCGGTATCCGTCTGATGGGAGGGTTGCCATACCACCACTTTTTCTGTTTTGCTTACGGCATGATAACGGTTACATGAGAGGGTAACTAAAATCAGAATCAGCCAGGATCTCGAAATAAAAACGGGCATTGCAGAAATTTTTTAATATTAATGTGCGATTTCTGCCCCAAGCTAAATAAAATAAATCTGATTGAGGAAAAGTATCTGTTAGTTTTTACATAGCGCTCTTAAGGAAGGTAATTCCATCGGAGATCCGAAATATGCGGATAATGCCCTTAGCCAGAGCCGTTCTTTTCTGCTCATGGAAATGATCTCCTGAAGATAAAGGCTTCTTTTCTTAATATCTTCTTCACTCCGGAAATGTATTGTAACCAGTTTGATGGCTGTTTCAGATAAACTCACATTGATCATAGACGCAATTTTAAACAATAATAAATTAAAAATTGTGCCATGCCCGGAATAGTTTTAAGAAGATATGCACAATGGGAGATCATCCGCGGATCGTCAACTTTTTTAAAATGTTTCTCCTGATTTTAAATAAAGGAGTTCCTGGTTTAGATTAAAATAAATGGAAACAGGAGCTGTTACAAGCAGCATGAGTTTTATTATCATTTTCACTTCTCCACATTTTCTTAAAAATTGTGGAAAACCACGGAAGAGAACAATTTTAAGTAGGGAATGGCGTAAATTCGCCGCTAATTAATCCGAAAATTTGTGCGTTTAAAATCTCTGGAAATCAAAGGCTTTAAAAGTTTTGCCGACAAAACTGTTGTAAACTTTGATGAGAACATTACCGGCATCGTTGGGCCCAATGGATGTGGTAAAAGTAATATCGTGGACAGCATCCGCTGGGTGATCGGCGAGCAGAAGATCAGTCACCTGCGCAGTGAGAACCTGGAAAGCCTTGTGTTCAACGGCTCAAAGACACGCAGCAGCAGCGGCCTTGCCGAAGTCAGCCTGACTTTTGAAAATACCCGTAACTTATTGCCCACCGAATTCAGTACGGTCACCGTCACCCGTAAATTTTATAAGAGTGGCGAGAGTGAATACCGGCTGAATGATGTACAATGCCGTTTGAAGGACATACAGAATCTTTTTCTGGATACGGGTATCTCCACCGATAGCTATGCCATCATCGAATTGGGAATGGTGGATGATCTGATCAAAGACAAGGAAGGAAGCCGCCGCCGCATGCTGGAACAGGCCGCAGGTATTTCCATTTACAAAACAAGAAAGAAAGAAGCGAAGCTGAAGCTGGATGCCACCGAGCAGGATCTTGCCCGTATAGAAGATCTGCTTTTTGAAATAAACAATCAGCTGAAATCATTGGAAAGCCAGGCAAAGAAAGCAGAGAAATATTATGAGATAAAAAAAGATTACCGTGAGGTAAGCATTGAGTTGGCAAAAGCGGCATTGGAAAGCTTCAACATCACTTACAAGGAATTGAATCGTCAGCACGAAGCTGAGACGGATAAAAAAGTTAAGGCGGAGGCTCAGATCGCACTGGAAGAAGCTGCCCTGGAGCAGGAAAAAGTGCAGTTTGCAGAAAAAGAAAAAGAATTGCAAGCCATGCAGCACGCATTTAACAGCTTGCAAAATGAAGTACGCAATAAGGGAAGTGAGAAGGATCTGGCCTTACAGCGGCTCGGCCATCTGCAGGAAAAAGAAAATGACCTGAAAGAATTTATTGAAAGATCGGAAGGACAGTTAAAGGGGATCGAAGAAAGTATCTCGTTTACACAACAGCAATTGACCGAAGAGGAAAAAAACCTTTCAGGATTGAAGGAACAATTGGATGAACACAGGAGTCAGGTGGATGCGAAAAGAAACGTGCTGGATGAAAAACGCACTTCAGTAGATAATCTCCGTAACGAGCATCAGCATGTGCAGCAAAACCAGTTTGATGCGGAGAAAAAAGTGGTGGTGGCAGATGCGTCCGTACAAAACCTGCAGCGGTTGATGGCACAACTGGAAGAAGAGATGAAATTGCGGGAGCAGCAGCGCCATCAACTGGATCAGGAAAGAATATTGAAAGAAAAAGAGCTGAAGATAAAACAGGTGGATCTGGAACAATTACATAAACACAGGGATAATACCAAAGAGCAGATCCTGTTATCACAGGCAGCACTGGAAGAACTCCGAAATAAACTGGCGGTTGAGACCCGTAAGCTGGATGCAAAAAAGAATGAGCATGACCTGCTGAAAAGCATGATAGATTCAATGGAAGGCTATCCGGAAAGTGTAAAATTTTTACACAATAATGCCGGGTGGAATTTCAATTCCCCCATATTGTCTGATATCATTTATGTGAAAGAAGAATACAGGACTGCACTGGAAAATGTACTGGAGCCTTATCTGAACTACTATGTGGTGAATGACCGGCAGGAAGGAATGCAGGCAATCCGACTGCTTGACGAAAATATGAAGGGGAAGGCCAACTTCTTTTTGATGGACCACATCAACAGATCCGGAAGCATAGTCTTTCATTCGATAGACGGAGCTATCCCTGCGTTGAGTGTGATAGAAGTGGATGATAAATACAGGAAGCTTGCCGAGCATTTATTGAACAATGTTTTTATTGCTGAAAATGATGAGGTGCTGAATTCGGAAGAAGGGCACGTGATCATTGAGAAAACCGGAAAATATGTAAAAGGGAAATATTCCCTGAGCGGCGGCAGTGTAGGGATGATTGAAGGAAAGAAAATCGGCAGGGCAAGGAACCTCGAAAAATTACAGGAAGAAATAATAGCGCAGGAATCAGTGGTGGAACTGCTTAGAACCCAGATACAGGAACGCCAGAATGAGGTAACAGCATTCAATGAAGAACTGAGAGGATCAGCCATTGAGAATACGGAATTTGAAATACAGCAGTTCAATAATCAGATATTCACTCTTCACAGCAAACTGGAGAACCTGCATTCTCTGCAGACAACGGGCCGGCATAAGCTGGAAGAGATGAATCTTCAGGCCATGCAGACATCAAGTTCCGTGGAAGGGGTGAGAAAACAATTGCAGGAGTATAATGTGGAATTGCAGGTAGTAGCTGCAAGATTGGGAGAAGTGGATACTGCATTTAAAGTTGCCGAGACGGAATATACTGAAGCATTGCGCAGCTTCAATGATTTCAATCTGAATGTGACCAGGCAGCAAAGCAAGATCTCAGGGTTGAAGCAGGAACTTGATTTCAAAAATGAACAGATCAATGACCTGCGGATTCAGATTGGAGAGGGCGCTGGCCAGTTGACCGAAACACAGAATAATATTCAACGATCACATCAGGAACTGGAAGAATTATCAAGCCTGCTGGCTCGTTTGTTTTCTGATAAAGAAGAGGAAGAGAAAAAACTGAATAAAGCGGACCAGGAATATTATAATTTCAGAAACAGAATAAGCGATAAGGAAAGCGAATTGCGTCTGCATTCAAAAGAAAAAGAACAGACCGAGCAATTGCTGGGAGAGATAAAAGACCAGTTGAATGAAGTGAAACTGCAACTGGCCGGAATGAAAGAAAGGCTGAATGTGGAATTCAAAGTGGACCTGGAAGAGATCATTGATGAACCCCGCATCACCGACATGCCGATCGAAGAACTGCAGGAGAAAGTGGACCGGATGAAAAAGAGGCTGGAAAATCTGGGCGAAGTGAACCCTACCGCCATTGAAGCTTTTACCGAAATGAAAAAGCGTTATGAGTTTATTGTAGAACAAAAGGACGATCTCGTAAGCGCAAAGGAAAGCCTGTTGAAGACCATTGAAGAAGTGGAGGCCACAGCCAATCAAAAATTCCTGGAGACATTCCACAAAGTGCGTGACAACTTTCAGTCAGTATTCAAAACCCTGTTTACCGAGGACGATCAGTGCGATCTCATTCTGGAGAACCCGGAGAACCTTGCCGAAACCGGAGTGGATGTAATTGCAAAACCGAAAGGGAAGCGCCCCACTTCATTGACCCAGTTGAGCGGCGGAGAAAGGACACTCACCGCTACTGCCTTGTTATTTGCCATTTACCTGATTAAACCGGCGCCTTTCTGCATTCTGGATGAAGTGGATGCTCCGCTTGATGATGCAAATGTGGGAAAGTTCACCAATATGATCCGTCAGTTCAGCGAAAATTCCCAGTTCATCATTGTCACCCACAATAAAATGACCATGAGTACGGTGGATGTGATCTACGGTGTCACCATGCAGGAACCCGGTGTAAGCAAATTGGTGCCTGTTGACTTCAGGGAGCTGAGCGTGAACTGATATTTTCGGGCAACTTAACGAAGAATATTGATAAGATTCCCTTTATCATTTTGGGATATTGGATACTCTGTTGGATATAATTCTTTAGGCCGTTGATAATATTATAAAGGAAGGGAAATTGATGTGGTAAACTTCTTCAGATTCCCGTTAAGCACAGGCAAAGTTGACCGGAAGAATGATTAGATTTAAAGCCTTCAGGTCTTTTATAGATAAACGAATACAAGAGAGATCATTGCTCTATGGTGTAGTCGTGAAATTCTTCTTTTTGTTGTTTCTGTCTTCTTAAAAAATCAGCTTTCACTTTATGTACAAAGGCGGATCCGATAAGGAACAGGCCAAGGTTGAACACTATAGCTATTCCTGCTGCCCATAGATACCAATCCTGTTTTTCTACTCCCGAGATTCTGCTATAGAAGGCAAAAAAAATTCCAATTGAAACAATGACCACTCCTTGAAGCAGGTTCATTATGTATTTGTCGTAATGTTTGCTGCGCATAAAATAGTTTTGATTAGCTCTTAAATACCGGGCAAAATACGATAAAAATCTTTTGTTAATTGATGTGAAGCCGATTTATTTGATTTGTCCGGGGTTAGTAAATTTGAGATTATAAAAAATATAAATGAGACCAATACTTTCATTGATATTTGCATTCGTAATTTCCCTTGCAGTACCGGCTCAAAAGACGCCTGAAGGACTTTTCATTAATTCAAAAGCTCCTGACTTTCGTGCTAAAGACCAAAGCGGACTTGAGGTGCACCTGAAGGACCTGCTGAAAAAAGGTAAAGTAGTGCTGATCTTTTACCAGGGGCAATGGTCGCCTTATTGCAACCGGGAATTAAGAAATTTTAATGATTCCGTGCAGCAGATCATTGCGAAGGGAGCTACCCTGGTTGCTGTGACACCCGAAATGCCGGAAAATATCATGAAGACTATTGAAAAGACCTCTGCCACTTTTTCCATTCTCAGTGATACTGACCTGAAGATTATGAAAGCCTATGACGTGGCTTATCAAGTGGATGCAAATACATTGACACGTTATCATAACACCGGCATTGACCTGCAAAAGAATAATGGGAAAAATGGTAACTATTTGCCGGTTCCTGCCGCTTACATTATCGAAAAAGAGTCTTCGACAATCACGTACCGCTTTTTTGAACCGAATTATAAAAAGAGGCCTTCGGTAAAAGAAATACTGGCAAACCTCTAAGAATTATTTCATCACCAGCTTTCCAATCGTTCCATTGTTGCCTGCAAAATAAAAGGCAAGCCCGAGCTTTGAAGTACGACACACATTGAAACTTTGTTTACTGATCCAGTCCCAGTTCTTCCCGCCGTCAGTAGAATAATCCACACCGTTCAATCCGCAACTGATCACAACATTTTTTGAATAATATTCCACGCAACTTCTGTATCCATGAGGCGGAGTTTCGGGAGCAATCCATGTTTTACCGCCGTCATTTGTGTAAAAGCAATTTCTTTCTGTTGAAGTTGCATCATTAAAATCACCGCCGGCAACGATCATTCTTTTTCCGCCATTCATTTTTTTATTATCCCATACTGCAATGGAATTGGCGCCAGTAGTTTCTTTTCCCTGTAATAAAGGAAGATCTGAAGATCCGTTTTTTGAAAATATCCTGGATCTTGTTCCTCCGCTTACAAACACGGCTTCATCCCTGTCCAATGGTCGCACATTGGTGCCGCTTGCAGCAAAACAAGCTTCACCTTTTTCTGCTTCAGGACGTTTATCGTAAGGGATCTCCTTCCAGCTATCGCCACCATCAAAGGTTCGGGCAATAAAAAATCTTCCGTCAATAGGATCACCGATGACGATCCCGGAAAGGTCGTTCCAGAATTCCATGGCATCCAGGAACATTCCTTTTGTTTTATTTTCATAAACCACCTTCCAGGTCTTGCCGCCGTTGATCGTTTTTAAAATATAAGCAGGTGAATCAACAGCCATGATCACTGCAGTGGCTCCGTCAAAAGCCTCGATGTCCCTGAAATCTGATCTCTCAAAACCGGACACCTTCATCCACACCCAGTTTTTTCCACCATCAATGGATCTTCCAATAGTGCCATTGCTTCCGCTGACCCAGACTACGTTGTCATTGACCACACTTAATCCGCGGATGCTCGTCTTTGTTCCTGAAGTGAGTATTTTAACCTCAGGTTGTTTCTTTGAATAATTATCGTAATGGTTGAGAAATGGAAGAAAAAAAAGTAATGGGATGAGGGCTTTGAATGATGGTATCATTTATTGTTTATTAACGGAACAAAGTAAAGAGTTAATTTGATATTTATGAATCCGCATCACAGGTATTTTAGGGTTTTACTAAGAAAAAAATAATGCGACCCGGCGTTAGGAGATTTCAAAGAACATAGATCCATACATAAAAAACAGAAAGGGGTTTTGCACATGCGTGGATATTTAAATAAAAAAAATCCTTCATCATGACAAATATTGCCGAATATTTGCAATAATGGCGATTGAAGAATAATGCTTTTCTCTATGAAAAATGGCGATATTAAATGGGTCTGCTTGCCAAAGTTTACAGAGCATTTTATTTCCGGAAAGATCAGGATATTGAATGATGTGTGGTAAATGAATGA
The DNA here is from genome assembly GCA_026936105.1 of Chitinophagales bacterium. GTDB lineage: Bacteria > Bacteroidota > Bacteroidia > Chitinophagales > Chitinophagaceae > UTBCD1. Next base: position 22,593 of record JAIXKI010000026.1, read on the forward strand.
TTGAGAGGATATCCTGAATATAAATTAGTAGTAACTTTATCAACTGTTAATTCTCCTTTTATGAAAAAACTATTATCCTACTTGGTAGTGATAAGCGCCCTTATCCAGGTGAGTTCTTGCCAGAAAGAATTAAGTTATGAAACAGAACAGAGCCCTGCACAAGGTTCGTTGCAGGATGACGGGAATGGCAACTGCCTTCCTAAAAAAGTGAACGGTGCATTTCTGGAAGGCACCGCTTTATTGCCCGATTCCAATACGGTTCAGATAACTGTGAACGTTACAAAAAAAGGCACATACTTTATCACTACGGATACACTCAACGGATATTTTTTCAAGGCAACAGGAGTATTCACTTCTACAGGCATTACTCAGGTGACCCTGAAAGGTAATGGGAACCCTCTTGCAAGCGGTATTGATAATTTTTCGATCCGGTTTGGAAATTCAGCCTGCATTGTCTCCGTCAATGTATTGCCTGCAGGAACCGGGGCAGCTGTATTCACCTTATCGGGATCTCCGGGTAATTGCACCAATGCGCAGGTAGATGGTGTTTATTCAACCGGAACAGCTTTAAGTTATAATAACACGGTTACGATATCTGTCAATGTAACCACGATCGGAACCTACAACATTTCTACCACTTATCAGGGAATGACTTTTTCCGGTAACGGTTCATTTTCAACTCCGGGCATTCAATCTGTGACATTGAACGGATCCGGTACCCCGACAACAGGCGGAGCCAATGTAGTACCGATTACAGCAGGATCTACCACCTGCAGTTTTACTGTCAATGTACTGAGTCCAGCAGAAGGAACCATTTCTTGTGGGAATGCAATTGTCAAAGGGCTTTATGTGGTTTCTACAGCATTGGTAGCCGGTGATTCAGTGCTACTCGAAGTAAATGTTACGAAGGCGGGTGCTTATGATATTTCCACAGACAATGTCAATGGGTTCAGCTTTTCGGGATCGGGAGAATTCACCACGACCGGCAATCAAACGGTAACGTTAGCCGGAACCGGCACACCATCATCAACAGGCAATACTGAATTCACAGTTTCCTTCGGCAACAGTAATTGCACTTTTTCAATTACCGTAAAAGATATTGATTATTTTCCCAGGACAGTGAACAGTAACTGGAGCTATGAGATAAATAACAATGTGAATGATTCTCTGAGGATATATGTGATCCCGGATGGGTTCAGTACAGGAGGAAATAATTACACGGTCTTCATGAGAAAGAACGGAATGACAACTGACACATTTGGCTACTTCAGAAGGGATGGGAATGATTATTTCCTATATGAAAACATCAGCTATTTCGGTCTTGACGACCCTGCCTGGGGTGATTATGCTTTTCTGAAGGATGCGGCTGCAGGAACTACCTGGAATTCCACTTCTTTTTCAGGTACCGTTCAGGGAACGCCGGTGATGGTAAGGATAAAATTCACGATCAACTCACCGAGAGATATTTCAACTGCACTTACTACCTCTACAGGCACCAAAACCTATTATAATGTCTTAGTGGTGAAAGAAGAATTGGAGGGGTTTGATGGAACCAATTGGGTATCACTGACGTCGTCGATAGGTTATATTCTGAATTATTATGCCCGGAACATCGGAATGATTCTGCAGGAAGTTTATGATGGTTCTGGATCCATACAAAGTTCAATGGCCTTGAGAAGGTCAGAAGTATTTTAAAACTTTATGGGAAAAAATCAAAGGGCTTCTTTTTCAGAAAGCCCTTTGATTTTTTCTGTATTCAAATTACTAAAAAACTATTCCCTCATTGTGGCAGGGTCAAAGACGGTGCCTGCTTTGATCACTCTCCAGATCTTCATGGTGTTGCTGATATCTTCAAGAGGGTTTGCATCGAGCAGCACTATATCTGCCAGCTTTCCCTTTTCAATGGAACCTATATGGCCGGAAGCGCCAACCACATCAGCTGCATCGAGTGTAGCAATTTTCAGTACATCAATATTGGGAATACCTGCTTCGCTGAAAAACTGGAGCACCCAGTGAACCGATGGCCCATGGAATACTCCGGTCATCAAGGCATCGGTGCCATCCAGCATCTTCACTCCTGAATCATGAATTCTCTTTAGTGATGACAGTGTGTTTTTCCAAGCGGCTATCTGTCCTTCGGAAGGCTTTCTGCCGAATCCTGCCGATTCAATCTCAGGTTCGGGGATAAAAGTTCTGAACTTCTTATCCAACGTGGCGCTGTCAGCCAGTTTCAAGGTATTTCCTGCGCTGAAGATAGTAGGAGTGGGATCGAGCCAGGTGCCTGCATGCGACATCATTTTTACAATATCATCATTATTGGGGCCGCTGTGCTCAATGGATTTGATTCCGAAATTCACACTGCGGGTGATCTCATCAAGAGCTATACCATGGCCTACGATGGGCATCCCCGTTTTCTTTGCTTCTGCTGCCACTTCAGTTTTTAAATACCAGGGAAGTGATGCATACACTTTGATGAATAAAGCCCCGTTCTCTTTGGCCCGGTGAACATAGTTTCTTGCTTCTTCTTTTGTTGTGATTTCCAGGAATGCATCTCCCCATAAAGGAACCAATCCTTCAAAGATCTCACCTGCGGCAAAGTATCGGGGAATCGGAAGGTTGGTTGTTTCTCCGCGATCCTTCAATGAATTGATGACATCGAGCCTGCTCCCTACATCCCTGATGGAAGTAACTCCATATGCAATGAATCTGTCTTCCGTGATCTGCTGATTGGACCATGCACTGTGAATATGAGAGTCCATCAGGCCGGGAATTGCATAACGTCCGCCTGCGTCCATTCTCGTTGTATTGGCTGGTATCTGTTTACCTTCTGCAGAACCAATCCATCCGATCTTTCCATTCTCAAGGAAAACGGAAGTTGCATCTGTGAATTTTCCGGTATTGAAATCAAGAACATGAACATTGGAAATCAGCAAAGGCTTTTTTTCTGCTTTCGGAATGGAAAGATGTATTGGTATCTCTATAGCAGAGCCTCCTTTTAAAGGTCTTTTCCAGACTTTTGTTCCTTCCGAATAAACGATCGAAGATCCATCACGGGTGAAGTGGAATGACCTTCCTCCTTTATCGCTGAAGAGTTTGAAGTCTTCATCTTTCAGCACTCCGTCTTTGTTCTTTGCCACCCATATTTCATTGTTTCTTCTGAAGGCGATCCATTTTTCATCGGGAGAAACGAGGCCGTCATGCGCATGCCTCTTCAGATCGGTAACAGCCTGAGGTGTTGCGCCCGGCTGTAATGATAACTTGTAAATATTGGCAATCATCTGCGTTCTGGCAGTGTAGTAAATAGATTTTCCGTCCGGAGAAAAATGAGGCCTTCCGTTCCAGCTGTTTGAAGTCTGTATAATCACAGATGTATCGTTGGTTGAGGACGGATTTGCTTTTATGAACTTGTAAGGATAGCCCAGCAGGTCGGATTGCTGATAAATGATTGAACTGCCATCGCTGCTCCATTCAGGCTGATGCTCCCAGGAGTCGCCGCCTGCTGTGGCAACTGTATTAACTTTTCCGGTTATAAGATCATATACATGCAGTTCTCTTTTCCCTTTGTTATCGGATACGAATGCAATTCGTTTTCCATCAGGAGAAAATGAGGGCTCCATTTGAAAAGCCGATTCAGAAATGATCTTTGCAGGCTTTCCGTTTTTCAGCTCCTGCAACCAGATGGCTCCTGCAGCCATGAAAACTATCTTTTTGCCATCCGCTGAAATATCAGGTGAAAGAATTTCGGGAGATAAAATTTTTGATCCTGAAAAAGGATCCCATTTACGAACGACCGGCTCTGTGACATCCATTTTCACTTTTGCTTTCCAGTTCAGTTTTTTTGTTTCAAAACTCGTCATATCCATAGCCCACAGCCTGGAATCAGCAGCGGCAAAAAGGATTTTGCCATCCGCTGAAATACTAAGATCTGTATTCATTCCTTTGAATGGTGCGACCGTTTGAGCCGCAGTATCGCCCAGCATAAAACGCTTCACGTTTCTGTTGGCAATAAAAAGAAAACCTTTTCTATCCGCCAGCATGGTTATATTCCCGGTTCTTCCGTTCATTGTACCCATTCTTTGAATATTGCCACCGGATGCCGGCATGGATTCAAAGATTGTTGTTACCTGTTGCGGTGCAGAGAAAGGCCCCATAGACTGTGATTGGCCTTTGCTTTCGGTGTATGACCATGCCAGGCTTCCGTCCTGCAGATAGAAAACGGATGAGTAAGGCCTGGCTTGTGAAATCAGTTGCTGATTCTTACCATTTGCATCCACTGTGTAAAGAGTGGTCATGTCACCATTTCCAAAGAAGGGAACCTTTTCAAGCGGATATTCCTCCCGCTTCCAATAGGAGAGAAAAGCGATTCTTTTTCCATCAGGGCTCCATGCAGGTTTACCCGCAACCATAAACACATTACTGACCTGAGAGATCTTTTTATTAGTGAGATTAAGGATAAATATATTTCCGTCACTGCCATCTCTGTTGGAGATAAATGCTATTCTTTTACCATCCGGGGAAACAACAGGCTCATGATCGTAATAGGGGCCGAAGGTCAATTGAGTAGGTTCACCACCTGTTGCCGGCATACTGAACAGATGCCCCAGGAGGTTGAAAATAAAAGACCTTCCATCAGGCATGCTGTTGACTGACGGTTGTGTCACTTCTGAGGTTTCAAAGTTGATCTTATGAGTGGGATTTTGCCCAAATACTTTTATATGAAAAAAGCAGGCAATCGCTGACAGCAATAAAAGTTTTCTCATTTTGATAAGCAGTTTTAAGGAGATCAATTTACTAATATCCCGGCTAAATCGCTAAGTTCATCATGTTTGTTTGATGAACGGGAATCTTATTATACAGGCAAATAAAAAAAAGCGGGTCAATATTTCAATGAAATTATTAACAGGCACTAAAAAAGCTTCCTGTTCGGAAGCTTTGAATCTTTTTTGGATGGGCAATCGGGAGATCAGTCATCGTCTTCATCTTCATAGTAGGCATCCTGGCTGCTCTTGTATTGTTCTTCCCATTCTTTTACTGTTTCGTCGGACAAGCATTCAATGATGTCGAATAGATGATCCTTCTTGAGTTTCCATTCAGTGTCTGTCGGGTCATCAAACCGCTGAATAAAAAGACAATGATCAGACTCCACTGCCACTTTAATAAGAGTTATCGCCGAATCTTCTTTTTCTTTGATCAGGTAATAGCATCCATTTTCCAATAGATCGTATGTGTACATAACCCCTCCGTTTTTATAAATACATTAATTGATCATTCGACAATTGCCGAATTTAAAAAGGCTAGTTGTGGTCAGAATTTAAAAGGTGTTGAGTAAAATTGATCTCGAAGCAGAATCAAATGGGTTTGGACTTCTAACCAAATTTAATGGTTTTGATCCGTGAAAGCCAAAGAGTTTGCAAGAAATAAAATAATTCTTTTTGGAACTGTCGTAAATTACTGATAATCAATATATTATAAAATCCACCGATAATTATGCCTGCAATAAACTGTACCGAATTGAATTTCAAAATCTTGCTTCTCCGGATTAAATATTTGTTCGACCTGCTCCTGAATTTTTACAATTTTTAAAACAAAATTTGCTGATTGAAATGACTGGAAGAATTTTTAAAAAGCAGTGTTTGGAATTAGAATTTTTTCTGAAATGAAGCAACACAAAGTCACGGTAAGGATTGTTTTAAAGGGCAGGCGGATAAGTATTTTGAAATATCTTTGCCCTCCCGACTCCGTAGCTCAGCTGGTAGAGCTACTGACTCTTAATCAGTAGGTCCAGGGTTCGAGTCCCTGCGGGGTCACAAGGCAACTCAAATGGAGTTGCTTTTTTTATAACGTTGGTCTTCACGAGGAGCACAGCTACAAAGCGATCTGCCTTGAGTGCAGTTTGCATCAGCTATGGGGTTTGATTTGACACAATGATTCTCTCTTTTATTGCCTCGCAAAGACCTGCAGTCTTTTAAAGCGAAAGCCTTTACGAGTCATGTAGGGTGGGTCTTTGCGAGGAGCGAAGCTCAGGCTCTGTGTGTGAGGGAGACGAAACAATCTGCCCCCGTGCGATGGCTTTTAGAAAATGAAGTCTTCTCCCCGAGTGCAGTTTGCATCGGCAATGGTGTTTGACTTGACACAATGATTCTTTCTTTTATTGCTTCGCAAAGACTAGCAGTTTTTTTTGCCGCGTTGATCATCGCGAGGAACGAAGTGATCCGCCTTCGGGTGAAGTTTTAATCTCTTCGGATCACTCCTCTACTTCCTTGAATTTTATTTTATTCATGGGCACGACCACTACAGGAACAAAGGAGTTTCGTATTATACTTTCGGCTGTGCTGCCCATTACCATCCTGGACAAGCCTGTTCTGCCATGCGTTCCCATCACAATAAAAGTGGTATGTTTTTGAATGGACAGCGGAATGATATCTTCTTTAGGATCTCCAATAAGGGTGATGATATCGGTTTTAACGTCTGCGTGTTTTTCTTTCACTTCCTGTAAAGCCTTTTCTGCAATGCTTTTTCTCGCTTCCCACTGGTTTACGAAGAGTTGGCCGGTATCTGCCGGCACATAATTATTATGTTTGTTGATGATGGTTACCAGTGTTACGGAAGCGCCGATCTTTTTTGCCAATGCATATCCCACTTTTTCCACTTCGGAAGAATAAGCGCTGAAATCGAGTGTGATCAGAATATGGCTCATAGTTTATACTTTTATTCCATTGACCATTCGACACCTTCTTCATTCCGCGGTGCTTTCTTCCGGGTCTTGAACAGGATAAGGCATGGGATCAGTATCAAAAAGAAAATGCCGAGATAAATGAACATGTCTTTATAGGTTAAAAATGTTGCCTGCCCCTGCATAATCCGGGAGATCAGGCCATATGCTTTGGAAGTGGCAGTATGCTGATCATAACCTTTGCTCATGAATCCGCGGGTCAGCATCTGCAATCTCATCTGGGCTTCCGTATTGGTGGCCGTGATATTTTCAACAAGGTTGGCATAATGTTTTGCCGTATCTCTTGCAATATAAGTTGTGATCATAGCTATACCGAGAGAACCTCCGAGTTGACGCACCATATTGCTCAGGGCAGTACCCTGGGGAATTTCCACTCCTTCAAGATCTGCCAGGGAAATAGTCGTGAGCGGAATGAAGATAAACCCCATGGCAAGACCGCGGATAATCAGTGGCCAGAAAAAATCGTGCTGCCCGGCCTGGGTGTTCAGATGGCCCAATTGAAAGCTGAAGACAAAAAACAAAAGCATTCCTATACCTGCATAAGCAGCAGGATGAATTATTTTTTTTCTCAACAGGTTTCCGACAATAGGCATCATGAATGCAGTGGCAAGGCTTCCGGGCAGCAGGATCAATCCTGTTTGCATGGCATCAAAGCCGAGCAGGGCCTGGCAATAGATGGGAATGATCAGCGTGGTCCCATACAGGCCGAATCCTAATACAAAATTGAATAAGGTGCCGGTGGTGAACGGGCGGTTGTTGAATAACCTGAGATTGATTATGGGATCCTTCCTTAAGAGCTCACGCATCACAAACAAGATACCGGTGACCACAGCCACTATCGCAAGAACTGTGATATATCCGGTTTCAAACCAATCTTCACTTTGACCTTTTTCCAAAACAACCTGTAAGGAGCCGATGGCTGCTATCAGTAAAACAAGAGCCAGCCAGTCCATTTTTGCTGCGGTGGCTTTTACCAATGGCTCTTTTACATAAGCCAGAGTAAGAATGGTTGCCAGAATTCCGAAAGGAACATTGATAAAAAATATCCAGTGCCAGGAATAATTGTCGGTGATGAAACCACCAAGTGTAGGCCCGATGGCTGGACCAACAATAACGCCCACACCATAGATCGCATTGGCAAGGCCTAATTCTTCTTTGGGAAAAGTTTCGATGAGGATGGCTTGAGCAGTAGAGATCAATCCGCCGCCACCGATACCCTGGATGATCCGGAAAATGATCAGTTCGGTTACACTGGTGGATGTTCCGCAAAGAATGGAACCGATTGTAAATAGAATGATCGAACCCGCGAAATAATATTTTCTGCCGAAGCGTGCACTCATCCATCCGGAAAGAGTGATCATGATCACATTGGAAATGGCGTAACCGGTGATGATCCATCCGATCTCATCGAAAGTGGCGCCCAGGTTCCCCATCATCTGCGTCAGAGATATGTTGACAATGGAAGTGTCAATGAGTTGCAGCAAAGCTGCGGAAACCACGGTGAAAATAACTATGATCTTATCGCCTGATAATTTTGCCATTCAAAGTTTGTTATCAAAAAATAAAGTTTGTTTTGTAATGATTGGTTCATGATTTCAATGCATCCCAGCAGAGCTCGAATATCTGATCAATTTGATATGGCAAAATCTTTCTACCGCTGTATTTGCTGTGTTTAATAAATTCATTGATACTTCCTGCCATAAACGTAAGAAGGAGTGAATTGTCCATATCTTTTAAATGTTTTTCTTCTTTTCCACGCTCCAGCAGCTTGTACAGGGGTTGATTCATTTTCCTGGTGATCTCTTTGGTGGTCTCGGTTATGAAAGGGGAGTGGTAACACTGGTCCAGGAACACCGACTGGTCAAAGTGTTCCATTCTGAATTTCACAATATTCATCCAGACAATTTTAAAACCGGTTTTGAAAGGTGCATTCTCATCGTACCCGTCAAAATAAATATTCAAAGCATTCTTCCGGCATTCGGTGAAAAGTGCGTTGATGAGATCGTTCTTATTATGAAAATAAATATACAGGGTGCCGGTGGCTATCCGTGCCGCCGATGCGATGCTGCTCATGGTGATGCCGGCAAGGCCTTTTTGCTGCACCAAATGCAATGTCGCTGAAAAGACCTGACCTGCTTTATGTTGATCCCGGGGTTTCACGGCACAAAAATAAATGAATATTTATTCAGTTAAAAGTAAACTCTTAGCCGGCCATTATTTTTTTCAAATAACCCTGTGTAATTTTTTCTTTGTTCCATCAAACTGACCGGTGGCTGTGTTATCTTTATTGCTCCTTATTATCTGAACCATCCCGCGTTTACAGCATGATAAATTTTTGGATACGGATGATTACTCTTCATACAATGAAACAAAAAAGACATTCTTAAAATTCATTTAGTAAAAACAGAATAATGATCAATCACGATTTTATCAATTTAAATTGTTCCGACGGAACTTCCATGTATGCATACATAGCTTTCCCTGAAAATGAAAAACAGTTTCCTGCTCTTTTATTGTTCCAGGAAGCATTCGGAGTTACCAAACATATCAGATCAGTTGCCGAACGGCTTTGCAAGGAAGGTTATGCAGTGATCGCACCCGACCTTTATCACAGGACTGTGAAAAGAGCAGAAATTCCCTATACTGATTTCCCGACTGCTGATCCGCACCGAAAAGCAATCACTTTGGATGGATTGAAAACAGATCTGGCAGCATGCTATGATTGGCTGATCAGTCAAAGCGGAGTGCAAAAAGACAAGATCGGAAGTGTTGGTTTTTGCATGGGCGGGAGAGTGGCTTATTATTCCAATGCTATTTTACCGTTGGCAGCATCTGTTTCATACTATGGCGGGGGCATTGACCTTCTCACGGATCTTTGTCCGCAATTGCACGGCCCGCAATTATTTTTCTGGGGCGGATTGGATAAGAATATCACAGACGATAAAATATCTGTTGTTATCAATGCCATTAAAAATGCAGGGAAAGAGTTTACCAGCGTGACGATCTCTAATGCAGATCATGGTTTCAATTGCGATGAAAGGGACAGCTATCATCCACTTGCAGCAAAAGAGGCCTGGGCGCATACGATTGCCTTCCTGGATAACCGTCTAAAGTGATTTTTTTTGTACCGCATTCGTTTTTTTTTGAACAAGCTCATGATATGAGTGTTATATGTTTATTGTAAGAACCTGATCAATAACTTTTCAACACAGGCAAATACAACCGATGTTTAAGGATATTTGCATATTAAATTTTTCAGATAATGGAAGAGCATATAGTTAAGATCCTTTCGGCAGAATGGGTCACTCATGATGTAAGGCGTTTTAAAATTGAAAAACCAAAAGGTTATTCTTTTATTCCTGGCCAGGCAACCGATGTTGCCATCAACAAACCGGAATGGAAAAATGAAAAACGGCCTTTTACTTTTACCGCATTGAATGAATGGGATCACCTTGAATTTACCATCAAGACTTATCCTGAAAGAAACGGAGTGACCAACCAGTTAAGAAAACTACATGCAGGTGACGAGCTGATCATTCACGATGTATGGGGAGCCATTCAATACAAAGGGGAAGGTGTGTTCATTGCCGGTGGCGCCGGTGTGACGCCTTTCATTGCGATCTTAAGGCAATTGAAAAAGGATAATAAAGTTGGCAATAACGTTCTGTTGTTTTCCAATAAAACCCGTGAAGACATCATTCTTTATGATGAGTTCAAAGATATTCTCGGAAAAAATTTCATTAACACACTGACTCATGAGAATATTGCCGGCTTCGATCATCATATCATTGATGAAGAATACCTGAAACAAAAGGTCAAAAGTTTCGATCAGAAATTTTATATCTGCGGGCCCGATCCCATGGTGGCTGCCATCAAATCCATCCTGGAAAAACTGGGAGGCAAAAATGCGATCGTCACTGTAGAGATGTAGATGGTATAAATTCTGAAAAGAAAATAACAAAATTTTCCACACAGGTTAATAATTCCGGTTCTTGCAGGCATAATCTGATTTGCTATATTTGCCCGTATAGCAGGGAAAGACTTGTTATAAACCAATAACTGGCTGAAAAACAATTTTTTTCAAATTTCAGAACGTACCTCTGACGATGGCAAAAGAAAAAGAAATCAATCTCTTTGATTATACTGAAGAGAGTATCAAATCCCTTGATTGGAAAGAACACATCCGCCTGCGTCCCGGAATGTATATCGGTAAGCTGGGCGACGGATCTTCTCCTGACGATGGAATTTATGTGTTGCTTAAGGAAGTGATTGATAACTGTATTGATGAATTTGCAATGGGTTATGGCAAGACTATCGAAATTAGCATTGAAGGAAGAGAAGTCACGGTAAGAGATCATGGGCGGGGTATTCCGTTGGGAAAAGTAGTGGATGCCGTCAGCAAAGTGAATACCGGAGCAAAATTCGACAGCAAGGTGTTTCAGAAATCAGTTGGGCTGAACGGAGTGGGCACCAAGGCAGTGAATGCATTGAGTAATTTTTTTAAAGTGACCGCTTTCCGGGAAGGAAAAGAGAAGACCGCTGAGTTTAATAAAGGTTTGCTGATCAAGGAATACAAACTGGAAAAGACCAGTGAGGGAAATGGAACCATGGTGACCTTCATTCCTGACGATTCCATGTTCCGGAATTTCAAATTTCATAATGAATTTGTTGAGAACCAGGTCTGGAATTACTGCTATCTGAATGCAGGGCTTAAGATCATTTTCAATGGCAAAAGCTATATCAGCCGAAACGGATTGCTTGACCTGCTGGAAAGAAAAACCAATGTGGATGAAATCCGCTATCCCATTATACATTTAAAGGGAGACGATATTGAAGTGGCCCTCACACATAATAATGATTACGGTGAGGAAATTTACAGTTTTGTCAATGGTCAGCACACCACACAGGGAGGAACCCATCAGCAGGCATTCCGTGAAGCTTTTGTAAAAACAGTTCGTGAATTTTATAAAAAAGATTATGACACCCCGGACATCCGTACCGGAATTGTTGCCGCCATTGCTGTAAAAGTGGTGGAACCTGTCTTTGAATCGCAGACGAAAACAAAACTCGGATCGGTGAATGTGGATAAAGACGGGCCCAGCATGAGGCAGTTTGTCAGCGATTTTCTTGGCAAAGAACTGGATAATTTTCTTCATAGAAATCCTGCTGTAGCTGATGAACTGAAAAAAAGAATTGAACAAAGTGAAAGAGAACGAAAGGAATTGTCAGGGATCAAAAAACTGGCAAATGAAAGAGCAAAGAAAGCCAATCTTCACAACAGGAAGCTGAGGGATTGCCGGGTGCATCTGAATGATGATCCGCCTTCAAAGAATAAAGAAGCTTTTATTGCCCTGCAAAATGAAAGCACCATCTTCATTACCGAGGGTGACAGTGCCAGCGGATCCATCACCAAAGCCAGAAATGTGGAAACACAGGCGGTCTTCAGCCTGAGAGGGAAACCATTGAATTCATTCGGCCTGACAAAAAAGGTGGTCTATGAAAACGAAGAATTCAATTTATTGCAGCATGCATTGAATATCGAAGAAGGATTAGATGGCTTGCGTTATAACAATATCGTGATCGCCACCGATGCGGATGTGGACGGGATGCATATCCGTTTATTGCTGATGACCTTTTTCCTTCAGTTTTTTCCTGAGCTGGTAAAGCATGAAAAAGTGTATGTTTTGGAAACGCCTTTGTTCCGGGTGAGAAATAAACAGGAAACGATCTATTGCTATGATGAAAATGAAAAAGCAGCAGCCATAAAAAAACTGGGAGGCAAGCCTGAGATCACAAGGTTTAAAGGACTGGGAGAGATAAGCCCGGAAGAATTTGCCCAGTTCATCGGGCATGATATGAGAAAACAACTCATGCGGCTGGAACAGGGAGATCATATACAGCAGTTACTCGATTATTATATGGGAAAGAATACTCCGGACAGGCAGGAATTCATTATCGAGAACCTGAAGGTGGAGATGGATGCTCCTGTTGAAAATTAGAATTCAAAATTTTAAAAAGAAACCTTGTTCGATTTTCATAAAGACCGGCAAAGATATTTTGAGATACAGGTATTGAATGCCGAAGAATATGTAATCCCTTTTATCGAAGAAAAATTTGAGATAAAAAAAGGAATGAAAGTGCTTGAAATAGGATGTGGCGAGGGTGGTGTGTTAAAAGCGTTTATCAATAAAGGATGTACCGGAGTGGGAGTGGAATTTGATGAGCCGAGGATAGAAAATGCAAAACTCTTTATGCCGGAAGAAGTGGCTTCAGGGAAGATCCGGTTTGTAACGAAAGATATTTACCAGGTGGATATTGAAAATGACCTTGGAGGAACTTTTGACATCATAGTGTTGAAAGATGTGATAGAGCATATACACGATCAGCCGAAACTGATCGGATGGATGAAAAAATTTCTTGCTCCGGGAGGAGTTATTTTTTTCGGATTCCCTCCCTGGTATATGCCGTTTGGAGGGCATCAGCAGATGTGCCATACTAAACTGGGAAAACTGCCTTATATACATTTGTTGCCCAAACCGCTCTATCGTTGGGTATTGAAAAAGAAAAAAGAACCTGTGGAAGCATTGATGGAGATCAGGGAGACCGGGATCAGCATCGAACGGTTTGAAAGGATCTGTAAAAAAGAGAGCTACCATGTTCTTCATAAAAGGCATTATTTATTTAACCCAATATATAAATGGAAATTCGGGTTGAAACCAAGAAGGCAGGCATTGCTGATTCGGATAATACCGTATGTAAGGGATTTTTTCACCACCTGTGTCTATTATACCATTCAACCATTGAATACTAAAACTGAAAAAGAATGATCCATATTGTTTTTAATAAGACCGATATTGAATTGATGAAGCTGGTCATTGAATTGAACAGTGAATTGTCCGGTGACATTGTTCAGATAAAAGATGATTATGCTGTCGGGCCTTTGAAAAATATTGATACGGAAGAAGGCCGGCAGGAAAGGCTTAACTGGTGGAAGGAACTGTTGATCGCATCACCGTATGAAAACGATCCGGTGACTCAGTTTGATGACTGGGAAACCATAGCTGAGTTGAAGAACAGGTTAAATGATGTTCCCGAAGAACTGATCTGGATCTGGGCCGGGCAAAACCAGCATGATGTGTGTGGTTATTATTGGCTGGTATCAAAGTTTAAAGAATACCAGGGAAGGCTTATGGTCATTTACCTGAATAACCTTCCTTTCATCAATGAAAAAGGGCAATTGTTTTATCCTTCATGGCTGAATGAAATTCTTCCGAAAGAATTGCTGAAGGCAAGAAAACTGGTAAGGCATATCACGGCAAGTGAGTTTGAACTGGATACGGAGGAATGGAAAAAGATCATGGAAGAAAATGCCCCGGTACGGACACTGGAAGGAGGAAAAAAGATCACCGGGAAGGATGAAACTTTCTTTGACGGCGAGTTGATGAAAAATATTACGGGTGAATGGCAGAAAGCAACCCGGGTGCTGACCAATACCTTACACCGGATGAAAACCAGGACCGGTGATGTTTTCCTGATGGGGCGAATGAAACAACTGATCGCATCCGGGAAAATTGAGATAATAGGAAATATGGATCAGGGATGGAAATCATTTGATGTGAAAAGAGTAGGGAGTGTTGCAGAGAATACAAGCGCTGAAGCAGGAAATATGGAAGAACATTGATCAAAGGATTAATAAATTGTAAGAATGGCAAAGAGTAAGATCATAGAACAAATCCAGAATAACGACAAGGGGCTGCACGGGCAGTATAAGAGCTGGTTCCTTGAATATGCCTCGTATGTGATTCTTGAAAGAGCGGTGCCTGCCGTTGAGGATGGATTGAAGCCGGTGCAGCGCCGCATCCTTCATGCCATGAAAGAAATGGATGACGGCCGTTTCAATAAAGTGGCCAACGTGATTGGGCAGACCATGCAATATCATCCCCATGGTGATGCAAGCATCGGTGATGCCCTGGTGAACATGGGACAAAAAGACCTCCTGATAGAAACCCAGGGCAACTGGGGCGATATACGGACAGGTGATGATGCTGCCGCAGCACGTTATATCGAAGGAAGGCTGAGCAAGTTTGCATTGGAAGTGGCTTTCAATGCAAAGACTACCGAATGGCAATTAAGCTATGATGGCAGAAAAAATGAACCGGTCACTCTGCCCATGAAATTCCCGTTGCTGCTGGCGCAGGGAGCTGATGGGATTGCCGTTGGTCTATCCACCAAAATACTTCCCCACAACTTTTGTGAACTGATAGATGCTTCCATCAAATACCTCCGCGGGAAAAAATTTGAACTCTATCCTGATTTTCAGACAGGAGGCCAGGTTGACGTGAATGATTACAACCAGGGGAAAAGGGGCGGAAAGGTAAAAGTGAGAGCACACATTGAAGAATCCGATAAAAAAACATTGCTGATCAAAAGTGTTCCTTATGGAGTTACCACAACACAATTGATGGATTCCATTGTGAAAGCCAATGACCAGGGGAAAATAAAGATCAAAAAGGTTACGGACAACACTGCTGCGGATGTGGAGATCCAGGTTGATCTTGCTCCGGGCATATCACCCGATATTACCATTGATGCATTGTACAAATTCACAGACTGCGAAATTTCCATTTCTCCCAATGCCTGCGTCATTGTGGATATGAAACCTCAGTTCCTCGGAGTGAACGACCTATTGAAGATCTCTGTGGACAAGACTAAAGAATTACTGGAAAAAGAACTGCAGATCAGGCTGAATGAACTGCAGGAAAAATGGCACTACACTTCCCTGGAAAAGATATTCTTTGAAGAAAAGATTTATAAGGAGCTGGAGAAAAAACATGAGACCTGGGAGAAAGTGCTGGATGCCATCGCCAAAGCATTTGTTCCTTTCACAAAGCAATTAAAGCAGGAAATTTCAAAAGAAGATATTATCAGGCTTACGGAAAAACCTGTACGGAGAATTTATAAACTGGATATTGAGGAACTGAATGAACAGATCAAAGGGCTTGAAGCGGATATTAAACAGGTGAAACATGATCTGAACAACCTGGTTGATTTTGCAGTGTCTTATTTTGAAAACCTGCTGAAAAAATACGGCAAGGGAAGAGAGCGGAAAACAGAGATCAAAATGTTTGAAGTGATCGAAACCAGGCAGGTGGCCATCGTCAATACCAAACTTTATGTCAACAGGGAAGAAGGTTTCATTGGAACCGGATTGAAAAAAGATGAGTTCCTGTTTGATTGTTCCACTCTCGATGACATCATTGCTTTCACCAAACGCGGAATCATGAAAGTGGTGAAGGTGTCCGACAAAGTTTCCATCGGGGAAAATATCATTCATGTGGCCGTGTTTAAAAAGAATGATGAGCGTACCACTTATAATATGATCTATGCAGATGGAGCGTCCGGAAAGAGTTTTGCAAAACGCTTCAACGTCACCGGCGTAACAAGAGATAAGGAATATGATCTTACAAAAGGAAATGATAAAAGCAAAGTGCATTATTTCAGCATCAACCCGAATGCTGAGGCAGAGGTCGTGAAGATCGTTTTGACTCCGGGAAGCAAAGCACACAAGAAAGAGTTTGAATACAATTTTGCGGAGCTTGAAATTAAAGGCAGGGGCAGCATGGGCAATACAGTCACAAAATACCCCATCAAATCCGTGAAGTTGCTGGAAGCAGGAGTTGCCACCATTGCCGGGAAAAAATTGTGGTACGATGATCAGTTCGGAAGGCTGAATGAGGATGAAAAAGGAATGTTGCTAGGATCTTTTGATGAAGAGGACAGGATACTGGTCATTTACAGCGATGGGAATTATGAG
Organism: Chitinophagales bacterium; assembly: GCA_026936105.1. Classification (GTDB taxonomy): domain Bacteria; phylum Bacteroidota; class Bacteroidia; order Chitinophagales; family Chitinophagaceae; genus UTBCD1. The sequence continues at coordinate 39,140 of JAIXKI010000026.1, forward strand.
ATCACCGATCAGGAGATTTCACAGAAATTCGACCCCGATAAAGTTTTGCTGATAGAGAAGTTCGATCCGGAGAAGATCATATCTGCGGTTTACCTGGATGATGAGAAAAAACAGTACATGGTGAAACGGTTTAAGATAGAAACCACAACACTGCACAACATGTTCAGCTTTATCAAAGAAGGAGATGGTAATTATGTGGAGGCGGTGACCACTGATGAAGCTCCGGTGCTGGCCATGCAAAGCGGAAGAGGTTCACAGGTACGTAAGGCAAAGATCAAGATCGAAAAAGTGGCGGAAGTGACCGGTTGGAAAACCGTCGGTACTAAACTGGCCGACTTCAACAAGACAATTGAAATGGAATGGGTGAGAAAAACAGAAGGCCGCCAGCAGGAATTGTTCTGATTTTAAAAAAGGCTATTTTATTTTTTGGGCAATGACCAGCCAATCCCAGGGATAAGGATCTTTCAGCCAATGGGGAGGAGAAATGAATTCCGTATCCCAACCATAATCTATCTTTTTGAAACTTTTTACAGTGAAGCCTTCATTCTTCAGCAGATACAGTAATTCCTCTTTCAGATAATGTTTGGTGGGAACATGGTCTATCTCAATATTACCCTGAAACAAATGATTCAATTCTTTGACTGCTTTTGCAGGCGATGATCTTTTTGCAAGTAATGTCTTGTCTATCCGGAATTGATTGTTGATCGCTTTGGCCAGCATTGCCGATTCCAGTGAAGGAACAGTTAGTATAAGATGCCCTCCTTTTTTCAGGCATTGAGGAAGTGATCTGAAAAATGAAATTCGTTTCTTCAATAACGAAGTCAGAATCGCATTGATGCAAAGAGCCACATCGCAGCGGGGGATCACCGTTTTATTTTGGGAAATATCTGCAATCAGGTAAGTTACATTTCTGAATGAAGCATTATTTCTCTTTGCTATTTCAATGTTTTTTGAAGAGATATCCAGCGCAAAAACTTTTTTAAAGAGGGGAGAAAGCACGGGGATCCATTTTCCCACGGCACAGCCGATATCAATGACCGTCTTATTATTTCCGGCATGTCTTTTTAATGCGGATATGATCAGCTTTTTTTTGTCGTTTTGGAGAACATCGAATATCTCCTCATTGTACGAGGGAGCAATTTTTTCCCAATAGTTTTTATTCATCGGCAGCAGGCGATAAGGATGGAAAATTTATTTTTTGGCTTTCGCTTTCTTTGTTGCCGTTTTCTTTTTGGCAGTTGCCTTCTTCGCAGCCGGCGTTTTTGCTGTAGCTGTTTTCCCGGTCTTTGCTTTCTTTTTTGTAAAGGCCTCAGGAATTTCTGCCTCTATCATTTTCTTTATCTCGTCAAGAGAAAGGGTTGCCAGTTCTTCTGCGGTATATTTTTCATCTGCCGTCTTCTTCGGGATCTTCACGATCTTCTTGCCGAATTTAATGATGGGGCCCCATCTTGCATTTTCAATGGAAATTTTTTCTTCGGGCCAGTTTTGAATATAGCGGTTCGCTTCTTTGGCTATTTTCTTTTCTATCAGTTCCTCTATGTCCTTTTGCGTCAGTGCATCAAAATTATAAGCCTTGGGAACATTGATGAACATATCATTCCATTTGATATATGGACCGAATCTTCCTTTTCCTTTGGTCACCGGCAAGTCCTTGTAAAAAGAAACCGGTGCATCGGCTTTTAATTTATGCTCAATGATCTCAATAGCCCGTTCCATGTCCACATCCAGCGGATCTTGTCCTTTGGGAAGAGATATGAATTGTTCTCCCCATTTGATGTAAGGCCCGAACCTTCCTGCATTCACCGATACTTCTTTTCCGTCATGCTCGCCAAGGGTCACGGGTAATTTGAACAACTCCATGGCTTCATCAAAAGTGATCGTTTCAATGCTTTGCCCCCGCCTCAGTCCTGCATACCTGGGTTTTTCATTTTCATTGTCCGAATCACCCAGTTGCACCATGGGCCCGAACCTGCCCATCCTGGCAATGACCTTTTTGCCCGTTGCCTTATCAACACCCAGATCCCTTTCACCGCTGATACGTTCTGCGGTTTCTATGGTCTTGTCCACATCTTTTTTGAACGGCTTGTAAAAATCATCTATCATCTGTTGCCACTTGATCTTTCCTTCTGCCACATCATCAAACTCTTCTTCCACTTTTGCGGTGAAGCCGTAATCCATGATGTCATCGAAATGCTTACTCAGGAAATCAGTGACTACGAGGCCGAGGTCGGTAGGAAATAATTTTGATTTCTCTGCTCCTGTATTCTCCGAATCTTTTAGATGCCTGATCTGGTTATTTTGCAATTGCAGAATGCGGAATTCCCTTCGCACACCTTCTTTATCCCTTTTTTCCACATAACCTCTCTTTATGATCGTGGAGATGGTGGGTGCATAGGTGGAAGGCCTGCCTATTCCCAGTTCTTCCAGCTTTTTCACCAATGATGCTTCGGTAAATCTTGGAGAAGGGCGGCTGAACCTTTCAGTGGCTTTCATTTCTTTCAATGGCAGTTGTTGTCCGACTGTCAGCGGCGGCAACATGGCTTCCTGGTCTTCTTCCGTGAGATCTTCATCATCGCGGTCTTCGCGGTACACTTTTAAAAATCCTTCAAACTTGATCACTTCACCTTGTGCGGTAAGTTCTTCCTTATTGGTGGAGACCTGAATTTTTGCAATGGTCTTTTCCAGTTCGGCATCTGCCATCTGGCAGGCCATAGTTCTTTTCCAGATCAGGTCATACAACCTACGGCAATCAGGATCAGCAACGGTGGTGTTGTTCATGTATGTCGGCCGGATGGCTTCGTGTGCTTCCTGTGCCGATTCATTTTTATTCTTGTAGCGTCGGAACTGATGATAGTCTTCACCGTACATATTTTTAATGGTGTTGGTGATATCTCCCAGCGCCGTATCACTCAGGTTGATGCTGTCGGTACGCATGTAAGTGATATGTCCGTTCTCATAAAGTTTTTGCGCCAGCACCATGGTTCTGGAAACACCATAACCCAGTTTACGGCTCGCTTCCTGTTGCAGGGTGGAAGTGGTGAAAGGAGGAGCAGGTGTCCTCTTTCCCGGCTTCACCTGGATATCTGAAACGGTATAATCTGCGCCGATACAGCTTTTCAGAAAATTCTCTGCATCCGTTGAAGAAGAGTACTTATTTCCTTCGGCTTTGAAAGTGATGAGCCTGTCGTTATTATCTTTTGCAGTAAAGAAAGCTTCAAGTTTGAAATGGCTTTGCACAGTAAATGCATTGATCTCACGTTCTCTTTCCGCCACTAATCTTACGGCTACGCTCTGCACCCTTCCGGCGCTGAGATTATTTTTCATGCTCATCTTGCGCCATAGCACCGGGCTCAGTTCAAAACCCACTATGCGGTCCAGTATCCTGCGTGCCTGCTGTGCATTCACCAGGTTCATATCCAGCCTGCGTGGGCTCCTTACCGCTTCCTGAATGGCAGGTTTGGTGATCTCATGAAAAACAATACGCTTGGTGTTTTTGGGATCAAGACCAAGAACTTCGCACAAATGCCAGCTTATGGCTTCGCCTTCACGGTCCTCATCCGTTGCCAGCCATATTTCGTCTGATTTTTTAGCTAAACTCTTTAACTCTTTGACAACCTTCTCTTTCTCCGCAGGTATGATATAGGTGGGTTCGTACTTTTTTTCGAGGTCTATCCCCATTCCGGCTTTCTTCAGATCGCGGATATGGCCATAGCAGCTTTTCACATCAAAGTCTTTTCCAAGGATCTTTTCTATGGTCTTCGCTTTCGCAGGGCTTTCTACAATTAATAGGTTCTTTGGCATATTAAATTTTAATGGGTTCTCCGGCAATTTCCGACACTATAATATATATGTATCGGGCCCGGCAGAACTGCAATTATAAGGTAAGATTCCCGGATTTTTAAAAGCTCCTGTCCCGGGACAGCTTTTCCGGGCTGCAAATTTATGTTCTAAATATCTGAAAATGAGGGGAAGAAAATTTTTTTAAGAAATCATCTATGATGATGTATGGAATTTCGGCTTTTTCTTTCATTTGGTTGACTACGAAGTGTATTTCTGGAAAATTGATCCCAAGCAGTCTGCTGAACAACCTAGAGTTTAGTCCATGTCTTATGAACCGGAATTTTCAATTTTAAGATAGGGGGCGGGTGACTCGCTTAATTACCTGCTTTTTTTATTTACTGTCGTGTCTTGGCGGAGAAAGCTGCGTGGGTGGCGAGATAGCGCTTTGGAGTAAATTCAACGTTTACAACTGCTGTGACCTTGCTTCTCACTTATTTCAATGAGAAGATGTGGCAGAGAAGGGAAAATCAAACATGATATTTCAACCTCCAATGCGGCAAACAGACCGTATGCTGGAGTTTCATTTGTACCCGCATTGCTCATTATAACAGTTTTCAATCTTTTTTCTTAACTCATTATAGTTTACAGCAGCCGTTAATTTTTGCAAAGAATTTAAAGTTATTGAAGTTTGGCTCCTTGGGTAATTGTCCAATTTATAAGTCGGTAAAACATAAAATTCCCATTGTTCAAGTTTTAAAGGATCAATTATATTCTGATTTTTGGTTTTCAATAAACAAAAAACATAAACATCAGCATATCGCCGGGCTTCATCACTTGACATGCCATTGTTTGGGTCCCAATATTTTGCTTTTTTAATTGAAAAGGAAATTTTAGAAAAATTTTTCTGATTCCAGCTTTGAATATAAGCGGCTGCTTTAATTTCTAGCTTTATTCCGCTATTAGTTTTTATATCGTAAGCGTCCCATTCATCACGCACTCTTTTAGTGTCCATTTCAACAGCAGTCCCAACTACAAATTCAGCAAATATTCCTCTCATGGCATTGCTTAAAATGTCTGAAGCACTCCATTGCCAAAAATTGTGTAAAGAATACCCTGTACTTTTTTCATTAAAGGTTAAAAGTTCTGTTCCGGATTTAGGAGTGGCCTTTATTGCTCCCAGGTTTAATTCATTATTCATTGATTTTGCAGTTTTCTTGAAATAGTTCCTGTCAACTTGTATCCTTTCACAATTTACGAAACTTAAAACCTGATTTTAATCTCCTTCGTGCCTTTACCGGTGGAAGGTGGTGACTACCGTGAAAAGGACTTTTAGTGTAAGTTCAATATTTACTAATGCCGTGTGCCTGCCTCTCACTGATTCCGGCAAGAGGAGACATGTAGGGGAAAAAAATGGTTCGTGTCCCACGAACCCGGGCGAAGGATTGCTAAGATTTTATTCGCCGCCATATAGCCAGGCTGCCCTGTTGGAAGAAGTACATTATCAATTAGTATGCTTGCACCAAAACATCGGTTGGTATGCGCCATTGTTGATGCAATTGTCTAATCATGTCTAACGAGAGTTTACGCTTCCGGTTTAATATTTCACTTGCACATCTTTTTTGTCCAACGATTTTTGCTAAATCGGTCTGAGTCATTCCCATTTGTTCCATTCTGAATTTTATGGCTTCAACCGGGTCCGGTAAGTCAATAGGGAACTTTTCGTCCTCATATTTCTCTATTAAAAGGCTCAAAATTTCCAATTCGTCTCCTTTCGGTGTTCCTTTTTTTGCATCAAAGATATTCTCAAGCCGAAGCATTGCTTGTTCGTAATCTTTCTTTGTCTTGATAGGCTTGATATTCATATTAAATAGTTTTTGTGTTTACCTTATCATATTCGGAATTTGTCCTAATAAAACGAATCCATACCACTTGATAGTCAAAATTGATTTTCACTATTAAGCGATATGAGTTGCCCTTTATGTTGAACACAATTCTGTCGTTGCCAATAATACTTGCACTGGGATACTCAGTCTTTATTTCATTGGGGTTTCTCCATTCGGCTTTAGCGGCTTCCTGGAACCACGCCTTTAATTGTTGCTCACAGTCGGTATGCTTTTTCCAAAACTCTCTGAGTATCTTCTTTGCAATTACGCTAAACTTTTTCGTTTTAAAAAAAGTAAGCAAAAGTTACCAAATTGGGAAATCCTATTTTGATAAAGATTGCTGTTATGTATTTGTGCCAACGCCGCGTATTGGCGATGGGCGGGATTTTTAGCACTTTCGCTGATATGAAGCCGTTCGTCCCGCCTATTGCTAATACGATGTTGGCGGTTCGGTTTTATTTCTCTACGATTTTTCTCATTTCGTCAACCAATGAAGCCCAATTTCCTTCGGAATGTTTTACTCGTTCTTCATCATAGTTGCTTTGATGAATTGTCAGCTCAGTTTGTGTCCCGTCTTGTTTCACTTCGTAACAAACCCATAAATAATTTTCTGGTTTATCTTCTTTGCCACTCCAATTGCTTAGGTAAGAATAGGAAAGCCGTTTGTTGTGTTCGTATTCCAACACTTCGCCTTTGTCTTGGTATTTTTGTCCTTCCCACTCGCCCTGAAAAATAATCGGGCTTCCAACTTTCCAATCAGTTACTAAGTCTGTCCCGAAAAAATATTGTTTAACAATTTCGGGTTTTGTCAATGCTTTCCAAACTTTTTCAAGCGGTGCATTGATTGTTGTTTTGTATTGAACTTTGAATTGTGTTTCCATTCTTATTTATTTTTTAGATGTCCGCATTGCTTTTGTTTTTTTGAGTTTCGGGTCATTTTGAAATTTATCGTATTGTTCTGTTTCTATTCCATAAATCGCTACTTTTCCGTTGCTGTCAGCGTGAACGCCAAAGCCATAAGTCTTTGTCAAAGGCGAACACCTTAAACAAGCTTGTCCTTTTGAAAAAAATTGTTCTCTTGCCTGTTTGTATTCTGCTTTTGTCAAGTCATTTTTATCGGCAAATACTTGAAAAATTATGTCGTCCGACGTGAATTTGTACGGATTGTTCGCAAGCAATTCGTATTGCATTTCGGCAATAGTTTTTTTGTCGCCTTTTGAAGACGGCTTTGTCCCGCAAGTAGCTTTTGTGTCTTCCGCCACTTCTATAAAAGTGTCAGTGTAATTTGTCGTATGTATGTTTCCCTTTTTCATTTCTTATGTCTTGTTTGTGGGTTGGGTAGTAAACTGACCGCTAACACTCAAATATATGATATAATAAGCTGTAGTCAAAGAGAAAGCACTCTTGAAAATCAACGATCCGACATTATACATTTCATATTTATTTGCCGGCAGGCAGGTTGTTATTAGTACAATCCAACCTGTCAATATATCGCTTTTTTTCCTTGCAGGGATGGACGCATAGGTAAAGAAACCGGGATTTTCTTCTCTGATTCCTCTCAAAGAAACTCAATGATCGCCTTTGCAATTTTTTCATCTTTATAAATACCCCTGTGGCCAAGGCCGTGAGTGACGATGAATTTTATGTTCGGGTAGTTTTGTTCTTTTACTTTCTCTGCATCATTCCAGGGAGTCATGGGGTCGTTCACATCATGGCACCAAAGGATCTCCGCCTTCAGATTTTTTACAACCCTGCTTACCGAATACCATTCGGAGGGTAAGCGCTGAATGGAATAAATTCTCTGGTCAAATTCTTTTCTCACTTCACCGTTCAGTTTCATGAAAGAGAAAAAGAAATTGATGGCCGTCAGCGATTCTGTTGCCGGTGCAATGAGCGCCAGCCTGAGATTCTGATTGCCCGGTATTTCTTCCAGCGCAAGGCTCAGCGCCAGCCCGCCAAAGGAATGTCCCATAAAAGACTGAACGGGCCCGTATGTTTTGTTGATGTAAAGGATCATTTCCTTGTACAGCAGAATGTTGATCTGTTTGCCGGTGCTGCGACCGTGTGCCGGAGCATCAAAGGCAAGCACTTCATAACCTTTATCAATAAGCGGGCGGATATAATGCCCGAAGACAGCAACCGATGAATTGAAGCCGTGAGCGATCAGCACCCTCTTTGTTCCTCCTTTGTTCCAGCGGTATCCCTGAACGGTTTCTCCCCCGATGGTGAAACTCAGCCGTTCCGATTCTTCAAATATTTTCGGGAATAACCTTTTGTAGCGGAACTGGGGAGTGCTGAAGAGGTCCAGTGCGATCTCAGCTGTTTTCTTTTTGGACACAGTGGAAAGAATCCTGAATTTTGTCCGGTAATAGCCGATCGCTATTCTTTCTCCTATTTTCATCATGTTGCAAAGATAATTATGAACATTGTAATCATTGGCACGGGGAATGCTTCTGCAGTGCTGGGCAGGAAGTTCAAAGAAGCAGGCCATCATATTATGCAGGTGTTCGGCAGGGATGCTACTGCCGCCAGCGAATTGGCTTATGAACTCGGTACGGAATCCACCAATTACTGGTCGGTGATAAAAAAGGATGCGGATCTTTATCTGATCGCCGTATCGGATGATGCCATTGCCGAAGTGGCCGGCCATCTGCGTGTGCCGGGAAAGATCGTGGTGCATACGGCGGCATCCGTATCCAAAGATGTTTTGAAAAAGACCTCTCATCATTACGGTGTGTTTTATCCTTTGCAAAGCCTGAGAAAGGAGAGAAAAGGAAATCCTGTTATTCCCGTTTTTGTGGATGCCGGCGATGCAAAGACAAAAAAGATACTGGAAGACCTGGCACATTCCATTTCGGGTGAAAGAGTGTCGCAGGCAAATGATGACACCCGCATCAAACTTCACCTTGCCGCGGTGGTGGCTTCAAATTTTACGAATTACCTCTATACGATGGTGGAAGATTATTGCAAAAAAGAAAACCTGGATTTTAAACTGCTGATCCCGCTTATAGAAGAAACGGCGCAAAGGGTGAAGAAGATTTCTCCTTCGCAATCACAAACAGGGCCGGCGGTTCGCCGCGATGCTGAAACCGTACGCAAACATCTGAACCTGCTGAAGGATCATCCGCAACTGAAAAAATTGTATGAGTTCATGACGGAAGCCATCGGCTCCCGTGTATAAAGTTCTTTTTTCCCGAACAGGAAAACCGCTTCATTTCTTTTCCGGTAAGTTTGTACTGACAGGAGAATAATAATGTACACGGTAACTTTTACATTTGAACAGGAAGGTATTGCTCCCGTAACCCTGAAAGATGTGGAGCCGGGTGCCAGCCTGCTTGAACTGGCATTGGAGAATGATATCAATCTCCATCATAACTGCGGCGGAGTGTGTGCCTGCAGCAGTTGTCATTCCTATGTGATCAAAGGTTCAGAACACCTGGAAGAGAAAAGTGACAGGGAAAAAGATTTCCTGGAAGTGGCGGTCAATCCCAAACCGGAATCGAGGCTTAGTTGCCAGTCCGTGCTGCTGGAAGGAGGAGGAGATATCGGGGTCATCATTCCGGACCAGAGGCTTGTTCCCGATGAATGATGTTTACAATGATGTCATGAGAAACCGTAATAGCGGTAATTTCAGGAATTATCATTCACGGTTTTATAATTTTGACGTGCCCGGTAAAACTTTTCAATTTTAATTTTTAATTTTTACTTTTATTGCCGATGAACAATGTTCTTGAATTATTCCGGAAGATCACTACGTTCATTATTGACGTGGATGGCGTATTGACCGACGGAACTTTATTACTGATGGATAATGGCATTCAGGCAAGGACCATGAATGTGCGGGACGGGTTTGCGCTGCAACTGGCCATCAAAAAAGGATACCGGGTCATGATCATTTCCGGAGGACAATCGGAACAGGTGGTGCAGAGGCTGGAGAAGCTCGGCATCAAAGAGATCCAAATGTCAGTGCTGGATAAAAAAGCTTTTATTGAGGAATACAAGAAGAAAAATAATTTATCGGCAAGCGAGATGCTGTACATGGGTGATGACCTTCCGGACCTGCCGGCGATGCCGGTGGTGAGCCTTTCCTGTTGTCCTGCCGATGCCGCTGTTGAGATCAGGGACATGGCCATTTATGTTTCTCCGGTAAAAGGCGGGCACGGATGTGTTCGTGATGTGATCGAAAAAGTGCTGAGGCTGAATGATCATTGGGAATATCATCCCGATGTTGCTTCCCGTTAGGTTTTCTCTCGGCTTCTCTCTGTATCTTTCCTGAAATTTTTTTGCTCATGAGATTGGTGGCTGCATTTCTGAAACTGGTTCGTTTTCCCAATCTCTTTTTCATTGTGCTGACACAGGTCCTGTTTCAATACTGCATCTATTATCCTTTGTTCAGGGATAATGTTCCGGAGAATGATATGTTTCAGTTCGTCTGCATCGTGCTGGCATCCGTACTGATAGGAGCTGCCGGTTATATCATCAACGATTATTTTGACCTGAATATTGATGAGGTGAACAAACCTCAGCGTATGGTGATCGGCAAGGTCATCGGCAGACGATGGTCCATCGCATGGCATCTTATATTGAGCGTTGCCGGACTGGTGATGACCTTTCTTGCATTTCCTTTTTTTGAAAAATGGTATCTCATCCTGCTCAATGCGCTTACCATTGTTTTGCTTTGGTTTTATTCAACCACATTCAAAAGACAGATACTGATCGGGAATATTGTGATCTCCCTGTTGACGGCATGGGTGGTGCTGATACTTTTTTATTCCAAAGTTTCGCTGGGACATGCATTCGGGACAGAGGATGTGACCGAACATAAATTTTTCAGGATCACTTTTCTTTATGCAGGCTTTGCTTTTGTCAGCTCACTGATCAGGGAAGCGGTGAAAGACTTGGAAGACCGTGAAGGGGATGAGAAACACGGATGCAGGACCATGCCCATTGTGTGGGGCGCCAATGCCACCAAGATCTATATTGCGGTATTGCTGGCTGCGCTGATCGTCACTCTCCTGATCGTGCAGGTTTATATATTACAGTTCCGTTGGTGGCTGGCAGCACTGTATAATGTGGCGCTGATCATCGTTCCGCTTGTCTATATACTTTTAAAACTATTCAGGGCAAATACCGTAAAGGATTATTATTTGCTGAGTCAATGGATAAAACTGGCGATGCTCACCGGAATTTTATCAATGATCTTTTTCTACTTTTATTTATGAATAAAATAATTCTGGCATCAAGGTCGCCCCGGAGAAAACAATTGTTGGAATGGGCTGAGATCCCTTTTGAGATACTGGTAAAAGAAACGGAGGAAACCTATCCTGTTCATTTGTCTAAAGAAGGGATCGCCATGCACATAGCAAGAAATAAAGCCGGCGCTGTTCAGCCTTTATGCGCAAAGGAGGCAGTGGTGCTTGCTGCAGACACCATCGTGGTATTGAATGACCGTATCATCGGAAAGCCAAAAGACCATGAAGATGCAATAACGATATTAAGCGACCTTTCAGGAAAAAAACATGTGGTGATCACGGGAGTGGTCATTAAAAAAAATGATAAAGAAATTGCCTTTGCCGACAGCACCGATGTTTATTTTCATGAACTGACAAGGGAACAGATCGAATTTTATGTAGATAAATACCGTCCTTACGATAAAGCGGGCGCCTATGCCATCCAGGAATGGATCGGCGTGGTGGGTATCAAATCAGTGACAGGAGATTTTTACAATGTGATGGGCTTGCCGGTCAGCAGGGTGGTGCAGGCATTGAAGGATTTTGAATGATATTTTCCGCATGGAGAGAAGAATTCATTAACTTGAAAAATGATAAAGCCTTTATCCATGACCGAACGCTTGCTTCAATATATCTGGCAGTTTCAATACTTCAATAAAGACGGGCTGATCACTTCGGAAGGAGAGAAGCTGAAGATCATCAACCCGGGAATGCTGAATCATGATCAGGGCCCCGACTTCCTGCATGCAAACATTATGATCGGCTCCACGAAATGGGCAGGCAATGTTGAATTGCATCTGAAAGCTTCCGACTGGAAAAGACATCGTCATGAAAACGATGAAAATTACAGGAACGTCATACTTCATGTTGCCTGGGAAAATGATCTTCCGGTCAGCAACATTCCCGTTCTGGAGCTGAAAGACAAGGTCGCCAAAATATTATTGCAGCGCTATGAAGAGATGATGAATAATTCCGGGTTCATTCCTTGTGAAAATTCTATTCATTCGGTGCGTGACATTGTGTGGAAAGGATGGAAAGAACGGTTGCTGGCGGAAAGATTAACAAGGAAAGCAAAACAGGTGGAGGCCTTCCTTCAGCAAAACAATCATCACTGGGAGGAAACATTCTGGTGGCTGCTGGCAAGGAGTTTTGGAGTGAAAGTGAATATGGATGCTTTTGAAGAAATGGCGAGAAGCATTCCCGTAAATATGCTTGCCAAACATAAAAATCAAATTCATCAGTTAGAAGCGTTGTTATTTGGGCAAGCGGGATTGCTGGACAAAAAGTTTAAAGATGATTATGCCGTCATGCTTCAGAAGGAATACATATTCCTGAAGAAAAAATATTCATTGAAACCCATTCATCAGCCGGTTTATTTTTTGCGGATGCGGCCTGGAAATTTTCCAACGATACGCCTGGCACAACTGGCCATGCTGATCCATAACTCTGCTCACCTGTTTTCAAAGATCAAAGAAGCGGGATCGGTAAAGGAGATCAGAAGCTGGTTCAACGTTACTGCCAATGATTACTGGCATTATCACTATAAGTTTGATGAGACTTCTGCTTACCGTGAGAAAAGACCGGGAGAAAGCATGACTGGCAATATCATCATCAACACTGTTTGCCCCGTTTTATTTGCTTACGGTGATTATCATGATGAGAATGTTTATAAGGAAAGGGCGTTGAAATGGCTTGAAGGAGTGAAAGCCGAAGAAAACAGGATCACCAAAGGTTTTCAAAATCTGGATGTCAGCAATAAGAATGCCTACGATTCACAGGCGCTGATTGAATTGAAGAATGAATATTGCAATAAGAAAAGATGCCTGGATTGTGCGGTGGGGAATGCTATACTGAAATCGGTTTGAAATATCAGGATGTTATGCAGTTTTCTCTTTCTGACTTCAGTTAAGGATCAGGATTATGATATCAGGATCTCAGTCCAATTGAAAAGGGTAAACAATTAATAAAACCAGTTTTCCAATAAGATAGGTTCTTTTATGTCAATAAATTCTTTTTTAAGATTAACCCGGATATCAAACTCGTGCGGCATGTTGGATTTCTTATCAATCACTTTCATTTGAAAAATAATGATATCTGAAGCCGGCTTTTTTTTCAAAGCATCCATATAACTTCTTCCGTACAGCTTCCTTGCTATTGAATCAACAAAGCCTTTGCTGTGATAGAAAAAGCGGGATCCGGCTATACGGATGGTACTATCCACAATTTTAAACGGAGAAAAATGAAAGCGGTAATCATCCTGAAAATAATAATGAACTGAATCAGCATTTCCGGCGGTAAACGGATAATGAAATGCAATGCAATTGCAGTCCGGGTTAGTTTCCATCCTGAAGTTTGAAACCCTGAATTTCCGGCTGAAATCGGCAAACTTCATTCCTAAATACCCGCTGGTTGCTGCTTCCGGTATCAGTTGTTGTTGGAGATTTTTATCGTATGCAGATTGTGACGCAGCAGAAAAGGTTATTCCTGATAATGCTGCACCGAGAGTCATTATATGAAAGAAAATATTTTTAATAATGATCATTCTGCATTTATGATATAAAATCCTGTTCAGTTCCCTGGTTTGAATTTAAACACATTTGGTAAGCCGTTTAATACCGGTTGATGTATTTTATTCAGCTCCATGCACCCCAATCCACTTTCACTTCAATGGCAGGATTGATGCTCTGAAATACAGGGCAGGTCATACCTGTATTGATCAGTATTGTCTTTGATTTTTTGTCAAGGTCTTTCAGGTGATCGGGAATATGAATGGTGATCTCAATGCCGCCCACACGCCTCGGGTCCGCCTTCATGATCTTTAAAACTTCGGCTTTCATTCCCGTCAGGTCAAATCCCATAGTATTCCGTGCCTTGATACCCATGACCGTGAGCATGCAGGTGGCCAGCGAAGTAGCCATCAGGTCGGTAGGGGAGAACCGTTCTCCTTTACCATTATTATCCGTTGGCGCATCCGTTTCAAAAGATGATCCGCTCTTTAAATGAGTGCAAACCGTTCTTAACTCTCCGTTATAAACTACTGATGATGTCATTACCGATTTTTGCCCTAAATTTACGCTACATTCTGAATCAAACAGTATCTAGTGAAGAAAGTCAGTCTCCTTTTAATCATAACCATGATATCCGGCCTTGTGTATGGCCAGGATTCCACCCGTACCGATAAGGTAAAACCCATTTCCAAAAAAGAAGCCCGCAGGCAAAAGATCAACACGCTGATCAGGCAGGCAGAGGAAGGGCAGCTTGTCTATTCAAGGCAAAGCATTTTTGGTATTCAGCTTCGTACCAATGGTTATGGAGCTTTTTATGAGTTCGGAAAAATGAAGACGCCCAGGAGGACGACCATCTACAGAATTGACCTGAATGAAGTGAAAAGCCAGAAAGATGAAAAGATCCCGAACGGAGGTTTCTTCTTTGGCAACCCTTTCATCTATGGTAAGATCAATTATTTCTATCCGTTGACGATCGGTATCGGCGAGCAATACATTTTAGGCCAGAAAGGAAATAAAAACGGAGTGGCTGTTTCTGCTGTTTATAATGCAGGAATTTCTTTGGGATTATTAAGACCGTATTATCTCGACGTCAGAGACCCTATATCAGGACAGGATACTACCATAAAATTAACGCCATCCGACAGCGCACTTTTTTTAGGCCCTTCTATTTTGGGAGGCGCCGGTTTTGGCAAGGGATGGGGAGAAATAAAAATAAAACCCGGTGCATTTGTTAAAGCGGCTTTGCGGTTTGATTACGGTCGTTTCAATGAAGTGGTGTCGGGACTGGAAGCAGGAGTGAGCCTTGAGTTCTATGCTCAGAAGATACCCCTCATGGCTTTTCAGAAAGACAAACAATTATTCTTCCAGGGTTATATCTCCATAGACTTCGGACGACGACGATAATCACTATTTTTGCGACATGAATGAAACAACAGCCGGAAGCACGCAGGAAAACAGAGTGAAGAAACCTGAATGGCTGAGGGTGAAGCTTCCTATAGGAGAAAACTATAAGCATGTCCGCGGCTTAGTGGACAATTACAAACTTCATACGATCTGTGAAAGCGGCAACTGCCCCAATATGGGAGAATGCTGGGGCGCCGGCACTGCCACATTCATGATATTGGGAAACGTCTGCACACGCAGTTGCGGATTTTGTGCGGTGGCCACCGGAAGGCCCGGAGCTGTTGACTGGGGAGAGCCGCAGAGGATAGCCGATGCCATACGGTTGATGAAAGTGAAACATGCTGTCATCACTTCAGTGGACAGGGATGAATTGCCTGACGGCGGTTCCATCATCTGGCAAAAAACCATTCTGGCAGTGAAAGCGCTGGATCCCAAACCGACACTGGAAACACTGATCCCCGATTTCAAAGGAAAGAAAGAAGATATTCAGCGCATCATTGATGTGGCTCCGGAAGTGGTAAGCCATAATATAGAAACGGTGGAAAGGCAGACGCGACAGGTGCGCATTCAGGCAAAGTACTGGCGCAGCATGGAAGTGATCAGGATATTGAAGCAGGGAGGAATGAGAACCAAGAGCGGCATCATGCTGGGACTGGGAGAAAAGAAAGAAGAAGTGATCCAGACTTTGGCAGATCTGCGTGACAATGGATGTGATGTTGTAACCATCGGGCAATACCTTCAGCCGACCAAAAAGCATTTGCCAGTGCAAAAGTATGTTCACCCTGATGAATTTGCCGAATACCGTGAGATCGGATATCAACTCGGCCTGGATTATGTGGAAAGCGGGCCCATGGTGCGTTCTTCTTATCACAGCGAAAGGCATGTGATCCCCGGGCTGGGAAGAAAAGAATGGGAAAGAAAAAAACAGACATCATTGCATTAAAGAAAGCCATGCGAAAATCATTTCTACTTTTTCTGTCTTTATTCCCTCTATTACTTTATGGCCAGATAAAATGGATCAATGTTGACTCTCTTTACGGCCCGTTGCCGGGATCGGTGCATGTTTATTTTACCAATGAAAAAATTGATACATCGAATTTCAGAGCCTATTATGTGGTGGCAGACCTGAATGACAGAAATCTTGATTTTAGCATTGACACTTCATTGAACCGAAGGTTGACACCGTTGAGTTTTTATGAGAGGGACAGAAAACCTTTGGTGGTCAGCAATTGTTCTTTCTTTTCTTTTCAGACAAACCGTAATGTGAATGTGTTGATGAAAGATGGTAAGATGGTCGCTTATGACACTGAGTTTGTAAAAGGGAAGGGCAGTGATTCTTTGCTTCGCTTTTTCACTCTGAGAAGCGCCATCGGTATCGGTAAAAACAGGAATGCCGATATCGTGTGGACTGCAGCAGATTCATCCATGAAATATCCCATGGCATTTCAATCGCCGGAAAATCCGTTGGCATTGAATAAAGACTGGAAGCGCACCCGGAATTATATGAAAGGCGGTGAGATCAAAAAGTACCTGAAGAAGAACAGGAGTAAAAAGATCCGGAAATGGAAAGTAAGAACTGCCATAGGAGGCGGGCCCGTTTTGGTTCAAAACGGCGAAGTCAGCATTTCGAATAATGAAGAAATGATGTTTGCCGGTAAAGCTCTTTACGACAAACATCCTCGGACTGCGATCGGCTATACCCGCGATTCAAAATTGATACTTTTATCCATTGAAGGAAGGAGCGCCGGATCGGCCGGTGCAAACCTGGAGCAAACAGCTAAAATCCTTAAAGATCTCGGATGTTGGGAAGCATTGAATCTTGATGGAGGAGGAAGCAGTTATATGCTGGTGAATGGAAAGGAAACAATAAAACCTTCTGACAAGTCGGGACCAAGGCCGGTGCCTTCCGTATTTATCATCAGACAACAGAATTAGATTTTTCATCCAGCTTCCACACCAGAGCGCTGGCGCCTAAGATAGCGGCATCCGCTTCTTTCAATTCGGAAAAGATCAGTTTCACTTTATTCTGGAAGATCGGCAACAGGTTTTTCTCCATGCTTTCTTTGGTGGGATCCATGATCAGGTTGCCGGCTTTCGTGACACCTCCGAATAGAAATATGGCTTCGGGTGAGGAGAACATTACAAAATTGGCAAGCGCCTGGCCTAAAATCTCACCGGTGAATTTATAAACTTCATTAGCGAGTTTATCTCCTTTTCTTGCACACTCGGTCACTATCCTGGAGTTGATCTCTTCCCTTTTGTATTGGCGCATTAAACTATCCACTGCCGGATTTTCATCCAGCATTTCATTGGCCGTGATGGCAATGCCTGTCGCAGAAGCATAACATTCCAGTGAGCCATGCATGCCTGTTCCCCAATGAGTGCGGCCACCCGGGCGAATGGTAGAATGTCCCAGTTCCCCGGCAAAACCGTCATGGCCATAGACCACGTTTCCATTGATGACGATGCCGCTGCCCACACCCGTTCCCAAAGTGATCATGATGAAATCTTTCATGCCTCTGGCTGCGCCGTAGGTCATTTCACCAATGGCTGCAGCTTTTGCATCATTGTTGATCACTGAAGGAAGATTGAATTTCTTTGTTACTATCTCACAAAGCCTGATGACACCTTTCCATCTCAGGTTGGGTGCGTATTCAATGGTGCCGCGAAATGGATTTCCATTGGGAGCGCCGATGCCGATCCCTTTGATATGAGATCCCGTCGGAACGGAATCCATCATTGGTTTGAGCATTTCATAAAGGCCATCCACGAAAAGTTCAGGGGTAGCAAAAGTTTCGGTCTTCATTTCGCTCTGGCTCAGAATATCGCCTTTCTGATTTACTATTCCGTATTTCGTATTGGTACCTCCTACGTCAATACCGATTGCCAGGCTCCCGGGAAAATCATTCGTCATTACACTAGATCATTAAAGGGTCAAATTTACAAATCTTGCTGCGGTAAAGATATTTCATTGCCGCTAAAAAAAATACTTTGCTGTATTACTGATTTGTTGTTAAGTTCGGGAAACTTTTTAAAATGAGTACTGCTATAGCTTCAGACAGGAAAAGTTACGTAAGTTCCATGGCCATACTGGCTTTATTGTTTTTTATTTTCGGTTTTGTTACATGGGTCAATGGCCCTCTGATTTTTTATGTAAAGAGCGCATTCCGCCTTGAAACTGACTCCCAGGCTTTCCTGGTAACGTTTGCATTTTATATGGCTTATTTTTTTCTGGCTCTCCCTTCCTCATGGATACTGGGAAAAACCGGCATGAAAAAGGGAATGGCATTGGGATTACTGGTGATGGCCATTGGCGCTTTTGTATTCGGCACTTTTGCCACACACAGAAATTACACCTGGGCATTAACAGGCCTTTTTATCATCGGGTCCGGATTGTCATTGCTGCAAACCGCTGTCAATCCTTATGTGAGCATCATCGGGCCCATAGAAAGTGCGGCCAAACGCATCAGCATTATGGGCATCTGCAATAAGGCAGCAGGCATCATCAGCCCGATCGTCCTAAGCGCTTTTGTTTTAAAAGGTATCAATAAACTGGAAGATGAAGTGCAGGCAGCCACCGATCCGGCTGCAAGGGAAGCCATACTGGACACCTTTGCTTCCAAAATTTATGTTCCTTACATGATCATGTCGGCCATACTTTTCTTTTTTGCGATCTGGATCATGCGTTCACCCTTGCCGGAACTAAAGGCATCCGACGTGAACACCACGCAAGAAGGTGAAGGAATAAAAGAAAAGAAAAGCATCTTTCAGTTCCCTCATCTATGGCTGGGTGCATTATGCCTGTTTCTTTATGTGGGCGTGGAAGTAATGGCCGGCGATGCCATCGGTATTTATGGAAAAGGATTCAACATACCGACCGATGAAACAAAATATTTCACTTCCTTCACGCTGGGCGCCATGCTGCTGGGTTATATTATCGGCATCATCACTATTCCGAAATATATTTCTCAGCAAAAAGCATTGAGCGTTTCAGCGGTGCTGGGAGTTATTTTCACAATAGGCGCATTCATGACAAAAGGATATACTTCGGTTGCTTTTGTTGCGGCATTAGGACTTGCCAATGCAGTGATGTGGCCCGCCATTTTCCCTCTGGCCATTTACCGGCTTGGAAAATTTACGGAAACCGGATCTGCCATTCTGATCATGGGTATTGCCGGCGGCGCCATCATCCCCAGATTATTTGCTACCTTAAAAGAGACTTATGATTTTCAGGCAGTATTTGCCTGGCTGATGATCCCTTGTTATCTCTATATTCTTTTTTATTCGATTAGGGGATATAATGCCGGTTTGTCAAAATAGTGAGGTTATTCATGGAGATTATTCATGTTTCTGCAGAATGTTATCCGGTTGCTAAAGTGGGAGGGCTTGGTGATGTCGTTGGAGCTTTACCAAAGTACCAGGCTGAATTGGGCCACGTTGTCAAAGTGGTAATACCCATGTATCGTACCCGGTTCCTTTATGAAAACCAATGGGAGTTGGTGCATGAAGGTGGCCAGAATCTTGGCCCTCACTGGTTTCACTACAGTGTGATTAAGGAAAAGACCAATAAACTCGGATTCGATCTTTACCTGATTGATATCAACGGATTGCTTGACCGGGAAAAGATTTACGGATACGATGATGATACGGAGAGATTCATGGCTTTTCAAATTGCTTTTTGCGACTGGCTGAGCAAATGGTCGCATAGACCTGATGTGATCCATTGTCATGATCATCATACCGGGCTTATTCCATTTATGGTGAAATACTGTTATGCTTTCAATCAACAGCTTGCTGAGGTACCCACTGTATTCACCATTCATAATGCACAATACCAGGGATGGATGAGTTGGGACAAATATTACTACATTCCTGCTTACGACTCATGGAAATGGGGACTGCTGGATTGGAATCACATGATCAATCCACTTGCTTCCGCCATCCGTTGTGCCTGGAAAGTAACTACGGTGAGTAACAGTTACCTGGGAGAGCTTCATTATTCGGCTAACGGGCTGGAAAAATTGTTTGAGTATGAAAAAGGAAAGAGTTACGGAATTTTAAATGGCATTGATACCAAAATATGGAACCCCCAAACAGATAATTATATTCTCAAAAATTATGACCGGGGAATGGTGGAGCAAGGCAAACGAAAAAATAAAAAAGAACTCTGCGGCCAGTTTGACCTTGATATTGACAAGCCATTGATTGTATTTATCGGAAGGTTAGTGGGAGAGAAAGCTGCCGATCTTTTACCGGAAGCTATCAGCCAATCCATCTATCAGCATCACGGCAAGGCTAATTTCCTGGTATTGGGTTCCGGTGACCCGAATGTGGAGCACCAGTTGGACCATATGAAAAAACAATTCGGCGGTTATTTTAATTCTTATATCGGGTACAGTGAGTCACTGAGCCATCAAATGTATGCAGGCGCCGATTTTTTGCTGATGCCCAGCAGGGTGGAGCCATGCGGATTGAATCAGTTGTATGCTCTCCGGTATGGCACTGTGCCTATGGTAAGAAGTGTGGGCGGCTTACAGGACACGATCACTGATTTCGGCGACCCAAACGGATTCGGCATTCGTTTTAATCAGCCGAGTGTGGGGGATATCACTTACTCAGTAGGGCGTGCCATTGATCTTTATCAAAACAAACCGGAACAGTACAACTGGATGCGTGACCACATAATGACACTGGATCACTCCTGGGATAAATCTGCGATGCAATATATTCAACTCTACGAATCGCTGAAGAAATAAAAATTTCCGCTGTGGTTAATCGAATGCAAATAAACTTCCTTAAATTGATGTATCGTTTCGGTAAACCTTAACTTTATTAAAATTCAAAATTTTTTACATTAAATCGTTTGCCCGTGGCCAGAAGTATTGTTGCTGTCATATTGGGCGGCGGAGCCGGTTCCAGGTTATATCCTCTTACTGCCAGCCGTTCAAAACCTGCTGTTCCGATAGCAGGAAAATATCGTTTGGTGGATATTCCGATTTCCAACTGTCTTCATTGTGGGATTGGACGCATGTTCATATTTACACAATTCAACTCGGCATCTCTGAACAGGCATATCAAAAACACCTATCATTTCAGCGCATTCAGTTCTGCTTTTGCTGATATACTGGCAGCGGAATTGACTCCGGATAACCCTCAGTGGTTTCAGGGTACGGCCGATGCGGTCCGCCAGGGATTAAGGCATATCAGCCCTTTTCCGAGCGATTACATTCTCATTCTTTCCGGCGATCAGTTATACCAGATGGATTTCAATTTAATGTTGGATGAACATATCAATACAGGCGCCGACATATCGGTAGCCACCATTCCCGTGAATGAGAATGATGCTTCTGATTTTGGTATTATGAAAAAGAATGAGCAGGGATTAATTACTTCCTTTATTGAAAAACCCAAAAAAGAACTCCTGCCTGACTGGGAGAGTGACACCGGTGATGACATGCGGCAGCAGGGAAAAGTATATCTGGCTTCCATGGGTATCTACATTTTCAACCGCAAACTGCTTTGGGAAATTTTACTGAATGAAAAACCTGAAGCTACTGATTTCGGAAAAGAGATCATACCCCAGTCTATTGCAAAATATAAAGTGGCCAGTTATCAGTACGATGGTTACTGGACCGATATCGGAAATATTCATTCCTTCTTTGAAGCCAATCTCGGGTTGACCAAAGATATTCCCGAATTCAATCTCTTTGATGCCAACAGGCCTATCTACACAAGGCCGCGTATGTTGCCGCCGAGCAAGATAAACGGCACCACTCTGGAAAAAGTTTTCATTGCCGAAGGTTCTATCATCAATGCTTTAAGAATTGAAAGCAGTGTGATCGGCATCCGTTCCCGCATCGGTATGGGCACCACCCTGACCAACACGTATGTAATGGGCAATGATTCTTATGAAACACTTGAAGACATTGCCAGGGCAGGAGAGAACCATATCCCTTTATTGGGAATAGGCAATCATTGTTATATCAGCAATGCCATCATTGATAAAGACTGCCGCATCGGGAATGATGTCCGCATCAATGGCGGCCCGCATCTTGAAAACACAGACCATCCGCTTTATACCGTGAAGAGCGGGGTGGTGGTGGTAAAAAAAGGGTCGGTCATTCCGGACGGCTTTTCGATTTAAGTTTTGGTGTTTGCTGAAAACTTTTGCTCCTTCATTGTGTACTTTTTACATAAAGTTCCTATCTTCCCTTCCGGACGGAATGGTCTGAAGATAAATTTATGTCAACTGCTTATACAGGGGTAAAACCCAAACTTTCTCTGGTACAGATCATCAACATGAGCGTCGGTTTTTTCGGGATCCAGTTTGGATGGGATCTTCAGAGAGCCAATATGGGGCGCATCTATGAAAACCTGGGCGCTCATCCTGATGATATCCCGATCTTATTTCTGGCCGCACCTCTTACGGGCCTGCTGGTACAACCAATCATCGGTTATATGAGTGACAGGACCTGGCATCCCGTATGGGGAAGAAGAAGGCCATATTTCATGATTGGCGCCATTCTCAGTTCCATCGCTTTAATATTCATGCCGCATAGCGGCACTTTATTCATGGCTGCGGGATTGTTGTGGGTAATGGATGTTTTCGGAAATGTATCTATGGAACCTTTCCGTGCTTTTGTTACCGATCAGTTGCCGGATTCACAGGTGAACCGTGGTTTCATCATGCAGAGTTTTATGATCGGGCTGGGAGGAAGTATTGCTTCAGCCTTGCCCTGGATATTTAAAAATATATTTCATTTTCAGAACACGGCAACAGCCGGAAATATTCCGGAGAATGTGAAACTATCTTTTTATACCGGCGCTTTTTTCTTTTTAGCAGCCGTTTCCTATACGGTATTAACCACCAAAGAATATCCTCCTTCTGATCTTGGGTATAAGGATAAAGTAAGAGAATCGCACAAAGGCTTCGGCGGCGGTGCAAAAGAAATTTTCAGCGCTTTGTTGAATATGCCTAAGAGGATGAAGATAGTTTCACTCATCCAGTTTTTCACCTGGCCGGGATTGTTCCTGATGTGGTTTTATTATACAACGGCAGTTGCCGTAAATGTTTTTCACGGGGTGAATGCCGATGATCCTGTTTATGCAGAAGGAGCAGATTTCGGAAGTTTGACACTGGCTTATTACAGTGTGATCACATTTTTATTTGCATTGGTACTACCGGCTATTGCGGATAGATTGGGAAGAAAACTGACCCACTCTATCTGTTTGATATGCGGCGGACTGGGTTTGATCAGTGTGAGTTGGGTGACCAATAAATATATGCTCTATGGCTGCATGACCGGAGTGGGCATTGCCTGGGCAAGTATTTTATCCATGCCTTACGCCATGCTGAGTAACTCGCTGCCGAAAGACAAGGTCGGGATCTATATGGGTATCTTTAATTTTTTTATTGTATTGCCCGAGATCATTGCGTCACTCGGCTTCGGCTGGCTGATGAAAAATGTTTTGAATAATGACCGGCTTCTTGCTGTGGAAGTAGGAGGCGCTTTGATGATCATTGCTGCTTTGATCTGTTATGTTTTTATAAGGGAGAAAGGGCATGAAGAAGAATCACCTGCCTGATCTTTCCAATCACTTTCATTTATTTTTTTATGATCATGAAAAAGATATTTCTAATAATCATCCTCTTTGCATTTTTCAATGAATCATTTTCTCAAAGCGAAACACTGAAGGTTTATCCCACCAGCTGGTGGACAGGGATGAAGTGGAATAAACTGCAATTGATGGTTCATGGAAAAGATCTGAAAAATTCTGTATCCAAAGTTTCATTGCTTTATCCCGGAGTGAAGCTGATACGGGTGAATAAAGTGGAGAACCCCAACTATCTTTTCCTCGACCTGAGCATCAACTCAAATGCAAAACCCGGAACAGTTAAGATCAGGTTCGATCGCAGCACCAATGAACCTCTTTTAGTGAATTACGAATTGAAAGCAAAGAATAAAGAAGATGGTGATACAAGAGTGCAGGGAGTAACATCAAAAGATATTGTGTACCTGCTGATGCCTGACCGTTTTGCCAACGGCGATACCACCAATGATTATTTTCCGGACATGAGGGATGTGGAGCATGATCTGAAAAACCCTTTTGACCGTCATGGCGGCGACCTTCAGGGAGTGACCGATCATTTGGATTATCTTAAAGACCTTGGCATTACCACCATCTGGATGACTCCGGTGAATGAGAATGACATGAGGAGAACAAATGAAGGCGGAACGATACGCAGCACTTATCACGGATATGCCATCACCGATCAATATACTGTGGACAAAAGGTTTGGTGGGAATGCCGCATATAAAAATATGGTGGAGGCATCGCATAAAAAAGGGCTTAAAGTGATACAGGATGCGGTGTACAATCATGTGGGCATTGATCATTGGTTCATCCGCGATATGCCGATGAAGGACTGGGTAAACCAATGGCCTCAATATACCAACACTTCTTACCGTGATAATCCTTTGGTGGATCCTCATGCATCAAAGTATGATAAAGAAATTTCTGTCAACGGTTGGTTCACTCCGTTTATGCCCGATCTGAACCAACGTAATCCTTATGTATCAAATTTTTTAATTCAGTATGCGATCTGGGCTACTGAAGAATTCGGCATTGACGGTTGGAGGGTGGATACTTATTTCTACAGCGATTCATTATTCCTGAACAGGATCAACGATGCATTGATCAAAGAATTTCCAAAACTTACTGTGTTTGGAGAAGTATGGGTGCACAGTGTTCTGAACAGCGCTTATTTCTGCCAGAATAACCTGGATGTTTCGTTCAAGCACAATCTGCAAGGTGTGACGGATTTCCCGATGCTGTTTGCCATGCTCGATGGATTGAATCAGCCGTTCGGATGGACGGAAGGAGTGAACAAAGTTTACACCACCCTGGCTCAGGATATTGCTTATAAAGACCCGAACAGGAATTGTATTTTTTTCGACAACCACGACCTGGATCGTTTTTATTCTGTGATAGGTGAGGACTTTGATAAATACAAAATGGGGATCAACTGGCTGTTTACTTTGAGAGGTATTCCGGAAATATATTACGGAACAGAGATCCTGATGAAAAATTTTAAAAGCCCCACTGATGCTGCCGTGAGGGAAGACTTTCCCGGCGGCTGGCCCGGCGATCCTGTAAACAAATTCATTGCTTCGGGAAGAACAGAAAAAGAGAATGAAGCTTTCAATTATGTGAGCAGGCTGGCTCATTTCAGAAGATCATCATCTGCCATTACTGGAGGAAAACTGATGCAATACCTTCCGGTGAACGGAATGTATGTTTATTTCCGTTATGATGACCGACAGACCATCATGGTTATCAGCAACACCGGCAAGGAAGTAATGAGCCCGGCCTGGGATCATTATTCGGAGCGCATCACCGGGTTTTCAAAAATGCGCAACGTGATCACCGGCGAGGTGAAACCCATACCGGGTTTTGAAATAAAACCCAAAGAGAGTTTTGTGTTTGAGCTGATGAAATGAGCGGATTTCTTTTTTATCACAGGAATAGCTTCCAGATCATTTGCTGTGCATAGCTGCCCCAGTCGGATGTGGCTTTTTTGACTTTTTCCATCAGGTCAGTTGCCTTTTGCTTTTTACCTTTTTCCGGTGCGGTAATTATGGAAGTGTTCACTCCAAGCATCTGCACCTTGTTTGCGATCCAGCTGGTGTACATCCTGGGTATGGTCACGCCGAGGATCATTCCGGGCAAGCCATGAAGGCCCATCGGCCCTCCGGATACGGTGATCTCATCGGTGTAGAAAGCAAAAACATACACACTGTCAAAAATAATTGCCTGTGCTTTTCTGCAGTTGAATCCTGCGATATCACGGGTTTCATTCGGCACCAGCTTCCATTTAATATTCATCAGTGAATCATGAAGGACATAAGTTTCTCCGAAAATATCTTTCTGATCAGTAAAGGTCTGTGAGGCATAATCACTATACCAGATGTTCTCGGTTTCATTTCCTCCCATCATGGCCATCCGGTTCCCCTTATCTTCCTGCCTGTTGAATTTATAAAGGGATTTATCCTTGTTGAAAGTAAGATCATACCAGTATGTGCTGAATTTCGGGATCTGGTCACGGAACATGCGGCCCCAGCTATCGTCTCCGAAAGCTCCGTGGTTGTTCACTTTTACTTCATACTCTATCTGCCCGGTGCTGATAAATTGCTGGGCATTGCTGTTGATGGCATAAGAAAATGTAAGCAGAAATAATATTTTTTTCATGATCTGATCTGGTTAAAAGTTAAAGCCTGCGGGTTTGCCGTTCTTTGTAATATTCCATCTGAAGGTCAGCAGCCAGTAGCGCCGCAACGTTTTATAAAATGATTCGGTGAAGCTGTAGCTGTTGAAATTGCGGCTGTATCCCTTGTTCTGGTCCAGTATGTCATTCACATTCAGCTCAAGCTCCAGTGCATTGCTTTTGGTAAAGCGTTTTATGATGGAAGCGTCCCAGGTGGTGTAATTGGCATTTTGCGCAAACCTGGGGTCTTTCTGACGGAAATTAGCTCTAATATCAGAACCGATCACAAATTTGAGCGGCAGGTTCACTTCGACACTTCCATAACCGGTAAGATTCCAATAGTCAGCATTGGCTGAATTGTTTACTGAAGCTTTGGAATGGTTCCACGAAAAGTTTGGGCCAAAATTGAAATGATATTTATCGTTTACATATTTGCTGAGACTTACCTGGATCCCATAGCTGCTGGTGTTGTTGATATTCCTGATGCCATTGATGAAGTCAATGCTTCTCATTACGGAGACATCGGGACCGATGTTAAAACTGATCTTTGATTTTGTGATACTGAAATTATAACTGCCATAAAGAGAGAAATTGAAACCACCGCTTGCATTTACCGTCTGGTAAATCCTTCTGCCGAAATTATCCACCGTGCTGGATTGGACAAAAGCATTTTGGGTAGTATTGAAGTTAATACCCGAAAAGAATCCCTGTTGTTTGAACACATTATAAAAGTTATAAGAAGCAGAAACGGTATGGCGGAAGGATTGTTTCAGGCCCTGGTTCCCAATGAAAATGTTCAGCGGATCGGTATTTACCCTTGTTGGCTGAAGTTGCTCCAGAGAAGGGGCATTCGATGAGCCATTGTAATAAAGCCGGATACTCTGATTCGATTTCATTTTGAACTGAATATTGGCCTGGGGATAAAAATTGACGTAGTTATAATTGAAATGATGTGCATCGGTCACGTTGTTCTGAACATAATGGTTGA
This sequence comes from Chitinophagales bacterium, assembly GCA_026936105.1. Classification (GTDB taxonomy): domain Bacteria; phylum Bacteroidota; class Bacteroidia; order Chitinophagales; family Chitinophagaceae; genus UTBCD1. The sequence continues at coordinate 66,199 of JAIXKI010000026.1, forward strand.
ATCCCACCGAAGCGCCGAAGGAATAATTGACCTTCTTGTTGTTGATGCGGAAATTCATTCCGGGGGTATTCACAAGCCGGTTGAAAATAAAGGAATTGCTGAGTGAATCCACGACCTCATCATATTTCCCATTCATGCCTTTTACATTGGTGATCCTGTCATTGCTGTTGTTGAAATATCCGAGTGTATAATTCAACTCCAGGTACGCTTTCTTTGACAGCGGTTCCGTGTAAGATATTTTTGTATTGAGACTTTTATTCTCGCTGTTCTGTATATTTTGCTGATCGGTGGTGTCCTTGTGATTCAACACGCCTGCGACATAATAATTATTGAGGGAATACAACATCCCGGTGTTCTTTGCCCGCGACCAGTTGAAGTTTGTGTTTACCGAAAGTGTCCGGGAAGCTTTTTTGAATTTGTGCCTCCACAAAAGATTTGAAGTAACATTATTGTTATCAATATTATTACCGCTGTTCCTGGTGCTGTTATTAATGAATTGAGAAGCATTATCCAGTGTTTCGGTGTAATAGTCACTTTCAGATCTTCCCGTGCTATTGTCATAACGGTTGGTCCATTTCAATGAGTTTGCCGAGTCAATGGTTGATTCAAGTGTAAGATTGAACGAGTGTTTATAGTTAGAGGAATAAGTATTATTGGTACTGTTGGTTGACCAGCTTGTATCCGGAAGGAAGGTATTGGAGAAAGTGGAGTTGACACCATCCGTGTTGATCTTTGAATACTTATATCCCGAGTTGAGGCTTTGTTTATCGTTGTCAAACTTATTGCTGTAATGCAGCCCGCCATTCCAGTTGCGGGGTATGCCGCTGCTTGCACTATTACCACCATCACCTGATATCGAAATAAACATACCTCCGCCGTCATCCATTCCCATCGTCATATTATCATTACCGCCGCCATAATTAATGGCATCCTGCCAGTTTAGGTTGGTCTGCCCTGTATTACTCATCACTCCGTAAGCCGCCAGTTTTCTTTTTGCCTTGAATGAATTGATCATGGCATCATTATTAAACTTGTCTTTCAGTCCGCCGCCCAGTTCCACTTTCCCGAAATAGCCTCTCATTTCTTTCATCTTCAGGTTTATGGTCTTGTCTCTCACTCCGTCATCAATACCGGTGAATTCCGCCTGGTCACTTTTTTTATCAAACACCTGGACTTCTTTCACTGCATCTGCACGCAAATTTTTTGTAGCAATACCCGGATCGCTGCCAAAAAATTCTTCCCCGTCCACCAATACCTTTTTCACTTTTTCTCCCATGGCAGTGATCTGGCCGTTCTTGTCCACTTGAATTCCCGGCAGACGGCGCAGCAATTCTTCCACATTGGCACCTGCTCTCACCTGGAAACTGTCTGCTGTATAAATGGTAGTATCGCCTTTAATGCGGATAGGGGTGCCGGTCTTGATGATCACTTCAGCCAATAGCTTGCTTTTAGGTATCAGATAAATATTTCCAATATCCGTGACACCGACGGATTTTGTTTCTACATTGTCAAAGTAATCCCCCATGTAAGGATGGGTGATCATCAGTATATATTTCCCTTCCTTCACGTCTTTAAAATCAAAATGCCCGTCCTTGTCGGTCCGTGTGAATTTGACCAAAACGGAATCTACGGGCTGCATCAATGCCACTACCGAATTGATGAGGTTTCTTTTCTCAACTGAATCAGTGATCGTACCTTTAATAGAAGAAGTTTGAGAATAGGAGAATATGCCAAAGGATAAGGCAGACAGGAACAGAGTTAGTTTTTTCATGTTGGTTATGGTCGGTTGGTTGAAAGTGATTCAAAATGGTTGAAATTTTCATAAGGAAACAGGTTACGAAGGTCTTCATATTTATGTAAAAGTAAAAACCATTCAAATAGTTCAAACTGCCATTTATATAATATTCCGTTAAAGCTTACGAATCAATTTAAATATGAAACAATCCAAAAGAAATTCCATAAAAAAAGCAGATGTTTCTTCAAAAAAGAAAACACCTGCAAGAAAGAAGCCGGCTGCGGTGCAAAAAAAATATGAAGAAGTCCATTTTGTTGACACCGGAAAAAATGTCTGGAACTATTCATTGCTGACTGATGAAGATGTTCTGAACTTCCAGCAGGGAACTCATTATAATTTATATAAAAAATTTGGTTCCCATTCCATCAAAGTAAATGAAGTATGGGGTATGTATTTCTGTGTATGGGCGCCCAATGCCACATCCGTTTCAGTGATTGGAAATTTCAATGATTGGAAAAACAAAGAGCATGAACTTGAGCCACGTTGGGATAAAAGCGGCATCTGGGAAGGATTTATTCCCGGTTTTCATCTGGGAGAAGTTTATAAGTATCATATTGTGGGTTATAAAGGTGTTGAAATAGACAAGGGTGATCCTTTTGCCAATTTCTGGGAAAAGAGGCCGGCAACCGCTTCCATCACCTGGGATATGTATTATGAATGGAAGGATAAGGATTGGATGAAAACAAGAAAAAAGAAGAATGCTTTGAATGCTCCCTGGAGCGTTTACGAGGTTCATTTGGCAAGCTGGCAGCGGCCCGATAAGAACAATGAAGAGAGTTATAACAGCTATGATCAGATCACGGAAAGGCTGGTGCCTTATGTAAAAGAAATGGGATTCACTCATGTGGAGCTGATGCCGGTGATGGAACATCCTTTCGATGGAAGTTGGGGATATCAGTGCACCGGGTATTTTGCCGCTACATCCAGATTCGGAGATCCCCAGGGACTCATGCGGCTGATTGATGCATTTCACAAAGAAAGAATAGGTGTCATTCTTGATTGGGTGCCTTCGCATTTTCCTTATGATGCACACGGGCTTTTTATGTTTGACGGCACGCATACTTATGAATATGCTGATATGAGGAAAGGATTTCATCCTGACTGGAACAGTTATATTTTTAATTACAAGAGGGGAGAAGTAAAATCATTCCTGATCAGCAGTGCCCGTTATTGGTTTGATATGTTTCATATTGACGGCATCCGGGTGGATGCTGTTTCTTCCATGCTCAAATTGAATTATTCGAGGGAAAGAGGGCAATGGGAACCGAATGAATTCGGCGGCGACGGAAACCTGGAAGCCATTGCCTTTATCAAAGACCTGAATGAAACGATCTATCGCGATTTTCCGAGTGTGCAGACCATTGCAGAAGAAGCTACCGATTGGCCGGGAGTTTCCAAACCCACCTGGCAGGGAGGCCTGGGATTCGGAATGAAATGGATGATGGGATGGATGCATGATACGCTGGACTACTTTAAGTTTGAACCAATCTTCAGGCAATATCATCAGGATAAATTCTCATTCAGCATGATGTATTATTATGATGAGAATTTCATGCTGCCGCTGAGCCATGATGAAGTGGTGCATGGCAAAAGCCCGATGATCTATAAAATGCCGGGAGATGAATGGCAAAAGTTCGCCAACCTGCGTTTGTTATATTCCTATATGTGGACACACCCGGGTGGTAAGTTGTTATTCATGGGAGATGAGTTCGGACAAACCTCCGAATGGAATTATAAATCAGAACTGGATTGGCAATTGCTTCAATACGATTGCCACCGGCTGATGAAAGACTGTGTGGCCGATTTGAATAAGTTATTAATTTCAGAACCCGCTTTATATGAAAACCAGTTTAACATCTATGGTTTTGAATGGGTGGATCTGAATCATCGGGCCGAGACAGTTGCAGTGTACCGGAGAAAAGGAAAGAAAGCGGGTGACGATTTATTGATCATTTTAAATTTCACTCCGGTGGTCAGAAATGACTGGCAGATACAGGTGACGGGAAAAAATTTCACCAGAGAAATTTTCAACAGCGACTCAAAAAAATATTGGGGATCGGGAGAGGTCTTTAATCCTGAAATCCGTTCTGAACTGGCCGATAAACAAAAAAAGACCTATACTCTTACTGTCAATTTACCTCCTTTGGCTGCCATTATTTTGAAATAACAGTCAAGTTGAACGATGTGGTTTATACGGTCTTTTTCCAAGGACTGCCCTTTTAATTTATAAAAACACTTAGTTCCTGGTTTTTTAATATGTGGATGATCTCATAAGAATACTGAATATCTGTTTCTTATACTGATTACTTTTTATTTATTGAAAAATCAAAAAGTTCCTGCACAGACCCCTTGATTCTGAATATACTTAAGGCTATATTTCGATTCTGATTGTTTAAAATTTCTTGCAATTATAATCCGGGTTGCAACTGAAAAACTAACATGCTTGTTAAAAAGAACCGACCATACTGTCAATTTTTAAATACATACCCTATGAGACGTTATTTGTTCATTCTTTTTATCACGGCTGCTTCATCACCTGTTATTGCGCAGACAGACAGCGCTTCTTATTTTGTACAAAGGGGAATGATGGAAAAGCAGAACGGGAGGCTGATGGAATCCTATAAGAACTTCAACAAGGCGGTTTCTTATGATGATAATAACAAAGAAGCGCTGAAAGAATATGCAAAAGCCTGTTTAAATCTCAGGAAATATGCCGAAGCAAGAGAAACCTATAAAAAGCTGGTAGAACTCGGAGATGCTTCTGCTGAAAATTTAAAACAAATAATGATCCTCTCATTCAACCTCAGGCTGTATGATGAGGTGATTCTTTATGCACAACAACTGAAAAAGGCTGACCCGTCTGAAAAAGTGAATTATTATATCGGCAAGGTGAATTATGATCAGGACAATTTTGGCGATGCTATCAAATACCTGAACCTTGCCGCCAAGGAAGATCCTCAGAATGGCGAGATCCCATACATGATCGCACACTCTTATGCCGACATGATGAACTATAAGCAGTCCATTCCTTATTTTCAAAAAGCCATTCAGTTGGATACAACAAAAAATTACTGGATGTATGAAATGGGACTGATCTATTATGCCATGCATGATGACAAGAATTCCCTCAAGTATATTTTAATGGCCGGAGAAAAAGGATACAGGAAAGATGCTGATTACATGGAAAACCTTGGGATCGCTTATCTGAATGTGGGTGACCTGGCCAACGGCATCAACATCATGAATGAGATCCTGAAAAAAAGGCCCAGCGACATCAACATCCTTGGCATGGTGGCTGAAGCTTACTATTATAAAGGAAAATACCAGGAAGCCATTGATCACTGGGACAGGATACTGGAATACGACAAGGAAAATGCCTCTGCATTATACATGATCGGTTTAAGCTATCAGAAGAAAGGAGAGAAAGAAAAAGGAATACGCCTTTGTGACAAAGCCATTGAAATGGATCCCTCTCTTGCAAAATACCGTGAGAAAAAAATGATGGCAGGGTTGTAATTTTTTTTCAATTAATCTTTCAGAAAAACTTTGATCTCTATCCGTAGCCAGTTGCCTTCCCATTCTCTGGCCTGAATGGTGACAAAGAATTTCTTTCCTGCATCCATCAATCTTGCGATCACTTCATTCTTATCGCGGGGAATATATCCGACTTTGGTTTTATTGAAATAAAGAGCAATGGCAAACTTATCATGTTTATTATCCGGTTCCCGTTTGGGTACCAGCTTCACTTCGGCGCCCAGATCTTTTTCCACATCATCCAGTTTTCTGAAAGACGTGCCGGCCACGATGCATTCCAGAACAAGTATGTCTTTGGCAAATACATCAATGTTCAATCCTCCTTTGCTCAGTGCGGCCAGCAGGGAGGAGTTGACTTTAATTAAGCTCCGGTTTTGTTCCTCCATAACCGTTGATCAATGATTCGTATTCCAGTATCAATTCCCCTTCATAAGTTCTGAGCCTTGTGATCTCTTCCATGATCTTTTCGGTTTCACTTTGCACCCATTGTTCATCTTTGATCTTAGCTTCGATCGTGAAGGGGAATTCATTCTTTATCTTTTCTATTTCCATGTTTAAGATCCTGATCCCTTCGCTCAGCGTCTCATTACGAAGTTCAAGATCGCTATCTGACAATTTCTGAACAAATGCATCAGAGTCTTTCAGTTCTTTTTCATACACGATCTGCAATGCTTTCAGTTCATCCAGATCGCCCCGGTGGTAAGCGTCCTTGGCCAGTTGCCATATTTTCAGCCGTACTTCTGATGACCCGGGGTTAACATCGGGATGCAGTTGTTTGGCCAGTTCTCTGAACACTTTACGAAGTTCTGCATTACGTTGTGGTGTGGCCAGGTTTGCCAGCAGGTCACGGCCCCTTTCAATATCAGAGACCTGCTGCATGATTTTTTTTTCTGCTTCAGAAAGTTCAGCAGCCACCTGTATCTCAATGGCATTTGCATCCAGCGGAAGATTGCGGGTTATGATGCTGCGCACTATTTCAATCTTTCGTTTCAGCGCTTTTACCTGCAACTGCAGTTGCAATGCTTCCACCTGGTATATTCCGATGCGGGTTGAGTACAATGCTTCCAGTTGTGGTTTTCCCCAGTTGAGTAAAACATCTTTATCGTTTAGAAGCTTGACATATTCTGAACGTAAAATATCAAACCGGTTAAGCAGTTCTTCCCTGGTCATAAAACAGTTTTTGTATTCTGTTCCGTATATGAAGATAATGATGTGTTTTGGAAAACAGAAAAGCTACATTAAAGTTTTGAGATACGGCTGTCCCGGTTTCAACCGTTACATCCTTTCAGGAACTCTGATCCCCAGCAATGCTGTAGCCGTTTTGATGATGTTGGCCGTCATGATACTAAGCTGAAGCCGTAGTTGCTTTTTCCCTGCAGATTCTGCATTCAGCACCGAATGTTCAGTATAAAATGTATTGAACAATTTAGCTGCATTGAAAACATAGATTGCAAGAACGGAAGGATTATGCTCTTCTGCGGCCTGCTGTATCATTGCAGGGAATTGTTCCAGCGAAATGATGAGTTGCTTTTCCAGGTTAAGCAATGGAGTTGCCGTATCGTCTATAAATACTTTACTCTCGTCAGTGATATCTTCTTTTCTTAAGATGGATCTTATCCTGGCATAAGTGTATTGAATGAAGGGCCCGGTGAAACCGTGGAAATCAACCGACTCTTCCGGATCGAAGACCATTTTCTTTTTCGGATCCACACGAAGCAGAAAGAATTTCAAAGCGCCCAGGCCGATGGTGTCATAGAGTTCTTCAAGTTCTTCCTGAGAGAAATCCTTTACTTTTCCCAGCTCTTCTGTTTTTTGTTTGGCTACTGCAGCCATTTCATCTACCATATCATCTGCATCCACCACAGTACCTTCCCGGCTTTTCATTCTACCCGATGGTAATTCCACCATTCCATAGCTCAAATGATAAATTCCATCGGCATAAGGTTTCCCTAATTTTTCCATGATCAGCTTCAGCACTTTCATGTGATAGTTCTGCTCGTCGCCAATCACATAAATACTCTGGTCATAATGGTAGTCCCGGTATTTCTCTTCTGCCAGCCCCAGATCCTGGGTCATATAAACTGAAGTGCCGTCTTTACGCAGTACCAGCTTCTGATCAAGGCCTTCTGCAGTAAGGTCTATCCATACACTCCCGTCTTCTTTTTTAAAAAATACGCCCAGCTTCAATCCTTCTTCCACAAACTTTTTTCCGAGCAGGTAGGTGCCGCTCTCATAATACATTTTATCAAAGCCGGCGCCGATCCTTTTATATGTGGTATCAAAACCCTCATAGACCCAGCCATTCATTTTTTTCCACAAGTCTATCACTTCCGGCTTGCCTGCTTCCCAATCCAAAAGCATTTGCTGAGCAGCCTTCATGACAGGAGTTTCTTTTTCGGCTTCTTCTTTGTTCATTCCATTTGCGATCAAATCATTCTTTTGCTTTTGAAGTTCTTCATTGAATTTGACGTAGTAGTCGCCCACAAAATGATCTCCTTTGGTATTTGCTGATTCCGGAGTGGCTCCATTTGAAAAAAGCTGCCAGGCGATCATGCTCTTGCAGATATGTATGCCGCGGTCGTTCACCACGCAGGTTTTCACCACTTCATTTCCCTGTGCTTTCAGGATTTCGGAAATACTCCATCCTAAAAAAATATTTCTGAGATGGCCCAGGTGCAAAGGCTTATTGGTGTTGGGAGAGGAGTACTCTACCACGACCTTGTTCCCAACCGGCGCTATGACCCCGAATTTATTATCACTGAAATTCTCTTTAAGAAAATTGATCCAGTGGCTGTCGGAAAGAGTAAGATTCAGGAATCCTTTGATGACATTGTATGATCTGAAAAACTCGGGGCTCATTTTCACGAGACAATCGCCGATTTCTTTTCCCAGGTGTTCGGGCGATTTTTTTATTTGCTTGACAAAAGAAAAAAGAACCAGGGTATAATCACCTTCAAATTCGGGTCTGGTAGGTGTTACGGTCAATTCTGATTCACTGAGATCCACATCATATAGTTCTTTAAGCGCCCTGATCGCAAATGGTTTTATCTGTTCTGCCGTCGTCATTTATTACGGTTTGGCTGCGAAATTACGAAGCAGGCGCCACTAACCTGCCAGAGTATTAAAATAATAAGATGTTTTCGAAGGCAGACTCTTTCCATTTAGCAGTTACATCCATTACATTTGCAGCTTTCATGCGTAAACACATACTTACTGTCCGCGAACTGCTACTTCGGGTCATAGATTTTTTCTATCCTCCTTTTAAGAGGCTGATGAATCTTCAGACCTTTCGTTACGGTGTTTGTGGCGCCGCCAACACAGCGCTGGGCTTTATAGTTTTTTATGTGAGTTTCAAATTCATTTTTGCCGGAGAAAATATTGATCTCGGATTTTATGTTTTCACCCCATATACGGTGGCACTGGTTGCTTCTTTCCTTGTCAGCTTTCCGTTCGGTTTCTTTTTATTGAAATATGTGGTCTTTGATGACTCTGTGCTGAAGGGCAGGGTGCAACTGTTCCGTTATTTTGTTGTGTATCTCGTCAATCTCTTTTTAAATTATGTGTTACTGAAAGTGACCGTGGAGATGATCCATATTTATCCCACCATAGCTCAATTGATAGACATTGTGATCATAGTTATTGTCAGCTATCTTTTTCAGCGCTATTATACCTTCAGAAAAGGCTCAGCGGATGATATCTGAGAAATTCAGATAACTTGTATTGACCTGCATGGTCAGAAGACCTTTGCATTGGATGCGGATTACCAGGAATTGCCCCATCGGGTAAATCCCTTCAAGGTCAATATTCGAAACGAATCCAAAAGTTTTTACACCGGGCATCCATTCCTTATTCAGTTGTTGCATTAACATGAATTTTGTGGAATCAATAAATGAACTGAGATCGAATTTTGTATGGGAACTGATCTCCTCGGTGATCTTTTTGTTAAAAAGCCAGGAAGCCGTTTTTAAAAACTTATCTCTTGTCTTCACATCAAAGTCCAGTTCTTTGATCTCAATGATATGCGTGGCCTGATCATAAGCCGGTTTTCCGGTCAGGTAAGCTGTGCCTTCTGCTGAGCCGGTAAAATCCAGTTTAAAAATCAGTTTGTCATGGTCAGCTCCAAATAACCGGCAGGAACTAATCACAAACTTATTCTTTACTGGCCCTTTTCCAAGGTCGAGTACATGACCTTCCAATTGCTGGTTCAGTATAGCCGATAATGAATCATACTGAAGAACGGCATCAAGAAAAATATTAAAACCCGGGGCAGATGAATACCCGGAGATATTCGGAATAACGCCGCTTTTTATTGAAGGCTTTTCAAAACTGATCACGGGTTTTGCCGATAATCCCAGATAGACATTCAGCGTGTCATTTGAAGCAAAAAGGCTATTGATCCTCAATTTTTCGGGATTGGCCTGCAACCAACCCAGCCCGTAAACGTTGTATGGTTCGTTCAGCTTATCCCAGGCTTGCTGAAATTTAGAACGGAGATCAAAGACTCCATAAGTGTGCTCGATATTTCTTTTGGCTTCATCCAGATCGAACTTTAATTCATCCATCACCTGTTTGGTGATGTCTTGTCCCCAAAAACACACTTCACATTTATTCAGCGGTTGAGGCTCAAGTCTTTTTATGGAGAGACTGACCTTATAATCAGGTTGGATAATAAATCCAATTTCAAACGATACATTCACTTTACGCTCGCCTTCATCAAACCCGCATTTGCAGGGTGGAGTCCAGGGTGAAATAGCAGTTCCGTTGATACAGGCTCTTGTGGATCCGATCACTTTGTAATACCCGGTAAAACTCATATTCAAAATATTTCCGGAAGCTTTCATCTGAAGCGGCCCCCGCCGGAAAGTGTATTTGTACCGTATGGAACAGCCTTCATACTCCCAGGCATCCGGATATCCTGTTGAAGTGTAAACCGTATCAATATTTTTTTCAATAAATGAAAACAGCGGTTTGAGGCTGATCTGAGCAGATACATTGATATCTGACGGTGGCAGTGAGCCGGGATTGTATTCCATCACACCGGGATTAGGCTCTGCCGGTATTATCTTATACGAACAGGATACTGAAAAAATCAAAACGGTGATCAGAAAAATGAATGCTTTACCTTTTATGCTTTTCATTGGTACAATAAAATTAAAAAAAGAAAGAAAAAGGAAAGGTGTAGAAATTACTTCTGTAAAAAAGTAATCATTCATTGATCCATTCGTATGCTTTCTGAGTTTTTACTTCACGGAACCCAAGAGCTTTGTAAAAACTGTGGCTTTCACTCCTCAATATATTGCTGCGTACTTTTATTTTGAAAAGCCCGTTTTGCCTGGCCCATTGAATACTTTCCTGCACCAGCCACCTTCCGATATTCTTTTTACGGTGCCCGGCATCCACAATCAACCCGGCAATTTCAGCAAAAGGAGGCTCTACCAATAAAATTTCTTTCCGGATATGAATCCACCCGGTAATATCCTTGCCCAGCTCTGCAACAAAGACCTTTTGATCACTATCCGTTTCTATTCGGTGGATATGATTGGCAGCTTCCTGTTCAGTTATGGGATAACCCAGCTGCCCTGAAAGCTTTGCTATTTTCGATGCATCTTTGAGTTTTACGGCCCTTATGTTCATAGATCTTTTATTTGCAAATGTCATAACTCTGGTAAAACTATTCAGAAAATGATTCTGGGCGGATGGCCAAATTTCTGCCATTTTTTCACTTCTTGTCAGATGGCACTATCATTGATAATCAAGAGGGAAACTGCCCGCTTCGGGAGCAGAATTTAAAATTTTACATATTATGGGAAAAATAATCGGAATAGATTTAGGAACTACCAACAGTTGCGTAGCCGTAATGGAAGGCAACGAACCGGTGGTCATTGCTAATGATGAAGGACGCAGGACTACTCCTTCTGTAGTGGCATTTCTGAAAAATGGCGAACGTAAAGTTGGCGACCCCGCCAAGCGTCAGGCCATTACCAATCCTCACAACACGATCATGAGCGTAAAGCGTTTTATGGGACGCCGATATGATGAAGTAGGGGAAGAGATCACTCACTGGAGCTATAAAGTTGTCAGGGGTGACAATAATACCGTACGAATTGACATAGAAGGCCGTCCTTACACTCCACAGGAAATTTCAGCTATGATCCTTCAGAAGATGAAGAAGACCGCTGAAGATTATCTTGGACAGGAGGTGAATGAAGCAGTGATCACCGTACCTGCCTATTTCAACGATTCTCAGCGCCAGGCTACCAAAGAAGCAGGCGAGATCGCAGGACTGAATGTACGCCGTATCATCAACGAACCAACTGCTGCTGCATTAGCTTTTGGTTTGGATAAAAAACACAAAGACCAGAAAATTGCTGTGTTCGACCTTGGCGGCGGTACGTTCGATATCTCCATTCTTGAGCTGGGTGACGGTGTTTTTGAAGTGAAGTCAACCAATGGTGACACACACCTTGGCGGTGATGACTTTGATAAAGTGGTTATGGATTGGCTGGCAGAAGAATTTAAAAAGGATGAAGCCATAGATCTCCGCAAAGACCCGATGGCCCTGCAACGTCTGAAAGATGCTTCTGAAAAAGCAAAAGTGGAATTAAGTTCTTCCAGTGAGACTGAGATCAACCTTCCCTATATCACAGCCGTTGATGGAGTGCCCAAACACTTAGTGAAAAAATTGAGCCGTGCAAAGTTTGAACAGCTTGCCGACAAATTATTTGAAAGATGTTTAACTCCTTGCCAAAAAGCATTGGATGATGCAGGCATGAAGCCGGCAGATATTGATGAAGTGGTTCTGGTGGGTGGATCCACCCGCATCCCTAAAGTTCAGGAACTGGTTGAAAAATTCTTCGGTAAAAAACCGAACAAGAGCGTGAACCCCGATGAAGCAGTTGCCGTAGGTGCTGCCGTACAGGGTGCAGTGTTGACCGGCGAAGTAAAAGATGTTCTGCTGCTTGATGTGACTCCGCTTTCATTGGGTATTGAAACCCTGGGTGGAGTGATGACGGCTTTGATTCCAAGTAATACAACAATTCCTACTAAGAAATCGGAAGTATTTTCCACTGCTTCGGACAATCAGCCCGGCGTTCAGATTCATGTATTACAGGGAGAGCGTCCGATGGCAAAGGACAACAAGAGCCTAGGTATTTTCAATCTTGATGGCATACCGCCGGCCCCGAGAGGATTGCCTCAGATCGAAGTGACATTTGATATTGATGCCAATGGAATTTTGCATGTTACAGCAAAAGATAAAGGAACCGGCAAAGAACAGAAAATCCACATCGAAGCCGGCAGCGGACTCAACAAAGAAGAAGTGGAAAAAATGAAAGCTGAAGCAAAAGCCAACGAAGCTTCGGATAAAGCGGAACGTGAGAAAGTAGATAAACTGAATATGGCAGACGGCATGATCTTCCAGACGGAAAAGCAATTGAAAGAATACGGCGATAAAATTCCACAAGACAAAAGAACCGTTATTGAAAACGCCGTAGAGCAACTGAAAGAGGCACACAAAAAACAGGATATTGCTGCAGTTGATTCTGCCCTTGCTTCTTTAAATGCAGCATGGACGGCAGCCAGCCAGGATATTTACAATGCGCAGGCTTCTGCAGGCGCTCAGGCTACGGGTGACGCACAACCTGGACCAGACGGCGCTGATCAGCAACAACAAGGCCAGAATGCCGGTGGGGAGAATGTAACGGATGTGCCGTATGAGGAAGTGAAGTAATGAGTAAAGAGACCTGGGTTTCATAACTTAAAATAAGAACCTTACAAAATCCGGAGGCTGTCTCAAAAGTTAAGATAGCCTCTTTTTTATTTGTATTACTCTACGAATAGGTTATAGTTTATGCGATCGTAGAAGTGACTTTTTTCTGATACAACCTTCTTCATTTATGCCGCGATGGTCATTGCGGGGAACGCAGCGACGAAGCGATCTGCCTTCGAGTGCAGTTTGCTTCGGCAATGGGTTTGACTTGACACAATGATTCTTTCTTTTATTGCCTCGCAAAGACCCACGCACTTTTTTGCAGCCCGGGTCATCGCGGGGAATGCAGCGACGAAGCGATCTGCCCTGAGTGCAGTTTGCTTCGGCAATGGGTTTGACTTGACACAATGATTCTCTCTTTTATTGCCTCGCAAAGACCTACGCACTTTTTTGCAGCCCGGGTCATCGCGGGGAACGCAGCGACGGGGCGATCTGCCTTCGAGTGCAGTTTGCTTCGGCAATGGGTTTGACTTGACACAATGATTCTTTCTTTTATTGCCTCGCAAAGACCCACGCACTTTTTTGCAGCCCGGGTCATCGCGGGGAATGCAGCGACGAAGCGATCTGCCCTGAGTGCAGTTTGCTTCGGCAATGGGTTTGACTTGACACAATGATTCTCTCTTTTATTGCCTCGCAAAGACCCAAGCACTTTTTTGCAGCCCGGGTCAATGCTTATGCGATCGTAGAAGTGAATTTTTTACTTCTGATACAGCCCCTTTTCTTTTATGATGAAAATTCTGCCTTTTCTGTCAGAGTGAGCACTCGTATTGCAGACCCGCTGTTAGTGATTTTTTCCCTGTTCATCATCTTCTGCAAAAAGTGATAATGATAATTCAAATATGAATTATTCCCGTTTCCTGCCCATGTTTTCAATTCAGTACCTTCTCCTGTTACTGTCAAATCCCGGCCTTTTGTATCCGCCGCTGCTTTTGGGCCTGTCTTCCGCAGCTTTTACTACCATCGGTTTTTTCCCCAATGAAATGCCGTTGAGGTTTTCAATGGCTTCCTTTGCTTCGGATTCATTGGCCATTTCCACAAAACCAAAACCCCTGCTTTTACCGGTTTCCCGGTCAATGGAAACTTTTGCAGATAAAATTTTTCCGAATTTTTCAAAAATTTCTTCAAGCTCTGCGTCATCGAGGTCGTAAGGAAGGCCGGCAACAAAAAGATTCATGTTATTTTTTTTTCAAAGATAATCTTCCTTCTCATGCCTCAATTGGTGTCTTACTAACATATTTTGCTCATATAAATTTTAAGTTAACGGGGCAGCCAGCCGCAAATAAATCAGGAGAAATTAATAGGCTTCGTGGCCAGCCAGGCAAGTGCCCGGGATACGAAAAGGAACACAATTCCAAAAAGAACCGGTTTACCACAAACCCATGATAGCAAATTTTGTTATGTTAGCAATGAGTTTGTAAATAAAAAAGGAATGCTGTCATGCCCAGACCTGCAAACCCCGAACAAAAAAGACTGAAAGAAAACTATTCTAAAAAAAGGAAATGGCTGAAATGGGGACCTTATCTGTCCGAAAGACAGTGGAGTACGGTGCGTGAAGATTACAGCGCTAATGGTGATGCCTGGAATTTTGTGACTCACTCCATGTCCCGTTCAAAAACCTACCGCTGGGGAGAGGATGGGATTGGAGGAATTTCTGATAATAGCCAACGCTTATGTTTCGCTATTGCATTATGGAATGGTAAAGATGAAATTCTTAAAGAAAGGCTGTTCGGATTGACACCTTCCGAAGGCAATCATGGAGAAGATGTGAAAGAGTTGTATTACTACCTGGACAACACTCCGACACACTCTTACATGAAATACCTGTATAAATATCCGCAAGCTGCATTCCCTTATGAAGAACTGATAGAGGTGAATAAGCGCCGAAGCAGGAATGAAGATGAATATGAAATTGGTGACACAGGTGTTTTTAATGACGGAAAATACTTTGATGTCTTCATTGAATATGCAAAAGAAAGTGAAGAAGACATCTGTATTAAAATAACTGCCTGTAACAGGGCCGGTGAAAAAGCGCAACTCGTTTTGTTACCCATACTCTGGTTCCGCAATCAATGGTCGTTTGGGCTGATCAATGAAAAACCTTCGATCAGTTTGGTTTCATTGGAAGGTTCTTACGGCGAACTTAAAGCCGCTCATGAAAAACTGGAAGAATATCATTTTTATTTTCAAAAGCCCGAAAGGGTTTTATTTACCGAAAATGAAACCAACAATCTCCGGCTTTACAATACACCTAATGAAAGCCCTTTTGTAAAAGATGCTTTTCATGAAGCGGTCATTACAAACCATTTTGAATTATTTAATGAGAAAAAGAGCGGCACCAAATGTTCGCCGTTGTATCGTTTGAATATAGAAGCTCATGATGAAGTGACCGTTAAGCTACGGTTGAGTAAAGAAGAGATTGAAAAACCATTTAACACTGATTTTGATTTGGTATTTATACAAAGAAAAAAAGAGGCCGATGAATTCTATGACTGCCTGATCGAAACAAAAGACAAGGATCTTAAGAATATTCAAAGACAGGCTTATGCCGGAATGTTGTGGAACAAGCAGTTTTATTACATTGATATTCCGGGCTGGCTCAAAGGTGATCCGGGTTTTCTTCCTCCTCCCCAGCAAAGGCTTACCGGGAGAAACAGCGATTGGCTTACCCTGAATAATGAAGACATCATTTCCATGCCCGACAAATGGGAGTATCCCTGGTACGCTGCATGGGATCTACCTTTTCACTGCGTATCGCTTGCGTCACTCGATGCTGAATTTGCAAAGGAGCAACTGATCCTTTTGCTTCGGGAATGGTATATGAATCCTTATGGCCAGATTCCTGCGTATGAGTGGAATTTCAGTGACGTAAACCCTCCGGTTCAGGCCTGGGCCTGCATGCAGGTTTATAAGATAGACAAGGAAAGGACAGGAACCGGTGACATCAGTTTCCTGGAAAGAACTTTTCAGAAATTACTGA
Organism: Chitinophagales bacterium; assembly: GCA_026936105.1. Lineage (GTDB taxonomy): Bacteria > Bacteroidota > Bacteroidia > Chitinophagales > Chitinophagaceae > UTBCD1. The sequence goes on from JAIXKI010000026.1 coordinate 82,273, forward strand.
TAAACTTCACCTGGTGGGTGAACCGCAAGGACCGGCTTAACAATAATGTTTTTGAAGGCGGTTTTCTCGGACTGGACAATATTGGTGTGTTTGACAGGAATAATGTTCCGGGAGGAGGGATACTGGAACAGGCTGATGGCACAGCGTGGATGGGAATGTATTGCCTGAACATGCTGGACATAGCTCTTGAACTGGCACAAACCAACAAGATATATGAAGACCTGGCTACAAAATTCTTTGAACACTTCACGTACATCGCAGCTTCTATCAACCAGATCCGTGAAGGTTATAAAGGATCGTGGGATGAAGAAGACGGATTCTTTTATGATGTACTCCGAATGCCTGACGGGAATTTCATTCCTTTAAAAGTCCGCTCTCTTGTCGGCCTTACCTCTTTATTCGGAGTTCATGTCATTGACAAATCATTGCTGAAAAAGCTTCCTGATTTCAACCGCAGGCTGAAATGGTTTGTAAAATACCGTCAAAAGAACGACCAGTACCAGGTAATCGAAAACATTGACAAAAAAGATAAAATACTTCTTTCCCTGGCTCCGTATAAAAGATTAAAGAAGATACTTTGCGCACTGCTTGATGAAAAAGAATTTCTTTCCTGTGCCGGTATCCGTTCTTTGTCGAAGATCCACGAGAATCCTTATACCATCCACATTGCAGGGAGTGAGTTTGGCTTGAATTATCAGCCCGGCGATTCCAATTCAACTTTATTTGGTGGCAATTCCAACTGGCGGGGACCCGTGTGGATGCCCATGAATTACCTGATGATAACGGCGCTGGAAAAATATTATGAGTATTTTGAAGACGAGCTGAAAGTGGAATTCCCTTCTTTTTCCGGAAGGGAAATGGATCTGAAAGAAGTGGCGGAGAAACTGAAAGAACGCCTGGTAGGGATTTTTGCAAAAGACAAGGACGGAAAAAGAAAAGTGAACGGTCAGATAGAATTGTTCGATAAGGATCAATATTTCAAAGACCTCATTTTATTTTTTGAATGTTTTCATGGAGATTCAGGGAAGGGGATAGGCGCCTCACATCAGACAGGATGGACAGGTTGTATTGCAGAGATACTCAGGAAGTATAAGGTCAGGAATGAAAAGTGATCGAATGGGAAACTTTTTATCGGAATTAGATAAATACAAACAGTATGAAGGATGATTACTATTATATGGAACGGTGTAAAGCTTTGGGCAAGAGTGCGGGGGAAAAGGGAAACTCTCCGGTAGGGGCTCTTATTGTAAAAGACGGCAACATCATTGCTAAAGCTGAGGAAGCAAACAAAACCAAAAACGATGTGACCTGCCATGCAGAGATCGAAGCGATCAGGATAGCCGTGAAAAAATCAGGAGCCGATCTATCGGGAGCAATACTGTACACTACTCATGAGCCCTGCGTGATGTGTTCTTATGCAATAAGATTTTACAAGATCAGCAAGGTGGTCTATCTCCATGCTGTTGATTACCTCGGCGGCGCCACTTCATCCATGCCTTTATTGGTATCTGATGATGTGCCGCTGCATTGGGGAAAAAAGCCGGAAGTGGTTCATTTGATTTCTGAAAAGCAATAATGAAAAAGGGAGACGTATCAGAACATCTCCCGTTGAAAAATATTTTGTGAATCAATTCCTTTCAACATCAGAATTCAGAAACCAGCGACAACCATCGTGCTGCCGGCGCACCCCACACTTCTTTGTAGGTAGCAGTATTGAATTGCGGCCAGTAAGGTGTATCGCCATTGAATTTGGACTCCATTCCTACCGGTATTCCCCCTACCGTTTCTCCCGGGAGCGCCACATAAAGCTGTGGATAGTTGCTTCCTTCTCCCCAGATAATGGATTGGCCAAAAGGATTTTTACCGACGATCCAGAATAATTGCTGCTCGGCAATGTTCAATAATTCCTTATCCTTTAAAAACTTTCCGCACAACGCTGCATTTTTCCCCGTTGACAATTGTACGGCAGCATTTCCCTTGAATGAGAACCATACGGGAAATACTCTCAGGTAATGCTCTTCATCCAGCTTCACTCCATTCTCCAATTGCTCTTTATAATCTTTGCCAACTCCACCGAAAACACCCACCTGCACTTTGTAAAAGTTCACGGAATCTTTTATCTCGTTGATATTATAAACACCGCTTGGCACCAGGCCATAAGGGCTTACATATTGCATGATTGATTTCAGGTAATCTCCGTACAGCCTGATGGCAGCTTCCCATTTTTTATAGTCAGGATGATCAGGCTGTGTTTCACAGAGCATCACCAACGCCTGCATGTAATACTGATCACGGGATTGGTGGGTATAATGCACAATGGATAATTTGTTCAGATCACGATAAAAAAAACCTCTTGTTTTGTTTTTATCGTTCAGGGGTTCGGTACGCTGGCAATCCAAAGTGTAGCGGATTACATTGGCCGCCTCATTGGCATAATATTTATCGCCGGTAAGTTTATACAACAAGCTTGCAGCAAAAGAAATGTTGGCCATATACTGGCTGTTGGATGCCATGGCTGCATGATCGCCGCCGCCACCGATGCTGTTGATATCATTGAACCCAAGGCTGTCAAAGCGTTTTTTGGCAAAAGCAAAATCTTCGATAGCAACTTTTTCAAGATTCTTCTTCAGCATGCTGTCTTTTTCAATGGTCATGGAAGCATACGCTTCTATACCTGAAAAAACAAAATTCTCAAATGCCCTGTTGTGCACCCGCACCCGCCGCCATCTTGTAGAATCGTCTTTTGTCCCTATAAAACCATCTGTCCATAAGTTAGTGCCCCAGGTCTGGGCACGGTAGCCATCGCCAAAGCGGCTCTTCAATATCAGATCTATTCCCCATTCAGCTTCTTCCAGCATTCTCAGGTACATATCCTGATCTCCTTTTTCTTTTGCCCTGTTGGCCATTTCAAGAAGTGAATAGGCAATTTCACCTGATTGCAAAAATTGTTGCGACATATCCGCCGCATCGTGCCAGCCGCCGTTCATAGGAAAGACTTTCCCGTTATAAGTTCCATTCAGGTCAGCATGGCAAACTCCGTGTTTTTCAGGAACCGCATAACCACACCGCTCGCAGAAAATAAAATTCAACATACGCCAGGCAGAGTTATCCCAGAGGTTTGCATTGATGTAAAACGGTTGCGAAACCACATCGCCGGCACGTATCTTATATTGTCCTTCTTTTTTAAAATCAGTAAAGTCAATTGTCTGGAATGAGCCGGTATTGGTAGTTACTGAGTTGATCTTCCCTTCATACACCACTCCGGAACTGTTATTGTCTATCAGTTGAAACCTGCCATTATTTTGTTTCACATTTACAATGGCGGTCTTTTCGCTTTCAGGCCTGTAGCCGCTTGTGGAAAATATGATCCTATTATTGGCGGGCTGCCATCCGCTGACCACTTCCGGATCTTCAATGGTTTCCAGTTTTACAGCGTCAATATCAAATTTCAAAGAATCACCCATGGTGCGTTCTTTACCGAAGACCTCAATGGCAAAAGAGATCTTTGTCACTTTATCACGGGCAAGCTCCGGCATTTCCACATAGCATTCATTCCATTTGCCATTGACCAGGTTGATTTCATGAATTCCTTCCCGCTCATATTTATCCGGAACTTTGATTTTACCATCATTGTTTATGATCAGGTTAAGATAAATGCTGCGGGCCCCTTCGCAATCAGGATAAATGTAAAGCCTGATGCGGTTGTATTTCTCCCAGTTGGCACCGCCCACTTCGTAAGTCGCCATGGATGTGCCAAAGCCTATTCCCCAGTTCATGAATTGAGGATTGGTGGATGGTGATACCAAACGAAGGCTTTGCTTTCCGCTGATACTTCTTTCTGAAGTAAATGATATACCGCCGATACCCTTATGCGACCATCCTTTCGGAGTTTCCATATCGCAAAGCATGTCGGATTGCAGAACTTTTTTGGTGAGGCCGCGAGTCTCCAGTGACTTGCTGTAATCGAGCGGAAGCGGACTGTGCACAAAACCCGTGTTCCGTATGTCTTCTTTCAGTTTCGGATCAGGCTGTGCCAAAAGGATATTTGCCGTGCAGGCAAGCAGGAATGCGGTGGTCAATTTTCTTTTCATAAAAAACAGGAATGATTAAGGGTTGATGAATTATTATTTTGAAAAATTAGTTTCAGTTATAACCGGAATGCAAATTTTATTTTAGTATCTGTATTATCCCATTATTTTAAAACCCGCGGCTCTTATACAGATCTCATGAATGATGGCTGAAGTTAAAGGAATAAGAGCATAAAATAGCATGCCTGAAAAAATTCTTTTACACTTCCCTGTAACCAAATTCTGATCATTCACACAAATATTTAAAAAAGATCACCATACCGGGCAGGCAGACTTTTCTTTTTCGTTCAGGCGGTTCATAATTTATATGAGTGGTAAACAGTTTTTGCTTTAAACAGGGGTATCTTAGCAAACAGATGTGTGAAGTGAAAACTGAAACACTTTTAAAAATAAAGCTGATCTGTTTTCTTGAAATGTTTTGAATGCCGGGTACCGTCAAATCATTCCTAACCATAAAATCATCTGAAATGAGATCTCAAAAACCTTTTCAACCATTTATTCTACTCCTTATCCTTTCTCTGGTATTTTCCATTTCTTCCCGGTCGCAAACTCAAACAAGACCTGCGATCATCGGGTATGTCGGAGGGTTTAACGGCAATGTGATCAACACAGACAAGATCGCTGCAAAACAACTTTCACATATCAACTATGCATTTGTGGATATCAGGAATAACCTGGCATGGCTTCACAATGAAAAGACTGATACTGTCAATTTCAGGAAACTGAACGAACTTAAAGCAATCAATCCTGAGTTGAAGATTCTTATTTCAATAGGAGGGTGGACCTGGAGCAAACATTTTTCCGATGCCGTACTGACCGGGTCATCCAGGAAAGCATTTGCAAAGAGCGCTGTGGACATTGTAGCTCATTACGATCTTGACGGAGTGGATATTGACTGGGAATACCCGGGCATGATCGGCGACAGCAACACCTACCGGCAATCCGACAAAACGCATTACACAAAAATGTTTAAGCAATTGCGGAAACATCTGGACAGGCTCGGAAAGAAGACCGGCAAGAAATATTTCGTGACCACGGCGATAGGCGGATCAAGAGAGTTTATTCAGCATACGCAAATGAAGAAAGTGGCCCGTTTTACAGATTATATTAACCTGATGGCTTATGATTACGATGAAACTTATGATTCCATTGCCACGCATCATACCAACCTGTTTGCTCCGGCGAGCAAAAGCTTTTTATATTCGGCCGATATTTCCATACATAACATGCTCAAAGCCGGTGTTCCGCCATCAAGGATCGTAATGGGCGTTGGCTTTTATGGTAAAGGGAAAGTGGTGGCTTCTGCCGATAATCACGGATTGTATCAGAAAACCGTACGTCCTATGTTTGGCGGCGGTTATACTTATCTTAAAGACAGCCTTGTGGATAGAAAAGGATATGTACGCTATTGGGATGCGGAATCTTCGGCGCCCTATCTGTTCAATGCGGAGAAAAAAATATTCATCACTTATGATGATGAAGAATCAGTGACAGCAAAATGCCGGTATATCCTTCAACATAAACTGGGAGGAATCATGTTCTGGGAATATTTCAGTGACAGAAAACTGTACCTGTTGAATACGATTGACAGGGAGTTCGGTTATTAAGACACAGATTCCGGTTCCAGGTAAGATTTTAAAATTCTCTGCGATTCTTTTTCTGATCCTACCAGGTCGGCAACGGTGATACTTTGTAAGACCCTGTCAATTGATAATTGAATAATGCGCCACAGTGATCTGACCGAGCAATCAACCGAGTTGGCACACATGACACTGTTGCCGGTGAATTCGCCGCAGAATTTTTTGTCAAACATGGCGCCGCCCAATGCTTTCAGCACATCTCCTATAAAAATTTCTTCTGGTGGCTTTGAAAGTTTATAGCCGCCGATATTTCCCGGGTTGCTGATGATGAATCCGTTTTTTCTGAGCACACCGGTCAGTTTGCCAACATAAGCCATTCCGATCCCTTCCAGCTGGCTCAATACAGGAATGCTCATATTGTCACCTTCCTTACTGCGGGCAATGCGCAGCAGGATTCTTAATCCATATTCTTCCTGTGCTGAAATTTTCATATAAATATTTTTTATAAAAACCCTAATTCAAGCATAGCTGTTTCACTCATCATGCTCCTGTCCCAGGGAGGATCCCACACTACGGCCACATCCACTTCATTTACTCCTTCTATTGCTCTGACCTTCTGGTCCACTTCCAAAGGGATTTCCTGCGCTGAAGGGCAACTGGGCGCCGTAAGCGTCATGTTGATCTGCACATTGTTGATCGGTAAGATATCTACACTGTATATCAACCCCAGTTCCCAGATATTCACCGGTATTTCCGGATCATAAATGGTCTTGATGGTCTCAATAACTTTTTCTTTTAATTCTTCAGCATTCATACGGTTTCATTTTTCAGGATGCCACGGTGTTAAATGCCAGGGCATAATGTTTCATCTGTTTGATCATACTGAGCAGGCCATTGCTTCTTGTTTGAGCTAAATGCTGCATCATCCCTATCTTATTGATAAAATCAAGTTTTGTTTCAAGTATATCGGTTGCTGTTTGCCCGGATAACACTCTTATCAGCAAACTGATCAACCCCTTTACGATCACTGCATCGCTGTCTGCTTTGAAATAGATCCTGCCGTCTTTTTGCTCTGCCACCAGCCATACGGTACTCTGGCAACCTTTGATGATGTTCTCTTCTTTTTTATGAATGTCATCTAATGGAGGAAGTTTTTTCCCCATGTCAATGATGTATTCATATTTTTCTTCCCAGTTGTCAAACAACGAGAAATCATCAATGATCTCCTGTTCAATTTTTCCTATGCTTAGCGGTTCAATCATTTACAATAACATCTTTTTTGCCTTGAGCAATGCTTCCGTTAAAAGATCAATTTCTTCATGGGTGTTATACATGGCCAAAGATGCCCGTACCGTACCCGGAATTCCCAGCCGGGTCATTAATGGCTGGGTGCAGTGATGGCCCGTGCGGACGGCAATTCCCTGCTGATCCAGCAACACGCCAACATCCTGCGGATGAGCACCATTCAGCAGGAAGGAAATAACTCCGATTTTGCTTTTAGCTGTACCAATGAGCCTGATACCATCTACTGATGAAATTTTTTTTGTTGCATATTCCAACAGTCTTTGTTCATGTTCATGAATCAGGGTATGGTTGTTGGCATTTAAAAAGAACAGGGCTTCCCTGAATGCGATCACACCGGCAATATTCGGAGTTCCTGCTTCAAACTTATAAGGCAGCTCATTGTATGTTGTCTTTTCAAATTTCACCTCACCGATCATTTCACCACCACCCTGGTAGGGAGGCATTTCTTCCAGAATTTCTTTTTTACCATACAAAACTCCCACACCGGTAGGTCCGTAAACTTTATGAGCCGATAAAGCAAAGAAATCACAGTTCATCCGGGCAACATCTATTTTCAAATGTGCCGTTGACTGTGCGCCGTCTATCAGTACCACTGCGCCGGCAGCGTGAGCCATTTCAATGATCTCTTCGACCGGGTTGATGGTGCCGAGTGAATTAGACACATGAACCACCGATACCATCTTAGTCTTTGGAGAAAGCAGTGAACGGAACGCTTCGAGATCCAATTCTCCTTCATCGGAAATGGGGATCACTTTCAGTTTTGCCTTCTTCTCTTCGCAAATAAGTTGCCAGGGAACAATATTGCTGTGATGCTCCATGGTACTGATGATCACTTCATCATTCTCTTTCAGATTTTTTCTTCCCCAGGAGGAGGCCACCAGGTTGATACTTTCCGTGGTTCCTTTGGTGAGAATGATCTCTTCACGGTGCGCAGCATTCAGAAACTTCTGCACTTCGGTGCGGGTCTCTTCAAATGCTACGGTTGCTTTTTCTGCCAGGTGGTGAATGCCGCGGTGAATGTTGGCATTATAATTCTTATAATAACTCTCCAGTGCTTTGATGACCGACTCAGGTTTCTGAGTGGTGGCCGCATTGTCCAGGTAAACGAGCGGATGCCTGTTCACTTTTACATTCAGCACAGGAAATTTATTGCGCAGCGCCGTTACATTGTAAGCCTGTATTTTTTCTTTAACTGCTTCCATGAATGATTGTTTAAATGATCAGTCTGCCAACTGCAACCGGTCGCTGATCTGTGTCTCCACATATTCTTTAAGCTGTTCAATTTTTATTTGCATTACTATCTCATCGGCGAATGCTTTCAGCAACATGGATTTTGCCAGGTCTTTATTGATGCCTCTTGCCCTTAAGTAATACAAAGCCTCATCATCGAGCCGGCCGACCGTACATCCGTGAGAACATTTCACATCATCGGCGTAAATCTCCAGTTGAGGCTTGGTGTTGATGGTGCCCGTATCAGACAGCAGAATGTTTTTGTTAGACTGGTATGCATTGATCTTTTGTGCATCCGGCCTTACGTAGATCTTTCCGCTAAACACCCCGGTGGCATGTTCATCAATGATGCCTTTATATAATTCATTGCTGAAGCAATGCGGTTTTGTGTTGTCCACAAGGGTATGATTGTCCACATGCGTGTTGCCTTTCAGGAAATACAGTCCATACATGTGTGCTTCATTTGCCTGTTCTTCCATGATGATGTCGGTGTTGTTACGGATCATTCCCCCATTCAGTGAAATATTCACCGTATGCACATAGCTTTTTCCGATCTGCCTGATATGCGTGGTTCCTGTATGGCTTCCGTTCGGGGTGTCGTTTTGAATCTTGTAATATTCAAGACGGGCATTTTCTTTTACTACAATCTCCATCACTTCATTGCTGAAGCTGTCCATGCTGCCGTGAGTATAATAGCTCCCGATCATTTGCACGTTTGCATTCTCTTCTATCACCACTAATATTCTCGGGCTCGCCAGCAGATGATTGCTTGTGGTGTCAAAAATATGATCGAAATAGAAAGGCTTTGTTGCGTGGTAATTCTTCCTGATCTTAATAAAAACGCTTTCGTTCATGAAAGAAGAATTCAAAGCGTGGATCCCGTCTTTGATGAACAAACTGCTTTTATTGAAATAGGCTTCTGCATCTTCATGATACTTACCGTTAAATGCTTCTTCCAGGCTGCAGATCTCAAAGCCGTCATTGGATTGAAAGGACGAAAGATCTTTATTGAATTTCCCGTTTACAAACACAAGATGTTCCATTCCCGATGCGCCGGGTATGGCAGTTTTATCAACGATCTCCCGGTCAATGACATTATCTTTTTTCGAAGGGATGGTATAATCTTTAGTGAACAACCTGCTGATGCCGGTATATTTCCATTCTTCGTTTTTCAGCGTGGGCAATCCCAGTTTGTTGAAGTTTTTAAAACCTTCAGACCTCCAGTTTTGCAATGCGCTTCCTGTTTGTGCGGATTGTAATTCCTTAAAACGCTCCTCCAGGTATTCTGTTCTTATTGTATCCATTATCAGTTAATATGATTATGCGGTCAATGATTCCTGTAATTCTTCTTTGATGAAATCATATCCTTTTTCTTCCAACTCCAGCGCCAGTTCTTTTCCGCCTGATTTTACAATACGGCCGTTCATCAGCACATGCACAAAATCGGGCTGCAGATAATTTAGCAACCGCTGATAGTGTGTGATCACAATGATGGAGTGATCGGCATTATGAAGTGTGTTCACGCCTTTGGCAACAATTCTTAAAGCATCAATATCAAGGCCGCTGTCTGTTTCATCCAGGATAGTAAGTTTGGGGTCCAGCACTGCCATCTGGAAGATCTCATTCCTTTTCTTTTCTCCCCCGGAAAATCCTTCATTCAGGGAGCGGCTGAGTAATGACTTGTCGAGTTCCAGCAAGGCGGCTTTTTCTCTCAGCAGTTTTAAAAAGCTTGCCGCATCCAGAGGTTCCAGTCCCTGGTATTTTCTTTTTTCATTCAATGCGGCTTTGATGAAATTGGTGGTGCTGACGCCGGGTATTTCTACCGGATACTGAAAGGCGAGGAACAATCCTTCCTTGGCTCTCTCCTCAGGAGAAAGTTCCAGAAGATTTTTTCCTTCAAATTCAACGCTGCCTTCGGTCACTTCATATTCTTCTCTTCCTGCCAGCACAGAAGCCAATGTACTCTTCCCGGATCCGTTCGGGCCCATGATGGCATGTACTTCTCCGGGTTTTATCTCCAGGTTCAGTCCTTTTAAAATCTGCTTCCCGTCAATGGATGCATGGATGTTCTTGATTGATAACATTTGTATTTTCAGTTTTGATCGTTTGACTAAATATTTTTTAACCGACACTTCCTTCCAGGCTTACTGCCAGGAGTTTTTGTGCTTCCACGGCAAACTCCATCGGCAGGTTGTTCATCACTTCTTTTGCAAAACCCGTAACGATCAGCGCTACTGCTTTCTCGGCATCCAGTCCCCGCTGCTCACAGTAGAAGAGCTGGTCTTCGCCGATCTTGGAAGTAGTGGCCTCGTGTTCCACCACCGCTGTATTGTTTTTGGATTCTATGTAAGGAAAAGTATGTGCTCCGCATTTATCACCGAGCAGTAATGAATCACATTGAGAAAAATTTCTTGCATTCTCAGCGGTCTTTGCCACTTTTACCAATCCGCGGTAGCTGTTTTGCGATTTTCCTGCACTGATGCCTTTGGAAACGATCCTGCTTCTTGTGTTCTTTCCTATATGATGCATTTTTGTTCCGGTGTCAGCCTGCTGGAATTTTGTTGTGAGCGCCACCGAATAGAATTCACCGATGCTATTATCGCCTTTTAAGATCACACTCGGGTATTTCCAGGTGATGGCAGAACCGGTCTCCACCTGTGTCCATGAAATTTTGGAATTGTTTCCTTTGCAGATCCCTCTTTTAGTGACGAAGTTGTAAATACCGCCTTTCCCTGCATCATCGCCCGGATACCAGTTTTGTACCGTAGAATATTTTACTTCGGCATGCTCCATGGCAACGATCTCTACAATGGCAGCATGCAATTGATTTTCGTCACGACGGGGAGCAGTGCATCCTTCCAGGTAACTGACATAAGCTCCGTCCTCAGCAATGATCAGTGTACGTTCAAATTGTCCTGAGTTTTCTTTATTTATCCGGAAATAGGTGGACAATTCCATCGGACAGCGTACACCTTTGGGAATATAACAGAAAGATCCGTCGGTAAAGACTGCTGAGTTGAGCGCTGCAAAAAAATTATCGGTCATGGGCACCACCGTACCGAGGTACCTCCTGAGCAGGTCGGGATGTTTTTGAATCGCTTCGCTCATCGCACAAAAGATGATCCCTTTTTCAGCGAGCTGTTCCTGGAAAGTGGTTGCCACCGACACACTGTCCATTACCACATCCACTGCCACTCCGGTAAGCCTCTTCTGTTCGTTGAGGCTGATACCGAGTTTATCCAGAGTCTTCAGCAACTCGGGGTCCACTTCCTCCAGTTTGCCGGGTTTTGCCTTTTTGGTCTTTGGTGCGGCATAATAAATGATATCCTGAAAATCAATTTCCGGATATTGAAGGTTTGCCCATTTGGGCATGGTCATTTTCTCCCAATGGCGGAAAGCTTTAAGTCTCCACTCGAGCAGCCATTCCGGTTCATGTTTTTTCCTGGAGATCAGCCTGATAATATCTTCATTCAGGCCTTTTGGCGCTGTATCTGTTTCAATATCAGTAGAAAATCCGTATTCGTATTCCCTGTTTACCCGTTCTTCGAGTAGCTGCATCTCATCGGCCATTCCAATAATTTTTAAGTTTATGTGAATCAAGTGCAAAATTACCTTAACCAACTGTTTATACAAAATAGTATAAACAAGAACACTGTCGAGATCGGGAAAAAATCAGCTCTCCGAAAGGAATAACTCAAAACACAAAAAAGTTCCGGCAACAGAAATGAGAATTCAATACGAAAACGGTTCAAAACAAGAGCTGTTCTCGGGTAGCTACAGTATTTCAGTATCATATCTTAAGCTTTCATCTCTTTTCTCAATTGTAGGAAGAAGTTTAGTTGAAACAAGAAAGAAATTTCAAAGAAAAAACCGGCAGTAGTTGAAACTGCCGGTCACATCAAAAGAGTTATCCGGGAATGATCAGAAAGCTTTCTGTGTTCCCTGCACGGCTCCTGATTTCAGTACGTCAATAACTGCCGACAGTTCATCCACCAGTCTATCAGGATTTCCGTCATAACCGATGGATTTGAAACGGATGTTTCCTGCCGGGTCTATCACGAATTTGGTGGGGATGCCATCCACACCATAGCTTCCGATCACTTTATCTTCCGTATCCAGCAGCACATGGAATGTGTAATTATTTTTCTTAATGAATTCGTCAGCGCCTTTCAGCATCTCATCGGGCTTTTTACTTTCCCAGCTATCTACAAAGACAAATTTAACGTCCGGATCATCTTTGAAGTTAGTCACAGCTGTTTGCATAGCAGGGAAGGAGGCTTTGCAGGGGCCGCACCAGGTTGCCCAGAAATCTGCCACCACCACTTTCCCTTTCAGGTCGGCAAGGGAAACCGTATTGCCGGAAAAATCCTGTAAGGCAAACTGAGGAGCTGTTTCATTGATCATTTTTTTGATGACCTCTTCTCTGAGTTTGGCTTTGTATTCTTTCACCAGCTCATCCATGTAGCTTGTGTATTCGGCTTCGGTGTGGCCTTCTGAGAGATAGGCTTTTTTCAGGATCTCTTTCATTTTTGCAGATGACTTGCCGTCTTTTACATAGTCTTCTATCTCTTTCTTCACCGCACCGGGGCCTTGTATATTTTCTTTGTAAACAATATATCTTTCATTTGCATCCGGATCCTGAAACTCCATGTCTTTCACCGCAGCTTCCTGTGTCTTTAACGCTTCATTCTTTTTTCCTGATTTCCAGAGAGCCAAAGCATAAGTGTCACCGATCATACCGCTGTAATAAAGAAGATTCTTTTTGTATTCTTTTACCGTGTAAAAAGCAGGCTTGGTTACCGGCTTGTTCAAAGATTCTTTTATCAATGAAACTGCTTTTGTGGAAAAATCTCTTGCCATCCGCAGATCGGCAGGACTTATTTTGGCTTCCATGTCTTCTCCCGTAAGTTGAGATGCAGCCCTGTTGTACGAAAGCGCCAGCATTTCTTTATTTGTTACATGCGAAGCGAATTTCCTGAACAATGTCCAGTCCTTTGCCGTTACGGCTGAGGAAGCCAATGTGTTGTACAAATTACTTGCTGTATTTTTTTCATTGACTGTTTTCGGCGGATAATTTTTCAGGTAAGCAGTTAACAATCCTTCTCTTTTCTTCAGATCGGTTTCATTGTAAAAACCATCCAGCGCTTTGTTTTTTGCCAGTGACCCTTTCGGGAATTTTTTTATCGCTTCTTCTTTAAGTTTACCGGAAGCATCCATATCACCCAATCTCTGATATGAATTAATCAATGACTGATAGTCGCTTTCCGTCTTGTTGTTTTTTGCTGTCAGTTCATCAATCAATGGCTGTGCTTTTTCTTTGGCAGTGGCTTTGTCCACACGCACCAGCAAGCCGATATAAGAAGCAAGGTTCTTTGCTTTCAGATCCGGGTAACGGCTGAAGTCTTTGTTGTAAAGTTCCAGCGAAGCTGCAGGTTCGCTTTTTATGTTTGCAAGGAATGAACCATAGCCGGAATTGAATTCTGCTACCGCAATATAGGCGCCTTTAACGGGCTCGCCGTCAGAATACATCAGCAGATAATACCCCCGGTCTTTGTTATTATCAATTGTCTCATCTTTTTTGAAAACAAGAAATACTGCTTTGGTGGAATCGTTTGTTTCGATGTCGCCAGACCATTTGGTGCCGCTTCCCTCCAGTTTCAATTCCTGAGCTCTCACTTCGCCGTCACTTAAGTAGGCAATGGCGTCAAATGATGCCTCACCTCCGAGTACGGTTCCTTCAGTGGAATACTCGAAATGAATTTTATCTCCCGGCTTCGGCTGGGCAGGGGAGAAGCTGAGGTTAGAATATTGTTGACCATAAGAAAAGACCGTTGCTGTCATCAGAACGATCAATAAACTTAGCCTTGCTTTCATATTTGAAGTTTAGGTTCGATAATGTGATGTATATAAAGGTATGCAGAAATGAAAAAACCGGGCCTTTGGATTGCCCGGCTTTTCCTTTTTGAAAAAAATTAATTATTCCCAAAGATAACTATCAGTGCATAAACCACACCCGGCAGCCAGAAGATAATAGTCAGCAGCAGGTCTATCCAGAATTTGCTGTTGATCTCACCCTGGTGGAGATAAACGGCCAATGGCGGCAGCAGTATGGCAAGTATGGCAAGCAAGACTGTGTTATCGCTTCCGTCCTTATGTGCTTTTTTATCGGCTTTGTAATGTTTGATCAGTGTCTTCACTTCCTTCATGCGCTCTTTCTTCTCTTTTTTAGAAAGGTTCCTGAATTCCTGAATGGCTGATTTCACTGCAGCGGGATCGGGATCATTGGCTGTGGCGCCGGAAGATGTAGCCGGGACGACCACAGTAGCATAAGAATTCGGTGATAAGAAACCTGCCGCAATGAACAATGTGGCAAGAATGAAAATACTTTTTTTCATAGCAGTAATTTTTTAAAAGGTTACTATAAGATTTGATTTGTAATAAGGATCGTGAGATAATTTCTCACGGAAATTCTTCATGAAAGGCCGGAAGCTCAAATTATATCCATCGCTTTTACAAACGAAGTGGCCACAAACGGTAAAATAAAGATTAGCCAGACCCAGTGGGTGTCAATAGCATAAAGGAATCCAGCTGTGGAGATCAGGAATATGATCCAGTAAAGGCCTTTGTATTTCTTTTTTTCTTCCATTGGTTTTAGTTTTCACAAAAGTAATAATGCAGGCAGAAAAGAAAAAATTAGTTTTCAACTTATTAGAAGAGATATTCAGATGTATTAACGGGAAGGAAGCCCTTGATCTGCAATCAGCCATTTTTACTAAGTATCTTTTTAAAGTGTATTCAGAACACATTATATTTGAGCGATAAAATCACCTGAATTGACTGCCATATGAAGCTTCAGTTTTATTTAAGATTCCATACAGAATTTGGCCAGAGCCTATGGATCAGCGGTAATCTGGAAGAATTGGGATACGATGATCCTACACTGGCATTGCCTCTGGAATACCTGAATGATGAATTCTGGCAGTGCAGCCTGAACATCAAACGGAAAAGCATAACCGAACCAGTCATCTATAAATATTTCCTGAAAAATAAAGATGGCGAAGTGACCTGGGAGTGGGGGCACGACCGTATCATAAATGTAGTGAAGAAAGGAATCCATGAAGTGCAACTGGTGGATACCTGGAATCATGCAGGAGAATACGAGAATATTTTTTTTACCGCACCCTTTAAAAATATTTTCCTGAAAAAAAGGTCAACAGTTCGTGAATCCGGAAGCACAAGGAAAGGTTTTACTCATATTTTCAGGATCAAAGCGCCATTACTCAGAAAAAATGAAACGGTTTGTCTGTTAGGCAGCGGAAACGCTTTCGGCGAATGGTCAACTGAAAAACCTTTATTGCTTTCACTCAAAGGTGATTGGTATGAGACGGCGGCCGATCTTTCTGAAAGCAGTTTCCCTATCGCATACAAGTATGGCGTCTATGATGTAAAGAAAAAAGAATTTGTAGAGTATGAGGCGGGGAACAACCGCCTGCTCTATGGCGATGCATCGGAGAGCAAGATCAATATTCTTCATGACGGATTCATTCAGTTGCCGAACGACACCTGGAAAGGCGCCGGAGTGGCTATTCCTGTTTTCAGCTTACGAAGTAAGAAGAGCCTCGGCGTGGGCGAGTTTACCGATATAAAACTGCTGGCTGACTGGGCAGCAAAAACAGGATTGAAGCTGATCCAGATATTACCCATCAATGACACTACCGCCTCTCATACCGCATTGGATTCTTATCCCTATGCAGCCATCTCCGCATTTGCCTTAAATCCACTCTACATAAATATTTTTTCACTGGCAGGAAAAAAATATGATCCGGTTATTCAGAACCTGAAAAAACAAAGAACGGAACTGAATAAACTTACCGAAGTGGATCATGAGCGTGTGATGAAACTGAAACTTGCGGCATTGAAGGATCTTTATGAAGTGATGGGTGAAGAAACTTTGGGATCGGAAGATTTCAAAAAGTTTTTCGAAGAAAACAGTCATTGGCTGGTTCCTTATTCTGCTTTTTGTTTTTTGAGAGACAAATACGGAACAGCCTCTTTTGAAAAATGGAGTTCATTTGAAGAATATAATGAAAAAGAAATAGAAAAACTCAGCACACAAAGGTCTGCTAACTATAAAAACATTGCGTTCAATTATTTTGTTCAGTATCATTTGCATTGTCAACTGGAAGAAACGGTAAGCCATGTTCATAAAAAAGGAATTGCTTTGAAAGGCGATCTGCCCATTGGTGTAAGCAGGAACAGTTGTGAAGCATGGATGGCTCCGGAATTGTTTGACCGCAAAGGACAGGTGGGAGCGCCGCCGGATGATTTCACGGCCAAAGGCCAGAATTGGGAATTTCCTGCTTACAACTGGAAGCGGATGCAGGAAACGGGATTTGAATGGTGGAAACACAGGTTCACTCAGATGGGCCGTTATTTCGATGCGTTCCGTATTGACCACATCCTTGGTTTCTTCCGTATTTGGTACATACCCGACCATGCAGTGGAAGGGATCATGGGAAGGTTTGTTCCTGCCATTCCGGTTTCTCTTTCAGAATTTGGAGAGAATGGGATCTGGTTTGACCGTAAGCGTTATTGTGATCCTTTTATCAATGATGGTGTGTTGACAGAGATATTCGGTGATCTCGCTTCCAGAGTGAAAACTGAGTTCCTGAAAAAAAATGAGGCGGAAGGTTATGACCTGCTTCCGGAATTTTCCACCCAGAGAAAAGTGGAACAATATTTCAGGGAAAAAGAGGATAATGATGAGAACAGTATATTAAAGCAAGGCTTGTATGACCTTATTTCCAATGTGATCCTTTTTGAAGAAGAAGGATCGCAGGGGCAACGTTTTCATTTCCGTATTTCAATGGAAAAGAATTTATCGTTCAAAAACCTGGTTCCTTTTGTTCAAGGTAAATTGCACGATCTCTATATCAATTATTTCTTTCGCCGCCAGGATGATTTTTGGTTCAAAGAAGCTATGCATAAACTGCCACAGCTCAAGGAGGCAACGAACATGCTGGTGTGCGGTGAAGACCTGGGAATGGTGCCGCATTGCGTGCCCGAAGTAATGAAGCGGCTGGGAATACTCAGCCTGGAGATACAGCGCATGCCGAAAGATCCCAACACTGAATTTTTCAATCCCGAGCATGCACATTACCTTTCTGTGATCACTCCTTCCACACATGATATGAGCACGGTAAGGGGCTGGTGGGAAGAGAACCGGGAAAAGACACAGCGTTTCTTTACAAAGATACTCGGCCAGGTGGGTGAAGCGCCATTCTTTTGCGAAGCGTGGGTGAACAGGGCTGTCGTTTTGCAACATTTATATTCACCCGCCATGTGGAGTATTTTCCTTTTGCAGGATATCCTGGGCATGAGTGAGGCATTGCGAAGACAGGATCCGAATGAAGAACGGATCAACGTGCCGGCAGACAACAGGCATCTGTGGACATACCG
>JAIXKI010000026.1:100192-204781 GCA_026936105.1 Chitinophagales bacterium
GCCATCTCTTATTACAATATCCCGGTTGAAAAAATGATAGAAGACCTGGAAGCAAAGAGAAAAGAGTTAGAAAAACTTATTTTTTCCGATCCGGAGACCATGTGGAAATATCTTCACCAATTGTTTCCTCAGAATTCTTTTTTGTTATGTGCATTGGATATTGCCTTATGGGATATTTATGGAAAGATGAAAAACAAAAAGCTCTATGAATTATGGGGCGGTGATATCTCAAAGAATCCACTGACTGATTATACGATCGGGATTGACAGCATTGAGAACATGGTCGCCAAGCTGAGAGAGAAACCCTGGCCGATTTATAAAATTAAGGTGGGCACTGCAGAAGACCTGGCCATAGTTCAGGCATTGCGTGCCAACACAGATGCCACTCTGAGAGTGGATGCTAATGCAGCATGGGACGTGGACACGGCATTGCAGATCATTCCGGAATTAAATACGTTGGATGTGGAGCTTGTGGAGCAGCCTCTGGCAAAAGACGACTGGAAGGGAATGGAAGTGCTTTATAAAAGATCATCGCTTCCTTTGTTTGCAGATGAAAGCTGCGTTTCTGAGCAGGATGTGGGCAAATGCAAAGACCGTTTTCACGGCATCAATATCAAGTTGACCAAATGCGGAGGCATTACCCCTGCGCTGAGAATGATAAAGAGAGCCCGTGAATTGAATATGAAAGTGATGGTGGGCAGCATGAATGAATCCACCGTAGGCTCTGCTGCGGTAGCTCACCTGCTTCCTTTTATTGATCATGTGGATATGGATGGCCCTTTGCTTCAATCGCAGGATGTGGCTACCGGTATCCGTTTTGATTTCGGGAAGATTATTTATTCAGACAAACCCGGCCTTGGAATTGAATTCACCGGCCTCTATGAAAAATAAATGCCGGCTTCACCGGCATTCTTTTTTTAAATTATCTTATTCTCTCTTTGATCTTCTTCATTAGGCTACCATATCCTGGCTCTTAAACTATCAGCCCGGTACATGGGATCTCCCGGTTTTACATTGAAAGTGGTGTAGAACTCATCCACATCCATAAAGGGGCCGTTCACTCTGTATTTCGCCGGCGCATGCACATCAGTAAGCAAACGGCTTCTTGCCAATTCTTCACGTCCCTGCCATAACCAGCCCAACGCATATCCAAGGAAGAAACGTTGCATCGGAGTGAGGCCATTGATCTTTTCACCTTTTTTGTATTGCTCAGTTTTTTTGAAGGCATCAATTCCCAAAACAATCCCACCGAGGTCGGCAATGTTTTCACCCTGGGTAGCATCACCATTAATGTGATAACCTTTGACCGGTTCAAATTCATCGAACTGTTTTACGATCAGTTTTGCTCTTTTTGTGAACTCAGCAGAATCTTTGTCCGTCCACCATTTTACCAGATTTCCTTTTGCATCGAATTTTCTTCCCTGGTCATCAAAACCATGAGTGATTTCATGCCCGATAGTGGATGCAGCGCCATAACCATAGACTATCGCATCATCCAGTTCACTGTCTTTAAATCCCGGAACGATGAATTGTGCGGCAGGTAAAGTGATGTCATTGTTGGATGGATCATACGAGGCATTATAGGTCTGGGGGTTCATTCCCCATTCGTCCCTGTCAACCGGCTTACCCAGTTTATTGAACTGGTAATTATGATTCCATTCATTGGCATTGATCACATTCTGTACATAACTGTCCGTTCCTATTTCCAACGCTGAATAATCTCTCCATTTATCGGGATAAAAAACTTTCTTTTTTATGGCAGCCAATTTTTCATAAGCTTTTTGCTTGGTGCTGTCGCTCATCCAGGTCAGTTTACTGATGTGATCTTTCAATGCCTCACGGATATACTCTACCATTTTTTCATATCGCTCCTTATCTTTAGGGCTTACATACGCTTTTACATAAAGCTGGCCCAATAACTGTCCCATGAACCGGTTTTCCTGGTTGATCACTGTTTTCCATCTTGGGGTTCTCTGTTGGGCGCCACTGAATAGTTTACTGAAATCAAATGCTGCCTGCACATACGCTTCAGGAAGTTCTGCAGCAAAGCTGTTGATCAATCTGGCTCTCAGGTAACTTTTCCAGATATTGACCGGGGTGGTTTTTAAAATTTTATCCAGTGATTTGAAAAATTCAGGCTGGCCTACGATCAAGGAGTCAATATTTTTTGCTCCTATAGTGTTGAGATAAGTAGTCCAATCAATGGAAGGTGATAATTTGGATAATTCAGTTACGCCCATCTTGTTATAATTCTTATAATCATCACGCAATTCATTGATCGTTCTTGATGATGCGGCCAGTTTTGTTTCCAGTGCGAGAATATCTTTGGCATCATTTGCCGCAACGCCTGCATCTTCACCTGACATAGTGAGAATCTTTGCCAGGTATTTTACATATTCTTTCCGGATATTATCAGTTGCAGAATCTTTTCTGAAATAATATTCTCTTTCCGGCAATCCCAGTCCGCCTTGCCATAATGTGTAAGACATTTCTTCACTGTTCTTGCTGTCCTGGTTCACAAAATCTGAGAACAGCGAAGACGACCCGATCTTTTTTAATTCGGCAACCGTATTCACCAATAACTTTACATCGGTAATAGCATTTATTTTATCGAGCCAGGGCTGAAGAGGTTTCAATCCCAATGATTCCGCTTTGGCGCTATCCATCGCCGTTGTCCAGAAGTCAGCTATCTTCTGATCAGAAGTTCCTTTGGCTGCTTTTGCAGTAACTGCTTGTTCGTTGATCTCTTTGAATCGCTTCAGATTCTCTTCATTGACCAGGTTCCCGATTCCCCAACTGCTCTGATCTGCAGGAATAGGATTCCTCTTTAACCATCCGCCATTGGCATATTGAAAAAAATCCACTGCCGGGCTTACGGTGGTGTCCATGTTTTCGATCAGCGGATCCCTTTTTGCCGTTTCTGAATTGTTGGTACAGGAAATGACCAGGGTTGCTGCGGTCGCAGCAGATAATAAATACTTTAAACGCATGTTTTTATTTTATGATTATTAAAAGTAAATAAACCGGACTTCCGGAAAAAAAATATTTGACAAGTGGCACTCATAGAATGAAAGTAATTTTTAATGAATACGACAGTTGCAGGTTACCTTTGCCGATCAATTTTTAAAATGGCATATAAAGGTCTTCAGGAGTTCATCAGTGCATTGGAAAAAGAAGGAGAGCTGATCCGTATCCGGTCTTATGCAGATCCGAAACTGGAAATGACAGAGATTGCAAGCAGGGTAAGAAGTCAAAGCGGTGGCGATAAAGCTTTGCTTTTTGAAAACAACGGAACAGATTTTCCTGTCCTGATGAATTTATATGGAAATGAAAAAAGAATGAACCTTGCATTGGGCATCCGCTCCTCTGATGATGTGATCATGGAAATGAAAGACCTTATCAAATTATTTTCAGAGTTTAAAGACGGGCTAACCGATAAGCTGAAATTACTTCAGCGGCTGGGAAATCTTACTTCATTGATGCCATCGGTGAAGAGCGGGAGAGGAGATTGCCAGCATGGGATCAGGAAAGATCCGGACATCACAAATCTTCCGGTTCTTACTAATTGGCCGATGGAGCAAAACCCAACCCTCACCTCATGTGTGGTGCATACAAAAGATCCTGAGACGGAGAGACGCGGTATATGTCTTTCAAGAATGAAAATATCAGGCGCCACACTTTCGGGAATACATTGGAATAAGCATGACCTGTTTGCAAAACATTACCGGAAATATAAAGAATTGAGGAGGAAGATGCCGGTTGCTGTTGTGCTGGGAGGCGATCCTGTCTATATGTATTCTTCTTCCGTTCCTTTGCCCGAGGTTATAGAAGGATATGTCTTTGCCGGTTTTTTAAGAAAGAAAAAAGTGGAACTGGTGAAATGTATCACACAAAGTGAGATCGAAATACCGCATGATGCAGATGTGGTCATTGAAGGTTATGTTGATCCTTCAGAAGAAATGATGGATGAAGGTGTGATTAGTGATCATAACGGTTTTTATTCTTTAGGAGGTCAATGCCTGCCATTTCATATCACTGCTGTCACGCATAGGAAAAATGCAGTATATCCGTCATTGTCTTCAGGCATATTGAATGACGAGCTTTTTCTTTTTCAGAAAATGACAGAGAAAATATTTCTGATGCCTATGAAAATGCTGATGGCGCCCGAACTGACCGGAATAAATGTTCCTGCAGAAGGGTTCCCCAATAACCTCACTCTTGTCCGGATCAAAAAAGAATATGCAGGGCAGGCAACAAAAGTGATGAATGCAATCCTGGGCTCCGATAAAATGATGTTGAATAAAATTTTGGTTGCCTTTGATCAGGAAACTTCATCACATAATCCGGCAGAAATTGCAAGGACAATATTTAAAGATCTTGACCCGGCGAATGACATTGTTTACCTGCGGGGAGCAGCTGAGGGATCAAACTTTGCAGGTATCGGGCCGGAAATGGGAGGGAAGATGGTCATTGATGGGACATGGAAATTCAAAGAAGAAAGAGACAAAAATTACCTGAATAAAAGTTTTGAAGGTAATCCGGCAATTATAGAAAAGATTCTCCGTCCTTTCAAGGAAATCAAGGATCTGAATATTTCTCTTTTGAATAAGGATATTCCCTGTATTATTGTTTCTGTTAAGAAAGACAGAAGGGATCATATCCGGGATCTGCACAGGAAGATCTGTTCCTTTGCTGAGACGGATGGGATAAAAATGATCCTGTATGTTGACCCGGTAAAAGATATTCACAACCTGTCATCCGTGATATGGAAATTTCTAAATTATCTTGACCCTTACAGGGATCACATAGCTTTTAAAAAACAAATGACAGATAACAGTGGTGCAGACACGGCGAAATTTCAGGCTTGCATCGGCTTTGACGGAACCAAAAAGACAAAGGAATATGATGGAGTGGATGAAGAATGGCCCGGGGTCGTAATTTCAAATGATGATACCATAAACAGAATTGATAAGAAATGGGATGAGTTAGGGATCGGACCTTTCATTTCCTCTCCGTCATTAAAATTTAAAGATCAGTTATAAATCAGTGGCTGCACATTTCCGTTAACTGAAATCTGTAATTAGATTGTAAATTGCTGAAAATTGATCCCCATGAAAAAATTCGGAGTCTTGTTTTTGATCGGTGTACTCTCTTTGGATGGATTTGCCCAGGGCAATGCGGATGTTGATACCAAAGCATTACTCTGGAAGATCAGCGGGAATGGCTTGGAAAAACCTTCCTATCTCTTTGGCACCATTCACATGATCTGTGAAGAGGATGCAGTTTTAAGTGATAGTTTGAAAAAAGCCATCAGCCGGTGTGATAATGTTTACCTGGAAGTGCAGATGGATAATCTGTTTGAGATAATCGGCGCCCTTTCTCAAATGAAAATGACCGGCGACACTACGCTCCGTGATCTGCTGAGCCCGGAAGATTATGAGAAAGTGAAAAATTATTTTGGAGAGAAAAGTTCCATGCTGCCTTTTTCGATGCTGGAAACTTTAAAGCCCATGCTGGCTGCTTCTACACTTGAAGAATCTTCGATAGATTGTGGAAAGCCTGTCGCTATGGAACAACTGATCATGGCAGAGGCAAAAAATAAAGGAAAAGAAATCAAAGGGCTGGAAACAATGGCTTACCAGGCTGGTTTACTGGACAGCATTCCTTATAAACTGCAGGCGATGCAATTGGTAAATTTTATTGACAGTGTGCATAAAGGTGTGGATGAATCCAGGGGATTCAATGAACTGATGGATGCATATAAAAATGAAGATCTGAGCAAGCTGGAAGAATTGACTAAAGAAAGTGACATCGGCATGAGTCATTACACAGATATTTTATTGTATAACAGAAACAGGAACTGGGTAAAAAAATTAAAATCCCTGATGCCCGGTAAATCATTAGTGATCGCTGTTGGTGCGGGCCACTTACCCGGTGATCAGGGAATAATCAACCTGCTGCGCAAGGAAGGATATACTTTAACTCCGATCCCGAACAAACTGGCCGGACTTAAAGTGATCTGACCTTTTTCAGGAAATATTTCATCAGGATTTTCCCGGGCAGCTATAAAAAATAAGTCCCGCTGTAGACACAGCCGGACTTAAGTAATGGTTCTGATTAAGCTCTTCAGTTATTTATATTGAACCATGTTGTTCGTATTTATTGAAACGATTGGTTCAGATTTTATTTCAATTTTTTTCTCCTTTGTTACCTGCGTTTCATTTTTTGAATAAATCTGCGTCAGAGTAGGAGCTATGACCAAAGATACAATAGACATCAATTTAATCAAAATATTCATTGAAGGTCCTGAAGTATCTTTAAAAGGATCACCCACTGTGTCTCCCGTCACGGAAGCTTTGTGAGGCTCAGACTTTTTATAATATATCTGTCCGTTGATCTCAACCCCTTTTTCAAAACTCTTTTTTGCATTATCCCAGGCGCCGCCGGCATTGTTCTGAAACATTCCCATCAGCACGCCGCTTACTGTAGCTCCGGCCAGGAATCCTCCTAAAGCTTCAGGGCCGAGTAAAAATCCGATAGCAAGGGGTGAAAGGATGGCAATCGCTCCCGGAGCGATCATTTTCTTAATAGAAGCATTGGTGGAAATGGCAACGCATTTGTCATATTCGGGTTTGCCTTTTCCTTCCATGATGCCGGGAATTTCTTTAAACTGTCTCCTCACTTCTTCCACCATGCTCATGGCAGCTTTTCCAACAGCTTGAATTGCCAGGGATGAGAAAATGAAAGGGATCATTCCACCTACAAATAAAGAAGCCAATACTTTGGCTTTATAAATATCAATATGCTGATTATCCGGCATGGCCACACCCACAAAAGCAGCGAACAAGGCTAATGCAGTAAGAGCGGCAGATGCTATGGCGAACCCTTTCCCGGTGGCAGCTGTAGTATTTCCAACGGCATCCAGAACGTCAGTTTTTTCGCGGACATCTTTAGGGAGCTCACTCATTTCTGCAATCCCTCCTGCATTATCTGCGATTGGCCCGAATGCGTCAATGGCAAGTTGCATGGCTGTGGTCGCCATCATTCCGGCGGCTGCAATGGCCACTCCATACAAGCCTGCACATTCATAAGAACCCCAGATACCGCCGGCCAAAACAAGGATGGGGAATAAAGTCGAATGCATTCCCATTGCCAATCCTCCAATGATGTTGGTGGCGTGGCCGGTCACTGATTGCCTGATGATTGTTTTTACAGGCCATTTACCCATGGCGGTATAATATTCTGTGATGGCGCTCATCAATGTCCCTACTAAAAGTCCGACTGCAATAGCTCCCATCACTCCCCACTTGGTGAATTCATAGCCACGCAGGATCATTTTATCAGGAAGAATGAAATTGACTAATAAAAATGCAGCAATGGCCGTCAGGATAATAGAACCCCAGTTACCCATATTCAGCGCTTTCTGCACATTAGCTGTATTAATACCTTTTGCATCGCTGACACGAACGAACCAAGTTCCGGCAATGCAGAATAAGATTCCGACACCGGCAATCAACATAGGGAGAAGGATAGGGGACATACCGCCCATTCCATCATCCGACTGAACAATTGTTTCCTGACCCAGAACGATGGTGGCAAGAATGGTGGCTACATAAGAACCGAACAGGTCTGCCCCCATACCTGCAACGTCACCCACATTGTCGCCGACATTGTCGGCAATCGTTGCCGGGTTGCGTGGATCATCTTCAGGGATGCCGGCTTCCACTTTTCCAACGAGGTCTGCGCCAACATCGGCAGCTTTTGTATAAATACCGCCGCCGACACGGGCAAATAATGCGATAGATTCGGAACCGAGAGAAAAACCGGTAAGCACTTCAATAGTCCTTAGCATTTCATCACTGTGAACAGGAGCATCCGGGGCGAAGATCTGTTTCAGCACAATGAACAATCCTCCCAATCCCAGGACGGCAAGACCCGTAACACCCATACCCATTACCGATCCTCCGGTGAATGATACATGCAGCGCTTTACTCAGGCTGGTACGGGCAGCTTGTGCGGTGCGTACGTTAGCTTTGGTTGCGACCCTCATCCCTATATATCCTGCCGTAGCACTGAGAAGAGCTCCGATGATAAAGGAGCCGGCAATAAGCCAGTGAGAATGAGGATTGGCACTTGCCATCACAGCAAGAAGTATTGCCACAATAACAACAAAATATCCGAGTATTTTCCACTCGGACTTCAAAAATGCCATAGCACCTTCGGCAATGTAAGTACTGATCTCTTTCATGCGGTCATTGCCCGCTTCCTGGCGTGATACCCATCCTGATTTAATGAAAGTGAAGATCAATCCTATTAAGCCCATCACAGGCACGAGATAAATCAACTTGTCCATAAGCCTTGATTCTTAATTCAAATTTTAGTGATCATTTACTCCGAACCGGTTAATTCCGGTACAGATGATCGGGGGCGGCAAAGATAGGGGTTGGAGGTGAATTTTAATAATTTACGGTGAGCCGTTTTACCCTTGCTAAAACGTTTGCATGAAACGGGTTAGATTGTTCTTTTTCAGCCTGCCTGAATAGAGGAATTTTACCTGACTTTAATTAATAAAAGGGTTCTGATAGTATCACTGAACTCGGGTACAGGAATCTATATTCAAATATCACCGGCTATGTAGTTACGGAGCCACAAGACGTTTATTTTTTTCAGTACATGTGAAGAACTGCATTTTCTGTTTTTTTGGAGTGATTATTGTGGCGTTTCATTACGGACGGAAATTAATTTCAGGTTTAAATAAGGTCTTCCATGAAAAATCCATGGTTCAATATTTTTAAAAAACCGCCTATTAGAAAAGCTCTGAATGACAGTTGTGTTATCAGACCTTTGACATCGGTCGTTGCTTCCTTACAGGAGCCGGAACTTCTCAAAAGCCTGGTTGAAAAGTTGGCGCTTAGAGATGAGATCGATTCAGAATCTGATCCGGATACTTCAGACTGGCAGCCGGTTTCCACCTCTTCGTTGGAAGGGTATGCTTTGGGTGATCTGGTTCTTGAAAATGATGAGGATCTGGTTAATTCTCTTTTTGACACCTGTTTTCTTTTCACCTGTGTCAGGGAGAAGAAAATGAATTACAGTCTTACCTGGATCTCCTCACTTTCCTGAGACATTTTTCAGGAGGAGATCCGGGCAAAGGCTTCGCCCAGGTTATCGGCAATATCCCCGGCGGTCATCGCTTCCTGCGATAATTTTTTTGCAGCAATATCTCCTGCCAGTCCATGTAAATACACTCCGAATATAGCGGCATGTTCAGGTTCATATTTCTGCGCCAGCAAAGCAGTAATAATCCCTGATAAAACATCACCGCTTCCTGCAGTTGCCATTCCTGCATTCCCGGTATTATTGAAATAGCCTTTCTCTTCCGGTGTGGCAATGAAAGTATGATGCCCTTTCAGTACTATGATGCAATTCAATTCTTTTGAGTTTTTCATTGCCTGATCAATTCTCTCGTATTCATTGGAGCAGCTTCCGAAGAGCCTTTCAAATTCTTTCGGATGTGGAGTAAGTATGGATTTTGCCGGGAGAGAGCGGAACATATCTTTTTCCATGGAGATACAGTTCAGCCCGTCGGCATCAATTACTAAAGGCATTTTAAATTTTCTTATCAGATCCTTGATGGCTGTCCTTGTTTCCTTAGCCGTCCCGATACCGGGACCGATACCTATGGAATTATAGATCATAAGGTCGGTATCAATATTTGTGATGAAAGATGAATTGAAATCAGTTATAACCATTGCCTCAGGTTGAGCTGTTTGTAAGACCTGGTAACCACACTGGGGAATATGGCAGGTGAGCAGTCCCAAACCGCTCCGAAGGCAGGCTTTTGCTGCTAAAACAGCAGCGCCCATTTTGCCGTAGCTTCCAGCAGCAATCAAGGCGTGTCCGAAATTTCCTTTGTGAGAGAACGGATCCCTGGGTTTGTAAATGGAACGGATCATTACCTCATCTATTAATTCTTTTTTTGTTGCTATCTCAGAGAAGAATCCGGGCTTCAACCCGATATTGATGATATGGATTGATCCGGTGAAAGGGGAGTTTTCTGCAAGGAAGAATGAGGGCTTCAGGCTTTGAAGGCTCAGGGTATGGGTGGCTTTGACGATTGCATTCCCTTTAGAAGATGAGTCAATGAACATTCCGCTCGGTATGTCTATGGAGATCACCTCACATCCTGCAGCATTGATATGGTTGATCAGCCCGGCAAAAATTCCTTCAGGTGGACGGCTGAGTCCGGAGCCGAACAAGGTATCAATGATGACCCAATCCGGTGACAGATCAGGGAATGTAGTTCCCTCCTGAATAAAATGAATGTCTTTGTGATGGGACTTTTGCATTCTTACAAGGTTTGTTTGAAAATTATCTGTCCCTTTATGCCCCGATTCTATAATATAAAGAGTGGCTGTGCTATCCTTTTCAGTAAGCATTCTTGCAATAGCCAGTCCATCGCCGCCATTATTTCCCTTGCCGCAAAAGATCACAAAATGTTTTCCTGCACTATAATGTTCCAGTATCCATTTTACGCAGTTTGCAGAGGCTCTTTCCATCAGGTCTATAGAAGCAATTGGTTCATGTTGAATAGTATATTGATCCCATTCCCTGACCTGTTTTGCGGAAAGTAATTTCATGACCCGTAAAGTTGAGAAACTATTCGCAAATAATAAATGATCAGCGTTTTAGTTTTTTTGTACGGGATGTCCTGATCTTTGATCTTCCTTTGTTTTTATTTGCCGGCCTGATCTTTTTGGGTGGCTCTGAAACAGTTTCTTCGTCATTGGCAACTTCGTTAAAATAATCCCCGAATAAATTATAAGACCTCCATGCAGTATTATAGATCATTTCATTGAACTTATTGCCAAGTATGATGATAGTCACATTTTCATCCTGAAGCTTTGCGAATGCTGCGTTAAAACCATGCCATCTGCCAAAATGGTAGATTACTTTTTTACCTGCGGGAGTGATCATCAGACGGAATCCCAATCCATAATAATGATGAGGAAATTTTTTCCCGTCGGTCAAATGGATATCAGAGAATTGAGGTGAAAAAGCTGAGTCCATCATGGCTGCATTGATAAGCCGGCCTGAGAACAACATATTGCTCCAGCGAAGCAGGTCCCTGGGCGTGGAATAAACATTTTTATCGCCATAGGTCTCATCAAACATATCATTTTGCCAAAGATTATTATTGCCATAAAAAGACATGGTTGCCAAACTGTCTCCCGGAGTGTAAACGTAAGTATCATGCATCTGCAGAGGATCGAAAAAATATTCTTTCATGTACTGCGGAAAACTTTTCCCGCTGATCTTCTCGATAATAAGAGCCAGTAAAACAAAATTGGTGTTACTGTAATTATAGCGGGATCCCGGAGTATAAGTGATCCCCGGTTGCTGTGTAGTTAAAAAATTGAGTACATCATTGTTGGTCACATTACCGGGTTTATCCCAATTTTTATTGGTAATAAAGTAAATATAATTCGGTAATCCGCTTCGATGGCTCAGAAGCATTCGTACGCTGACGCCTCTGTAAGGAAAATCGGGGAAAAACTTTTGCAGGCTGTCTTCCAGGGAAAGTTTTCCTTCTTGTACCATTTGTAATATGGCAATTGCAGTCAGCGTCTTGCTGGTGGAAGCGATCTGAAATGAAGTGTGTTCATTGATACTGTCCTTCTTTCTCAGGTCTGTACTGCCGGAATATTTTTCATACACTATTGTATCTCCTTTTGCAACAAGAATGCTACCATTGAATCCATTCATCAGCAATTTATTTTCCATGAAATCGCTCACCCGGTCGTAAAGAGGGCCGGAATGAAGAATGACCTCTCGGTCTATGACCTTTTTGGAATTATCCCTGGATAAAAGCTCATTGCATCCGCATAGCGCCAATAGTATGAGAAAGCCTAAGAGATTTTTTTTCATAAAGCCGGTTTGAACAAAAATAAAACGGAAGGTTTATATATGGGATTGTTTAGCTTCAGAAACTTTTCCCCATAGGTGAGTTGTCATATCGCCAACAAAGTATATTTGTACAATGACACAAGGTTCAGCCACCAGTTATCCTAAAGAAAAAGTTAGGATCCTTTTTTTGGAAAACATCAGCGACGTTGCCGTAAAAAATTTCAGGCAGCAGGGTTATATCCGCGTTGAAAAGATCAATAAGGCTTTGACTGAAGAAGAATTGATCCGCGAGGTCAGTGATGTGCATATTCTGGGCATACGCTCCAAAACGAAGATTACAGGAAAAGTTCTGGATGCTGCAAAAAAATTGCAGGCTATCGGTTGTTTTTGTATTGGAGTAAACCAAGTGGATCTTAAAGAAGCAACTAAAAAAGGAGTGGTGGTCTTCAATGCACCGTACTCCAATACGAGATCAGTTGCCGAGCTGGTGATCGGAGCATCGGTGATGTTGATACGGCGTATTCCGGATAAGAACAAAGCTGCTCATGAGGGCATCTGGATGAAAGAAGCAAAAGGAAGCTTTGAGCTGCGTGGAAAAACACTCGGCATCATCGGTTATGGAAATATCGGATCACAGGTTAGTGTGCTGGCAGAATCGTTGGGCATGAAAATACTTTCTTATGATATTGAAACCAAACTCCCACTAGGGAATGCCGAGAGTGCAAAAACATTAAAAGACCTTGTAAGTCGTTCTGATATTGTTACACTTCATGTCCCTGAAACTCCGCTCACCAAAAACCTGATCAATAAAAACAACCTGAAGTTTTTTAAAAAAGGCGCCATCCTGATTAACTATGCAAGAGGTGAAGTGGTGGACCTTGATGCATTAAGCAAAGCAATCGAAGAAGGACACATCGGTGGTGCGGCAGTGGATGTATTTCCGGCAGAACCGGAAAAGAATGGAGATAAATTTCATACTCCCTTGCAAAATTGTTCTAATGTTATCCTGACACCACATATTGGCGGGAGTACTGAAGAAGCACAACAAAACATCGGAGAAGATGTAAGCAGTAAATTATTTAATTATCTGGAAAAAGGAATCACCAACGGATCGCATACCGTTCCTGCATTATCGCTTCCTCCTCAGGAAGGAGCACACAGGATTTTACACATACATAACAATGTTCCCGGAGTCCTTTCCGAGATCAACACTCAGCTTTCCAATCACAACATAAACATACTTGCTCAATATCTTAAAACCAATGATGAAATCGGATACGTGGTGCTGGACGTGGACAAAAAGATCTCTTCGCAGGCATTTCAGCTTCTGAAAGAAGTGAAACAAACGATCAAGGTACGTTTGCTTTATTAGAAATTATAAAAAAATGTATTTCTGAGCTCGCAACAGAACCCGTTTCGCTGAACATAGCTTTGTGATCTGAAAGATCTGTTTTCTTTCAGAAAAAAATTAAAATCTCTATGAAAGTGATCATTGCAGGAGCTGGCTTCGGTGGCCTGACTCTCTGCCGCAAGCTCAACAATAAAAAAGGTTTTGATATTCTTCTGATAGACCGTTTCAATTACCATCAGTTTCAGCCGTTATTTTACCAGGTGGCCACCAGCGGGCTGGATGCCAGCAACATTTCTTTTCCATTAAGGAAGGTCTTTCAGAAAAGTAAAAACGTACGGATCCGTATTGCGGAGATTAAAAAGATCCTTCCGGAAAAGAATCTTGTTCTTACGAATGCCGGAGAATTTGATTATGATGTCTTGGTACTTGCTTTGGGTGCCGGCACCAATTTTTACAATAATCAGGATATCAGTGAAAACAGTTTCCCGATGAAATCAACCGTGGAGGCTCTGCAGATACGCCACAGGCTGATCCAGAATTTTGAAGACGCATTGACTGCAAATGACAAAGAAGAATTGCAGCGGTTAATGAATATTGTTGTAGTTGGTGGCGGGCCTACAGGCGTTGAGCTTTCAGGAGCCATGGCAGAAATGAAAAAATATGTGCTGCCCAATGATTATCCGGAACTCGATTTTTCCATGATGCATATTTACCTGGTGGAAGGAACAGAACATGTGTTGGGAACCATGAGCAAAAGGTCATCGAATCAGGCAAAAGAATATCTGGAGAAGCTTGGTGTAAAACTATTGCTCGAAAAATTGGTTGAGGACTATAACGGTATGAAGGTGACTTTTCGTGATGGGGACTTTCTGGATGCGGGAATCCTGATCTGGGCAGCAGGAATTAAAGGAAATATTCCGGCAGGTTTGGATAAAAGCCTCATCGTCAGTGGCGCAAGACTCTCAGTCGATGGCACCTGCCGTCTGCTTACATACAATAATATATATTGCATTGGCGACCTGGCATATTTGGAAACGCCGGAATTCCCAAAAGGGCTTCCGCAGGTGGCGCCGGTAGCCATTCAGCAGGCCCGGTATTTAGCAAAGCTTTTTAAAAAAAAGGGGATAGGGGCACAAGGCACGCCACCACCCGAGTTTCGATACAAAGACAAAGGCTCGATGGCCACCGTGGGCCGGAACCTAGCAGTGGTGGATCTCTTCAAATCGAAAATACATTTCGGTGGTTTTCTTGCCTGGATGGCCTGGATGAGTCTTCATCTGATGATGATCCTTGGCATCAAAAACAGATTCTTTGTTTTCAGCAACTGGCTTTATAAGTATTTCACGTATGATCAGAATTTAAGATTGATATTCAAAGAATTTTATAAGCCGGCCCAAAAGGATTTTCACAAAAACAAATCAGTTATCGAAACGGGAGCTACTATTCTGGATAAAAAGATCAGCGAAAGTCATTCTTTATAAACTTTCCTGTTAAGTGATTCTAAAGAGGGCAAGTCAATTCTTCATAAGCCATATAATTTACTGCCCATTTTTTCTTATAATTTATATTATGTTAAGTAAATTAATGCAACGTTCTGTTGTTCTAAATAAAAAAAAGAGGCATCGTTTTAATGCCTCTGTATGATTTTAAACACCACCTCTATCTGATATCTGAGACAGCGCCTGCCGTTTAATCAAGGGATTTCATTTTGTCCTGGTATAGTTTGATCTTGGCAGCATCTTTCTTGTATTCCCAATAACCGAGGATCATATTGGTTGCCATACGGAAATTGCCTTTTTCAAATGATTTCAGATCATCTTTTTTGTCATAAATGTCGTAAGCTGCAGTTGCATAGCTGAGCAATTTATCATATGTGCTGTTGATGTCCGACATGATCGTGTTTTTCTTTTTCACATCATCCGGCTTGTTTCCCTTAATGGCGCTGTAAGCATCACTCAGGTCAAATATCTTATTATTCAGAATCCTTGCCATCAGCAGGTTAGCCTCAGGTCTTGTTTTATCAATGTCAATGGCTTTCTGAGTTAAGACTTCCAATTGCTCTTCTTTTTCATTATAATCGGCCGGTTGTTTCTCGCTGGCGAATAATTCATTGAATTGTTCGGCAGCATAATTGTAATAAAGTGTGTAACTCTTAGGATACTTTGCCAATACTTCTGCTCTTTTCTGAGGATCTTTTCCGGCAAATTTCCAGTCATAATCTTCCCAATAACTCTCATCAGGAAAAACTTCTTTGGAGATCGCTAAATATTTATCTCTATTCGCAATATCGCCTTTGGAATCATAATACTCGATCAAAAAACGGTAGTTATCCACAAGGTTATTGCTTTTGATCTTTGCATCAGCCAGTTTCTGATAGTAGGTAGCTGCTTCAGCGCTGTCTTTGTTCATCAGCGCTGCCAGGGCAACATTCTGGATTAATTGGGTATCCACAGCAGGGAAAGAAAATCCTTTATATGAATAGTTCTTGGACCTGATAAAAGTTTCTATGGTGTAAGCGTCTTTAAAATCCTTAAAAGCCTCACTGTATTTTTTTGCATTATAATTGTTAACAGCGTCATCAAAATATCCATTGTATATTACGAAATATTCAACGTTTTCCCCATCTTTCATCATTTCATTTTTCGGGTCCATTTCCTGGTATTTTTTGAAAGCGTCGAACGC
Source organism: Chitinophagales bacterium (assembly GCA_026936105.1). Classification (GTDB taxonomy): domain Bacteria; phylum Bacteroidota; class Bacteroidia; order Chitinophagales; family Chitinophagaceae; genus UTBCD1. Next base: position 116,133 of record JAIXKI010000026.1, read on the forward strand.
CTGCATACGGATATCGGTTCCGGCATAAGCTGGCTGCTTGGACAATTCAGAATAAATGTATCCTTTGTAATACCACGCCTCTGCATTTTTTTGATTTTTCTCCACCGCCAGGTATTTGTCAACATTTGTCTTGGCTTCATCCCATTTTTGGAGGATCGCATATTTTTTTACGTCATCAAAACTCTGGGAAAAAACGCTGGCAGAAATAATAACCAGCAGCAACGATAGAAGTAACTTTTGCATTGTTGTCATTTTTTTTATAGAAAAAATATTTAAAGGGTCTGTCCTCTTTTTTTATCAGATGATGTTTATTGTTCTGTGGTTGCTTCTTCTTCTCCGTTTCCGTTCCCGTTTTCTTCATTATCGCTCATTCTTGTGATTGCAGCGATTTCGTCTCCTTCATCCAGCCGGATCAGTTTCACTCCCTGGGTAGCTCTTCCTTGTTCACTGATGTCAGAAACTTTCATTCTGATGGTCACTCCGCTCTTGCAGGTGATCATCAGGTCTTCATTTTCAGCTACGGCCAGCATTCCGACCAAGGTACCTGTTTTTTCCGTTACATGGATCGTCTTCACTCCTTTACCTCCACGATTGGTCATTCTGTAATCTTCCACAGGGGTTCTTTTCCCGAATCCTTTTTCACTCACTACTAAAACCGTTCTGCTTGCCTGCTCTACCGGGTTCACACAGATCATGCCCACTACTTCATCGCCGTTCTTATCCACTTCAATTCCCGCCACTCCAATCGCTCCTCTTCCGGTTGGCCTTACTTTCGACTCATTGAAACGGATGGCTCTTCCACTTTTTACGGCCATCATAATCTCGCTCTCGCCATCGGTCATCTTTGCTTCCAGCAGTTCATCTCCTTCCACTATGGTGATCGCATTTACTCCCGTCTGTCTGGGCCGGCTGAAGTCTTCCAATTCTGTTTTCTTGATGATCCCTTTCCTGGTGCAAAGAACAATATTATGCGATTTTACGAATTCTTCATCTTTCAGATCTTTTACATCAATGATTGCCCTGATCTTGTCATCAGGAGGCAGTTGTATCAGATTCTGAATGGCCCTGCCTTTACCTGTTTTTTCCCCTTCGGGAATCTCGTAAACATTCAACCAATAACACCGGCCTTTTTCAGTAAAGAAAAGCATGGTGTGATGCGTGGACGCCACGAAAAGATGTTCTATATAATCCTCTTCTCTCGTTTTTCCGCCAAGCACTCCCCTGCCACCACGGCGCTGAGACCTGTACTCTGTTGCAGAAGTTCTCTTAATGTAACCCAAATGTGAAATGGTGATCACCACATCTTCTTCTTTGATGAGATCCTTGATTTTTACTTCATCGTCCAGATATGTGATCCCTGTTTTTCTTTCATCTCCGAATTTTTCTTTGATCTCCAGTAGTTCTGTTTTAATCAGCTCAAACCGTTTACCTTCATCAGCAAGCAGATCTTTCAGATAAGCGATCGTTTTCATCAACTCATCATATTCCAGCCTGATCTTGTCTCGTTCCATTCCGGTAAGGCGTTGCAGTCTGAGTTCCAGGATGGCTTTTGCCTGAATTTCATCCAGCCCCCATCCGGCATTCACTAAATTTTCTTTAGCTATTTCGGGTGTTGCTGAACTGCGGATCAACCGGATCACTTCATCCAGATGATCCAGTGCAATAAGGTAGCCTTGCAGAATATGGGCTTTCTTTTCAGCTTCCCTCAATTCGAATTTTGTACGGCGTACAACAACTTCATGACGGAATTCAATGAACTCACTAATCATTTCTTTCAGGTTCAGCGTCCGCGGCCTTCCTTTTACCAGCGCTACATTGTTTATGCCGAAGCTTGTCTGAAGTTCGGTGTGTTTATAAAGCTGATTGATGATGACATTGGCTACTGCATCCCTTCTCAGATCCAGTACGATCCGGGTGCCTTCTTTTTTGTTGGATTCATTATTGACATGAGCAATGCCTTCGATCACTTTTTCATTTACCAGTTCACCTATTTTGTTGGTCAATGTATCCCTGTTGACCTGGTAGGGAACTTCTGTGATGATGATCTGCTCTTTACCATTCGCCTTGGTATCCACGTGTAATTTCCCTCTCAGCACTACCCTTCCCCTTCCGAAATGCATGGCGGCTTTTACTCCTTCCATTCCATAAATAATGCCTCCTGTTGGAAAATCCGGAGCTTTCACATATTGCATCAATTCATCAATGGTGATATCCTTTTTGTCAATATAAGCAATACATCCGTCAATGACTTCGGATAGATTGTGAGGCATTATGTTGGTGGCCATTCCAACGGCAATCCCACTCGAACCGTTGATCAGTAATTGCGGAATACGGGTGGGTAATATGGTTGGTTCCTTTTCTGAATCATCAAAGTTCAATTGAAAATCTACCGTGTCTTTTTCAATATCATCGAGCATGTGTTCGGTCAGCCGTCTCAGCCTTGCTTCGGTGTAACGCATGGCAGCAGGTCCGTCGCCATCTTCATTTCCGAAATTTCCCTGCCCGTCAACGAGCGTATACCTCATGCTCCATTCCTGGGCCATACGCACCATAGCATCATAAACAGCGCTATCTCCATGCGGATGATATTTACCGAGAACCTCTCCTACAATACGTGCAGATTTCTTATAAGGCTTGTTATAGTTCAGCCCTAATTCATTCATCGCATACAAAATGCGGCGATGTACCGGTTTCAATCCATCCCGCACATCTGGTAAAGCCCTGCCTACGATCACAGACATGGAATAGTCAATGTATGCAGTTTTCATCTGCTCCTCAATGTTCACCTGTATGATGCGGTTATTGTCACTGGTTTCCTGTGGCTGAAATGTCTCGTCCATAGCTAATTACACCGGTTTCTGAAATAGAATTTTTGAAGTCAGCAAATGTACCGGAATTGCCTCTGAAAACCTGATAAATGGTGTCGTTTTTTTAGCTGTTTTTTCCACTCATTGTGAATTATTTCTTAACTGAATTTTTCAGTACTATAACAAGTATTTTGCATTCTTCGGCGTAATTTTCCATTGAAAAGAGTTTCAATTAAAATGGGCTATGGCAAATTATCTTTTATTACGCGACAATAAGGAAACCGGTCCTTATTCATTGGATGAACTGCTTAAGCTGAATCTCAAAGCATATGATCTTGTATGGGTAGAAGGGAAAAGCGCTGCCTGGAGATACCCCGGTGAGGTGGCTGAACTGAAACCTTATGCACCGGATGTGGAAGAACAACCCTATGACCGTTTTTTCAGAAGGAATATCATTGAAGAAGAACAACCGAAAACTGTGCAGGAAGAAAAGCCTTCTGTTTCTGCTCCGAACAAGGTATTTGTAACCTTGCCGGAACAAAGGAAAGAGATTAAAGAAACGATCATCCCTAAAAAAGAAGTAACTGAACCGGTCGCAGTAATTCCTCCGGCACAGGATAATACTTATCAGAGAATAAGGACGATCACTGTAACTGAGAACCCTGTTGCTGCTGAGGTCAAATATGCACAGCCTCTGGATGAGATCAAAGAAATGTATGTGCAGACCTTGCAACACCGTAAGCAAAAGATTGCCAGAAAAGACGGGGTGATGAGAAATTTAAAAAGGGCTTCAGTTGTATTATACCTGGTTGCGCTGGGAGTATTGATCGGCCTTACCCTGAAGCCATCCCTCTTGAAGAAAACTAATTCAGCTAAAACAAGTATAAGCGGCGACAAAACAGTTGATCCTTTGCTTGTGCAGCCGTCTCAGGAAATTCCATCCGCACAAGGAGTCGCTGATGCGGATAATACTTCGCAACAGCAAGCGGCAACAATTAGTCCTGAAACAAAATCCCCTAAAGTTGAAAACCACTCTGCACAAAAAACGGCCAGGCCCAACGCAGAGGATTTAAGGCCGGGCAACACTACTGCATCTCAAAAAGGCAGTTCAAATCAAAACAACCCTTCGGTTGAAGTAAATGCAGTTACCGGAGAACGAAATAAAACGACCCGCAATGACGGGAATGCGGCTGCGTCATCTACAAAGGAAAACATATCAAGCCTGGTATCTGTGAAAAGCAATGACTATAAAAGAGGTGCATTCGGCGGTATCCGCGACCTTCAACTCACGGTGAGCAATAATTCAAATTATATTCTGGATAATGTGGTCGTAGAATTGCAATATCTGAAACCGAGTGAGCAACCGTTGAAGACCGAAAATATCTCTTTCAATTCTGTAGCTCCCAAAGGGTCAATGACTATTGCCATCCCACCTACCAAAAGGGGAGTCAAAGTGGCTTTCAGGATCGTGAAGATAGAATCGAAAGAATTGAATGATTAATCAACAACTTTGTAATTGTTTAGGTTCTTCTTTCGGGTTAGAAGAAATGTCCTAATTTACCGTCTTGATTTAAGAAGGATTTTATGAAAGAAATTTTATTATTCGGCGCCGGCAAGGCAGCTACTGTATTGATAGAATACATTATTGAAAACACAGCACAGGAAAACTGGAAGTTGACAGTTGTGGATGCAGATCTTGGTCTTGCACAATCGAAAATCGGTAATGCCGGCCGTGCCTCTGCTATCTCTTTTGACATTCATAATTCCGAAGAAAGAATCCGTCATATAAAACATTCCGACATAGTAATTTCTTTACTTCCTGCAGCACTGCATTATCTGGTGGCACAGGACTGTGTCGCCTGCAATAAAGATCTTCTTACAGCTTCTTATGTGGATGAACATATTAAACAACTTCAGCCGGAAATCGAAAAGAGAAAATTATTGTTCCTCGGAGAAATGGGGCTGGATCCCGGGATAGATCATATGAGCGCCATGAAGGTGATCAATGATATTCATGAGAAAGGCGGAGAGATCACATCATTTAAATCACATTGCGGAGGGCTGGTAGCTCCTGAAAGCGATGACAATCCCTGGCACTATAAAATCAGCTGGAACACCAGAAATGTGGTCCTTGCCGGTAAAGCGGGAGCTCATTTCAGAGAAAACGGTGCAGAAAAGAAATTACCTTATGAAGCGCTTTTTACTGCTGACCGGCTCGTTGATATCCCAGAAATAGGTTATCTGAGCTGGTATCCTAACAGAGACTCGTTGAGCTACAGCAAAACATACGGACTGGAATCGGCTTCCACTTTTATAAGAACAACTCTGCGACACCCCGATTTTATGTACGGGTGGAAAAATATAATAGATCTAAAACTTACCGATGAAACTCCTCAATATGAAACAGACGGGAAATCATTATATGAGCTTTTCAGGGAGCACATGGATCAGCATGGCTTCGGCGAATGGCTGGGTGAAAAGATCAATGAACGTTTGTCTAAAACAAAAGAGACATTGGAAAACCTGATGAAACTGTTGGAAGCAGAACAGGAAGCGGAGAACGAAGGCGAGTCTTTGCCTGATTCTTTTCTCTCTGCAGATAAAGAAGGGAATCTTGAGCATATTGAAATCGGCGAGGTGAAGAATAAAGCGGCTGCCTTTGTTGCCCATAATATGCACGAAACAAACCTGATCTTAAAGCAGCTGTTCTTCCTGGGGCTGGATGATAAAGAGACCATAGTGAATAAAGGATTGTGCAGCGCTGCCGATATACTTCAGTTTGCCCTCGAAAAGAAACTTGCACTCAGACCTTACGATAGGGATATGATCGTCATGCTTCACGAATTTGAATATCTGCTGAACGGAAAAAAGTCTTTTGTCAACAGCCTGCTTGTAGTAAAAGGAGAAGAAAGTGTTCACACCGCAATGGCCAAGACGGTAGGATTACCTTTAGGCATAGCTGCAAAACTGATCTTAAACGGAAAGATCAGGTTGACCGGTCTTCATATCCCCACTTCAAAAGAGATCTATGAACCTGTACTGAAAGAATTAGAAACCCAGGGAATAAAATTTCAGGAAGAATGGAAATAATATTTCAGAGCTGAGCCAATAACTTTTTCAGGTCTTCCACACCTTCGGTTGCGGGTTTTTCAATTGCAGTTAGGTTGGGTATGCGTGATGTATAGGGTATCCTTTTATCAATGATGAATTTGGGAATGTCTGCCCGTGCATATTCTGTCAATCCTGCTGCAGGATATACCAGTAATGAAGTCCCGACGATCACAAAAATATCGGCAAGGCTGATCTCGATCATTGCCTCTTCAATTTTGGGCACAGGTTCTCCGAACCACACAATGAATGGGCGGTACTGAGCTCCGTCCTCTGCAAGGTCGCCGGTACTGATATCTCCCCTGATCTCACGAACCAGGCTTTTATCCCTTTCACTGCACATTTTGAATATCTCACCGTGAAGATGAATGACCTGAGTGGAACCTGCCCTTTCGTGAAGGTCGTCTATGTTTTGAGTAATGATGATAACATCATGATCTTTTTCCAGTTCTGCCAGTCCATAATGAGCGGCATTGGGTTTTGCCTGTGCCACATTTCTTCTCCGTGAATTATAAAATTCAAGCACCAGCCGGGGGTCTTTTTTCCATGCTGACGGAGTAGCTACATCTTCTATCCTGTAATTTTCCCATAGGCCGTCACTGTCACGAAAAGTCTGCAATCCGCTTTCTGCGCTGATACCCGCCCCGGTCAATACTGCGATCCTGTTTCTTTTCATTGATCAAAATTACAATGTGAGTGAAAAGAGGTCTTTCATTGTTGAGATGGAAGTACGTTTAGTTTCTTCTGATTGCATTAAATTTTGAAAACCTAAAAGGATGCTCTTATGCGTTAATAGTTTTCTCCGGAGAGTTTCAGTACAACATCCCATTCTTTCTTGCTAACCGGCTGTACCGATAACCTGCTGTTATTGATCAGCGCCATTTCAGATAATCGTTTATCGGCCTTTATCAGGCTTAATGAAACAGGCCTTTTCAGTTTTTTTACCGGCTTGATATCCACTGCCACCCATCTTTCATCGTTAATCGTTGGATCAGGATAGTGTTCTTTGATCACTCTTGCAATGCCTACGATCTCCATCCCTTCATTGCTATGATAGAAAAAAAGCTCATCACCTTTTTTCATACTCTTCAGATTGTTTCGTGCCGTATAATTGCGTACTCCGCTCCAGCAGGTGCTCCCTTCTTCAACAAACTGAGCCCAGCCATAAACGAAAGGTTCAGATTTTACCAGCCAATAAGCCATGATCAAAGAATTTTCTACTTCAAATTTAAAATAAGTTGAGAAGACATAACTACTGAAAGAATTTTTAAAAAAAGGAAGATTGTAGAATTGATATAGGGATCATTTCTTTACCATCCGGAAGCCAGCACATCTGCCAGATGAAGTGTTTTTAAAGAATATCCCTTGTTATTGATATATCCCTGCAAGTGCATCAGACAGGAAAGATCGGTGGAAATAAGATATTCAGCATCTGTGGCCAGAGCATTTTCCACTTTCTGCTCTCCCATTCCAATGGAGATCGGTTCATATTTGACAGCAAAAGTTCCGCCGAAACCACAACAGGTTTCTACATCTTTCATCTCTGCCAGTTCAAGGCCTTTTACATGGGATAATAGTTTTCTTGGTTCTGATTTGATGTGGACCTCCCTAAGTCCGGTACAGCTGTCATGATAGGTGGCTTTCCCTTTCAGTTCAGCGCCTACATCCTCCACCTGAAGTATCCTGATCATGAACTCTGAAAATTCAAATATTCTTTTATTCAGTGAGGCGATCTCATGATGAAGGGAAGAATTATCGAAAAGTCTTCCGTAATAATTTTTTACAAAACCCACACAGCTTGCGCTGGGGGCAACGATATAATCATCACCCGAAAAATCACGGATGAACTTACTGCACACCTTTTTGGCATCGTCCCAGAAACCTGCATTGAAGGCAGGCTGCCCGCAACAGGTTTGTGAACTGTTGTAAGAAACAGTGCAACCGGCTTTCTCCAGCACTTTGATCATGTTGAATCCGGTCTGGGGATAAAGCTGATCAACAAAACACGGTATGAAAATCTGAATGTTCAAGATCAGTGATTAAGAAATCAGGATACAAAGTAAGCTTACGGATCTTTAAAGATAAAATTATTTAACCTTAACAGACCTGCATCTTCCCGGATGTAATTATTTCTTATAGATTTTTTTCTGAAGGATGATGCCCGGTCTTGTTCTTGTTTTTCTAAGTTGCGTTTTTAGTTGGCATCATACACGCCCAACTGAGCGAGGTATTTATCGGCATCCATTCCCTGCTGCGTGGAAGGATATTTATCCTTCAGCTCTTTGTATAATGAGATCGCTTCTTTGGAATCTTTCATTACCCTGTCGGCAAAATAAGCAGCCATAAATAATGATTCGGCAGAATTAGCCTGATCGTCAGTAAAATGCCGTGCTGCCTTTTTATAATAATTCAAAGCATCTGAATTTTTTCCCATATCGGCATAAGCATCACCTAATAGTTTATAAGCTCTTGCCTGTACTGCTTTGGCATCTGTGCTGAAGTCTTTCAGGTATTTTACCGCATTAGCGTCATCACCCAGTTTCAGATAGCAGCTGCCTGCATAGAAATGAGCCAGGTTTGCTGCATCGGTGCCGCCATATTTACTGATAACACTGAGAAAGCCGGGATATTGCCCGTCACCGTTGAGGGCAAGATTCACTGAATCTATGCGGTAATATTCTTCAGCTTTGAACATGGCATCAGCCGCTTTTTCATTTTTGGGTTTTACAATAAAATTTTTATAGCTGAAATACCCTCCAACAAGGACAATGATGGCTATTGCCACGTAAGATACCGGCTTACTGTATTTATCCCAGAAATCTTTTGCTTTAGCAATGATAACTTCTTCTGTTAAACCTTTAGTTTTCTTGTCTGCCATTTTATTTTTATACTTTATGAAATTATCTATTACGGTTTTGTGCTTGCCGCGTAGGATTTTTAATCTACAATGAACGGATAGTCTTTATCTACATAAATGTCTTTAGTCACTTCGCTGTCATCAGGCCAGGGGCTTTCTTCGGCAAATTTTACGGATTCAGAAACTTTCGCACCTACCCTCTCGTCAATAGTGTTAAGGTCTGATTCGGCAGCTATTCCTTTTGAAAGAATAATCTTCCTGATCTGCTGGATTGGGTCTTTTTCCCGGTATTCATCCAACTCTTCTTTGCTTCTGTATTTTGCGGGATCGCTGATCGAGTGGCCTTTATAGCGGTAAGTTTTCATTTCAATTAAAGTGGGGCCGCCTTTTTCCCTTGCTCTTTTTACTGCTCTTGCCACACTTTCATGCACTGCTTCGGCATTCATTCCATCCACAGTGTCTGCCGGCATCTCATATCCATCGGCAAGTTTATAAATGTCTATCACCACTGAGGTACGCTCCACCGATGTGCCCATTGCATAATTATTGTTCTCACAGATGAACACAACCGGAAGCTTCCACAACATGGCCAGGTTGAAAGTTTCGTGCAATATTCCCTGTCTGGCAGCGCCATCACCAAAAAAGCAAAGCACCACATTATTGGTGCCGCGGTATTGCTCTGCAAAAGCCAGCCCTGCTCCAACACCAATTTGAGCCCCGACTATTCCATGTCCCCCGTAAAAGTTGACATCTTTGCCAAAGAAGTGCATACTGCCGCCTTTCCCTTTTGCATTACCGGTTGCTTTTCCATAAAGCTCCGCCATACAGCTATTCATTGACACCCCTTTTGCCAGCGCCAGACCATGATCACGATATCCTGTGATGAACAGATCTTCGGGAGTTGTTGCCGTAATGCATCCTGCCGCAATGGCCTCCTGCCCTACATAAGCATGAAAAAATCCCCTGATCTTTCCCTCCATTTTGTATTTTTCTTCTGCCGTTAATTCAAACTGGCGGATCAGTTGCATCAATTCATACCAGTACAGGTAAGTCTCATTCGTAAATTTATTTGACACAGCTTTTGCTACTTGTGTTTTTTCTGCCATCTGGCGGTTGGATTAAGCGTTTGCAAAAATAAGGCAAAAAAGGGAATAAATTCTTTTGTGATTTCCCGGCTTCAGCAGTTACGGATTACCCTTTAACTTGCACCATTTATGTTCCGGATCAAGGACATATCACTTACCCAATTCAAGAACTACGAAAGCAGAAATTTTGATTTCAACGAGCGTATTGTATGCGTCTGTGGAAATAACGGAACAGGAAAAACCAGCCTCCTGGATGCCATCCATTACCTGTGTTTTACCAAAAGCTATTTCGTACGATCTGACAGCAACAGTACAAAACAAGGAAAGAACGGGTTCCGGATTGAAGGTGACTTTGAACTGGAAAAGAAAGTGGAAAAGGCTGTTTGTATTTTAAGAGAAACCGGGAAAAAAGAATTTTCAGTAAATGCGTCAACGTATGAAAAATTTTCACTGCATATTGGCCATTATCCCTGCGTTGTCATTGCTCCGGATGATGCACAGCTTATAACCGGAGGAAGTGAAGAAAGGAGGAAATTTATAGATGCCCTTTTATCGCAGTTGGATGCCGGTTATCTGAAAACCCTGATCACATATAACAGGCTGCTTCAACAGCGAAATGCTTTTCTCCGATCGCTGCCGGAGAAGCCGAATAGCGATCTGTCTTTGCTCGATATACTGGACCGGCAAATTGCCGGGCCTGGTAAATTTATTTTTGAAAAAAGAAAAGCATTCCTGGATCCATTTATTCCCCTGGTTAAAAAACTGTATAACGAGATTGCAATGCAACCCGAAGAACTAAAATTTGCTTATAACAGTGAACTGACCGATGCTTCTTTCCCTGAATTGCTGAAGGAGAACCGTCAAAAAGATTGCAGGGCTCAAAGAAGCAGCAGCGGTATTCATAAAGACGATCTTGATATTTTTTTGGGTAGCCTTCTTTTCAAAAATATTGCTTCGCAGGGCCAGAGAAAAAGCCTGTTGTTTGCATTGAAGCTCGCAGAAATGGAAGCGCTTAAAAAAGAAAAAGGGTTCTCTCCTCTCCTTCTGCTGGATGATGTATTTGAAAAACTGGATGAAAGCCGGATTGCCAACCTGTTGAAAAGGGTTTGCATCGAAAATGATGGCCAGGTATTCATCACTGACACAAATAAAGAAAGGTTAGATCAGCATCTTAAGGCGCTGGAGCGAACTTACCAGATGATTGAGCTATGAATTCAAAATTTAAAAGATCAGTTATGGTGTGTTACAATGACAAATCCTTTTGAATTTTGCATTTTTACTTTCTACTTTTGACTTACCTGTTCAGCGGGCAGTATTTAAATTTATCTCATGGGACAATTTTCACTTAGTGATGCTATTCAACAATTCCTTGATCAGAGCCGAATTAAAGGAGATATTCAGGCCATGCAGATAGAAGAAATCTGGGAGCAGATCATGGGAAAAACAATAGCCAGATATACAGAGAAATTACAGATCATAGGAGATAAACTCATTATTACAACAAGTGTTGCACCACTCAAAAGCGAACTGCTTTATCAGAAAGAGAAGATCAGATCAAGGGTGAATGAAGCGTTTGGCAAGAAAATTATTGAAGAAGTGATCGTACGCTGATCATTCCGTGTACGGTATCAGGTTATCCGCTTCAAAGATTGTTCGCTCTCCGCTTTCCACGGCTTCCTGTAATATGTCATCACTGGAAATAACGCCGCAAAATCTGAAATTATCAAAGACAGGGAGTTGATGAACCTTAAATAGCTGCATCATCTTCAGGCAGGTTTCAGCGCTTTCTTCCGAGTCAACAATCGGGAAACCGGTTTTCATGGTTTCGCCGACAGTGATTTTTTCCAGGGGCCGTTTCTTTATCATTGCTTTGGAAAAAATATCATGCTCAGACAACAATCCTAAAAATCTTTCATTATCCATTACGATCAGGTAACGGAAATTTTCAATATTCATTTTATCAAGAGCATCATCGAGCGATGTTTCTGTGGAAACCACATTGAAGTAGGGTTGTTTCTTTGATAGAATTGTAATTACTTTTTTCATAGAATGTAAGCCCTCCTGCGGCAATGAGTTTGTAAAATCAGGACTACCGTAATTTAATCATTAATCACAATCAAAAGTTCACTTTGGGATAAATTGTGAAGAAAAAATGACAGTATTAACTTTTGGTTAGTGTACCCTGACCCTGGGGTCAACCAGCCCATAAAGTATATCGGCAAGAATATTGATGAGAATGAAAAACGCTGCCGTGATTAACACAGATCCCATGACCACAGGGTAGTCAAGTTTCTCCAGTGCATCCACCGTTACTTTTCCTATGCCCTGCCATCCGAAAATGTATTCAACGAAAAAGGCGCCAGCCAGTAATTCGGCAAACCAGCCGGTGACGGCAGTGATCACCGGGTTCAATGCATTACGGAGTGCATGTTTCCATATTACCACCCTGCGTGAAAGGCCTTTGGCATAGGCGGTCCTGATGAAATCCTGATCTAAAACATCCAGCATGGCGCTTCGTGTTAATTGGGTGATAATGGCTAGGGGACGAATGCCCAAAGTGATGGCAGGAAGAATGAGATTTTGAAGTGTGAGTTTCCTGGCACCGGTTACTTCATCTATGTCAAACCAGTTTCCGGAAATATGAAGTCCTGTCCAGTCGCTCAGCACAAATCCGAAGACGTACGCGATAATGATCCCCATAAAAAAGGAAGGAGCCGAGATCCCAACGATGCTTGAAAAGATCGCCGAAGTGTCCATCCAGCTGTTTTGTTTCACGGCAGCCAGTACTCCCAATGGAATCCCTATCATGATCGCAATGAACATAGCCGCCACCGCAAGCATCAAAGTGCCGGGCAAAGCCTGCATCAATACATTCCACACATCCCTTTTTGTCTGATACGACTGACGCAGATAAGGTATTTTCAATCCGAATTTTTCTTTTCCTCCAATAAAAATCCCTCTTAAACCTTTCTTTTGAATTTCTTCACTGCTATGAACACAGACAGGTGAAACATCATTAAGATAGAAAACGAATTGTTTCCATCTGGGCTGATCCAGGTACAGTTCCTTGCGTATGTTGGCTTGTGTTGTAGAATCACCGGTTTGGCCCATCACCAGTCTGGAAGGATCACCAAAACCCTGGAAAAGAAAGAAGACCAGCATTACTACTCCTATCAAAACGAGAAGACTGTATAAAAACTTCCTGATAATGAAACCAAGCATGTTTTTTAATTAAGGGTTGATGAAACTTTTTTGAATGCTTTATCAAAATTCCGGTAACTCCACTTTCCCAGTATCGTTCCCTTTTTCAGTAAATACAGGCAAGGATTTGCTCTTGCCGCCGTTCTTATGGCTGTATAATCGCATTTGAAAACGGGAATTTCTTTTAATGCATTTCCGGCAAATGCTTTAATCACCTGATCCATCCTTGTCGTCACTATATAAACAGGGATGTTTTTCGCTTTTGCTGCATTATATATTTCAGTAAAAACATTTTGCCACGCTGAAACGGAGCCGGATAGGTCCATGCAGAATAAGAGCAACGCATACGGCTGGCTCAATACTATTTGCGTGGAATCTTCATCCGTTATGCCTGATAAGGAAAATCCTTTGATTGGAGGCTCATTGTTTTTTCCTTTCCGCACAACCTTGTCGTATCTGTCCACGAATTTGTATAATGAATCATTGAAGTCGGCAGGGAAATTTTGGGAAGTGAATTCCACTTTTTTGCCTTGCCTGTCATAAACAAAAGTGATCACCGTGCTGTCGGGAACAGCATCAGCAGGCATTTTCATTTGTTCAGAAATATTGTTACCCACTTTAAATGGCAGGCAATCCCATACAGGCAGATAAGCAAGCATATACCACTGAATACCGAAGCTGAAAACGACTACTGCTAGCATTGTTAAAAGATTGGATCGTATGGATAAAAGAGGGTTGATCTTTTTACGCTGGAAGAAAAGAAAAGCAATCAACAGGGTAAGCAAGATGTCTTTTAAAAATGAGGTCAATGGAGAAATGGGTATGCAGTCGCCGAAGCATCCGCAATTTTTGAATTTTCCAGACAACAGCGCATAACCTGTAAGAAAAGTAAAAAAGATGATCAGCGCCAGGAGCAACCTGCTGAAGATCTTCATTTGCCATCCCAGCAAAAGTGCAGCCCCTGCGATGATCTCAATAGCGATCATCCCTATGGACAATGCCAATGAATGCTGGTGAAAGAAATCAAAGACATGGATGAGCAAACCGTTCAGAAAAAATGAACCTTTGGATAAGCTGTCGTTCCAGGCTTCAAAGAACTCCTGCATTTTGTAACTTAATCCGAGAGGATCATTTGCTTTAACCATCCCGGAGAATATAAACAGTACTCCAACGATGAACCGGGTAATGTTGACGGTAAGTTTCATAAGATTGTTGTAACTAAAAGACGGTGCATTTAGCCTTTGCCATTTTCACCAAGCAGTATCAGGGCAAACACACTGTAATTGATAATGTCAATATAATTTGCATCAATGCCTTCACTGGCGATTGTCTTTCCTTCATTGGCCAATATCTGGCGGATGCGTTGCAATTTCATCAGTACAAGGTCCACAAAGCTTGACTGGCTCATGGATCTCCAGGCTTCTCCGTAATCATGGTTTTTGTCCATCATGATCTTTTTAGAAGCGGCAATGTTTTTATCATACATTTTGGAGATCTTTTCTATCTCGATTTCTTCCGGAGCATCTTTAGGCAATTCAAGTTGTATCAAACCAATCACGGCATAGTTAATAATGCCTTTGAATTCTCCGGGTATATTGTCTGCTACTTTTTGTGAACCTATTTCCTGTATGGTCCTTATCCGCTGAGCTTTAATGTAGATCTGGTCAACAATGGAGATCGTTCTTAATACACGCCAGGCGGTTCCATAATCAATTGCTTTTTTCAGAAAGATCTCTTTACTGGAAGCAATGACATGGTCATACTGTTTGCTGGTATTTGTCATAATTTTATGTTCTACCATTCTCAGGGAAGTTTGTATTTAAAATCCATGCATTCAAAAACTAAGATCGCCTTTGATTATCTTTAGCTCCAAAAGTAATAAACATCGGTTAATGTTTGTATTGAATTGTAAAGGCAGGCCGTTGGTTGTGGATAAGCCGCTTGTAATGGGCGTGATCAACATTACTCCTGATTCCTTCTATCCCGGCAGCCGCAGATCAGGAGTTGACAACGTATTGAGAATGGCAGAACAAATGCTGAATGAAGGAGCAGACATCATTGATATAGGTGGGCAAAGCACCCGGCCGGGAAGTGAACTTCTTTCTGCAGATGAAGAACTGAACAGAATTTTATCTTCTCTTGAAGCGATCCATAAAAATTTTCCGGATTCATTTATTTCGATTGATACTTTTCATTCCAAAGTGGCCGGGATCGCTGTG
This sequence comes from Chitinophagales bacterium, assembly GCA_026936105.1. Taxonomy (GTDB): domain Bacteria; phylum Bacteroidota; class Bacteroidia; order Chitinophagales; family Chitinophagaceae; genus UTBCD1. Next base: position 131,410 of record JAIXKI010000026.1, read on the forward strand.
GAAGCAGGAGCCTGTATTGTCAACGATATCAGCGGCGGGAATATGGATGAAAATATGACTTCCGTGGTGGCTGCATTGAAAGTACCGTTTGTACTGATGCACATGCAGGGAGTGCCTCAGACCATGCAGATCAATCCTCATTATGAAAATGTGGTTCAGGAAATTTTTGATTTTTTTCGGCAAAAGATCACTTCGATACATCATACGGGAGTGAAAGACGTAATCATAGACCCCGGCTTTGGTTTCGGAAAGACTATCAGGCATAATTTTGAATTATTGCAGCATTTGCAAGTATTTCAAAAATTGAATTGCCCTGTTATGGCAGGATTGTCACGGAAATCTTTCGTTTATAAAACACTCAGAATGGGCTCTGAACAAGCCTTGACCGGAACAATTGTGATGAACACAATCGCTTTGATGAATGGCGCTGATATTTTAAGAGTGCATGACGTGAAAGAAGCAGTTCAAACGGTCAGGTTGTTTCAGTCATACATACAAAAATAAAGAACGACCGGGCAGCCGTTCTTTATTCAATTTTTTTAAGGCCGTTATTTAGTTTGCCGATGCGGGAGCTGCGTCTTTTACATCCATTACTTCCACATCGAATATCAAAGCTTCAAAAGGTTTAAAAGGAGAACCGGCGCCGACATTTTTGCCATAAGCAAGAAATCCAGGAATATAAAGTGTTCCGGCGCCTCCTTTCCTGAACAGTTTCAATCCCTGATCCCATCCCTGGATAACCTGTCCCTTACCTAAAGGGAAAGTGTAGGTACTGCTTTCAAACACGCTGTCTGTTGCAAGGATTCTGCCCGTATATTTTACTTCAACGATTTTTCCGTCTTCAACCTGGGGACCATCACCTTGTTTCTTAATTTCCACAAAAACGCCCATCCCTGTTTTCTGAGCCTTGATATTTTTTTCTGCAAGATAGGCTTCCATTGCTTTTAATTCTTTATCTATCTCTCCGCTCTTTTGCAACTCATCCATCTCCTTTTTCATTTCTTCTTCCCTCTGCTTTTGCATCTTTGCCTGCTGTTCCTCGGCTTCTTTGATACGCCTTGGTTCATCTTTTTTCATTTCAGCATCATAATCAGCACGGGCCAGGCTGTCATTGTTAAATACTTCAAGTATTTTAAATGTGACGGTAAACCGGTCACCTTTTTTAGCTCCGGGAGGCAATTGCATTTGCTGACCTTTTGCAATAAGTGTATCAACAAGAGCAACGGTTACTGCACTGTCACCCTTGCGCAGCATCGAAAAAATTTCTGCGGGCGAATAGGTCTGTTCACGATCTGATGGCACCTGTTGGTATTGTGGCGCTTTGCCGTAACTGCTGTATAAAAGAGAATCATTGAGTTTGCTGGTTACGTTGAACTTGATAATATCTCCGGGCCTTGCCAAGGAGTCTTTTGAGTTTGACCCCGGAAAGATCTGGTATAACAAGCCGGTTTTCGTTCTCTTGAAATCAAGGTTATTGCAAGAAAAGATCGTTGCAAGAGGTAATAGCATTAATAAAAGCCTGAATGTTTGTTTCATAAATGTTTATTGTAATTGAGATTTGTTTTCTTTTATTGCCTGAACAAATTTGCGGGCGGTCACTTCCAGCGGTTCACTGCTACGGCCACCTGCTGCTGCAAAATGTCCTCCGCCTTCAAAATACTTCCTGGCAAATGCATTACAGTCAAAATTACCTTTGCTGCGGAAGCTCCATTTTCTTTCTTCATCCCTGTCAATAACTACGGCAACCAGTTTGATCCCTTTTATGGTTTGAGGAAAATTCACCAACCCTTCGGTGTCGCCGGTTTTTATTTCGTAGCGCAGCAGATCTATTTTCGGAACAGTGATCAGCACGGTATTGTACTCATAATACACTTCCATCCTGTTGAGCAGTACATGCCCGATAAAGCGGAGACGGTTTTCCAGAAAGTTATCATATAAGGCTTCATGAACATGAGAATGTTCCAGCCCTCTTGATTTCAGATCGGCTGCCAAAAGATGAACACTTGCTTTTGCCGATGGGAACCTGAAAGAGCCGGTATCTCCCACCACACCGGCATAGATACATTCACTGATCTCATTATTGATCTTATCACCATGCCCTGAGTTTATGATAAGATCATAGATCATTTCGCAGGTTGAACTTTTCCCGGTGTCGCTGATACCAAAATCGAATGATGCAGTATCCGGTTCTTTGTGATGATCTATCAGTATCCTGGTACATTTCAGTTGAGCCAGCTTATTAACCATGGTTTTTGTTCTGCCCAGCGTATTGAAGTCAAGACAAAAAAGCCACTCTGCAGCATTTAAAGCCAATTCTGCCTTTTCTTTGTCTGCTTCATAATTGAGCACTGTATCACATCCCGGCATCCAATTTACCCAGGAAGCCCAGTTTGTCGGCGATATCACCGTAACGGTATGACCGAATTGTATCAGGAAATGGTAAAGTGCCAGAGAAGCTCCCATAGCGTCAGCATCAGGCTTTTGATGCATGGTAATTATTGTGGTGCGGGATTGCGCAAGTAAAGGGTATAGTTCTTCAACCGGTTTCATAAAATGCTTGCGAAGGTAAGGAAAGAGTTTTTGTAAGGTTAATCCTGTTTTAAATTCTTCATAAATTAATCGGCAAACACAATGGATTGACTTACTTTTGCGCCGCAAAAAAAAATCGAAACAATGAGCAATCAGACATTTACCATGATTAAACCGGATGCAATGAGAAACGGACATGCCGGTGCTATTCTGGATAAGATCATTAAGGCAGGATTTCATATTTCAGCGCTGAAACTGACGAAACTCACACCTGAAAGAGCGGGTGAATTTTATGCCATACATAAAGAGCGTCCTTTTTATAATGAGCTGGTAAATTTTATGAGCAGCGGGCCTATCATTGCAGCCATTTTGACCAAAAAAAATGCAGTCGAAGAATTCAGGAACCTTATCGGCGCTACCGACCCTGCCAAAGCGGCTGAAGGAACGATCCGTAAATTATTTGCAGGCTCTGTTGGTGAAAATGCCGTTCATGGCAGCGACAGCGATGCGAATGCGAAGGTCGAAGGTGATTTCTTTTTCACTGAGAAAGAACGCTTTTAAAGAGAGCATTTCAATTTTTTGTCAGATAAGAAAGCGTGTTGGTTATTCATTGAGAATATCCTGATCTGCCATGAACATAAGCATCAGTTTTAAAGCTCCCTCCCATTTTGACCTGACTGAAAAAACAGAAGAATATTTTCTTCAGTCAGGTTTTGACCTGAAAGAAAAGAAAGCAGGTTTCCTGAAGTTCTCCCATCGTGCATCATTGCTCAGCTCCTGGACTTTGGATCCGTTGAAATGGGATTCGGAAATCATTGTAACATTTCAAGGGTACGAGGTGAACGCAGATTTCAACATTGACTCCGAAGGGGAAATGAACACACCTGAAGAGGAAAACACCTGGAACAAGTTCATTGAAAACTACAGGCGCTTCCTGATCAATAATATTGATTTCGAAGAAGAGAACAGGCGGGAATTGAAGAAAGCCAGAAAAAGCGGTTTAGGGTATATTTTATGGGCCGCCGGAGGCGCAGTTGCCGGAGGGATCATAGGCTTCGCACTGTCTCATTTTACCGGCATCGAAGGGATCAATTTTCTGGGGATTCCGGTGTTTGTATCCATGCTCCTTGCTTACAGGATAACGCATAACAGGAGAAAGAAAAGTAGCTATGAGATCCCGGGAAATCTTTCGAAAAATAATTTGAACTAACGAAATGCCATTAGAACAGTATTACTCACTTTCCGTACATCAATTCCTTTTCCTTTTCTTTATCTTCTTTCTCTTTTTTCAGATCGAACATGGTACCGAACACATGATCCCATAAAGTAGAACTGACTCCAAAACCCATGTGTTCATTTTTATAATGGTGCAGATGATGGTTTCGCCAGTGCGGCTTCATCCATTTAAACGGAGGATTGCCTGCATGAATAGCGTAGTGAATGGTACCGTAAAGAAGATAGCCCAGCATGAATCCCGGAAAGAACATAAAAGTATTATGCCGCATTGCCAGGTACATCAGCCCAAATACGCTTCCCGATATCAATATACTGGGTAAGGGAGGCATGAACAGCCTTGTCGTATCTCGCGGATACTCGTGATGACATCCGTGAAAGATATAGACCAGCCGCTGCCCGGTTTTGTTTTTAGGTTCCAGATGAAATAAAAAGCGGTGAGCAAAGTATTCAAACAAACTCCAGAATAACATCCCACCTATGAACAACAAAACAATTTTTAATACTGCCTGATCTAACCTGGCGCTGCTATACCAGATCATCCAGGTAATAACAGGAATATACATTCCCCAAATGACAAGCGGATGAGCTTTGGTGAAAAACTCGAGTGCGTTACTTTTAAAAAGGCGTGCCTGGCCTTTATTATAAATTTTTTCGAATCTCATACCTGAAAGTTAAGTTATTTCGATAGTGCCAAACAATGATTTTGGTCAGAGAATAATTAGTTTGTAATGGATCTGTAAAAAGAAAATAATTGGCAATTTTCTTCCCGATATTGTAAATGGAAATGAAAGTTTTTAGTTACAACTGAAAATCCCGCTGATATCGTCACAAAATACTTCCCTTCATTTGTCTGGCAATTCTTCAGCAAAAGAGTGTTTCAATTTCACCAATTGCTAATTGCTAAATACTTGTTTTACCTGCGCTGTTAATTTCTGTTAATAAAAATTAAATCCGGTTAAAATTTTCCTAACATTACGAAATAGGTCGTATATTCGGGCTATTAAATGATAAGATATGGCATACACTAAGGTCATCAAGCCCACTGACAGCGAATTGGAAATCCTGCAGGTCCTTTGGTCCAAAGGCCTTGCCACAGTCCGGGAAGTTCACGAAGAATTGTCAAAAACAAAAGAAGCGGGATATACCACCACGCTGAAGCTCATGCAGATCATGCATGAAAAAGGATTGGTGAAAAGGGATGATTCCATGCGCACTCACATATACCAGGCTGCCGTAAATAAAGAAAAGACCCAAAAGCATTTATTGAACAGAATGATCAACAACTTGTTTGGAGGCTCTCCTACTCAGTTGGTGATACAGGCATTGGGAAACGATCACCAAAAAGCAAGCCCTGAAGAAATCGAAAAGATACAGGCATTATTGGACGATCTTAAAAAACAGTAATCTCCATGACCACTATTGGCCAATCAGAACTGATGCAAGCATTGGGCTGGGCTATTTTCAATAGCCTCTGGCAAATGGCTCTTTTATGGATCTTATTCCGGGCAATGGTCTTTTTATTCCGGATTGAAGATCCTTCGAAAAGAAGTTCTCTGGCAACCATCCTGTTGATCTCCGGATTTGCCTGGTTCATTTTCACATTTGTTACTTTCGGGAAAGCTGGTTCATCTACTGACGTTGCCCTGCCTGTTTTTATGCTTGATTCTTCGGATGGAAGAATACACGATTGGCTTCACACCATATTGCCTGTAGCTTCTGTTTTATACTTGGCCCTGCTGGTATTCCCTTTTGTTCAGTTCATAAAAAATTATCGCTTTGTACAGGTAATAAGATCGAGAGGAATAAAAAAGATAGAAGTTGAATGGAGAATTTTTGTGAAAAATATTTCAGGACACCTGGGAATCAAAAGAAAGATCAGGATCTGGATATCAAACCATATAAGCTCTCCGGTAACGATCGGATTTTTAAAACCCGTGATCCTCGTTCCTCTTGCTGCCATCAATCATCTTACAACTCAACAGATGGAATCCGTTCTGCTCCATGAACTGGCACATATCCGCAGATATGATTATCTTATCAATCTTATCATCCATTTTATAAGAACTATTCTTTATTTCAATCCATTTGTCAAATCATTGGTAAGAACTATTGAAACAGAAAGAGAGAAGAGCTGTGATGAAATGGTGATGCAATATCAATATGATCCTCACGAATACGCTTCTGCCCTGTTAACTCTCGAAAAATCAAATTTGTTAAACCGTTCTTTTGCAGTAGCTGCTTCCGGAAGTAAGAATGATCTGATGAATCGCATTGAGATCATAATGGGAGTTTCTAAAAAGCAAACTCTTTCATTCAGCAGGATTTCCGGGCTGATATCTGCTTTAATCTGTATTGTTGCACTAAATGCATTACTGATTTTTTCAAAACCCTTATCTAATAATGCTGATAAAAACATAATTGCAGATGCAGTTCATCCTGCGTTTGCCCTTTTCACTTCGAATAAAAGCGTAAACACTGAGAAAGGGCCTGCTGCCCCTATTAAAGCAGATCCTCTCGTCACAGTAAAAAAGAAAAAGATCAAAGCTTCTCAAATCAATGAAAGACCTGAACAAATGCCGGAAGAGTCCATTCGTTTAAGCGCAAATGATATTCCGGTGATCAATGTTAAGTATCTTGATAAACCTGAAGTGCCCGAACTGAAAGCTTATCAATCGGCACAGATTGATGAGGCATTGGCAAATTCGAAACAGATCCTGCAGGAAATGCAATGGAAAGCTATGGAAAAGTATATCGCCGATGCTATGACCTCTGATGAAAAAGAACAGGTGAGAGAAACTTATCTCAATGAATTTTCAAAACTGGATCTCAGCAAATGGAAAGAAAAACTCAGCCTGGCTTATGATCAGATCGACTGGGATAACCTGAATGAAAAGATTGAAAGAGCAGCTTTTGACATCAAACTGGACAGCCTTAAAAATATCTATTCGGACCTGGAAACGAACCTGACAGAGCTGCATGATCAACTTACAAAAGCAAATCTTAAAGGCATTCCCGATACCGGGATCACTCTTAAAATGATCGATGAGCAAAGAGCAAAGGTTCAGAAATTACTGAGCAGGATCACAGCGCTCAAGACCAGGAAGATCATCAGACTCTAATAAAATCAGGGGATGTCATTACCAATTACACCTCGGACATTTCTCGCTGTACTTATTTCCTATTAAAAAGCCAAGCACAATTTCATGTGTACCTTTGCTTACGGTCCTTAATGCTGTTCGAGTGAAATCGTAGGAATAACCCAGGTTAAAAGTATTGCTGACATTCACCCCGAACATTACGGCATATCCATCCTGGTAGCGGTACGACCCTCCCACCCAGAAATCATCCCTGTATTGAAGTTTAAGATTGGTTTCAACCTGGAAATCATTTTTGGAAGATCCTTTAATGTATTTGAACATCAAGGAAGGAATGGCATTGATGTCATCATTGAGCAGAAAACGGTAACCTGCCGTCAGGAAAGTGTGAGGTATCAATCTCCCTTTTACCGGTATAGCGGCATCATCCACGAAAGCCAGTTTCTGAGGAACGATCTGCTGAGCCGATAATCCGATAAAATAGTCGCGTGAATATAACCAGAGGCCTGCTCCGATATCGGGCCTCAATCGGTTCAACTCACCACTGATGGCATTCCCGGTTGCCGGGTCGCTTGGATCTCCTCCACCGAAATCATTCTTTGATTTGTCAATGCTGATCATAGTGATACCTGCAGAAAAACCTGCTGAAAGATTGGTTGTTGGATTTAACCCGATATGATACGCATAGGTTCCTGCAGCGCTGAAACGGTTGAAACTTCCGGTACGGTCATTCACCACAACAAGGCCTACTCCATGATGAGGTTCCGCTGCTGTATAATTTTCCCAATAAGCCTGCCCTCTTGGATTCTCTCCCGGTATATCAAATGAAGTGGCCGTAGTTCTGTAATCTTTTTTTCCGATCGGGCCCTGAATGGTAAGATAAGCTGTTCTGGGTGCTCCGTTTAATCCTACCCACTGATCCCTGGCGCTCACTTTCAGATCTGCATAATTCTCTATTCCGCTTAGTGCAGGATTCAGGATATAATTATTCAGAATGTACTGGGTATATTGAGGCCTTTGCTGAGCCCATCCGTTCAGCACAACCAGAAGCACGCACAACAAAAGCAGATCTTTTTTCATCATTATCTTATTACGTCAACATAACCACTCATCTTTCGTTGACCGTTCTTCGGATCAACGATGTAATAATAAGTTCCTACGGGAACCGGTTTGCCTTTCACAGTGCCATCCCAAGGAGTGCCATAGCCGACAGAATGAAAGATCAACTGGCCATACCGGTTATACACATCTACTGTACATCCGGAATAGCTACTAAGGAATTGAATCTCCCATCGGTCATGTACTCCATCGCCGTTTGGACTGAAAATATTAGGAATATCAGGCTTCTTCACTACTTGTACAAAAACCTGATCGCTGGTAGTACATCCTTTATCCGAAGTTACCGTAAGTGTGTACGTAACGTCTTCCGTTGGGGTAACGATGGCCTCAGCAATATTTGGATCACTTAATCCTGTGGCAGGAGACCATAAATAACTGACCGGTATTCCCTGAATTAAAACCGGAGTAAGCGTGACCGTACCTCCTTGCAAGGCTGTTTTATCAGGTCCTGCATTGGCAACCGGAGTCGGATCTACATAAATCGTTTGCTCCACATAATTACTGCAGCCGTTGAGATCGGAGAAAGTATATCTCAGAGTTTTCATTCCAGCGCCAGCCACTGAAGGATCGAACATACCGGCTGAACTTACTCCGGGTCCACTGAAAACCCCTGCACCTGTAACACCATTTAAAGCACGGGCACCTGTGATCTGGAATGACGGGGCATTAGAACAGATGTCTGATATCGGATCGAACTGCAGTTCAGGCACAGGAATCGAGGTGATATTTTTTGTAATGACGCTCACACAGGATTCACCTGAATAGGCTACATATTGTATGGTATAATTCTTTGGAGAAGAGCCTGTGAACTTCGGATAATTATGCGAATAAGTTTTTCCTTGCACGGGGTTATTGACTACGGTTTTGTTTGTAGGGTCATTTGCATAATCCCAATAAATTTCCAGCCTGACCAGACTTCCAAAGTCAACAGTGGAAGCATCATTGAGATCTACCGATTGATCGCTGCAGATTGCGTTGGCATTTTGCGTGGTAAATGAAGCAACCGGAACAGATCCGTTTACAGTGAATGAATGTGATACAGTGTCTTTGCAACCTTTGTCTGAACTAACTATTAAAGTTCCTGTATAGTTCCCTACAGCAGAATAGTGATGCCCGGGGTTTTGCTGAGTGGAATTATTGCCGTCGCCAAAATTCCAGTTCCATGCAGTGATCGTTCCTACCGAAACGGTACTTGTATCCGTAAACGGAGCTGCAGGGTCACTCAGGCAAACCTGCGGAGGAATAAAACCGGCTTTGGGTTTAGGATTTACAGTTAATTGTTTGCTTATGGCACTGCTAACGCAACCTTTATCTGTTTTCACCTGAAGGCTGACATTATAGGTTCCCGTTGCAGAATAAAAGTGATCGAATGAATTACCCGAATTAAGAGTCGTTCTGGTTCCATCTCCAAAGTCCCAAACCCATTGATCCAAAGCCCCTGCGTTTGCTGCAGATGCATCGGCAATAGTCACAGTATTATTTTCACAGGCAGCAGAAACAAAATTGAAATCAGGAGAAGGCAACGGGTCAATGATAATATTTTTAACAGCGATATTATTCACTGTCTGGCAACCGATAGCTGAAGTCACTGAAAGTTTCACAGTATAAGTCCCGGGAGTTGTATAATTTTTTACAGGGTTTTGTGAACCTGAAGATGTGCCGTCGCCAAAATCCCAATTCCACTGAGTGATAGAACTTCCGGATGCTGTACTTTGGTCTTTGAGGTTTGCAGCCAGTCCCAAACAAACTTCCAAAGGCATGTCAAATGATGCAACCGGTTCAGGATAAATGGTATTTATCGTTTGAGTGGTATCATCAACACAACCATTACCGGAAGTGACGGTCAATGTAACATTGAACGGCCCTGCTCCGGAATAATTATGTAAAGGATTTTTTACTACATCAGTTCCGCCATCACCAAAACTCCAGGCATAAGAAAATTGATCCTGTGTCCCATCACTGATCGTTGACCTGTCGGTAAATTGAGCCGCTCCTGCCGGCAAACAAATATTTGGGAAACTGAAATTAGCTACCGGGCTTGGATGAATGGTGACAGGCAATGAATAGGCAGCACTTTTACAACCCGAATTCGATTCTAAAGACAGGGTCACATTATAATTTCCTGTGTTTGGATAGGAATGAGACTGAGCTGAATTATTTGATGCAATCACCTGTGGAGAACCGTCACCGAAATTCCAATACCATTTCGCTATGGAGCCTGTTCCTGAAAGAGTTGAATTATCTGAGAAGGTGATCTGTTTTCCCACACAGTTAGGTGCGGAAACAGAGAAATTGGCTGCAGGCGGATCGGTTACGGTTACGGTTTTTATTACTGTATCAGAAATACATCCGATATCGGTGATCACAGAAAATCTGACATTATAAGTTCCCTGGGAAAGATATTTATGCTTTGTGTTTTTAACACTGTCAATTTTTGAATCTCCGAAATCCCAGTTCCACCTGATGGAGGTTCTTCCATTCGGGCTCGATGCATCATTAAATGCAATAGAATCATAGGCGCATCCATTAGTGATGAAATTGAAATCTGCTTTTGGGGGATCATAAACTTTGAGTTCATAATCTATTTCCTGCTCACCATTGCAACCTTCCGCTGTAGAATTCAGTGCAAAAACCTTTACGGGGTATGTGCCCGGGTTGGATACTTTAAAATTGCTCGTCAGTTTATACAAATAAAGCTGTTTCCCGTTTACAAACCAGGTCGAATCATAAACAGGATTGTTTATGGTATCATTGGGAAACAGGCCGCCAAAATCCCAACGGATCTGTAATGGTTGATAAGGGAAGGTCATGGAAAACCGGAAAGGAGAATTTTTGCAGGCAGCGGGAAAATTTATTGTTGCATATTCATTGATTATGGAAACGAACTGATAAAGATCTTTTGCGTTGGTCCCTGCATTATATCCGTAAGATTCCACATCGCCAAAACCGTAAGCAATAGCATTGAATCCTGAATCTGAAGCGATGATATGCTGGCCTGACGATACGGTCAATGTTGCATAAGAATAATCCGGCGCCTGGGGATGTATGGTGAAAGAAGAAGGCGGCACAGAGGATCCGTCGAGGGTAAAAGAACTGATGGCAGTTCCTTTATTGGGAATGATTACATTGATAAAATGTTGAGTGATCTTGTAATTGGGAGTAGCATTCCATAAAACCCGGTTGATATTTTGTTCAACAGGACTCAGGTAAATAACTTCAGGATCGCCAGGCTGGCCATTACCACAAGAGTTTTGAGAAGTGATATATTGAGCTACCAGGATCGGTTTGTCTGCCTGAATCTTTTGTGGTGCAGCCGTTATCGGCAATTCATAATAAAAATTATTCAACAGGGGAAGCCCTATAGGTGTGCCATTTACAGTCACCACTGTTGCAGGATCGGAAACACAAATCCTGTATATATTATTTTTCATGGCACCCCCTGTCGGTGAACTAAGATAGTTCTTCCCCCAGGCAGATTTGGGAAGCGCCTGCACCATATAACTGTCCGAAGAAGAAACCTCTGGTTTGCAAACAACGCTGATCCTTCCGCTACCTGAAAATACTGCGATCTTTTTGCACGTTCCGTTGGATGTAGTGATACTTTTAATAGTGGATCCCGTAAGGTCAACACCCGAATACATACCTGACGAAGGAGAATTGGAAAATTGACCCATTACATTGTACACCTGCCCTTGCTTAAGCGTTATGGTGAAAGGAGTACCCGCTGCATGATTAAGTGTGGCTGCGCTGGGAACGATCTCTACGGTAGTAGTTCCCGTATCACACGCTACTACATAAAACCAGCAATTTGAATTGGGAAAGTTTGAAAAGTTTTTATAGTTCACAGAATAATATTCCCTTCCTAATGTATTGGTTGGAAAAAGTATTGTTGCTCCGGATGCGTTGTCATAATAAATGTGGGCATAAGCCACAATGGGATTATCTGCTACAATATGAATGCCTTTGTTTTCCGGAGTTGTGGATTCAGTGATCAATCTGGCATCCTGGGCTCCTGCTTTGGGAATAGGATTTGTTGTAAATACCGTATTGGCAGGAATATTCGGATAGGTGGCTGAGTAACCGAGGCCCGGAATACTAACAGTTACCGTGGTGACAGATTCGGTAGCAAAATAAAGCACCATCTGCTGCATATTGTTCACGTCCACCATAGCTTCATGATAACCATAAGCCACCCAAAAATCTTTTCCTTTATTGGAAAAATCCTGGGCAACGGATCTGCTTCCCATCAGCATAGCAAATACCAGGGCGGACAAATAGAATATGCGTTTCATTAAATTGAATTCCTGGCTCGGAATGAGACTTGCAATTTATAAAAAAGAGGTAAGAATACTAAGTATTTAGCCTACTTACCTTCATTTCTTTAGTAAGTCCTGAATTAAGCAATGAAATTCTATCAATTTCAGCCTGTCAGTTAGTAAACTTACTATCGTTTTGTATTCTTCATAGGCACATCGAAATGATCTTTTAGCATCGGTATTATTCAGCTTTTTTGAAAACTATTTCGACAGTGAAGCTTTTAGACAGTTCTAATTTTTTTAAGTTCTGCTGAAAATTAATTCGGAACAGGGTATAAATAAATCGCGGCACATCGCCTAATCCTTTTTCTCCACATATGTTCTTAACTGAAAATCACAGGACTTCAATGATCAACTTACCTGCGATTTGTCTTAATTTGTAAAATAATTTTTGATGATCCTTTGAAAATAACCTGCCATGTATTCCCAAACAGAAACGCTGAAAGAACTAACGCGGAAAAATGAAATACTTTTAACCAGGCTGAATAAGATGCCGGATAAAGAGAAAATAATTCCCCTGCTTTCACTGCCCTTGGCAGCTTTTGTTGTCACCGCAAGCATAGCAGGTATGTTATCACATGGTTTTTATTCCAACGAAAATCATTCCTGGGCAGTTCAATCTTCAGGCCAGGATGCGGTAGATCTTTTTTTGATATCGCCGTTACTGATTGTGACCGTTATACTGATCTCACAAAAAAATAAAATTGCTATTCCTGTATGGGCCGGTACTAATTTTTATCTTTCTTATACTTTCGCCATTTATTGTTTTGATCTTCATTTCAACAGGATCTTCCTGATTTACTGCTTTTGTTTGGGACTTTCTGTTTTTTCCTTTATTTATTATTTGATTGCTTTACGAAAAGAATCACCCGGATATAACCTGAAGCACAGAACACCTCTGCGGTACATTGGTATTTATTTTATCATTATTTCATCCTTGTTTTATTTATTATGGCTGGGTGATATTATTCCTGCAATTATAAACGATACCATTCCGGCAAGCCTGGCACAAACCGGGCTTTTCACCAATCCTGTTGAAGTGCTTGATCTCTCCCTGATACTCCCTTTTATTTTCCTTAGCGGATTACTTTTATTGAAAGGAAAAAGTTTTGGCTTTGTTCTTGCTCCTGTGCTGCTTACTTTCATTTTCTTAATGGATGTCACGGTCAGTGTACTTACTTTTTTTGCCGGCTATAATGGCATAGCTATAGATATTTCCATCGGAATTGTTATGTTGATGATGGCCATCTTCTCATTGGCCCTACTCATCATTTATTTTATAAATATCAGGAGTTGTAATCTCAGGTATTACCATGAACACAGGTAAGGGATGAATCTTTTCAAAAAAAATTGTACCTTTTAGGTTAAAAAAAATGGCTAGGTCTCATCACAGGAAAAGGCACAAACATTTTCAACCCCCGGCACATACAGGAAACTATTCAAAGAAAAAAGGAAGAGGGGCAACAGTGATTGCCGTTGCAGGCGCAGTTGTGGCATTTGCCATCAGTTATTTTGCTACAGAAGGAAATTGGATCTGGGTAGCAGTAATCACCATCATTGGTGCAACGATCGGCTATTTCATCGGAAATAATCTCGATAAGAGCGTGGAATAGAAACAAAAGTTTCCAGGTCATTGATACAGGATCGTGCAACTGTGCGGATCAAGTACCGCTTTTCCCGACACCTGAAAATCCTGCATGATGATGTTGTTTTGAATGAACGTTTTCCAGTTGCCGTCAGGAAGCAGAGTGATGGTCTGCTCTCCCCTGCCGTTGAATGCGACAAGGATCTTTTTCCAGGAGTCTTGTACAGCCTCACCATGGATCAGATAAGTAACAACGCCGGGGGCATTCTGCGCACCATAATCGAAGTCAATGTAGCGGTCAATTTCTTTTGCGGTAGTCATGTGGAAAGCAGGATGTTCTTTTCTCATTCTGATCAAAGCTTTCACCAATTCCAAAACATCTGCGTTTTGGGATTTCAGGCTCCAGTCAATTTCATTGATACTGTCCGGTGAATGGTAAGAATTCTCCACTCCTTTTTTGCTGCGCAAAAATTCTGATCCGGCATGCAGAAAAGGAATACCCTGGGATGTAAGTACGATGGCCAGAGAGAGTTTCTGCATTTCCTTACGGTCTGCCTCTGGCGCATCTTTTACCGAAAGGCTTAATTTATCCCATAAGGTATTATTGTCATGGCATGAACAATACGTGATTGTATTGAATGGCCCGGCTGCATACGGCGCTTTGGAATAATTCACTTTTGAGTAATCTACCTGAGGATGTTCGCAGGATGCCACCACACCAAAACGGATACTCTGTTCCATTCCGGGCTTGCCGCTTGCAAAGCCTCTGTCATTGATGTCGAACACACTGCCTTTGATGGCATCGCGGATATCATCACTGAACACAGCAATCCGGTCTAATTTGTAAGCATACTTTTTTAAAGCTCTCAATGAATCCGGCAAAGGCGAGCTGCCCGCGGTCCAGCCTTCGCCATAAAGCAAAATATCCGGTTTGATCCTGTGTAATTCTTTTGAGATGAGGTTCATGGTTTTTATATCCATCACTCCCATCAGGTCAAAGCGGAACCCGTCCACATGATATTGCTGCACCCAATACTTCACCGATTCCAGAATGAATTTCCTGACCATGGGCCTCTCACTGGCAATTTCATTGCTGCAGGCAGTGGCATCCGAAAATTTTCCGTCCGCCGTATGACGGTAATAATAGCCAGGAACCAATTGATTGAAATATGAATCTTCCGTAAGGGCAGTGTGATTATAGACCACATCCATGATCACCCGCAAACCATTTTGATGAAATGCCTGCACCAATTGCTTGAACTCTTTGATACGGCTTATCCCGTCGTACGGGTTGGTGGAATAAGAACCTTCCGGCACATTGTAGTTGAGCGGATCATAGCCCCAGTTGTATTGAGGAGTATTCAATTTTGTTTCATCCACCGAGTTAAAGTCGAAACAGGGAAGCAGGTGAACCTCTGTGACGCCAAGTTCTTTCAGGTGATCCAATCCTGTTGATAAACCGTCATTGTTTATTGTTCCGGTCTCTGTCAATCCTAAAAATTTACCTTTATTTTTTATCCCCGAATTATCTGAAATACTTGCATCCCTGACATGCAATTCATAAATGATCGCATCAGTTGTATTCATAAGTTTGGGGCCTTTATCTTTTTCCCAATCTGCCGGGTTTGTATTTTTCAGATCAACTACCATTGCTCTTCTCCCATTCACTCCGACTGACTTCGCATAAGGATCGGGCACATCATTCATCCATTTGCCGTTGATCATCACGCGGAAAGTGTAAAATTTTCCAAGCATATCTCCTTTGATGATCTTGACCCAGGTTCCTTCTTTGCTTTTTTGCATTTCTTCTTCCATGATTGCTGTTCCATTCTCTCCGTTATCGTAAAACAATATTTGCACTTTTTCAGCCGTAGGCGCCCAGATGCGGAATTTTGATCCGGAAGGAGCATAGGTCAAACCGAGATCATCACCGTTGTAAACGGGATATCTATCATAAACACTTTTTTGTGCATGGGCGAAAAATACTGTTATCAGAAAAAAAATACTGAAAAGCTTTTTCATGGATCACTTAATTTGGTTTAAAGATACTTTCAATATGGGTTTACTTTCGGGTGCACTGTGCAGAAATTATCTTAAAATTTTATGCATGGTAAATATCAAATCTGTAAATTGTTCTTTTAAATAATACACCGATATATTTTGCCATATGGGAGAATTTCAGGTAAAAAAACAAAGTAAAAAATATGATGTGGTCATTGTTGGCTCGGGCGCCGGTGGAGGCATGGCCACATACATGCTGGCAACAGCAGGAATAAAGGTCTGCCTTATTGAAGCAGGCCCCATGTATAATCCGCAAAAGAATGTGACCCAATTAAAAAATCCATGGGACTCTCCCCGACGCGGCGCCAGTACTCATTACCGCCCGTTCGGTGATTTTGATGCCTGTTACGGCGGATGGGAAATTGATGGTGAACCTTATACTAAAGCGGAGGGTACTGACTGGCTATGGTGGAGAGCCAGGATGATCGGGGGAAGGACCAACCATTGGGGAAGAATTTCCCTTCGTTTTGGCCCTAAAGATTTCAGAAGGAAAGATCAGGATGGATTGGGTGAGAACTGGCCGATCAGTTATGATGATATCAAACCCTATTACGATCGTGTAGATCAGCTCATTGGTGTATTCGGCACCAATGAAGGTTTGGAAAATGATCCGGATGGATATTTTCTTCCTCCGCCCAAGCCAAGGCTTCATGAGCTTTTTATTAAGGATGCTGCAGCAAAAGCAAAAGTCAGGGTTATTCCGGGCAGGCTTTCCATGCTAACGCAAAAAATCAAAAGTACCACTGACAGAGGCCCTTGCTTTTTCTGCGGCCAGTGCAACCGTAACTGCAGTATTGCCAAAGCAGATTTCTCTTCGTCCAATGTATTGGTTTATCCGGCTCTGGAAACAAATAATGTGGACGTGATCACGAATGCCATGGCAAGAGAAGTGTTGACAGACAATGAAGGTAAAGCCACAGGTATTTCCTATATCAACAAAGATGACAGGATGGAGTACCAGGTAATGGGTAAAGTGGTGATAGTTGCTGCCGGCGCCTGCGAGTCTGCAAGATTATTGCTCAATTCAAAATCACAAAGGCATCCGAACGGACTGGCCAACTCAAGTAATGTGGTAGGAAAATACCTTCATGATTCCACCGGCGCTTCATTGGGCGGTTACCTGCCAAAACTTTTTGGAAGAAAAAGATATAATGAAGATGGTGTGGGCGGAATGCATGTCTATTCACCCTGGTGGCTGGACAATAAAAAACTGGATTTTCCCCGAGGATATCATATTGAATATTGGGGAGGAATGAGTCAGCCAGCTTACGGATTCGGATTCGGTATAGAATCGCAAAACGGTAAGTATCCTGTAAATGGGAAAAAGAAAGAAGCCGGAGGATACGGTGCTTCATTAAAAGAAGATTACCGTTACTTCTATGGAGCCAGCGTGGGCATGGGCGGACGTGGTGAAGCTATTCCGCTCGAATCCAATTATTGTGAGATAGATCCTAATGTGGTAGATCAGTTTGGTATTCCGGTATTGCGATTCAATGTTAAGTGGAGCGATCACGAGATCAAGCAAGCCAAACACATGAAGGAAACATTCAAAGAGATCATGCACAATATGGGTGCCGTCATCACCTGGGGCGGTGATGACGATGAAAAGAATAACTGGGGCCTTGCCAAGCCCGGCGAGATCATTCATGAAGCCGGTACGGTGAGAATGGGCGATGATCCGAAACGTTTTGCACTCAATAAATGGAACCAGGCGCATGACTGCAAAAATTTATTCGTCGTGGATGGAGGTGCATTCACCTCACAGGCAGACAAGAATATAACCTGGACCATACTGGCCTTGCGATGAGAGCATCGGATTATATTGTGGATGAACTGAAGAAACAGAATTTATGACCCTCTAAATCTCCCGATAATTATAATTAAAGGAATTTTTTAAAATGGACAGAAGAGAATCTTTAAAACTGATCGCAACCGGAGCTGTAGCAGTTCCTGCAGTGATCGCTGCGTGCAACACAGAAGAGAAAAAGACAACAGAGCAGAAAGCTGAACCTTCTTTCAATCTTGACAGATACCCGGAAGAATTGAAAAGAGAGAAAAAACTGCTGGCAGAAGAAAATTTCTTCACTCCTGAAGAAATGGCCACAATCACGATCCTTGCCGATATCATCATTCCGAAAGATGAAGTAAGCGGCAGCGCTTCCGATGCCAAAGTCCCCGACTTCATAGAATTCATTGTGAAGGATATGCCGGAGCACCAGGTTCCCCTGCGGGGCGGGCTGAGCTGGCTGGATGTTGAATGCCTGAAAAGGTATGAAAAACCATTCCGTGAATGCAGCCATGAGCAACAGATAGAAATGGTGGATGACATTGCATATCCCGAGCGGAAATTAAAACCGGGAATGTCACAAGGAGTGAAATTTTTCAATAAAATGAGAGACCTTGTGGCCACCGGCTTTTATACTTCAGAGATCGGTGTGAAAGACCTTGGCTATATGGGCAACAGGCCTAATCAATGGAATGGAGTTCCGGATGATGTATTAAAGCAATACGGAATGGCTTATACCGAAAAAGAATTGAAAGAGTGTGTGAAGTTCGATTAGAATATCTTATTTCTGATCATAAGTCCACTCTCTATTTTTATTGCTTCCTGATTATTCTTATTGATATAAAATAATTTCTTTTTAAAGGGTCACTATTTTGTTCCTTACAATTTTTATTTCAGGTGAAGATCTGTAAGAAGCAGTTGATAAAAGGTTACAACCAACGGCGTACTTGCTTTTTATATTCCCCGTAGCTTTCTCCGAAAGCCCTTTCCAGATACCTTTCTTCCGGCTTGATCACTAACAAAGTAATTATGATCACTGCCACGGGAATCAGGATCAGTGTCCACCAGTTACCGTATAGGAGTGCCAGGCCGGTGTACAAAGACGTCAGGCTTAAATACATCGGATTCCTGGAGAAAGAATAGATCCCGGAAGTTTGTAATGAATTTGCCGGCTTCACCGTAACCACCGTATTCCTTGTTTTGAAAAATTGCAGAACAGCAGTCCCACCGATAATCATACAGGCTATAATGAAAAAGATACCTGCGATCCATGCTGCTTCGGTGTGAAAAAATGTACGGCTGACCGGCATCCATTTCTGTAAAAGGAATGACAACAGAAAGATGGAAGCAAAAAACAAAGGCGGAGGAATGAACACACCAGGGCTATCCGTTTTTTGGGACATATTGTTCTTTAAAATGAGAATGATCTAAGTTTAGAAAATAAAGCTATACTTATTTTTTGATTGTTTCAGTTTTCTCTTTGCCATTCATAATGGCTGAATCTCTTTTTAGTGTTATAAAAAAACCACCCCGGTCAGGGATGGCTATTGTGGTGCACTTAGTATTGGGTTTCTGCTTTGCGGCAGCATTTTAAACAAGCTCTTCCTTGGCTGTCTTACTATAGTCGTCAATTAATTTCCTTTGTATTTCAAACGGCACCGGCTCATAGGCATGATATTTCATGTTGAACTTAGCACGGCCTTGTGTAATGGAACGCAGTGAAGAAGAATAGCCTTCCATTTCTGCAAGTGGAACTTTTGCTATGATCTTCTGAAAATTTCCTTCATTGTCTATTCCTTCCACAATGGCCCGGCGGCTTTGCAGATCGCCCATTACAGCGCCGGTAAGATCATCAGGACAAAGTACTTCCACACGATAGATCGGCTCCAGTATTTGCGGATCTGCCTGCTGAAATGCCTGGCGGAAAGCCTGCAGTCCTGCTATCTTGAATGAGATATCATTGCTGTCCACGGGGTGCATCTTACCGTCATACACACATACTCGTATATCCCTTGCATAAGATCCTGTCAGCGGGCCGTTCTGCATTTTTTCCATCACTCCTTTCAATATCGAAGGAAGGAACCGTGCATCAATGGCGCCTCCGACAATACAATTGTAAAACACAAGTTTTCCGCCCCAGTTAAGGTCATAAGTATCCCTTGCCCTCACGGTAAGATCTTTGGGTTCCGGCATGCCTTCGTACCAGGGTTCTATTTTCATATAAACCTCTGCAAACTGACCGGCGCCTCCTGATTGTTTTTTATGACGGTAATTGGAGTCGGCCATTTTCCGGATTGTTTCCCGGTATGGGATCCTGGGTTTCAAAAATTTCACTTCCAGTTTATGTATGTGTTCGATCTTCCACTTGGCAACAGCCAGGTGCATATCTCCCTGGCAATGGATCAGGGTCTGTTTCAGTTCCTGTGAGATCTCTACCAGTAAGGTAGGATCTTCTTCTCTTAATTGATGAAGCGCCTGGGACAGTTTTTCTTCTTCTCCTTTTTTTAGTGTCTCGATGGCTACCGTCATATTGGGCGGAGGGAATACAATAGGTTTCAGTTCAATATTCTTCCCTTTTATATGAAGCGTATTATTGACATGAGTGTTCTTTAGTTTCAGGGTAGCTCCAATATCGCCTGCCACCAATTCATTAACGCTTGTTCTCTTATTCCCTTCTACAAGGAAGAGTTGATTCAATTTTTCAGTGACTCCCGTTGATTCGTTTTCCAATTCCATTCCATTCCTGATGGTACCTGAATAAACTTTAAAGAATGAGAGTTCCCCTATGTGAGGCTCGGTAATTGTCTTGTAAACAAATAGGCAGGCAGGACCGTTTGCATCACACGGGAGGCTTTCCCCGCTTTTGGTGATCTGCGGAGGCATTTCATTGGCGCTGGGGCATACATTATCAATAAATCCCATAATGCGGCCACTTCCCATATTACGGATGGCAGAAAGGCAGAACAACGGGAACAAGTCATGATGGATCATTGCCTTTTTCAATCCGTCTTTCATCTCATCTTCATCCAGTTCTCCTTTTTCAAAATATTTTTCCATCAGCCCTTCATCATTACTGGCGATGGACTCTACCAGTTCTTTTTGCAATTCTTCTGCCCTGGCTCTTTCTTCTTCAGGTATGGGAAGCTTTTCGGGTTTGCCGCCTTCATCTTTGAATTTGTACATGGTCATCCGGAGCACATCAATGATCTCATGAAATCCGGCGCCGGTATGTCTCGGGTATTGCACCACTACTACATTATTTCCAAAATGAGATTTTGCTTCCCTTACGGCCTTGTCAAAATCCGCATTGTCATCATCCAGTTTGTTTACGGCAAAAATCATTGGCGTTTTAAATCGTTCCGTATAATCCCAGATGATATCAGTTCCCACTTCCACTCCCAGCACTGCATTCAACAGCATGATGCCGGTATCAGCAACACGGAGGGCTGAGATCACTTCACCAACAAAATCATCATAGCCCGGTGTGTCAATGATATTGATCTTGTATCCTCTCCATTTTGCATGAAGGAGTTTACTGAAAATGGAGTTACCACGCTCCTGTTCCAGTTCGTGATAATCCCCGGTTGTATTCCTCTCGGCAATGTTGCCCCGTCGGGTAATCAGTCCGGCTTCATAAAGCATGCATTCCGCTAAAGTGGTCTTACCTGAGCCTGCATGGCCCAGTAAGACAATATTTTTTACATGTGAAGTATCAAACTCTGGCATAATATGGTATTTTAAGAATAAAAAAATGAATGTCTTTCGAATTGAATGATCAAAAAGACAACTATACAGGTGATGAAATCAGGCAGGCTAATACCTGTTTCAACATTATGTAATCTGATTAATGCGCTCGTTCCAGGAATCCGCTGAATTCTTCACGAAGTTCCTGTAAGGTTTTTTCCAATGATTGATACTGCCCCTGCAAGTTTTCGTGATATGTAATAGTGTCCTTATTCAGAGAACCATCACTGTCTGCGATCTCCATGCTTAGCTTGCGGTCATGTGTTTTGATCGCCTGCTTCAGATCGTGAATGTTGATAAGCTGAATGTGAAATTGATTGTGGAGATGTTCTACCTGTTGGAGCTGGTCTTTGTCAAGCGGCTGGCTGGCCACTTGCTGGAGGTGAGATTTGTTTTTAGAGAATTCGTCTCTGTATTTCCGAAGAGCTTCCCTCCAGGTGTTGCACTCTCCGGAGAGCTGCGGGATGTCTGCCTGAACCATGGTATTAAAATTTTAGTGGTGAAGAAAATTATTTACCGGTTTACAGGGGTCGGAAGTAATACTCTAAATTTAAAACTCTTTTTGAAATTACAGAAGAAAATTTTTACACAAAAAACCTGCAGTGAGTTTTACTGCAGGTTCGTATTTGGTTAACCAAATATTAATTCTAATTAACGTTTTATTCTTTTTGCAGGCCGTGCAGCCGTGTTTTAATACATCAATCCGGAAATAGCCTTATCCTTTTCTTCTCCTTTTTATTACTGCTTTTTTTGCTTTTGTCTTATGGCCATTCTTCTTATAAATGGTGGTACGGCTGACCCTGTATTGATTAATCGCACCCTGGTGTCGGGTTCTTACTATTACCGAAGTGGTTCGGCAAGGTGTATAGAGGGCACGGGCATGAACCATCCTGTTAGTACGAACAACTACAAAACTTCTGTGGTAGGTGCGGACATAGGGATGAAACACGTGCCAGGCAAATGGCCTCCAGGGATGCCACCAAACCGGATAATGGCGCCAGCGCCAGGGTGAAACCCATAAGGTATAAGCTGGCCTGTAAACAAAGCGGACACAGGGCCAGAACCACACATTGACGATCAGGCCATCGGTTGCAGAAACGGATACTATGTCATTATCAGGGTTATAATAAGGGCCGCTTCCATTACCGGAATTATCATTTTCGGCAGATGTGGTATTTTCAGGCTCCACAATTTTTTGCTCACCATAAATATCTTCATCACCCACTATTTGTAAAGAAGCAAATTCATTACCACTTTTTTCCAATTCAATAACGGCAATATCCTGGCTCTCATTTTCTGATACAGGCACCTGCAAAATAAATACATGATTGTTGCCGTCAGATTTGTCTATTACACGGACATAATCTGTTTCACCATCGCCGTTCTGGTCCAGGTTATTTACATGATTATCCGGCGTATTGATAAGTTTTTCAAATTCCTCAGGGGAACCGGCTTTTTCAAACATGGCCAGGGCACCCTGCAGGCTGAAATTATCTCCCGGCAGACCGGTGGAATCGTCAGCTGAATTGTCCTGTGCTTTCAGGGAAACACCGGATAGGCACCACCCTAAAAGAGGAATTGCAATGATTTTCAGATTCATAAAAATAAAATTTGTAGTGAGACGGAATAAACTTCCAAAAGTTTATCAGTTATTCTGCGGGATGGAAAAAAAATATTGGTTAAAGCGGGAATTTACCTGGTCTTAACCGGAAAAAATGTCTGAAGTATTCCTTTGATCCGGTATAAAATCATATTCCTGCAAACTCTGATGTTAACACTAAATTTCGCAGTTCATTTAGGGCGAGTCAGGGTTTCCTGATCGGGGCAAGCTCAAAATTCGATAACTTGCCATTTCCATGATCACTCAGAATACTATTCAGCAAATTCTTGGAAGGATTGACATCGTTGAGGTTATTGGCGGTTTTGTCAAGCTGAAAAAACGGGGTACCAACTATCTCGGGCTTTGCCCTTTCCACAATGAAAAGACACCTTCTTTTACGGTCTCTCCTTCTAAAGAAATTTATAAATGCTTTGGTTGTGGCCGGAGCGGAAATACGATCAGCTTCCTGATGGAGCATGAAAAGTACAGCTATGTGGAATCCCTGAAATGGCTGGCCAATAAATATGGGGTGGAAGTGGAAGAGACTTTCACTTCGGATGAGGAACGGAAGCAATTGCAGGAAACAGAAAGCCTTTATATTATCAACAGTTTTGCGCAGCAGTTCTTTACCAGAATGCTTTTTGAAACGGAAGAAGGCAGGGATATCGGCTTAAGCTATCTGAAAGAAAGAGGATTCAGAGAAGATATTATTAAAAAATTCCAGTTGGGCTATTCTCCGGAACAAAAAGATGCATTTTCGAAAGAAGCTCTGGCAAAACAATTCAGTAAAGTGGTTTTAGTAAAGACCGGCCTTACCGTCATAAGAAATGAACAGCCGGTTGATAACTACCGGGGCAGGATTATTTTCCCGGTACATAATCACAGCGGTAAAGTGCTGGGCTTTGGCGCCAGGATAATAAAAAGCAATGATAAGGCTCCCAAGTATATCAATACACCGGAAAATGAGATATACATTAAAAGCAAAATTCTCTATGGTTCATATTTTGCCAGGCAGGCCATTGACAAGGCGGATGAGTGCCTGCTCGTGGAAGGATATACTGATGTGATCTCATTACATCAGGCAGGAATAGAAAACGTTGTGGCATCCGGTGGTACTTCGCTGACACAAGATCAGTTGAGGCTGATTAAGAAATATACTAAGAATTTGACGATCATTTATGATGGAGATGCAGCAGGCGTAAAAGCTGCGCTCAGAGGCTTGGATATGGCGTTGGAAGAAGGCCTTAATGTCAAACTGGTGCTTATTCCTGACAATGAAGACCCGGACAGCTATGTCAACAAAGCGGGCGCACCGGGGTTTATCCGGTTCATTCAGGAGAATAAAAAAGATTTCATTCTTTTTCAGCTTCAGGTGGCTTTAAAAGATGCCGGCAATGATCCGAATAAAAAATCCGAAGTGGTGAACCAGATCGCGGAAACGATCTCCAGGATCAATAAGGCTGAAGACTTTACCAAACAGCAGGACTATATCAAGCAATGTTCTGAAGTGTTGAAGATTGATGAAAGCGGAATGCATGCATTGGTCAATAAATTTATCCGCAACCGTATTTCCACTCTTGAAAAGAAATTGCCCTTTGAAGAAGCTAAGAGTATTGAAGAGAACGCCCAAAAAGCTGCAGCTTCCGGTTATGAAGACAATACATTCACCCTGTTATTCAAAGATGAATTGCAGGAAAGAGAAATTGCACGGGTATTGCTGGAGCATGGCGTAAAAAAATGGAATGAGCATCAGCTTATAGCAGAATATATTTTGTCTGAGTTAATGGAGGAAAATCTTTTTGATAATGCCAATGTCCTGAAGCTGATCAATACATACAGAAAATTACTTGAAGATAACATTACCACTATTGATAAAAGCTACTTTATTTATCATTCCGATACTACGTTGAGCAGCCTGGCCGTATCCCTTCTCAATTTTCCTTATGAAGAAAGCGAACGCTGGCGCCGTGAATACAATCAGAAAGCAGGATTTCAGGATAAACTTTTTGAGCAGGATTACGAGGATTTTATGAGAACGGTGACCACGGAAAAAGACAGCTCACTTATTAACTTTCTGAAAACGGAAGAAGACAGAACCGGCGAAGAGATTAATTCCGCATTGAATTATTTAAAATTGAAAAAGATAAAAAGGCTTCTTATACAAAATCAATCAGACCTGGAAAACGCACAAACGGCTGAAGAATCCGAGGTGTTGCAAAAAACACATCTTCATTTGAAGCAATTAGAACAGGAATTATCAAAGAGGTCAGGCATTGTGATCATTCGTTAAGCGGATCTTTCTCCGGCATATCGCTGTACGATCCGGGAAGCAGATCCTCTTTTCTGATTCCGAATTCATTCAGGTAGTGTTCGCATTGTGTCTTCAACTGCTCTGCTGAAAATCCGGCAAGCATATTCCCTGCCTCGATCTCTACAAAATTTCCAAGCCCGGGGACTTCATCCAAATGAAATTTTACATTGCCGATATAATAGATCTCTCTTTTTTTCCTGACAATGGTCTTTATTCCGGCAGCCTGTGTAAGAATTTGTTTCAATAAAAGAGGGTCATTCACTTTCATCAGCGTGAATTCAGAATCTTTTGGGCCTTCCTTGTCTTCTCTTTGATAATAGATCAGATTATTTTCGATCACACCTTCACGAAGCTTCAATCTTCCGTAAGGGACATTGAAATAGGTGTCTGTTTGATCGTCAGTACCTTTAAATTCTGCTTTATGCTGCACCAGGTATTCTCTGATGAAAGATGCATCAGGGCATCTCGCTTTTATCTCTACATTGATATAAGACATAAAAAGGCTTGCCGTTGTGCAGCAAACCTAATTCATTTTATAAACCGGTGATCTAGTCAGCCATTGAAGCTGCGACTCTTTTACGGGTAGTAGTCACTTCGATCTCACGGATATTCTGACTATCTGATTTTTCAAAACGGGTGGCGACCCATACATGATCCAGTTCTACACGGTGGATACATTCATAACCTGCATTGGTAAGGCGTTCCCAACTGCAATCACGGTTCAGGTCAGTGACAATTTTGGATGTTACTTTCGGATAAGCTACCCAAAACTTGGAATCTTCCTTCAGCGCCGGCATTACATCATTCAGAATACCGTGGAGCTGATTCACATTCACGGCAAAGATCAATGCGAAATCAATTTTCCTGCTTCTTAAAAGAGGAGTTACATTTTTCGCAAATGATAATTTGTGAAATTGTTTCTCAATAGAAGAAGGAAGACCCTGGATCAAAAGATTCTTTTCATCTGCATATTGCAGTTTTTCAAACAACGTTTGTGACATAGTAGAAACTATTTTAAGGGTTTCAGGCAACAGGCCACTATGGTCGTATGCGAAGTTCTCAAAGTAGGGACTGCAAAGATACAAAAATTCAGCGGGATAAGGAAGATTTTTTTTGAAACAAAGAGAAGAACTGTATTTAAAAAAAATACACCTATCTTATTAAATCACTTGCCTATGGCTTTATGATAATATTCAAGTGCCTTAGGCATATATTTTTCAAGATCCTGTATTCTGTGTCCTTCCGAAGGGTGTGTGCTTAAAAATTCCGGCGGCGTTTGACCATTAGCTGCTTTCTCCATTCTTTGCCAGAGTGGAATAGCTTGTCTCGGATCATATCCTGCCATGGCGGCCCAGTACAATCCATACTGATCAGCTTCCAGCTCATGTTTTCTTGAAAAAGGCAACAACACTCCCAGTTGTGCTCCGATGCCAAATGACATCAAAAAAATATTTCTTGTCTCAGCCGGCTTATTGGCCAGGGCAACATTCAAACCTTCCTGCACTACAGCAGCTCCCAATTGCTGGCTCATCCTTTCATTACCATGATTAAAAATGGCATGCGAAACTTCATGCCCCATCACCACTGCCAGCGCCGCTTCATTTTGCGTGATAGGAAGCAATCCTGTGTAAACAACGATCTTTCCTCCCGGCATACACCAGGCATTCACTTCTTTACTGTCCACCAGCTTATACTCCCATTTATAACCTTCCAGTTCTTTTGAAAGCCCTTTAGACGCATAATAATTTTCCACTGCCTTGGTGATGCGCTCTCCCACTCTTTTTACCATTTCTGCATCTTTGTTAGTACCGGCAACGACTTTACTGGTTGTCAGAAATTGAGTGTACTCCTGCAAAGCCATGGCCTGAACCTCGGATTCAGGCAATAGTTTAAATTGTTTCCGTCCTGTGATTGTATTGGAAGAACAGGAAAAAAGGATGGCCGGCAAGGCAAGTAAAAAAAGAATTGTTCTTTTCATTTCACTGATTGTTTGACAGGATTTTTATTTGTTTTATTGGTTGACCGGATAGTTATTAATCTTCCCGGTGCGTATGCAGCTCTTTCTTCCGCTGGCGGCGTTTATCCCTGTGTTTCAGGATCGGTACCTTGCTTTCAATCCCTTTGAAGATCCTTCCAATATTTTTTTGATGCGTCAGCAATACCATCAAAGCGACAGCAATGGCAAATATCCTGTACAAAGGTTCTCTTTCATTAAATATTACAAGGATAAAAACCGGAAAAGCAATACTGGCCAATATGGAGCTTAAGGATACAAATCTTGTCAGATAAAGAACAAGCAAAAAAACACCGATACAACTCATTGCAGTCCAGGGAGAGATGCCCAATACCAATCCGAATAATGTGGCTACTCCTTTTCCTCCCCTGAATTCGGCCCATATCGGGAAGATATGACCGATTACCGCAGCCAGGCCCAATCCTAACTGGAGATTGATCAGTTGGGCATCATTGTCAAAATAATTGGGAAGTAAAAAAGCCAGTTTCACAGCGGCAATACCTTTCAGCATGTCCACGATCATCACAATAGTACCCCATTTGAAACCAAATACCCTGTATGTATTGGTAGCGCCGGAGTTGCCACTGCCGTATTCACGTATATCAATGCCAAAAAAGTATTTGCTTACCCAAACTGCTGTTGGTATGCTGCCGATTAGGTAAGCAAGAACGATCAATAATAGTTCGTTCATAATTTTCGGTTAGAGATGAATTACAAAAATACAGTAAATACGACGAGTATTTACAACGGTATCTTTTCATCAAACGATTGCATTCCGATGATAATTTTTATCATCAGATCAATCATTGTTACTTTTTGCAGGCGGTTTGTCCTGCCTTTCCGGCTTTGGCAACAACACTTTTCTGCTCAGTTTGAATTTGCCCGATTTCGGATCGGTTCCGATCAGTTTTACTTTTATCTTATATCCTTCTGCCAAAACTCCATCCAGTGTTTCCAGTCTTTTCCAGCTTACTTCTGAAATGTGAACCAACCCCTGTTTACCCGGTAAGAATTCGACAAAAGCTCCGAAGGGCATTATAGATTTCACTGTGGCCTCATAAACATCGCCAACAGTAGGCACGGCAACAATTCCTTTTACCCAGTTATGAGCTTTTTCTACTCCTTCTTTGTTGGTACCGAAAATGCTGACCTCGCCCATGTTATTGATCTCTTCAATATTAATGGTCGTTCCGGTTTCACGCTGTATTTCCTGAATCACTTTTCCACCGGGCCCGATAACAGCGCCGATGAATTCACGGTCAATAAACATTTTCACCATTCGTGGCGCATGAGGCTTCACTTCAGATCTTGCTTCAGGAATGCATCGATACATGGCATCCAGAATATGCATTCTTCCGCGGCGGGCCTGCTCCAGCGCCTCTGCCATCACTTCCATCTTCAATCCATCTACTTTAATATCCATCTGTACTCCGCAGATGCCATCTCTTGTTCCGGTCACTTTAAAATCCATATCACCAAGATGGTCTTCATCTCCGAGAATATCGGTAAGGATTGCATATTTATCTCCTTTGGTGATCAATCCCATTGCCACTCCCGACACATGTTTGGGGATCGGAACACCGGCATCCATTAATGCAAGAGAACCGGCACAAACCGTAGCCATGGATGAAGAGCCATTCGATTCCAGAATATCACTCACCACACGAACGGTGTAAGCAAAATCGCCTGAAGGCATCATTTGTTTTAAAGAACGCATTGCCAGGTTTCCATGGCCAACCTCTCTTCTTCCGGGACCTCTCATCATTTTCACCTCGCCGGTAGAGAAAGGAGGAAAATTATAGTGAAGAATGAATCTTGTATAGTCCGATTTTGCAGCGCTTTCGACCAATAATTCATCTAACGGTGTTCCTAAAGTAACTGTTGTAAGAGATTGGGTCTCACCTCTGGTAAATAGTGCTGCACCATGCGGTGAAGGGAGCACATCCACTTCCATATCCAACTGTCTGATGTCTTCCAGCCCACGCCCATCCAAACGAATTTTTTCGTCCAGGATCATATCCCGGACCACATCATATTGAAGGTCGTCATAGTACCTGCCTGCCATTTTCTTTGTTTCGTCCGGCAGTTCTTCACCTTCTGCTATATTAAACTCTTTCTTTAGATACTCTTGTAATTCTTCTTTGATCGCTTTGAACTTTTCAGACCTTTCAGTTTTCCCTAATTTTCCTTTAGCAACTTCATATACTTTCTCTTTGGCAAACACTTCTACCTTTTTAAGCAGCGCTTCATCCTGCTTTGGTTTCTCATAATCTCTTTTTCCTTTCACTCCGGCCAGGTCTCTTAATTCTTCCTGTGCCTTCACCTGAATACGGATCGCTTCATGTGCGATTTCCAGCACTTTGCAAAGATCTGCTTCACTGCACTCCTGCGCTTCCCCTTCCACCATCATCAGGTTCTTATCGGTAGCAGCTACCATGAAATCAATATCTGACTTCTCCATTTCCGTACGGCTTGGATTGATCTTGAATTGACCATCTACCCTGCCTACCCGTACTTCCGAAATAATTTCTTTAATGGGAACATCAGAAACTGCTAATGCGGCAGAAGCTGCAAGGCAAGCCATTGCATCAGGTAAGATCTCAGGGTCACTTGAAATTAGTGTAACCAGCACCTGCACATCACATAAATAATCATCAGGGAATAAAGGGCGGAGTGCTCTGTCTATCAGCCTTGAGGTCAGTACCTCGTAATCATTCAGCCTGGCTTCTCTTTTAAAAAACGATCCGGGTATGCGGCCGGCAGAAGCAAATTTTTCCTGATAGTCAACTGTCAATGGGAAAAATGATTGTCCTTCTTTAACCTCTTTACTTGCCACCACGGTAGCAAGGATCATGCAATTACCAATGGATACCGTAACGGCTCCATCGGCCTGCCGGGCCAGCCTGCCGGTTTCAATAGTGACCATGCGGCCATCGCCGATATCAAATGTTTTACGAATGGGTTGTTTTAGCATATAGATTTAAATGTGTGATATGATAAATAAATAGAAAAAGAAAGTACGAATGCCGGTTCATACATTTCATCTTTTTTCAATTCTGAATTCTTTCCGGTACCCAATTGATCTTTGAAGATCTAAACAAAACAGTTCAGCATTTCAACAGTGAAGAAAACAGGAATGATAACCTTAGTAAAAGGAATGATCCGGCGAACTGCTTATTTTCTTAATCCCAATTTCTCGATCAATTGGCGGTAGCCTGTAAGATCGTGCTTTTGCAAATAGTTCAGTAATCGTTTGCGTTTACCAACCAGTTGCATCAAACCGCGGTGTGTGGAGAAATCTTTTTTGTTTTGCTGAAGGTGACTGCTGATCTGGCTGATTCGTTGAGTCAGTTGTGCAATTTGTCCTTCAATAGACCCGGTGTTTGTAGTTTTTCCACCAAACTCTGTAAAAATTTTTGTGTTTTGTTCTTTTGTTAAAGGCATCTCGATTTTTTTAATTTTTCATCCGATTAGTCATCCATTTATTTGCGGATGCAAAGGTAAGACAGA
Organism: Chitinophagales bacterium; assembly: GCA_026936105.1. GTDB lineage: Bacteria > Bacteroidota > Bacteroidia > Chitinophagales > Chitinophagaceae > UTBCD1. The sequence goes on from JAIXKI010000026.1 coordinate 162,316, forward strand.
AATGCCTGACAACAAAAACATTAAAATCTAAATTTTTCCCCTTCCTTTCACAAAAAAACCGGCTTTTATCCGCTTACATTAAAATTAAGCCTCATCAGTTATTTTTGCATTAAATGGAGCTTTCTGCACATACAAAAGCCATCCTGGGCCTGAAGCTTCCCACGGATCCACGGTGGGTGGATCTTACCAAAAAGTCCCTGGAAGACATATTGACCGACCATGCTTATTGCGAACAGAAAGCAGCAACTTCCTGCATCTCGTTGATACAGCGCTATAGCGAAAAGGAGCGCCTGGTGCAAGAACTCTCTCCCATCGTCACTGAAGAATGGGGCCATTTCAGGGCAGTTTTGGCGGAATTAAAGAAAAGAAATCTGAAGCTGGGCAAACAAAGAAAGGATGAATATGTGAATCAACTGATGCAATATGAAACCAAAGGAGGCAGCGAAGAAGACCGGTTACTTGACAAACTCCTCATCTGCGCACTGATAGAAGCCCGGAGTTGTGAGCGATTCAAACGCCTTAGCGAGGGCCTTGATGATAAATACCTGAGAAATTTTTACCGGAAGTTCATGGAAAGTGAAGCCGGACATTACAGCTTATTTATAGAATTAGCTGAGGCCTATATTGACAAGAAAAAAGTACGGCACAGATGGCGGGAATGGCTTTACATTGAAGCAGAGATTATGAAAGGTTTAAGGCTTCGTGGCGACCGGATGCATTGATTAATATGGAAGCACTTAGTTTTTTTAAAATAATAACTCGTAAAGTTTTTACCTTTCAGTAAATTCATGAAAACTGCTGACCATCACGAAGCTGCTTTTGCATTTGCCAGTTACAATGCCGGGCTGTGCAAGCTTGCTCCCGGGAAAATAAACATACTTCCGGTTGGCAACGGGCTGATTAATCATACTTACCAAGTAACTTGTGCTTCCGGCCATTCCTTTTTACTGCAGCAGATCAATAAAAATGTTTTTACCAATCCCCGGGATGTACAGGATAATTATATAAAAATATGGCGTTACTCTGAATTTGAGTCCATAGGATTAAAGCTGCCTTCGCCTTGCTATCATGCCAAACTAAATTCTTTATATAAGGATAGTAACGGAGAATACTGGAGAGCTTTTGAATTCATTAAAGATTCTGTAACTCATAGCATTGCCAAAACACCGCAGCAGGCTAAAGCCACGGCAAAGGCATTTGCAAAATTCACATCTGCATTTAAAGGGTTCGATGTAGATACTTTAAAGATAATCATCCCTGACTTTCATAATGTATCCTACCGTTATTCAGAGATGGAGAATGCTGAAAAGAAAGGAAGAAAGGATCTTATTGAAAAAGCGCAGCCCATCGTTAAGGAATTAAAAGACAGGGAGCGATATCTCCACTTTTATGAGGTGATCACATCAACCGAAGAATTTCCCTTGCGGGTGATGCATCATGACGCTAAAATAGCGAATGTGCTTTTTAATAAAACTACGGGGAGGGTGAGCTGTATCGTTGATTTTGACACGGTGATGCCGGGGTATTTCTTTTCGGACCTTGGCGATATGATTCGCTCCATGGCATGCAATTATGACGAGAATTTCCTGCATCCGGAAAAAATCAAAATTCGTAAAGCCTACTATGAGTCCATCATTAATGGGTATTTATCCATGATGGAAAAAGACCTCACTGCCCCCGAGAAAAAATATATTCATTACTCCGGCCTGCTGATGATTTATATGCAGGCGATGAGATTTATCAGCGATTTCATGAACGGTAGCATATATTATAAAGTGGAGTATGCAGGCCAGAATTTTGACAGGGCATTGAACCAGCTTACGCTTTTAAAAAGACTTGAGGAATATCTGAGATCAGAACACAAGCTTAAGATCTGAGCATCCTTACGCCGTCCTCAGCTCCCGAGATAAAAGCAGAAGGCTCATACCCGATTCTGGTTTTATAAAATATCCTGAGTTTTTCGATAAAATCTGTTACAGCATCCTTCTTAACCAGTGCAATTGCACATCCGCCAAAACCTGCTCCCGTCATCCTTGCCCCTATGCAATCCTCATAGTTCCCGGCAAATTCAACTATGGTATCCAGTTCTCTCCCGCTTACTTCATACAGGTCTTTCAGGGAACGGTGTGATTCAAACATCAGTTTTCCAAATGCATTCAAATCGCCGGTTTTTAATACTTCAGAGGCTTTTAATACTCTTTCATTTTCACTGATCACATGGCCGGCTCTTTTTACCAGGATTTCATCTTCGATGAGATCCTTATTTTCCTCAAAAACCTGAGAACTGATGTCACATAATTTTTCTACCGCCAATTTTTCCTTTAATAATCTTAAAGCGGCTCCGCATTCTGCAAAGCGTTCATTATACTTTGAGTCAGATAATGTTCTTTGTTTATTCGTATTAATGACCACCAATAAATATTCTTTTGTTTTAAAGGGGATGTATTCATATTTCATAGAATCGCAATCCAATAATACAGCATTGCCCAATTTCCCCATGGCAACGGCAAACTGATCCATAATGCCACAGCTTACTCCAATAAAATCGTTCTCAACTTTTTTTGATGCAAGGGCCATATCTGTTTTGGAAATACCGTAACTGAAAAGTTCATTCAGGGCAAAGATGGTCAATACCTCTATTGAAGCAGAGGAAGAAAGTCCGGCGCCTACAGGAAGGTCTCCGGTAAAAAGAAGGTCCATTCCCGAAATATCGTATCCGCTTTTCAGCAGATGATCAATGATACCGAGAGGATAATTGAACCACTGTTTGCCTGCCTTTGAATAGGATGATTGAATCTGTAACTCTGCCATTTCAGGAAATTCAAGACTGGACAAGCGAATTTCTTTATCGGTATTTTTTGAAATGGCCAGGTAAGTTCCTTTGGAAATGGCGCAGGGCATTACCTGACCGCCATTATAGTCTATATGTTCACCGATAAGATTCACCCGGCCGGGGCAGAAAAAGAATTGAGGATCTTTTTCCCGGAAACGATTGCGGAATTCTTGTGAAAGTATTTCAATCATCAGCAAATTACTCTACTTTTAATTCAGTGAATTCAGGTCAGCGATATTGTTTTACCCATTCTTCCGGTGAAGTTATTTATTTGTTTGTTCTGGGCAATAAAAAAGGCAGTGAAGTCCTCATTACTAATTACGGCGCTATCATTATGGCGATGAAGCTTCGGAAAAATGATGGCTCGTTTAACGATATCGTTTTAGGCTTTAATAAAGTTGAAGACTATTTATCCGAACAGTATTTTCAGAATTATATCCACATGGGTTGTGCTGTGGGGCGCTATGCCAACAGGATTAAAGGAGCTTCTTTTACAATCGGCGGTAAAAGAATTCATGTCTCCAAAAACTGGGGAAATGATCATATTCACGGAGGAGTTGAGGGTTTTGGGAAAAAGATCTGGAAGGTGGTATCTTTTATTGCATCAAAAAATGAATTGGTATTAAATTATAAAAGCCCTGATGGTGAGGAAGGTTTCCCCGGAAACCTGGACGTTTATTTAAAATTCAGGTTCAGTGATGATGAACTTATGTATCAATACGAAGCTACCACGGACCAACCGACCATAGTCAACCTCACTCATCACAGTTATTTTAACTTAAAAAATGGAATCGGAAATAATTTTGATTACCAGATCAGGATCAATGCTTCTCAGACGCTGGAACAAGATGACCAACTGATCCCCACAGGCAAATTTTCAAATGTTTCAGATACTGAATTTGATTTCCGGAATTTGCGCAGGATCGGCGATCAATCTGGAATGAAAAACGGATATGATAAAAGTTTTATCCTTGATAAAAAAGAGGAAGAGCCCTCATTAGCGGCTGAAGCATTTTGTGAAGCTTCCCGCACCAGATTACAGGTTTTCACAACAGAACCTGTCCTCCATTTTTACACCGGTAACGGTATTCCTCCTATCCAAGGTAAGAACGGCATGCTTTATGGCCCCTTTTCGGGGTTCTGCTTCGAAACACAGAAACATCCTAATGCGATCAATATTCCACAATTTCCGGATACAATTTTACATCCGGGAGAAAAATATCAGGAAACGACCATCTATAAGTTTTTCGAAGCCTGAGAGAAATAATCCAATTCTTTACTGAGATCCAAAAAAGGAAATCGCTCCTGCAGGCTCTTTGTCTTGTCGTAATGAGACCGCAGAAATAATAGGTGTGCCTGCGTTCCCGGTTGAAAAGGCCTGTGTTTTCTTGCAGTCACTATCTTTCTGACCTCTTCCATTAATTCCCGGGTATTTTCTTCAATGAAGGTATCTGTGAATTTTTCCAGTACATATTCGGTGGCCATGTAATTAGGATGAGCCATGTCCACATCATAAAACCTGTAGTCTCTCAATACATCAATCACAATTTCATAAGCGGGAAAATAAAAAACCTGTTTGTATTTATGTACCAAATGATGTACGGCCTCGATCAATCTCGCTTTACTGCGGTTATTTTCTATGACTCCATCCCGTATATGCCGAACGGGGCTGACCGTGAAAATGAATTTCAATTCAGGGTTGAATTTTAAAGAACGGTCTATGGTGCCTTCAAGCATGGAAATAATTTCGCTGATGCCCAGTAATTTTTTGTTGAACCAGTTTGCCGGCGCTCTATGACAGTTGGCAGCCACTCCAAACTCAGTCGGCGCTGCGTTTTGTTTATTCTGTGCATTGGTTTCACCAGTTAAAGCCTGTTCTATCAGATGATAGGCAAATGCTGACCCGAGCGTGATGATCACCCAGTCTGCCTGTTTAAAAAAAATGTGCGCAGCGCTTTGTGACGCATTGATAATCTTCAGGCATTCATTTTTATCCGTGTTTGAAAATACGGAATGATGCTGCCAGCTATGCCATACTTCATTCAGCAGAAAAAGATCTGGTTCGTCATACTGTTTGTTGTCTATATAAGAGTTAATGCTGTTGCAAACACTATAAGGATTGAAAAGGATTCCGTTCGGGTTCTGAAGAATTGAAAATTTTAATTCCTTCAAGGCATTCCCAATATGTTCGGTAAAACAAGATCCGATCAAAAAGATTTTATCCTGATAATTGATCCTTGGTTCAGGTGATGTGATCGTTATGGGAATCTGAAAAAGCATGTATCAGTGTTAGAGGGTAAGGCGAATGATCATTAACGAATCAAATTTTTATTTTGAAATGATTTTACTAATTAAGATCTTTTAAATAAATATCTCAGATGCAATTTTTAAGCTTTAGGAAAGCGCTTCTTTATTTAATCCGGTTCAAAAATTATTTTCTTCAAAATAACTGATCATCCATTCAGTATTCATATTGCCGATCAGTTCATCTTCTGCCATCGGGCAACCGCCTATACCTTTCAGGGCTCCGTCAAATCTTTTGCAGCCTGCCTTCACAGCGGCTTCCAGTTTCGCCTTCCAGTTGTCCGGCTTTGAATGCAGGTGAACACCTACTTCAGCCGATGGAACCGAATTGATGACATATTTTGTCATTTCGTAAACCTGTTCCGGAGTGGCCACACCAACCGTGTCTGATAAAGAGATGATCCGGATCCCCATAGATACAAGCTTGTTTATCCATTTGAAAACAATTTCTTCAGAATATTCATCGCCATAAGGGTTGCCGAATCCCATGGAAATATAAATGACCAGTTGTTTATTTTTCCGGCTGCATATTTCAATGATCTCTTCCACCCTCTTCAAGGAACCGGCAATGGAAGAGTTGGTGTTGCGTTGCTGAAAAGTTTCCGAAACCGAGAAAGGGAATCCGAGATAAGCAATCTCATCAAATTCACTTGCTTCCTGTGCGCCGCGAACATTTGCCACGATTGCCAGCAACTTTGTGTTTGAGTCATGAACTTGTAAATTCATTACTACCTCCCGGGTATCTGACATCTGGGGTATGATCCTGGGAGAAACAAAGCTTCCGAAATCTATCGTATCAAAACCGACTTTCAGCAGAGAATTGATGTATTCAATTTTCTTTTGAGCAGGAATAAATGTTTCCCATCCCTGCATGGCATCCCTCGGGCATTCGATCAATTTGACTTTTGTTAACTCCATGAAATCGCAAATTTAAGGAGAGCGCTATCATTAATGCTATAAAGATGCAAGATCAAGAAAAACAAGCAGATAAAATGCAGATTAAAGAATATGATCCCGGATAAATTTATTAAGCCCGAACTTCAAATTGGTGAAAATATTTTTTTCAGATTGCACAGATCAAAAATCAGAGCTTTCTCATTTTTATTTAGTGGCACAATGTGTATTATTTGCAGGCCGGTTTTTTAGTGTTTACCATTAGTGCGAATTTTATTTCGAAAAGAAAAAAAATAAAATGCTGAATTCAGAAATGATTTTTGAGAAAATATTTTTTCAATTCCGGGTTTCGGTTTTAAAAAAAAATTTAACTTTAGTTCAGCAACCAAATTTCTGCACCTTGAATTATTCCGATTTTAATGAAAGGGATTTAGTTGGTCTTTTATGCAAAGACGACGAACAAGCTTTCAAAATTCTATATGAAAGCTACAGCAATCGTTTATTGGGATATTTAATAAAATTCACCAAGTCGGAAGATGATGCTGCAGAAATATTGCAGGAAACATTTATGAGGATCTGGAACAACAGGAAGACTCTTGATCCTTTAAAATCATTCCGTTCCTACCTTTTCAGAATTGCATCTAATTTAGTCTATGATTATTTCAGGGCCAAGGCTCTGAAGAAAAAAATACATGCTGTATTGACAGACCAAAACCCGGTTACTGTAGAGGAAGAAGAAATTATTTTCAAAAAAGAAGATTCCAGGCTGATCAACGAAGCGATCCGGTCACTCTCACCTAAAAGAAGAAAAATATTCTGGCTTATAAAAATTGAAGGACATTCCTACTCAGAAGTCAGCCAGCTTCTCAATATTTCTTCAAGTACCATTAATGATCATGTTGTAAAAGCTACTAAAATGATCCGTGATAAACTTTTACTTTATCATTCGATAGAGAGTGCAATAATCTTATCAATAATCTTTGCAGGTTAACACTTAATCCCCGAAAATATTTGCGGAAGAGCCGATGAAAAGCAACTTTCATCCGTATTAGCTCCAAACCTGACTGCTTGCAAAAAAAGTCTGACATAGAAAATCTTTTTCGGAAATACATTGAAAATAAGTGCAATCCGGAAGAAGCGGATCAGCTTCTCTCTTATTTTGGAATCCCCGGAAATGAAGATGTTTTAAAAGAACTAATCGAAAAGTATTTTGAATTAAATAATGCTCCTGACTCTGCTGAGTACCGGGAAATCCTGGACAGAGTATATCATGACATACAGGAAGAGATAAATCTCCAGAAAGAATACGGGATCATTGAGCCCAAGATCATTCCTATCTATAAAAGAAAATGGTTCAGGTTATCCGCTGCTGCTGTTTTGGTGTTGGGGTTATCATTCCTCGGATATAACACTCTTAATAAAAAAGACAGAAATGAGCGTGATACTACAATTGCAAAAACGGAAGTAGAAGGCACTTACATTTCTCCTGATATATATAGTACGGAATTAAAGCTGGACAATGGAACGGTCATAAACCTTGATAAAGCTGAGAATGGGAAAATAATGCAGTCTGGAAATATTATCATTCTGAAAGAAAATGAAAAAATCGTTTATAAGAAGATAAAAGCTGACCTTACTGAAGTTAACTCAAAATATGCACCAGTTTATACTACCGTATCTACCAGAAACGGCAAAGAATCACATATTGTATTGGAAGATGGGACGGAAGTGTGGCTGAACGCGGCTTCTTCGATCAGCTTTCCGATGGAATTCTCTGCGAGTGAGCGAAAAGTCAGGATCAAAGGTGAAGCATATTTTGAGGTTACAAAAAATCCATTGAAACCGTTTCGGGTTCAAATAGACAGTAATTCGAGTGATGGTGAAATAGAAGTATTGGGCACACACTTCAATGTGAGTGCTTATCCGGGTGAGGAAGTAAAAACCACTTTATTGGAAGGATCAGTAAAAATCAAACGGGATAATGAAACGAAAATGTTATATCCCGGCGATCAGGCCAGTTATTCACAAGGAAAGATTAGTGTCGAAAAAAATGTAGATGTCAATCAGGTAATGGCATGGAAACAAGGCCTGTTCATTTTCAATAATGCAGATATAAAAACAATCATGAATCAGATGGCAAGATGGTATGATGTTGAGGTTATTTATAAAGGGAAAATAACTGCTGAGGGTTTTACGGGAAAAATTTATAAGTCACTGCCGTTATTAAATTTTTTAAAGATTATAAAATTAAATGGAGTAAAAATAAAACTTGAAGGGAAGAAAGTAATAGTGATGGAATAGTTGCAATTGAAGAGGATCAATAAAAAGCCGGTAATGAGGCAACATTACCGGCTAATTTCAGGCTAAGAATAAACATCCGGTCAGATGTAAAAAGTAAACGATAAATGCTTACATATTAATAACCTAAAACCAAACAAAGATATGCATTTTAGACTCTCATGCAAACCTCAGGTCGCTGACATGTTGTTTGCTAAAAAAACACTACTGGTTATGAAATTAAGTGTAGTCTTTTTGTTTTTGTTGTGCCTCCAGGCAAGCGCAACAGGAAAGGCTCAAAAGATAAGCCTTTCAAAGAAGGATATTTCATTAAAGCAGGTCTTCTCTGAAATTGAAAGGCAGAGCGGCTACCATTTCTTTTATAAGGAAAAGCTTCTTAGCCCTGAGGTAAAAACCAGCCTTGATATCAAAGGCGCCTCATTGGATGAAGCCTTAAAAATCAGTTTGGAAAAACTTCCCCTGACCTACTCTATCGTGAATAAAACGATCGTGATCAGTGAGAAAGACCTTCCTGTAGAAAATGAATTGCCTGAAATAGCAGAAGAGCCTGTTTTTGCAGAAGTACAGGGAACGGTCAAGGATCATGAAGGAAAGGCAATGGAAGGCGTATCGGTTTTAGTAAAAGGGACTTCAACCGGTGGTACAACCAATTCAGCCGGACATTACTCCATACAGGCAAAAGACCTGCGTCAGACTTTGATTTTTTCTTTTACAGGTTATGAGACACAAGAAGTACCCATTAGAGGCAGATCCACCGTAAACGTAGTTATGGAACAAAAAATTCAAGCGCTGACCGATGTGGTTGTGATTGGATATGGGACTCAAACAAAAAGAGCCGTAACCGGATCCATCTCTTCTGTAGATATGGAATCTCTAGACAAAGATCGTTCTACCACTTTTACTCAACAATTAGAAGGAAAGGTAAGCGGGGTCAGTGTACAACGATCAACAGGAATGGTTGGTGCTATGACAAGGATCAGTATCCGTGGGGTGTCTTCTATAAATGCAAGTAGTGAACCATTATATGTAATTGATGGTATTCCAATGGAAGAGAATTCAATTGCGGGTAACGGTGAAGATATTAGCCCGTTTATAAACTTAAATACTGATGACATAAAATCAATTGATGTTTTAAAGGGGGCTTCTGCAGCAGCAGTGTATGGAACTAGAGGAGCAAATGGTGTTGTTTTAATAACCACCAAAAGTGGGAGCGCAAATACACAGAAGATTAATGTCAAGATCGAAGGCGGAATATCAAAAGTTGCAAAGAAATTGAAACTGACAGAAACGCCGGATTACCTCAAAATATATAATTACGTACGCCACACAAACTATGTTGCCTCTGATTTTGCAAATACAGATTGGCAAGATGCTGTTTCACAAACAGGATCTTCTCAAAATTATTCATTTGACATCTCAGGTGGAAGCCAAAAAAGTACTTATTATGTCTCAGCTAACTACCAGGAAGAAAAAGGGATCATCAATGAAAATAACTTAAGAAAATTCGGAGCCCGTGTAAAGATATCTAATAAGCTGAATAACCGCCTGGAGGTTAACCTTAATTTAGCTCCATCGGTTTCTAAGCTTCGTTCCATGAGCAATCATACTACAATCAACTCTGCATTCGGCATGGCAGTATTAGAACCTCCAACTGTTCCGATCTTTTTGCCAAATGGAGCTGTTAATAATGGAAAAGACCCATCGGTACCAGCCAATTTGATTTTTAACCCATTTGCCGGCACGCCTTATGCAAATGTTAAATATTCATTTATTGATAACGACTCGAAGCAAATCCTTGCCAACCTTGGTGGTAGTTATAAAATACTTTCAAATCTGACCTTTGCCAGTAATTTTAATTACCAGACAAGTGGTACTGTAGGCAATGCGGTTTTTAAAAATGTTACAAGCTCAGGGTATCCCAATGGTAGTATAGGAGCAAGTAACCGGACTTTCACCAATTTAAGTTGGAACAACACTTTAAATTATAAAAACACTTGGGATAAACACTCTCTGGATCTGACATTGGTAGCTGCTTTAGAAAACAGTACCAGGAATTGGCTTAATATTTCTAAAAGTAATGTAACAGATGAATCATTGACAGATTTAGATGCTGCATCACTCCTGGTATCCGGTGGAGGATCAACTTCTTCTTTCAGATACCAAAACAATGTTATTCGGGCGAACTATGAATATGAAAAGAAATATTTATTAACCATTTCTGGGAGCTATGATGGCACTTCACGTTTTGCGAAAGGGAAAAGATATGGATTCTTCCCTGCAGTAGCAGCAGGATGGATCATTACAGATGAAGAATTTATGCAAAGGGTAAAGCCCCTGAATTTTTTGAAACTCAGAGTGGGCTATGGGGTTACAGGAAATGCCAACATAAATAATTTCCCATATCAGGCTTTATTGTCATCTGGGATAAAATACAATAACGATCCGGCAATTGATTTTACACAATTAGCTAATCTTGATTTGACCTGGGAAACTTCTCATGAATTTGACATTGGCTTTGATTTCAATCTTTTTCAAAACAGATTGAGCGGAACTATTGATTACTATAACAGGATGACTACAAACCTGCTGCTTCAAAGAAGAGTATCAAATATTAATGGTTTTACGACCATCTTTAAAAACGGTGGTAAAATGGCAAATTCAGGAGTTGAATTCAATTTCAAGGCTGCGCTGATCAAAAACAGAACATTCAGGTGGAATTTGAATGGCAATATTTCAACATTACACAATGAAGTGACCGATCTTCCGGGAGGTGATATCATTGGAACATATAACCTGATCAGAGTGGGATACCCAATCGCATCCCTTTACCTGCCAGTTTACAAAGGCGTTGATCCTCAAAACGGAAATGCTCTGTTTGATGACGGAAAGAATGGGACCGCAGCAAATTATTCTGCAGCGCCAAGGCAAATCGTGGGATCTCCACTTCCAAAAGTTTTTGGTGGATTTGGAACTGACCTTTCATACAAAGGGCTTGACTTTAGTATCAACTTCACGTATTCACAAGGAAATAAACTTTATTGGGTAAGAGCCGAATATATGAAAGGGTCTACTTCTTCTTATAACCAATTGCAATCAGTAGTTGATTTCTGGAGGCCTGATAATAAAAATGCTCCTAATCCCGAGCCACGCCCAACAGCAAATGGCGGTAACCGGTCTTCAAGGTTTGTTTATGATGCTTCTTTCCTGAGATTGAACTATGTCCAGGTAGGCTACGTTTTTCCGAAATCCATATTTGGTGAAAAACGTACCAGAATATATTTCGGAGGCTTTAATTTATTCACAATAAACAGTTTCGAAGGATTCGACCCCGGAGGAGATAATTCCCCAAGATCAAATATTAACAGAGGCATTATTCAAGGAAATGATCCATTGAATATCAACTATAACGCCGGATTACAGGTTTCATTTTAATATCAAAACTTTAAGTAATGAAAACAATATATAACTTTCTTATATCATCAACTATCCTTCTCACTATAAGTTGTAATAAGTATCTGGATGGCCCACAGCCAACAGGATCTATAGACATGAATAATCTTAATACCCTTCAGGGATTCCAGAGTTTAATGAATGGAGTCTATAATGGTATTCAGAACTATGGAAGCCAGTTAACCTATTACAGTGAGAGTATGACAGATTTCGTTGACTGGAATCTGAGTTTTACAGAAGCACGGCAAATTGGTTACCAGTCAATGACAGCCAATAATCCTCAAATTACTTCAATGTGGGATCAACTTTACAAAGCAATAAATGATGCCAACATCGTAATTGCCAAAATTGATAATTTACAGAATACTCAACAGTCTCAGAAAGATAATTTGAAAGGCCAAGCCTATTTTACCAGGGCTTTAATGTATTATTATTTGGTTCAATACTGGTCCAAGCCATGGAATTCACAACCGGACAATGCGCAAATGGGAGTCCCTTTAATGTTGGATCCTGTAATAAACACCAGTGATTTCCAAGATAAGCCCAGGGGAACGGTAAAAGAAGTTTACGACCAAATCGATAGAGACTTGCAAAGTGCCGAAGGTTTAGCAATCACAAATACATCTCCGGGTAAGGCTACTAACTATGCAGCCACTGCTTTAAGGGCTCGTATAGCCTTGATACAAGGCCGCTGGCAGGATGCCGCAACACTTGCAGGTGATGTGATTCCACATTATTCACTTCTCCCCGATGTGAAATCTTTCTTTAGGGAACCATTGGGGGCAGAATCCATATTTGAAATTGTCAATACAATTGGAGATGCAGCCGGAGGAGGTAACTATGCCATATCCGTAGTTTGCAATATAAATGGCAGAGCCGGGGTTAAAATTACTGATTCATACAGAAATACTGTAAGAAGTTTAATTACTGACGTTCAAAAACAAGCTTTGACAGCAAACGGCCTGATAGCTATTGATACACGTGTTACTGAACTATTAGCCAGTAGGTCAGCTCCGCCGCTTACACTTGACCTTTACACTCATACGAATAAATATGAAGATTGGATAAATCTCGCTGACAACCCTCCTGTATTAAGATTACCTGAAATGATATTGACAAGAGCTGAAGCGTTGGCAGAACAAAATGGAATCAACCAAACATCAATAGATCTTTTGAATCAAATAAGAACAAGATCGATCAAAGTTGTTGATCAGAATAATAATCCGGGAGATAAATCGCTTATTGAATTTAAAATTTCAGATTTTTCAACCAAAGAAGATCTTATCGATGCAATTTTCAGAGAACGAGAGGTCGAGTTGTCTTATGAAGGACTTAGAAAAATGGATCTTCAACGTAAAAAAATGAGCGTTAGAGGGACTCCATGGGATAGTGATATTTTGGTGTTCCCCATTCCGCAGAGCCAACTCGATGCAAGTGACTTACCGCAAAATCCGGGGTATTAAAAAGAATAAAATAAGGTTGAAAGTTCTTTTTATACTTAATAAAACTAACCCCATTTTTATGAAGAAAGTATTAAAACCTATATTAGCTATCTTATTTTGTTTTTTACTTACTGCGGGTACTTTCATTTCTATTGCTCAAAAACAATTTTTTTTACCTTATGACACATCTATCACTACAGCTCATAAAGTGGTCATTAATGGTATGGATGTTCCATATGAGGCAACCGTCGGAACTCTTCCTGTTTATGTGAAACATAAGGATGACAAACCGGAAGACTCAAAAAAGCCAAGGGCATATTTACAATATACTTACTATAAAAGATCTGATACTAAAGAGATGTCTAAAAGGCCTCTTATGATTTCATTTAATGGCGGTCCAGGCACAGGAAGTTTGTGGATGCATCTGGGATATACATCTCCGGTAAATCTAAAGTTAGACAAAGAAGGATTCCCCTTTCAGCCTTACGGAATAGTTGATAACCATAATTCAGTTTTGGATGTAGCTGATTTACTTTATGTGAATCCGGTTAGAACCGGGTTTTCCCGAATGATAAATGATGGTAAGCCGGAAGATTTTTTTGGTTCAAAAGAAGATATCGCCTATTTAGCCGATTGGATCTTGTTATTTGTATCCAGGGAACACAGGTGGCTTTCACCCAAATTTCTGATAGGAGAAAGTTATGGAACCGGGCGGGTCGCCGGTTTAGCGGGCCAGCTTGCAAATATGGAAAGTGGTATGTACGTCAATGGTGTAATTCTGGTATCTGGCAGTGGAGGTACAAATCTTGACATCTCAGTTCCCAGACCTGTTACACAGCTTCCTTTTTTTGCGGCAACAGCCTGGTTTCATAAAAAACTAACTCCTGATTTTCAAAATAAGGATATCACGCAATTTTTACCAGAAGTCGAAAGATTTGCTATAAATGAATATTTACCAGCGTTGGTTTCAGGCGCATCTATTAGCCAGAGCCAAAAAGATGCGATTGCAGGCAAAGTTGCGCAATACACAGGTTTGTCAAAACAGTTTGTTTTGGATTATAATTTAGGGGTACCCAATAATGCATTTTATAAAGAGCTATTAAGAGATAGAGGATACACTGTTAGTTACCTGGATTCAAGATACCTTGGAATTGATAAAGCTGATGGTGGATCACAACCCGATTATTTTGCTGAACTAACATCATGGGAACATAGTTTCACACCTGCTATCAATTATTACTTAAAAGATGTCTTGGGGCTAAAGACCGATTTGAAATATTATGTATTTGGCGGTGTACAACCCTGGAACAGAGATGCATCATTCAGTACAGGTGCTTTGCTTAGGGGAGCTATGGCTCAGAACCCATCTATGCATTTATTATATCAATTCGGTTATTATGATAGTGGATGGTTTGGAAGTAAATTCGGAAGCTGGAACTTTGACCCAAGTGGCAAGATGAAAGATCGTATTCAAACCATAGGATACAAAAGTGGACATATGATTTATGTCAGGGATACTGAGAAAGAAAAATCCCTTAATGATTTACGTAAATTCATTTTGAATAGCATACCCAAAGATGGTCAGCCGATAAAATATTAATATGATTTTTATAGTATTTATGTAAAGAAATAATTTCCTTACTTGAGATTTAAAAATTAGTTCAAAAGATAACTCGTTTTATTTACAATTAAAATGAAAGAATATGAAAAAAAGAAACCTCAACTTAACTACAATTTTAATGGTTGCTATATGCATAGCCATTATGTCAAATTCAAATGCTCAAAAGAAGTTCTTCCTTTCCTACGATACTTCAGTCACAACGTCCCATAAAATAACAATTAATGGAACGGAAATCCCTTATGACGCTATAGTAGGTACTTTGCCGGTATATGTGGAGCACAAGGGCGATATTCCCGGAAATCCAACCAAACCACGTGCTTATGTTCAGTATACTTACTATAAGAGATCAGATATTAAGGATATGTCAAACAGGCCCCTGATGATTTCATTTAATGGTGGGCCGGGAACAGGTTCTCTTTGGATGCATATTGGTTATACAGGACCCAAAAGATTAAAAGTTAGCCCCGAAGGATGGCCGGTACAACCTTATGGCGTTGTAGATAATCGTTATTCAATTCTTGATGTAACAGATCTCTTATTTGTTAACCCGGTCAATACAGGATACTCCAGAATTATCAATGACGGCGCAAAAGAAGATTTCTTCGGAGTTCAGGCTGATATAAACTATTTAGCAGATTGGATTGCTTTATTTATTAGCAGATACGAAAGATGGACTTCACCGAAATTTTTAATAGGCGAAAGCTATGGTACAACACGTGTTGCAGGTCTTGCGGGGGTACTTCAATCCAAACAAAATATATTTTTAAATGGGGTCGTATTGCAGGGTAATTGCGGGATTGGGCTAAACCCAAGCTTTTCTTCTGCAGCATCCAGTGTTTTTAAACTTCCTTCATATACATCTGCTGCATGGTATCATAAAAAACTGCCGGCTGATTTACAAAGTCAGGATCTAAATGATATATTTCCACAAGCCGTTGATTTCACCATCAATGAATATTTACCTGCTGTAACAAGGGCCGGATCACTCAGTGCGGCTCAAAAAGATGCTATAGCACAAAAAGTTTCACGTTTTTCCGGCATGCCTAAGCAATACATTCTGGATCACAATCTGGTAGTATCTTCTTCTGGATTTTGGAAAGAATTACTTCGCAGCGAAGGAAAAACTATTGGCAGATTGGATACCCGCTACGTAGGAATAGATAAAGAAAATGCTGGAGAAAGATCAGACTACAACGCTGAAATATTAGCATGGGAACATGCTTTTACTCCTGCTATTAATAAATATTTTCGCGAAGACCTTGGATTCAAAACTGACTCAAGATACTATGTATTCGGACCTGTGCAACCATGGCAACAAGCAAGCCCTGCTCAGGGAGGAGGTGGTTTTGGTCAGCCGGCATTTAATGTCGGGGATCAGTTAAGAAATGCAATGGCTGAAAATCCGGCTTTGCATCTTTTGAACCAGCAGGGATATTATGATGGAGCATGCGATGTTTTGGGAGCCATGATGTCATTATGGAATCTTGACCCAAGAGGGGCTTTTAAAGACAGGATTCAGTTCAAAGCATTCAAGAGTGGTCATATGTTGTATATCAGAGATGAGGATAATAAAGAAGGGAACAACGACCTCCGTCAATTTATAAAGAGTTCAATTCCAAAAGAGAATCAGCCGATTCAATATTGATTCTCTGTTAATTTGAAAGCAAAGGGTGTCTTATCTTACCACTATTCAAGGCACCCTTTCTTCTTTTGTAAATTAAGACTCCATGAGTAAACATAATAAAAAAGTAGATTTACAATCCAAAACAATCACAATGAAAAAGATTTCTTTTCTTCTTTTAATTTTTACTTTTTCTCTGTTTATTACTAATTCTTTCAGCCAGGTCGCCAAAGCCCCTCCCCGTCATGAAGGAGAAGGGCCGTGGACACAACTTATCATACGAGGTGTTACCCTTATCAACGGAACACTTTCACCGCCGGTTGGCCCGGTGGATATTGTAGTAGAAGGTAATAAGATCACGAATATCGTTAATGTAGGTGCACCCGGCGCTCCAATAAATGAGGCGAGAAGGCCAAAGCTAAAATCAGGTGGAAAAGAATTGAATGCTGAAGGAATGTTCCTGCTGCCCGGCTTCGTTGATACACATGCCCACATCGGCGGGCAACAGGCGCCCAATGCTGAATACGTTTTCAAATTATGGATGGCCCATGGTGTCACTACAATCGTTGATCCGGGAAGTATGAACGGATTGCAATGGGTGCTGGAAGAAAAGGATAAAAGCGCTAAGAACGAGATAACGGCTCCACGCATTAAAGCATATACAACATTCGGCCAGGGAAGCAAGGAACCAATTTCCACACCGGAACAAGCGGTGGAATGGGTGCGCCAGAACGCTAAGAACGGCGCTGACGGAATTAAATTCTTCGGGGCTGCTCCTGATATAATGGAAGCAGCGCTAAAGGAAAATAAAAGATTGGGATTACGTTCTAAAATGCATCATGCTCAAACCGATGTCGGAAGATGGAATGTGCTAAATAGTGCCCATGCCGGCCTTACATCAATGGAGCACTGGTATGGCCTGCCTGAAGCTTTGTTCAATGACCGAACTGTTCAACATTATTCACTGGACTATAATTACAGCAATGAATTCGATCGCTTTGGCGAAGCCGGCCAGCTTTGGAAACAGGCAGCGCCCCCCTATTCGGATCATTGGAATAAAGTAATGAATGAATTGCTTTCACTTGATTTTACCATCAGCCCCACATTCGTGATCTACTCTGCAAGCAGGGATCTGATGAGGGCCCGCCGTGCTGAATGGCAGGAAGATTATGTCTTGCCTTCTCTATGGGAATTTTTCACACCTAAGCGGGGAAGCCATGGATCCTATTGGTTCAACTGGGGAACGGAACAGGAAGTAGAGTGGAAAGCAAACTATAAGCTCTGGATGACTTTTATCAATGAATATAAAAACCGCGGAGGAAGAGTGACCGTTGGTACTGATGCGGGCTTCATTTATCAGCCTTATGGTTTTGCTTATGTGGAAGAGCTGGAATTATTGAGAGAAGCGGGATTTCATCCTTTGGAGGTGATCAAGGCAGCTACTTTGAATGGCGCCGAAGCTTTGGGTATGGATAAAGAGATCGGCAGTGTGGAAGTTGGCAAACTGGCTGACTTTGTGATCGTGGAAGAAAATCCATTGAAGAATTTCCAGGTGCTTTACGGTACCGGTGCAATTGCATTAGATAAAAATAACAAAGTAGTTCGTGTGGGTGGAGTTAAATATACCATCAAAGACGGGATCATATATGATGCTAAAAAGCTCCTGGCGGATGTAAAAGCCATTGTTGATAAGGAAAAAGCAAAAACCAATTATAAGATCACACAACCGGGTGTCAAATAACAGATCAACAGGCCGGTGATTCATATATGAACAGCTAACCTGCCATTCTCTGTTTCATTGCTTCAAACAAAATGATCCCGGTTGCCACCGATACATTCAAACTTTCAAAATCCCCGCTCATGGGGATTTTGAATTTTACATCAGCGGTTTTCATCAAAACAGGATGGATACCTTTTTCTTCACTTCCCATTATGATGGCACAAGGCTCTTTGAAATCGCAGTCAAAAACATTTTTTTCAGCTTTCATTTCGCTGGCGAAAACTTTGATCCCATTCAGGTGTAATTCATCAACCGCTTTGACGAGGCTGCCGACTCTGCAAACTGCAATTTTTTCTAAAGCGCCTGCAGAAGTAAGAATCGCATCTTCATTCAATGCCCCTACCCCTTTGTCCGGGATGATGATTGAATGTACTCCGCAGCAGTAAGCGGTCCTTGCAATTCCGCCAATATTCCTGATGTCTGTTATGCCATCAAGGATTAATAAAAGGGGCGATTCGCCTTTTTCAACAATGAAGGAAATTACTTGCTGCAATTCATAATATTTTATCCTTGCTTTCTGTGCCACCACTCCCTCGTGGCCTGTTACATTAAAACTGTCCAGTTTGACCACAGGAACATAATTTACCGGAGTTGTATTTGCGGCAGCAAGTTTTCTGATCAACTCTATATCTTTTCCTGCGGCATTTTTATCCAGGTACACTCTATCAAGGTAAATGCCTGATTGCAATGCCTCAATCACTTTTTTACGACCAAAGACCAGTGTGGTCTTTTTGGGACGATGGCTGTGTCTGAAATCTTTCACCTTTCAAAGAAACAAAGATTATATCATTGCTCAAAAGGCCCCGACCGGTTGCCTTTCAATAATAATGAAAGAGGTATTCAAATTTTATTTTCTGTTAATCGAAATATATTATTTTTATTATATGAGCGAGCTTAGCGCCTTCGAAAACCTTTTTGACTTTTTAAAGAAATGGATGCCTTATTACCTGGTTACCATGATCGCAATTGAAATGGTTATTCATCTTGTTGCTTTCAAAAGGACCTATTCAAAAGAAACCTGGGTGAATATTGCAACCGGGATTATTTCCATTGTTGTTCAGGCTGTCTTAAAAACAGTATTCTTCACCGGCCTTTATCCGTTTGTTTATGAACACAGGATCTGGGATCTTGAATTAAACGGTTATACGATCCTGCTGGGATTTTTCATGTACACCTTTATACAGTTTGGTACACATTTCCTGTATCATAAAGTAAGGCTGCTCTGGTGCCTGCACGAAGTACATCACTCAGCCACAAAGATGGATGCCACCACCGGCCTGCGAACCTCAATCTTTGATATCGTTTCTTTAGACATTCTGTATATTCTTATTCCTTTTGTTGGCGTTCATCCCATTGTCTATTTCGTTCTTTATTCCTTAAATAAGATCTGGGGCACTTTCATTCATTTCAGTGAGAAAATCGTCTCCAGGATCCCTTTGCTGGAATACATTTTGGTAACCCCCGGCATTCACCAGATACATCATGCCAGCAATTTGTGTTATCTCGATAAGAACTATGGCGAAGTGATCCCCTGGTATGATAAACTATTCGGCACTTATGCCTCAAAGACAGACCCGCCTGTGTATGGAACATTATCAATTAAAGAGGAGATCGGGTTCTGGGAAGCGCAGGTCCATGAATTTCGCAGTTTATGGGCGGATGTAAAAAATGCGAAAGGGATCGTCAATAAGATAAAATATTTTCTTCTGCCGCCGGGATGGCATCCCGGAGACGTAACCGGAACAGCAAGCTATATTCAAAGAAAATATTTTGAAAACCAGGATCGTCAGAATATAAAAGCCGGATAGTTCCCGTGTTCTCAATAAAATTCACCCGCAATTATTTCAGCCCAAATGCATTCTTAACTTTGGCCACATGATCCAGTTTTTCCCAGGTAAATAGTTCCACTCTTCTTTTGATCTCTTTCCCTTCCGGTGTGCAAAAAGTTTTTTCAATAATCTGGGGTTTGCGGCCCATGTGCCCGTATGCTGCTGTTTCGCTGTATATGGGGTTGCGGAGTTTAAGGCGTTGTTCAATAAAATAAGGCCGCATGTCAAAAATTTTTGAAACCTTCTTAGCGATCTCAGAATCGCTGAGTTTCACTTTTGCAGTACCATAAGTGTTTACATTAATGCTGGTAGGGCGGGCTACGCCAATTGCATAAGAAACCTGCACTAAAATTTCATCACACAAACCTGCTGCCACTAAGTTTTTGGCAATATGCCTGGTAGCATAAGCAGCGCTGCGGTCAACTTTACTCGGGTCTTTTCCGCTGAATGCGCCTCCACCATGAGCGCCTTTTCCACCATACGTGTCAACAATGATCTTTCTGCCGGTTAATCCTGTGTCGCCATGAGGGCCTCCAATAACAAATTTTCCTGTAGGGTTTACATGGTATTTAATATGGTCATTAAAAAGCTTTGCGTATTTCCTGTACTTAGCTTTTACTCTCGGGATCAGGATATTGATTACATCTGATTTGATTTTTTTCTGCATCCTTTTTTCCGTATCAAAATCATCGTGCTGAGTAGAAACCACGATTGCATCAATGCGTACCGGATGGTTGTTGTCATCATATTCCAGTGTCACCTGGCTTTTTGCATCGGGGCGCAGATAAGGCATCTTTGAATTTTTCTCTCTGCGGATGGCAGCCAGTTCTATTAATAACTTATGAGCAAGATCCAGGGCCAATGGCATATAATCATCCGTCTCATTGGTGGCATAGCCAAACATCATACCCTGGTCGCCGGCGCCCTGCTGTTCTTTTCTTTTGCGGTGAACGCCCTGATGTATATCGGAAGATTGCTCATGAATAGCTGAGAGAACGCCGCAGGAGCTTGCTTCAAACATGTATTCACTTTTGGTGTATCCTATCTTGCGGATCACACGGCGGGCAATATCCTGCACATCGAGATATGCCCTTGATTTTACTTCTCCTGCCAATACCACTTGCCCTGTGGTAACTAAAGTTTCACATGCTACTTTGGAATCAGGGTCAAAAGCAAGAAAATTGTCTATTAAAGCATCAGATATCTGGTCGGCCACTTTATCCGGATGTCCTTCGCTTACGGATTCTGAGGTAAATAAGTAAGGCATTAATTTTTTTTGTTTGCAAATATAAGCTTGACATAATGAAAGAACAAGGCGTGTCAATCCACAGATAAAATGATTTATCAACAGTACATTTAAAATGTCGCTGTTTACAGATTGGAGTAAATAATGCGCAGCCTCATCCGCTGTGTAGGATGATTCCCTCCTCCAAGTCTGACCCTTCCCGCGGCAATCTGGCTGTTTACCGTGAATAATTGACTCAGATCGTTTACCCCGTCATAACGGTAAAGGTCAGTAACAGTGAAAGGTGCAGAAAGCCGGAGATCATAAAGAGGTTCTTTCCTGGTAAGAAAGTGCTGAAGATAACGGGTAACGTCAAATTTCCACACTGTGATGGGATGACCACCGGGATCTAATGAACTTTTCCCCAGCATACCAAAATCAGAATAATTGGGTCCGGTTGAATAATCATAAATGAAGTCATAAGGTATAGTGCGGAATTGGTTTTTAGCGCTGTCAAAAGCATCCAGGTATAAAAGTTTAGGTACACCAAAAGTACCATCGGAGGCAGGATCATAAACCTGCTCCGCTATTAATTCCGCTCTATGGATGATCCGGTTGGGAAAAGCCTTCAGGTCAGGTATCTTAATGGTAGCATAAGAACCCGGCGTACTTTGAATGAAAGCAAGATCCTGAGGCGTGGTACCACCCTGGTAAGATTCCATCTGAGAACCGGTACGATCCCTGTTGATCTCGTTGGCATGAGCACATACTGATGTGAAAGTGAAATAAGTGACAGAAGCCGTATCGGTAATGCTTCCGTTTTTATAATGATAATAAAAGGCCAGTTTGGTATTGGGGCTTGTCAGGTTGAAGCCTAAGATCGCATTTCCTGATGAAGAATCAGGAGTAAGGGCAAAGCCCCTGAATTTAGTAGTGAACGTAGAATCATATTTGTAAAAGGAGGTATCAATGCTCAGTAATCTCATTCCGAATGAATTGTCCAGCGGAATTCGTAGCTGTCCTGCGGTAGTGTCCCGGAAAACTTTTACAGAATCATCTAATCTTGCAGGGATGATACCATTTTTACTGCCGATCTGGGATTCAAGTAAAAAGTTGTTGGAGTGAAGCAAATAATTTGAGTCATACCTGAAGAAATTTAATTCAGATAATTCCCAAACCTTAAAACCAACCGGTGATAAACTATCTCCAAAAGTATTTGTATATCCCAATACCAATACTACAGAGTCCAGCGAAAGCAGGCTGTCGGGTTTATTAAAGTCAAAAGTGAAAGGGAAATCCGGTTTTAACTCAAAATACATGCTGGCGCTGGTTTTCCCGAAAAGCGGATCATTGCTGATATAACCAGCAAAGTGCTCCGCACCCTGGCCAATTCTTGTTGTGTCTGTAGCCCAGGGAAAAATACCATTATAGGTATCCACAGAAATTGTGGTATCGAAAGTGGTTACATTATCTACTGCAGGTATCAACCCGCTGCCCAGTGATGTAGCATCATTTATTTTTTGACAGCCTATGGTCAAAAAAGATATCAAAAAGGCTATTGCTGAAAATGGCGCAAGTTTGGTTCTGGAAAACACAAGATTGATGTTATTGATTTATAGGATCAAACGGATGAAATTAATTGTTCGCCGCAAGGTCGTTATAGAGTTGCAAATAGTCTGTTAAATCTGAATCGGGATTGTAGAGCAAGGTCTTCTTTCCTCTCACTTTTGTAAATTCTTCTGCCAGTTTCTTCTCTATTTTATCCGATCCGAAAGTGATCGCATCTGCATACGTTGCTCCTCCACGGAATAAAGATGTGTTGTTGGTCTCTTTATATACTTCAAGATCCTTTTCCTTTATGGAAGGATGAATCAGCGCTTTTTTAAGAAAATCACTGCCCAGCTTTTCTTTGAAAGTGTTTTGCCCTATAGTGAATACAACCTTGCTGTGAGAAAAAACCGGCTCTCTTTTATATACGGTCTTCAGATAGGCAGGGATCAGTCCGGTCATCCATCCGCTGCAGTGAATAATGTCAGGAGGCCATCCGAATTTTTTTACCGTTTCCAAAGCTCCTTTGCAAAAAAAGACGGTACGAAGGCCATTGTCCGGAAACCATTTTTCATTCTCATCATGAAAAAGGAATTTTCTTTTAAAAAGGTCTTCATTATCCAGAAAATAAACCTGCAGGCGTGCATTGGGCAGCGAAGCCACTTTGATCTGCAAAGGCATGTCTTCATTATCCACGGTTACATTGATGCCTGACAGCCTTACTACTTCATGCAGCCGGTGACGCCTTTCATTGATGCTGCCAAAACGCGGCATGATACAACGAACTTCAAATCCGTTCTCATTGGTCTTTATTGCCAGCTTGTTTACGATCTCGGAAAATTCGGTAAGCTCCAGGTAAGGAGACATTTCGTTAGCAATAAATAAGATTCTTTTTTTTGCTGCCATTAGCTCTGCATTTTTTTATATCCTTCCTTTGAAAGGTTGCAAAGTTAACTATTTTGCAGCGAAATGAGAGGGTTGAACCCATTTCACCATTAAAGAATCAGGGAAATGATCTTATTTAAAAGAGCAGGTGATTTGCATAAGTATATTGAAGAACAGCAGAGAAATGATCTGAAAATTGGCTTTGTCCCCACAATGGGAGCCTTGCACCCCGGTCATCTTTCACTTATTGAAAGATCCCTTTCAGGAAATGACCGGACAGTTTGCAGCATTTTTGTTAACCCGACCCAGTTCAATGACCCGGAAGATCTCAGAAAATACCCGGTAACAATTGAAAAAGATATTTTTGAATTGGAACGTTCGGGTTGCGATGTACTGTTTCTTCCTCCGGTTCAGGAAATTTATCCGGAAGGAACTGATAAAAGGCTAAACTTCGATCTGGGTTATCTGGAAACAGTGCTGGAAGGGAAATTCCGTCCGGGACATTTTCAGGGTGTTTGCATGGTAATGGACAGGTTATTGAAAATCGTTTCACCGGATAATCTTTATTTGGGCCAAAAGGATTATCAGCAATGTATGGTCATAAAAAGGTTGATTAACCTGAGCGGCATGGATAAAACCATTCATTTGAATATCTGCCCCACTTTCCGTGAATCCGATGGCCTTGCAATGAGCAGCCGCAATCTCCGTTTAAATGAAGAGGCGAGAGAAAAAGCAACAATTATGTACCGCTCCCTGCTTTTTATAAAGAGCAGCATGTATAATATGTCTGTTAACAATGTAAAGGCGGAGGCAGAGAGAATGCTAACAAATGCAGGATTCCGGGTAGATTATGTTGAAATTGCCGGGGCGGACACATTGAATCTTATTGATTCATGGAATGGCGATAAAAAGATCGTTGCACTGATTGCTGCATTTATCAATAATGTAAGGCTGATTGACAACATGATCATCAATTAATGATTACAATATTCTTTGCAATTCAGAAACATCGGATTATTTTTAAACGGAAATGAAAAAGAAAGCCTTAACCATACTCCAGTATATTTTTTTCTTCGGGTTAGGCATTTTTTTAGTCTGGTGGTCTATCAGGGATCTGGATAAAAATGATATTGAAAAAATAAAAGAATCCCTGAAAAATGCCCGCTACTATCTTATTTTCCCGGTTCTTGCAATTCTGATTATAAGCCATTATATCAGGGCATTACGTTGGAAATTGCTGATAGAGCCTCTTGGTTATCCGGTAAGAGGGTTTAATGCATTCCTGGCCGTTATGATCGGTTATCTGACCAATCTTGCTTTCCCCCGCCTGGGAGAAGTGGTAAAATGTACCGCTCTTGCACGATATGAAAAAGCGCCGGTTGACAAGCTGATCGGTACGGTAATTTTAGAACGCATCATTGATACTCTTTGCCTGTTAGTGATCTTCGGGATCACCCTCGCTATTCAGCCGGGTATCTATCAGCAGATCATTGATACCTTCTTTCATTCTTCCGGAGGACAAAAAGCGGATAAGAGTTCCCTGCTTCTTTTTCTAGTTGTCATTGGCGCTATAGTACTCATAGCGGTGGCAGCCTGGATGCTTATTAAGAAGAAAAGTTTTAAGGATCTGATACAGATGATAAAAAAGATAATCCGCAGTGTGTGGGAAGGAATTACCACGATACAGCATTTGAAAAAGAGAATGAAATTCCTGGTCTTTACAATCATTATCTGGATCTGTTATTTCAGTTGCGGTTATATCGGTTTTTTTGCGCTGAGAGAAACAACGCAGTATGGCATCCGGGAAGCTTTCACCGTATTATCTGCCGGTAGTATCGGAGTCATTGTCACCCCAGGCGGTATTGGCGCTTACCCGATCATCATTGAAAAGACCATGCAATTATATGGATTGCAGAAAGGGATCGCCCTTGCTTTTGGTTGGTTGTTATGGCTGGTGCAGACTTTGATTTTACTGGCAGGTGGATTCTTTAGCTTTGTGGCCATGCCTTATTACAATAAAAAGAGACCGGTTGAAAAAAGTTGATACCATAGAACAAAAGATCTTCCTTCTCCCTGACCTTTTGAAGAAAGTAAGTCAATTAAAATTCCTGGGAAAGAAGATCGCATTTACCAACGGAGTGTTTGACATTCTACACTCAGGACATATCTTTTCACTTTCCCAGGCGGCAAGAGAAGCCGATTTCTTGATCGTCGGCCTTAACTCTGATCCTTCAGTAAAACGGCTGAAAGGAAATGATAGGCCGGTAACCGATCAGCATTCGAGAGCGCTTATTTTAGCATCATTGTTAATAGTAGATGCAGTAATAATTTTTGAAGAAGATACACCTCTTGATCTTATCAGATCCGTTATGCCCGATGTGCTGGTAAAAGGAGGCGACTACCGGATAGATGAAATTGCAGGCGCAAAAGAAGTGATCGCTGCAGGCGGACGGGTGCTTATCAATAAAATTGTTGAAGGCCATTCCACCACATCACTGATCAATAAGATGAAAAATTCTTAAGAACCGGCTTGCTCACCTGCAGATACGTTTTCTCTTTATTAATTTTATATCTTACTGTCAAACGCTTTCATGTCAAAGGCTCATAAACAAAAGATCATTGGAAGGGATATCAGCTGGCTTTCCTTCAATGCAAGGGTGTTGCAGGAAGCGGCAGATTCCACCGTTCCCTTGCGGGAGAGGATCCGTTTCCTTGGCATCTTTTCCAACAACATGGATGAGTTCTACCGTGTTCGGGTGGCCACCCTGAAACGGATGGTACAGCTCAGGGAAAAAATGGTGATGCCTCTGGAACAAGGGCCTCAAAAAGTGATTGACGAAATTCAAACGATAGTATTAAATCAGCAAGTCGAATTCAGCAGGATATGGGAAGGACTTATAAAAGAATTGAATCAGCAAAATATTTTCCTGGATACAGAAAAAGATCTCGATCCTGCACAACAGGAATTCGTCCGAAAATATTACGATGAAGAAGTTAGCCCGAACATCATCCCTTTGATGATCGAAAACATTCCTTCCCTTCCGAATCTCCGGGATAAATCCATTTACCTGGCTGTGGTCATGTGGAAGAGCTATGACTTGCTCAAAAGAAAATATGCTTTGATAGAAGTGCCTGACCGTTTTTTGAGCCGTTTCATACGACTCCCCTCTCCTGCCGGACAGCACCATATTATCTTACTGGAAGATGTGATCCGCTTTAACCTGCCTGATATTTTTTCTTATTTCGGTTATGATCAATACAAAGCACATGTTTTTAAAGTAACGAGAGATGCAGAAATAGATATTGACAATGATATTTCAACTTCCCTGATACAGAAACTGGAAAAAGGAATCCGCAACCGGAAGAAGGGAAAACCTGTACGATTCGTTTATGACAGGGAGATGGATCCGGGGATGCTGGAATATCTGATACGAAAACTGAATCTTACAAAAAGAGATAACCTGATCCCCGGAGGAAGAATCCACAACTTCAGGCATTTTATGGATTTCCCGGAAGATGTGTTCAAAGAGAAAAAGCACCGGAAAAGGCCATTCGATCATCCATTGCTGACGGACAAACGGGTGACTGATGTAATCCAGGATAAAGATGTGTTATTGAGCGTACCCTATCATTCTTTCAATCCGGTCATTGACCTGCTGCGTGAAGCCGCTATGGACCCGGATGTGGTCTCCATAAAGATTACTTGTTACAGGCTGGCACAACAATCCCGCATCATCAATGCACTGGTCAATGCAGTAAGGAACGGGAAACAGGTGACTGTGATGCTGGAACTGACTGCCCGTTTTGATGAAGAAGCCAACCTGGAATGGAGGGAACGCCTGGAGGAAGAAGGAGTAAAAGTGCAGCTCGGAATTCAAAACATGAAAGTGCATGCTAAAATATGTGTGATCCGTAAAAAGGTAAAGGACCGCGATATCCTGTATGGTTTCGTAGGCACCGGGAACCTGAATGAAAAGACCGCAAAAGTTTATGCAGATCATTTTCTCCTTACTTCCAATCCCAGGATTATGGCAGATGTGAACAGGGTATTCGGCTTTATCAATAATCCAAAAAATGGTTTTCTTCTGAAAGAATGCACGGCGCTGATCCCTAGTCCCTGGTATGCACGAAAAGAATTACTCAGACTTATAGATAATGAAATAAGATATGCAAGAAAGAAAAAAAACAGGGCATCCATCATATTAAAAATGAATTCGCTTTCTGACGAATTGTTGATCATGAAATTATATGAGGCAGCTAAAGCCGGAGTAGAAATTAAACTGATCATACGCGGTATTTGCTGCATGATGACCAGCAATACCAAACTGGAACGGCATGTGACTGCCATCAGTATAGTGGATGAATACCTCGAGCATGCCCGTGTATGGGTCTTTCGTAACAAAGGGCGTGAGAAAGTTTTCATATCTTCAGCAGACTGGATGGTTCGTAATCTTGACCACCGCGTGGAAGTGACCTGCCCGGTTTTGGATGAAAGCATCAAAAAAGAACTGATGGACATTCTGGACATTCAACTGCATGATAATGTGAAAGCCCGATGGCTGGATAATGAATTAAGCAATAAGTATGTCAGGACTTTAAAAAAGAAGGTTCGTTCCCAGGTTGAAATATATAATTATCTCTATAAAAAATCTTTGACAGCTATTGAGACTGGCAGCCATTGATATCGGAAGCAATGCCGCAAGATTACTGATATCGGAAGTGATCTCCGGTCCTCAGGGGACCACAGAATTCATAAAGGTCTCTTTGGTGCGTGTGCCACTCAGGTTAGGTTTTGATGTGTTCGATAAAGGAGAACTCTCTCCTGCTAAAACAGAAAAGCTTATAAAAACCATAAAAGCTTACCGCCTTCTGCTTGAGATATATGAGGTAACCCATTTAAAAGCCTGCGCCACTTCTGCGCTTAGAGATGCAACAAATGCAGGCATCATCCTGAGTAAAATCAAAGAAGAAACCGGCATCAATATAGAGGTGATTTCAGGATCCGATGAAGCCTCTTTTATTTATCAGAATCACATTGCCGAGAATCTGAACAGTAATGAATCTTACCTGTATGTGGATGTGGGTGGCGGCAGCACGGAACTTACTTTTTTCAGTGACGGAAAACTGATCTTTAAAGAATCATTTAATATAGGCACGATACGCCTGTTAAAAAATCAGGTCACCGACTCAATGTGGAACATGATGAAGGAGTTTCTCAGAAAAAAGACAAAGGGATACCATCAAGTTTCTGTAATAGGATCAGGCGGAAATATCAATAAAATATTTTCCATGTCGAAACGGAAAGAAGGGAAACCACTCAGTCTGGAAATTTTAAAGGCTTATTACAAAGAATTCAGTATGCTCACCGTTGAAGAGCGTATTGCCCTGTATGGATTTCATGAAGATCGTGCGGATGTGATCGTTCCTGCGCTTCTGATCTATATAAATGTAATGCGATGGACAGAATCGGAAGAAATCTTTGTTCCTAAGATCGGGCTGGCTGACGGATTGATCCATTCTCTCTATGAAGAAGTAGTCAAAAAAGAAACTCAGACAAAGTTCTGACAAACAAACAATACAGATATTTGTTATCTATCTTGATTTACCAAAACAACAGGTTATCATGCCAATAAATAAGGAAATAAAGAAAGTAACTACGCATACCCTTCAGAAAATGAAAGAATCAGGAGAAAAGATCTCCATGATCACTGCTTATGATTATTCTTTCGCCCGGATCTTTGACCGTGCGGGAATTGATGTCGTTCTCGTCGGGGATTCTGCATCCAATGTAATGGCCGGGCATGTAACCACTCTGCCGATCACACTGGATCAGATGATCTATCATGCCCAATCGGTGATCCGTGGAATAGACAGATGTCTTGTGGTAGTGGACCTGCCATTCGGTTCTTACCAATCCAACTCAGAGATCGCTTTGGCTTCAGCTATCCGTATCATGAAAGAAACAGGAGCTCATGCTATAAAACTGGAAGGCGGCGATGAGGCTGTGGATTCTATTAAAAGGATTGTATCGGCCGGCATCCCGGTAATGGGCCATCTCGGATTGACCCCCCAATCCATTTATAAATTCGGAACCTATACTGTCCGTGCAAAGGAAGAAGCAGAAGCCAATAAACTGATGGTGGATGCAAAACTGGTTGAAAGGGCCGGGTGTTTTGCCGTTGTACTTGAAAAGATTCCCGCTGTGCTGGCTAAAGACGTAACCAATGAAGTGAAGATTCCCACCATCGGTATCGGTGCCGGCGGAGATTGTGACGGACAGGTATTGGTAATGCATGATATGTTAGGGATCAATACTGAATTCAAGCCAAGATTCCTTCGCAGATACCTCAATCTGAATGATCAGATAACAGAAGCGGTTCAGCATTACATCAGGGACGTGAAATCAAAAGATTTTCCCAATAAAGATGAACAATACTGAGAAGCCAAATGAATCAGAAATGGCTCAGGAATGAAAAAGCAGAAATGAAATTTTTCATAATAATTCCCAGAGGGAAAACCGGTATGAAATAAGGAATGTTCTGCTATGCTTAACTTTGTAAAAAAACAATGGCAATGGATTTTTTAAAAGAATTACGAATTCAATCTCAGAATTCAGGAGTTAGTACAGGCTCTAAGTGGCTTAAATCAAAAGGTAAGGTCTTTGATTCTTTCTCTCCTGTTAACGGAAAACTGATTGCATCATTCAGCACTACAGACCGTGCAGGATATGATAAAGTGATTGATACCGCTTTAAAAGCATTTGAAGAATGGAGAACAGTTCCCGCTCCCAGGCGCGGTGAGATAGTAAGGCAGATTGGTGAAGCATTGCGGGAGAATAAAGAAGCGCTGGGCAGGTTGGTTTCTTATGAAATGGGAAAAAGCCTGCAGGAAGGTTATGGCGAAGTACAGGAAATGATTGATATCAGCGACTTTGCAGTCGGCTTATCACGCCAGCTGTATGGTTTGACCATGCAAAGCGAACGCCCCGGACACCGGATGTATGAACAATGGCATCCGTTAGGCGCTGTAGGGCTTATTACTGCGTTCAACTTCCCGGTATCCGTATGGAGTTGGAATACGATGATCGCATGGGTATGCGGTGATGTATGTGTATGGAAGCCTTCGGAAAAAACCACTTTGTGTGCCCTGGCATGTCAGCATATCATTGCGGATGTGTTTAAGAAGAATGGTGTTCCCGAAGGAGTAAGTTGTATCATCACCGGTGATAAAACCGTTGGGGAATGGATGACAACTGATCCCAGAGTTGCTTTGATATCTGCTACGGGATCTGTGAGAATGGGCAAAGAAGTCGGGACTGCTGTGGCAGCCAGGTTAGGAAGGTCTTTGCTGGAACTGGGCGGCAATAACGCCATCATCATTTCTAAAGAAGCAGACCTGGACGTTGCCATACGTGGCGCTTTATTTGGCGCAGTAGGTACTGCCGGACAGAGATGTACTACCACCCGCAGGCTGATCGTTCATGAATCGGTTTACAATAAAGTAAAGGAAAGGCTGGTGGCAGCTTATAAAAAGCTTACCATAGGCGATCCTCTGAATGAAAAAAACCTCGTCGGGCCGCTGATAGATACGGATGCAGTTAAGAAATATTCTGCCGCAATAGAAGAATGTAAAAAAGAAGGAGGAAAGTTCATTGTGGAAGGAGGTGTATTAAAAGGGAAAGGTTATGAAAGCGGTTGTTATGTAAAACCCTGTGTGGCCGAAGTGAAACCGGATTTCAGGATCGTACAGCAGGAGACCTTCGCTCCAATCCTTTATTTATTAAAATATAAAACACTTGATGAGGCCATTGCTATTCACAATGGAGTGCCACAAGGCCTTTCTTCAGCCATCATGACCCTGAATTTAAGGGAAGCTGAAAAGTTCTTGTCCGTTGCAGGTAGTGATTGCGGAATTGCGAATGTAAATATCGGCACATCAGGTGCTGAAATCGGCGGAGCTTTTGGCGGTGAAAAAGAAACAGGCGCCGGCAGGGAAAGCGGAAGCGATGCATGGAAAGCGTACATGAGAAGACAAACTAATACTATTAACTACAGTGATCGGTTACCATTGGCACAGGGTATTAAATTTGATATCTGACCGGATTTTGCAAAAGAAAACATAAAAGCCATCTCCCCGCGGAAAACGGACAACGGCATAAAGGAAGCAGTCGTCAGAAAAATGTTATAATTGCTTTCATAGTTTCATGTATAAATGGTAAAGAGTATTTTTACAGCTTTCAAAAAATCAGAAAACTAAATACAATATGAATCATTTTCTCAGAAAGGCTTCCTGGCTGATGATCTTATCAACCGGTCCTTTTTTCGTATCCCATGCCCAAACATCAGTCAAGGGGAAAACACCAAACGGATGGTATCTCCTGGATGAAACATCAAATGGTTATCCGGGTATCAGCCTTGACAAAGCCTATGATTTCCTCAAATCAAAAAATCTCAAAAGCAAACAGGTAATAGTTGCGGTCATTGATTCCGGAGTGGATACCACTCATGAAGATCTCAGGTCTGTTCTGTGGCACAACCCGGGTGAAATACCGGGCAACGGAATTGATGATGACCATAACGGCTATGTGGATGACGTGTACGGCTGGAATTTTTTAGGAGGCAAAGACGGGCGAAATGTGGAAGAAGATTCTTATGAAGGTGCAAGAGTATATCATGAATTTAAAAGCAAATGGGAAGGGAAAAATGTGGATACATCCAAATTATCTGATGCAGATAAATTTCAGTACGTTACCTGGAAGAAAGCTGAAGAAAGCCTTCAGGGAGACAATGCAACAAGCGGTCTGGAGCTTATCTTTCTGAAAAACGCTTACAAGGCCGCCACGAAAAGTGACAGCATTATTTGCAAAGCATTAGGCAAAGAAAAGTACACAGGGAAAGATCTGGATGCCCTAAATTCTGATGATCCGGAAGTGAAAAGAGCAAAAATGGTCTTACTCCCTTTATTCCAGGGGAATGATGCCATGGAAACCAACAACCAGGATTTTATTCAGGGATTCACTGACTATGTAAACGGCGAAGTAAGAAAAGCAGATGCCATTGACAATCCGCCTAAGGATTACAGAGGTGAGATCGTAAAAGATAATTACTCCGATATCAATGACCGGTACTATGGAAATAATAATGTGATGGTAAGCGCCAAATCAGCCATGCACGGCACGCATGTGACCGGCATCATAGGCGCAGACCGTAAAAACGGGATCGGCATAAATGGTATTGCCGATAATGTGAAAATCATGATGGTAAGAGCAGTGCCCGATGGTGATGAACACGATAAAGATATTGCTTTGGCAATCCGCTATGCAGTGGACAACGGAGCACAGGTGATCAATATGAGTTTCGGAAAAAGTTTTTCCCCGGAAAAACAATGGGTGGACGATGCAGTAAAATATGCGAAAAGTAAAGGAGCCTTATTGGTTCATGCAGCAGGCAATGATGCTAAAGACGTTGACACCACATGGAATTTTCCTTCTCCTGTTTTTCTGTATGATAATAAAAGAGCAAAAGACTGGGTCACAGTAGGCGCCAGCGGAGAATCTTTGGGTAAGGGCCTTGTGGCAGAGTTTTCCAATTATGGTAAAAAAGAAGTGGATCTCTTTGCTCCCGGTAAAAAAATCTATTCAACAGTTCCGACAGGCAATGCTTATCAAAATCTGCAGGGTACCAGCATGGCTTCGCCGGTTGTGGCAGGTGTAGCTGCACTGATCATGGAATATTTTCCGGAACTGAGCGCCCAACAGGTGAAAATGGTACTCGAAAAATCTACATACAAACCTGAAGGAAAGGTGATAGATCCTGGCACCGGCGAGGAAGTTTCTCTCAGCGATCTGAGTATCACCGGAGGAATTGTGAACGCTTACGAAGCGGTTAAACTGGCATCAACTTTAAAAGGTGAAAAATCCTCCACAAAACAAAAAGCATTTTAAAAAATTACTTCCTGTTTTCGAAAAATCCTCTGACTGCTCAGAGGATTTTTTATTATAAACTATCTTACTTTCGGGCTGAATTAAAACCAACGCTTATGGCAAGGCCTGATCTGAACAGAGTTACCGGATTTTATCATGGTTATATCAATCTGGTTCCGCAGAACGATCTTATGGAAGCATTCCGGATCCAAAGTCCTGCCACTATTGAATTTTTCGGAAATGTACCTTCTTCAAAATACGATCATCGTTATGCAGAGGGGAAATGGACGGTAAAAGAAGTGCTGCAGCACATAATTGATTCGGAATGGGTTTTTAATTACCGTGCCTTACGTTTTGCCCGCAAGGACTCCACTCCTCTTTTAGGGTTTGATGAAGATCTGTTTGCAAAGAATTCCAAAGCATCTCAAAGAAACTGGAACAATATGTTGGAGGATTTTAAAGCGTTACGGAAGGCATCTGAACTTCTTTTCGCATCTTTCGATGCGGAGCAAATGGAAAACCCCGGCATGTCCAGCGGGCATCCTAATTATGTACTGGCTATGGGATATATTGTCATCGGGCACGCATTGCATCATAAGAACATAGTAGCTGCAAGATATCTGTAATAAAGATATCATAAAAAAGAAATGCCGGCCATAATGACCGGCATTCTATCCTTAAAATCAGTTTCTTTTAGAAAGATTTTTTTCCATCGCCTTGTTTTGACTTCGCAAGATTCTGCTGATTGATCATGTCATCCATGGTCTTTACTGTCTGATCAAGATAAATATCGGTACGCAGCCCTTTTAGCCATTGATCAAATTGCTGTTGTTTGTCTTTGTCGTTGGCATAACGGTTTTCTTCACCCGGCAATGCAGATACATTCAGAGAATCTTTTAGCTTCATCAGAGAATCTACCTGCTTAACGGTCTCATTGATTTTCTGTTGCTCTTTACGGTAATTTGCCAGGTTTAATTGATAGGTCTTATCATTTTCTTTGGACAACCATTCTGATT
The DNA here is from genome assembly GCA_026936105.1 of Chitinophagales bacterium. GTDB lineage: Bacteria > Bacteroidota > Bacteroidia > Chitinophagales > Chitinophagaceae > UTBCD1. Next base: position 196,984 of record JAIXKI010000026.1, read on the forward strand.
TTTCCTTGATCAGTCTGAAACGGGGATCCATCTCCAGGCGATGCTCGCTGAGTTGTTCAATAGTTTTCATTTCATAACCGGGATTCCACGGTGTATAATTTGCTTTTGCAATTTCATCCCACTTCAAAGCATCCGGATCATCTTTTTCTCTTACTTTAAGGTATTCCAGATTATCCGGCAAAACAATGTCTGACCTGACACCTCTTAACTGGGTAGAACCGCCGTTGATGCGGTAAAATTTCTGAATGGTAAGTTTTATGGTTCCAAGATCCGGGCCCGACAAAGTAAAGATCCCGTTATCATTCAACCCGATATTTCTTTGAACCGTTCCTTTACCGTAAGTGGAAGTGCTTCCTATGATCACTCCCCTGTTATAATCTTGAATGGCAGCCGCAAAAATTTCAGAAGCAGAAGCGCTGAGTTCGTTTACCATTACGGCAAGAGGCCCTGAATATAAAACTCCTTTGTCTTTATCCCTGAGCACACTGGCCCGGTTATACCGGTCTTTTACCTGAACAATGGGACCGTCATCTACAAAAAGGCCGGCCATCTGCACCACATCATACAATGAACCTCCACCGTTGCTGCGCAGGTCAATCACAATGCCATCTACATTCTGCTCTTTCAGTTTTACTACTTCTTTTGCCACATCCACCGAACACCGGTTACCATCCGGATGTTCAAAGTCTGCATAAAACTCAGGAAGATAGATATAACCTATTTTCTGATCACCACTTTTTACAATAGCACTTCTGGCAAAAGTCAGGTCCTGAACGATCTCGTCCCGGATCATGGAAACCGTTTTTAGAGTCCCATCTTGTTTTTTCACGGTCAGTTTCACTTCGGTGCCTTTCTTTCCCCGAATCAACTTTACCGCATCTGTAATATCATATCCGGTCAGGTCAGTGGGCTCCTGATCTCCCTGTCCGACTTTAAGAATAATATCACCCACCTGCAATTCACCTGATTTCCATGCCGGGCTTCCGGTAATGATACTGTTGATCCTGATATTGCCATCTTCGTTGGAAGTAAGTGATGCTCCGATTCCGAAAAACCGGCCGCTCATCTCCTCGTCAAAATATCTTTTATCAACAGGCGGAAAAAATTCTGTGTGAGGATCCATGGTAGTGGTGATGGCATTGACGAACAGGTTGAACTTATCATCATCATTGAATTTATTATGATAATGACTGAATATCCTGTCCATCACTTTTTTCACTTTATCCCGTGCTTCTTTTTCCAGTTGTGCATCTGTCTTAACTTCAAAGCCTTCGGTTCCTTTATTTTTTTCACGCATATCCAACAGGTCGGAATAGCGCTGAAGAGTGAGATACTTGAGTTTTTTTCTCCAACGTTCTTTCCTTTCTGCATCAGTTGCCGTGTAACTGAGTTTGTCACCGTCCAGATTCACGGTCTCTTCAATATTGAAATCAAAAGGTTTGGATAAGATCTCCGAAACGAATTTTTCATTCTCTTCCATCCTTGTGTTGAAGATCTTTCCTGCCGCCAGGAAAAATTCGACCGGTGCACCTTTGATCTCATCATCAATATGGTTCTCATATTTTTCTTTCAGCAGGTTGATATCGCTTTGCAGAAAAAAAGATTTATCCGGATCAAGGTCATTAATGTATTTCTTAAAAACTTTCTGTGAAAATGCATCATCAATCTTTTGAGGATCATAATGATCTTCGGTTAGTCTTTGCCCAACCAGTTTCAGGATCTCCTCATATTTTGATGGAGGATTGTTATTTGATTTTCCAAGGGTCTGGAATGCCAGGAATAACCCGGCAGCCACCATGACAATCAATATCGGTAGTCTCTTCATATTTAATAGATATTTTATAGCCTTAGGCATGATTCAAAAATAACGTAAAAACATTGCTTTTCTTGCCTTTATAACCTTTTAACAGTCGTTTTTGATGAACGGTTTGAAAGAGATCGCCGGTATAAACAGGAGTTAAACAATTTATGATCCATTGAAGGTAAATTTTCAAACTGAACCGGTTTTCCATATTTTTGCAATCCGTTGAAATGGTGGCTGTAGCTCAGCTGGTTAGAGCATCAGATTGTGGTTCTGAGGGTCGTGGGTTCGAAACCCATCAGCCACCCTCCAATCCCCGAAGTTTGCATGATGAATAATAAATCAATAAGCTTTGGGGTTTTTTATTGTATCCATCAAAACTTTTGAAAAGAAAAATTGTTTGCAATAAAATGGTTTAACTGTCGTTTGTTATTACTTTTTTACATTCATTAACATAAAGAAACATTGTTGCCCTTCAACAACCTTTTAAACCTTTTATCCAATATCAATTCCTTCACAATCAGGTTCGTGTAACTTTGCAAGTCAAAATTAAAAATGATGATAAGAAGAGTAGTTAATTTGATTTTTATGATCGCGGGTTCTCTGCTTGTACAGGCACAAATGCCCGGAAATTTCGGCGGTAACCGGAACAATGGAGCTCAGCAGATAAACGGGAGTTTTTATGGTAAGCTGGTGGATTCAAAATCCAACAAACCGGTTCCTTTTGCATCAGTAGAGTTGTTGCAAAACAAATATGATACTGCCACAAAAAAGAATCAGGATGTAGTTTTAACCGGGATGCTTACCAGGGCAAACGGTGATTTCAACTTTGATAATGTTCCTCTCTTTGGTAAATACAAACTACATATCACTGCCATAGGCTTCAAAGAAGTGACCAGGCCCATAGCCTTTGATTTCAAGATGAACAACAGCCCGGGCAATATGAACAATAACAACGGTGGCTTTGATGCGGGATCCATAGCAGGAGCTCTATCCAAAGATATTGGGAATATTAAACTGGATGTAGATGAAAAAGTTCTTGAAAATGTAACGGTCACCAGCTCAAAATCGGGACTGCAACTGGCTATTGATAAAAAAGTTTTCAATGTAGATAAAGACATCACTTCCACCGGCGGTACTGCTGTGGATGTGATGCGTAATGTTCCTTCATTGAACGTGGATATTGACGGTAATGTAACGCTCAGAAACAATGCTCCTCAAATTCTGGTTGACGGACGTCCCACTACATTAACGCTTGATCAGATTCCCTCCGATGCCATTGAAAGTGTGGAAATCATTACAAATCCTTCAGCCAAATACGATGCATCCGGCGGCACTTCAGGCATCCTGAATATAATTCTGAAGAAAAACAGAAAAGTGGGCTACAACGGAAGTTTGAGAGTGAATGCTGATTCCCGTGGTAAAGTCGGAGGTGGCGGTGACATCAACCTCAGGCAGGGAAAAATAAACTTTAGCGCCAGCGCCAATTATTTTCCCAGGAAATCAATAAGCACAGGGACAACAGACCGTCTGACGATGATCGGCAATCCCAACACCAGGCTGTTGCAAACAGATAAAAATACTTCCAACGGGGCTTTTAAATTTTTCCGTACCGGCCTGGACTTTCTTGCGGATAACCGGAATACTTTTTCCATTGGAGGTAACCTGGGTGGCGGAAGCTTCAAACCTTATACACTCAGTGAAATCTTAATTGATTCGTTATATCCTGTAGTAACGTCTTCTTTCAACGACCGGGCATCCAATTCATCCGGGAACTTCCGCTTTAAGGGAGGCCAATTCAGTTACAAACATAATTTTCCCAAAGCAGGCCATGATCTGACAGCCGACCTAAATTACAATGCGAGTACCAACGACAACAACAACATGATCGTTACTGATTATTACACCTACCCCGGCAAACTTATGACAGGCTCTTTCAGCCAGAAGCAGGCAATGACCGGTAAGAGAAGTAACCTGGTGATCCAGTCGGATTATACCAATCCTCTGTCCGATAATTCAAAACTGGAAGCAGGTGTAAGAGCATCCATACAAAACTCGGATAACAAAAACAGTTTTTACTTTTTTGACCCTTCCAACAATCCGATATACAATCCTTTGCTTTCCACCAACTATGTAAGCAAGCAGAATGTTTATGCCGCTTATACTACCTTCTCCAACCAGTTTAAGAATTTCGGATACCAGGTGGGATTAAGAGTTGAGAGTTCTAATTATGAAGGACACTTACCCGATAAAGGCCAGGACTTCAAGATCAATTTCCCTCTGAGCTTGTTCCCGAGTTTCTTTGTGAGCCAAAAACTGGGTAACGATCAGACCGTTCAGTTAAATTATACCAGAAGGATCAACAGGCCGGGGCCATGGCAATTGAATCCGTTCACCGACTATTCGGACTCATTGAACATTAGCCGTGGAAATCCCAATCTGAAACCAGAGTTTACCAATTCTGCTGAGTTGTCTTATGAAAAGGTTTTCAAAAACAGAGATAATTTTCTGGCTTCTGTTTATTTCAAAAACACCAATGACCTGATTACCCGCTACCAGGTTACAGAAACAGATGTCATCACACACAAGGAAATGCTGGTGAATTCCTATATCAATGCAAACTCAAGTTATGTGACCGGACTTGAACTGATCAGCAAAAACAAGATCACACGCTGGTGGGATCTGACTTCTAACCTGAACCTGTACACTTCAAAGATTGATATTGACGACCCCAATCAACCCAAGCAGGGTCAGTTTATGAGCTGGTTTGGAAAAATAAACAACTCGTTTAAGTTACCTGCCAATTTCACTATTCAGCTGTCAGGAGATTACCAGTCAAAAACCATTCTTCCTCCTGGAGGAAGCGGCAGTGGCGGACGTGGCGGTTTCGGAGGTTGGTTTGGCGGGCCTACCGCATCGCAAGGCTATGTAAGGGCAACTTATGGTGTGGATGCTGCGATCAAATACGACTTTTTGAAAGAAAAGAGAGCTTCTGTTTCGCTTAATGTAAATGATATTTTCAGAACCCGTAAACAGGATGTATATTCTGAATCTGCTTACTTCATTCAGAATTCATTCCGCCGCAGGGATGCTCAGATATTCCGTTTGAATTTCAGCTGGAGATTCGGAAAGTTTGATGCGTCACTATTCAAACGTAAAAACATGAAGAATCAGGACAATAACGGAATGGATAATATGAACATGCAAATGGGAGGCGGAGGAAACTAATACTTTATTACCGGAATTTTGGAAAGCCCTGCAATTATTGCGGGGCTTTTGATTAAATTGAATATTCTGATTATTTTGTCAGCGTTGATCAGCGCATGTTACTCCTGTTTTGCCAAAATATAAATCCCAGGGTTGAATACATATCAAAATTCCTGCTTCATGAAGTATGCGGATTTAAAGTCGGGCTTACCAACGATAAAAATCGCTATCAATCATATTCGGGGCCTTCATTGAATTATAGCGAACTTTCATTTGATAAGAAGGAGATCCGCATCCGGCCTGCTGCCCTCCTTTTTGAAAATTCGCCGGCATCCGTTCTTCTCCATGTAAAAAAGATCAATGATAAAGTTGAATTTCTTCTGCCTTCCCAAAACTCAGATCAATTGATCCATGATCCCTTGGCTGCAGCTTTTTATCTGATCACACGGTATGAAGAATACCTGCCTTATACTCCCGGCAGGTACAATAGTTTTGAAGCGGCATCTTCAGTAAGTTTTCTAAACGGATTTCTGGATCGCCCCCTGGTCAATGAGTGGGCAGATGCATTGAAAAAACAAATACTGGAAGCTTTCCCTTCGTTACCGGTCAGCGCCGGAAAGTTTTCTTCTGCCATTTCTATTGACATTGATCAGGCTTATGCTTTTAAACACAGAGGATTTAAAAGGAATCTCCTGTCCTTTTTTAAAAACCTGTTATCGTTCAATTTTAAATTTTTATCTGCACAGACGGCAACGATCCTCTTCGGCAGAAAAGACCCTTATGATACTTATGAATATCTTCAAAAGATTCAACAGGAATCAGGACTGCAGTTCATTTATTTCATCAATCTTGGAAAGTATTCAGAATTTGACAAAAATCTGGATATCCGGAACCGGGCAATGAAAAGATTGGTGGATGAATTAAAAGAGCATGCTTCCGTAGGCATCCACCCCTCCTATTTTTCTAATGAAGAACCGGAAAAATTTAAAAGCGAGATCAACTCGCTCACTGAGCTTCTTGGAAAGACAGTTACAAAAAGCAGGCAACACTATCTGAAGATCAAAATGCCTGAGACCTACCGGAATCTTTTGAGCAATGGCATTACAGAAGATTACAGCATGGGCTATGCTACTCATCCCGGCTTCCGTGCAGGCACCTGCACTCCATTCAACTGGTTTGACCTTTTGAAAAATGAAGAGACCTCATTGAAAATTTATCCCATAACTTTCATGGAAGGCAATTTCGGAGAAGACCTTGGTTATTCGCCCGTGCAGGCATGGAATGCTATGAAAGAATCTATTGACCGGGTAAAGAAACACGAAGGATACTTTCTTTGCATCTGGCATAACCATACAGTGAATGAACGCTTTTTCTGGAAAGGATGGAAAAACATTTTTGAACAAACGATCGGAAAAATAAAGGACTTGTCTTGAAAAAAAAGAGAGTTGTAGTTTCAGTGATCAGTGACCTGGTGACCGATCAGCGGGTGCACCGGGTTTGTTCTTTCCTGCATGAGAATGGATTTGAAGTTTCACTTATCGGCAGAAAGCTAAAGAAAAGCCTCCCGGTTGAAAACAGAGATTATACAGTTAAGCGGATACGGTCTCATTTCGATAAAGGGGTATTGAAATATGCCGAGTTCGATCTGAAACTTTTTTTTAAAATTCTCTTTAAAAAAGCTGACCTGTTCCTCTCCAATGACCTGGATACGCTGGTACCCAACTTTATTATTTCAAGGTTGCGTGGAAAAAAGCTGGTCTATGACACCCATGAATATTTTACGGGAATGCCGGAGCTTCAGAAGAAGCCTTTTAAAAAAAGGATATGGAAAACAGTTGAGAAATTCATTTTACCCAAATTGAAACATGCATACACAGTAAGTCAGTCTGTGGCTGATCAATATGAGAAAGACTACGGCATTCATTTGAAAGTGTTCAGAAACACACCTGTGTTGACGGAGCAGGCGCCGGAAACTTCAGAAAAGATTTTTCCTGAAGAGAAAAAAGTCCTGTTATTGCAGGGTTCGGGTATCAATATGGATCGCGGCGCAGAAGAATTAATTGGCAGCATGAAATTTCTACCGGAAAAATTTTTGCTGGTGCTGATCGGCGACGGTGAAGCCTGGAATGATCTGAAAAAATTACCACCGGAATACGGGATCGAAAATAAGGTCAGGTTCATTGAAAAACTGCCGCCGGAAGAACTAAAAAAATATACCCGTGGGGCATATCTCGGTTTTTCCCTGGATAAGCCGACCAATCCGAATTACCGGTTGAGCCTGCCTAATAAATTGTTTGACTATATCCATGCCGGCCTGCCGGTGATAGCATCAGAGATCAAAGAAGTAAAAAAGATCGTGGATCATTACCGGGTGGGCGCCATTATCAGCGAAGTGACACCTGAAGCCATTGCCAAAACAATACTAATGATAGACGACGACCCGGATCAATATAAAATATGGAAAGAAAACACCTCCAAAGCAGCCTGGGATTTGTGCTGGCAGAATGAACAAATTGCTTTAAAAGAGATATTTGAACTGATCTGACAACAGATGCCGGCGGCTTAAATCCCGGAAAAATATCAGAACCTTTTCAGGTAATAACTGTTATGACTTAATAAAACAAGAATCAAAAGTGACTCGTCTGTAAAGGTGTCCGAAAAACAGCTTCATATTGTTTGCCTTGATGTACCCTGGCCACCGGATTATGGCGGTGCCATTGACATGATGAACCGGATCAGGATGTTCAAAAAACTCGGTGTTCTGATCCATCTTCACTATTTCAGTTACAA
>JAIXKI010000026.1:204791-219217 GCA_026936105.1 Chitinophagales bacterium
TCAGGATGTTCAAAAAACTCGGTGTTCTGATCCATCTTCACTATTTCAGTTACAACGAAAGAGGGACTCCCAACGAACTGAACCAGTTTTGTGAAACGATACATATTTATAAAAGAAAAACCGGTATTCAGGGCTTCTCTTTAAAACTGCCTTATATTGTTGCTTCGCGGATCAATGATGAACTGATCAATGATCTGAAAAAAGATGAACACCCCATCCTTCTGGAAGGGGTTCATTGCACAGGGATACTCCCGTTCCTTGATATTTCGAAAAGGAAAGTGGTGGTAAGAATGCACAATGAAGAAAGCACCTACTACAGGGAACTGGCCAGGTCGGAAAAGAAGATACTCAAAAAACTTTATTTCAGAAATGAAAGCAGGCTGTTGAAAAAATACAATCATCATTTGCCCAAAGATTGCATGTATGCCTGCGTTTCAAAAGAAGATGTTCTGGTTTTGAAAAATCATTATTATTTACCTCATGTTGAGTTCATTCCCACTTTTCCCGACTGGCAGCAGGTGAATTCGGAAGAGGGAGCTGGAAATTTTTGTTTGTACCATGGTAATCTTTCCGTACCCGAAAATGAAAAGGCGGCAAAATGGTTGCTACAAAAAGTTTTTACAAAGATCAAAACCCCTCTGGTGATAGCAGGGAAAAACCCTTCTGCCAGCCTGGAAAAGCAGGCACATCTGTTTCAGCATACCTGTCTGGTGGCCAATCCCTCAGGAACAGAAATGAACGAGCTGGTAAACAAAGCACATATCAACATCCTGCCTTGTTTTAATAAAAACACGACCGGGATAAGACTGAAACTTTTACATGCATTATTTGAAGGGAAACATTGCATCGTGAATGAACCGATGGTATCCGGTACCGGCCTCCAGGATGCCTGCCATATTGCTACCAGCGCCAATGCCTTTGCATCTGTCATTCTGCAGCTCTATCATCAACCGTTTACGGAAGAAGAGATCATCTTACGAAAAAGACTTCTGGCTGACACTTATGATGTAGAAAAGAACACGATGAAATTTATTCCATACTTATGGTAGATATTTCGCTTACCCTTCCTTTCTCTGTCCTGATCATCCTTGCAGGATATTTCTGAACAACAAGATAGTCGTGAGTTGCCATGATCACGGCAGCCTCGGAATCTTTTGCTATATCAAACAGAAGATTCATGATCTCATCGGAAGTCTCGGGATCCAGGTTGCCGGTAGGCTCATCGGCAAGGATCACTTTCGGAGAATTCAATAATGCCCTTGCCATATCCACACGTTGCTGCTCACCGCCGCTCAATTCATAAGGCATCTTAAATCCTTTTGCTTTCAGGCCCACTTTATCCAGCACATCTTCGATCTTGTTATTCATCAGCTTCTCATCTGTCCAGCCGGTCGCTCTGAGAACGAACTTCAGGTTATCATTCACGTTACGGTCGGTGAGCAACTGGAAATCCTGAAATACCACACCGAGATGACGGCGCAGGTAAGGGAGCTTTTTCCAGTCAAGCGTTTTCAGGTTATATCCTGCAATAGAGCCTTCGCCTTCCTTCAATGGAAGCTCTCCGTATAGTGTTTTCAATAAACTGGATTTGCCGGTACCGGTCTTTCCCACCAGGTAAACGAACTCACCGGTGTTCACACTGAGGTTCACATCCTGCAGGATCAGGTTATTTCCCTGGTAGATATTGACATGCTTAAGTTCAATGATTATGTCTGACATCCTATCGTCATTTGCTGCAAAATAAAGGAAAGTCTGCTAAGGAAAGCCCGGTTTTTTCTTTTAACTAAAAATTTAGTTGTTAAACTAAATAATTAGTTATAGCTTCGTTTTATAAACTGAAACAATGAAGACATTGACCAAGGCAGAAGAGCAGATCATGCAAACAGTCTGGAAATTGGGAAAAGCATTCTTAAGAGAGATCGTGGATGACATGCCCAATCCGAAACCGCACCAGAACACGGTGGCCACCTTACTGAGGATCCTGGTGGAAAAGGAATTCATCGGAGTGAATGTTCTGGGAAGGCATCATCAGTATTATCCATTGATTTCAAAAGAGGAGTATTCCAAAAGAAGCATTAAACAATTTGCCAGGAATTATTTCGAAGGTTCTTTCAGCAATGTGGTTTCGTTTTTAGTAAAGGAAAATAATATTTCCGTAGAAGAACTGGAAACACTGCTTCAGCAGATCAAAAAACAACAAAATCAAAAAAGATGAAAGCACTGATCTATTACCTGGTACAGGTTATCATCGCTTCCGGTATCTTGTATTCTTATTATCATCTTTTTTTAAGAAACAAGAAATTTCACCGGTATAACAGGGCCTATATCCTCATGGCGACCCTGGTCAGCATCTTCATTCCCTTTTTGAACATTCCTGTCTATTTCACTCACGATCAGGCCCATTCTTCGATTATTCTATACTCACTTTCGAACATTACCGTTGATACGCAAAGCGCCGGTAATATAATTATCAAAGCCCAACCCGAAAATCTGTTTACCTGGCAAAATATTTTATATGCCATCTATATTCTGATCGCTTCCGTTGTGCTTCTCAAAACCATTCTTTCATTGAGGAAGATAAGGCTGATCATCCGGCGTAACCCGGTAGAAAAGGTAGAGAAAATAAAATTTGTGAATACGGATGAACCCGGCACTCCCTTTTCTTTTTTCAACTGGCTTTTCTGGAACAGGAAAATAGAACTTAGATCTGAAAAAGGAGAACAGATATTCCGCCATGAACTGTTTCATATTGAGCAAAAGCACAGTTGGGATATCCTGTTCATGGAACTGGCATCCGTTGTTTTCTGGATCAATCCTTTTTTCTTCCTGATGAAAAAGGAACTGAAAGCCATCCATGAATTCCTGGCGGATCAGTTTGCCGTGAATGAAAACGGCCATTGGGAATATGCCGAACTATTGCTGATGCAGGCGCTCAATACACACAACAGCCTGGTCAATCCTTTTTTTCATAATCAAATAAAAAGACGTATAGCCATGTTAGCCACATCCACAAAACCCGGACAGCAATACCTGCGGAAGGTATTGGTGCTTCCTGTTGCTGCCATAGTGCTGGCATTGGTAGCTTTTAAGTATAAAGAGAAAGAGAACTCCCGGTCTCACTTGCCTCCCGGCAAAACCTACACGGTGGTCATTGATGCCGGGCATGGCGGTTCCGAACCGGGAACAACGGGAAGTGATGGTACCTTAGAAAAAAACATTGTATTGGAAATAGCTCAAAAAGTAAAATCGCTCAACACCGATGATAATCTTAACATACTTCTTACCCGAGATGGAGATGCAACAATCCCCCTGCAAAACAGAACTGCATTAAGCAATGAAAACAACGCAGATCTTTTTATTTCATTTCATGTGAATGCACAGGCGCCCTCTACCGGAATATCAGACAAAAAATCAGGGATCGAAGTGTATGTTCCTTATTTCAATAAGACATATTACAGCGAGAACAGGATACTGGGGTCTATATTGCTGAATTATCTCTATCAAGTGCATACAACAACCATGTCCATTCAGACCCGGTCAAAAAATAAGATATGGATTTTGGAAAATACCCGATGTCCTTCTGCCATGGTTGAATTGGGATACATGACCGACAATAATGATCTGAACTTCATTACACAGCCGGGAAACCAGGAGAAGATCGCAGAAGCTGTTTTACAATCCATAGATCAATATTTTCTGCAAAAGGAAAACGTGGGCCGGGAAGAGAGAAAAATTGAGATGACCGACACCATACCCGCTATTACAGCAATAACACTAAAGCAGGAGATGAACAGTAAAGGAGCCATCATTATAGGTGGAAAACAGAATAATTCATTTTCAATTTTGTCAGATACAATAATCTTTAAATCAGATTCACAAAATGCTGATTTGAAAGATGCACTAATCTTTTTTAACGGAAAAGAAATTGCTTCGAAGAATATTTCCAATAAAACCGTGATTGCAAAGAGGATAAGTATTTACCCTAAAAATGATCCGGAAGCTATTCAAAAATTCGGCGCTGGCGCCAAAAAAGGAGTGATTGTTTTTGAAGATGCAAAAATCCAGGAACCCAAAGTAATTGAAGTCACTTTAGTTGATACGATCGGCCCGGATAACAAAGTCTTTGAAAAACCTGAAATAGAAGCAAGCTTTCAGGGAGGAGATATGGCATGGAGAAAATACCTGGAAAGAAATTTAACTGGATTCGACCCTGCAAAGAACGGAGCTCCGAATGGAACTTATACGGTATATATTCAATTCATTGTTGATGAGGATGGAAACATCAGGGATGTAAGGCCGTTGACTCATTTTGGATATGGAATGGAAGAAAAAGCTGTCAGCATCATACAGAAAGGCCCGCGATGGACACCGGCAATACAAAACGGGAGGAAGGTAACTGCATATAGAAAACAGCCGGTCACTTTTGTGGTTGATGGAACAGTGCCGGTTGGGAAAACACTTACAGAAGAAAAAAACCAGAACTTTACAAAAAGTATTTCGGATGATAAAAAAATCTTTGAAAAACCAGAAATACATGCAAGCTTTCCAGGAGGAGATGAAGCATGGAGAAAATTTCTTACCCGTTCATTAAGCAGTTATAATCCTGCAGACAGCGGGGCGCCGTCCGGGACTTATACTGTCATAGCACAATTCATAGTCGAAACAGACGGTACACTACAAGACATAAAAGCATTGACTCATTTCGGATTTGGAATGGAAAACAAGGTAATTGAGATGCTGAAGAAAGGACCTAATTGGACACCCGCAATTCAAAATGGCAGAAAAGTGGCAGCTTATGTAAAGCAACCGGTCACATTTGTTGTCCAGGATGAAGATGAGGGCCCCGGTAATGGATTGCCCGATCCCGGAAAACTATCAAAGGATGATATGGACAGGCTTCCTGTTCTTTACCCCGATCCCGCCAGGAACAGCATCACCGTAAATCATAACTCGGCTTCGGAAGGAAACGGCGAGATCAGGGTTTATGATTCAAAAGGCCTGCTGAAAATATCTTCTCCGGTCAATTTTTTGAAAGGCGATAATAGTTTCAGTGTTGACATTTCTCCTCTGACAAACGGGATCTATTTTGTTTATGTGATCGGTGCAAATAAAAAGATAGGGAAATCGTATAAGCTGATCAAGGAGTAAAATCACCTTTTTTAAATTGATTCAAATAACTGGTTTTTTATACACATATATTACTACATTTAAAGTTGATCATGAGATATAAAGTTTTTCTTGCGTCTATTCTGCCAATAGTTTCATGCGCTTTATTCGCTCAGAGCGCAACTGACATTTTAAAGAGATCCTATGAAAAATGCCAGGCCGTACAAAGCGGGCATTATGAAATGGACTATTACATAAAATTCATGACCGGAAAAGACACAATGAAAAATTCCTTTGATTGTTATTTTCGAAAATCAAAAGACGACTCACTGTATTCATCAGTTTTTCACTACAAAAAATACATTAAAAACGAGTTTACCGGCGAAGTGCTTTATTCGGGCAATGATTTCATAACAACCAATGCCAGGGACAGTACTGCAATAATTATGTCGAAGACGATGTGGGCGGATGATATCAAATCATTTAGCCACAACTATACTTTCTATTCTCCACTGACAAGCCTGAAAAGCTCACCACTACCGCATGATTCAGACTATCTTGACAACAAACATAATTTCATATTTATAGGCGAAGAATACGTAAACAATACTTTATGCTATCGCATACAGGAAAACAAAACTCTGGGAAATGACGCTAATGATCCAATACAATTGTTAAGAAATGAACTTCATTTCTGGATCACTAAGAAAGACCTGATACCTGTCCAATATTCCCAGGCCTATGACTTTGTGATGAATAAAGACACAATGTATCAATACGAGAAATTCGTCCTGAATAAATATGATATAAATAGTTCAATACCAGAAAACATTTTTACCCTGGGATCCATACCTTCTTATTACAAAATGAAAGATTACTCACCTTATCAAAAGCCTGATCCGCTGCCATTAGACACTATTGCACCTCCATGGGAACTGGGTTCATTGACCGGGGAAAAAGTAAGTTTGCAAAATTTAAAAGGTAAGTTGGTTCTAATAGATTTCTTTTATAAATCCTGCTATCCATGTATGCTTGCTCTGCCCGGGTTGCAGTCTCTCCATGAAAAATACAAAAACAAAGGCCTTAAGATCATTGGAATTGATCCTTATGACAAAGAAGAAGATGATATCTCCTCGTTTCTCAAAAAACGGGGGGTGACTTACACCGTGCTGTTAGAAGGAGGTGAAACAGCAAAGAATTACCGGGTGTCAGGATATCCCACTCTGTTTTTAATTGATAGAAACGGGAAAATTGTTTTCATCCAGGAAGGCTATGGAGATGAAACCGATAAAAAACTGGAAGAAATAATATTAAAATATTTATAAGGATCACCAGATGATTGTAGTGCCACCGGTTTTGATCACTAATTCTTTTTTACTGCTCTCCTCCACCCTGCCAATAACTTTTGCGTCAACATTGAAACCGCCGGCAATGCCGATGATCTCGCCGGCATTTTTTTCATCGGTGTAGATCTCCATTCTTGTGCCCATATTAAACACCTGGTACATTTCGCGGCCGTCTGCTCCGCTTGCTTCACGGATCAGTTTAAAAATGAGCGGAGGCTCGAATAAATTATCTTTTATGATGCGCACATTACCGGTAACATATTTCAAACATTTTGTTTGCCCTCCTCCGCTGCAATGGATCATGCCGTGGATGGAATCAAAATATTCTTCCAGTAAGATTTTTATCGCCGGTGCAAAAGTGCGGGTGGGGCTCAAAAGCAATTTTCCCACTTCATACTTCTTTCCATTTTCTTCAACTACATCGGTTACCCTGTGGGGCCCGATATACACCACATGTTCATCCAGAGAAGTGTCGTATGATTCATGAAATCTTGCTCCATAGGTTTTATGCAGCACATCATGCCTGGCGCTGGTCAAGCCGTTGCTGCCTATTCCGCTGTTATAATCCGTTTCATATTTTGCCCGGCCAAAACCTGCCAGCCCAACGATCACATCGCCGGCTTTGATGCGTTCATTGGTGATCAGCTTTCTCTTTGGCCATCTTGCGGTCATAGTTCCATTCACGGCTATGGTACGCACCACATCGCCAACATCTGCCGTTTCTCCACCCATATAACTAATGTTTACTCCAAATGATCTCATTAATTCAAAAAATTCACGGCTGCCGGTAATGATGGCTTCCAGCACTTCACCGGGTATGATGCGTTTGTTCCTGTCAATTGTTGAAGAAAAGAGAATGTTGTCATAGATTCCCGTGCAAAGAAGATCATCGAGGTTCATCACAATGGCATCCTGCGCTATTCCTTTCCACACGGAAATATCTCCCGTTTCTTTCCAGTATAAATATGCAAGAATGCTTTTAGTGCCTGCGCCGTCAGCATGCATCACATTCACCCAATCTTTGTCACCACCAAGTATATCAGGATAAATCTTACAAAAAGCTTTTGGATAAAGCCCTTTATCCAGGCTTTTAGTGGCTTCATGAACTTCTTCTTTCTGTGCAGACACTCCTCGTTGGGAATAAAGGCTCATACAAATATTTGAACAGCAAAAATAACATTCGCTTCCCAACCTTCCTTTCGCAAGCCATAATAAACATTGACAATTATCAGTTAGCTTTGCACTCCTTTTATGAAAGTACACAGAGATATTGAGAATTTACCCGTATTCCGAAATGCCGTCATCACCATCGGGACCTTTGATGGAGTGCACATGGGCCATCGCCAAATCATCAGCAGCCTCAAAGAGGAAGCAAAAGCAATAAACGGCGAAACCGTGATTATCACCTTTCATCCTCATCCGAGAAAAGTGGTGGCTTCCACCATTCTTGGCGTCAGGCTGATCAATACCCTGGATGAAAAGCTTCAACTGCTGGAACAATTAGGCGTGGATCATGTGGTGGTGGTGCCTTTTACCGATGCCTTTGCCAACCAACCGGCAGAAGAATATATCAGGAATTTCCTGATCGAAAAATTTCACCCGCATACAATCATTATCGGATATGATCATCACTTTGGCAAAGAAAGAAAAGGGGATTATACACTGCTGGAGAAAAGAGCTGCAGAATATGGTTATGTATTGAAAGAAATTCCCAGGCAGATCCTGGAAGAAATTTCAATCAGCTCAACGAAAGTCCGGGAAGCGCTGCTGGAAGGAAAGATAGAAATAGCCGATAAATTACTGGGCTATGAATTCTTCTTTTCAGGAATTGTGGTTCATGGAGACAAACTGGGTAGGACATTTGGTTATCCTACTGCCAATCTCAAAATACCGGATGAAGAAAAGATCATACCCGGCAATGGCATTTATGCTGTTTATGCTCTGCCGGAAGGATACCGGGAGCGGTTGAAAGGAATGATGAGTATCGGATTTCGCCCTACGGTGGATGGAAAGAAGAAAGTGATCGAAGTTTACATCTTTGATTTTGATAAAGACATTTATGATCAGACATTGAAGGTCTTTGTTAAAAAATACCTTCGTGAAGAAATAAAATTCGACAGCATAGAAGAGCTGATCAGGCAAATGGACCTGGACAAAATTGAAACGGAAAAAATACTCTGAATTTCAGGAGATCATTTTCACGATCATTTCTTTCAGAAGGGAAGAATCCTCTGTTCCCGCATCGTTCACACCCACGCTTCTCAGGTTGTATTGATGCAGCAATAACAAAATTGTTTCTATCTGCGGATAAGTGAAAAGGTTCAATGCTTTGATATAGTCCTTCACAAAATAGGTACTGCTCATTCCCAGGGTAGCCGCAATGGTTTTTTCATCTCTGGTCTTAAGGCCATAGATCATATACAGTTTGCTGAAAAAACTGTAAAGTGAAGGAAGGATGAGCTGGATCGGGCCTGCTTTCGGATTTCCTTCAAAATACTGAACGATGCGTATGGCCTTCGCAAGATCTTTATTGGCAATGGCAGCCTGGAGCTCAAAAACATTGAAGTCTTTACTGACGCCGATATTGTCTTCAATTTCCGATTCGGTGATATTTTTCTTTGCTCCCAGGTTGATCCTGATCTTTTCGATCTCATTATCTATCCGGCTCAGGTCATTGCCGATATGATCAACGAGGAGCATCAATGCCTTAGGCGAAATGGTCAATCCTTTTGATTCGATCAGTTCCCTGGTCCACTCGGGAAGCTTGTTCTCATACATTTTTTTTGTGGACAGCAACTCTCCTTTTTCCTTGATCACTTTGGCGAAACGGGTGCGGCCATCCACCTTTTTGTTTTTATAAGAAACGACAAAAATGGTAGAGGAAAGCGGGTTTTCGATATAAGGCTCCAGCTTATCAATATCCTTCATCTGCTGAGCTTCTTTTAGCAGGACCACCTGCTTTTCCGAAAACATCGGGTATCTGCGGCATGCATTGATCACGTCGGGCCAGTTGGAATCCTTGCCATAAAATACAGTCAGATTAAATCCTGATTCACTTTCATTCAGAATATGGTGTTCAGCATAATTCACAACTTTATCAATGTAATATTCTTCCTCACCTTCAAGCCAATATACGGGTTTGAAGATATTTTTCTTCCAGTCGTTGATGATCTTTTCTGCTGACATTTTGCGCTAAGTTAAAGGCTTTGATATTAATAAGGCGGCATTAAATCAAAGACATGGTTTTAACCCCTGAAAAGATTTTGGCACGATTTTCGGAAATACTCGCCCCGAACGGATATTTAACAGGATATATCCATTCAGACCGGAAAACAAGGGATACCTTGCAGAACTTAAAAATTCAATTCCGGATACAGTTTAAAAATTAAAACCAATTCAAAAATCCTTTTGTATGACAAACACAAACTATCCATCAGCTACTCCCCAGACTCCTGGCCAACCACCTAAGAAAAATGGCAGTAAAAATGTAGTAATCGGCTTGCTGGCAGCAGGCTTATTAGGAACATGGGGTTATCTGTTGTACGACAAAAACAAGTCGTCAGAGCAGATCCAGACATTCCAGGCTCAAAGTACTTCTTACATGTCTCAGCGTGATTCACTGAAAAACATGTATGATGATGCTGAAATGAGATTGGATTCGATCACCAGTTCTAACAACAATCTTCAGGGACAATTGACCGATCGTCAAAAAGACATCAACAACCTGAAATCCCAGATCCGCAGTATCCTTTCCAAAAAGAATGCTTCTGATGCTGAACTGGCTAAAGCAAAAAGCCTTATCGCCGAGCTGAACGATAAGATCTCAGGCCTCGAAGCTGATGTTGCCCGTCTTACCGAAGAGAACGGACAGCTTACCGCAGCCAACAACACGCTGACACAGGAAAAGGCCGACCTGCAGCAAAACCTGCAGACCACCACAGAACAAAAGCAAGACCTGGAAAAGACCGTTGATGTAGGTTCTACCTTCGTTGCTTCCAACATCAAAATAACTCCGATAGACGATAAGAAAAACGGCAAAGAGAAAACAACAACAAAAGCAAAAAGAGTGGACAAACTGCTCGTTTCATTTGATGTTGAAAACAGGATAGCAAAATCAGGCCCTGCAGACATGTATATCATGGTGACGGCTCCTGACGGAAAAGTAATCTCTGATCCTGCAATGGGCTCAGGCACGCTGAACACACGCAATGACGGCGACAAGACCTTTACAGTTAAAGTTCCCGTTCAGTATGAGCAAGGAACTCAGAAATTAGTTGAATTCCCTATTAAACAAAATAAGTTCCAAACAGGTGACTATAAAATTGAAATCTATCAGAACGGATTTAAGATCGGTGAAGGAATAAGAAGCCTTAGAAAAGGCGGATTATTCGGATAGAATTTTATAGATCTTAATTTCTTGAAAACCGCTTCTCAAAAGGAAGCGGTTTTCTTTTTCTGCTTCTGCTGAAAAATGTAATCCCTTAGCCATTTCTCATCATTCTTCGCCGGGATATCGTGATATTACGATGCCTCATTCCGGTCAAGTATTCTTATATTGCAAACCCTTCAACTGCGAGAAAACGGGCAGGCAGGATGAAAGATTTCAAAACCATATTGCTGATATTGCTGGCTGTAATGCTGATGCTTACCTGGGGATTTTATATTTATGAAAAAAGCTCTTCTCCGGAACCGGCAAACAGATCTGCCATAACAGATTCTACCGAGTTTAAGAAAGCAGTGATGCAGGTACTGGAGGATTCACTGAGAAAAATTTATGCATCTGCATTGCATGATACAGTCTTCATTGCTACTGATTCCTTATCTGCATTGAAACGAGACAGCCTGGAAAAAAGCACTGGTTTGGATAAAAGCGATTCTAAATCTTATGAACCTCCTGCAAGAACCGTCCGGAAACCGAAGTTGAGAAATGTTAAGGCAAGCCAGGATTTTCATGCCGGCGGAATCAACCTTACTGCAATTACATCAAGCAGAACAAGCAAGCCTGAAGTGACTTCTTTTGCAAAAGATGCTGAGAAATTCATTTTATCTTTCAACTTGCAAAACAGTGGTTTACCAACGGGGAATTATACGCTGTATATTATTGTCACAGGGCCTGATAACAAGGTGATCAAGACAGCAACTTCGGGGAAAGACTATTTTGCTGCAGGAAAAGAAGGATGGAAATCGTACACAAAAAAGATACAGTTTTTTTATGTGAAGAATAACCGGAAAACAGTTACTACCATTCTTTATCCCGGGTCTTTCTCACAGGGGAATTATTCGGTAAAAGTGTATCAAAACGGGAAAATGATCGGTTCTTCTACCACTGCTCTTCAATGAAGTGAGGTTAAAAAATTACTTGCCTATCGGTAATTCCTTAGATAAAAATAATTCCAATCAACTTAGTGTGTGAACTTATTCGGTAAGGCATAAGTGCAAATAAAAAAAGGAGGCACTAACCTCCTTTCAATTTTTTTTGCAAAACTATTATTGCGGCAATAAAACCTGGTCAATTTCATGCAAAGTTCCATTAATATACAGTTGGTCGCTGGTACCTCCGGGTGCCGGTGTCGGATTGATCAAAACATTGGAGGCAACAGGATTCGCAACGCCTTTTACAGTAGCAGCAGTCACTCCTGCCATACCCATAGTGGCTTGTAAACTCAAACCCGGATGTGCCGGTATTGCCGAGTTCAACAATGTAGGAAATGATGTTGCAGTTGCCGGGAAATTTACTGAAAATGCCCGGTTACCAAAGATGTGATACACTACAATTCCCTGTACCATCTGTGCTGTTAGCACGGAAGCAACGGCAGGATTTTGAAATACAGCCGGAGTGGAAGCCAATGCTGCTGCTGTTGCCGCTGCTGTAGCTGCATCCATACCCTGGCCTATCAAAGCAAGAGTGATCTGTGCAGTCAATAGTTGTTGGAAAGCTGCATCGGTTGGTGCAAAGACCGTAAGATTAGCTGCAGGATTTTTTAAAGCTGCCTGAAGAGCGCCATTAGCTGCTTCGTCTGCCCTTTGTATTGCTGCTTTCATATAAGTGAGATTAGGATCGGTATTGATCCTGTCCCACAACATTTGCGAAGGGGGCATCACCACTGCGGCTACTTTATGAACTACACCATTAGCTGCCTGAATATCTGCCTGGGTGACCGGAATATTGTTTACAAATAACCTTGACCCGTTTTTTGAAGGGAAGATCGGCATGCGCAAACCCGGAGGTAATGACGCAGATGGCGGTGAAAGCATAAAATTACTCTGCAGGTAAAGATTAGGAAAAGTTGGAGGAATATTGGAAGAAGTATAGGCTATCCCCCCGATCAGGTTATATCTGATCAAAGTATCCAACTGTCCCGGGCGGAAAAAAGCCAATGCAGCTGCACTGGGAATACCCGATAACTGCATGGCTGCATCATCCGGAGCAAAGAAGGTAAACACTTTGGTTTTATCGGAAAGCAACCCTGTTAAATTTGCCTTGGTCACTGCCGCTTTTAAAATACTGTAACTCGGATCTGAGATCACATCAGCGATTGATGGCCCTGAAGGCTGGGGAAATGTGATTGGTTCCGGTTGCGGCAATTCTTTATTACATGATGACAAAAGCCCCATGAAAAGAGCAACCATCAAAACCGAATGAATCTTATGTTTATATGCTTTAAATTTCATGTCTTTAATTTTTAAAGATAATTTCATTATAACACGTTATAAGCAAAACTGATGTAATACAACCCGCCTATACTGGGATTACCCATGGCCGTGCGGTAATACTGGTTCAGTAAATTAGTGGCGCCCAATTTGAACATAGAACGTATTGCCGGACGTTTGTAACTGATGGAGGCATCCACAACATGATAAGCAGGCAGGTCACCCTGGATGAAGTCGCTTTCATAGAAGAATCCATTTTGCCAGCGCCAGATCACATCGAAACCAAACAATTTATTTTTACCAAATCCGGTGTTGGACAACGACAATACACTGCGGTATTCCGGCACATCAAAATATGCATGAAATCCCTGAGGCACATTTTTAATCTTGTCTGACGAAACATTAGCTTTCACATTGAAATTGTAAGGCAGTTGCCACTCGGCGCTGATACCCCAGCCATAAGTCTTCACTTTTTCAGGCGAATTCACCACAATTGAAAATCCACTGTAATTGAGTCCCGGTACTCCTCCGGGGAACTGGATTACATCACGGCGTGAAAGGAAGTTTTCATAAGCGCCCCAGTAACCATACACATCCAGTAAAAGTTTATTTTGGATTAATGATTTGTAGCCTACTTCAAAAGAGCTAACCGACTCAGGCTTTACTTCTTTGTAAGGCACTTTGGTAGGATTGCTGCCCTGAGGAGGAACGGTCAGAGGATCAAATCCCGGATTTCCTAAAAGGCCATATTTCTCCCAAAGAGCAATATTTGCACCGATCAGTCTTCCGGTACCCACATTCAGATCAATCCATTGTTGCTGAGTGCTGGGAAAACGATAAGCTGTCTGATAGGAAATCCTGAAATTATTATCCTTTGCAGGCGAAATCAAAGCGGTGATCCTCGGTGTAAAGCGGCCTTCAAAATTTTCATTTTTATCATATCTTCCTGCAGCAGATAACTTCAGCACATCCGGTACAATTTCTTTACTGATCTGTGCATAAGCTCCCAGTTCATTGATCTTAATCGGCTCTCCCGGTTTGTCGGCAAACAAAGTTCCTTCACTGTTCAGAACATATTGTTTCCAGTTGCCTCCTATTATAAGATCAGCAAACTTAATGGCGCTTGAAAGATTATATTGCCCTTCCACCATATACAGGTCACTCTTATCCAGGAATAAACCTCCTTGTGGAATTGGCTTCATCCTAACCTGATTGAATATCTGTTTGAACTGAGCAGAACCCGGAGTAGGCCTACCCTGGTCAGCAACCGAGCGGGCAATGTTATGTGCATCAATATCCGCAACTCCACCCAGCTTAGCATTC
>JAIXKI010000023.1 GCA_026936105.1 Chitinophagales bacterium
GTGTTCCAGTAAACCGTGATATTGGGCGCTGCCATCACTCTATCCTGCATCACTCTACTGGCACGCATCTGATCCCGGCGAATAAACATGTGAACCGTTGTGCATAATTTAGAAAGATACAAGGCTTCTTCAGCTGCTGTATCACCGGCGCCTACAATAGCAACTTCTTTCCCTTTGAAGAAAAATCCGTCACAAACAGCACAGGCGCTTACACCAAATCCATTCAACCGCTGTTCACTTTCAAGCCCCAGCCATTTTGCGGATGCTCCGGTGGCAATGATAACCGTATTTGTTTCGATCAGTTTATTATCATCTATCCAGACCTTATGCGGAAAAGAAGAAAAATCAACTTTGGTGGCAATGCCATAGCGTATATCTGCGCCAACACGTACTGCCTGTTTTTCAAAATCAACCATCATATCAGGCCCCTGCACTCCTTCAGGATAGCCGGGATAATTTTCCACCTCCGTGGTCGTGGTCAACTGTCCGCCGGGCTGAATACCCTGGTACAATACCGGTTTCAGATTTGCCCTTGCCGCATAGATAGCTGCCGTATAGCCTGCAGGTCCCGAGCCTATGATCAGGCAATTTAGTTTTTCACTTGCTGTTGTATCCATTTTTATCTCAATTGAAATTCTGCAAAATTAAATTGAATTGTCCAATAAATCATACCCGTGATATGCCATGAGATCATGATCTGAATTACTTTGGAATAATGATCGTACGGTATTGTGCTGCATATCCGCCAAAATACCCCAAAGCATTCCCTTTTATATTGCCCGCCACCTGCGTTGGTGAAGAAAATGGATTCCCTGCACTTGCATAATCAAATTCAATGGTCCTCCAGAAATCAAATGTGGGTTTATCAATATTGCATAGTTTGAGTGTAACAGTATCCCCTTTATCAAAATACATGAAATCATCAGATCTTTTGTTATTCCTGTTCACGCCACGGTCTATCCTTATCCTATAGGTGGTGCCGTCTATGATCTGGTCATCAAAGACCGATACCAGGCCAGGATAAAAAGGTTCATTATTTCTTTTTGTAAAATAACGGCTATAATCGCCAAATCCGGGAGGATCTGTCAACACAGCATCAAGTTCCACTTTATCCGGTTTATTATTTCCCGGAGCTTTCTGCCAGACCAAAGAATCAATCTTTTTGGTGATTCCGGGTATTGTTGTTGTTGCCATATATTCTTTACCCTGCCAATCTATCTTTAATGAGTAATTCGAATTAAGTTGCCCGGTAAAAGCTGTACTTAGATCAGATGAGTCAATGGAAAAGTAATAAATGTTATAACCGCCGGCAGCGGGAATTTCATACTCTTTCAGCTTATGGGTCAAAATTCCGTTGGAAACAAAAACATTGGCATCATGAACAAAACTGTTTTCCAGGACGTCAGGGGTTATTCTAGAGAAATATCCTACACTTCTTGAAAGATAAACTATGGGTGGTCGGCCGTTTTCGATGGTGCCTTCCACTACAAGCTTCGGCTCTGTGGAATGTAACTTAATAGAAATATCTCTTTCACAACTACTGAAAATCACCGCAGCGGCCAAAAAACTTATCAGAAATCTTATTTTCATAGTACAAAGCAAAACTAAACTATCCGATCCTGTTATCGGCAATAGCCTGATCAATCTCGGTCTGTTTACGTTGCTCTTCCTCCAGTCTTTTCAATTTTCTGCCATACGAGATCCTGGTGATCAGAACAAAAAGAACCGGCACAACGAAAATTGCGAGCGATGTTGCTGCCATCATACCTCCGAATACAGTCCATCCGATCGTCTTACGGCTTTCAGCGGCTGCTCCTGTCGCAAATGCCAAAGGCAATACTCCAAAAATAAATGCCAGCGAGGTCATGATGATTGGCCTGAACCTTAAACGCACTGCCTGCAACGTTGCCGCTACCACCTCCACCCCACGGTCCACCCTTTCTTTGGCATACTCAACAATAAGAATGGCATTCTTTGCCGCAAGACCTATCAATGTGATCAGCCCGATCTGTGCATAGACATTATTGGAAATATTAGGTAAAAGAGTCAATGTCAGAATAGCGCCAAACACTCCGATCGGTACTGCGAACAGAACAGAGAAAGGAACTGCCCAGCTTTCATACAAGGCGGCAAGAAACAGGAAAACAAAAATTATAGAAACGAAAAATATCTTTGACTGCTGACTGCCTGCTGCGATCTCTTCACGGCTCATCCCGGAAAATTCATACCCATAACCATCCGGTAAAGTTTTAGCCACTTCCTGGAGTGCTTTGATTGCCTGTCCGCTTGAAAAGCCCGGCTTTGAAGTTCCGGAGATCTCAATGGATCTGTAAATATTATAATGGGTAATCGAGGCAGGGGCTTCAATTACTTTGGTGGTAATTAAAGAGCCAAGAGGTATCATGTTTCCCTGATTATTCCTGACATAAAATTTTTCAATGCCCGCCAGGGAGCTCCTGTAGTTGGTGTCTGCCTGGGACATGACATGGAAATTCCTGCCATAAAGGTTAAAATCATTCACATAACTACTGCCCAGGAAAGTTGACAATGTACTGAATACATCTGAAACGGATACTCCCATTTTCTTTGCCTGCTCTTTATCTACATCGATATTATAGCTTGGAGTTCTTGCATTGAAAAAAGTATAAGCAGATCCGATCTCAGGGCGTTGATTGAGCTTTGCAATAAAATCGCTGGCTACTTTTTCAAATTGCTGAATGTTATCTGTGCTGCTGGTTTGTTGCAATTCAAAAGTAAATCCGGAGGTTGTGCCTAAACCCGGTATTGACGGAGGCAATAAGGCAAGTATCCTTGCCTCTTTTATATCAGCTGTCACTTCACGGATCTTATTGGCCACATCCTGAGAAGACTGCCCTTTACCTTTTCGCTGATCCCATGGTTTCAGCATTATGAATAATGTACCCGTATTGGCTTTTGCAGAGAAGTTGGCAATATTCAAGCCTGCCAATCCGCCCACTGTTTTAATTTCGGGAATCTGGCGGATGCGGCCAACTACCTGCCTCAGCAATTCAACACTTCTTGTGGTTGAAGTAGCTTCCGGCATTTCATAAGTGACATACAATCTCCCTTCATCTTCACCGGGCAGGAATGCAGTCGGTTTATTTTTGAAAAGAAATACCATGCCCACAACAAGAACTACCATCATGATCAGTATATAGGGAGTCCTTTTGATCCAGGTGCCCACACCTTTGGTATATCGGTCCACTATTCGTGCAAACACACTATTAAACCCTGCAAAGAATTTCTCTATGATGTTTTTCCTCTTCGATTCTCCGTTTGCAGGCTTCAGCATCAGAGTGCACAGGGCCGGAGTAAGGGATAAAGCAACGAATGCTGATATCACTACCGAAACTGCAATGGTGATGGCGAACTGCTGATACAGCCTTCCGACAATGCCGGGAATAAATCCCACCGGCACGAATACTGCTGCCAATATCAAAGCAATGGCGATCACCGGGCCGGAGATATCCCGCATCGCCTTTTGTGTAGCTTCCTTTGGCGACATTTTTTCAAAATCAATGTTGTGTTGTGCTGCTTCTATGACCACTATGGCATCATCCACCACAATACCTATTGCCAGAACAAAGGCGAATAAAGTGAGTGTGTTGATCGTAAAGCCCATTGCTTCGAACATCACGAACGTACCGATGATCGAAACCGGTATCGCCAATACGGGTATCAAAGTGGCTCTCCAATTCTGCAGGAAAAGAAAAACAACCATCACTACCAGCAAGAGAGCAATCAATAAAGTCTTTACAACTTCATGAATGGAAGCTTTTACCACTGAGATTGTTTCACTGGGCACCAGGAAATCAATATCTTTCGGAAATGTTTTTCTTAACTCGCTGAGCGCTTTCATGACACCTTCATAAGTATCGAGCGCATTGGCATCAGGAGCCTGGTACACCATCAGATAGGAGGCAGGTTTACCATTGGCAAAAGAGTTAATGCTGTAATCAAATCTTCCCAATTCCACGCGGGCCACATCTTTCAAATAAACTACACTGCCGTTTGAAGGATTGGAACGTACAATAATATTTTCAAATTGTTCTTTGGTATTAATGCGGCTGTTGGTCAGTACGCTGTATTCAAAAGCCTGCCCACCCGGTTGCGGATTACCGCCGACAGTACCTGCTGCTACCTGTAAATTCTGTTCCTGTAATGCGCTGTTTACATCTGCCGGAGTCATTTTCATTGCGGCCAGTTTTTCAGGATTCAACCAAATGCGCATCCCGAAATCATCACCTCTGGCAAACACATCACCCACTCCCTTAACTCTCAGCAGAGCATCTTTGACATAAATATTTACATAGTTCCCGATAAACTTTGAATCATGGGTGCCATTAGGAGAATAAAATGCCAGCACAAGCATCACACTGGGGTTTCTTTTGCGGATCGTAAGTCCAAGCCGCTTTACCGCATCAGGCAATGTCGGTTGTGCCACGCTGACCCTGTTTTGTACATCCAAAGCAGCAATATTAATATCTGTACCCACTTCAAAATTTACAGTAATACTGCTCTGTCCGCTACTACTACTGCTGCTGGTCATGTAAGTCATACCGGGTGTTCCGTTCACTTGCGTTTCGATCGCAGTTGTGGTGGTCTGTTCCACTGTCTGCGCATCAGCTCCTGTAAAAACACCATTAATGGAAACTGTAGGAGGAGAGATATCTGGATATTGAGAAACCGGCAGGTTCAACATGGAAATGATACCGACCAATATAATGACAATAGATATGACAATTGCTGTTACCGGGCGCCTTATAAAAGTTTCTGCTATCATAATTCTGAATGGGTAGATTGATTACAAATCCTTCAACCCTTTTTCTCCTTTCAAAATTTTTATTGTTTGCCAGTTGTCATTGCTGAGGGTTTTGAAATACTGATCAAAGAACCTTCACGAAGGTTCTGAATCCCTTCCACCACTATGACATCACCTTCAATTAAACCATCTTTTACAATAACCGATTTGCCAATCGTTCTGCCAAGCGCTACTTTTTTTTGTGTCACCTTACTGCTGTCACTGACCACATAAACAAAAAACTCACCCAATTGCTCTGTGACTGCTTTATGAGGTATCGTGATTACTTTTTTCGAAGCATTATTCAAAACCCTCACCGTTGTGGTCATCCCGGCTTTCAACAGGTCTTTATTATTCGGAAAAATCAATCTTGTTCTGATGGTACCGGTTTGAGGATCTACAGCACGATCTATCAGGCTGATCTTTCCATGGTCGGGGTAAATATCGTTTCCGAATGCAATGGAGAAAATTGAATCATTTATTCGGTTTCCCTGTTCCAACAACTTTGTAAAGCGATACACTTCACTTTGATCCACCGCAAAATCCACTGCCATCGGATTATCCGTTGATATTGTGTTCAAAATGGTTTGGCCTGCTACCACTGAAGTACCCAGCCTAACTTGCGAAATCCCTATAGTACCGGAGAAGGGTGCCGGTATGATCGAGAAATTCAGATTCGCTTTTACTGCTTCCACATTTGCCTGTGCAGCCGCCACCTGCTTTTTTGCAGCTTCCAGTGCAGCATCTGCATAATCTACCTGTTGTTTTGCAATGGCATCCTGCCTGTCCAGCTCATGATATCGGTCTGCATCTTTTTGTGCCTTTTCGAGATTGGTCTGCTGTACCTGAAAGTTAGCTAAAGCCTGTTGATAATTGGCATTGTAGAGTTGTTGATCTATTGCATATAGTTTTTGACCTTTTACAACATTCTGCCCGTCTTTAAAAAATATGTTGGTAACATAACCGGTGACCTGTGACCGTATATCCGTTTGATCCAGAGCCGTGACTGTTCCCGGATATTCATCATAATAAACAGCATCTGTTGCCCGAACGGTATCCACCGTTACCGGGATGGATGCAGGAGGCCCCTGCTGTTGCTGATTTTGCCCGCAGGAAAACAGTCCTGTTATAACAATTATTACGGAATAATTTCTGATAAAATTGGTCAACATATTTCAATCTTTTTTCTTCTTCATATTGTCAATAGCTTATGTCCCCCTTACTCTTTTCCACATCTATCTTACTGCTAATTACCTGGAAGAGTGCATCAAAATAATTGATCTGGGCAGTACGCAGATCGGTCTCGGCCATGATCAGGTCCAGATACGCCTTTACACCGGAGCGATACTGAAGGCGGATCACATCGAACACTTCCTGTGCCAGCTTCACATTATTTTTCATAGCCAGGAAAAATGAAAGGCTTGCCTTATAACTGGACATTGCACTGCTGAATTCTGAATTCACCTGGTTCCTGAAATTCAATATATCCAGGTCAGTACGCTTGAGTTGCCATTCCGATTGTTCGATATTATATTTCCTCTTTCCTCCCTGAAAAATCGGGAAAGAAAGGGTCAGTCCGGCATAAGAATTAGGAAATGACTGACTGTACAACTTTGAAAAATTATTATTCAGGTAATTCAGGTTATAAGCTCCGTTGGCAGATAGGGAAGGCAGGTAACTCCACCTGTTATATTGCACTGTGGCTTCCTGTAATTTCCTTTGTGTTTCCAGTATCTGATACTCGATCCTATGGGTATAATCTACACCCTGCAAAGTGTCCAGTTCAAATTCACTTTCCAGCCGGGCACTATCATAAATAATATCCAGGTTCTCATTTTGCGGATAATTGATCAGCGATTTAAGGTAATCGGTCTTTGCTTTCAAAGCTTCTTCATTTGCTTTGCGGGTGGCCAGCGCATTATTCAAAGCAATAGTTGCCCGCTGATAATCCGTTTTATCTACAATACCTGCATTATACTGTGCCCTGGCATCTTTCAGGCTTTGCTGTAACAGGTCAATATTCTGATCCGTGACCTTTATTTGCTGCCGCGTTGTGAGCAGGTCGTAAAAAGATTTGGAAACAGCTGCCACCAAATCTATGCTGGTATTTGCTGTCTGTTGCTTTGATTGTTTCAGTACGATATTTTTTGTCCGTTTAGCCAGCAATACATCTCTGTCAAATATCGTTTGCGAAGCAGTGAATTGCATAGAGGAAGTATTATTCACTCCGAAACGCACTACATTCCCGCCAATAATATTTGACTGCAACTGGAAATTATGCTGATAGAGATAATTGAAGTTGACTTGAGGATACCAGTCAGCCAGTTTCGATTTCACCTGTAGTAATGTCGTTGTTTCATCTATTAAAGACTGCTGTACAGCCGGCTGTCTTTTCAATGCATATTGAATGATGTTGGGTAAAGTTGGCTCTTTCAAAAGGCTATCCGCAACAGGCTGAGACCCGGCCTGATTGTGAACGGAAAAAAAAATAAGGATCAACAATGAAATTCTTTTCAGGAAATGAATTTGAAATACCCTTGCAAAAAAATGACTCATAACTTTTATTGAGATCCTTTTCCCAATCAATCTTCAGAAACACAATTAGACTCATCAACACATATTTTCGGGATTTGTTGAGAAAACTGAAATACAAAATTAACGGAATGAGGAAATAATTTGCTTCCGCACATCAAAAACTAAAAAGGAGGGTGACATATTAAAAATAAAACAGCCCTGATCCGTGATCAGAGCTGTTTTTCCAATTTGCTATTCTTATTGTCCCGTAATCGAAACAGGACTATAAGTCATTGGCCCAGATAAGCTTTTAAGGCATTACTATAGCGGGCTTTTTGTAAACGTTTGATCGCCCTTTCTTTGATCTGGCGAATGCGTTCTTTGGTCAGATCGTATTTCTGACCAATCTGCTCGATCGTAACTCCATTTTCGCCATCCAGGCCAAAATAAGCGTTCACGATCTCAGCTTCCCTCGGAGAAAGTGATCTCAAGACCCTGCGGATCTCATTTCTTAATGAATCCTTCATTACATCATCATCGGTGTCATCACTGCCTTCCAGAAGGTCTCCCATGGCCACGTCTTCTGCTTCGTGCACCGGGGCATCCAGTGAAGTGTGGCGGGTATTGCTTTGAAAGATGTTGTTGATCTCTGTCTCACTCATCTCCAGCAGTTCGGCTAACTCTTCCGTTGACGGCTCTCTCTCATGTTCCTGTTCAAAAGCCATATAAGCTTTGTTAGCCTTGTTGTAAGTGCCAATTTTGTTTTGAGGCAGGCGGACTAATCTGCCTTGCTCTGCCAACGCCTGCAGGATGGACTGGCGGATCCACCATACCGCGTATGAAATAAATTTGAAACCCTTGGTTTCATCAAAGCGTTGCGCCGCTTTTATCAAACCGAGGTTGCCCTCGTTGATCAGATCGCTAAGTGATAACCCCTGATGTTGGTACTGCTTTGCAACAGACACCACGAACCGCAGGTTGGCTTGCACTAATTTATCCAAAGCTCTTTGATCGCCCATTTTTATACGCTGAGCCAGCGTGGTCTCCTGCTCCGGAGTGATCATTGAAATTTTGGAAATTTCCTGCAAGTACTTTTCAACTGCCTGTGAATCTCTGTTCGTGATCTGGGTGGCAATTTTAAGCTGCCGCATACATACATTGTTTTTTTTAAAACGAATAAATACCAGTCTTCGTTTGCAGTAGGTTGCAAATGGATAGTTAATTATTAAAATGTGAAATTACCGTCCTCGACCGTCTGCAAAAATACTAAGTAAAAACGAGAATTCATAGTGATTGGACGCAAAAATTACACACAGCTTTTACATCTTTTCTCCATTTTCAAAAATTCTGACGGAAACTATTTCCACTGAGAATTTCAAGGAATCAGAAAAATAGAAACCATGACCTCAACCTTTTATAGTTGCTGCTTTTTGCAAGACAGATCGCCTTTGCAAAACGATCCAAAGAACGATTCCGGAAAGGAATAAAAGTGAGGAAATAAGCTCTGCCTGAGTTGGATGTAGTCCAAAAATATCCATTCTCACATTTACCCTTATCGTCTCAATCAGGAACCGCTCGATACCATTCAGCACCAGGTAGAATGCAAATAAGGTTCCCGGTATTTTAAACTTTTTTCTCAATGACCAAATTACGGCAAATAAGATCAGGCAGGCAACAGTTTCATAAAATGCCGTGGGATAAACCCCATGTTCCAATTGAAAACAATATTTGGGATCATCACATCCCGGTATTTTTATTCCGGCTTCATTCACGTTGTGCGGAAAAGTGTAAGACCACATCCAGTCAGGTAACCAGCTGAAAGGTTTGGGTTTATTGTTTACAATTCCCCAGTCACCATCACCGGCGACCTGACATCCGATACGACCAACCGCATAGGCCAACATCAATGCAGGTGCTGCCGCATCATTCAAGTGCCAGAAACCGATCTTGTGTTTTTTGGCATACCACCAAATAGCCAGCGCTGCACATATCAGCCCTCCATAGAAAGTAAGGCCTGCTCTTGAGAAAATGAAATCAGACGGGTGTTTCAGAAACTCACCCCAGTTCTCAAAAATGTCGAAGAGCTTTGCTCCCAAGAGCCCAAATACAAGAGCAATGATCACGATCTCTCCTACCCTGTCCTGAGGCCATATTCTGATCTTTCTCTGCTCCGGCTTTGGTAGCTTTTGTTTGTTCTTATCCCACCATTTCAATCCGGCAAATAAAAGACCCAGGCCGATACCGGCCGGCCAGCTTCCCATGGGTGAGAAGATGAAGGCCTGCGGGTCTTCTGTAGCAGCTTTGCTCATTAGAAACAAAGCCAGAATCTTGTAGCCGAACAGGAAGCCGAATAAAAAGTTGAGCAATAACTGGCTAATGGTAGCAGGCTGCCCTACCATAACCATCATTTCGGTTGGCTGAAGCAACCCCTGTTTACTTTTCCTTCTTAATTCAGCCGCCAATACAATGGCTGCAAGAATGAAAGCGATAGCAACAAAAAATCCAAAGGAGTTTACGAAGCGAAGGAATTTCCAATCAACTCCAAACAGATCTTTGAAAGCATAATAGAGATTTGGATACATGCTGTCAGCCGGTTGTTTGTTTTATATTAAAACGAATATACAACTGAATTGATAGTATTTTAAAAATGAATCCGGTTTTGTAAGCGATATGATCCAATCCTTAAAATATTAATTGCAATGCTGTTCAAATACATGGATCAGATTGCGTGCTATTGCCTGAGCGGGCATACCCTCCATTTCATGACGTTCTATAAAATGTACCAGCTTTCCATCCTTGAACAATGCTATGGACGGAGAAGAAGGAGGATAAGGCAACAGATGCTGGCGCAAAGCCTGAACTGCATCAATATCAAAACCGGCAAAACTGGTAGTCAGGTGATCGGGCCTTGTGGTAGCATGAGTAATAGCCAGGATTACTCCGGGACGTGCCGTGCCTGCAGCACAACCGCAAACTGAATTGATCATCACCAAAGTAGTTCCTTTTTTTGCCAATTGGATTTCTACATCTTCCGGCGTTAGGAGTTCAGAAAAGCCTATATCAGTCAGCTCTTCCTTCATGGGTATTACAAACTCTTCAGGATACATATTTGTTAGTTTTTGAAATGAGAGCAAATTTAAAAGAAAAAATTTGTCAGCCCTCCAAAACTATGTCTGCAAAGAAAAACTGTCATAGAATTTTACCTCGTTCGGAAATAATGTCCATTCTGAGCCGGATATTAGTAAGAATTGTCATAAAAAATAGCCGGAAATATGACGGTACATCTTTTGATTTCCTCTAGTCAGCAAAAAAAATTTTAAACTGAAAACGAATTACTATGACACTTGTAAAATTTAACAGAAAGCCATTTGACAAAAGCTTTAACAGCTTATTTGAAGACTTTTTCTCAGATTTTCCCGTCTTATACAAGAATGATCTGGGTGATCCTATATGGAAAGGAATCGCACCGGTTAACATAAAAGAGACCGGAAAAGAATATAGCCTTGAAGTGGCTGCTCCAGGATTTGAGAAGACTGATTTTAAAGTGAACCTGGACCATGATATCCTGACCATTTCGGCTGAAAGGAAAAGTGAAACAAAAACAGAGGATGAAAAACAGATCAGAAAAGAGTTTGATTATCGTTCTTTTAAAAGATCTTTTACACTGGACGAGAACATTGATGCCAACCACATTGAAGCAAACTATGTAAACGGGATCTTAACATTAAATCTTCCCAAGAAAGTGGAAGTCAAACAGGAAACAAAAGAAATTAGTATCAAATAAATCTTTCTCATAAGCAGTTGGTTTTGGTTTACACCCTATCGTTTCTACGATGGGGTTTTTAATTATTGGCATCCCTGTTTTCTCCTGGTATCTATAATATATTGAATCTTCCATCCATCATTAAAACGAACTACCTGAAAGGAATCCATACCGCAATGACTAAATTGACCGTTATAATAAAAAGTATAAGGCGCCCAAACCATTGCCAAAGGTCCTTCGATTTTAATAGTTTCAAAACTGACCCGTTCATCGGCAGATCCTTCCGGGAGTTTACTGACAGATTCAATAAAATCATTAACGCTTTCATGGGAAACAACAAGGTTCCCTGTTTTATCATAGGTTATGGTTTGAAAAACAGTATTATCGCTAAAACACATCCTTAAGGTTTCTGCATCTGAGCCTTTCATCGCTATAAACATTTTATTTATCACTGCTTTGACTGAATCTTCAGCAGTCTGCGATTTTCCGTACAACGAAACCAGTGTTGCTGTTAATAATATCAGAAAACGTTTCATATCAGAAGTATTTAGGATTTTACGGCAAGTGAATTGAACATCTAAATATAAAACTATAGATCATGATTAAATTTAAATTTATATCAATGGCATTAGTAACGATTGCCGTAGCAATATCAACCATCAGTTGCAGCCCGGGGCGCAATTACTATTACGAACGATACCCTTCCACACGCAATTCAGTTTCACTGATCATCAGTTCCCGTCCCGGATTGATAATAAACCGTTATCCTGATGGCCGTTATTACTATAGAAGCCCCGAAGGTTATTATTATTGGAGAGGAACAGATAACAGATATTATCTGGACAAAAAATTTATCAGAAAAAACCATTATAGTCAAAATGAATACCGGGAATGGAGAAGTAATGGGAAAAGATTTAATAGAAGGCATTGAAAGAAATTAATCCTTCTGTTCCGGTAAATCCGTCTGGAAATCCTGATCTTGCAATTACGATCTGCAAAGGGGTTTTTATTATTTATACCCGAGAATTTTCAACATGCTTTGTGCAGACTGTTGTTTGGCATAAACCCAGTCGGTCAATTTTCCGTTTTTGTCGTAATCCACTATAATATGCTTGGGTGATGGTATGAGACAATGTTTAATGCCTCCATATCCGCTGATCTGATCCTGGTAAGCACCGGTATGAAAAAATCCGACATATAAGGGTTCGCCACCATTAAATTTTGGAAGGAACACTTCATTGATATGTTCTTCGGAGTCATAATAGTCATGGCTGTCACAGGTAATGCCGCCTAAAACCACCCTTTGATATTCATTATTCCATTTATTGATGGGCAAAAGTAAAAACTTCTCTCCTATACCCCATGTATCCGGAAGCGTAGTGATGAAAGAAGAATCTATCATATACCATATCTCTCTTTCATTTTGCACCTTTTGGCCGATAACACTGTAAATATGAGCCATGCTCTCTCCCACAGTGTAGCTTCCAAATTCCGTGAAGATATTGGGTACAGGAACTTTTGCTTTCTTACAAGCTACTTTGATATTCCTTACGATCTCATTGATCATAAACTGGTAGTTGTAATTGAATCCCAAAGAATGTTTGATCGGGAATCCGCCGCCGATATTGATCGAATCCAACTCGGGGCAGATCTTTTTCAGCTGGCAATACAGGTTTATGATCTTATTTAATTCACTCCAATAATATATATCATCCTTGATCCCTTTATTCAGAAAAATATGCAGCATCTTCAATTGGAATTTGCTTTCATACCCTTCAATTCTGTCCACGTAAAATTCCAGGATATCTTTGGCACGGATCCCGAGCCTTGAAGTATAAAAGGGAAAAGTAGGTTCTTCTTCTGCAGCTACACGTATTCCTAATTTGAAAGGAACCTTCACAGTTTTTGCATATTCTTTAAGTTCTTCCTTATTGTCCAGCACAGGTATCACATTTTGAAACCCTGAATTGATCAATCCGGCAATGCGTCGGATATATCCTTTCTGTTTAAACCCGTTGCAAATGATATGTATGTCTTTGGAGATCTTTTTCTTTTCATAGAGTTTCCGTATGATCTCAATATCGTACGCATAAGAAGTTTCAAGATTAATATCATGCTTCAGAGCTTCTTCCACTACAAAAGAAAAATGGGAGCTTTTGGTACAATAGCAATAAAAATATTTCCCTTCATACTTGTATCTTTTAAAGGCTGTGGCAAACATCTGCTTCGCCTTTTTAATCTGTTTCCCGATTTTGGGAAGATAACTCAACTTAAGGGGAGTTCCATATTTTTCGACAAGCGTTTTGATATCAATACCATTGAACCAAAGACTGTGGTCATGAACTTCCAAACCTTCCTGGGGAAAGTTAAATGTCTGATTTACCAGATCCTGATAAGTGTTGGTGACAATATGATCTGCGGGCATTTCTTCCAAATGATTTTTATCGGACACAAATGTAATGTGTTTGATATTTCATATACAAAATTTTTGCTTCCCGGGTAACTTATCTTTTAAACTTTTATCATCTGACCCGCCGCTCAGCCAAACTAAGGTTAAGCACCGTTAAGTGGCAGTTAAGGGTGTTTATTGGTGCAATAGTATTCCTGCTTCTTCGTCATAAAATGGAAATCTGATTTTTAAACCTTTAAAAAAAATCAAACCATGAAAAAGATAATTCTTGCGATTCAAATAGCATTTGTATCAGCCTTACTGGTACCTGCTTATGCAGGCAGCAATTTCATCTCCGGTCATAAAAAAATGAATAAGAGGGACACTGATAAAGCTCTGCATCAAAGAAATGAAAATTGGGTAAACTACCAGACAGCCCAGCAATTTTCACTGGACTTTCCCAATGCAAAAAACGTAAGCTGGTTTGAGGGCGATTTCGCAGAAGCCACTTTCCAAAATGGTAATATTATTCAGACTGCTTATTATGACAATGACAACAGTCTGATCGGTACTACACAGATAGTTCCTAATTCAACTCTATCTCAAAAGACATTAAAAGAGATCCAAAAAGACTATCCCGGATATGCCGTTAATAAAGTAATTCTTTTTAAAGACAATGAGAATAATGACACAGGCATGATCATGTATTCAACCCCCTTTGATAATCAGAACAGCTATTTTGCTGAAATTGGGAATGGGGCAAAAAATATAGTTCTTCAGATCGGTTTAAGAGGAAATATCTCTTACTTTCATGAACTATAATAAGATTTAAACTGGCACAAAAAAAATCGCTCCGAAAAAACAGAGCGATTTTTTTTATCATAGTGAAAGTTATTTCACTTCGGCTACCAGGTTTTTAAAGGTTTCCGGGTGATTCATGGCGAGATCTGCCAATACCTTACGATCCAGCTCAATGCCCTTATCCTGTAGTTTTTTAATAAATAAAGAATAGGTCAACCCTTCTTCCCTGACAGCTGCATTGATACGGGCTATCCAAAGACGCCTGTAATCTCTTTTTTTCTGCTTACGGCCTACATACATGTAGGTCATTCCTTTTTCAACTACGTTTTTGGCTACCGTTAATACATTTTTTCTTTTACCATAAAATCCCTTTGCCTGCTTTAATATCTTTTTGCGGCGGGATTTACTCGCAACCGAATTTACTGAACGTGGCATATCTTAATTTTTTTAGATTTAAAAATTGAATTGAATTCCCGCAAGAATTTATTTCAACCTGAGAAGTCGTTTAACAAAATTCAGATTGGCTTTATCCACCACTCCGGCCTTTCTTAAATTACGTTTGCGTTTCTTGGATTTCTTTGTCAGAATGTGACGTTTGAAACTTTTTTGATAAGTGATTTTTCCGGTGCCGGTCACTTTGAAGCGTTTTTTGGCACTGGAGTTTGTTTTTACTTTAGGCATATTTCATGCTTTTAAAATTACGCTTTGAGGCGTCCCCGATCTGCCGGGGTCCTTGTCGGGCCTCTTCAGCAATTTATTCCAGTCAAATAAAAAGAGCTTTTTTGAATGGGCTGCAAAGATAAATGACTATCCACTACCTGCAAAGAATATCATAAATAAAAAGAGGCCTTTCAGCCTCCTTTTATAAAAATCGAGTTAGATATTCTTATTATTTCGGATTCAAGGCATTATCAATACGTTTTGCAACATCCTGAAGATGATATTTAGTCATCGGATCTGAAATTGACGCCGCAGCAACTGTGGATTCACCTCTTAAAGTTGACAGATGGGCTCTTATAAAGCTCTTGATATCTGAATTGTTTGGATTCAAAGATGGAGTTGCCGGACCGCCTAACCTGATCGTCACTCCCCCAGATGCGGCTGCCGGCGGATTCAGCAAATTGATCAATGTCTCAACATAGGACTTCTGAAGATTCCTGCGATAAACGTCTATAGGTTTTCTTGCAGCCAACTCCGACCAGATGCCTTTTTTCAGGTCAGAGAATAAGTCTGTCATTTTATAAGCGTTGTTCCCCAATTCCGCTTCTGCCGTGATCAATTTTCCCAAGATATTATTATTGAAAAGCCGGTTCAATACTGAAGTCTGAATATTGCCAATAGTGACCAATGGGTTATTGCCTGTTTTAGAATTAATCTCATTATTAATAAGCCATGACGGAGTGGCGAATAATTGTTGATTCAAAAATGAAACGGCCCGGGATTGTATAGATTTTGGAGTGAACTCATAAACTGCCCCTGATTGTTCCACTGTTTTTGGAGTTTTATAAATTCCGGCCACATTTCTAAGCACATGGCCCATATAGCGATTGTATTGTGCAGTCACCTGACCATATATTTGAGAAAGGCTTGAATAATCATCATTGGCAACACGGCTCCAGTTCATTAACTGAGGTATTATGCGCTGAAGGTTTTTGATTCCGTATGCGCTTGCTTTCATTGCATCATCACCAAGGTCCTCTGTCTGCGATCTCGGATCATCCTGATTGCCTTCACCATCTCCCCACCATAAACGATGATTTTTTAATTTTTCGATTACCAATTGATTCAAAAAAGGTTTTTCATCATCGGCATCCTTGAATTGAGGATATAAT
Source organism: Chitinophagales bacterium (assembly GCA_026936105.1). Taxonomy (GTDB): domain Bacteria; phylum Bacteroidota; class Bacteroidia; order Chitinophagales; family Chitinophagaceae; genus UTBCD1. Next base: position 16,122 of record JAIXKI010000023.1, read on the forward strand.
CTGTAACCCCATTCTATAGCCCATTTATCATAGATGCCTATTCTTGGAAATAAACCCTTTTCATTGATATTATCTTCCGGCTGTGCCACATAGTTGAAACGGGCATAGTCCATAATGGAAGGAGTATGGCCGTTTGCTTCCACCCAGGCTTTATTACGGAGTGAATCTACCGGAACAGAAGAGCTTGAACCAAAATTATGACGTAAACCCATAGTGTGTCCCACCTCGTGAGATGAAACGAAACGGATCAACTGGCCCATCAGCTCATCGGAGAATAACATTTGCCTTGCAGCAGGATCGCTTGGCCCTGCCTGGATCATATACCAGTCGCGGATCAATTGCATCACGTTATGATACCAGTTGATATGTGTCTCTATGATCTCACCACTGCGTGGATCTGCTACACTTGGCCCGCTCGCATTGGCAATATTTGATGGTTTATAAACAATGGCAGAGTGCCGTGCATCTTCAAGGCTCCAGGTACTATCTTCTTCTTTGGTAGGTGCTACTTTGCCCATGATTGCATTTTTAAAACCGGCCTGCTCAAATGCAGCCTGCCAGTCATTGATGCCGGCAATCAGGTATGGTATCCATTTTTTGGGTGTAGCGGGATCAATGTAAATGATAATCGGCTTTTGCGGCTCCACCAACTCTCCTCTCTTATATTTTTCCATATCCTCCGGCTTGGGTTCCAATCGCCAGCGTTTTGCAAGCTGAATATTTTTTACTCCCTGCGGATTTGCATCATAGTCAGTATAACCGACTGTGAAATACCCGACACGGTCATCAAAATACCTGGATTGCATCGGAACTTTGGGCAAAAGAACCATTGAACTATTTAATTCAACAGTCAGATTACCGGTAGCTGCCTGACGAATGCCAAAACCTCCCTGGCTTGAAGATGCCTGAGCAGGAAGCCTGGTATAAGTTTTTACTGCCGTGATCTCGATATTAATCGGATAGGATCTGACTGAAACGATATAGGATTTATCCGATTGCAGAGAGCCGATACGCATAGAAGATTTAGCGGCACTGTTGTAATATAAAATATCATTATCTCCGCCAATGTAATCAGTCATATCAATAACAGAACCTGTTGAATCTTTCGAAAAAGCTTTTATCTCAAATGAAGCTGCTATAGGTTGAAAATTTGAATTCCTTACTGAGTTGAACATCGGTGAAGTGGAATCTTTTGCATAAACCGCATAAGAGACCTTTTTCAGAAATACCTTATGCTTTGGCCCTTTTTCAAAACGGATCACATTTTGCCCGATCTGATCACCTCCATATCCGGATCCTTCCTGGGTACGTACCAGGCGGTTCACCATAAGTATATCCCTTTCCAGTAAGCTGTCTGGGATTTCAAAATAATACTTATCATCAACCACATGAACTTTAAAAAACCCGTTATAGGTGACCGCTTTCTTTGTAATTACTTCATCATATGGCTTAGGCGACGACGAAGCCCCTTGCATTTGTCTCCCTGCTAATCCATTGGCAGGCCCGGTGCGGGTAGTATCTCTTTGCTGTGAGAAAGCAAATGAACACAAAGACAAGACGAAGGCAGAAAATACTGCCTTTCTTAAAAATTCTTTCATATACAAAATTTTAATAAAAAAAGTGCCCGAATATAGGCAAAGAACCAATCATTCAATTTGGATAGTTCAATTATTTTATAAATGGTTTTACGGGATCGAAAAAGATTTTATACGTAAAACAAAAAAGGGCGATCTGCACGCCCTTTGATATTACACATACAAAGTAAAGTTCATTTCTTTTTCCCTTTGGGAGTGAAAATGGCCAACATTCTTCTCCCCTCCATCTTTGGCAGGTTTTCTAAAGTTCCTGATTCAGCCAGTCTCTCGGCAAATTTTAAAAGTAATAATTCACCTCTGTCTTTGAACTGTATGGCTCTTCCTTTGAATTGAACATAAGCTTTTACTTTATTCCCGTCTTTCAGAAAACTTTCTGCATGTTTGGCTTTGAAGTTGAAGTCATGTTCATCTGTGTTAGGAGTAAAACGGATCTCTTTAACTTCAGATGCTTTGCTCTTTGCTTTTATTTCTTTTTCCTTCTTCTTCTTGTCGTAAAGGAATTTATTATAATCAATGACTTTGCATACCGGAGGGTCTGCCTGAGGAGAAATTTCCACCAGATCCAACCCTTGCTCCTGTGCAATCTTTAGCGCTTCGGCAACAGAATAAATTCCAACTTCCACATTATCTCCTACGAGACGAACCTGTGGAACACGGATAAAATGATTGATACGATGTTCTGCTTCTTTACGGGGAGCAAATCTTCCCCGGAAACCACCCTTTTTAAAATTTCCGCCGGGCGGCCTGTTGAACCCGCCCTTTTGAGGTACTGCCATTTAAATGATTTAAGTGAAGCTCTTCCCCTGCAAGAGCGTTTTTCTATTTCATTCCTCACCAGGGATTGAGGAACATAAAAAGATCAACACACAAAAACAGAAATTCAAACTACCCGTCCTTGAATTTCATTACCGGGCTTTTCCGGATGAGTGTTGATCCTTTATTATTTAATCACTTCTTCGTTCTTTTATATCTTCTGAAATACGTTTAATAAAATCAGGTATCTCTTCAGCTCCTGTATCACCTTTCCCATGCCGCCTAACCGATACTTTATTTTCATTCATCTCCTTCTCGCCCACCACCAGCATATAAGGAACTTTCATTAATTCGGTATCCCGGATCTTCTTCCCTATCTTTTCATTCCGGTCGTCAACTTCTGCACGAATATCTGCTTTTTTTAGTTGCTGAGAAACAGATTGGGCATAATCAAGGAATTTATCACTGATCGGCAGCACTTTCACCTGCACCGGAGCCAGCCAGAGAGGGAACTTACCCGCATAATGCTCCAGCAGAAAACCGATAAACCGCTCATGGGTGCCCAGGGGGGCACGATGAATAATCAATGGAGTATCTGCATGGTTATCGTGTGTGGTAAACTCCAGTTTGAAACGTCTTCCCTGTGCAAAATCAACCTGATTGGTAGCCAGGGTAAACTCTCTTCCGATAATGCTCCATATCTGCACGTCAATTTTAGGGCCATAAAAAGCTGCCTCATCGGGCACTTCAATATAAGGAGTTTTCGTTTTGATCAAAACATCCCTCACCATTGCTTCGGTCTCTTTCCACAACTCAGGTTCATCCACATATTTCTTTCCAAGTTTGGCAGGATCATGCAATGAAAGGCGCATCACATATTTATCAATTCCAAAGATTTTGAAATATTTCAGGTACATTTCATTTACGGCTCTGAACTCATCATAGAATTGATCTTTGGTACAATAAATATGTGCATCGTTCATGTGCATACACCGAACCCTCATCAATCCGAACAACTCGCCGCTCTGTTCATAGCGATAACAAGTGCCATACTCCGCTAATCTCAGAGGCAGATCTTTATAGCTCCGGGGCTCAGCAGCAAATATTTTGTGATGATGCGGGCAATTCATTGCCTTGAGATAATATTTTACACCATCGAGCTCCATTGGAGGGTACATGCTATCCTGATAGTAAGGCAGGTGCCCGCTGGTGAGATATAATTTTTCTTTGGCAATATGAGGAGTAACTACTCTTTTATATCCTGCAGCAAGCTCTGTTTCTTTAGCCAGTTTTTCCAGTTCTTCTATTACAATGGCTCCATTCGGCATCCAAAGTGCCAGCCCCGGCCCTACATCATCATCCATAGTGAAGATGCCCAGTTCTTTTCCCAACTTACGGTGATCTCTTTTCTTTGCCTCTTCCAGCATGTGCAGATATTCATCCAATTCCTTTTGTGCCGGAAATGTGATTCCATAGATCCTGGTGAGCATTTTATTTTTTTCATCACCTTTCCAGTAAGCGCCGGCTATATTGGTAAGCTTGATCGCTTTAATAAGTCCTGTGCTGGGTATATGAGGTCCGCGGCACAGATCAGTGAAATTTCCCTGAGTATAAAAAGTGATCTCGCCATCATTCAATCCTTCCAGCAGATCCAGTTTGTACTCATCACCCTTTTCAGAAAAATAATGCACTGCTTCATTTTTAGGAATTTCTTTTCTTATATAGGTATTATTTTGTTTTGCCAGCTCATTCATCTTCTTTTCGAGTTTCACCAAATCTTCTTCCGAGAGTTTTTTGTCACCAAGATCCATGTCATAATAAAACCCGTTTTCCACAGGAGGCCCCACCCAGAATTTTACTCCGGGAAACATTGACTCTACTGCTTCTGCCATTAAGTGAGCAGAAGAATGCCAGAAAGTGCTTTTACCTTCCTTATCATTCCATGTCAGCAATTTCAGCTGAGCATCATCATTGATCGGTCTTGTAGCATCCCATATTTGTCCATTCACAGATGCTGATAACACTTTTTTTGCAAGCCCATCCGAAATAGACTTTGCAATATCCAAAGCGCTTGCCCCTTTTTCATATTGCCTTACTGCGCCATCAGGAAATGTAATATTGATCTTCATAATGTTACTCTGCAATTTTTAAAGCGCAAAATTAACACTCTTTTGCCAGCCATCCACCTCAGCATCTGAATGAATTTATTAGTTTTGGCTTGCAATGAAAAGAATTTTATGCCGGGCGCCTTTGCTCTTTTTGTTTTTTTTCTCAACCATAGCCTACGCTCAAAATCTCACAGGAATATGGAGGGGATATTTTATAGCAGAAAATGGCGACCAGTATAAATTTGAACTGCAACTGGACCAAAACGGCAACAGGGTTTCCGGTGTTTCTTATTCCTATCTTTCCACAGTATTTTATGGCAAAGCTGAATTGACCGGCAATTTTAACCGTGCAGAAAAAAAAGCGTTGATCACGGAGATCAAAACACTGGAAGTTCGCATGAGTTCGTTTTCAGTCGCCTGCATTATGAACTGTGAATTCCAATATGCAGAATCCGGAAGAGAACAATTTCTGGAAGGAACTTTTACCAGTAAATTTGAAAAGAACGGCCTGGGAGGAAAGCGGGGAGACGATTGCGGAAGCGGCCAGGTTTATTTAAGAAAGGTGACAACTTCCGATTTTTATATAGAACCGTTTTTGCGGAGTAAACTCAGAGCAGATTCTATCAAAGCTGCCAATAAGGATGCCGCACCAATAAAGCCTAAGGTCAACAACTTTACCAACAAGATCGGTCAGGGAGTGACAAAAAAAACCACAACTCCCAAAAAGACAATACCGCCCTCAAGATCATCTGTTGCCAAAACTTCACCCAAATTGCTCCAGGGGGTACATAAAAAACCGGTTGCTAAGAATACCCCACCGCCGGCCGCAAACCAAAAAGCTGATAATAACAGCAAAGTAATTATAAAGAAGGATAAACCTAAAGATGAGATAGCTCAAACTGTTATTCCTGAAAGGCCTATCCGTGATTCAGTAATTAAAATAGAGGAGCCAAAACTCAAAGAGACCTTTCAAAAACCTTCAATCACAATACCGGAAGTATTAAAAACCCGGGAAAATGCATTGGTAAAAACATTGGTCGTAAAAAGTCCCGAAATTACCATCAAACTTTATGATAACGGGGTTGTGGACGGCGATACCATATCTGTATATGTGGACAAAAAGCTCGTATTGCAAAATAAAGGGCTGAGTGAAAAACCAATCATATTCAAATTGAAAATGGAGCAGGATGACGATGAACATGAAGTGACCATGGTAGCTGAAAATCTTGGAAGTATTCCGCCCAATACTTCTTTGATGATCGTGGAAAGCGGTGACCAGCGCTTCAATGTTTTCATTTCCTCCAGCATTCAAAAAAATGCAGTGGTTCGTTTCCGGTATCAAAAACCAAAAGGCAACTGATCTTCTTTTGAAATACAATCGTAATATCTTGCCTTGCCGTTGTTGTAATTTCCTGCCTCAGTGTTGCTTTTTCATTTATTTTCATTCCTCATGAGATCTCTTACTCTTACAATAGGCTTACTATTCTTTTCGTTTTGCGAAGCTCAGGATCTGAATGGTATCTGGAAAGGGAGGCTTGTGCAGGAACCCGGCGGATGTTTTCCCGTGTACAATATAGAAATGCATATCCGGATCGCAGCAACAAGCATTTCCGGTACTTCATATCATTATGCCGATACCAGCAATTTTGTAAAAGAAGAATTCCGGGGAACTTATGATCCTGTTAAGAATGAGATCCTGATCAATGAAACAAATATGATCTCTTTTCATGTGCCGGGGGATTGCGTACCCTGCATCAAAAGTTATACTTTGACCTATCATAAAGGAGGAAATGAAGAACAACTGAGAGGAAACTGGACCGGAGTCACCATGGGAAATAAAACGGCATGCCCTCCCGGAACTTTAGTACTGACCCGTACCACTCAGCCTGATTTTAAGCCGGAGGCAAAACTCCCTCCTACTCTGACTCAAAGAAAAAATGAATTAGTGAAAGAGATCAAAGTGGATACCGGAAATATCCGCCTTGATTTTTATGATAATGGCGTTGTGGATGGAGACACTATTTCCGTATATGTAAACAATATGCCCGTGGTCACCAACCGTATGCTGACCACCAAGCCTATCACGACCTATGTCCGGATAGATCTTTTCAGAAAAGAACAGGAGGTGATCATGGTGGGAGAAAATCTTGGAAGCATTCCGCCTAATACAGCCCTTATGATCATCACCGCCGGGGAAAAAAGGTATCAGCTATACCTGGTTTCGGATGAAAAGAAAAACGCCATGGTCCGTTTTATTTACGAGAAGCCGCATACTCCTTAAAAAATATGCCACGGCAAAAAAGCCATGGCATATTCAACATTATTTTCAATGATAGTTAAAATCCAAAACCTCCCACTCTCGGTTGTGGCATTGGTTTTCTGGGAAGTTTCTCGTCACGCATAGCCGCATTATATACAAAAGAGGCAACAATGGTAGCCATTTGTTTAAGGTCGGCAGGTATCAGGTGATCATAAGAGTCCATATTGGAATGGTGTGTACGTGTGTCATATTCTATCGGGTCCTGAATAAACTGAAATCCCGGCAAGCCTACTCCATCAAAGGAAAGATGATCCGTTCCCCCTGTGTTTGAAATGGTGACCGTAGTAGCGCCCAGGTCATTGAACGGAGCAAGCCACTGCTGGAAAATACCGGCAACTTTATCATTACCTTGTAAATACACACCCCTGATCTTTCCCGTACCGTTATCAATGTTGTAATAAGATGAGAATTTATCATATTCCGGTTTCAGGATCCATTTCCTGGTAGCCGTATCAACCTCTGCGAAGTGATTTTTTACATAAGCCCGTGAACCAAAGATTCCTTGTTCTTCTCCACTCCATAAAGCAATACGGATTGTGCGGCGTGGTTTCACATTCAATGCCTTTAAGATCCTCATTGCTTCCATCATGACAGCACTTCCTGCTGCATTATCGGTAGCGCCTGTAGCTCCATGCCAGCTATCAAAATGGCCGCCGAGCATGACCAGCTCATCTTTCAGTTTCGGATCTGTACCTTTTATCTCAGCAACAACATTGTACGCTTCCGTATTTTTTGTATCAAAAGCTGTTTCCACATCCACATCAAGTTTTACCGGTATCCCTGCTTTGGCAATTCTTTGCAGGCTCAGATAATCTTCCATAGCAAGAACAATATCCAGGAAGTTTTCAGGAGCATTGGCTGCATAAGCTCCGCCTCCCTGAACAAACACAGTTCCATCCTGGCCTCTCGAAACACTCAATATGGCAATGGCGCCTTCTTTCTCTGCCATTTCTTTCAACAGTGCAAGTGTCCTCATGGGGCCACGCATGCGTTGAAAACGTTCTCTGAATCTTCTCATTGCAGCAGTGTCTCCCTGATCAAACTGGCGTTGTTGTTGCTGAGGCTTAGCCTCCGCCATCTTCTTCAGCTCTTCATCGGTGTATCTTTCAGCATCGGGTTTAAAACTTTGTTTCAAAGTGTCATCGCGATAAATGATCAATACCTTGCCTTTTAACTTCCCTTCATACTTTACAAGTTCTGTCGAGTCTTTTGCATCTACCAGCAATAATTCGGCGCTTTTTAAACCACCGGTACCTTTGGTCCAAGATTTCGGAAAAGCAATCAGCGGACGATAATAGGGAGCCGTCATCGCCACATAACTTTTTTTAAGCTCCCATCCTTTTCCGAAAGTACCCCATGGTTCCAATGCCGAATTTACCAAACCCCATTGGGCTAACTGATTCTTTGCCCATACGGCAGCACGAAAAAAGCCGGGAGAGTTGGTCAATCGCGGACCATTTGCATCAGTAAGATGAAAGGCAATGTCCATTACATGAGAGTTTTCCAGGCCTTCTTTCCTGATCTTGCCGATCATTTCCATATCCAGTTTTTCCTGGGCAGAAAGGGCAAGTACAAAAAGAAGTGCAGGAATGATTGAAAGAAATTTTTTCATTGCAGTAAATTTTAGTGAGCGGGAAGATAAATATTTTTCTCTGACTGTGATCTACCATCCATCCTTTGATCAACGTAAAATGATTTTTAATGTATGAACCATAGATTGGCTCTGTCATTAAATGATCGTAAAAGAAAAATCCGTTCATTTCAGGATCAAATCGGCAATTGCGTTCTTGCCATCAATATGATCCGTATAGTTCAGTCCGAGGATCTTTGTCACCACCGGATATACATTCACGTTTTGAAAGGATGGTAATCTGAATTCCTGTTTAAATGCAGGCCCCCAGGCATAGAACGTAGCCAGCATATCTTTTACCAAATAAGGGTCATATCCATGGGCGCCGGGAGAAGGTTTGCGGGAAGAAAAATTAAAGATCTTCGGCCAATCCGGAACCAACAGAATATCGCCGATACGATCAAATACATCATCCTTTATTCCATAATGAAGCCTTGCCGGCATATTTTCTTTCAGATAAACTTTATACCCTTTTGAATCTTCCAGCAATTTCACATAAGTGTCAGATATGTCATCTTTGTTTTTCGCATAAAGCTCTACTAATTCAGAACCGGGCGGAACAATAAATTTGCTTGTATCCACTGCAGCAGGCAAAGGCAAAGTGTTATCATTATCCACTTTGGTCATTCCATGATCGGAAACAAATATAAAATTCACCGGAAGCCCTGTTGTTTTTACTGTATCCACCAGTCTCTGAATGGTGGAATCCATCCAATGAACTGCATTCTCTGTCTGAGGGCTGTCGGGCCCGAAGGAATGGCCACTGTGATCCACTTCAGGAAAATAAAAAGTAATGAAATGCGGGCGCCTCTCAGGTGGCAATTGCAGCCATTCTTTCAAAATCTGTATCCTGCGGTCAACAGATATCGCTTCACTATACCTGAAATAGTATGTCGGCCTTATGCCTTTGATCTCCGCTTCAGATCCAACCCAATAAAAACTTGCCGTAAGCATATGTTGCTGCTCTGCCAGAACCCATAAAGGTATGCCGCCATACCAGCTTCCATCTGCAACTGCTTTCGAATCACGCATGGAATAAAAAGCCTTAAGGTTGCGGTCATAAAATAAATTATTGACCAATCCATGATGAGAAGGATATAAACCGGTCGCCAGGGTGTAATGATTCGGGAAGGTCATTGACGGGTATGATGGTATCATGGACTCAGCCCTGACACCCGAATTGCTCAACGCCAAAAGGTTTTTAGCACCATATTTCCCGGCATAGTCATAACGAAATCCATCTGCCGAGATCATGATCACATAGGGCTTCTGCTGCTGTTCGGGGCTATTCACCCTTCCTTCGATGATCCTTTGTGTAGTATCAGGGGTATTCTGCGCCCAAATAAAAAATGACCCGGCAATGAATAATATCAGTAAAAAGATCCTTTTCATAAATCAAATGTAAGCACATCCGTTAAAACCGGATGATGGAATTCTTCAATTTTATTAACGATGCTGACGACAGATCTGTTTTTGATCAGCAAGACGAGTAAGATCAGGAAGTGGTTGTTTCTCCCTTTCTTTTATAAAACAAGGAAACAATCAATATCCCTATCAATCCTCCCGAAATAAATGTCATTATAAGAGGACGGAAGTACCATCTGTGAAATCCCCGGATGAATCTCAGCTCAACTATTATCAGTGCGATCCCAAGTACCAACAACCAAAACGGGAGAATGGAATTTTTCTTTACATAAGTTTTATCGGCAGGAAGTTGCAATAAGGCATACAGAACAATACCGATACCAACGATGGAACTGACGATCTGCAAAATATTGTAAGTGGCAAATCTCCGGTATTCCCACACAGCACCGTAGAACTCTTTCAGTTTCCCGATATCGGCAGCAAAAATTCCTCTTTCATGGGTAAAAGCATCCCAAAGGATATGTGATGCAGTTCCGATAAGAGCCGAAATTATAACGACGATCACGTTCTTTTTAAAATAAGCTGGCCAGTCAAATTTTTTAAATTGTTGCAACCTCTTTGCAAAAAGAGCCGGAAGGTTATCTATAAGTTGATTCCTGACAACAGCATGAAAGACGAATGCAAGTATGATCACCAACGGAAGATCGAACCAGAACACGCCTTTTAACCTGTGGCTGAAATAGCTCCTGTCTGTCATTCTGATAAAATACTCAAAGTCCGGGGCAATACTGCCTATCACAAGAGCCGTCATTGAAAAAAAACGCTTGGGAAGATAACCTAAAGGAAGAACGGCACCGGGATGTGAGAAGGTAAAGGGCATGAATTCAGTTTCTTGACTATATGTTTTTATTTAAAACGAAATAATACGGTTTTTTATTGGATGCAAAATTAACCATTCACATAAAATATTTTATGTAGAAAAGCTTAAATGATCATGAAAACGTGAAATCAATAGCCCAATATTTCAAAATTTAAAATTCCATGTGACGGATGGCAATATGGGAAAAAGAGAAACTTGTTTTGCCTGTATCTGAAGGCTCCCGTCATAAGGATTCCCGTTTTGTTTGAAATAAAGAAAATAAGGATTAAGCCTGCTATAGACATTATAAATACTGAATACCCAATAAGACTGTATTTTCTTTTTCCTTTTTTGCTCGGGAGTATATGTAGCAGACAGGTCCAGCCGGTGATATGGTTTCATCCGGTATTGATTCAACTTACTGTATTCCTGGGTAAGCACGCCGCTGATAAAATAAAAACTTTCAGGGAGAGTGATTGCATTACCGGTGCCAAAAACAAATACAGCTCCGAATTTCCATTTCTTGTTCTGTTCAAAATTAGCCACAACGCTCAGATCGTGTCTTCTGTCATATTTTGCCGGATATTTTTCACCATTGTTCAGATCGGCAAACTTTCTCCACGTCCATGACAAAGTGTATCCGATCCAGCCATTGAATCTTCCTCTTACTTTGTTGATAAATAATTCCGCACCATAGCTCCATCCTTTCCCGAAAACAAATTCAGTTTCAGGATCGGATAGAGAAGGTGTATATCCATTCCCGTATTCTATCTGGTTCTTCATGTTCTTGTAATACATTTCCAGTGAAGTTTCGTATTCATTATCCGAAAAGTTTTTAAAAATTCCTGCGGAATAAAGCCAGCTCAACTGAGGTTTTACAATATAAGTGCTGGGCACCCATAGATCCGTCGGCAATGTATTCCCGGTATTACTTACCAGATGGATATACTGATAATTCCTGGTTATGGCGGCTTTTAAAGATGTTTCAGCATTCAAAGAATATCTGACCGTGATCCTCGGTTCGGGCCCTCCATATGTTTTTACCGGCTGAAAACTCTTATAGGCCGTACTGTCTGTCTTGTTCCTGTTGATATCACGGATGTATTTCACATAAGGTCCGATCTGAGTGAAACCACTCCATCTTATTCCGTAATTCACTTTTATTTTTTCACTGACCTCCCAATCATCCTGCAGGTATAAGGCATTTTCTATTGCAAATTTGTTGTTCTCATTATTCGGACTAAAGATCACTGAATCCTGATGTCCCGAAACAACATTGGGAACAAACTTGTGGTAAGTGAGCAATCCTCCGAATTTCAATTTGTGCTGGGGCAATGGATAATAATCAAAATCTATCTTCACGTTTCCGTCGCGGATACCGGAAGAAAGGTTCAATGCAAGATTATCCTGCATTGCGTTAAAAAGAAATTTGTAATTGTTGTACACTAAAGTAATATTGGCAAAAAGCCTTCTGTTAAAAACATGATTCCATCTGAGCGTTGCGGTGGAATTGCCCCAGGGTATGTTGGTCATAAAAGCCTGGTCTTTATCATTGAATTTAAAAACATCCCTTCCGAAATATCCGCTCAGGTATAAACGGTCTTTTTCCGAGAATTTATAATTCACTTTAGCATTCAGGTCGTAAAAATAGTATCCGGATCCATGAAAACTGCTTGACTTTTTGATAAAGGGTTTTGCCAATGCATCTGCATAAGTACGTCGGGCAGATATCATAAATGATGATCGTTCCTTTTTAATGGGTCCCTGTATGGAGAAACGGGAAGCGATCAGTCCGATGCCGCCTTCCATTTCGGTTTTGTTCAGGTTGCCGTCTTTCATTGCAATATCAAGCACTGAAGACAAACGTCCGCCATATTGTGCCGGCATCCCTCCTTTTATCAATGAAGCATCCTTGATAGCATCGGAATTGAAAATGGAAAAGAAGCCAAAGAGATGGCCGGTATTATACACCACAGCATCATCCAGCATGATCAGGTTCTGATCGGGGCCGCCGCCCCTTACATAAAATCCGGCATTACCTTCTCCAGCGCTTTGAATTCCCGGTATCAGTTGAATGGCTTTCAGGATATCCACTTCACCGAATATGGCGGGGATGCTTTTGATTCTGTTCATGGAAAGTTCGATTTTCCCCATTTGCGCATTCCTTACATTCCCGTCACGGCGTTTTGAATAAACGATCACTTCACTCAATGCAGCCGGTTTAGGAACCATTTCAAAATTGAAAGAAGTATTACTGTCCAGATCCAGCAGAAGAATTTTTGTGGCATAGCTGATGTGTGATGCACTGATCACATAAGTTCCGGAGTCAAGTGTAATAGAATAAAAACCATATTGATTGCTGATAACTCCGGCCGTTCTGCCGTTGACCATAATGGAAGCTCCGATGACCGTTTCACCAGAAAGACTGTCACGTACATATCCGTTCAGCGTGAATTTTTCGTTCATAACAGAACGATTCTGCGCTATTAATCCTCCCGCAACACAGGAACATAACATCACAACAAAAAAGATCTTTCTCATTTTCTTAAACTCCAAAATGGAAATATTAGTTTTCCGGCAGGTCGCGAGCCATGTAATTGATCGTATCTTTCGGAGCGCCGCACGGCTTATCGTTTTTTAACCTGTAAGGATTTCTGGATTCAGTTTTCCGGCTGAGCCAATTCCCGGGTTTGCCATCACCAAAAGCTTCATCACATTCCTGCCAATACACTTTGGACAGGTCATATTTCACCACTACCAGCAGGTTTCGCAAATTGTCTGATAAAATATTCAATGATCCGCGTTTTTCCTGTAATGATGGATCGAGTATGATACTTTCCAGTTCTGCTTTTGAATTTGATACCGGATCGAGAGCCGTAAGATAAATAACGGAATCTTTCTTCAGCTCATCCACGTTAAAATTATCCAAAGCATCTTTCACCAGTGATGCGGAAGCTCTTATGGCTGTTGTGTCATCAGAAGCAAAAGCATCCGTCATTTCATAATAGGCATTCAAAACATTTTGCAAGGATTCATTAAATGCGGAGCTGTGCTTGCTTACTCCCAAAGGTTCAGGTTTGGGGCCATGATTTGAAGATGATCCGTCATTATAAAAAATATAGCGGAGAATCCCGATCAGTAAAAGCGCCACGATCAAAAATGTGCCGGTAAAACGAATGATGAACGGATGCCGTGAGATGATGTTTTCCACCTTTTTGGCTTTGCCAAAAATGATCCTCTTCAAGAGAGGTAAAAGTAATAACACAATGGGAATGACGATCGCAAGAATGTCCAGCAGTTTCTTCATAAAAGCCAAAAGGTTTTTACAAAAATAGTCATGATCGGAGGATCTGTCACACTATCTTGTCCAATAACTGTTAATAGTAGCTAAATTTGCAATTTTCCGGTTATGTTAGCAGGTTTTCAGGATGTGACCTTTGAATTTGGCGCCCGTACCATAGTGGAGGATGCCACCTGGCATATTCAGCCAAATGAACGCATTGGCCTTATCGGATTCAATGGTACCGGCAAATCAACACTTTTAAAATTACTGGTCGGCGAATACTCGCCTTCAAAAGGCACCATCGAAAAAGGGAGGAACACTTCTATCGGATATCTTCACCAGGACCTTCTGAGTTTTGATACAAACAGTTCCATTTTGCAGGTAGCATTAGGCGCTTTTGTTAAAATACAGAAACTGGAAAAAGAAATTGAGGCGCTCGGAAAAGAACTGGAGAAAAACGAAGATGAAAACCTGGTGGTTGAATATTCAGATAAGCTGCATGAACTGGAGATATTGGGAGGTTATGACATTCATCACAAAACAGAAGAGGTGTTACAGGGATTAGGCTTTGCCAACAGCGATCTGCAACGCCCCTACAACGAATTCAGCGGAGGATGGAGAATGAGGGTGCTGCTGGCTAAAATGATTCTTCAGCAACCCGATCTGCTGTTACTGGATGAACCTACCAATCACCTGGACCTCCCCTCCATTGAATGGCTTGAAAAATATTTGCAGCATTACCAGGGCGCCGTAATAATCGTCAGCCATGATAAATATTTTTTGAACAGAATGGTGACAAAGATCGTGGAGCTGTATCAAAAGCATCTTCACTTTTATAATGGCAATTATGATTTTTATGAGAAAGAAAAAGAAGAACGGATCGCACTGCAGCAGAGGGCATATGAAAACCAGCAGGATTATATACGTCAAAGCGAAAGGATCGTAGAACGGTTCAGGGCAAAAGCCACAAAAGCGGCCATGGCACAAAGCCTGATCAAAAAACTGGAAAAGCTTGACCGCATTGAAGAACCGGACCTGGAGAGGCCTGATATACGGATCAATTTCCGTATGGATAAAACTCCCGGGAAAGTGCTGGTGGAATTAAAGAATGTGACCAAAGCCTTTGGCAACAACCTTATCGTTAAAAACACTTCAGCAGAAGTCAACCGCGGTGATAAGATCGCATTGATAGGAGCCAATGGAAAAGGAAAGTCAACATTGCTCCGCATGATAGCAGGCACTGAGCCCTTTGAAGGTGAAAGAAAATGGGGGCACAATGTTGAAGAAAGTTTTTATGCCCAGCATCAACTGGAAGCGCTGAACCTGGAAAATACGGTAATAGAAGAGATGATGAATTGCGGAAGCCAGAAAACAGAACTGGAGTTAAGATCTTTGTTGGGTTGTTTTCTTTTCAGCGGAGATGATGTGGGAAAAAAGATCAAAGTGCTGAGTGGTGGCGAGAAAGCAAGGGTGGCGCTGGCTAAGACCATAATCAGCAGGGCCAACTTTTTATTATTGGATGAGCCTACTAATCACCTGGACATGCACAGTTGCGAACTGCTGGCTGAAGCGCTGAATAAATATGGTGGCAGCTATGTGCTGGTAAGCCATGACCGTTATTTTATTTCACAAACCGCCAATAAGATCTGGGAGATCGTGGATCATGAAATCAAAGAATTCAAGGGCGGATATGAAGAATGGGCAGAATGGAAACGCAGGCAGGAAGAAGTATCGTCAGTTAAAAACGTATCTGAAGAGCGACCGGCTCCGGTTGCAGAAAGGACAAAAGATCCCGAACCTGCAGGCAAAGCTTCCGGCAATTCGCCTTCCAATACAAAACCACAGGAAAGATCGGATCCCAAAAACTCTGCTTCGATAAATAAGGCGGCAAAAAAAGAACTGCAAAAGCAGCAAAAGCTGTTTCAGCAAGTGGAAGAAAAGATCACTGAGCTGAATGAAAAGAAACGTCAACTGGAATCAGCATTGGCCGATCCTGCCACCTACGCCAATAAGGAAAAATTTCTGCAAACAGAAGCTGACTACAAAAAGATCACTGAAGAGTTAGCATTGTTGAATAAACAATACGAACTGGTATTTGAGAAGATCATGGAACTCGAATCGGGCTCTTAAGCGCCGATCTTTGAATTGACGATCTGAAGGATCTCTGTTTCCAATGCTTCTGCTTTTTCCTCAAGTTCTTTGCCTTTGGAAATAATACCGGAAACAAAATCCTTATCATCATATCCTGCCGCATTGATCCGCACATTGAGGAAAGCGCCTTTCACGGCGCTGCGTGCACACAAGGCGCCCACACCTGCATCGGAAACAGAATTAGGGTTTCCTGATTCCGCCATCGCCCTGATAACTTCCATGCTTGCATAAGCTGTCTTCATCACATTGAACGGAATTTCTATTGCCATTTTTGTAGCTTCCTGTACCGCTTCCTTACGGATCTTTTTTTCTTCCTCTGTACTCTTCGGCAAAGAAAAAGCTTCCATGATCTTGTTGAAAGCCATTGTATCCTGATCCACAAGCCGGATCATTTCATCTTTATATTGCTGCCCTTTCTCCGCCCAGTTGCTGAATTCTTCCCAACGGTCATCCCATCCTTTTTTATGGGAAGAAAGATTGGCTACCATGGTTGCCAAAGAAGCGCCCAGCGCTCCTACATAAGATGAGATGGATCCGCCTCCGGGAGCAGGACTTTCGCTTGCTGTTTCATCGGCAAAATCGGAAAGTGACATGCTCACCAGCTTACTGCCGGCAGGATCTCGCAGCATGTATTCAATGATCTTCTCTTCGGGTCTGAAAGGCGCCAGTTCATCCAGCCCCATTGATTTGACGGCTATCCTCACCAGCTCTTTTTCCGAAATGCCAACCGATCTTTTTTGCTTTTTCAAAAAATATTTTCCGGCATCCGTCATGGCTTTCAGAGGGATCAGGCCCACCAGTTCACTGCCGGTAACACGAATGCCACGGTCGTTAGCCTTTTTGCAGACCTCATCAAATGCGATATGCACCGGAGTAATGTTGATGTTGGTAAGGTTCATTGAGATCTGTGCGATACCGTATTCTTCAATGAACCATCCTATCGCTTTCACGGATTTTAAAGTACCGGGTTGCACTTTTTCGACCTCAGCTTCCTTACCGTTTTCATCTTTCACTTTAGTCTTTATTTTTCTACCTGCTTCTCTTACATCAAATGCAATGGCATTGGCTCTCCGCACCGATGTTGTGTTCAGGTTCACATTATATGCTACCAGGAAATCCCTGGCGCCAATGACCGTGCCTCCTCTTTTGGCATCGAACTCCGCAGGGCCGAAATCAGGTTTCCATTCCGACAGTTTTATTTTTTTAAAGAACCCTTCATACTCACCGGCACGGATCACCGAAAGATTGTTCCTTTTCTTGTCGGGCTGTGCAGCTTCGTACAAATAAACAGGGATTTTCAATTCCTCCCCCACTCTTCCGGCAAGCTGCTGTGCAAACTTTGCCGTTTCTTCCATGGAAATATTTGCTATCGGTATCAAAGGGCAAACATCGGTGGCTCCCATTCTCGGATGTTCTCCCTTATGTTTGCTCATGTCAATCAGTTCTCCTGCTTTTTTTATAGCACGGTAAGCCGCTTCAACAACAGCAGCCGGCTCGCCGACAAAGGTTACAACCGTTCTGTTCGTTGCCTTGCCTGGATCCACATTCAATAAGCGAACTCCTTCCACGGATTCCACCTGGTCTGTGATCTGTTTGATAATGCCCATGTCATTCCCTTCACTGAAATTGGGAACACATTCTATTAATTGCTGCATGGCCTGTTGTTTTTTTTATACTTCTGTTAAATGAGAACAAATTTGCTCCCATGATCAATAGCTTGTAATTTTCAAAACGCAAAGATATTACTTGAAAGCAGATGCCCAAGTATGGGTGGCAGGCGCACTTAATTAAGATTCATTCATCCAACCTTTTAAAATGGTAGAGAAACTGATCGAACATTTCAAACTGATCCAACATCCCGAAGGAGGATGGTATTCTGAAACCTATAAAAGCAATGAGAAGATAGACCGGTCTGCTTTGCCTGAAAGATTTACAGGCAGCCGGGTGTTTTCCACTGCCATTTATTTCCTGCTGGAGGAAAATAATTTCTCTGCCTTTCATCGTATCAGGAGTGATGAATGCTGGCATTTTTATGAAGGAGATCCTCTGCAGTTATTCATCATTCATCCATCGGGCGAACTTGAAACAATCACTTTAGGAAAGGATATTGAAAAAGAAAACCGGTTTCAACATGTGGTACCGGCAGGCAGCTGGTTTGCAAGCCGACCTGCACCGGGTAGTCAATTCTGTTTTACAGGCTGTACCGTCGCTCCCGGATTTGAATTTGAAGACTTTGAGCTGGCAGATGCTTCAATTCTTGTCAAACAATACCCACAGCTTAAAGAGCTGATTTTTTCCTTATGCAGATGATCATTAATAATCACGGATCCGGATTAATATTACACAGATATCTAAAAAAATATGGCATAAGAAAAAAGTAATATATTTATCAGAACCAAAACTTAATTTATATGGATATCGGATCATTGCTTATTCAATTGGCTGGCGGCGCTGTTGGCGGTAATGTAGTCGGCGGTTTAATGAAAAAATTCTCATTAGGAACAATTGGTAATTCCATTGTCGGAATTTTAGGCGGCGGATTAGGAGGCCAACTTCTCGGCCCTTTGGGTTTGCCAACCGGTAACGGCTCATTGGATATCACCAGCATCCTTACCAATATACTTGGCGGAGGTGTCGGAGGCGGTATTCTGATGGCGATCATCGGCTTTATAAAAAAGGCAATGAAGAAATAACTCTTCATTCAGAACATTTCTCCGTTTCATCATTGAATTATTGCCATTTGTCAGTTAATGAATAATTTTCTGACAAATGGTTTATTGTCTTTAATCGTAAAGCGATCGTCTGAAAAGATCATCACTCTGTTTCGCAGAAAAAAAATGCCGGGAAAATTATCCGGCCCGGCATTATAAAGAATTTTGAATTACTATTTATTTTATGGAAACAGGCACTTCCGGGTTTTCCCGGGAAAGGGAAAATCCATTATCCCCTACAGAATAAGTAAGGCGCTCCAAAAAACTTTTTGCTTTCACGGGGGCAACTGTAACACGCAACACCTCTTTTGCCGGATCTTCTGTGGTTTTGCTGGCATTTAAATTTAAAGACACTTTTTCTACAGTTCCTTCACACCGGCAAACCAGGTTAAGGTAACTTTACTATAGTCCGGTTGGTCTTGTTGACATCAAAGAGAAGATGCTTCTGTAAGAATACCAAGAGACTTTAAAATTCCTCACTGTTATTCTCTTACCTGCTTCTCACCGCCTCTGCATGCAAAGTCGCAGTGGTTACAAACTAATTCCTCACTCTTATTATTGTCAGTGTTGTCATGGATGGCAGCATTAGAATGTCGCAGTGGTTACAAACTAATTCCTCACTCTTATCCATTAAGTAATTAGGACTTCGCTACCTTAATGGTCGCAGTGGTTACAAACTAATTCCTCACTCTTATCATAATAATGATTATTTATTCTATTGGGAAAATGAAAGTCGCAGTGGTTACAAACTAATTCCTCACTCTTATTATCATGGATGATGGCATTGGAGTCTTAGGCAAGTCGCAGTGGTTACAAACTAATTCCTCACTCTTATTGCTCTAACATTAGGAAAAGAGTGTTCGTTTCACAGTCGCAGTGGTTACAAACTAATTCCTCACTCTTATATCAACATTTACCGATTTGCAACGCCGTCAAATTGTCGCAGTGGTTACAAACTAATTCCTCACTCTTATTATTAAAGAAGTCATTTGAAGGTGACTACCCGGAAGTCGCAGTGGTTACAAACTAATTCCTCACTCTTATACGTAAGTGTCTCGCTTGTAGGAGACACAAAACTGTTGTCGCAGTGGTTACAAACTAATTCCTCACTCTTATGCAGCAAATCATCAATCTGAATAAGAACATTGGATTGGTCGCAGTGGTTACAAACTAATTCCTCACTCTTATTTAATGCCCATGTAGTATATTGACCTTTTATAAGTCGCAGTGGTTACAAACTAATTCCTCACTCTTGTTACCGAATTTTATTATATGGATGGCACCCATTGGAAGTCGCAGTGGTTACAAACTAATTCCTCACTCTTATAGGAGAAAATGTTAGATAATCAGGAAGCCCAGGGACAGTCGCAGTGGTTACAAACTAATTCCTCACTCTTATTCTCTGGACTTGAGCCTACTCCAAGCGAGTAGGATATGTCGCAGTGGTTACAAACTAATTCCTCACTCTTATAGAGAGAGGACGACTATCTCTCTGGTCTTGAGCGTCGCAGTGGTTACAAACTAATTCCTCACTCTTATCCAAAATATTTATGAGGAGAGGCAGAAATAGATGTCGCAGTGGTTACAAACTAATTCCTCACTCTTATTCATTATGACATTAGTGGCAATGATGTTGTTTGTCGCAGTGGTTACAAACTAATTCCTCACTCTTATTTAAGTTCTTCTCGAAGTTCGAGAAGAACAGAGTCGCAGTGGTTACAAACTAATTCCTCACTCTTATAGGACGATTACCTCTCTGGCCTTGAGCCCACTCCGTCGCAGTGGTTACAAACTAATTCCTCACTCTTATACTCTATAAAGCCTCTGACAAAAGAGGAACAAGAGTCGCAGTGGTTACAAACTAATTCCTCACTCTTATAAAAAAAACAAAAAAGCAAATGTATATTGACAACGTCGCAGTGGTTACAAACTAATTCCTCACTCTTATGAGAGGTAGGGAAAGCTAAAGGAGGCGATGACTTAGTCGCAGTGGTTACAAACTAATTCCTCACTCTTATATCCAATCGTTTGATATAGACACTTATCAGCGGGTCGCAGTGGTTACAAACTAATTCCTCACTCTTATGATCTATTTTATTTTACCTTTGTAAAACTTTATGGATAGTCGCAGTGGTTACAAACTAATTCCTCACTCTTATCTCCACGAGCCCGGTGAAATTGTAGTATCGGTGAAATAAGTCGCAGTGGTTACAAACTAATTCCTCACTCTTATCGTTCATAGTCAAGGGGTGGAATCTCCTTGTTAACAGTCGCAGTGGTTACAAACTAATTCCTCACTCTTATTCTTCTCTTAAAAATGTATAGGGCCTGCCAAGACAGGTCGCAGTGGTTACAAACTAATTCCTCACTCTTATAATTAAAAACCAATTAGTTATGATTACTACATTAAGTCGCAGTGGTTACAAACTAATTCCTCACTCTTATCTAAAAAAATAAAAAATCATGAAGATGTTCAATTGTCGCAGTGGTTACAAACTAATTCCTCACTCTTATCCCCCCGAAGATATCCAAAAGATGTTGGATAGTATTGTCGCAGTGGTTACAAACTAATTCCTCACTCTTATAAAAAAATATTTTCCTTACGACACATTGAAAGGTCGCAGTGGTTACAAACTAATTCCTCACTCTTATAATAAGAACAGAAGAGTGGCTGTCGAGGGCATAAGTCGCAGTGGTTACAAACTAATTCCTCACTCTTATAGCATTCAATTGTGAATAGATTGAGTATGAGGGCCTTATATGTAAAAGAGCTGTAAATAATCCGGCTTTTTTCTGCATGGCCATTAAAAAACTTCTGTATGTTTTTCTCCCAGCAAATATTTCAAATCAGCTGCGAAGCTACCGATAATTTTCATATTCCGAAAGGATGTTTTGCTGATAGCAAAGCTGATCAGTTTATCTTCGGGATATTCTCCGGTATCAGTAAACTTTTGCAGCCTTTTCCAAAGTTCTTTGTTCCTGTGCGGGGCCATCAACCCCGTAAATACCGAGTATTGTATCCTTTCGTAGCCCGATCGCTCCAACAATTTAGCTATTTTAGCACGCTTTTTATTATCTGAAATATCATAGCTGATAAGAAAAATGTTTTTCTTATTCATGATTCAAAGTTTTTTTCAATTTGCTTTTTCAGGTCATAGGCCAATTGCAATATGTGGTTCTTCATGGCCGTAACACGGTTATCAAACTTCGTTTTTTCTTCCAGCCAATCATTGAAGAAAGGGATCAGTAAGCTTCTGCCTTTTTTGTTAAGAATATAGCCGTACTTCTCATTCGTTTCAAACCAATCGGGCTGAATAGTTTGCCGCATGATCAGCTGAGCCAGCAATTGGTCTGCTTTGGGCCGGAAAGGTTCAATTACATCAAAAGCCAATGACGGCGTTTGATATTCATTGGCGTGCCAGATACTTATCTGGCTGTCAAGTCCTGCACAGGCCAGTGCTGTTTCCACCTGGTGATAGAGCATGCCATATATATAGTTAAGCATAGCATTAACAGCATCTCCGGCAGGCCTGTAGCTTCTTCCCTGCATGTTCCATCCTTCTGACTGTGCCATCAGGCTTACAACCTGCCAATAATATTTTGCATTATTGCCTTCCCAACCGCGCAACCATTGCAGAAATTGCTGCTCCTCGCTAATAATAAGGGATTTTTGCTCCAGGTTTTTAACGGCCGTTATTATTTGCAGCATGCTGCTTTCAGCTACTTTTGCCAATGCAGTTTTCCTGTTTGCCCACCAGTTAATATTTTTTAACTGCCCTTCTGTTTTTAGCAAAAGCATCTGCATAATCCATTTTAATGATTCTTTGCTTTTTGAAAATTCATATTGCTTTTTGCGAAGATCGCTGTGCCCCGAAGACAAAACTGAATTAATTCTGACAACCGGCTGGCCGATATGGTCAAGTAATATCAGCGGTATATTGTTTTCTGCAGCGAGGATCATGGCGCTGCTTGTAATATTTACTGCTTTGGTTATAAGAATGCTGCTGATGCGCTGCGGGCTGATGATCCTGTTAAGGGAATTTGATTCCACCTGGAAGCACCGGTTGCGCTGGCTTAGCTGAAGGCCGTAAGTGTTTAATACGAGTTGCATGTAGCAGGGTTTAAAATTTAATATAGCTGTTTGCTCCATATTCAGGAATAAGGAAAATCATTCCAGGAAAAACTTTCCGCAAAAGGTTTTGTATTGTAGGCATCGTCATACATGCTGCTCAGCCTCTTTACCACCGGATGCTGATGCCCATATACCATTTGCAAAAAGCGCAGTTTTCCCTGCAGGTGCTCTTCAAACTGGCCTATCCATTCGGCCGGTGTATGTCCTTTTGACACTGCTGAAAATTCCAGTACATGCTTGAAACGTTTCAGGTTGCTTTCCAGGTCGGTTAGGAAGGCTTCCGGCAGTACCGGCCTGTCTTTCAATATCAGCCCCGTAACCATTTTTTCATCCGATTCGCCCATCCACTATACCTTTTCCATGTTTATGGTAAATCCTTTTTTGCCGATCATATCCTGTATGGTATAGTACTGCTCAATGCTAATGGGTTGGTTGGCAGAAAAAGTAAGGTCATCCACGTAGCGGGAATATGTCATTTTGTTTTGCAGGGAGTAACTTAACAGATCTGCATCCAGTTCACGGGTGGCAAAATTGCTGAGCACCGGAGAGGTTGGGCTGCCCATGGGCAGCCTGCCATTATAAGTAGTAAACTCTGCCAAAAAGGAACTGAGTTCCGTATTGAACTGAAAAGGTGCAGAACGGAATATGCCGGCAACACGCATGCGGCTTACCTGGTGAAAGAAATCTTTCAGGTCAATGTTCACCATGTACTTTCTGCCGCAATGTAGCCTGGCATTGGTAAGAATGTTCCTTTTCTTATTAGCGCTTTTGGGTTGCTGAATAAATCCATAAGCAGCCCGGCTGCGGCAAAAAAAATAAGCGGCCTGCAGGTGGTCATTGAGTTTTCGCAATGCCTTTTTAAGATCTTTTGCAGGCGCTTCTATCAACCGCTGCTTCCCTTTTTGTTTTCTGACCTCAAAAACAGAATAAGGCTTTTCCAAACGCAGTTTCAGGAGTTCCGGCAGGCCGGTTTGCAGCAAACCGGCCAGGTCTGAAATACTCTTTACCCTGCATAGCTGGTGGGAAAGGGCTGTCATGTGTTCCTTTGAAAAGGCCATGCCATAGCTATTTCCCTGTTAAATTACCAACAGTTTTTAAGAAATGCAACTGCTGGTCCGCAATGTCAAAGAGCATTTGTTTTCAACTTTAATATATAAAATACATTTTTATCATAAACTTTTTATTCCCCGTCACTTTTTACATTGCTTTAATAAAATTTTTCAGTACTTCATCATTTCCGATAATTTCAATGCCTGCCAGTCTAATGCCCAATAATTTAGCCCTGTCTTTTTGTTCAGCCTTTAGCTTCGAAAAATCGTTCAGGGCAAATAAATAGTAATTGACCCATAATCCAAATTCTTTTTTAAGTGTTGCTGCTTTATAGATAGTATTAGTAAAAAGGTAGCTTATTTTACCGGCATCATTGTCTGCAATGTCAGTTTTACATTCTATTACGTACAATGCATTATTGTGTGTAAAAATAATGTCGTACTCATTAGGAGCATTTCCTTTTATCAACTGTACTCCCAAGCCTATTGCATCATCACTTAAGCCAAGTATATTTTTTATTTTTGTATATATATATTCCTCAAGCCATTCGCCGGTAATATATTTTATTTCCTTTTCTGTAATCGAATCATCGTTCTCAAACATTACTCCGTTTTCGGTAAAAATCATCGCCTCATGGAAAAGGGCTGTTTCAGCAGGCTTTTCCCTTCTCAATTTTTTACCCCTGAATTGCTTTCTTATTTTCTCTGCACAGGACAATAATTTTTCTTTCTGTTCTCCAATAAAGGCTTTAAACAGTGTTTCGGTCTGTGCTGCGGGTTTTAGTAAGGTGTTTTTTGAGCCAAATGATTTTTCGGGCACACTAACTCCATACGACATCAGGTAATCTTTCAAATCCACCCGGAATAAAAGGGATTGAGTGCTGTTTTCCATTAAAGGGAATACCCGGTGAATTTCATTTTTTTCTATAGGAACATAAAATATTTCCGAATTGCTTTTTCCCGAAAAGTGAATATACACACCCAATGACATGATTTTTGTGCCGCCGGTGATATTTACCAGCACTTTATCTTCTTCATTTATATTTAATTCATCCGATAGTTTTGAATCAATATCGTGCAAAGAATCTTCAACTACTGTTACAATACGGCACAGTTCTTTACGAATGCCCGCAGCATTAATAATATTATCAGTCATTTTTCTTTCAGGAGATTCCATTTTTTCTGTTGACAAAAAAATATACCTGTCGGCAACCTTTTGTTCTCTGATAAATAATACATTTTGAATAGCCTGATCGCTTACGATATTTACTATGATTCTACTCATATTATATTTTAAAAAAGTAAGATTTAAGTTCTGTATACCGTTCCAAATCCAATGCCCGGCACCTGGCCGATTCCTATGCCATCAGGTATATGCAGGTTGCAAAAAAATGTACAATCGAAAGGTAGTTTTTTTTCTTTATAAACCTGGATTAACTTTTTAGTAGCAAGAATAGAAGATACATAAGTAATAAAAGGGAAATTGTACCTGAATCCGGTACCGGCTATCATTGTATTAATTTGCCTTGAAAGACATTCATCAAGTAATTCTGCCAGTACTTTTAGTTCACCGGATGCCAAAAAAACTTTGTATCGATGTGAATCAAGCGGCAGCCAGTTTATTACTCTATACTGTTGCTTAATGGTTAGTAATTTAATCGTATGCTTTTCTAAAGGAAATGATTTGTATTCCGAGAGGTCAACATAATTTTGCTTCGTTCTTAAAAATTTATTTTTTATATGCTTATTCTCCTCTTTATTGAGCAGTGCAAGAATTTCGTTCACTGCATTGATTCCCTCATTTATAGCCAATAAAGCAGCTTTGCCTTTTACCGGCTTGAATTGGATAAGCGGGTAGCGTTTTATAGTGTCATTTGTTTCTTCACTTCGGTTATAAAAAAGCTCTGTATCAATTCCCTCAGTTTGCCCGGATTCTCTCAGATCATGAATAGCAGCGGAAAAAGTTTTTTTAAAATGCACTCCATCATTTTCTTCCAATGAAAAATTAAAAACGGTCATTTGCGTATAGACAGTATGCATATTTAAACCAGGTTTAAAAAATAATTTAAAAAATCATCAGGTATTACGATATTATTATTACCTCTTGACAAATCCACAATGTCCATATAAAATGTATCATCTTTAATTTCATTAATTTAAGATGTTTTATCAGGATTTTCGAAGTAAGATAGCTATCAATTATTGCCAGATATTGAATTGCACTAAAGGTCTTTTTGCCATTTTTTTGTTTGTCTTTCGTTGGAAGATATAATAATTACCTGTGATGCATTTGTAGAATATGTTTATTAGGTTTACTTTTTTTTCCACCACAATCAACAAAGATGATGGTTTTCGATTTTTTTGTATTATTTATTTCTTCAATAACATTCTTTGCAAATTTGTCTGTAAACTTATTTTTATAGCGTATTTCTTTGATATACTGTTGTGATAAACTGCTTGCCCAAAGACCTTCTCCGTCCGGGCAGCCCTTTATAATAAAAATATTTTTATTGGTATAAGCAGAATTTTTCTGTAGCAGTTGTTTAAATAATGCATAAACAAATACGGATTTGCCGCAATCAGGAGGGCCAATAAAAGCAATAACAATATTTTTTTGAGGCACCGGATAATATACCTCAAATGCTGATTTACTTATGAATGCATCGGGTGTATTCGTTGATATAATTTTAAGAGCACTATGATGCTTTGGATCGAAAGAAGCAATCCATTTAGCAGTATTTGCTTTTACAACTTTTTTATATAAAATAAGATACAACCCAATAGGACACCGCCTGTCAACAACTATTCCTTTATTGCTGTTCATATTTCTTGGCAGAGAAATTGCCAAGGTTTCTTCTGTCTTTATTTTATCAGTTTTGAAGAATACTCCAGGGAAATCGTACTCAAGATCAGTAACCGGCAGGTTTAATATGATAGAATTATTGTCTATATGATTATTATTTTATTCTTTTCAATAATCCAAATTTATACCCTATTGCTTCTATTTGATCAATTGAAGAAAGCACTTGCCCTTCTTTAATCCTTTTTTTCAGCTGAAATATTAAAGCTTCATCCCCAACATGTTGTTTATATTGATTTCTGTTCATTGGTATTTCTACCTGCAGTAAGTTTGATAAGATATTGCAGGTGCTTTGATGACCTATATAGGAAACAAAATCGTTTTGAATTATTTTTTTTGCATCTTCAAGGGTAAGGTATTTATATTCATAAGTGCCATAGCAAGTAACGATAGATGTATTCAGTAAAGCCAGCATTTTTTATATCTTATTTAATGAATAATATTTTAAGAAACATTCTCCTTTCTTTCTGTATAATCATGTGTTCCATAGTGGCGCAATATGAGAATATTACCATCTTTTGTGCAGGTGATTCTCATTTGCTGGTTAACTCTGAAATGGTATATACTCGTATTGCCTGAATAGGGCGTCAATTGTATTCCGCCACTAGATAATTTCTGAACGCCCCCGGTGCTTAATATTAATGAAATAGATGCTAATAATTCCTGTATTTCTACCTTCTTCCTTTTATCGGTAAGTTTTTGAAAATCTTCTTTGAAACTCTGCTCATATTGTATGTTCGGAAGGATTAATAAATCATCAGTCAAAACTTCACTTTTAATATTATTCCACGACAGAAGTCCCCAATTTGAAAGTCCGTAAACATGATCCCATAATTCAAGAAACAATGTTTGAGGCAGGTTTGATATTTTATCTTTGGGTTGGTAATGATCATTTCCTAATAGTGTAAATAACAAAGCATTTTGTTTGAACAAATACTTATCAATGGAAACAGGTAATTTGGGTATTTCAATCAATCCGCCGCTTTCAAAAATATAAACTATCCGGTCTGCATAAAAAGTTCCAAAAGTATTTAAAAAACCCTGCAGGCTTTTAAAGCCGCCTGTCAGATTGAAAATTACTTCATACCGGCTTTCTCTATATTCAGGAATTGTATTATCAAGATATTCTAAGAGGTTTTTTATGCCTTTATCGAAATTGGATTTGGATTCAGTATTCAATTCCGGTACAGAATAAGAAATACATTGATGCCCTTTTTCTTTAATATACTGACTTACAATATCCATAGTTACTGCAGCTAAAAAAGTATCTGTACCAATTAATAAATGAATATCAGAGGCACTGTCGTTGTACTTATCGTAATAACTTAAAATTCCATTTAGTTCAGCACTGTAAGATTTGGCAATGCCATCATCGCCGGTCAGTAATGTTTTTATTAAAGTAGTTTTCAGTTCTTCTATTCGATTTTTAAATTGAACTGGAATTTCATGTTCTTTCTTATTGGAGAAATCAATTATTTCATTTCTGAAAGCTTCATCTGCTTTTTTAGTAAGCAGGCTTGTGCCAATGGATGAAAGGATAACCTTCATAAGAATTATTTATAAGCTTCTTATTTAACAACATCGGTAGGTTCGGGTAGTACAGGTCGATTTTTATATTCATTAAGCTTAGTACCCTGCTCGCCATTATAGTAGGGAGATTCAGAAGGCGGTTTAACTTCTATTTCCATATATCTTGTCCTGTCTAACCAGGCCTCTCCTGTCACATTATCCTGCTTAAATTGCAGCATGGTTTTGAGTTGTTTCAGGCGTGGCACTTCCCAAAGGGATTTTGCATTGTTTTTTTCTTTGTCAGTCAGTTTGCTTAAAACGTAGGTTTCAAACTGGATTTTAAAGTCGTTTGTACTCTTATCTTTTTGCTCCGACAAAAACCATTTACTATTACCATCAAATATTTTTTTATAACGTTCCTGCCTGTCTGATAAAACAAGCGTAGGCTCAATTTGCACAGAGCCTAAGCCAAGTGGTTTACCCATGCCGAGTTTGTGGCAATATTTTTCTTTTTCATTTTCTTTGGGCAATTCCAGCACAAAAAGCAGGCAGCCGAGTTCTTCGGTGCTGAGGTTTTCGAAGCGGATTTTTGATTTAAAAAGAACATTCTCTTTTACGGGTATTATTGTGCCTGGATGACTTTTTGTTTTTATGCCTGACTTTTCTACCCATGAATACGGTGCCTGGTTATCATGCGGTGTCTTTCTATGCCAATACAATTTGCTGCCCCTAATAAGTGCTTCTTTATCATTCCAATGTTTAAGCTGCTTTAACGGCGTGCCTGTTTTAAAAGGCTGTTCCAAATAATGCTGAAAAGTAGTAGGCTTGGGGGAAGATAGAATTTTGGGTTGATACGGTGAACCTGGAAGTTTCCACTCAGTTTCTTCAGTATTTGCATCTTCAAAAAATACCCGTGAGGCAAATTCTTTCCTTTCATCCTTTGACTTATCATCAGGCTTCTGACTTTTCTCTTTTAAAAACCCGAAAATAGCTTCCGCCATATCAAGTGTATATTTCCTGTGTTCCAAGGGCAGGTGGTCTTTTACTGAATAGTCATAAGGTATGCGGTATCTTTCTGTATGCCCGAAAGAAATGATTGTACCGCCCTTTGCAAAATAGAAAACCGGTATGCCGTCATCTTTGAATTTATCTTCACGGTGCAATTTTTCAATTACATCATAATATTGATTTTCGTTCTTTCCTTTTTCATATTTTTTTGCATCAGTTTCGTCATTTATATAGGCTTTAATAACCTCTTCGTCAACTAAAAAAGGCTTAACTTTTACGTCCGGTAACTCAAACAAATAATGGTGATACTTGTTATTCATCATGCCTGTATAAACTTTCCATCCTTTCTCAACTTTTTCATACGTGAACTTCTTTTCAGAATAATTGTGATCTTCAAACCTTGAAGCTTTTACAGGTCGGATATAATACCTATCCTCATTCTTCTTATGGAATAAATACCCATGAAGGATGTCATCGTGGTTGACTGGTACTTTTTTATTGTACAACTCTTTCAGGCTACTCCTGTCTGCCATTCCTCTTTGTGAGAATCTTTTATCATCGCTAAATCCAAGCTTAGAATAACTCACAATTTCTGCCAGCGTTCTTATCATTCCCCTCAAAGAACTTCCCGGTATAACAGGCTGTTCGTTTATAACGAAAAAATTTTCCATTTCGCCTCTTATAAATAAAGGCGTTTTTGTTGTAATGTTTAAATCAATATAGCCCGTATATCTATTATCATAATATTTATCAAAATCCGGAATATCCTGTGCCGGAATTACTGTTTCGTTTAACGGCACAAAATTGTATGGCGCCCTTGCGGGGTCTTGAATGTTTTTTCGTGAATCTGGCACAGCACTAGATTGGCGTTGCTGGTTATGGCGTTGACCTTGATATTGTGTCTGGTGTTGTTGCTGTGAACGTTGTGGTTGGCCTTGCTTTTTTACATAATCTTTCCCTTCAAACCTGATAAGTTTCACAGGCCCGCCGTTGTTATCGAATTCAATTTCTTTCCCATTCATATCATCGGTTAATCCAAAATCGCCCATAACGGGCATTGGATTTTTAATGCCATCACCGGTAATTTTCCATGTATTTTTTTCTTTAATTAGTTTTCCTTTTTTCATTGTCAGAATTTTTTATTGCAAATTCAACAAATCTACTATCTACATAGCCCGCCTGCCGAATATCATCGGTATAACCAATATAGTTACGGGTTCTAAGAAATATATCTTCCGAATTAAACTTCTCATTGTTTTTTAAAGGATGGGCAATAACGCTTCGAAGTTTCATATCGGTTTCTATATATTCCATTTCCTTACCCGCATCATCTGTTCTTAATCTGCCTTTTAATTCGTTGCCGCTTCGCCAGATATGAATTTCTTTTGTCTCAGTAAAAGCCCGTATGCGAACGATATTATCTTTTTTAATTTCTTCTTCCGAATAAACTTGTTTGTTTTTTTTTGAATCGTATAACCAGCTGACTTTTTTGTTTTTGACCTCTCCTACAAATACGCCATGATGCTGCCAGAGAACGATGTACCCTTCTTTAATTTCTTCAGCTACTACCACAATAGAGGTATAGTTATACTCTACTGAATTACTCTTAATAGGTTTTGCAACATATCTTGTTCCTTCTTTACTCATTTTATTCAGTTTTCAGGTTGTTAATAAATGTTTGTTCCCACTCAGTAATTGTTGGCAATAAATCCTGCTTTTTAAATGTTATTATTCCATTTTCACCGGCTTCTATTACCAATTGTTTTCCACCATAATTCACGGTGGCATGCCTGCCGGTAAGGATACCCCTGCCAATGCTTTTTTCCCCGCCTATAGGCAGGTCGGCAGTCCACAGGTCTTTCAGCAAATGCAGCAACAGCAAAGCATCAGTTTCTTTAAATTCTTTGCCGGAGAGAGCAAAATCTAAGATCAGTTTGCCTTCTTCCCCGTTTTTGTTTTTCCACAATGGCTTGGAATTGAATAAAGCCCCGCTCATAGTGCCGCCGGTAAACCTGTCAATTTTTATCCGGTTTTGCGTCATTCCTTTTCCTGCAATATAGTTTTCTTCCACCCGGAGTTTTCCCCGAATTTCATCTTTTTCCTGATTTTGATTTTCTACATATCCAAACAGTTCTTTTATCTTTTCTTCTGCATTGTCTATTGGCAGTGTATTGAGTATTTTCAATGCCCTGTGCCTGATAGCGCCTCTGACGGATTTGCCTGTTAATACATTTTTGCTGTTGCTTTTCAAATGTGTTTTATCGGGTTCCTTAGCATCAATGCCGTAAGCCCCAATAATGATGGAATTTTTAATGCCGAATTCTGCATAAATATTAAATGATTTCAAAGGACATTTTATTTCTGAAATCTTTATACTTTCGAAACCAGGTCTTATATCATAGTACTCTTTTTCCCATACACATCTTTCCTCCAATGCTTTCAAATATGTAAACCATTCTTCCGAACGATTTAATTTTTTGTCTGAAAAATCAAAATACCAGGCATTGAAACCGGAGCATTGAATTTTACCAAAGCCTGTATTGGTTTGTGCACCAATCCTGAAACTATCATCGTTTAAAATGGCTGATATGTAACTAATGTATTCCTCAAAAATCTTAGGATTGCTTATTACTTTTCTTACGGTTACTTCCGCTCTTAGATTAAAAGTAATTTCCGGTTCCAGCAACTCGTAATCGTACTTTGCCTTTTTTTCTGTGATGCCGGTTTTGTAATCAATTTTTATCCCATCCCGCCGGGTTATTTTATTTTTAGTATCACAAGTGGTAAGCAGATCGTCTATTACAAAATGGCATTGATATTGGTCCGGGTCGGGTTTCCCGTTAATTTTTTTCTGCCCTGTACCCCAAAAAAACTTTGCTTCTTTTGTCTTCATTTTAGTTTCACCATACCATTCTGCAAAATGCTGTTTTAAAACGCCGGCGAAAGTAGATGCAGGAATGTAGGGCTTTCCATCAGGAAGGCGCATTATTTCAATATCTGCAACATCACCTATACCTTTACCAATAAGCACAGGTGTTAATGTTTTTATTTCGGCATGTATTATGTATCTGCCGATTATCTTATGTTGTTCTTTATATAAGCAATCACCCATTATTCTCCTCCTTTAATTTTTTAAGTTTTCTAAGCATCCTGAAGAAAGTAAGCCAATAAATTGTATCATGGTCATCGTCAAACATAAATTTATGGTCTCTATTAACAAGCCCAACTTTTGACAATTTCTCGCCTGCAGGTTTCCCCATAGTATCTTTTATCCAGTTTTGCACTTCGGCTCCGGTTGCTTTCGTTTCAATCATTCTTTCCATCCGGCCTATAAGATGGTTGCTTAAATCAAGGTATTTTTTTTGTTGAGCATCTTTTATCGCATTGGCCTTCTTGCTGGTATTCTTTTCAACTTGTTTGTATTGGGCCAGAATGTCATCAAGTATTTTAACAGACGCATTATTTCCCGTTGGTTTATTTCCTTCTGCTTCGTGTTTTTTAAAGATGTCAATAGCTTTATACGATTCAAAGCGGATTTTACCAAAACCCTGTTCCTTGTATTCACCTAAGCCTTCTTTGGTTGCTTTTTGAATAGCGGTTTCAATATCTGTTGCACTCTTTAAATTAAGAACAAAAGCACTACCTTCTTTGTAAGCCGGCATCTTTGACGATTTGGATTGCCATACGGCATTGTATTGTTCTACAGTAGTAAAGGCTGCTGCAACGTCAAGAGTTTTAGTTTCTCCATTTTCCACAAATCCAGCCAATGAAAAATATTTTTTTAATTCCGTTAGTAAATTTTTGCCGTTTGCCTCCGCTTCACCATACTCATTAAGAAGAATCAAAGGGGTTTCCAATATCAATAAATATGTATTGGAGGAATTAGCATTATTGGTATCCGCTCCAATATTTCCCTTCATTCCTAACCCATTGCTATTGGAATTATTAGTTGTTTCTGTTTCTTTAAAGACTAATTCTACTTCGCCATATTGTGCGGAACGGCTGCGCCCAATCTGTAATTTTATTTTGTTGCCAATCGTTTGAACCAATTTGTTTAACAACTTTACGTCACCTTTAATTTTTCCCAAAAAGACTTGTTCTTCGTCAAGTGCTTCATAATAAAAAATACTACCGCCTTCTTTTTCTTCTTCCAGGCTTTTTCCTGCTGAACGATTGGGCCTTGAATTATGGAAGAAAAAAGTTGTGTGGGGCTTTGAAATTAATATATTACTGCCGTTAATTGTGCCAAAGCCTCCTTCCGGCTTGGTAATTTCATCTTTTTTGTCTTCAGGCTTCTTAAAAACATTCACTAAATCGTCTTCCGCTTTTTTATTTTTATACTTATGAATATGCAGTGGCAAAGGAGTAGAGCCATTATAGTATAATGATTCAAAGGAAACTTTACCGGATAAAAAAATATTGAAGAAAGAATCATCTTTATGTGCATTTTTAAAGGTAAGAGCCGCCTGCTTGATGTATTGAGAGGCAAGTAAGCCCCGCAACCGGTTGCCGCTGATTATTTTTTCAGTAAATACAGTATTTTTTTCTCCCAACTGCTGCGATAAAACTACGGGTGATAGTGTCCTTATTTCTATATCTATTGTGTCACTGTTTGCTTCAAAATCTTTCCCTAATTCATTAGAGGAAGAAAAATCAATACTACATTTAATTTTTCCAAATCCCCTGTTACGTCTTGTGCCTGCATACCGGAAATTTAAGACAGCCTCATTAAACAACTCCTTCTCTTCTTGTTCCAGCGGTTCATTTTCACCAATATTTCCTTCAAATATCAATGGCTTAGTTTCATTTTTATTAAAAAGAAATGATTTTATAACCCTGTAATTTCGGAGGCTTGTTGGCTTTGCAATCCCATTCACAATAGCAGTTTGTTGAATTTCTGTTGTATAGAACTGTTTTATATTTTCATCGGAATACACAAACGGATTTTTTTCCATTTTATCAGGTAATGCCTGTTTAACATTCTCCCAATCCTGGACATAAAAATTTCTAAACCCAAGCTTACCTTCATTTTGTTCAGCGCCTTCTTTTCCAAAGAGAGTATTTACTTTTTTGCATATCTCTGTTTCATCATATCCTTTCATCTCCATTACTTCAAAAAGGTTTTCTTTTAGTAAGCCTTTTACTCTCCTGCCAGGCAGATAAGGAAAGCCGGTTTTGTGAAACACAATATCTGTATCAATCAGACTACCTCCTTCACCCGAACCTGCCAGCATGTATGATTGAAGTGTAATTTTCAGTTTCATTTATTTAAAAGTTTGAAAGGATAAAAATCTTTTAATTCAATTATGTCATAATAGGGGGTTATTTTCACCTCTTTCCCGTCATTTTTTTCATTATCTATTCTCTGCCATAGTGTTGTATCAACATCAGTATTTTCATATTTTGGCAAATAAAGTCCTCTTGCTCTTGTTTCTGTTATAAATAAATCTTGTTGAGCTTTGCTTTCTTTCAGCATGCTTCGTAATTCCATAATCTTATTATTAGGCCATTTATTGGTTATTTCTTTTATTCTGTCTTTGAGAATTTTTATGGTGGATGCCTGTTTGTCCACCCTGTATGCCTTCATACGAAGCCTCTTTTTATCAGGAGTAGTGTATTGTTGATGTTCAATATCATTCAGGCTTCCTGCGAAACCGCCTGCCGAAATGAGATAACTTAACCATGACGACTTTTCTGTGTCTCTCGAAACTTCTTTTGCCTGTCTGGTAAGTTCTTCAGCTAACTGGTAAGCCTTATAAAACGGGTAGTGTGTTTTTACAATTGCAACCCCGCCGCAGGCAGATAAGCCTTCTTCTGTTCCATTTGGAAGAGTAATTTTTTCAGCATTCAAAAATGCTATTAGCTTTTCAGCAAGATGAACACCTAATTTTCCATGACAAATAAAGGTGAAGTCATCTCCGGCTGTTATCAGGGGGCGTATTGGCAGAATTTTACGGCCCTGCCATTCTTTTTTCCAATCGCTTTTATTATCTCCGTAAGTGTTTAATTCAAATCCTTCGTCTTTCCCTAAGGCATCTTCGCCTTCAAACAAGCTAATTGTATAATCAATCAGCATTTTCATTACCCTATTAGCAATGCCGTTTACTTGTTTTGAGAGGCAACGTAAGTCTTTCAGCCATTCGCACTCCATAAATTTTTTCCCTATCCCGTTACCATCCACATGCACTATGGCTACATAACCTTTTTCCTGAGTTTGTCCCAACCTGTCAATCTCATCTGTAAATATGTACCCTCCTTTTAATTCACTTTTAAAATTTATTGCCAGGTTTTCTTGTGAAATTTCAGCTTTCTCAATTTTTACTTTTGAAGCAATTGAAATCCATTGTTGGGTAGAATCGTTGAATACTTCCTTTGCTTCATTAGCTAAAGGGCAATCATCAACAATGCCATGTTTTATGGGAGAGACATTTAAATTATATAATGCTTTGTTTTGAATGAGAGCCTGTGCTAATTTTCCTTTTTCTGCTTTGAATTCTTTCTCATTAAAATCATTCTTGACTCCAAAAGCCATTCGTAATCCCGGAAATTTCTCCAGAATTGTTTTTGAATATGCTTTAATGAAATTCTTTGCGGTTTCAGTATCCTGAAATAGGAGCATTGCATTGCCACCGCCTACATAGACTTTCCTTGCGTTAAAATTATATTCATGAGATGGTGGCGTTTCACAATTTTCCCAAGCATGAAAAATACTGTTACCGGCAACTTGCTTGAGCGCTTCATCCATTACTTCCTTATAAAGCAACTCTTCAATAATATAAGATGCTCCTATATTTTCCTTTAGCTTATTGCCGTTAAAAACATATTGCTGAATGGAAACGGTGTCAATAATTACAGCAGTCATACATTTGGTTTAATACTTAATAATTTATTCGCAATTAAATTAGACTATTAAGTTAAAAACAATGAAACACGATATTCAGCACATTTTCATGAGTAATTCAGAAGGATAAAGAATCAGAGTGGAAAAGAAAGAAAAGTAAGGAAAGGTAATAAAAAAACATATTATACGAAAATGAAAATAGTTAAGACCAATCTTTTGTATATTGTCATTTTTGTATTTATATTATGGTCTATAATATTAATCATGATGCCATCGGTCTTGTATATCCCCATCAAAGAAACAAGCCGGGAACTGCGTACCGTTTTAAAGGATGCTTCTGCGATGTTTCAAGCCCGAATCAAAATGTTTCTGTCCATGAAAATGGCCGGAGAAAAAGGTATATCCAAAAGAGAACTGATGGATACTGTAGGAGCTTGCAGTTAAAGTATTCACAACCGGCGGGCGGCTTATAAAGCAGGCGGTATGGAAGCGCATCTGAGTAATGGCCGCAAGGGCAGATCAGGCAAACCCTCCATTTTTACAGGGGAAGAGCATAAGAAAATAGAGAGGGAACTCAAAGACCCCAAAAACAGATTGCAGGGATATATTGAGCTCCAGCAATGGATCGAACAGAAATTTCATAAAAAAGTAAGTTACAATACCCTGCTAAAATATGCCCGGCGCCATTTCGGCGTAAAGATGAGTGTTAGTCAATAAAAGCGCAGGGCTGTTTACAGTAAGAAAAAAAATGCCGGGGATATTATCTGACCCCGGCATAAAAAGTGAATTTTGAAATACTATTTTACAGAAACAGGAACTTCAAGGTTTTCCCAAATCAGGGAAAATCCATTTCCGTCAATGGAATAGGTAAGATGTTCCGTAAAGCTCTTTGATTTTTGGGGCTTAACTGTTACCCTTAAGACATCTTTGGCCGGATCTTCGGTAGTCTCTCCACTCATCTTGATTCCCCATTGTCCTGTCTGGGAATTAAAAATGATCGTCCATTCTTTTTCACCCGGAATTGCATAAAGACTGTATTTGCCTGCCGGTAAAGATTTCCCTTCTACCTTAATATCCTTATCTGTACTGAAGGTAGTGGCTTCATTGGCGCCTGCTCTCCACACCTTATTATAAGGAACCAGTTCGCCCCAGATCTTTCTTCCCTTTACAGAAGGGCTGCTGTAATTAATGGTAATAGTGGCATCACCGACTTTTCCGGTAGCCGTAGCAGCAGGGCTGGCTCTGTTACCCTGCTGTGCAAAGTTTTCCGCCTGTAATAAAAAAGCGAAAGCCGCCAGTAAAAGGCAATATCTGAGCAATACTAAATTTTTCATTGAAGATAATTTTGATGAATAATCGGTTTAGGACAATTAAAGTTACATTTTTTCATAATATTAATTACATACGGATTGCATCAACACCGATCCCGAAAACTTTCTGAGACAACTGATCCAGCATTTCTTTGCTTCCCTGAATATGAAAAGTTCTCTGCCAGTGAGAAATGGATGCACCCGGAGCCAAAGCTGCCGCAGGTGAGGAACTTTCCACCTCATAGAATTTTCCCATTTGTTTTCCATCTATCGGCCCGTCATTATATGAATTCACCGCATCACCGGAAAAAGGGTCCTTCTGAAGTTTCCACAATGAATTGACATAATCTTTTGCACCTGCCGGCAGATCAAACTGAACAATGGTCAGGGTGCTGTTTACCGGATCATAACTTCCTAATACAGGCAAAGCTCTTGATGGTGATAACCCGATCTTACTGCGATACTTTGCATCTGCTTTAAAGAAGATCTTCCCATTATCAATTTTTATCCTGTCAGAAGGAATAGTGCCAAAATAATCGGTGGTCACTATCTTGCCAAGTTTTGTTGAATCACCTTGCTTATAGGGCAGCACAACTGTAGTTTCATCAGAAGCATTCAGCATGCCCAGTATCCAGAGGGAAAGCATTCCCGATTTTTTATCCCAGGCTTTCTTACCCTGATTTGTTAAACTGTTATCTGACTGAAAAGCCACAACTTTCAAATCTGCAGGCACGGTAATACCCAATGCACTGTCTATTTCATTTTTATTCAAAAGACGGATATCCCGGTTCAGTTTCAGGTCGAATTGAGTGGCCGAATAATTTTCCAGATGCATGGTCTTTTCAAACTTCGCATGCAAACGGTCGGAGGAAACCAGGTCGAATGGCTCGGTATCAAATTCTTTGGGCACAAACCAATTATCAAAGACAAACTCTGTTCCTTTTTTAAAGAAAACAGAGAACTGCCCTCCTTCGGGCCCCAACCATAAACGGTCTTCTCCGCCGAATGCGCTCATGTGGGGTGTAGGTTTGCCCGTTGCGATCAGTTCATGGTTCACCCAACCAAAGCTGGGCCCTGAATTTCCCGAAGCAGTGCTAGTCATCACTCTACCCTGATAGCTGGGAACGATCAGTACTGATGCGCCGCTGCTGTCATCGCCAAGAACCACAAGATCTTTATGATACTTCTTCAAAAAGTTCAGATCGTATCCGAAACTTCCTTCTTTGAATTTAGCTGCTTCTGAATCTTTATTCTGATCACTGTCTTTCCCCGAATTAGTACAGGATAACATGATCATGGTAATCGCCAGAAAAAAATTCCATTTCATAATTTGAAAACTGTTTTGATCAACTAATATTTTTACAGATCCGTAAGATTCATTCTTCAAACTTATGCTAAAAATCGAATACGCAGGCTCCTGCCCTCTCATCTTTTCACATAAATAAATTTTGTACGAATGGTATTCAGGTCTCAATTCTTCTTCATACATTTAGCTCCTAAACTTTTTTTTGGCATGAAAAAATCATTACTGAAACAACTTCTTATCCTTATTGCAGTTCCGGCTCTTTTATTGTCTTTCACTTCCCTCCCCGACCGGACCAACTTTTCGGGCGAATGGAAACTGAACACCGATAAAAGTGATCTGGGTCAAATGGCAAACTTTGCCGTCACTTCTTTGAAAGTAAATCAGGCTGATGAGTCCATTACCATTGCCAGGACAGCGCCATCTTTCCAGGGGGATGAAAACACGACCACTGAAGCCATCACCTTTGACGGAAAGACTACAGAAACCAAGCTTTTCGGCGAGTCAAGCAAGAAATCTTCGATCAAATGGAGTGAAGATGGGAAGACTTTTACCATCACATATACTTTAAATCTCGACTTCAACGGTCAACAAATGACTGTAGAAGGGACAGAAAAATGGAGCCTTTCTGATGACGGGAAAACGCTGACTCTGGAAACAAGCTCTACGTCCGATTTCGGTGACATGTCCACCACAGCCGTGTACGACAAAAAGTAAAAAGTCCGTTTAAACTTCCTGGTTTCGTTCGGCGAATTGTTCTTCTTCAACAATCTGCTCGGGTTTCTTTTTATAAAAGATCATTGCCAGCGTCATAATCACCCCGGTGGCCACAATGACAAAGAAAAGCAGGCCGTCATTGAATGAGCGGAGTTTCAGATGCTCGGGTATTTTGTAAAACAAGACAATGGTCACCAGTCCTCGTGGAATAAAATAGGATTCAGGGAACACATTGGTGTGAACAAAGAATTTGAGATACAGCAGCCGTACCAGAAAGAGAACCACCACAATGATACTTCCGAGGATAATCACACTTTCTTCCCCGAGGAATGACAGTGAAATGGAAAATCCAAAAAGCACAAAAAAGAAAGTACGTATCAGAAAAGATGATTCGGCAGTGATAGAGTGTAACAGGTGGCGGATCTTATCCACTTCACCATTGGGAAAATATCGCTGCAATTTATCCACAAGAACTTTGTCCCAATTATTGATCAGTAATCCAAAAACAAGGATGATCAGTAAAGATGGAAGCTGCAGCATTCTCCCTCCCGAATAGATCAGTACCAGCAAAGCAAAAATGAGAAAGAACTTTATGTCCATCTTTGTTTTGGCCAGTATAATAAATAATACGAACGAAAGGGCCAAAGATAAAAGTATTGAAAGTACAAGGCTGATACCTAACGTGGCAGCTGAGGTCCAGGTCAAAGTATTTTCAGCAATAAAATAGTTGAATGCCAGGATGCCCAAAATGTCTGAAAAAGAGGCCTCATACACCAGGAATTCTTTTTTCTGCTCGGTCAACGGATGCAGGCTTGGTAGAACAATGGAACTACTCATTACCGAAAGGGGGATCGCATAAACGATACTTTGATGCATGGGCTCATTCAATGAGAAATAAAGTATAGAAGCCACCGCCATGGTTGATAAAGCCATGATCACAAAGGCCGAAAAAAAA
Source organism: Chitinophagales bacterium (assembly GCA_026936105.1). Lineage (GTDB taxonomy): Bacteria > Bacteroidota > Bacteroidia > Chitinophagales > Chitinophagaceae > UTBCD1. Next base: position 56,581 of record JAIXKI010000023.1, read on the forward strand.
GAATTCCTGATAAGCTTGACCTTGTCTCTTCCTAATCGCAGGTCCAGCCCTGCTTCCAATACGATCATGATGATGCCCACTTCTCCAAGGGTCTCCACCAGTTTGGGTGAAAAATTCAGTTCTACACTATATTGATCCGCAATAAAACGAAACAGGATACCGACAAATAACAATAATAAGACCGAAGGCACTCTGAAGTATCTTCCTATGATCGAGAACACATAAGACAAGATCACCAGGCTGCACAGGGCAATAAGTATCTGTTCCGAGTTTAATTGACCCATGTAATAAAATTAAAGGAAATAGTTCATTTCCAATCCCCGTTGATCATTACTTTATTAATAAGATCCGTGCCGAAAGAATAAGGGATATAGGCAAGAGATGATATTTGCCGGGTCAATATTAAGTCTGCTCTTTTCCCTATTGTAATACTACCTGTAAATTTTTCCAGCCCGATAGCATAAGCGCCATTGATCGTTGTTGCATTGACCACTTCTTCAGGCAGCATTTTCATTTGTATGCATGCAAGCGAAACAACAAAATTCATGTTTCCGCTTGGTGAGGATCCAGGGTTATAATCACTCGCCAATGCAATGGCCGCATTACTCTCGATCAGCTTACGTGCAGGCGGATAATCCATCCTCAAAAAGAAAGCAGCAGAAGGTAATAAAGTGCCTATGGTATCTGATGAGGAAATTTTTTTAATGTCGCCTTCAGTCATGGTTTCAAGATGGTCCATCGAAAGTGCTTTCAATTTTATCCCTGACTCAATACCACCGATAGAGCTCAGTTGATTCACATGGAGCTTGGGCTTCAATCCATAACTGGCTCCTGCTTTCACGATAGTTTCCATTTCTTCGGGAGAAAAGAATCCTTTCTCACAAAACACATCAATGAAATCTGCCAATTTTTCTTTGGATATGACAGGCAGCATCTCGTTGATGATAAGATCTATGTAACCTTTATGATCGTTTTTATATTCAGACGGATAAGCATGGGCTCCCAAAAAAGTCGCTTTGATCAAGAGATCAGATCTTTCCTTGAGTCTTTTTATCACTCTAAGCATTTTCAATTCTCCTTCTACTGTCAAGCCGTACCCGCTCTTTATTTCCACAGCGGTTGTACCAAGCCTGCTGATTTCCTGTATTCGCTTCCAGGCACTGTTGAACAATTCATCTTCAGATGTGTCATTCAGTTTCTTTGCAGAATTCAGAATGCCGCCGCCTTTTGCTGCAATGTCAGTATAACTCATCCCCTTTATTTTGTCAATAAATTCCTCCTCACGGCTTGCAGCAAAAACAAGATGGGTATGTGAGTCACACCAGCCGGGAAGGATGAATTTTCCTGAGGCATCTACCTGATCAGGTATATGAAGCAAAGACCTGTTCATGTCTTTCATTTCTCCATAAGAAGAGATCATCCCGTCTTCAATCAGAAGAAAAGCATTTTCAACAGAATCCAAAACAGCGAGCTTGTTTCCTCTCAGCAGTTCATTTTCTTTTCTTACCCCAACAAGCCGTTTTATGTTTTTAATGAGGGTCGTTGCCATGCCTGAAAGATAGGAATAATAAAAAATCCGTCCCACACACTGCAGGACGGATATTCTGTGTATCAATTAAACTTTTTATCAGTAAGGCAGGATCACCGAATGTGGATTACCTGCTGGATCTGTCCAGGTTAACTTCATGTAATAATGTCCGGTGCCGGGGCATGAAGTTGGGTTACCCTGTGCATCCAGGCCAAAAGTGGCAGTGCCTGAAAAATCAGTTCTTATATTTACCACCTTGCCGCTTACTACCCTGAAATTACAATCCTGACGGACCACCAAAGGTTGTTCTATTTGCCAAACGAAAGATTTTCCGAATCTGTCCGTTCCCCACAAAGCAACACCTGTTGTACTTCCTTCGGTGTGTGTTCCGGTTTCCGTGGCAACTCCACCATTATCATAAGTAAATACAACTTGTTTGGCTACATTCCAGATACGCTGGCTGCCATCATTAAAAGTAATAGTGACATCATTTCCGGTAAGAGTATGCGTGATCGGGCCTGCCGTAGCAAGGTTTATCAGTAAGCCTCCTGATACATTGGTATAGGTCAGGTCTCCGTTCAATGTAACACTTTTACTATCACTGGTGCGGGTTACTTTAAAATTCTGGAAAGAGACGGTAACGGCAGCGCCTGCATTCTTCCAATGCGTGTTTTCCGGAGTTGACACTTCAATTACGCCGGTACGGGTATAATCGCCAAGGCAAGTACTCCCGTTAAAAGTAAATGTCAATGACCAGATCGGGCCTGTTGTTACAGCCGTTACATCGGCATCACAGATCAGGGATTGGATCTCCTCACCTTTTCCGGCAAGTGCCGCTGTGGCTTCAACCATTACATTTACATCTCTGGTAGCATTGTCAATGATACTGGAAACTGTGTTCTGATCATCAGCTCCGGTCTTTACCTGAGTGGATTGATCGTTGCCCTGAGAAGTATTGGAATTATCTTTTTGGCAAGCGGTAAAAATCAAAGCCGTGCATAATGCCAGCACAGTCAAAATGGGAAGTTTAGTTTTCATAAATTAAATTTTGATTTTGGTAATTAGTCAGCTAAAAAGACCTGACCGGTGTTTTAAAGTTTAAAAGGTGATGCTTCTATTTTTTTTAAACAACAAAGAAACAAATCAAATACCTGTTTTAAAACGTAGAAGGTCATCAGTTATTATAGTAATTCTACGATTAACACGAGATAACATTTTTTTTAATGTTGCAGCTATATGAACATAATGATGACAATTAAGTGGGATATAAAAGGAAGGAAGAAGTTGCAGGCCAATCAATATTTCTTCGGGTAACTCATAACGTGCAATGACTAAAAAAACCTCCCGAAAAGTCAGGAGGTCTAAAGTATAGCCATGAAAAACAAAAAAAATTCTGCTATAAAACTACGCAATTATTATTTTTTGTTGTATTTCTTTTTGAACTTTTCAATACGTCCGGCGGTGTCCACCAAAACGTTTTTTCCGGTGAAGAAGGGATGAGAAGTATTAGAAATCTCCAATTTCACCAGTGGGTACTCGTTACCATCTTCCCATTTCACTGTTTCTTTTGAGGCTGCGGTAGAACGGCTTAAAAAGGTATAGCCATTGCTCATGTCTTTAAAGACAACCAGACGATAATTTTCAGGATGAATGCCCTTTTTCATAATTCTTTGATTTGAAGTCGGCAAAGGTAGTTCTGAAAGCGGTTTTATCCAAATATTAATTGAGACAGATCCGGTAGGTTTTTCGCAGGAAAGAAAATAAAACCACTGAAATAATTGAGAAACAGGCATAAAAGAAAGAAGCATCCGGCTTCATACTTATAACAGCTTTCGCTATTATACTTACTTACCTGATGCTTCCCGGAGTAGCTTCTGTCTTTTTACGGACTTCTGCTATCCTTTTTGCATTTCATTTTGTTGCCAAAATTTGTGCAGTTGTAAACCGAAGATATGATTGCCGATTGCCCTTTTCCAAATTTTTTAACCTGTTCTTTTCCACCTGTTGTTCACGACTTTTCAACCGGTTTATTCACAAAAAATATCATCAAAATCCGGGTTGTTCTTAAGATTAGTTTCTCATATTCACATACTGCAAAGGAAACCCAAGATTGGAAGTCTTGCAAAGCTGAATAACTGATTGGAGGTCGTCAATTTTTTTCCCGGTCACTCTCACAAGGTCATCCATGATCTGGGCCTGGACCTTCAATCCTGAGTCTTTGATCAGTTTAGTCACTTTTTTTGCATCCTCCTGAGCCAGCCCGTTCTTTACCGGCACTTCTTTTTTCATCACCTTGCCGCTTTGATAGGCTTCTTTTGAAAAATCAAATGCCTTGGGGTCAATTCCCTGCTTCATGGCCCTGCTCATCAATACATCGCAAAGCTGTCGCATCTTCATATCATCTTCAGCTTCTAAATTTATTTTGAACTCTTTTTTATCCAACGTTATGACAAGGTGTGATCCTTTAAAGTCAAAACGGTTGGAAAGTTCCCGGGCAGTGACATTTACGGCATTATCCAATGCCTGGGCATCCACTTTGCTGGTGATATCAAATGAAGGCATGAAGTAAGATTTATGTTGCAAAGATAAAAGAAGCCGCCCCATTCTGAACGTGGAGCGGCTTAACACTAAAAACCAACATATGGTTATGAGAAATTTTTCATGGCTTTACTTCTCATAGCTATGTCAATTATTTCCTCCCTTGATACGTTGAAGTTCTTCTGTAGCACTACCTTCCCGGCCATTGCCAATGGCTTTCAGCTTTCCTTTATTGAACCTCCAGGTGAAATTCAAACTCACCGACCGAATATAATTCTCATTTCTGAAATGGAAATCCACCGCACCATATTTGCTGTATCCGTTTATATTCAATCCGTTTAAAACATCAGAGAAATTCAGTTTTATCGTTCCTTTATTCTTTAAGACCTGCTTGCTGAATCCTGCATCTATTTTAGTGAACGACTCAATATAAATCACCCCTTCCAATCCTTTACTTCTGTAAAAACCACTTACCTCCGCTCCCCATCCTTTGCCCCATTTGAATTGTTCCTGCACCTGAATCATCACTCCCGTCACACCCAGGGAAACAAGATCATTATTCACTATTCCTTTAAAATGATTTCTGTATCCGTTCACATAAACATTGCTGCTCCACCAGCTATTAAATTGTTTGTAAGCATTTACAGAAATGCCGATCTGGTGCATGTTGGCAATATTAGTGTACTTCAAAATGCCTTCGTTGGTAGTTTCATCCTGCTCTACCACCTGCTGAATGATATTTTTGGTAGCACTGTAATTCAATGTAGTGCTGAGAAAATTATTGTATGTATGTGTCAGCTCAATGTTATTGGAGAACTGAGGCGCCAGTTCAGGATTTCCGGTCTGAATGGTGTACCGGTCCACGAAAAGAATGAACGGATTCAGATCCGAATAGTCAGGCCTTTGTATCCTTCTTCCGTAATTAATCACAAACTGATTCTTATCATTAGCAGCATATTGAAGATATGCAGTCGGGAAAAGCTGCGAATAATTCCTTGTGAATGTCTCTCCTGTTGTAAGCTGATTTCCTTTTGCCACGGTATTTTCAAACCGAAGTCCGACCTGGCCGCTCCACTTTTTACTCAATGGCCTTGAATAATTAAGATAGGCGGCATTGATGTTTTCTTCATACACAAAATGATTGCTTCTGTTGATATCCGGAATGGATTGACCATTTATCAGGCTGTCATAACGTGCATCGTTGTCTGTTTTTACATAACTGGCTTTTACACCTGCTTCAAACTTTGCCCCCTTTTTTAAAGGAAGAGTGTAATCAATTTTTCCGCTATAGACATTAATATTTTGAGGAAGCTTTCCCATCAGTGTGTCCGGCACTTTCAACAAGACACCCGTATTATCATAATATCTACTGATAAGCGGTTGAACGGTTTTTGTCTTATATTGAATATAGTCAAGATTGGCACTGATCTCTTGTCCCGCAGAATCTAACTGGGTACGGAAGTTCAGATTAGTACTGAAGTTCTTTGTCTTTTGATCATTTTCAGAATATGCTTTGGTCTGGCTCATCAAAGAAGCGTTTGAATCTTTAATGAAAGCATCCGTGTTGCTCTTCCACAATGTAGGATTGTTATAACCATTCACTACAATTCCCATTGTGGTTCTTTTACTGATAAAATAATCAAGCCCGGCTTTTGCACTTAAGTATTTGCTGGAAGATTTCATATGAGCCGCCTGATCCAGGCTGGATAAAATATTCTTGGAAATCTCATCCCTGAAATTTCTATACATATAAAGGACCTGGTGACGTTCACCGTAATTATATCCAAGATTGCTGAAGAAATTTATCTTCCCGGTGCGATAATTAAAATTGAAATTCCCATTAGCTCTCGGATAATATGCCTGAGTGTATCCTGCAGTGATACTTCCGTTGTAACCAAACTGCTTGTTCTTCTTGGTCTTTATGTTGATCACTCCGGAATTGCCGGCCGCATCATATTTGGCAGGCGGGTTGGTCATGATCTCGATCTGGTCCAACTGGCTTGAATTCATATTACGCAGCAAGTTGGCCAGGTCCGCTCCGGATAAATAAGATGGGCGTCCATCAATATAAATCTGCACACCTTGTTTTCCTTTTAAAGAAATATTACCGTCTTTATCAACAGACACACCGGGTGCTTTTTCCAGAACTTCAAGTGCTGAGTTTCCCACATTGGTGATGGATGCATCTACATTTACTACAGTCCGGTCAATTTTCTGCTCTACCAATGGTTTTCTGGAAACAATAGTTACGACACCTAAAGATTTCTCTTCCTGCTTTAGTTTAATGGCGTTTAGCTCTATTTCCGGTTTTAGAGAGCTAATCTCAAAAATCTCTGAAAATCCCTTTTGATGACCGACTGCGCTGACAGCTACCAGGTATTTCCCAAAAGGAATACCTTCAATTATAAACTTGCCTGTCTTATCTGCCATTCCCATCTTTGAAATGGTGGAGTCAGAGGCCTTCAGAAGGGTGATCGTTGCCGATTCTACAGTTTTTGCATCACCATCTGTCACTGTTCCCATCACTCTTCCTGAACTTGTTTGGGCATTGCTATCAATTGATGCAGAAGTCATTAAGATAGCAATAACGATAAAGATCTTTCTCATTTTTTTGTTTTTTGTGGTTATATACTTTAAAGACTACGGCTCAAAATTAAGTACTATATATTATTTAGTACTGTACTTTAAATTAAACGGTCTAAACTACTGATAAGCGGAAGCCTTTTTTGATAAGAGTGTGACGTACCTCTTTTTAATAGGTTACATTTTGAATGCCTTTTTGGATAAAAGGCTTCTTCTCTAAATAAGAGGTAAGTTTTCTATTCACAGTAATTTTAGGAGTGAACAATTAGCTGGTAAGTGCGTTTTACTTTCACTGTTTTGGCTTTTAAGAATGGAAGAGCTTAATGGTCTTAATCATTAAATCCATTTTCGAGGTAAGCCTGTTCTTTTCAAAAGTTTTTTTTCAGAATCTCCTTATTCTATGTGAACTCATGTTCCACATTCTTAAACTAAACACCCGTGTTAAAGAATAAAGGAAAGTTTACACAACGAACAAAGTAAATTGCAAAAAAATTGAAAGATGATCATTGATTTCAGATCGGACACGGTAACCAGGCCCACTCCTGCCATGAGAGAAGCCATGATGGCTGCAAAGGTTGGCGATGATGTCTTTGGAGAAGACCCTTCGGTAAATGAACTGGAAAGAAAAGCTTCAGAGATATTCGGAATGGAAGCCGCTCTTTTTTGTGCTTCGGGCACCATGACCAACCAGATAGCAATCAAATGCCATACACAACCCGGAGATGAAGTGATCTGTGATGAAAATGCCCACGTTTATCAGTATGAGGCAGGCGGCATTGCATTCAATTCAGGATCTTCGGTAAAACTATTACCGGGAGACCTGGGACGCATCACTGCCCATCAGGTTTTGTCTGCCATCAATCCAGATGACCTGCATAAACCGCACAGTTCTTTGGTTTGCCTGGAAAATACATCGAACCGTGGCGGTGGCAGTTGTTATGATTTTAATGAGATTAAAAAGATCAAAAATGTCTGTACTGATAACGAACTCGGTTTTCATCTGGATGGAGCCAGGCTCTTCAATGCATTGGTGGAGAAAAAAGAAACGCCCAAACAATACGGTGAAATATTTGACAGCATTTCAGTATGCCTGAGTAAAAGCCTGGGATGTCCCGTAGGAAGTTTATTACTTGGCAAAAAGGAATTCATTAAAAAAGCAAGGCGGGTACGCAAAGTGTTTGGAGGTGGAATGAGGCAGGCAGGGTTTCTTGCTGCCGCAGGTATTTATGCATTGGACCATCATATTGACCGGCTGGCCGAAGATCATGCTCATGCCCGGATCATCGCAGATGCGATCGCAAAAAAGGAATTCATAAAAAAGGTGTTGCCGGTCGAGACCAATATCATCATATTTGAATTGAATGATCCTCACACCTCAAAAGAAATGGTGGCAAAACTGAAAGAATACGACATTCTCAGCCATGCCGTTTCATCGAACCGGGTGCGCCTTGTCGTTCATCTGGATATATCCAAAGAGATGGTAGAAAAAACTGTGGACACTTTTAAATCATTATAAATTATGTTACACAAAATAAATCCGACTACAACAAGAAGCTGGCAATTGCTGAATGAGCACTATTCCGAAATGAGGAATATGCATATGAGAGATCTATTTAAAAATGATTCTGAGCGGTTCAAAAAATATTCGTTGCAGCTTGAAGATATTTTATTCGATTATTCAAAGAACAGGATCAATGACAAGACCATGGATCTTTTATTCAGGCTTGCAGAGGAATGCAAGGTGAAAGATTCCATCCATGCCATGTTCAGCGGTGACATCATAAACGAAACGGAGCATCGTTCTGTTTTACACACTGCACTCCGTAATTTTTCGGATCACCCTGTCCTTTCTGAAGGAGTGGACGTGATGCCCGAAGTAAGGAAAGCTCAGAAAAAAATGAAAACATTCTGCAATGCCATTCACAACGGAACATTGAGGGGATATACCGGCAAAAAGATCAAATACATTGTGAATATCGGGATCGGAGGCAGCGACCTTGGTCCGCAAATGGTAACGGCAGCGCTGAAGCCCTACTGGATTGATGACATGCAGGCATTCTTTGTTTCCAATGTTGACGGAACTCATATTGTAGAAACATTGAAGCAGGTAAAGCCGGAAAGAACTCTTTTCCTGATCGCATCCAAGACATTCACTACACAGGAAACCATGACCAATGCACACACGGCAAGGGAGTGGTTCCTGAAAAAAGCAAAAAACGAAAAATACATTACCAACCATTTTGTTGCCCTTTCCACCAATGAAAAAGAAGTGGTGAAATTCGGCATCAGTAAAAAGAACATGTTCGGCTTCTGGGACTGGGTAGGTGGACGTTATTCTTTATGGAGTGCCATCGGACTGTCCATAGCTCTGACCATCGGTTATAAAAATTTTGAGCAATTGCTCAGAGGCGCTTTTGCAACCGACAATCATTTCCGGAACACTCCATTTGAAAAGAATATTCCTGTGATCATGGCATTGATCGGGCTTTGGTATGGAAATTTCTTCGGGGCGCAAAGCGAGGCTATTCTCCCTTACGACCAATATATGTACCGTTTTGCCGCCTACTTTCAACAGGGAAATATGGAAAGCAACGGTAAGAGTGTTGACAGGAGTGGCAAACCGGTAAGCTACAGTACCGGCCCTGTAATCTGGGGTGAACCCGGAACCAATGGCCAGCATGCATTCTATCAATTGATCCATCAGGGAACGCCGATCATCCCGTGCGACTTCATAGCGCCTGCACAAACGCATAACCCGATCGGGGATCATCATGAAAAACTGCTCTCCAACTTTTTTGCACAGACCGAAGCATTGATGAACGGTAAAACAGGCGAAGAAGTAAGAAATGAAATGGAGAAAGAAGGAATGCCGGAAGAGAAAATTTCCAGGCTGATCCCTTACCGTTCCTTTTCAGGCAACAGGCCTACCAATTCTTTTCTTATTAAAAAGATCACTCCTTATAACCTGGGAATGCTGATCGCACTTTATGAACATAAAATATTTGTGCAGGGCGTGATATGGAATATTTTCAGTTTCGATCAGTGGGGTGTGGAACTGGGGAAACAACTGGCTAATAAAATTTTACCTGAGCTGCAAAACGAAGGCACTGTAAGCAGCCATGATCTCTCCACCAATGGGTTGATCAACTCTTATAAAGAGATGAGGAAAAAGGCTTAACTTTAAGACGGCCTTGAAACCTCATTTATGAAAAAGTATTTTCTTATCGCATGTCTTACTGCATTTTCATTTGCTGCAGCACAGCAAAACGATTTTTTGACATTCAAAAACATCTTCAGGAAAAATCTGCCAAAAAAAGATTACAAAAATTAAGTGAGAAGTACTTCCCTCCCAACCCGGAAACTTTAATTGATAAATTCAGAACCGGGCTCCCGGAAGACTCTCATTCGCAGGCAAAACTGTCTTTTATCTTACCTGACGGCGATAAAGTCTATTCACTTCCAATGGACCATATGCCTTGCATTGTGTCGGATAAAAAAAATTATGCGGATAATATGCCCACACTTAGGGATAAAATTAAGTTCTATAGTTACCCGGATAAGAATACATCGGCGCCGCCTCCCGGAGCCATTCCCAATCCGGCTTATCCCCGCAGGACCGTTCCCCTCATCCGAAAATAAAAAATGCTTCCCTAAGGAAGCATTCTGCAATTGGTTTCGGTTGTTTTACCATTTATCAACTTCTTCTTCATTAGTTGATGTTCCGGCAGTTTTTTCTTCTTCCTGCGAAGTAGTCGGTTCGCCAGACGTCTCTTCTACGGCAATGGGAGCAGAACCATTCTCAACTTCCACATCATTTTCTGCCAGCGCTTCATCATGGTTGAATGCGTCGAAATTAAAATCAGGCATCAGCTCTGTTTTCACATGATCCACAGTTTCATTCAACGCTTTTATGAATTTATTAAAATCCTCTTTGTACAAAAATATTTTATGCCTGTCGTACCCGTCATCATTGAAACGTTTTCTGCTCTCCGTAATGGTCAGGTAATAATCATTACCACGGGTCGCTCTTACATCAAAAAAATAGGTCCTTCTCTTCCCGGCACGAATGCGTTTGCCGTATATACTCTCCATTTTCTTTTCGTTATTCTCGTAAGCCACAGTTTAAAATTTTACAGTTTTAGAATCAATATCCTTCAGTTTTGGAATTCACAAATATATCAATGTTTTTGATTCAGCCAAATCATAATAAAACTTTCACGTTCCGGGGTCATCTTCCTGCTCCTGCTGCCGGGCATAAAGACCGGCATAATATCCGTTAGCATCTATCAGTTCACTGTGTGTGCCTTCTTCCACGATCTCTCCGTCTTTCAATACCACAATTTTGTCAAAATTAAACAGGGAGAATATCCTGTGTGTAATGATGATGGCCGTTTTCTCCTTTAAATATTCGTACAAACTACTCAGTATCTCCTGCTCTGTTTTTGCATCCACGGCACTCAGGCAATCATCAAAGACCACCAGGTTGGGATCTTTAACCAATGCCCTGGCGATGGAGATGCGCTGCTTTTGGCCTCCGCTCAACGTCACTCCTCTTTCGCCGATCATGGTGTCATATTGTTCCGGAAAAGATTCGATCTCTTTCTGAACACTTGCCTGTGTCGCAGCCTGTAACACATCTTCTTTCCCTCCCTCTTTCATTCCAAAAAGGATATTGTTTTCCACAGTATCGCTGAACAGAAAAACATCCTGAGGTACATAGCTGATCTGCTCCCGCAGTGTCTTTACTCCTATCTTTCTGATATCAATTCCATCCAGCTTTATTTCACCTTCTGTCGGATCATACATTCTCAATAACAACTGGGCAATGGTAGATTTGCCGCTGCCGGTACGGCCCACTATCGCCACCTTTTCTCCTCTCTTTATCTCGAGATCAAAATTTTTCAATGCACGAATACCGGTATGCGGATAAATAAAATTTACATTATGAAAACTGATATCTCCCTGCAATTTTATGTGTTCTGCATCATCAGGTTCACGGATGGCAGGGTCTGTCAGTAAAAATTCATTGATCCTTCTTTGTGAGGCGGCCGCCCTCTGGATCATACTGGCTGTAAGCCCGATAGCGCTGACCGGAAAAGTGAGCATATTAATGTACATCACAAATTCCACGATGGCATCAATACCGATATTCCTGTCACCATAAATATAATAAAGTCCCCCGATCATGATGGTCAGCAAAGTGCTGAGCCCGATAAGTAAAGTAATGGAAGGAAAATAGATCGCTTCCACTTTAGCAAGTCCTACTGCATTTTTGCGATAGTCTTCGCTGTTCTTACTGAAGAAACCCAGCATGGCTCTTTCCTGGACAAACGATTTTATGACGCGGATCCCTGAATAGGACTCCTGTGCATTAGTGGTAAGATCTGATAGCAGAGCCTGTATGCGTTCACTTCTTTTATTGATGATATTATTGACAAAATAAATGGTGATAGCCAATAACGGTAAAGGAGCCAGCACATATAAGGTCAGTTCCACATTTCTTTTCAGCATAAAGAAAACACTTAGAGAGATAACAGCTATCAGATTGGCCAGATACATGATGGCCGGGCCGGTAAACATGCGCACCCTGCTGACATCTTCTGAGATGCGGTTCATCAAATCCCCTGTATTGTGTGATTTGAAAAAAGCAGTGTCCAGTTTCTGATAATGGCGGTATATCTCGTTTTTCTGATCGAATTCTATATGCCGGCTCATTACGATGATGGTCTGCCGCATCAGGAAGAGAAAAAATCCACGCAAAAGGGCAAGTCCCAAAATGGTGATGCCGCATAAAGCCACAACGGAAGCAAGACTATAACCTGAATTCTCAACAGTATGAATGAACTTCTGAACCAGTATGTCGTACTTAGGAGGAGTTTTTGGAGGACGGTAATCGGAAAGCTTCAGAGATTTCTCTACAAAATCTATTACAAAACCGGTGACCTGCGGAGACAATACATTAAAATAATTGGATAAAAAAACAAATACAATTCCAATGCTGAGACGGATGCGGTATTTCCAGAAATATTTATTAAGAGCCTTTAGTTGCTTCAAGATATTTGTTTCTGCGAAATTAACTGAAGAAACCTAAACCGGATTTTCACTCTTAAAACAATCACTATCAAATCAATTTTGTTGATATGACATCGGGAACTATTTTTGCGCCGGAGAGATGGCAGAGCGGTCGAATGCGGCGGTCTTGAAAACCGTTGACTGTAACAGGTCCGGGGGTTCGAATCCCTCTCTCTCCGCCCAACAGCAGCTTGAAGGCTGCTTTTTTATTTTCTTACTTTTGAAATTCAGGAGAGATGCCAGAGCGGTCGAATGGGACGGTCTCGAAAACCGTTGTACGGGCAACTGTACCGAGGGTTCGAATCCCTCTCTCTCCGCTTAAAAGATTCTGCTTTTTAATGAAATTGAGATCATCAGGTAATTCAAAGGAAGGTGATCTTATTTTACCCGGTCAGCTCTGATTTACCACCAATTTACTTTGCAATACAACTTTTCTTTCATCATCAGGCGGAGCGATCTTTGAAGTAATGCGCTGAAGCAATAGTTCCGTCGCTTTTTCTGCCTGTTCATACGGGAATTGCTCCACTGAGATCAATGGGCGGTCAAGCAGGTAGGTTGTGACCGGAAGATTGGCATAGCTGGCAAAGAAAACATCTTTATTCACTTTCAATCCTCTGCTCCGGGTGTATTGAATGGCATCCAACGCCACATAATCGTTAAATGCGATCACGGCAGTGGGTGGTTCTTTCAGGTCAAGTAATGCTTTCATCGCATCCTGATTACCTTTTTTATTGAGGTTGGTCTGCACGATATATGATTCTTCAACAGGTATCTCATTATTCTTCAGCCCTTCATAATATCCATTGAGCCGCTGCTCAGAATGAATGATGGTTCCGGGGCCTTTGATAAAACCAATCTTCTTATGTCCTTGCTTTACCAGCCATTCCACCAATTCCACAGAACTTTTCTCCAAATTACAGGAAACGCTAAATGCACCGTCAACTTTTATCGGTATCCTGTCCACATAAACTACAGGAATGCCATAATTCTCCAACTGTTCAAAATGTTCATACGAACTGGTGGTTTTAGAAAACGATACAATGACACCATCAACCCTGTGCCTTCTCATGGTTTCCACTATCTTTTTTTCACGGCCCACATCTTCATGCGATTGCCCGATTAGTACAGTATAATTATTTTTTGAAGCCACATCTTCGATAGCTGTAATAGCCATAGAAAAATATTCTTCACCAAGGTCAGGAAGGATAACTCCAATGGTAAAAGTCTTGCCTTGTTTAAAAGAAATAGCAGCCTGATTGGGTTCATAGCCCAATTCCTCAGCCAGCTTTTTCACCTGTATCTTGGTGCGGAGTCCGATACTCGGATGATCATGCAGAGCTCTTGACACGGTGGAAACCGAGACATTCAATTGCTTTGCAATTTCTTTAATGGTGGCTGGCTTTTGTTCCATAAAACAAACGTGGTAAATGGTAAAACCTAAGATACCAAAAGAAAATGACTTTTCTCCTGTTGCCTTTCTCTAATTTTCAATCTGTAATCTGGTTTTAGCCGGGGAAAAATAACAATCATAATCAAGGAAGTAGATCTTTTTTATTCTCTACACATCGTATTTTCAACAATCACAAATAAATATTTTTGAGCAGAACATTTATTATTCGTAAATTCCATTATCAAAACTTGGCCATATGAGTAATGTTTCTTCGATCCTCTTAAGAAAAGGAAGATCCATCGTAGCGATACCACCGGATACGGCAGTCATTGAAGCTTTAAAAATGATGTCCGAAAAAAATATTGGCTCCATCGTAGTAATGGACGGCAACCATTATCTCGGCATTATCACCGAAAGAGATTATTCCCGCAAAGTGATCTTGAAAGGGAAAAGTTCCGGCGACACAAAAGTATCCGACATCATGAGCACCGACCTTCCTTCGGTGAGGCCTACAGACAGTGTAGAACATTGCAGGGAACTGATGAGTGATAAGAATATCCGTTACCTGCCTGTATTTGAAGATGAAAAAATGATCGGCATCATTTCCATGAGCGATGTGGTAAAAGAAACGATCCTGTTGCAAAAAGAAACGATACATCATCTTGAAAGCTACATACGTGGCGATATCTGACTTACTATTCCATGGAAAAGAGCGGGAACCCCGTAAGGTTCCTCTCTTTCTCAACATTTTACAACCAGCTTTGTTATTCTCTTTGTTTACGGTTCTGTTGTTCAGCAACTGTAGCAGTTATTCTGCTGCAGCTTCCAATGACCCGGAACCCGTACCTACAAACCTGAATTCAATGACCGATACAGCAACTTTTGCCAACGGATGCTTCTGGTGTACCGAAGCCGTTTTTACTGAACTGAAAGGAGTGATCAAGGTCACTTCCGGATTTTCCGGAGGTAAAACAGAAAACCCGACCTATAAACAGGTATGCACCGGCGAGACAGGCCATGCCGAATGCCTGCAGATTATCTATGACCCTTCCGTTATCAGTTTTGATGAACTGCTGGAAGTGTTCTGGGAAACCCATGACCCCACCACACTTAACCGCCAGGGAAATGATATAGGAACACAATACCGGAGCGCTATTTTTTATCACAATGATGAACAAAAGCAAAAAGCTGAAAAATACAAATCCGAACTTGACAAAAGCGGCGCTTATGACAATCCGGTAGTCACTGAGATCGTTCCTTTTAAAAAATTCTTTCCGGCCGAAGATTATCTGCAGGATTATTTTGAGAACAATGAGAACACCAACCCCTATTGCAGGATCGTCATCCGGCCCAAAGTGGATAAGTTCAGAAAAGTTTTTAAAGACAAGCTTAAGAAAGAATTTGCAGGGGATAAATGAGGAAGCAGGATGGCCTCAGCTAAATTTTAATTTTACAAAAACGGCACCCACATTTCTTTTGATCTGATAAATTTTTCGGTGGCACCGGCATCAATGATCTTATAATCAAATTTGGGATACGTAGGGCTGACATAGCCAGGATAAAAATATTTCTTCCCTTCTTCCCGTGAATGGTCGGTCTGTAGTTTCATCAGGTATTTACCCAGGCTGAATTTTTTATAAGAAGGATGATAAAAATTCAGGATGCCCGCAGCACTTTCATCTCCCAGGTCGTGATATCCTGTGGCAATCAGTAAAGAACCATCTCTTATCTCTGTGAGAATGGTATCAAAAGTATTTGAAGCGTAATGCCCCAATAGATACCCTCTCACAGTATATGAAGTGTCGAAATCTATTTGACTCCTGTACAATGCGAACAGATCTTCGATTTCGGGGGTAATTAGAAAATTCATCATGTTCACTGAAAAATTCCTGTTACGCTTCATCAGAATTTCAGGATGGAATTTCCAATGCTCTAAAAGATAACGAATCCAAATCAGTTGATGTTCCCCACTTCCATCAAATTCGTGTGAGTCAACAAAGAACATATCCTGAGTACTACGATACCAGCCTTTTGCCAGCAAATCATCCATTAATTTACCATCCCAATGCCAGTAATCCGATATTTCAATGGTATCCATATGGCGTTTGTGTCAGATTAAAATAGAAAGATCAATTTGCAAATTTCTAAATAAAATTGAATCTTTCTATCAATTCTGTTCCGGCAGTAACAATTTGACCTCAACTCTTTTCTCTGCTCTTAGCTGACCCGCACAAACTTTCTATTAACCCGATTTCAATTGCAGCCTGCCCTTTACTCGATATTGAAATAAAGTCCGGCATGCACATTCAGATTGCTCAGATCCTTATAACCAAATTTGTTATACGGAGCATAATTATAAGTACCGCCAATATCAGCTCCCAGGTTATTTGATTTCACAAAGGGTATCTTAAGCCCCAATCCGCCCTGTGCAATGAATCCTGCGCTGTTTGATGCGTTGGAGAATTCTCCAAGGTATTGGTTGTTGCTTATAAAATTGACACCGGCTGCAACGGATGCATAAGGCCTGATAGAGGTCATTGTGTTAGAGAAAGGCTGAACTTCAAGTCTTGCCATTACCGGAATGGTTTGAATGGAGTTGGATACTACTGCAGAGATCTGTTGAGTCTGTCCGTAGTTATAAACCTGTCTCGGATATTTCTGATAATAATCCTGGTAACCGAAATCCAACCCGGCACTGATCAACGGATTAAAGCGGTACATTACGTTTCCTGTAAACCCTCTCGGTGAAGCATGACTCACCAGATCAGATTTGAAGTTGCTTACCGGGAAACTGTAATTATAATTCAGATTCAGGCTCATTCTTGAATCCTGTGACTGAGCGGAAAAGCCTGCTGTCAATAATCCAAACAGGCCTATCAATATCTTTTTCATGATCATTAATTTTAATTGGTTTGTATATAGGTGGATTGGTCAAACAACGCTTTCACCTGTGACGGCGCCACCGAAGCATTGTAAATATCACTGCCTCTGATCAACCCTGTCCAGATCACATCCAGTTTTTGATTTTTAGTTGCATCTTTCAGGTCCACCATGTCCACACTCACTGCTCCTTCCCTGATCTGATACACTGCGTAGCTATAAGGCAGATAATATCCATAGCCGGGGTAACCCCAGTAATAAGGGTCCCAATAAGAATCATAATAATCCCAATAGGACCCCAGGCTGATCACACCGGTACTGGTTGAAATGATCCTGTTTACGGTGAGTCCCAGATCGGGGTTATCATTTTTGGATACTAATACATAGCCTCTTGCCTGCATCTGGTCTTTCACAGCCTGAATATAAGCGGCATCAGCGGCATTCAGTTGCTTACTTACCCTGCCATTTTCGATCAGGGCGGCTGAATCCGAAATACTGAAAGTATGAAAGCTGTTGAACTGAATGGTGGAATCATGATCAGTAATGTAGATCCTCGACTCTTCATTCGTCATATCTTTCAACGGATCCTTCTGGCATCCGTAAGCCAGTATTGCCAGGGAGCTTAACAATGCCATTACACGAACAATTTTCATAAATTTCTATTTTAAAGTGAAACATTTAAAAACAATAACCTGTTCATTTTTGTACAATGAAGTTTCACAAAATGAGTGCCTGATGAAAAAGAAATTATAAAATATGTAAATGAAATTTTAATTAAAGATGTATCTGTATAAATCCCCATTAATAAAATGTAAAAGAAAAGAACAGTCTCTTTTCGGCAGGCCTGTTTGACATAATATGCCATAAAGACACCGGTAAAATATCTTTATCATGCAATTGTCATCTGCCTGTATGGAGTTAGACTTCGGGAAGGCCTGAGGCTTGCAATACTCAGAATCCAATATTTCAAAAAAGAAATGTGGAGGTGACGAGAGTCGAACTCGTGTCCAAACATATTCTTCAAAAGCTTTCTACATGCTTATTTTGTTTTGAGTTTTCGGGAAATGACTGGGAACAAACAACCGATCATTTCCTTAGCTGAATATTCTTAAGTAACCGTCACAGCCTTCGGTTATTGCAGCCTGTATTTTTTGTTGATTGGGCGGGGCAACGGGTTACAAGCCTACCCATCACCCGGCCATAATGACTACCTAATCACTGATTAAGCAGCCATGGCAAATTGAGTATTGCCATTTATGGTTTGCGTATTCAGATTTACCTGCTAATTACGCAACGCAGGACATGCTTACACTTTCAAAGACCTATGCTGTCAAAACCAAACACCCCCATTAAAATCTGTGCTTTCAGAACTGCGGATTACAATCTGAAAAATCTTTCAACTACGGCCTGCAAAAATACAGTAAATATTTCTTAGAAAGTAATGACAATACACAACTTTAACCAAACCCTAAACCCTCAAGCCTAGCCTCAACCCTAACCTCTTCCTCATCCTCACCCCCTCTGACTATCTTTGCAAACTATGCATTATGTTTCGGCAGAAGGATTGACGAAGAGTTTCGGTATTACACCCTTGTTCGATTCCATTTCATTCAATATAAATGAAGGTGACAAGATCGCTTTGGTAGCGAGGAATGGTGTAGGCAAAAGCACCCTGCTTCGTATCCTGACAGGAAAAGAAATTCCTGATGAAGGTAAACTCCATATCCATAAAGATGTGACGGTGGCATTACTGGAACAGGAACCTCAGTTTGAAGAAGAAAAAACAGTGTTGGAAAATATTTTTCACAGCACTCACCCCGTAATGCAGGCAACCCGGCAATATGAATCGGCTGTTGACAGCGGAAACAGTGAAGCGATCATGAAGGCCATGACGAAAATGGATGAACTGAATGCATGGAAATTTGACGCAAAAGTGAAAGAGATTCTGGGCAGGCTCAACATTCACCATCTGCAAAGTAAAATGAATGAGCTCAGCGGCGGACAACGTAAAAGAGTAACGCTGGCGAAAACGTTAGTGGATATCGGATTTGAACATAAGCATACGCTGCTGTTGATGGATGAACCTACCAATCACCTGGACGTAGAGATGATCGAATGGCTGGAGCATTATCTGAACCAGGAGAACGTAACATTGCTCCTGGTATCACACGACCGTTATTTTTTAGATGCAGTCTGTGATGAAATATGGGAATTGGAACGAAGCCACATGTATGTTTATAAAGGCGATTACGAAAATTATCTGGAGAAAAAAGCAGCCAGGATAGAAAGCGAACAGGCAAGTATTGGCAAAGCACGAAACGAATACCGGAAAGAACTGGAATGGATGCGCAAACAGCCCAGGGCAAGAACCACTAAGAGCAAGAGCCGCCAGGATAATTTTTATGAAGTGGAAGCAAGAGCCAAACAAAAGATCGTTGATGACCGGGTTCAGCTTCAGGTGAAAATGACAAGGCTCGGAGGCAAAGTGGCTGAGATAAAAAAAGTGTATAAGAGCTATGGAGAAAAAATCATACTGAAAGGATTTTCCTACACATTTACCAAAGGAGAGCGCATCGGGATCATAGGTAAAAACGGAGTGGGCAAATCCACTTTCCTGAATATCCTGCAAGGGATAGAACCGGCAGACAGCGGTAAAATAAATATCGGGGAAACGGTGGTCTTCGGAAATTTTTCACAACAGGGGTTAGAAGTAAAAGATAACATGCGGGTGATCGAATATGTAAAAACCTTTGCAGAGAATTTTCCACTGGCAAAAGGAGGAAGCCTGAGTGCAGCCCAGTTCCTGGAACTTTTTCTTTTTCCTCCCGAGAAACAATTTACTTATCTGAACTCATTAAGCGGAGGTGAAAAAAAGCGTTTGCAATTACTCACTGTCCTGTTCCGCAATCCGAATTTTCTGATCCTGGATGAGCCTACCAATGATCTTGATCTTCCGACTTTAGGAGTCATGGAAAATTTTTTGCAGGAGTACCAGGGTTGTATTTTAATCGTAAGCCATGATCGCTACTTCATGGACCGTCTGGTAGATCATTTATTCGTCTTTAACGGAGAAGGCGACATAAAAGATTTCTCGGGCAACTATTCTCAATACCGTATCTGGCAAAAAGAGCAAGATACAAAATCATCTGAGAGAGTTTCAACAAAATCTTCAGTCAAGATACACGAAGAGGCTTTTGCAAAAAAAGACAGCGACCGTAAGAAAGCGGGGTTTAAAGAGAAAAGAGAATTGGAACTGTTGCAAAAAGAGATCGCTGAACTCGGAAACGAAAAAACAGTACTGGAAGAAAAATTATCCGACACCAAAATACCATTTGAAGAATTGAATGAAGTCAGTAAAAGAATTGCTCAGCTCAGCGGCTTACTTGATGAAAAGGAATTGCGCTGGCTGGAGTTAAGTGAAATGATCGGTGAGTAATGTCTTAACACTCCGGCAGGCTGAGGGGAACATGAATGGCCAATCCGCCTTCTGCTGTTTCTTTGTATTTGGTGTCCATGTCTCTTGCCGTGTCCCACATTGTTTTTACCACTTCATCCAAGGAAACTTTTGCATAATCAGGAGTGCCTAATAAAGCAAGTTGTGATGCGGTGATGGCTTTGATGGCTCCCATGGTATTCCTTTCAATACAGGGAATCTGAACCAGACCTGCAATCGGATCGCAGGTCATACCGAGGTGATGTTCCATAGCTATCTCTGCCGCCATCGTTGCCTGCTTCTGAGTTCCGCCCATGCTTTCCGTGAGTGCAGCAGCTGCCATTGCTGAGGACACACCTATTTCTGCCTGGCATCCGCCCATTGCAGCGGATATGGTTGCTCCTTTTTTGAAGATGCTTCCTATCTCTGAAGCCGTCAATAAAAAACGGATCACATTATCATCTCCTTCGCCACCACCGAACAATACGTAGTACATCAGCACCGAAGGGATCACTCCTGCTGCCCCGTTGGTAGGAGCGGTTACCACCCTGCCAAAAGAAGCGTTTTCTTCATTCACTGCCAAAGCAAAACAACTGACCCAGTCAAGAATGTATTTGAAATCATTGCCCCCGCTTTTAATTGCTTGTACCCACTCATCATAACCGGAATATTCTTTCCCTTCCAGCAATTTTTTGTTCAGGTCAATGGCACGCCTTTTCACCTGCAATCCGCCGGGCAATATGCCACCGGCATGGCAACCCCGGTAAATACATTCTTTCATCACTTGCCAGATATTCAGCAAGCCCTTACGGGTCTCCTCTTCAGGCCGCCATACGTTTTCATTTTCCATCACCACTTCATGAATGGAAAGCCCTGTCTTGATACACCAGTGCAAAAGATCTTCCGCATTATTGATTGGGAAAGGGAGCTGTACGGAATCTTTTCCATCTTCTTGTTCACCATCTTTTTTTACAAAACCGCCACCGATGGAATAGTAGGTTTCAGAAATGGTTTCCCCGTTTTCAAGAGTTGCTGTCAGCGTCATTGCATTGGGATGATAAGGAAGAGATTCCCTCATCCGGAATACAATATCTGCGGGCGGATCAAAATCCACTTCATGGGTGCCGTTCAGAAATATCTTTTTCAAATCTGCTATGCCGGCTATTTTGGAATTGATGCATGCTACATCGAAAGTAACCGGATCATCACCACTCAATCCCAACTGAACTGCCACATCGGTGCCATGGCCCTTCCCTGTTTTAGCCAGAGAGCCATATAAAATTACCTTCACGGCATTTACCTTATCCAGTTTATTGCTGTTGATGAGCGACCCGGTAAAACGCTGGGCAGCACGCCAGGGACCAAGGGTGTGGGAACTGGAAGGTCCCACTCCTATTTTAAAAATGTCAAATACTGAAATTGCTTCGTGAGGCAAATGATTATTTTTTTACAAAGTTACAGGAAAGAAGATATGACCTGCTTGTGGAATGAGTAAAAGAAAGTTTACGCTACAGCCACCACAGTGATTTCAAATATCAGATAGGAATTGGCCGGGATCACCACATTGCCATTGTTATCTTTCATCTCCTGATCGCCATATCCCATCGAAGGCGGAATGTACAGGATCAGCTTTCCTCCGGCTTTTACCAAAGGAATGCCTATCCTCCAACCCAAAATGGTGCGTGGAAGGCTGAGCGGAACCGGCGAGGTGGACTGATCAAAAATATTCCCGTTTGTAAGATAACCTTTATAGGTGACCGATACATCAGAGCAGGCATCGGGCTTTGCGCCTGTTCCGGCATCCACCACTGAGTAAAACAAGCCGCTGCAATGCTGCGTTGCGGTAATACTATTCATGCTCAGGTAATTCTGGATGGTCTGCACTTCGGTATTAGAAGCTTTAAAAGCGCAGTCATTAAAATTACACTTACCGCTATTCTTGGTACACGAGCTGAATGAAAAACTAATGACGAGTGCAGCAAGAAAGATCTTTTTCATAGTTGCGTATTGTTTTCTCATTAAAGGGCTACAAAATAAAATACAGAATTATTCTTTATTTTTTTTAGATAACAATTCCTGATAACGTGTTTCGTTGATATCCCACTGATGCCTGGCGGAGAAGATCACAATAAAAACCACAATGATCAGAGCGGCTGCCACCAGTACATAGATTAATGAAGGGTCTTCATACATCACTGCCTCTGCCTGCTTGTCCCACCCCGAAAAGAAATTGATGAAAATGGCCATGACCATGAACACTCCAATGGGCAGTCCGACTGAAAGATTTCGTAAATACCGTCTGCGGCTTTTACGGTTTTGCTCCCAATATTCCACAAATTTTTTCTCTTCCTCTGAAAGCATAGACTGCAAAAGTAATGTTTGAAACAATACCCCTTGCGACAGAGAGTTAAAATTTATATATTGTGTGTTCCTTAAAATCCAAATGCCGTGAAACTGGCCCCGATACTGGTCGAATATTTGAATGCCCATAAGCAATTACCACTGCCCGGCATTGGCATTTTCCGGCTCGAAACTTCTGAGCCGGCAGAGGAAACTGATGATAAAAAAACAAAAACTTCCCGCATCCATTTTCAAAATGACCCTTCTGTGGAAGATGTAAGAAATCTGATTGATTTCATTGCATCCAAAACAGGGAAGATGAAAACCCTTGCAGCTTCGGATCTGATGTCTCAACTGGAACTGGGCCACGAATTTCTGAATATTGATAAATCATTTGTGATCGAAGGCATCGGCAGCCTGACCAAACGCAGGCAGGGTGAATATGAATTCAAGAGTGAAGATGCCATCCCCGAAAAAACGAAAAGCATAGCAATTAAAGAACACGAAGCTGCCCCATTAAAAGAATCTTTTATTGACCTGAAAGAAAAAAAATCTTCAAAGAACAGAACCGGCAAACTGGCTCCTCTTATGGTGATCATAGCAAGTATAGGCATTGCTGTTTGGGTGGGATACAAGATCTACGAAAAAAGAGTTTCGAAAAATACAGAAGCTCAGGTAAAAGCTCCCAAATCGCAAGAGGAACAAGCTGTACCTGTAAACTATGAAAGTGAAGGGACTGCCGATGGGAGTGAAACAACCAAAGCACCGGAAATATTAACTGAACCAATGACTGCAGTTTTTCAAAAACCTGTGATCAAAAAAGACTCTTATAAATTTGTTGTGGAAGAAGCCAATAAAGCAAGAGCCTTACAACGATACAATAGTTTAAAAGGCTGGGGCCTGCCGTTGCAGATAGAGACAACCGACTCGGTTCATTTCCGCCTTTTTTTCAAACTCCCTTCTTCCGTTCCCGATACGGCAAAAACAATGGATTCTCTGCGGTATCTCTACACACCTGTTTGGAGCAGGGCTTATGTAGAGAATTAGAATTACAATACCCGTATTATTTTTTTGAAAGATCAAAACCGATCCCAGCCATCCACCATCTGCCCGGAAGTTTTGTACCAAGCAGATCTGATGTTTCAACATTGAAGATGTTATCCAATTCGGTGAAAGCGATGAACCTGCTGCCGGGGAACAAGACCGAAAGCTTCGTATTCATTACAAACAGATCAGCATTAATCAAAGCATTGATCGCAGAAGCTTTTTGTGGTGTGCGTCGTTTATAAATCCCGTTCACCGAAAAAGAAAAATACTGATCCGAATATTCAAGGTTGAAGTTGGCCAGGAATTTTGCATGCGAGAGAATATAAAATGAGGGAACGGATTCACTTGTTGCATCATCGAGCCAGCTGACACCTGCCGATGCCCGGAGTTGCCTTCCTCTATCGAAATGTTTTGAATAAAGAATATCTGTTTCCAATCCTGCTGTGTTGACCTTTGCGATATTGCCTGCCAACGCATAAACCCCGGTGGGTGATAAATTGACCTTTCTTGGCATTTCATTGAAAGGTGTGGTTACCCAGTCAATAACATTATGTTGTTCTCTCCTGAAAGCAGTTACCGATAACCTGAATTGAGATTGAGATTCTTTTCCCGAAATTGACTGAGGTGAAATAAAAATATCTGCTCCCGCTTCATAGCTTAATGAACGTTCGGGTTTCAGGTCGGGGTTACCGATGCTTCCTCCTGCAACAAAAGATTTATTGTAATTATTATACCGTTCCGTAAAATCTGCGTCACGAATCGTTTTACCGATACTGGCCCTGAATTGCACCTTGTCCAGGTGAAAAGAAAGATTCAGTTGAGGGACAAGTTCTGCATCGCCATTCCCGAAATGATCCAGGCGAAGTGAAGGGCTGTAGGTAAAATGATGAAGGCTCTGATCCCAGATAATAAATGCAGAGATCCGGTCCAATTGATGATCGCCCCTGTCATTTGAACGGATCCATTCACTGCGGTATTGAATACCGCTCACAAGATTTGCATGATCCAGGACATGATAATTATCAGTAATCAACGTCTGAAACTGATAAGAATGATTATCATTTGCCACTGATGACGGATTGTACAGGTAATGATCATTTACGGCTTTGTATCCTGCGCCGATCATCACCGAATGCCTGTTTTTCTGATAACCGGCCTGAAACTGATTCCAGAATGTTTTCACTTTTTCTGAAGCCGTATCGGAAATAAAGGATGTGTAAAAATTCTGTGCGCTGAAATCACGGTCATCAATTGCGGTACGAAACGCAATATTCCAATGATCATTCAGAAATTGCTTAAAAGATATTGAAGCGGTATTGTTGTGGAAATAACCTCTTATCCCTCTTTGCATCTGGCCCATGCTGTTATTAGAGATCAGTCCGCCGCCAATGCTTATATTCCCTTTCTGAAAAAAAGCGCCGGCTTCTCCATTGAACAGGCCGTATTCACCAACAGTTCCTTTAGCAGAGATACGGTAATTGCTTCCGGGGCTTAGCATCTTTTTCCCTGCATAAGTTTTTGTCACGATGTTGATCACGCCGCCCACTGCTTCCGGGCCATAAATTGCCGAAGAAGCTCCTTTCAGAATTTCTATATAATCTATCTCACCGGGAGCAATGGGAATGTAGGATGAAAAATGACCGGTATTTGGATCATTCAGACGGATACCATCGAGGATCACCAATACCTGTTGAAATGTGCCGCCTCTGATCAGGATATCACTCTGCGAACCTTCCGGCCCTCTTGACTGAATCTCTATTCCGGGAATATAACGAAGCAATTCATCCACGGAATGAACAGGAAGTTTATGAAACTGTTCACCGGAAATATTGATGATATTCCTTCCCGTTTGAGATATTTTCTGAGCATTCAGTGAAGACACCAGCGTCACAGGATCCATTTCAATTTCTTTCTGTTGTGCGAAAGAAAATATGCCGGCAAAAAGAAAAACAAATCCAGCCCATAATCTTTTCATCTGATCCGATTTGCTGCAAAGAAAGAAAAAAATTGAATAGATTATGAATTAGAGTTATCGCCAAAGGACCGCTTTAAAAGCGATTTCTTTATAATCATCCCTTTCGTACAACACTCCTATCTTTTTCTTACTCATCTTAACCAGATCTGAATAAGCCGTAAAATCAATTTTACCATCCGTACTTTTGTCCACTACAAATGACTTCTTCCAGGTTTTCCCGTCGTCATAACTGATACGTAAAGTCAGGTTATCACGTCTTATAGTATCCGCAGCATTACAAAATGCAAGAATATTTTTTCTTCTCTTATGTTTTATGGTCAATAAACTTCCTTCATTCACCGGATCAATCAACGTTTTGTCGAAATAGCTTGTATCCCATGTAGCTCCTCCGTCATTGCTGATAGAAACGATTCTTGCTTTTACATCACCTTGCTGATTGCGGCTGTTCATCATTAGCTTTCCTTTACTCATTTCCGCTGAGGTGGATTCATTGCTGCCCGGGTAATTGACACTTGCGCCGAGGTGAAAAGTTTTTCCATGATCATCAGTATAAAACCCATGCGCACTATAATCCGTGAAGCTTTTTTGTGGTCCGCCCCGGGAATGATTGGCTGCAACAAAAATGCGTCCTTTATATTTTCCGTTCTGAAACTGCAAGGCATGGCCGGGTGTGTTGGCATAACTGCGCCAGTCTTCCGGAAAATCATAAGACGGGTTCATCTTTGGCTGTTTAGGGCGATGTACCTGTAAAGTAATATTCACTGCGTCGCTCCAGGTATCTCCATTGTCGGTGGATGTTTTATACCACACTTCACGAAGCCCATTCCCTTTTCTCACTTCGCCTTCTTGATTATTACCGGTATTGTAAAAAAGAAATATTCTTCCGCCGGGAAATCCGGGATCGGTCAGATCAACTACCGGCGCAGGATTCCCCGCCTGCAATTCGCCATAATCCGCAACCACCTGAAGCCGGCCCCATGTTCTTCCATTATCATTGCTTCGCTTCATCACGATATTGACATGGCCAAAATCACCGGCACCATTCACCCTTCCTTCACAAAAAGCAAGCAGTCCGCCATCAGGTGCTTTGATAATTGCAGGAATGCGGTAACTTTTATAACCATCAGTTCCTGAAATAAAAACAGGAATTGATTCTGTTTGAGAAAATACAAATGAAATTGAAAACAAAACAAATATGAGAGATAACAGCCGTTTCATTTTTTTATCCGCTTAGTGGATACTTCAATTAATTTCTTTAGAATCACCGTTCTCATTTTTCCTTTATCACCAGCAACCAGCCTTTCCCTTTTGGAACTTCTATGGCATCATTGACCCCGAAAGTTTTTGCGGGCTGAAAATTCTTTATCTCCATTGCAGTTATCACAGCCTTCGAGCTGTCAATCCCTAATTTCTTCCAATCTATTTGCAGATGTATATTCACAGGCTCATCAGCCCAGCTGGCAATAGAGACCAAAGCCGCTCCTTTTTTCTTATACACCGTGGCCAGTACATTTTTATTATCGGTTCTTACCGGGCAGTTATCACTCCAGTACCCGATCATTTTTGTCCCTTTCATTCCGAATTCATTCCATGCTTTCCAGATCGGCCGGGGATCAGCATCTTCCGTCCATGGATAACGGTTGGTCATACCGTAAATCATTCCTCTCCAGGGATTGCCCCCGTCCTGCAACATCTCGCCCATTAGTCCAAACGGAATCCCGCTGATCTCGGTAAGAAAATAATCAGGCCCGTTATGCTGATAATCGAAGTATTCTCCAAACCACAAGCGGTTGAGGTAAGGGAAATGTTCCATGTATAAGTTGGCGCTGTTATTAAACCCGTCATTTTTATTATACTGATTGGCAGAATGCAGATCCACAATTCCCGGGTGGCCGTTTTGCGTCAGCACTCTTTTTATACGCTTCATCGTTACCCGGTCAAAAGCAACATCATCCAGGTAGATGCCATCTATACCCACATGGTTCACCAGCCAGTTCATTCCTTCCACATAATAATTATGCCAGCGGTTTTGTCCGCTGTTTACCAGTGCCGCATCTTTTATTTCCGGAACAAACCAGCCGGCTAAGTAATCATCGCCCACATGCTCCTGCAGCCAACTAAAGCCGCCGCCTTGCCCGGGAGAAAATATTTCATGACCCAGGCTGCGAATGGCAAACAATTCATAAGCTCGATCAGAAAGTTCACGGATGGTGTTATAGATTTTCACTTTCAACCCAAGCTGATGTGCTGAATCAATATAGGATTTCATTTTCTTCCATTCTATGAAAGGATAATTGATCCATGGATTGATCGGAGTTGCATGATGAATATTAACTACGGTAGCTCCGGAAGCTTTGATGGTATCCAGGTTATCGTATTTATGATAAAAACGGGTAGCCCACTGAAAATCGGTATTGACAGGATGAAAAGGAGTGATAAGTAAATTAAAATTATAAAACAGGGTTTCGCCTTTCTTCATGACCCGGTTTCCGCTGTATGCATGCACTGAAACGGCGCCTTCCTTTTGTGTGACATCAATTCCTCCTTTATTTTCATTTCCCCAGGATTTGGGAAGCAATAATGGTTTTTGCAAATAGAAATTAGTGTTCAGCGGGCGAACATAATTTTCATCCCTTAAAGAAAATTGTATTCCTGCATTTACATTCCCGATCCATGCGCCATCCTGGTTTTTATGTGCAACGTCCCATTTCCAGTGGATCGCCTCGGGACGAATCCCGCCTTTTAATCCCAGTCCCATAAAATATTCCGCCGATCCCGGTTTCATAGGAATATTCAAATCAATTCCATCCAGTGAAATATCTTTCAATGCCGTCACTTTGACCTTGTAGGCTACAAATCCGTCAAACTCCAATGAACCATCCACTTCCACCTTTACATTTTGTGATTGACTGATCGCTTTCCATGCAACAGTGCCTGCACTTTTCTTTGTAAAGACAAGGCCATTGTTTTTCCATTGGTTGACTGGATTTCCCTTTTCATCATAAAAATTAAATTTCATCGGGCCGGCCAACAGGTCATTGGGCTTTGTTGAAACAGAAGTCATCTCTGGAGTGAAAAATGTCTGTATTTGTGCGGGAAGTCCATCCTTATTCAGTTTCAGTTTTCTTCCCAGTAATGAAATAGCCGTGCCCGTTACTTTCAAAGGAGTATAAGGAGCGATCACGGCATTGTCCTGTGCCATCGTTGAATTCAGCCATTTCAGTCTTGTCATCTTTTGCAGGTCACGGATCCCTCCGTCTTTTGCTGATTCGTTCTGCACAAAAAGATCAACGGAAATTTCTTTTTCACCCGATCCTTTTGCCTGCACGGTCAGTTTGCCGGAATAGTTTCCTGCCGGCAAATTTTCAGGCACATCCACTCCGCACCACAGAGGTCGCACTTCTCCTTTTTTTACATTAACCGTTTTATGAAGAACAGTCCCATCATAGTTTATTCCATCCGTATTGAAACAATACATCGTTGCTGCCGGAATGATTTTCCCCGAAGAACTTTTCAGATCAGAAAACCGGATATGAACATCCGTCAGGTCCTGCAGGGCATAAACACCTAACTGAAAAGTGAAATTCTCGCCACGCTTCACCGTATCCCTGAAATTGTTTTTGGATCCACGCTCTATCCATCTTACGGGCAGATTGTATTTCATGCGGATGGAATGCATGCGGTCTTCGGGAAAAATCAAAAAAGAACTCCCTGCATTTTCATTGGCCAGTTTCTGAGTTTCTTCAGGAGTGGCAATAAACTCCATCGGATAAAAACTGTTGAATGCATTGACAGGCTGATAAGTTGTCGCCACCGCTTCCGCAAAACCTGAGGAAGAATGAACAAGATCCTGCCACTCCTTTGAAGCCGTCACATCGGGTTTCAGGTAAACTCCTTTGGGATAGTTGGATCTTCCTTCATTTCTGTAAGGCATGTAATAGACATAATAATTGCCGGCGCCTGAGACGGGTTCAAAATAGATCTCGCCGGATTCTCTTTTTATTGAAGCGACAAGAGTATTCAGAATCCTGTGCCCGGTTGCTGCATCCACCACAATGATCCTTTTAAGCTCGGGACTAAAATCCCGCCTTCTCCAGGGAATGATCACATGTGCCGCACTTTTATTCTTTTGAAATTCCGGCTGTGTCAACTGCACGACAAAGCGATGATTTCCCAGCGAATCAGGGTCCCAGGAATCTCTTCCGTCTGAATAGCTGAAAGATTGAGCGTTAACACCCGGAACAATGATCATCAAACAAAAAAGAATAAAAGAATACTTCATAACAGATGATTTCAAAAAATTATAATTCTTCATTTCAATTGAGCGAATCCAGATCAACCGAAGGCCTGCCCGTTGAAGGCTTATGTTCAAACTTCGATTTTATCAAAGTATTATCATTAAAAAAGCCGCAGTTGTGCAAGAAGAAGCGGCCATTCTCAACCCCGCCGCCATAATCCATTCTGTATCCCTTTTGGCCGGTATTATCCACGGTAAAGACCATTTTGGTCAATGGCTTCCATTCACCTTTTGTATTCACCACCCACTGATTTCCATAAAATGCTTTCCGGGTAATATAACCGGTGGAAGGTTCAAAATTTTCCAGGAAAGAATGTAGCCTCGTCAGATAAGTGTTGGTTTCGGGGCGGCTGAAACTCGCTATAAGATTCCACCTGCCTGTTTCCGGAGTAAAAAAATAAGCAGTGAAAACAGTGTGATCGTTTCCGGCAGGCCTGGCATGCAATAAGAAACCATAAGTGGTGCCTGCTTTCCAGTCATAGTTCAGATAACTTTGCCCTCCAGCGCCTTCATTTCCAAATTCTCCTGTATGAACGCCTTCTCCTTTCTTTATTAAAATAATCTTTTTGTTTTCAGGAATACTTTTCGGGTCGTCTGTCTGGAAAGGGCTCCACACCGAAAACAGTACATGCCTTTCTGTTGGCGAATTAACCTGCATACCGAAATATCCTTCCTTAAATCCGTCGGCCATGAAATAAGAACCGATCACATCATTGCCATCAGGCACCGTGATCTCATTATAAAACCATTCGGCATCACCGCCCGTTTCTGATGCATCATAATTGATATGCACCGAAGGCCCCCGCCTGCCCCAGTAAAAAAAATTGCCTTCGTTATTTTTTACATAAGCAGTCCTGTCATCAACTGCTGTACCTGATATCTGAAGTTCTTTCATCCGGGCAAATATTTTCCCGCTTCTGCTCAGTCCTTTTATGTCTATCCTGATGTATCCCGGTGAAGTTATATTCCATGTTCCCAGATATTGCAGATGATCTTCTTTCCCCTCGATCTCTGTCCGTTTTGCTTCATCGTTTATGGCGCACTGTATCGTACTTTTCCCTTCAGGTACACTCAAATTTGAAAATAATTCAAAAGTGCCGGGCTTATCAGTTTTTAAATAGGCGCTGAATACGGTGAGGGTGTCTTCCCAGTTGATCCAACCTTCATTGGTCACCTTTTCTTTTCCACCGGGTGTTTTAACAGTGACCCAGGAATTCCCTCCCAGGGGAACGATCTGCCGGACGGTATCAGCAGCAGGAGCATGAAAATCTTTTTTTATAAAATGTTCCTGCCATCCGTCTGAAGTAAAAAGACAGGAGAAAACTAAACCGGTTATCAGCAATTTATTCAGCATCGGATCAGGAATAAATAAGATTCGTAATTTCTGCTAAAGGCTTCCGGATATTCAATAAACCTTTTCAAAGTTTTGCCGGAACGCCTGGCTGAACAAATATACATTTATCGGAGGAGGCAGGCTCCTGCATGAGGAAAAACATCTCCCCTAAAAAAATCAAAAGATTCAGTTTCTGCTGCTCAGTTCCCAGTTGACCCCTCTTTCTCTCAGGTAATTCATCACAAAATCAAAACAGGGTTTATGGCAGCCAACCAATTCAGGAGGGAATACTCCTTTTTCCGTGAAAAGTTTTTCTGCAATAAGATGTATGGCGGCAGTGCAGGCATAGCCGGTGGTGCGGCTCATAGAAGTGGTCTTGGATCTTTTATCGTAGCGATCGAGTAAATTATATTCAACGCATACAGGTGAGCCGTCTTTTTCTCCTTCAACGATCACTCTCATGACCGTGAACTCTTCTTCTTCTTCTTCAAGTTTCCAGTCTCTGAACAGGATTTTAGAAGAAAAACGGAGCGGAGAGATCTTTATACCGTTAATGTCAATTTCTTTTTCATCAAAAAAACCTGCCTGCTTCAGCGCAATGATGAACTCAACATGTACAGGATAACGCAAGGTCTTTTCTTTCATGTTGGGAATATCAGGCATGGTAAACAGCAAGGTCCTTAATCCATCCGTGTTGAACGCCTCCAGAGTGCCTATATCATCAAAGTCAATATACTCACGGTCGCTCAGCGCAGGCCGGGTGATGATCTGTCCGTTTTCTTTCAATCGTGCAGGCCGTGTGTATTCTTCGATCACATCAATGGGTGAAAAAGGTGCTTTGTATTCAAACGGCTTCTTTCTGATCCTGGGCAGGCCTCCCACATAACATTCAAAATTATTCACCGCCATTTCCGCATGGTACCGGCCCAGAATAAGATTGCTCATGCCGGGCGCCACTCCCATATCCGTGATCACCGTCACATTTTTTTCTTTTGCCAGTGCATCGAGCGGCAAGGGATCCTCGGGATAAAAAGAAATATCCACCACGTCTTTTCCGCAACCGATCACTGCTTTCAGTGCATCAAATCCCATAAAACCCGGAACCGCTATCGCCACCATGTCGAAGGGTGAAAGCCATGCTTTGTATTGATCATATTGTTTCAGGTCTGCTTTCCGGGTTTCAATGGAAGGGTATTTCTTCTTCAGCATTTTCAGATTTTTCTCATTGAGGTCAAATGAGGTCACTTCAAATGAAGAAGCAAGATCAAGGGCGATCGTTCTGCCAACCATTCCTGCGCCTAATACTGCGATTTTCATTGTAAAAAATTCAGGGCAAAGGTCCGAAAATCATTTTTAACAGAGAGAGGATCAAAATAAAAAAGTGAAAATAAAAAACTGAGGTAAGGAAAAACATTTACGGCAAAGAAAAAAAGTGCCGGGAGTTTTTTGTGAGAAGAGGTACCGAGCAGATTCGAACTGCTGTAGGAGGTTTTGCAGACCTCTGCCTAGCCACTCGGCCACGGTACCTTTTATAAATTCCAAATATCAAATATCAAAAATCAAATTTCGTATTCGCTGGCGATCCAAAATCTCAAATATCAAAATTCTTTTCAATTCAGAATTTCAGTAAATCTCCCCTACGACTTCATCAGGATTTCTGATTTCAGATTTTAGGGTTTAGTTTTGAATCTGAAAGCGGCCAAAGATACAGTTTTTGACCCATTGTTCATAAACGTGAAATACTCATGAATCGTATTGAAGAATCCGAATTAATTATCAATCCCCGCGGCGCCGTATATCACCTCGATCTGCGCCCCGAAGAGATCGCGGGCACGGTGATCACCGTGGGCGACCCTGACCGGGTGAAAGAGGTCAGTAAGCATTTCGACTCTATTGAAGTAAGATCGCAGCATCGTGAATTCATCACTCATACCGGGTATGTCGGAAAAAAAAGGATCAGTGTGCTTTCCACCGGCATCGGTCCCGATAATATTGATATTGCCATCAACGAACTCGATGCTCTTGTCAATATTGATTTTAATACCCGCCAGATCAAACCAAAGACCACTTCTCTCAACATCATGAGGGTGGGCACTTCCGGTTCCCTGCAGGGCGACATCCATGTGGACAGCCTGGTGGCTTCCACACACGGGCTCGGGCTGGACAACCTTTTGAATTTTTACCGCAAAGAGCAAAATGAAGAAGAAAAACAATTATTGCACTCATTTGCTACTCATACGCAAATGCACGGGCAAATGATCTTTCCATATATCAGCAGCGCCTCGGCTTCCTTAATGAAGCACTTTGTACAGGGCTTCCACCAGGGGATCACCGTCACCTGCCCGGGATTTTATGGCCCGCAGGGAAGGGTGTTGAGATTGGGCGTACGCTATCCGCAACTGATAGACAGGCTTACCGATTTCCGGTTCGGGCAATACCGCATTACCAATTTTGAAATGGAAACTTCCGCCATTTATGGATTGGGAAAATTGCTGAATCATAATTGTCTTGCACTGAATGCGATCATTGCCGACAGGGTGAATAAACAATTTTCAAAAGACCCGAAAGCCGCCATTGAAAAACTGATCGTTAAAACATTAGAGATATTTTCTGAACAACTTTAAATCCTGAAAGGCCTATTATGTTATTGAAATTTTACAAATACCAGGGCACCGGAAATGATTTCATCATATTTGATAACAGGGACAGATCCGTTAGCACACTGACTGCAGAACAGATCAGGCGGCTCTGCGACCGGCGTTTCGGGATCGGCGCCGATGGGCTGATGATCCTGAACGAAAGGCCGGGATATGATTTTGAAATGAAATATTATAATTCGGATGGCAAAGAAGGAAGCATGTGCGGCAACGGCGGACGGTGCATGATCAAATTCGCTTATCATCTCGGAATTCATAAAGATGTTTATAAATTTCTGGCGGTGGATGGGGAGCATGAAGCTGAAATTGACACGGACGGCATCATTTCACTGAAGATGAAAGACGTAAGAGAGATCAAAAAGATAGATGACGATTTCGTGCTCGATACCGGTTCTCCGCATTTTGTGAAAATGGTGAATGATGTGAATGCAGTGGATGTGATCAAAAAAGGAAGTGAGATTCGCCACCGTGATAAATATGATAAAGAAGGCATCAACGTGAATTTTGTGGAAGTATCCAACGATCCGAACAAGATCATCGTGCGCACTTATGAACGGGGCGTAGAAGATGAAACCTATTCCTGCGGCACCGGCGTAACAGCTTCAGCATTGGTCTTCTACCATAATGAAGCGGGCTTTAATGAAGTGGAAGTAAAAACTTTGGGAGGTTCCCTCACTGTGGAGTACGACCGGTTCAATGACGGGCATTATGAAAACATCTGGCTTTGCGGTCCAGCAGAAAAAGTGTATGAAGGCATAGTAGAGATCTGATCAATATTTTAAAAGGATATGTTCAACATAAGAGTTTACGGAGTTCTTATCAACGAAAAAAAACAGGTGATGGTCAGCGATGAGTATGTCAGGGGCAGACTCATCACCAAATTCCCGGGAGGTGGTATGGAATTCGGGGAAGGAACCAGGGACTGCCTGAAAAGAGAATTAAAAGAAGAACTGCTCATTGACTTCGAGATCGGTGATCATCTTTACACCACGGATTATTTTCAGATATCGGCTTTCAATCCCGAAGACCAGATCGTATCCATTTATTACTACATAAAAGCGCTGGAGCCTTTCAAAGTGCCCATTCACACAAAAAAATTTGATTTCAGCAAGGAACAGCTGGAAGAATATGAAAAGACAAAAGAGATCGAAGCCGTGCGTTTCATTGATCTGAAATTCTTTTCCGCACACAGTGTCACCCTGCCTATTGATAAGATCGTTGCCGATCTGATCAGAAGCAGATCATAAGAAAACAAATCAAAGTTTTTTTACTACCGGTTCATCGAATGGTCATACTGGAAGAATATGTAATAAACCAGTGCCGCCAGCGATAAAACATTCACAAGGATCAACCACCAGGGAACGATAGAAGTCAGTTTTCTTTTGGTGAACAACACGATCAAATAACAAATATTTGTGACCGGCACAACGATCAGTCCCATGAAATAACCGATGACGATGATAGTGGATGTAGTGACCTCATCGTGTGTCCAGTTGTAAATACGGAGGGAAATGGATAAGAGAAAAAAGAAGCCGCAAATAAAGGAGAGCCGGGATAAAAATAAAAGCCAGCGCATGAACGATTTTCGTGTAAAATAGCATTATTTTGTCAGCCTAATATCTTCCCGGCATGAAAAATTCGGTATTCAAAAAAGCGGTCCCTCACCTGATCGCCATAGTCATATTTCTTATCATCTCCGCTTTGTTTTGCAAACCTGCCCTTGAAGGAAATGTACTGGATCAAAGCGATATATCCGGGTGGCGGGGAATGGCTCAGAATTCTTTTGAATATAAGGATCAGCATGGCCACTTTCCTTTGTGGAATCCCAATCTTTTCAGTGGCATGCCCAATTACCAGGTCGCTCTGGACGGCAAGACAATTCTTCCTGATCTGAACAAAGTGTTCACTCTCGGATTACCCAAGCCTATCAGCTTTTTCTTTCTTGCCTGTATCAGCTTTTATATCTTAAGTCTTGTGCTGGGCGCCAACGCAGTGATCGGGATCATGTCGAGCCTGGCCTTTGCTTTTTCCACTTACAATCCTGTTATCATCAGCGTCGGCCATGAAACAAAAATGTTTGCCATCGCTTATATGCCGGCATTGATGGCAGGCCTTTTGCTGATCTATGAAAAAAAATACTGGATCGGGCTTGCCCTCACCACGGTGGCGACTTATATGGAGATAGCCGTGAACCACCCGCAGATAAATTTTTATTTTTTCCTCGTCGCTTTGGCTGTCACCATTGCGTATGCCATCACCTGGATAAGAAAAAAAGAATGGAAGCATCTGATCATTGCAGCAGGTGTTACAATCATTGCAGCCGTTGCCGGCGTTGGTGGTTCTGCCATGAGCCTGATGGTGAATTCGGAATATGTAAAAGCCACCATGCGTGGAGGAAAAGATATTTCCATTGAAGACGGAAAAGTCAGCGCTGCAAAAACTACAGGACTTGATGCTGATTATGCACTCAGGTGGAGCATCAGCAAGCCGGAAGCAACGGTGCTTCTGATGCCTAAGGCATTCGGCGAAAACAGCGGAAAATCATTAAGCGACGATTCACATGTAGTTGAAAAGCTTGTTTCCCGCGGAGTTCCTGAGGCACAGGCCATGCAGGTGGCAAGCAGCCTTCCCAAATACTGGGGAGGAATGTCCGATCCTTCGGAAACAACGGCAGGGCCTCCGTATGTTGGCGTGATCATTTGCCTTCTTGCATTGATCGGATTCGTGATCGTCAAAAAACCGATCCGCTGGGCATTGCTGGCAGTTACGGTTCTTTCCATCCTTATGGCATGGGGAAAATATTTTGAAGGCTTCAACCTTTTTTTATTTGACCACCTTCCTTTGCTGAATAAATTCAGAGCTCCTTCCATGACGCTCGTGATCGCTGAGTTCACTCTTCCTTTCATGGCGGTGATAGGCTTGCAGCAAATATTGTACAGGGAAAAGAGTAAAGAGCTTCTTCAGGCTGATTTCAAAAAAATACTATATGCAGTAGGCGGATTGTTTGCACTGCTGGCCTTGATGTACCTGATGATGGATTACAATACCGCCATTGATAACCAGGTCATCAGCGGATATACCGATAAAAACGGAAGTGATGAATTCGGAAGGCTTATCGTGAGCGGAATGAAGGAAGACCGAAAAGCGATGTTTGGCGGCCAGATACTCCGTACATTATTTTTTGCTGCTGTTGTTGTGGGAGCTCTTTATCTGTATATGAAAGACAAGATCAAACCGGTTGTAGTGGCCATAGTACTCGGACTGATCTGCACCATAGATCTTCTTGTGATTGACAGCCAATATCTGAACTCAGATAATTTTGAATCGCCTGACATGCTCACGGCAAAGACCTTCACTCCCACTCCTGTTGACAAACAGATCATGGAAGACAAGGATCCCGATTTCCGTGTATTTGACCTGGCAAGCGGCAGCCCTTATAATGAATCAAGAACTTCTTACTTCTTTAAATCCATCGGCGGATACCATCCTGCCAAGCTGCGTATTTACCAGGATATCATTGACAAATATTTATCAGGCCCTTTCAATCAGAATGTATTGAACATGCTGAATACAAAATACATGATCACCAGGGATCAGCAGACCAATCAACCGGTATTGGTGCCCAATCCTGATGCATACGGGCCTGTATGGCTGGTAAAAAATGTAAAGCTGGTGAATGGCCTTGTTGAAGAAATGGATGCCATCGGAACTACAGGCCTGAAGGATACAGCGGTTGTAGAAACCAATTTCAGCAAATTTGTAACGCAGCCTCAATGGGATTCTTCTTCTTCCATCAAACTGTCACATTTTGACAATGACACCATGACCTATTCATTCGATGGTGATAAACCGCAGTTCGCTGTTTTCAGCGAGATCTATTATCCCTTCGGATGGAATGCCTATATAGACGGTCAAAAAGTTGATTATTGCAAAGTGAACTATATACTCAGGGGATTATCATTGCCGGCGGGAAAGCATGAGGTGAAATTTATTTTTGAACCGGAATCGTATAAGAAAGGATTGAAGCTGGGATATATCTCCTCTTATCTCATTCTGATCTTTTTTGTGGGAGGAATTTTCATGCAATGGAGACAAGGGGCTAAAAGTTGAGCGTTGAAAATTGAATATTGATTGTTGAGTCTTTACGCTCAACAATAATGATACATGAATCAGCAGTTGTTTGTCTAACCGGAAGTATATTAAAATATTCGGGATAAAACCTGAGATGAGCATTGAAGAAAATACTTGATATAGTTCCCTATCCCTATCTTCCCTGGTTTTCGGGGGGGCAAAAATCAATCGGGCAGTTTCTTGAATTCTTAGGAGTGGAAGCTGAACTTACCGTAGCAGGAACCGTGACCAACGACTGGACTCTTGCCAGGAATTATTCGGGTATTCCGCTCCTGAAAAAAGGGCCTTCACGTTATTGGGATCTGTCACTGATCCGCAGTTTCACTTTATTGATCAGGGAAAATAATTATGATGCCGTGATCTGGGAACATCCTTATTACTGGTGGCTGGCAAAAAGGATAAGGAAAAGAACAGGCATCAAAACCATTTTTCACACCCACAACATCGAATACCTCCGGTTTAAATCGAACGGGAAATGGTGGTGGCCGGTCTTAAGAAATTATGAAAGAAGTTGTTTCAGGGGAGCCGATATTGTTTTCTTTATTTCGGATGATGACCGTGAGTTTGCCCTCAGCAAATGGAAGATTGATCCGGCAAAATGTTTTACCATTCCTTTCGGGGTGCCTATAAAAGAAGTCCCTGCCGATAAACAGGAATGTAAGGGAAAGATAGCAGCCATTCATGGAATCGGTGAAAATGAAAAGATATTCCTCTTCAATGGTCTGCTGGGTTACAAGCCTAATCTGGATGCAGTGCTGGCAATATTGAAAAATATCAATCCCATACTCCTTGAAAAAGCTGATTTAAAATACAAGATCATCCTCTGCGGAAAAGGCCTGCCGGAAGAATACAATGGCTTAAAAGACTATTCGGATAAAAATATCATTCATGCCGGATTTGTGGATGATATTGAAATGTATTTTAAAGGTTCCGACCTTTTCTTAAACCCCGTCTTAAGCGGAGGAGGCATCAAAACAAAGATGGTGGAATCCATTGCGTTTGGGACAACGGTGATCTCCACCGCCAACGGAGCCATTGGTATTGATAAAAAGTTCTGCGGGGAAAAGCTGGTCGTCATCCCCGATAATGACTGGAAGGGTTTTGCAGATGCGGTAATCAGAAACGTTCAAGCTAATTCGATTACTCCTTCCGAATATTATGAGCACTACTATTGGGGAAGTATAGTGAAGAGGGCTTTGAAGGCGATGGAAACCTAAATTTTTAAATACCTACTATCTTAATCTTCTTACAATAGCGTGCCTGAAATACTTCCAATTCAGCTTAAAAAATAAGCACAAAGCAATAAGATTACGATTTGGCCAATCAAATTTTTTATGAACCAAAGGGCTTTTGAAAAGATTTTTTGAAATAATATATGCCGAATATGTTTCAAAAAATAAAGCCTGAATAAGATTGAATTTGAATTTTTTGATCATGGATCGTCTTGACGTGGAGTGCCCTTCTGCCGATCGGTAATAATTTGTTGTGTCTACAAAAGCCAGCTTCCCCAATATTGATAACCTGCCCATAAATACCCAATCACAACCGATATACCTGCCGATTGGCTCCATATCAGCTACTTTTTTTTTAAACACCCCATAAAAGTTTCCATTTTTTCCAACCCTGGAGAAATATTTAAAAATCCTTTTTCGAGGCGATTCACCATCCACCATAAACATATTTTCTTCAAAAAGAAATTTATCATTCGAATAATATTTTGCCACTCCCGAGCATAAAACATATCCAGAATTAGTTTCTAAAAATTGTACACATTTCTCAACATAATCCTTGTCGAAATAATCATCATCGCTCATCCACATAAAGTATTCAGCCCGGGATTGTGAAAAAACAAAATTAAAATTACCTTCCAGTCCTATGTTTTCAGTCTGTCTAAAATATTTTACTCTCTTGTCCTTCTCGGCAAAAGAATTTATTAAATCCTGCACAGCAGGATCAGAAGAACAATTATCAGAAATAATAATCTCAAGATTTGTATAGGTCTGGTCGATTAAGTACTCCAAGCATTTTTTTAATCCTTCCGGGCGATTAAAAGTAGGAACGCCCACAGACACAAGAGGAAAACCTGATCTTACCTGATTACTAATTTCACCAGTTACTTCGCTCATTTATTTTATGAATTTGTTTAGCTACCGGCAATGTAAATCATTTCACCCTCCTGAGAAACCCGCCGCCAAATGCTTCTGTAATGAGTAATTTGTTTGTAATAGCTTCATCTTTTACAAATTTATCGGTTGTTTTCAAAAAAGCCTCCATAGCGGTATATGGGTTGTTACCAACATCCCATGGTCTGTCTTTGACATATCCTTTGGGAAAAAATTCCACGAAAGTATCGGGCAGCAGTATATAGGAATCCAAGCTAACCAAAGGAGAATACAACTCCAATTCCCGGAGAACATGATCATGAGAATGATTTGAGTCAAGCGCCACCATTACTTTTTTAAAATCCTTAGAATAATTTGTTATCTTCTCAACGATTTTTTCATCAACAGATGATCCTTCAAGCATGGTAATACGCTTCATCATCGGATGCTTTTCTATTTCATCTCTATTATGTTTTCTGATATCAATATCCACAGCAATTACTTTACCCTCATTCCCAAGCAATTCCAGCATAGAAGCGGAAAATATAATGGAACCTCCGTGTGCAATCCCCGTTTCAATGATCAGATCCGGCTGTACCTGCCAGATTAGTTCCTGCATCGCCATAATGTCCTGAGGATACTTGATTACAGGCCTTCCCATCCAGCTAAAATTGTACGTATATTTATATTTATCGGAATGTAACATCCATTCTAATGACTTTTTTTTAAGCTCCGTATCAAGGATCATTTCATTTTGAGCTGCTGCCCTCTCCTTCTTAAATTGTTCAATAGGATTCATAATTATTTTTGTGATTTCAGATATTCAAAAATTTGTTTTATTTCAGATTGCAAAGAAAAGGTATTGTCTTCTACAAAACCAATACGTTTTAATTTTTCCATGCTTACAGTAAAAAAATTAGTACTCATTGGCTCTGTCCCTTCTATATTAACCTGCAGAGGTTTTTGAAACTCATTTTCATACACTTGCTTTACAATTTCAGCCACCTCCAACATGGTATTCCCCTTTGAAGAAGCTAAATTATAATTTTCATACTCATCAGGAAAATTGTGAATAATATAATCAATAGCCCTACTCAGGTTTTCCAGGTTCACAAAATTGCGCATTTGTTTACCGGAAGATTTTATTGTAATGGCTCCCAACTCAAACGCTTCTTTGCAAAAACATCCCGGAACTAATGACCATCTGTTGAAAGCCTTCGTTATTATCGGGCCATAGACATTAGCAGGCCGGACAGAAACACATTTTATTTTCCCCAGACGGCTATACATTTCAGCATACATTTCAGCAAATAAATGATTCAATCCATAATCATTTTGATATTTCAAAGCAGTGCTCTCAGAAATGGCACCGGTTAATTCTGTCCCATAAACCTGAAATGTGGAAAAAACAAGGCATTTCCCAATATGATTTTTAACTGCAAAATCGAGTATATTTTTGGTACCTATCGCCGATAGCTCTATGCCCCTTAAAGAATTTTTTGAAATAATATCATTTGCTGTGGCTGTATGAATAATAATATCGGCATCATATTCTATGTTTTGGAGTTGTGCTGAATTAAGAATATCCAATTCAACAAGCCTTGCCTCCTTTAATAAATTCCTCGATGATTCATGAAAGTGCCTGGAACTGGCAATAACATGCTCGCCTTTTTTTAAAAAGAAATATGCAAGGTATGACCCTATGAATCCATTTGCCCCCGTTATGAATATCTTCATCGCATTAGCATTATAATTACGTCTTAAGATAAAACTCTTTTACTTTAATTTCCATAAAATCAGCAGCCTTAATAGTTCGAGGTTTCTCCTGCTTCTCAATTCCGCCTTTTTCTAAAACAAAAGTAATCCCGCCATATTTCCTAAACGTATGAACAAACCAATTGTCAGCATTAATTATTTTTTCTGCAGTCTTTTTACCAAATACCCTTTTTAAAAGTGGAGTAATAGCGTTATACAATTTAAACCTAAGTTTTGTATTGGGTTTTTTGAATGCCTCGGCCATGACTCTTGGCACAATTAATATTGGTGACAGGGTTTTTTCGTATTTCAGATTGCCTTCCCTTTTTAAATAATCTAGAGTATGAACATCAAAATAATGAATATGCCCATGAAGAACGTTATCCCTAATATTTTTTGCTACAATCTCAGGTGTTTCATGAGGTACGGTAATTATCAAAACTCCCGATGTAATCCTGAGCAATTCTGCTATAGCCTTTTTATAGTCAGTAACATGCTCAATCGTTTCACTACAAACTGTTACTTCAAACTCGTTATCAGCAAATGGCAGATGGTGTATATCGCAGGTCGTACCTTTTATATCGAAAATCTCCTTTGCTCTTAGACATGCATTAGAGGAAAAATCGGTGATCTGTACTTTTGCTCCGAATAACTTTTGAATTAAATAAGCCGTGTATCCTTCTGCGCCACCAATATCTATCAGATTTGAGAATTTATATCTACTTAAAGCATTTAGTATAGATTTTGTTATGATATACCTTGAAATATGACTTGTGGATGAATGCTTATTCCGATACCCATATATGGGTTGAAGTGAAAAGTAAATTCCTTCAACAGTCATATTAAATCTGTCATCTACATATTTTTGGCTTTTTTGTGTATAAAAATCCATTTAAGTTGCCGGTATTTTGAATTTTATAGCCCCAAAATTATTAACATATAAAACTATGCTTTTTATTTATTCACTTCACCAAGATTACCTCCTAATGCCTGCCCAGGATGTTCACTCAGTCTCTTTCGAAAGAAATTAATCAGGTTCTTTACCGGTCTTTTTATAAGTGCGTAATAAAGAATAAATTCCTTGTTGAATACTAATCCCATTGAATTGACAAAAAACAAACTAATTTTCTGAAAAACACTTAAGTGTTTAAACCCAAAATGATACCACGCATAGCGGAAAACATAACTCTCAGGATAGTAAAATCTATTCTTAATATTGAATGCCTTTCTTATGCTTTCAATATTCGCAGAACTGCCGCCCCGGAAATAATAAAAGACAGATTGTCCCTGGATGTATAAATATTTTCCTTTTGAAATGAGTTCCAGTAAAAACATTTGGTCACCACCCCAATCATTTGGCAACGAGCAATTCTTAGCTATGTCTGATTTAAAA
The DNA here is from genome assembly GCA_026936105.1 of Chitinophagales bacterium. Classification (GTDB taxonomy): domain Bacteria; phylum Bacteroidota; class Bacteroidia; order Chitinophagales; family Chitinophagaceae; genus UTBCD1. The sequence goes on from JAIXKI010000023.1 coordinate 100,035, forward strand.
AGTCCACAAAAAAAATACCTCGTCCCTCCCCTCGCTCTCACCCACTGAAACATGCGCCGATAAAGATTGGAATACATAAATCCTTGAGTGATTGTTCTGGTATCTTTCTTCCCATCCAAATTCACAATGGTGACATCTGCAATGCATGCTACAGCTTCAGGTTCATTTAATAAGCCATTTAAACATACATCAATAAAATTGCTATCCCACTCATCATCATCAGCAGCCCACATAAAATACCGGCCGCTTGCTTTGTCAATAAGAAATTGAAAATTCGGGATAATACTCAAATTCTTTTCCTGTACGAAATATTTTATCCTTTTATCACTCTGAGAATATTTCCTCAATAGTTCCTTGACTGAGGGATCTGTTGAACAATTATCCGATATCAGGATCTCAAGATTTTTGTATGTCTGATTTAACATACACAAAAGGGTACGCTCCAATCCCTTTGCCCTGTTGTAAGTAGGGATACCAACAGTAACTAATGGAGCCATTTCACTCATATTATAAAATAATTCCCTTAAATTTTTCATTAATCAGGGGAATTCCCATATCCTTATCTGAGACCAGTGTAACAGGCAAAGGCCAATTAATTTTAACTTTAGGGTCATCGTACCTGATTCCGCCTTCACTTTCCCTGTTATAAAAATTGGAAACCATATATGTAATTTCAGAATATTCAGAAAGCGATTGAAATCCATGAGCAAACCCAACCGGCACATACATCATACGTTTATTTTCAACAGTTAATTCTATTCCATACCATTGAAGAAATGTGGGAGATTCCGCTCTCACATCAATAATAACATCGAAAACGGCTCCCTGAACACATTTAACCAGTTTTACTTCTCCATGTGGAGGAGACTGATAATGCATCCCCCTGATTACGCCTTTCCCTTTTGTTCCTGAATGATTGGCTTGTACAAAATGAGTTATAAGCCCCTGTTGCGAAAATTCATTCTCACAAAACGTTCTGGTGAAAAAACCTCGGGCATCCTGGAATGGCTGTACATCAATTGTGAACGCACCAGGTAATGAAAGTGGATTAAATATCATTTGATCTTCTAGAATTTTGATGGTAAAAATTTCGGATCTTGTTTGTGCAGTAATAATTTCGGGCTAAGGTCAAACACTATACGGAATAAATCGTTTTGTACATAGCTTACAGAAGGTACTGCGAGCAAATTAAATCCATGATGTGGCGGAATTTCACAGAATGTCCTTTCAACGGGCAATAATTCAACGGGCATATTCCCCGTAATAATATTCTGATGAAATTCTCTTATCGCATAAACCGTATAACCCATTGATGTCATCAGTTTTATAGAATCTGAATTTTCCAACCCTTTGCTCCAGTCATTATACAGGCTATGCGTTTCAAAAATAACAACAGGCTTCTGCTCAACCAAAATTTTTGAAGCACCTTGTAATACTTTTATCTCACTCCCTTCTACGTCAATCATAATTAAATTGAGGTGAGCGATTTTATTTTGCTCTATATAATCATCTATGGTTATAGTATCTAAAATATTTTTCATTTTCTCCCGCAAATACCGTAGAAGCCAAGGCGTCTCTCCTTCAAAAATCAGTTTTTCATTACTTTTATTCCATAAAGCAAGATTATTTACAAGCACATTGCTTAATCCATTAAGCCTTGCATTTTCAAGAATAAGATCAGAATTATTTTTATTAGGCTCAAAGCTGTGACATAATCCTGATTGTTTAATATTATATGCAACCGGGATCGCCTGGTCTCCAAAATAAGCGCCCGCAATAATTACATTTTTTGCTCCTTTAGAAAAATGCATGAGAAGTTTGGTAGTTTGAGGCTCCCAAACATGATCAGGTATCTCAGGGTCTGACAATAAAAATTCTCTGGCAATTTTCGAATTATAAACAAATTTAATTTTCAAGCCATTGCTTAATAATTTCTGAAAACTCAATCCGGTAAACAATTCATCGCAAAGAGGCCCTGATATGGAATCCCTGACATTATTTTCGGGGTAGCCGGCATTCTTTTCAAACCCAACAATAGACTGAATAAAATAATCCCTTAATTGTGGGTTTTCGTTTAATGCATTTTTTATCAAACCTAATTTATCCATCAACTATTTTTAAAAAATAAATTTTCGTCAACAATATTATGATCAATCAATTTTTGAATTGCCTTTAGCCGGACCAGGTCAGATTGCCGGAAATTGTTATCTGCAAATCCGATAGATAGCAATCCTTTTTTGAGATCTTCAACTGCAGACTGTAAACTGATTTGAGGCTGGTGCTGTGGAGCTGATTTTTCAAATAAATCAAAACTTACTTTATAAGAACGCTTATCAGGCTGCCCATTGGGATTGATGCTTACTTCAACGTCTGAAAATAATCTTTGTACCGCCTCTGCTAATTCTTTTACCTGATAATTCCATCGGTTGCTGCCCGTATTAACGACAAGGAAATTATCGCCGGTCTCTCTATGTAATGCCCAATCTATGGCCCTTGCCATATCTTTTACATGAATAAGTGGGCGCCAAGGTGACCCGTCACTGAGAATAGAAATCCTTTTATTAACAATCGCACTGGCAACAAAATCATTTAAAACAAGATCAAGCCGTAGCCTGTCACTATAGCCGCAGGCAGTAGCAAATCGTAAACATGTAACCCTGAAATTATTGTCCGCAATCGGCTCTAATTCTTTCTCCGCAAACACTTTTGATTTAGCATAGGCAGTTAGCGGACTCACCTCTGATTTTTCTGTCCGTGGTGCGGAACCTGCTGAACCATATACACTGCAACTGGAAGCAAATATAAAATGTTTGACCCCTATCGTCTTTGCTTTATTTGCAATTTCAACAGCTTTATGAAAATTAATATCAAGAGTCTGCTTTTCAAAAACATTCCCCATCGGATCATTTGAAATAGCAGCGAGATATATAATTGCATCCAACCCATTCAATATATCTTCATCGAAATGCCTCACATCTCCGTAATATTGCCTGTCTAATAAAATGTCACCGGCAATTCCGTTGGAAGTATAATTTTGAATAAAATAACCCGCATCAAACCCGGCTAAAAAATAAGCAGAATGATACTGTCTAAAATGTTTTACTACAATGGGGCCAATATAACCCAGGTTTCCGATTATGAGAATTTTCATCCTTTCTTATTATTTCCAGATTTTCCAAGGAGCTTTATCAGTATCCCAAAGATTATTTAATTCAATTTTATCTCTCAGGGCATCCATGCATTTCCAAAAACCGTTGTGTCTGTATGCCACCAATTCACCATCGGCTGTTAGTTTTTCTAAAGGCTCGTCTTCCCACATTACCTCCTTCATATCTTTTTTCAGATAATCAAATACCTGTGATTTCAAAACAAAGAAACCTCCATTAATCCACTTACCATCGTCTTTCTTTTTTTCCTTGAATGAAGTAACTCTCCCGTCACCGGACAGATCCATGCCTCCAAAACGGGCATCTAATTGAATTCCCGAAACAGTTGCAATCCTCCCATGAGATTTATGGAATGCCAATAACTTATTTATATTGATATCACTTACCCCATCACCGTAAGTAAGCATGAAGTCCTCATTGCTGATGTATTTTTGGACTTGTTGTAAACGACCTGCTGTTTTTGTATCCAGCCCTGTATCAACTAATGTAACTTTGAATGCTTCCGATTTACTGCCCAATATTTCCATTCTATTATTGGCAAGGTCAACAGTAATATCAGCATTGTGCAAAAAATAATTCATGAAATATTCTTTGATCACGTAGCCTTTGTAACCAAGACAAATGATAAAATCGTTAAACCCATATTGGCCATAAATTTTCATAATATGCCAAAGAATGGGTTTGCCCCCGATCTCCACCATCGGCTTTGGCCTTACTTCAGTTTCCTCAGAAATTCGGGTGCCGAGTCCTCCGGCAAATATTACAACTTTCATAGACCATTTCTTGCAGAGTGCAAAATTAAAGGATTTAATTCTTGATTTAGAAAATGTATTTACCCGGATACTGCCAGAAAATAGCAAGCTCGAAATGATAGTTCATCATTATGCTTATCATAGCAAAAATAATTTTTAGAAAATCAGTTTACCTAATAGATCAACGGGAAAAATCTTTCAATAAATCTATCTTCTTACAACCTTCTATTGCTTTCTTTAATTTTTACCGGGCTGGCAACTTAAAAGGCTGGCATAATCTTTATTAAATCAAATTCTCCAAATGGATTTGCAGCTACAATTGCCTCCGGATGCACCATCCCCAAATCGTTTACTTTATGCTACAGGCCGATAAAATTATCAGGAAATTTCTTCGTGCTGACTCAGGCAGCAAATACAAATGGCAACCCGGTTATTTTTCCCCATTCCAGTCCAAGTCTATAGATAAATGTAGAAATTTTGTGCTGTGTCAATGCCCGGTCGCCGATCACTAATCCTGCTGTGGCAGACCGTATAATCTTCTATATGTCGGACTTTCCTTTATTGGAGATTTCGTCAATCCAGATTCAAGGGGCTTTAAATTCGGATAATTGGCAGTACTTATTCCCATCTTATTCAATTGATCTATTTTTGCTGAATAAAGACAGAGGAAAAAGATTCTTAAAAACTTACCATGGAACTGACCCCGCTTACTGCCATCTCACCAATTGACGGACGCTACCGCAAACATATACAGCAGCTTGCTGATTATTTCTCGGAATATGCCCTGATGAAATACAGGTTCTTTATAGAGATCGAATACCTATTATTCCTGGAAAAAAAAGGGTTTTTCAAGCTTTCAAAAAAAACCATTCAACAACTTAAAAAGATCTCCATAAGTTTTGGAACTGAAGATGCGCAGGAGATCAAACAAATCGAATTCACCACCAACCATGATGTAAAAGCCGTGGAATATTTCCTGAAAAACGAACTTAAAAATTCCGGGGGAAAAGATGCAAAAGAATGGGTGCATTTCGGCCTGACATCGCAGGACATCAATAATACCGCAGTCCCCCTCTTGTGGAAACACGCAATCGAATATGAATACCTGCCGGCATTGCTTAATCTTACTTCGCAATTAAAACAACTGGCAAAAGCCTGGAAAAATATCCCGATGCTGGCGCATACGCACGGACAACCTGCCAGTCCGACAAAACTGGGCAAAGAGATCATGGTGTTTGCCGAAAGAATAGACGCCCAGATCGAACAATTCATCAACATTCCTTTCTCGGCCAAATTCGGAGGAGCCACCGGGAATTTCAATGCCCATTATGCAGCATTCCCGAAAGTGAACTGGATAAAGTTTGGCAATGAGTTCGTAAAGCATCTGGGCCTGCACCGGCAGCAATTCACTACTCAGATAGAACACTATGATAACCTTGCCGCTCATTTTGACTGCCTAAAAAGGATCAATAATATCCTGATAGATCTTTGCAGGGATGTATGGACCTATATCTCTATGGAATATTTCAAACAAAAGACAAAAAAGGAAGAAGTGGGATCTTCGGCAATGCCCCATAAAGTAAATCCGATAGATTTTGAAAATGCCGAAGGGAACCTGGGCTTTGCCAATGCGATCTTTGAACATTTATCTGCCAAGCTTCCGGTTTCAAGACTGCAAAGAGACCTGACCGATTCCACGGTGATCCGCAATATCGGTGTACCTTTTGCACACACCCTGATCGCATTCCGTTCCATTGAAAAAGGATTGGGAAAACTGGTGGTCAATCAGCCAAAGATCCATGATGATCTTGAAAATAACTGGGCGGTGGTATCTGAAGCCATTCAAACGATCTTGAGAAGGGAAAACTATCCAAAACCTTATGAAGCTTTGAAAGAACTGACAAGAGGAAATGATCACATCAGCAAGAAAGTAATTCATCAGTTCATTGACAGCTTAAAGATAGATGACAAGATAAGAAAAGAACTGAAAAAGATCAGCCCGCACAATTATACAGGGAAATTCCCTGCTATATGATTCGTGTAAAACAAGGACTGTCCTTACATTACGAAAATATTTTGTGTAAATTCATGCTTTGAATTTCACAACCATTAATGGCTAAAGCCTTTATATTATTACTGCTTGTCTTATCCAATACAGTATATGCCCAGGTAGATCTGACCCAGGGCTTAGTAGCATACTATCCATTTACCGGAAATGCCAATGATGCCAGCGGAAATAATAACAATCCTTCATTTAACAATGCCACTTTAACTGCTGACCGTTTTGGAAACCCCAATAGCGCTTATTCATTCAATGGCATTGACAATTATATCAGGATCCCCAATAATCCATCTCTAAATCCTGCCAACCAAATCACAATTTGTGCATGGGTAAAAGTAAATGGATTTTATCAGGGTACCTGCCATGGTAATAGTATAGTAATGAAAGGAGATGGTGATTTCCTGCCAGGAAATTATGCAATACGTTTTGACGACAATCCATTCACAAACGGACAGAACTGCTCTTCGCCATATATTGATGAAAATCATGAAAACTTTTATGGCAATAATCTTATGTCAGCCCCTCCGGGGTACACACCATATATTCAAAAAGGTATTTGGTATAGTGTGGTTTATACAAGTGACGGGGTCACCTCTAAACTTTATGTAAACTGTGAATTGAAAATCTCTGCGCCAGCCGATGGGATTACTTTTAGTAACAGTTATGATTTATTTCTAGGAAGATTAAACGACCCAACCTATCCTTATTGGTTCAATGGAGTGATGGATGAAGTAAGAATCTACGACCGTGCTTTGAATGTGGATGAAGTAAAAGCGTATGGAGGTTGTTCGAATATTTCATGCAACAACTGGCTTAGAACCACCAATCAACTTGATGCTGTAAAAACTGGGGACATTGACATTAGTGGAGACCAATTAACTATAGAAGCTACTTTTAATAGAATAACGCCTTATACGGGTGGTTATCTATACGGTGGTGACCTTGTCTCCAAACATTCAAATACGCTTGATTGTAATTATCTCTTAAGAGCAAATCTCGCTGAAATTACGACAACTAATGGGTTTTATCTTACGCCGCCCATTTGTGAAATATCCCTAAACAAGACTTATCATGTTGCCATGACTTATGATGGCATTACTCTAAAATTTTACAGAGACGGCTTTTTAATGAGCCAGGTTCCTGCTTCCGGCAATCTTGTTTTAAACAATTGGATAACTACTATTGGAGATTTTGCGCCCGGCATACTGGGGTTAGCAGAGAATATGAACGGTTACATAAACGAAGTTCGAGTATGGAATGTAGTAAGAACGCAGACAGAAATACAGTCTTATATGAATTCTTCTTTGCCCAGCCCTGCTACACAACCGGGACTTTTGGCCTATTATATTTTTGATGACTTAACAAACAAACAAGGGAATGCTGCCTATGACGGGACTTTAGCCGGAGCCGCCTCAATCAACGCTACCAACCCTGATTGTGATTTCATTGCAGACAGCTGCCAGGTTTCGTGCAATACAAAAAACGATTTCATCTTTCAGCAATCAACCTGTGATCCTCTATCAATTGAATTCAAGCCCTCTTCAATTTCATTCGATTCCATAGGATGGGATTTTGGTGACGGAATCACTTTGACCAACAACTCAAATCCGGCTCACACATATTCCGACTATGGTAACTACACGGTAAAAATGATCTCTAATATCGGCACATGTCACGATACATTAGTTAGGGCAATTTCAATTACCGTTTCTTTTGACAATGATCTGATAAAAACCAGGGATACATCCATTTGTTTGGGTACTTCCAAACAGCTCCTCACCTCGCCTTCATTAAATTTCTGCTGGTCGCCAATTGATTATCTGGATGACCCGAATTCATCGTCACCTGTAACTTCATCACCCCGTAATATCACATACTACTATACAGCGAAAGTTGAAGGAGGCAATCTTATTAAAAACGGGAATTTCGATTCAGGGAATACGGATTTTACATCCGACTATCAATACTCAGCTTCAGGCTTACCTCCGGGAGTCTTTTTCGTAGGCACGAATCCCAGTACTTGGAATCCGGGCATGCCTGCCTGTAAAGATCATACTACGGGCAATGGGAATATGATGCTCGTAAATGGTACAGAAACCGACGGTGTTGCTGTGTGGTCAGAAACCATAACGGTTCTGCCAAATACCAACTATGCTTTTTCCACCTGGATACAAAATATCAGCAATACTAATCCTGCCAGGCTTCAATTCTCAGTTAATAATACTCCTTTAGGTGACATCTTTGAGGCAAGTACTACAAGTTGTTTATGGGAGCAGTTTTATATTGTGTGGAACTCGGGCAATAATAACACAGCAACCATTTCCATTATCAACAAAAACACATTATTTACAGTAAACGACTTTGCACTCGATGATATCTCATTCTCTCCGATTTACATTAAAATGGATTCTGTAATTATCACCGTTGATTCTCCTTATGTAAAGACCAGCAATGATACCACTTTCTGTGCCGGCGAACAAATACAACTTTATACAACCGGCGCTTCAACATATTCCTGGTCGCCTGCAACCGGGTTAAGCAATTCCAATATTCCCAACCCTGTCGCTTCTCCAGTTGCTACCACTAACTATATTGTTACCGGCATTGATCCGAATGGATGCACTTCAAAAGATTCCGTTCTTATTACAGTAAATCCCAAACCCGTAATAACAAGATCAAATGACACATTGATCTGCAAAAATACAACAGTGCAGTTGTTTGCCGGCGGCGGCACAACCTACAGCTGGTCTCCTTCTGCCACTTTAAATGATCCGAATAGCTCAAACCCGGTTGCCACTCCGCCGGTATCTACTGAATATTATGTAACAGTTACTGATGCCAACTCCTGCACCAATACAGATTCAGTAAGGGTGAATATCCGGCCGGACCCGGTTTTCTTCATTTCTCCTCCCGCCAATCTTTGTGAAAATAATTCTGTGCAACTGGCAGCTTCAGGCGGCGATATATATGCCTGGCAGCCTTCCGCATCACTGGATAACACAAACAGTCCCAACCCAATTGCTTCCCCCGGAACAACTACCACTTATTCTGTACAAATAACAGAAACTACCTGCAATAACTCCAAAACGCTCTCCACTACAATAACCGTTGTTCCATCTCCGGTAGTCCATGCATCAAAATCCAACGACGTGGATTGCAGTAATGATGCCAGTAATCTGTCTGCAACAGGAGCGGTCAGTTACTCCTGGTCCCCTGCAGCAACTTTAAATGATCCTAACATTCAAAACCCAATTGCAAGGCCGACAGCCACTACACTCTATACAGTTAAAGGCACAGATGCCAATGGATGCACCAATGTGGACACTGTCACTGTATATGTAAACGGCACCAATAAAGGCGCCTACTTAATGCCCAACGCTTTCACTCCGAACAATGACGGAAAGAACGATTGCTATGGCATAAAATACTGGGGCATCATACAGGAACTTGATTTCAGCATTTATAATCGTTGGGGGCAACTGATCTTTCACGCCAATCAACCAGGCCAATGCTGGGATGGCACTTACAAAGGAGTGCCTCAAAATCCTGACGTTTATATTTATATGATCAAAGCGAAGACCACCTGTGACCAGGATGTTTTCCAGAAAGGAACTTTCATGCTGATACGTTGAGTACCGGAAAGTTCATTATCGTGTGCAGTTCAAAATAACCGGCAATATTTTTTCGGGAGAAGCAAGACATTTCATTACACTGCTTCCTTATGGATCTCTGAAGTGAAATGAAATTCAATGTCAGGATTATTGGTTCTTTCTGTATTCAGGAACCATTCACTCTGTGCCAGGTACACGAGATGGCCGTCTTTATCTTCGGCAATATTGGTTTGTTTGAACCGGGTGAATTCTTCTAATTTTTTTGGATCATCGCTGGAGATCCAACATGCTTTATAAAAAGGGAGGTTGTTGAACACCACAGAAGCGCCGTATTCATGAAGCAGCCGGTATTGGATCACATCAAACTGAAGTTCGCCTACACAACCAATGATCTTTTTATTTCCACCGAACTGGGTAAACAACTGTGCCACACCTTCATCGGTCAGTTGAAGCAACCCTTTTTCCAGTTGCTTGGATTTCATCGGATCCTTGTTCACCACCTCCTTGAATATCTCGGGAGAAAATGAAGGAATACCGGTGAAATAAAAATCTTCGCCTTCCGTTAGCGTATCACCGATCTTGAAATTACCCGTGTCAAACAAACCCACCACATCACCGGGATATGCATCTTCGATGATGTTCTTTTCCCTTGCCATAAAACTGTAGGGATTGCTGAAACGAAGCTCCTTATCCAGCCGCACATGATGAAAATATTTATTGCGCTCAAATTTCCCCGAGCACACTCTGAAAAATGCGATGCGGTCACGGTGCCTGGGATCCAGGTTGGCATGTATCTTAAAAACAAAACCACTCATCTTTTCTTCTTCCACATCTACTACTCTTGTTGAGGTTTGCCTGCTTGCCGGTGTAGGAGCAATGCGGATAAAAGTATCCAGCATTTCTTTTACCCCGAAATTGTTGATGGCGCTGCCAAAAAATACAGGAGCCACTTTCCCGGCGAGATAATCTTCTTCATCCATCTGCCCATACACTCCATCCACCAGTTCCACATCTTCCCTCAATTGCGCAGCATCTTTTTCTCCCAATCTCTTTTCCAGCACCGCATCATTAAGATCTGTAATGGAAATGCTGTCTTCATCGGTGGCTTTGGTATTAGCCGTAAAGAGAAGGAGATTTTTATCGAAAAGATTATAAACTCCCTTGAATTCTTTCCCGCTGTTGATAGGCCAGGTCATGGGATGAAGGGATATCTTCAATTCCTTCTCAATCTCTTCCAGCAGGTCAAAACGGTTCTTGCCGTCACGGTCCATTTTATTGATGAAAACAATCACCGGCGTGTCTCTCATCCGGCACACTTCCATCAGCCTTCTTGTTTGCTCTTCTACTCCATTCACGCTGTCAATCACAAGCACTACGCTGTCCACCGCCGTCAGGGTGCGGAAAGTATCTTCAGCAAAGTCTTTGTGACCCGGTGTGTCCAGCAGATTGATCAGGATATCCTTGTACTCAAAAGTCATGACAGAGGTGGCCACCGAAATTCCTCTCTGCCTTTCGATCTCCATGAAATCGCTGGTGGCAAACTTTTTTATCTTATTACTCTTCACAGCGCCGGCCACCTGTATGGCTCCGCCAAACAACAGCAGCTTTTCTGTCAACGTGGTCTTACCCGCATCGGGGTGGCTGATGATGGCAAAAGTGCGTCGGCGTTTTATCTCATTATGATATTTCATATCCCAATCCGAAAAAGGAATTAATTTATTTTTATTCTTTGGTTAAAACTTTAAAGGCCGCAAAGGTAAGTTTTATGAGTGAGAGAAATAAAAGTGAGATGATATCTATCCATAAAACATCACATAACTGACATTAAACTCACCCAGAATTAATTATCTCTCTGTTTAATCAGTTTCATAAATTACGAATTAAAGACTGCACCATATCCCCCGCCGGCGGGGGAAGTATCTCAACTTTAGAGATCTTTCAAATGGGGGTGGAAGAACAAATTGATTTTTCTAAATAATAGATTGAAAGAAGAATAAAGCGGCTACTTTTTCCACCCCCTCTTGTGGTTTTATTTTATTCGAAGTGCATCCCCCCCCCAGCGGGGGAAAATGAAGAGCCATTTGGTAAGAATATTTTATGTAAGGCAAGTAAACATGAGTTGCACTTGCCTTACCGATTTTAGCCATTACGAATTAAAGACTGCACCATATCCCCCGCCGGCGGGGGAAGTATCTCAACTTTAGAGATCTTTCAAATGGGGGTGGAAGAACAAATTGATTTTTCTAAATAATAGATTGAAAGAAGAATAAAGCGGCTACTTTTTCCACCCCCTCTTGTGGTTTTATTTTATTCGAAGTGCATCCCCCCCCCAGCGGGGGAAAATGAAGAGCCATTTGGTAAGAATATTTTATGTAAGGCAAGTAAACATGAGTTGCACTTGCCTTACCGATTTTAGCCATTACGAATTAAAGACTGCACCATATCCCCCGCCGGCGGGGGAAGTATCTCAACTTTAGAGATCTTTCAAATGGGGGTGGAAGAACAAATTGATTTTTCTAAATAATAGATTGAAAGAAGAATAAAGCGGCTACTTTTTCCACCCCCTCTTGTGGTTTTATTTTATTCGAAGTGCATCCCCCCCCCAGCGGGGGAAAATGAAGAGCCATTTGGTAAGAATATTTTATGTAAGGCAAGTAAACATGAGTTGCACTTGCCTTACCGATTTTAGCCATTACGAATTAAAGACTGCACCATATCCCCCGCCGGCGGGGGAAGTATCTCAACTTCCGGAGGCTCTCAAAAAGGGGTGGAGAAATAAATTGAGTTTTTAATTAACAGATTGAATGGAGAACTAACCAGCTACTTCTTTCCACCCCCTCTTGTGGTTTTATTTTAATCGAAGAGCATCCCCCGCCAGCGGGGGAAAGTTAAGAGCCATTTGGTAAGAACATTTTATGTAAACAAATAAACATGAGTTAAACTTGCCTTACTGATTTATGTTATTTCGGATTGATGACTGTATCTTATCCCCCGCCGGCGGGGGAAGTTTCTCAACTTCCGGAGGCTTTCAAAAGGGGGTGGAGAAATAATTTATCCGGATCCGTTTTAGCATTTTTTTGTTTCGGAGAAGAATCAATCACACCCGATCCTATCAGTTCTTCGCCTTTGTACCAGGCAGCAAACTGTCCGGGAGTTATCCCTTTCTGCAATTGATCGAATAAAATATAAAGCCCGCTTTTCTTTTTTATCAAAGCTGCTTTCTGTAAAGCCTGCCTGTACCGGATGCGGACATCCATCCGTTGTGCCTCACCGATCTTCATTTGATAAGAAGGATTCACATAATGAATATCATTTTCATTGATCTTTAATGCACGGCGGTTTAATCCGGGGTGAGTGTCCAATTGGCCGGAATAAACAATATTATTTACCGTATCCGTTTGTAACACGAACGACGGATTGGGGCGGCCGCCGATGTGCAACCCTTTACGCTGACCGATGGTATAGACATGAGCGCCCCTGTGTTCCGCCACTTTTTTCCCATCTCCTCTTTCAAACACAAACGGCTTCGCCAGTTCTTCTACATTTTCCAATGTGGCAGGGATGCGGTGATAAGTTTTTAGTTTTTCCAGACCCGGGTCAACTTCAATGATATCGCCCTGTTTGGGTTCAAGCTGTTGCTGCAAAAAAGTGGGCAGGTCCACTTTGCCTATAAAGCACAAGCCCTGTGAATCTTTTTTTTCCGCAGTGGGCAATCCGGCCTTCCTTGCGATCTCCCTCACTTCATGTTTCATAAGATCTCCCAGAGGAAAGATCGCTTTGGCAAGCTGTCCCTGGTCTAACTGGCATAGAAAATAAGACTGGTCTTTATTCTTATCCTTTCCTGCCAGCAAATGATGGATCCCGTTTTCATCCGTAGTCTTCCGGCAATAATGCCCTGTTGCCACATAATCGGCTCCTAATTTCAAAGCAGACTTGAGAAACACATCGAATTTTATTTCGCGGTTGCAAAGAATGTCCGGGTTGGGCGTCCTCCCCTTTTCATATTCCGCAAACATATAATCCACGATCCGTTCTTTATATTCTTTGCTCAGGTCAATCACATAAAAAGGTATTCTCAGTTTTTCTGCTACCGATAATGCATCATTGGAATCATCAATCCAGGGACATTCCTTGGAAATGGTGACGTCATTGTTATGCCAGTTGCGCATGAACATACCGATCACTTCATACCCCTGCTCTTTGAGCAAAAGCGCTGCAGCACTTGAATCCACACCTCCTGATAAACCGACCACTACTCTTTTCATGATGCAAAGTTACTGAATGAAACGCCTGCCTTTTTAATTAAAATAATTTCTTGCATTCCCTCATTATGAGGCGCTTAATCACAAAGTCTTAGATTTCATATGAGGCTCTTTATCCCGGTAATGGCTATCTGAAGTCCGACACAGAAGATCAGAAATGCGATGATCCGGTTGGCGATCGTCTGACCGCTGGGCCCCAGCCTTTTTGTGATCTTTTTTGTATTACCATAAAAACCATACACCAGCAAACACATGGCAATAATAGCCAGCAATATCGCACCGGTGTTGATCAGATATTTTTTCCGGTCGGCGTTTGCACTGTGAGCACTCAATGTGAAAAGGACTGCCATCGTGCCGGCGCCTGTGGTGATGGGAAAAGTCAACGGATAAAAAAGCTGATCACTGATATCATCCTTCGCTTCACTTTGCGGCAGGTTGCCGACATTCTTTTCGGCAGTTTGCCTGTTCACGTTTGCAGAAAGAGCTTCCCATCCCATTTTACAGATCATGATCCCTCCGGCCACCTGAACAACGGGAATGGTAAGGCCGAATAATTCGAGTACCCAATGGCCGGCGAATAAAGTGACCACACAAATGGAGAAAGCATATAAGGTAATCTTTTTCACTGCTGCTTTTTCATCATCATCCGAAAGCCGGGATAAATAAGGATTCACAATCAGCGCAGATCCGAAAGGATTAATTACGGGGAACAAAGCGATAATACTCAAAAAAAGCATGTGAACGAATGAATGTATCTCCGGCATAAAATTTCTCAGATATTTTCAAAAATACGTTGTATTTATTATTCGAAGCTTTATTGCATCATACAGAATATGTGTCAACAAAAGACGTGTATTGCAATGGCGATTACCATCCAAATAAATTCTTTCCATACCCCGGCCGCTTCATTTAATTTTGTAAGATGTTTCGCCGGACTTTACAGATCATTGGCAGCGGATTCAGCATGGCCCTGCAGGAGTTGTGGAAAAACAAGCTCCGCACCTTTCTTTCCCTGTTCGGCATCACCATCGGAATATTCTGCATCATCGGGGTATTAGCCACAGTCAACAGCCTGGAGCAGAATATTCAAAATGAAGTGAAGGCTCTTGGCAGTAACACTCTTTATCTGGACAAATGGGATTACAATGCCGGCGGTGGCCCTGACTTCCCCTGGTGGAAATATGTGAAGCGCCCAAATCCTAAATACGATGAATTAAAACAGATAAGAGAAAGAGCTTCCGCTGCAAAATATATTGCATTTAAAATCCAGGTAACGGATAATATCATCTTTGCCAATAATGTGCTGTCGGGTGTCACCGTTTACGGAGTCAGTAACGAATTTCAATTTATTCAGCCGGTGGATATAGCCGCCGGCCGTTATATTTCAGATGCTGATTTTGAATATGGGAACAATACCGCCGTGGTCGGAAACGAAATTGCCGAAAAGCTGTTGGGAAATGCAGAAACAGCTATTGGAAAAATTATTACGATTAGGGGAAAGAAATGCGTGGTAATAGGAGTATTTAAGAAACAGGGGAAATCCATCATCGGCGGCTGGGGATTTGATGAAAGCGTAGTACTTCCTTACAAATTTGCCCGCAGCATCATGGATGAAAGAAGAGCTGATCCGCTGATTATGATTCAGGGCCAGGATAACCTGAACAGCAAAGCATTGAAAGACGATCTTATCGGTGTGGTACGAGCCATCCATAAATTAAGCCCGACACAGGAAAATGATTTTACCCTGAATGATATCAATGACTTCAGTTCTGCAATCAGCAGCGCTTTTGTAAGCCTGAATATCGGAGGCTGGGCCATTGCTGCTCTTTCATTGATAGTCGGGATGTTCGGAGTGGCCAACATCATGTTTGTAACGGTAAGGGAACGCACGGCACAGATCGGTTTGAAGAAAGCCATCGGAGCAAAGAAAAGAGTCATCCTTTCCGAATTCCTGATGGAGTCAGCATTCCTTTGTATTGTAGGCGGGCTGATCGGACTGTTGCTTGTATTTGGGCTTACCCAGATACTTACCCATGTATTGGACTTCCCAGTTTATATTTCCGTTTCCAATATGGTCATGGCTATTTCCATCTGCATCATAGTGGGTATCGTTGCGGGTTTTATTCCTGCATCTCAGGCAGCAAAGATGGATCCGGTGGCAGCAATAAGGAGCCGGTAAAAAGAGATTGAAATTTTAATAAAGGAAATGATGAGGGAAATCCTGACTGACGGACAATGCAACCTTTTAAATGATCCGGTAATTCTGATGAACTTTTTAAAAATGAATAACCGTTTTTTCAATTTTACTTTTCTGACTTTATGCCTACCATTCTTGCCATAGAATCTTCATGCGATGAAACGGGAGCTGCATTATGCAGTGACGGAAAAATATTATCCAATATTATTGCCACGCAAAAGATACATGAGCAATACGGAGGAGTGGTTCCCGAACTGGCATCGAGGGCGCACATGCAAAATATAGTTCCTGTAGTGGACACCGCTTTGAAAAAAGCAAATCTGGAAATTCAAAACATAGATGCTGTTGCTTTCACTCAAGCACCCGGATTGATCGGCGCTTTGCTGGTAGGCACCCAGTTTGCAAAATCTCTGGCGCTGGCATTGGATAAACCACTGATAGCCGTACATCACATGCAGGCACATGTATTGGCCAACCTGATCGGTTCACCTAAACCTTCTTTTCCGTTCTTATGCCTGACGGTGAGCGGCGGGCATACCCAGATCGTGCAATGTGATTCACCGACAGAATTAAAAGTATTAGGAGAGACCAAGGACGATGCAGCCGGTGAAGCTTTTGACAAATCGGCAAAACTATTAGGCCTTCCCTATCCCGGCGGGCCATTGATTGATAAGTTTGCAGCATCTGGTGATCCCGGAGCATTTCATTTTCCTGAACCTCAAATTCCCGGCCTCGATTTCAGTTTCAGCGGATTGAAAACATCCATACTGTATTTCCTGCGGGAGAAAACAAAAGAAGATCCGGATTTCATCAATAAGCACCTGAATGATATCTGCGCTTCCATACAAAACAGGATCATCAGCATCCTGCTGCAAAAATTAAAACGGGCAACCGTAAAGACAGGCATCAAAGATGTTTGCATCGCAGGAGGCGTTTCCGCCAACAGCGGATTAAGAAAAGCATTCAGGGAAATTGGGACAAAATATAATTGGAACACATTCATTCCTGCATTTGAATACTGTACCGATAATGCAGCAATGATCGCCATAACAGGTTTTTATAAATATTTAGCCGGCGAGTTTTCAGACCTTTCTGTCAGTGCATCTGCTAGAGCGGGGTGGTAACTTTTTTTTAAGTTGGACTTTTACTCTTAATCCGCGAACTTAGAAGGCTCAATTTACCCCGGCATGTCCAACAGTTATTTTCAATTCAGGCAATTCACAGTTCATCAGGAAAACTGTGCCATGAAAGTAACTACGGATGCATGCCTGTTCGGTGCCTGGGTTGCTCATCAGATCAGAAAAGAAGAAAAGGAATATTCCGGTGCACTCGATATTGGCACCGGCACGGGTCTTCTTCCTTTGATGGTGGCACAGAAAAATTGTCTGGCAATTGATACGATCGAAATAGACACGGATTCGTGGCAGCAGTCAAAAGAAAACATTGATGCCTCGCCCTGGAAAGAACAGATCAATGCTTTTCACGGCGATGCACGTACTTTTGATCTTAAAAAAAAATACGACATAATTTTCAGCAACCCTCCGTTTTATGAAAATGAACTGAAATCATCCGACTCCAAACGAAATATAGCGTTACACAGCACTGATCTTTCAATTAGTGATCTGTTGCGTCTGATACAATATGAGCTTTCGCCGAAAGGTTCATTCTTCTTATTGCTTCCTTATAAACGAAAAGATGAGTTACAGCCCCTGCTCAAACTTCATAACCTGTGCCTGAAAGAGATCATATTCGTCAGGCAATCGGTCAAACACGATTATTTCCGCATCATGCTGAAAGGAAAGATCCGGTCGGAAAAATGCTATGAATATTTTTTTGATGAGATCTCCATCTGGAATGAAACGAGACAATACACGGATGAATTCAAAGCCCTGCTCAGAGAGTATTATTTATATCTGTAAAGATCATTTCCCAAGGGTTCCTTCTGCATAATCCCTGAGATATTCAAAATGTGCAGTAAGCTTTCCGTCTTTTACAATTGTGGCTTTATCTATCGTTACGGAACCGCCACCCAACAGGTCTTCAAAAACATGTTTGATCAGTTGTTCTCCGAAATAACGTGATGCATCGCGGGGTAATTCATTGGGCAGGTTTCCGACCGCCATTACATCAACCGACCCCGACAGATAAGGCGCTGTCTTTTGAAATGTTTTCTTATCCACTCCATAAACAGGGTCTTCAATGCTCTGATCGCCTAAGTTTATGGGCACAGAACCTCCGGCATCATCGGTAATATCTGCAATTGTCTGTATCCGGAACCCCGGATCCTGTATCATTTCTTTTTCAAACAGGCGAGGAATATTTTTATCCCAATAAACGCCGTTCATCAGAATATCGCTGCTGAAAACATAAGGAAGAAATTTACAGCGGTATTCTTCAGGATGGCTATGAAAGTGTTCCCTGTTGTATTGTTTTGTTTGCTTGTGTTCGTAAAGATCTGCTCCTTTTACCTGAGTGTACACAGGATAGGAAAATTCTCTTGATAAATATTCATCCGGTTCAATTTCATGAATACCCAGAAGGTGCATTATTTCCACGATGCCATGAGCCACCCTTCCCGATCCGGTGGCTACAATTTTGATATTAGGGATCTTCAGGCCGAAATAAGTATGAATAAGTTCCCTGAAGCTTCTTTGTTTGTAAACCCTGTCCAGATTAAAAGCGCTGGTTCTTTTTCCATAAGCCATTATCCCGTTGTGTGCGCCGACCACCCCTGCAAAGAAACCAAAGCCGATGATACGCTCCCCGTCTTCATGCTCCAGACATTCATAATCTATTAAGGTAATTCCTCTCTCTATGATTGCTTGAAGCATCTTTTGATTATAAGGCTGTTTTTTACGGGTATGAGAAAAGAACATATAAGTCTTATTAGGGATCAATTGGCTCACCGGCACTTCCTTTATCCCTAAAATAATATCACAATCATTCAGATCTTCGACGATCTCCACACCGGCTATACCATATTCCCTGTCGCTGAAACAACGGCCGGAAGAACTTTGGACCACTACCTTGATATCAGATGAGTTTTTATGGATCCATTTGCATTGAGCCGGGGTCAATGCCACCCGGTTATCTGCAGGTGTTTTGCCTTCTTTTATAAGTCCTATCCTGATCATATTTATATCCTCTAGGTAAAAAATTTTTAATCAGCGAATTTAAGCACATCGGAGGAACTAAAGAGAGGCGTATGAAATTGATTGAAATTTAACCAGACAATCAATGCTTTTTACCGCTTTGGTTTCTCAAAAAATATCTATCGTGAATTTGTCGCCAATTAAGAGGAATAAAGTAATATTGCAGCCCGTTTTGCAGGGAAGGAAGTTCATTAGCCTTGATCTGATAAAAATTCCACAGAAGTGTTGATTTGAAAATTATTTTTGAAGAGCGTTGAAAAAAAGTTCTTGATTTACAGAGGATACATTTGCCCGGGTGGCGGAACTGGTAGACGCACTGGACTCAAAATCCAGCGGTAGCAATACTGTATCGGTTCGACTCCGATCCCGGGCACTTATCGAGAGGCTGTCTTAAAAGTTAAGATAGCCTCTTTTTTATTCATACTCCCCTACGAAGTAGGTTATTATTTATGCGTTCGTAGAAGTGATTTTTTACTTCTGATATAGCCCTCTTCATTTATTCAGCCCGGGTCATCGCGAGGAACGAAGCGATCTGCCCTAAGTGCAGTTTGCTTCGGCAATACGGTCTGACGCCACACAATGGTTCATTTTTTCATTACCTCGCAAAGACCCACGCTCTTTTTTCCAGCCCGGGTCATCGCAAGGAACGAAGCGATCTGCCCTAAGTACAGTTTGCTTCGGCAATACGGTCTGACTTCACACAATGCATCTTTCTTTCATTGCCTCGCAAAGACCCACGCTCTTTTTTCCAGCCCGGGTCATCGCGAGGAACGAAGCGATCTGCCCTAAGTGCAGTTTGCTTCGGCAATGGAGCCTGACTTGACACAATGCATCTTTCTTTTATTGCCTCGCAAAGACCCACGCTCTTTTTTCCAGCCCGGGTCATCGCGAGGAACGAAGCGATCTGCCCTAAGTGCAGTTTGCTTCGGCAATGGAGCCTGACTTGACACAATGCATCTTTCTTTTATTGCCTCGCAAAGACCCACGCTCTTTTTTCCAGCCCGGGTCATCGCGAGGAACGAAGCGATCTGCCCTAAGTGCAGTTTGCTTCGGCAATGGAGCCTGACTTGACACAATGCATCTTTCTTTCATTGCTTCGCAAAGACCCACGCTCTTTTTATGTTTGCATCTTTTACAGAGAAAAATGCTGCAAGTATTAAATTCGTAAGCCTTTGAATTTTGATACAAGATTAAACTTATAAACCCAGGCGGGACGCAACGATAAAATCCGTAATCAGATCCTCAAACTACTGCCATCATTCTTTAAAAATATCATAGAGCCTTTTGTTTACAGTCTTCAATTTTTCCAACGGCATCTTCAAAACTTTGCGGTCATAGGTCATAAATCCATTTACCTCGCCTTCTACATCGGTGGTCTGGGTATAAACTGCTGCCGACAACCCTATAGGTATAAAATCTTCGATCCGTCTGATCATAGAAGAATACCTGCGAAACATACTGTCATTGGTACTGAAACTCTGGTAACCCCAGCTTTTCTGTTGCCAGGTATGGCCGTCAAGAGGCAAACCAAGCCCACCAAATTCGCCTAGCACTATAGCTCTCGTTTTTCCAAAAAGTGAAGGTTCCGGCATTGCAGGATCAGGATAATTATGC
This sequence comes from Chitinophagales bacterium, assembly GCA_026936105.1. Taxonomy (GTDB): domain Bacteria; phylum Bacteroidota; class Bacteroidia; order Chitinophagales; family Chitinophagaceae; genus UTBCD1. Next base: position 120,852 of record JAIXKI010000023.1, read on the forward strand.
AGGTCAATAATATTTCCCACATCATAATAATTCCCTCCGCTGGCGCTGTTCACCAAACGTGTCGGATCATTATGCATTGTCAGTTGCACGATCTCACCGGTTTTAAATTGCCCCCAGGCTTCATTGAAAGGCACCCACACTACAATGCACGGAAAATTGTACAGCGAATTCATAATCGCAGTCCACTCTTTCTTATAATCATTTTCACTTTCGGGAGAACGGTCTTTGTCGGTTTGATTTCTTAAAATTCCGGGATAAGGTTCCCAGTGATTTCCGAGATCGCCGCTGGGCATGTCCTGCCACACCATGATGCCCATCAGATCACAATAATAATACCACCGTGACGGCTCCACTTTTACATGCTTGCGGATCATATTCAATCCCATCTCTTTTGTCATTCGAAGATCGTATTGCAAAGCAGCATCTGTCGGCGCAGTATATAATCCGTCAGGCCACCATCCCTGGTCCAGCGGGCCGAACTGAAAAAGAAAATGATCATTAAGCATCATCCTCTGAATTCCCTTCTTATCTGCAGCAACCGAGATCTTGCGCATGGCAAAATAACTTTTCACTTCATCAACGACCTTTCCTTTCCGTATGACGGCAATTTTCAGATCGTATAAAAAAGGATCATCCGGTGACCATAGGTGCGGATTGGCCAGTGATAAAATCTCAGTTGCCTTGCTCCCTGTTTTTTCCGCCACCACTTCATTACCTTTAAGAGCAGTGAACCGGATCTCATCTCCCTGTTGAAAATTTTGTACTGCTGCTTCTACCTTCAGTTCTCCTTTATCAACATCAGGTGTCTGCCTTACGGATCCGATATAAGTTTCGGAAACCGTTTCCAGCCACACCGTCTGCCAGATGCCTGTCACTGCAGTGTACCAGATACCTCCCGGTTTTACCACCTGTTTACCTCTTGGCTGATACCCTTTATCCGTAGGATCCCAAACAGAAATATCCAGTTGCTGCGAAGAGCCTTTTTTTAAAAGATCTGTGATATCAAAACTGAACGGATCATATCCTCCTTCATGCGATCCAGCATTGGCTCCATTAATAAATACCTGTGCTTTCCAGTCAACAGCTCCGAAATGAAGCAGCACTCTTTTTCCTTTTATTTTTCCCGGAACGGTAAACGTTGTATGATACCAGAGAACACTGTCTTTCCCTACCGTTTTTCCTACTCCCGACAATGCGGATTCAATACAAAAGGGAACCAGTATCTTTCCATCAAATGAAGAAGGTATCTGTTGCGATCCGGATACCGGTAAAATTTTATACTGCCAAAGCCCGTTCAGGTTAGTCCATCCGGCCCTTTGCATTTGAGGCCTTGGATATTCCGGCAAAGGATGTGCAGGATCCACGCTGTCAGCCCAGATCGTTTTGATGGGAACAGGAGCCATCCGCCATTCATTAACCTGGGAATAGGAATTGAAAAAAGAAAAAAAGAAAATGAAGGATAGAAATTTTCTCATGTGTTGTTTGGTTTTAAATAGATCACACTAAGCTAATGATTAATCGGGTGAAATAATTTTTATACACCGGTGTTTTTCTTTTACGGCCATCTTCTTCATCAACTATCTTTGTGCTTTAATGACTGGATCCATGAACATTGAATTTAACAGAAACGAAGACCTGATAAAACTTTCACTGAGTGAAATGAGGCAACGGCTGGAAAAGATCCATGAAGGCGGAGGTAAAAAATCTATTGCCCGGCAGAAAGAAAGAAATAAACTCACCGCAAGAGAACGCATCGCTTATCTTGTTGACAAAGAAAAACCATTCATTGAGATCGGCGCCTTTGCAGGATATGAAATGTATGCAGAACAGGGGGGCTGCCCTGCCGGCGGGATCGTTGCCGGGATAGGTTATGTAAGCGGAAGGCAATGCGTGATCGTCGCCAATGACCAAACGGTGAAAGCCGGGGCATGGTTTCCCATCACCGGCAAAAAAAATCTCCGCATGCAGGAGATCTCCATGGAAAATCATTTGCCCATCATTTATCTTGTTGACAGCGCCGGTGTTTTTCTTCCCATGCAGGACGAAATATTCCCCGACAAAGAACATTTCGGAAGGATATTCTGGAACAATGCAAGAATGAGCGCTATGGGCATCACACAGATCGCTGCAGTGATGGGAGCCTGCGTGGCGGGTGGCGCTTACCTGCCCATCATGAGTGATGAAACACTGATGGTGGAAAACAACGGATCTATTTTTTTAGCAGGACCATACCTTGTAAAAGCAGCCATCGGTGAAGACGTGGACATTGAAACGCTTGGCGGAGCAATCACACATACAGAGATATCCGGAATTGCCGATTACAAATTCAAGACGGAAGAAGAATGCATGGATCACATCAGGGAGATCATTTCTTTGCTGGGAGAAAAGGAAAAAGCGGGCTTTGACCGTATCGCTTCATCAGATCCTAAAAAAAATCCAGCAGAAATCTATGGCATTTATTCTTCCGAAGGCAAGCCTTATGACATGCTGGACATCATAGAAAGGATCGTGGACAATTCGGAATTCGTTCAGTTCAAGGAAGACTATGGAAAAACGATCGTGTGTGGTTATGGTAGAATTGACGGATGGTCGGTAGGCATTGTGGCCAATCAAAGAAAGATCGTTAAAACCAAAAAGGGAGAAGTGCATCTGGGCGGAGTGATCTATAATGACAGCTCCGATAAAGCTGCCCGGTTCATTCTGAATTGCAACCAGAAAAAGATCCCGCTTGTGTTTTTGCAGGATGTCACCGGTTTCATGGTGGGCAGCCGGAGTGAACATGCGGGCATCATTAAAGACGGGGCAAAAATGGTAAATGCCGTGGCTAATTCTGTTGTTCCGAAGATCACCATCATCATTGGGAATTCTTATGGCGCCGGCAATTATGCCATGTGCGGAAAAGCTTATGATCCCCGTTTCATTTATGCCTGGCCTTCGGCAAAGATTGCGGTAATGGGCGGCGACCAGGCAGCCAAAACCTTGTTGCAGATAGAAGTGGCTGCTGCAAAAAAAACAGGGAAGCCACTGAGTGAAGAGGAAGAACAAAAAATGTTTAACAGGATCAAAGAAAGATACGACCATCAGACCACTCCATATTATGCTGCGGCAAGGCTGTGGGTGGACGATATCATTGATCCGCTGGAAACAAGGAAAGTGATCTCTGAGGGTATCAGTGCTGCCAACCACAATCCGGAGACAGGAGAATTGAAATTAGGCGTGTTCCAGGTATAAGGAGAAATTGTTTGATTGTATTATGGCTTTATTGCTTTATATCGAAGCGAAAAGAGGTTTAGCCTTATAAGGAGATCATAAAATAAACTGAATATCTTTCCATATAACGATCTGACTTTCCGACAATCTAATCTTTGTTTACAAATCAAAATGAGTACTTCTATAACAATCTATACTGACGGATCTTCAAGAGGCAATCCGGGCCCGGGTGGATACGGAGTTATTTTAATGAGCGGGAAACACAGAAAAGAGCTTTCGCAGGGTTACAAACTGACCACCAATAACCGCATGGAACTTATGGCAGTTATCGCAGGCCTGGAAGCATTGAAAAAAGATCAACTGAACGTCACAATTTATTCCGACAGCCAATATGTAGTAAAAGCAGTTGAGGAAGGATGGTTAAAAAAATGGATCGCCACAGAATTTAAAGGAGGAAAAAAGAATAAAGATCTCTGGATGAAGTATCACAGGCTGGCGCAAAATCACAAAATAAAATTCGTTTGGGTAAAAGGCCATGCCAATAATCCGCATAACAACCGCTGTGATGCATTAGCAACCAAAGCGGCAGAAGGAGATCACTTACTGACCGACATCTTCTTCGAAGGGGGAAAGGAAGACCTTTTTTCCTGAAAAATTAAACTCTGTTCGGTCAGGCTTCCGTCTTGGAAGTACTATTTCGTTGCTTTCAGCAACAGCACATTAATTATGTTTAAAGTTCCATTGCGTACCGGATTCATTGATTCAACAAACTCTGTTATTTCACTACCGGGTTGTTGTCAATGAGCATATTTAAAATATATCGTCCCATTCATATTCCACACCTTCTTGGCTGAGTATCGCCGGGGAGGTAGTCTTAAATTGGAGAATCAGGCAAACACTAAAAAACCCGGCTCTTCGCCGGGCTCTGTTATCCTGAATAAAATGAGATTATTTTATGATCTGGCAGGTTTCAATGACCATTTTGTAAAAAGATTATATCCGCCAAATAAAATCCCACCGAAGACTAATGTTGCTAAAAAGCTCCCTTTTAAGAAAGGAACGCCGGCAGCAAAGCAGGTCATCAATCCGTCATAGGTTTTGGGATAAGGCTGATTGTTGATGTCCAATCCGCCGCCTGCCCAAACCAGGAAGTTGGAGATCAGGAAGAATACCAAAACTCCTGCAACCGAACCTCCCAAAATATGGCTCAGCTTTGCATAATTGATCCTGAAACCGATCACCGTGATGACTGCGAATAAAATGTAATTCACCCATTGGCCAGTATAAAATCCCGGGATACCGGTCAGGCCCTGAACATACAGGAACTGATATAGAGCATCGGAGATCAAAATGGAGAGCAACGGGAAAAGGAATGCCATCTTTTTATCTTTTATCACCGATCCCGCAAATAAGGCCATAGCAATTTGAGGAGCAAAACCCAGCGGGCGGTTATCCCATACACGATACAATGCTCCAATTACGATCAATACTGCAAATACGATAATGTTGGTTCTATTCTGTTTCATTTTTAATAAAGTTTCAGGGCAAATGTAATTCAATTGAAGGAAATCTGATCTTGATTTATTCACTTATGTGTACAGGCACTGAAGCTCTGAACAATACACTGTTCTGCATTGCAGTACCCTCTGTTTTCCCCCCCGAAAAAATTATGGCAGAAGGATGGCCTTTCTCCAATACCACCCGCTCCTCTCCTTCTTTCAACACTACTTTTCCTTCGGTAAGGAGCATTATTTCGGCAGTGGGCGAATGAAAAGAAAACGTATCGTCTTTTGAAAGATGAAAAACACTGAGTTGAAAATCCCGTACTCCGGTCTCAAACAAAGATTCTTTATCACTGACCTTTCTGCCATGAAGGATATTCACTTTGGCCGGTTCAAATTTCACATGCTTCAACAGCTCTTTCACATCAATATGCTTGCTCGTCAGTCCGCCGCGCAAGACATTATCCGAGTTTGCCATGATCTCCACATTGTGTCCTTCCAGGTAAGCATGGGGCACACCTGCATCCTGAAAGATCGCTTCTCCTTTTTTCAAATGAAGCAGGTTGAAAAAATAAATGGAAAAGATCCCACGGTCAATTATTTCCTGCTCTTCATTTTTTGCATCCGGGCTTCCAAAAGTCAGAGCCGCCCTTGCCGCCCAGAAATCTTCCTGTGATCTTTCCAGCTTTCCGGCATTGTACAATGGGATGATCCTTTGTGTCAATGACCTCAGTTTTTCATTCACTTCTTTCTGGGGCATTGACATGATCATTTTGTACAGTCCTTCATAACCTGAATGTTCAAAAACCGGTAACAGAAATTTCAGTTCAGGCACAGAACCTAAAGTATGTTTTAATTTTTCTTCCGGTTTAAAACCATGCAACAGCCAGAAATCGCTCAACGCAACCATCAACTCCGGCTTATGATTATCATCTTTGTAATTCCGGTGTGAAGCATTCAGCGGAATACCTTCCGCATTTTCCCTTGCATATTCTTCTTCAGCTCCTTTTTTTGAAGGATGCACCTGAATGGATAGCATATCTTTTACATCCAGCAATTTCAACAGATAAGGAAGCCGTCCGAATTTCTTTGCTACCTGTTCTCCTAAAATTTCATCCGCATCCGATTCAATAAGATCATTTAATTTAATATGCTGATCATCCTTCACCACAGACGGCGCTGAATGATGCGCTCCCATCCAGAATTCAGCAATGGGCTTGTCACCCGATTTTGCAGAGGGCACCAGGGAGGGGATCAGGGTTTGTCCACCCCAGGTATAATATTGAGGTATTCCTTCCAGATAAAACAGCTTTTTTCCTTTCTTCATCAAAAAAATTTTGTAACTTGAAGTAAAGATAATGCATGGCGGCCCATAATACATTTGGAAAAGAGGCCGAACAAATGGCGGAATCATGGCTTAAAGAAAAAGGCCACGAAGTTCTGTACCGCAACTGGAGACATTCCCACTATGAAATAGACATCATCTCACTTAAAAATAATGTACTGCATATTGTAGAGGTCAAAGCAAGAAGATCGAATACATATGGAAATCCCGAAGACAGCGTGACCCGCAAGAAATTCAAATACTTGCAAAAGGCAACCGATGAATTTTTATATCATCATCCAGAATACAGGTTCCTTCAGTTTGATATCCTCTCCATCACACAACAGGAAAACCGTGAACCGGAATTTTTCCTCATTGAAGACTTTTATTACTGAGAAATTTATCCTCATTCCGGCAGGTAATAAGTAATTTTGCTCCGACTCAAAACTGATAATCATGAGAATCATTCCGGTATTGATCTTTGCTGGCCTTATTGCTTTTGCTTCCGGCGGCTGCAAATCCAAATCAGAACCCGCAAGTTTTTGTGATACAACTTGTCTTAATGACACATTGAAATTCATTAACGACAACCATCCTTTGAAGCCTTATGTCTATATCACTCCCAAAAATTGTATGGCAGACACCGTGATCTGGAGCTATTCGGGAATGGGTATCAACCGGAAAATGAGTTTTCCTGACCTGACCGGTGTGGAAATCCGTCTGAATCCGCATTTTGTCCGCGGTATTATCACCGATACCAGCTATGCCTGGCTGTTGTTCAATGATTGCAGCAATGGAAGGGGTTTTTATGTGAAAATTCCTTTTGACAAAACGAAGAACATATCAAGGTCAGGGCGTGCCATCAACAGCCTCGATCCGAAGTATTCTGTGGCAGAGGGCCTGGTGGCTTACACAGACCAGGGAAATATTTTTGTGGAACAAATGGCTACCGGCAAAAAAGGGATGATGACCTTCGGACAGCAGCTCGATTTTGATTTCGATGCTATTCATAAAACGCTTGATTCGGTGAATATCTCATCCTCGCATATCTGGGCCAAAGTAAAAATCGGTGATGACTGGAAAGTGCTGGAGAAAGACATAACACTTCAATAGATTCATAAAATATTGGGACGGGATTTGAAATTCTGATGAACAAAAATTACTGGTTAAGATCAGTTGCCGGATCCAAATAAATTTGCCATTGAGCCTTTGAACTTTTAAAAAATGTGGGAACCGTATAAGAAAGGATTTAAGGCTTACCTGCAACTGGAAAAATCACTTTCAGACAATTCGGTCAATGCCTACCTCAGAGACGTTGAAAAACTCACCTCATTCCTCCAGGTCAATGACGAACTGAAAAAACCTGGGGATGTTGGATTGAAAGACCTTCAACAGTTTGTAAAATGGGCCGCCAGGCTTGGAATGACTTCTGCATCACAGGCAAGAATGATCTCCGGCATCAGGGCATTTTATAAATACTGCCAGACAGAAAATATCTCTCAAAAGGATCCCACTGTTTTACTGGAAGCGCCCAAACTGAAAAGAGCACTGCCGGATGTTTTGAGTTTTGATGAGATCGAAAATATCATTGCGCAAATTGACCTGAGCAAGCCGGAAGGCGGCAGGAATAAAGCCATTCTGGAAACGATGTACAGTTGCGGCCTGCGTGTAAGCGAAGTGGTGAACCTTAAGATATCCCAGTTATTTCTTGATGTAGGCTTCATCCGCGTGATCGGAAAAGGCGATAAGGAAAGGCTGGTCCCTATCGGGAGAAGCGCCATCAAATACATCAACATTTACAGGAATGATATCAGGACACACATCAATGTAAAGCCGGGAAACGAGAACATTTTATTTTTAAACAAACGTGGCGCCGGCATGTCCCGTGTAATGATATTCCTGATCATCAAAGACCTTGCAAAAAAGGCAGGTATTAAAAAAAATATTTCGCCGCACACATTCCGGCATTCGTTTGCCACACATCTGATAGAAGGCGGTGCAGACCTCAGGGCTGTTCAGGAAATGCTCGGGCATGAAAGCATTACCACCACCGAGATCTACACGCACCTCAACCGGGATTTCTTAAGGAAAACGCTGGAACAATTTCATCCGGCTTTTAAGAGATAAGGTCTCATGGAAAATATCATTCATCATTCTTTACCACTTTGCCTGCATTGCCTTTATCGTTTTCTTTCATCAGCGGTTCAGTATTTTGCACCAGCCTGATGAATTCGGAGCGGTATCCTTCTTCATCATTTCCTCTTGCGCCCTGTGCCAGTGCAAGTATGTTGGAAAAAGATGCAGCTGATATAAATTCGGAATTACGAAGCATCATTCCAAACTCTGCCACTGATGCAGCAAAGCGGAAATTGTCGGATGTCTTTGCAATGCTTATATGACGGTCCATAACAGGGACCTCTAAAAGCTTGCTCACCTCAGCATCAGGAGCTTTGTAGCGGAATTTCACCGTCATGATCTCATCACTGCGTGAAGACTTGCTCAACGGCACTTCATTGCTCTGATATTTCAACGGATCCACTTTTTCCAGGAGATCGCTCTTTACACCTGCCGGAATAATTTCATACAATGCAGTCACTGTATGGCCGCTTCCCAGTTCACCGGCATCCTTTTTATCATTATTAAAATCTTCTTTGTTCAGCAAACGGTTCTCGTAACCGATCAGACGGTAACCCTGCACTTTTGCGGGATTGAATTCTACCTGAAGTTTGACATCTTTTGCAATGGTGAAAAGAGTACCTCCGAATTCATTCACCAGCACTTTCCTTGCTTCACTCAGCTGATCTATATAAGCATGATTGCCGTTTCCTTTGTCAGCCAGCTTTTGTATCTTGCTGTCTTTATAGTTCCCCATTCCGAAACCAAGCACGGTCAGGAACACACCGCTTTTTTTCTCTTCTTCAATCAGCCTGATCATCTCATCATCGCTGCTGGGACCAACATTAAAATCGCCGTCGGTGCAGAGGATCACACGGTTGTTACCCCCTTTCACAAAATTTTGTTTAGCTATGTTGTATGCCATTTTCAAACCTGCTCCACCAGCAGTGAAACCTTCAGCTTCAAGCCCGTCAATAGCATCTTTGATCTTTGACTTCTCATTGCCTTTCGTTGACTGAAGTTCAACAGCAGTATGGCCGGAATAAACAACTATTGCCACCTTGTCTTTTCCACGTAGCTGATCCGTCAGCATTTTCATGGAGGCTTTTACCAACGGAAGCTTATTCGGTTCATCCATCGAACCTGACACATCAATTAGGAAAACAAGATTGGATGCAGGAAGATTTTCAACCGGCACCTTCTTACCCTGAAGCCCTATCAGTACGAGTTTATTGTCTTTGTTCCAGGGGCAATCGGAGATCTCTGTATTTATGGAAAACGGATCTTCTCCGGTGGGTTGCGGATATTCGTAATGAAAATAATTGATCAGTTCTTCAATGCGGATGGCTCCGGCAGGAGGCAGTTGTCCCATATTGAGGAACCTGCGCATGTTGGAGTAGGAAGCTGCATCCACGTCAATGGAAAAAGTGGAAAGAGGATTATCCTTTGCTTTCAAAAAACGGTTTTCGGTGATGTTATCATAAGACTCAGTATTGAAATTTCCTGTTGCTTCATCATCGATCCCATTCCCACTGCCGAAAGCAGGTGATGAATAATAGCCTCCGGAAGTGGTCCTTCCATAAGATCCGTTATAGGTGGAACGGGCGGAAGGAACCGGGGCCATTGCCTGGCCCACCATGGTTTCATATTCCCTTGCCTTTCTTAATTCATAACCGAAATACTTGTTTACCTGTGCAACAGAGTCTGCCTTCAACAAAGGCATCTGCACATTGATTTCAGACCTGCCGCTGACAGGTATCTCCACTTGTTGAAAACCTACAGCAGAAAACACAAGTGTTGCATTCGGATCTGTGACATTGATCTGATAACTGCCATCCAGCAATGAAAAAGTTCCACCTGGAACACCTTTTTCCGTAACGGATACCGAAGCCAGCAGTTTACCGGTTTCATCGGTGATCTTGCCGGTAACTTTGCTTGTATCCTTTGAAAAGGTTACAGGCCTTAAAGCAAGAAATAAAATGAAGAGCGGAGCTAAAGCAAAAAGTATGTGTTTCATAAAATGCGTTTACAATGGGGATGCAGGCATTTTAAATTTTACATAAAAGCATATAAAAAAACTTTTGAAGGCAGGCAGTACCCGAAGTGTTTAGTATTTTAGTATCGTGAGCTTCCTCAGAAATATTAAAGGTGACGGCCGGACGGATAAGGAGTTAATCTCGCTTTATAAAGAGAGTGAAGACCTTTCCGTTTTGGGAGAACTGTACCAGCGGTACATGGACCTTGTTTACGGTGTATGCCTCAAATATTTCAAAGAACCTGAGAGGGCCAAAGACAGCGTGATGATGATATTTGAAGAATTAGTGACCAAGCTGAAAAAACATGAAGTGGAGAATTTTAAAAGCTGGCTATATCAATTAGCAAAAAATCATTGCCTGATGCAGTTGCGCACTCCGAAAAATTTAAAAACCGTAGAGATCAGCGCCGAACTTATGCAAAGTGAGGAAAGTGTGCATCTGAATGGTGTATTCGAAAAGGAAGAGAGTCTGAAGAAACTGGAAAATTGTCTCGAAAAACTTGAAAAGGAACAACGCAGTACCATACGTTTGTTTTACCTGGAAGGAAAATGTTACAATGAGATCGTTGACATAACCGGCCTGGAATGGAAGAAAGTGCGCAGTTTTATTCAGAACGGGAGAAGGAACCTGAAGATATGCATGGAGAAGGTTGATACCGGAGATCAATAACCCGGGATGTGGCAACAAAAAAAAGAAAGGATGTTTATGAATAGTCTTGTTACGGAACAAAGAGATGCGAATGTTTACTTTTGGACCTGCCTGGCGGCAGATAGTTTTGAATTCATTTATGCCTGATGAAAATAACATAAGACGTTTCACTGCACTTGATATTGAAAAATATCACAAAGGTTTGCTATCCGCCAAAGAAAGGCACGAATTGGAAAAAGCAGCCCTGGATGATCCTTTCCTGTCAGATGCATTGGAGGGTTATGCCACAGAAGGTGCAAATGTCTCAAACGATCTCGATGAATTGCAAAAAAGATTGTCAGGAAGGATTGAAGATAAAAAAATCATCCCGACCTCTTCAAAGAGGCACTCTCCTTTTACCTTGTGGCGTGTGGCAGCAATATTGGTGTTGATGGCAGGCGCTGCATATCTCACTTATCAATTCAGTTCCCGTAATCGGTCAGAAATTGCAGAGAACAAGATTTTACCCCAAAAGGATACAAAAAGTACAGACTCTGCAACTCAGAGTCCCGCAAAAACAAATAACACAGAAGCAGAGAATAAAGAGAACGGTATTTCAGAAACAAAAGATGATCAAACAGTAAAAGATCAGGAAGTATTACAATCAGGAAAAAGCGGTGCCGGTGTGCCATCCGTCACAATGGAATATCAGGATCAGCAGGCAGCAGCTCCTGTAAAGGCCCCCTCTGAGAATAAAGATATCCGCACAGAAAATGCTGCCTCAGGAAATGAACGTATGGCAAATGCAGTAAGCGATAGCACACTTGCAAAAGAAAATAAGCAAGAGTCAACTCCTGCCTATACTGAAAGCCGTAAACAAAAAGCGCAGGAATTCGGATTGAAAAAAGCAGTCCCCGGATATGAGATGTCATTCAAAAAAGAAGGGAAGGCCGAACCTCTGGCGGGATGGAACAGCTACAAAACTTATCTGAATAATGAGTTGAGGTTTCCGGAAAGCATGAGAGATAAGATGCAACAAAAAAAAGTGATCGTGTCTTTTAAAATTGATGATAACGGAGTTCCTTCAGACCTGAAGGTCGAAAGGTCTTCATGCAATGAATGTGAACCGGAAATGATCCGGGTGATCAAAGAAGGTCCGAAATGGAAACCTGCCGGGAATAATGAACGCACTTCCATCACTGTTACTTTTTAAATATTTTCCTTCAAAAGACCGGAACATTTTGGCTTTATCCACAGTGTTTCCTCAATAAGTGGCATGCCGCCGTTGGCCCGAAACCCATGCACTTCTTTCGTTATCTTTGCGCACTTAAACCATTTTTATCATGAAAAAAATTATTTTCATTGCAGCAGCTGCATTTACTTTTCATTTTGCCGGTGCACAATCTTTAAAAACTCCGGCTCCCAGTCCGACACAAACCGTAAAACAGGATTTCGGATTATCTTCCATTGAATTATCCTATTCCAGGCCGGGAGTAAAAGGAAGAAAAATCTTCGGTGATCTTGTTCCTTACGGTGAAGTATGGCGCACCGGTGCAAATGCTGCAACCACGCTGACCTTTGGAAGCGATGTGACCATTGGAGGCAAAAAGATACCTGCGGGTAAATATGGCCTGCTTACCATTCCGGGTCAGAACGAATGGACCGTGATCATCACTAAGCAAACCGATGTGACCAGCCCGGCTGCATACAAACAGGATCAGGATGTAGTGAGGGTGACCGCAAAGCCTGTAAATCTTAATAACAAAGTAGAAAGTTTTACTATTCAGTTCAGCAATGTACGTCCATCTGTCTGCGACCTGAAACTCATGTGGGATAATACCGGAGTTTCCTTCCCCATCAGTACCGATGTGGACGCTGCAGTGATGAAACAAATTGACGACCTGCTGATCAAAGACAACCGCCCTTATTACAACGCTGCCATGTACTACATGGACAATGGCAAAGACCTGAACCAGGCTCTTGTTTGGTTCAATAAAGCAGTGGAGCAACAACCCAAATCATTTTTTGTTGTTTACCAGCAGGCAAACTGCCTTGCAAAACTGGGAAAGAAAGCTGAAGCAAAAGCGGCAGCAGAAAAATCACTGGCACTTTCCAAAGAAGCAAAGAATGATGACTATGTAAGATTAAATGAGAAGTTACTGGCAGAACTGAAATAGGATGTTCACACATTTATAAGACTGATACCGGTGGAAATGCCGGTATCAGTTGTTTTAAAAGGCTCCTGCCTGAATGAACACTTCGAATTTTAAAGAACAATCTGAACATTCACCTTCATCAACCCAAACCAAACATTATGAAACTAAAAGTCGCCCACCCCATTCTCATTGCTCTTTTCATTTTTGCATCCTGCGGGCAAAACCAAAATGACTCACGCACACCGCAACAATACAGTCCCGAACAGTTAAGAGATAACGTTTCTGTTTCGGCTGCGGATTTTAACAGCGATGAAACAGCATTACTCATAAGCAGTAACAAGACAGGCATATTCAATGTTTATGAGCTGAACATTGCCGATACAGGCCAAAAACCGTTGACTGCTTCTGTGAAGGAATCTTTTTATGCCATGAGTTTTTTACCCGGTACTGATAATTTCATTTTCATGCATGATGAAGGCGGGAACGAGAACTATCATTTATATTTTAAACATAAGAATGACACAACGGCAAAAGACCTGACACCCTGGACTGGCAGCTCTAATAATTTCATGAACTGGAGCGCTGATAAAAAATCATTGTTTATCAGCAGCAACCACCGTGATCCCAGGTTCTTTGATATCTGGAAAATGGATACCGGCAGATGGACACCTTCTTTATTTTACCGCAATGATTCCAACCTGACCGCATCTCTCATCAGCCCAAGCGAGAGATATATTGCGCTTAGTAAAATCATCACTACCGATAAAAATGAATTGTTCCTGTACGACAGGCAGAACAAGAATATGAAAAAACTCAGTAATAACAATGAGGCAAACTGGAACGCTGCCGCCTTTGAAAAAAACGACAGCATATTTTATTACACCACCAATGATGGAAACGAATTCACCTATCTCGTCAAATACAATATCAACAACGGCAGGTCAGAAAAATTCTATGAAGACAAATGGGATGTGGACGGCATGAACCTGAGTGAAAATGAAAAATATCACACGATCACCCTGAATGAAGACGGGAAAAACAAAATCTTATTGTTTGATCATGCAGGCAATCAACCTGTAAATTTCCCGGAGATCAAAGACGGGAATATTGAATATGCCCTCATCTCTCCGTCAGAAAAAAATATGCTGTTGACTGTCGGCAGCAGCACCAGCCCGGCAAACCTGTTCGTTTATAATTTCGAAAATAAAAATTTAAAGCAACTTACTTCCACGCTGAATAAAGAAGTGAACGAAAAAGACCTGGTGCAGGCAGAAGTGATCCGTTTTGCTTCATTTGACGGAAAACAGATCCCGGCAATTTATTATAAACCGCTCCAGGCAAACAGGAACAACAAGGTTGGCGCACTGGTTTGGGTGCATGGAGGGCCGGGCGGGCAAAGCCTTGTCGGGTTCAGCAACAGTATTCAGTATTTAGTGAATCATGGCTATGCGGTGCTGGCCGTGAACAACCGCGGCAGCAGCGGCTATGGAAAAACTTTTTACAAACTGGATAACAAGGATCATGGCTATGGCGACCTGAAAGATTGCATCTGGGCAAAAAAATGGCTGGCTTCAAAGGAATATATAGACAGCAACGCCATTGGAATTTATGGCGGCAGTTACGGAGGGAACATGGTGTTGAATGCACTAAGCCTGCATCCGGATGAATTTAAAGCCGGTGTTGACCTTTTTGGTGTGGCCAACTGGATCCGAACGCTGAAAAGCATACCGCCTTATTGGGAAAATGCACGAAAGGCGTTGTATGAAGAATTAGGCGATCCGGACACGGGCGACAGTGTTCTGCTGAAAGCCACATCGCCGCTTTTCAACTATGAAAAAATCAACAAACCCCTGATCGTATTCCAGGGAGCCAATGATGTACGGGTCTTAAAAGTGGAAAGTGATGAGATCGTTGAGGGTGTGAAGAAAAATGGTGTGCCTGTAGAATATGTTGTTTACCCGGATGAGGGGCATGGGTTTACAAAAAGAGAGAATCAGATTACTACCGATAAAAGAACCTTGGAGTTCCTTAATAAATATCTGAAACCGGGGGCTGATAAGAATTAAAATTCTTTAACTCAAAACTGTTTTGAAAAAAAATACCGAAAACAGCAGCTTCTATGAATGAATCGGATTATTCATTTATATCCCGGGCAGATCATTTATTTTCTTTTAACGCAATCAGTTCAAAAAATAAATTTATATTTGAGAACACTCTAAAAGACCTGTTATGAAAAAATATTTTTTCTTTGACGGAACCAACCAGCACGGGCCATTCACTCTTGAAGAATTAAGGGCTTACAACATTACACCGCAGACATCGGTTTGGTTTGATTCCATTCCACAATGGAAACCTGCAGGAGAAATCCCTGAATTACAGGTTCTCTTTAATAATACTGCGACGGCCCCCGGTAGCGCTCCTGCTGTATCTGCACAGGGCGACTGGAATTCTGTTGACTTTTATTATATGGACGGATCAGGTAAGCAAGTAGGACCTTTCAAACTTTCTCAGCTCGCAGGGAAAAACATCACGGCTCAGACACAGGTATGGTATGCACCACTTCCAAACTGGACCACTGCAGGACAGGTAGCTGCGTTGAGCTCAGTCATCAATTCAGTTCAGGCTGCTGTGTCTCCTGCTGCAGCAAGTCAACCGGCACAGGCAGCAGCACAACAAACAGGATGGGAACATGTGGGCTTTTATTATATTGATGCAAGCGGAATTCAACAAGGCCCGCTAAAATTAAATCAACTGGCAGGAAGGAATATTACTGCACAGACGCAGGTGTGGTATGAATCGCTAACCAAATGGGTGACTGCCGGCGAAGTTCAGGTTCTAAGCTCTGTTATCAGTGCGGCATCATCCGTTTCAACAAGTCAGCCTGCACAAGCGGCAACACAACAAACCGGGTGGGAACATGTGGGCTTCTATTACATTGACTCGACAGGAAAACAACAAGGGCCTTTGAAAATAAGCCAGCTTGCAGGAAGAAATATCACGGCACAAACCCAGGTATGGTATGAATCACTCACCAAATGGGTGACCGCCGGTGAAGTACCTGCATTGAGTGGCATTATCAGCAGCGCTGCAGCCGCAGCACCGGCACAGACAGCAACACAGCAAACAGGATGGGAACATGTGGGTTTTTATTATATTGACGGATCAGGTACTCAGCAGGGACCTTTCAAACTCAATCAGCTTGCAGGAAAAAACATCACGGCTCAAACCCAGGTATGGTATGAAACACTACCTAACTGGACAGCGGCAGGGCAGATCCCTGTTTTGAAACAGGTAATTGAATCGGCTCAAACCATTTCTCAACCCCAGGCCGCCACGGCACAAAAAGCAGCAACTGAAGACTGGTCGAAAAAACAATTCTTTATTTCAGATGCGGGCGGCCAGCAGCAAGGGCCTTTTACTTTAAGCCAGTTGGAAAATAAAGGCATCACCGAAACTACTTCTGTATGGTATGACCCATTGACTGAGTGGACCACCGCAGAAAAAGTGCCTGCACTGAAAACGATCCTCGATGCCGTAAAAGCAAGAATGGAAGAATGGAAAAATAAATTTTACTTTTTTACAGACGCGACTGGAACCCGGCAAGGTCCTTACAGACTGGATCAGTTGAAAGACAAAAATATAACAGCACAAACGCCGGTATGGTATGATCCGCTGACCGAGTGGACCACAGCAGAAAAAGTGCCCGCACTGAAAGACGTTATTTCACAATAACAACTAAAAACACAGATAACCCAATGGCGAAATGAAAGTTTCGCCATTTTTATTTTGTAAAACTCTTCTTTCTTAGTTCCAAAGAATTTTATCCGGCCGCCTTTTTGTCCGTTGCAAATAGATTCAGTACTAAAGCAAACCCGATCACGGCAAAAGCGCCAATAGGATTCAGCCAGAGGAAGCCCAGGGAGATCACTTTATATTTTGCCAGTGCGAATACCATCAATACGATCACTTCTCCTAACAGGGCTGCCCAGAAGACTGCAGTACCGCTTTTAATATTTTTAAAGAAGAAGGCAACAAGAAAAACCCCGAGTATCACACCATAAAATAAAGATCCCAGGACATTCACCGCTTCAATAAGGCTGTTGCCGATATTGTAAGTGAACATAGCCACTACAATGCAGAATACACCCCACGCCAGGGTGTACCATTTGGAAAGATAATACTGATCCTCGCCGCTCTCTTTTTTCTTTGTAAACCGTTTATGAAAATCCACCATACTGCAGGAAGCAAGGGAGTTAATCGCCGCAGCAATACTGCCCCAGGATGCCAGGAAGATTATGGCGATCAGCAGGCCCACCAATCCCTGCGGTAAATATTCCATCACAAAACTAAGAAAGATGTAATTGGTGTCATTGCCATCGCCTCCTACCGCTCCCGAATTCATCCATTCTTTCACTTTGGCCCTTAAACTATCCGAACTGCTTTGCAGAGCAATAAGCTTATCTGATGTTGCCTGTTCAATTTGTTTGTCGCCGGAATGAAGCGCCTTTGAGAATTCCTCTACTGCCTTTTGCTTCTGCACAGACAAGGCATCATAAGCGTTTTTTGTCAGATAGAAAGAATCTTTCAGCGGAGAGTTTTCGATGCGGGTGATCTGTGACTGATTGAAGAATATCGGCGCTTTATTGAACTGATAAAACGTGAAGACCAATGCGCCGATGAGAAGGATGAGAAACTGCATGGGCACTTTCACCAGGCCGTTCATCAGCAATCCGATCCGGCTCTGGGTGATTGACTTTGCGGTCAGGTATCTGCCCACCTGCGACTGGTCTGTTCCGAAATAAGATAAAGCCAGAAAGAATCCACCGATGATGCCGCTCCATAAATTATACTGATCGCTCCAGTTAAACCCGTCCTTGGTAAAACCGCTGGTGATCACATTCAGTTTTCCCAGCCGGCCACTCACATGCAAGGCATCGAAGAATCCGACATTTTCGGGAAGCATCCTTACTACCAGATAAGCAGACAGGAACATCCCGACAAAAATGATGGCCAGTTGAAGTTGTTGCGTGTAAGCAACTGCCTTTGCTCCGCCACTCATGGTGTAAATGATCAGCAGGCCTCCGAGAAAAATATTGGTCCAGTAAATATTCCATCCCAGCAAAGAAGAGAGTACAATGGACGGAGCAAACACGCTGATGCCCGTTGATAATCCTCTTGACAACAAAAACAGGAACGAAGTGAGTGTTCTTGTTTTCCCGTCAAAACGGTTTTCAAGATATTCATAAGCCGTATAAACTTTCAGCTTGCTGAAAATGGGAACAAAAGAAATGCAGATGACCACCATGGCCAACGGAAGCCCGAAATAATATTGCACAAACCGCATCCCATCTGTGTAAGCCTGCCCGGGTGCGGAAATGAAAGTAATGGCGCTGGCCTGGGTACCCATAATACTCAGCAACACCAACCCCCATTGCATGCTCCTGTTGGAAAGAAAATAGCCTTCAAGATTATGAGTAGTGCGGCTCTTGTATAATCCGTAAATGATAGTACAGAGCAAGGTCAATATGAGTACTATCCAATCTACCGGATTCATGAAAATTGTTTAGTGAAAAAATAAAACAAAATAATGAGCAATGCCAGGACTGCTATGACCAGAATATACCATTGATTCCAGCTTTTGAACAAAGGCGCCTTATCGTCATTATGCTCAGCCATATTTATTTTCTTGATGAACGCAATGCTCCGAGGAAGAAGATCACAAGTCCCAGTGCCAGTCCCAATAATAAACCGATCTTTATTCTCCGGATAAAAATTCCCAGCAATAAGCCCAGTACGATCGCAAAAATGAATGCCACTTCTCCTCTCCTTATATCCGGTTTCTTTTCGCTGGCCATTTTAAAATCCTTTTCCTTTATTCAGCGCAATAATATTGGCCATCAGCCTGTATGCCCCCGGAACACCGGCGGGCAATTCCCGGAAGAATACCAGGCCTGTATAAACGAATACTCCTTTTCCATACCGTGAAATGATCAGGCTGCCGTCATCATTCTGTTCGCCGGGATCATGCATGGAAAAAACAGTTTCAAATTTCGATCTGTCAAAATTCGCTGCATGATAAATGCTGCGCTCCTGTATCCATCCTTCAAAATCCTTTTGAGTGATCTTGTTGGGAAAATTGAGCACCTGCTGATCAGGATGAAGGAAATTCATCTCCGCATTTTCATCTGTGACACGGTTCCTCGAAATATCAAAATTGTAAGGACCGATCTTCGCTCTCACCGGGCCGATATTGTTGTTGGTGTTGTATTGCACGATCAGGTTGCCTCCATCACTGATGTATTTCATCAGTTGATCGTAATGATTATTCATCCAGTCATTCGTATTATAAGCCCTGACTCCGGTAATGATGGCATCGTATTGCTGCAGGTCGTTCCTTGAAAGTTCTTTATCGCCCAGCAGCACCACTTCATATCCCATCTGCTGCAATGCTTCCGGCACTTTATCGCCGGCGCCAACAATATAACCGATCTTCTTCCCTGCAATTTTCAGATCCAGTTTCCTGTTGATGACCGTGGCATCGGTGAAATAAGTGATGTACGGAATATGATCATACCGGATCTCTTTCATCCCCAGATGATAGGCATCTTTGGTCCCGTTTTCCGCATCAACGCTAAAAGAATATTCATTGTCCCTGTTTGCTTTTATGGAAAAATTCACAGGAACTATCTTGTTTGGATCGGTAACAGTAATGCGGCCCGGATCATAATGAACACCCACTTCATCGGGCACTGCTACTCCTACACCTTTCAAATCACCCATGAAACCTTTCTTTTCTCCCCGCACATCCAGGATGCCTGCAAAATCATTGGAGTCAATGGAAAGTTTGATCCTTTCTTCGGGTGATATCAACACGGGAGGCACCACTACCAAAGGTTCATACAATTCACCTTTCACAGGATCCGTAAACCGGTATTTCACAGGTTTTGTAAATACAAAATCCTTCCCGTAAATATTCAAAGTGAAGTCAACCGTATAAGCCGGATCAACATTTGCCTGACCGATCTTACTTTGATCACTGACGTTATAATGCCCCGGCGACATTTTATTCACCAGCCAGTAAGGTTGTGTTACGGGTTTGTCTTTGGAAACTGAATATGTTCTTGTAAAAGAAACATTGCGGTCTTTCTGAAGTGACAGGTTCAAAGCAGAATCACGATCATCCAGCCTGATATTTTTCAAAACAACATCATCGCCAAGCCGGTCATTCAATGAAAAGCTGATACGGACAGAATCGGTCTGAACGGCATACTGCCTGTTGGTGGTGGCATCCATAAAAAGCCCGCTGCATTGCTGGATGAGTTGTAAAACATCTTTTAACTTTTGTGTTTTCCAATAACCGTCCGGTATTTTTTTCAATGCTTCGGACAGATCAACCAATCCCCTGACTGTTTTTTCAGGATGTAAAAAATCAAATGATGTGATCAGTTTGTTCACCATTTTTTCAATGGCTTCTCCGCCTTTCACTCTGTGCCAGGTGAGGTCCACTCCATCCATGATATCTTTTTCAGGTCTGGTGCCGCCGGTAGTCCGGAAATATTCCATTGCTTCTCCTCTGGAACCTGCAGAACCAAAACCCTGTGTTTTATGATTGCTGCGGCTGATGGCTGCGATCTCTCCATAACTTTTACCAAGAAGAGGATTATATCCGCCCACATCAAAATGAAACTGGTCGCTGTTGGTAGTATTGGTGCTCCCGAAGTTGAACGTATTCCATAAAATTCTTTTTGCCTGCCAGGGTTTTACTCCGTATTTGAATTGCTCCGGGAAACGGTTGGGATCTGCTGCAGCGGTAAACGCTTCATTCGCTAAAATTGCAGATGCCGTATGATGGCCATGGCCACCTTCACCGGTAGTGGGAAATCTGGTTATGATCACATCCGGTTGAAACTTTCTGATCATCCACACTACATCACTTAATATCTTTTCCTTATCCCATATTCTGAAAGTTTCTTCAGGATTCTTTGAATAGCCAAAATCGAATGCACGGGTAAAAAACTGTTCTCCTCCATCCACTCTTCTTGCTGCCAGGAGTTCCTGTGTGCGGATCAATCCCAGTTCAATTCCCTGTTCATCACCGATCAGGTTCTGGCCTCCGTCACCTCTGGTCATGGATAAATAACCGGTACGGTATAAGCGGTCTTTCGATAAATAAGCGATGAGCCTTGTGTTTTCATCATCGGGGTGTGCTGCCACATATAAAACCGATCCGAGTACGTTCAGTTTTCTGATGGCCTGGTACATTTCAGCGGAATTCCATTCCACAGGCGCCTGCCCTTTTACTACTGAAAGACTACAACAGGCAGCCAGCAATAAAAATAATTTTTTCATCCGTTCAATTATTTCACGAATATACCTCATGTCTCCGAAGAGAGCAGCCACTATTACATAAATGGCGAATGCAATCCTTTGCCTGAAAATTATTTTTAATTTCCTACCAGGAAGACAGCATTACAAAACATGAGTTTACCATTTTCCCAGAAATTCCTGAAGAGTATATCATCGGCGATATAGGTCACCGTTCCTCTTCCCATGTTTTCTACTCCAAAAAGCAAAGCATCTTTAAGCTTCTGTTTAAGCCTGGATCCAACAAAACCTGACACCTGGCTGTTCTTCTTGATCACACCCACATTCCATCCATTCTTCATGAATTCATACATACTTGCATCCAGCTTCAGCGTGTAATAATAATCAGGGTATCCGAAAGCAAGCGGATGTGTGTTGTCAAGATCTACTTTTAAAATAGAACCCGGCATGGACCCGGAAATATAATCACGTTCGCTGTTGTCAAATTTTTTCAGATCACCATACTCACTTGTATCTTTACTTCCATCTTCATCTTTCTTTGGTTGTATTCCAAAACCGGCATTGGCAAGCTGCGCCACCGCACTTTCCAAAGCCACCACCCTGCCGCCATTTCTGATCCAATCTTTAAAAGGTTCAAGCGTTGACTTATCATTCAGGAAACGATAGAACCCGCCGGGAAGTATCAATACATTATAATCATTCCAATTGACCCTGCCCGCATCATTGGCGTTGATCAGGGTTATGGGATAATCAATCTGCTCTTCAAAGAAACTCCATACCTGTCCTGCTCCATCGGAGCCAACACTTTCCCCGGTCAGCAAAGCAACTTTAGGCGCTTTGAAAGAACGGACCTTGCCGCTTCCGAAATCATATCCTTTATCTACAAATCCACTGTTCACTGAATATAATTGAAGATTGAAGTCATCAGCTACATTCTTCACTATATCCCACAACCCGTTGCCAAAAGCCTGGTTGGATGTCTTCAAAATAATGATGGCGCCCCTGTCAAATTTATTCCCGCCTTCTTCAAAAGGTTCCAGTGTATAACGCAAAACGATCCCTTTCTGCAATAACTGAGATACCGCTTTCGCTGTGGTCATGCCACTCCAGGGCAGAACATATCCATAACCCGTTGATGGATTTACAACTTTTACCGGCTGCATGATGCCGGCAGCAGAAATTTTTGCCGGTGAAGCAAATGCATTCATCCCATATACATAAGGCAATGACCATGCAGTAATATCGTAAGTAGCAGAATCCGCCAATCTTGCCTGAGGTTCAAACAAAGCTTTCACCATAGCAGCCCTTGGTTGATAAGAAGTGACCACCATATCACCTGCCTGTACAGAAAACGTTCCGTTTTTTCCCACATTGTAATCATACCCGGTAAAAGACCCCTTAACATCGCCTGCAGAGATCTCATATTGAATACCGTTTTTCACAAGCAGGTCTGCCAATGCATTCATCCGCTGCGACGATCCCGGAGAATTTTTGATCACATAAGTTTTATAATCGCCCATGCCATTGCTCACATTGCTGTTAAAATATTTCCTGTATTCACTCAGCAGTTTGGCTGCATTTTGAGAAGAGATCTCGATAGTGCTTAAGGAAGTGGTGAAATGATGTAGCGCCCTGTCCACCAGGGTCAGTGTATCACCTTCTTTTTTCAAAACGCCTAATCCGCTGGCGCCACCACCTGCTTGTTCATAAGTCATACCGATACCGCCGTTGTAAAGCGGATAGGTATCTCCATAGGAAGGATAGAAAAGATCAAATTCTTCTTTTGTAAAAAATAACCAGCCATTCTGATCAAAATATTTTGCATTATTTTTCCCGATGGTCACCTGAAAATCCCTCTGCCATTGAGTGATCACATCATTGTAGGGCTGTGCTGCAGGAGCAAAATAATAAGGTGAGTTGATCCCCATTTCATGATAATCCACATGCACCTGCGGCATCCATTCCAGGTATTTCTTTATTCTTTGCTGGCTTTCTTTCTGCGTCTGCCACACCCAGTCACGGTTGAGATCATAATTGTAATGATTGGTCCTTCCTCCCGGCCAGGGTTCTCTGTGTTCCCTTGCGGTGAGTTGAGGGTTGTAATTTTTTCCGACAACGGAATTGTACCAGTTCACATATCGGTCTCTTCCATCTGGATTAATGCAGGGATCAATGATCACAACCGTATTCTTCAGCCATTCCTTTGTACGGCTGTTGGAAGGATCAGTCAAAGCATAAATGGTCAGCATGGATGCTTCGGTGGAAGAAGCTTCATTTCCATGAACATTATAACTAAGCCACACTATGACAGGTGCGCCTGTTTCGGTAGGAGCCATTTTATCTCTTGAAAGGTTGGCAAGTCTTATATTATTCATACGAATGCTTTCGAGCTGCTGTATATTTTCAGGGCTGCTGACATAAGCCAGGAGCAATGGCCTGCCTTCATTGGTGGTTCCGTATTGTTCCAGTTTTACCGTTGCCGGTGAATTGGCTGCAACATGATTGAAATAACTGACCACTTTCCAGTGAGGAGTGAAATGTGTTCCGACCTTATACCCTAAAAATTCTTCAGGTGATTTTAGTTGTGCATTTACAAATGAAAAAGTTAAAAGTAAAAAAGCAAAAAGAAGAGTTCGCCTGTTCATAAGCATTAGTTTTGCCGGCAATTTAAGAAAGATTGGAGGATTGGGGAGATTTTTGATCCAATCTCATCGGAATTATTCTGTTGCCATTGCTTTTACTCTGAGGAATTCACAGGATCACCAGGAGGAAGCCCTTTCTGATTTTGGAATTCTTAAAGACAGGAAGAGTAAAAAATAATTTCAGTTTACAATCATTATTTTTGATTATGAAAATTAAATACTTTCTCCCTTTTTTCCTGCTGGGCATCTTTCCAGTTCATGAAAACAAAAACTTTTATAACAGCAAATCTGTTACAAATCCTGAAGAGTATAGTATTCAGAAAAGAGTTGTTTGCAGCAATGGCGCAGTTGTTTCTGCACATGCATTGGCAAGCAAGATCGGAATTGACATCCTTAAGCAAGGCGGTAATGCCATTGATGCAGCCATAGCCACACAATTGGCATTGGCAGTGGTATTCCCCGTTGCAGGAAATATCGGAGGCGGTGGTTTTACCGTGGCAAGGTTAAGTAATGGTGAGTTAATCGCACTTGACTACCGTGAGATGGCTCCGGGAAAAGCTACCCGTGATATGTACATTGATAAAGATGGCAAAGCAAGAACAGATGAAAGCCAGGACGGTCATCTGTCCAGCGGAGTACCGGGATCGGTTGCCGGCATGTTTGCCCTGAGTAAATACGGCAAGTTGCCTTTCAAAAAACTGATCCAGCCTGCCATTGATCTTGCGGAAAAAGGATTTACCCTCACTGAGAGAGAAGCAAATTCATACAATGGGCTTCAGAGTTCATTGAAGAAATACAATACCAGGCGTTCCGCTTTTGAAAAAGACACGCCATGGAAAGAAGGCGATCTGTTGGTTCAGAAAGACCTGGCCAACACTTTAAAACGTATTCGTGATAAAGGAGCTGACGGTTTTTATAAAGGAAAAACGGCGCAGCTGATCGTTGATGAAATGAAAAGAGGCGGTGGTATCATCACAAAAGATGATCTGAAAAATTATAAAGCCATATACCGCAAACCTCACGTCTTTGATTACAAAGGCTACACCATCGTAGGAATGCCCATGCCCAGCAGCGGCGGACTGTTATTGCACCAGATGATGAAAATGATCGAAGACAGGAATATTGCATCCATGGGATTTGAATCTACGCAGGCAGTGCAACTGATGACCGAAGTGGAACGAAGAGCTTTTGCCGACCGTGCCGAATACATGGGCGATGCTGATTTTTACAATGTGCCGGTGGATATGCTCACCAACAGTGCTTATCTCCGGGAAAGAATGAAAGATTATGATCCGGATAAAGCCACTCCCAGCACTATGGTGAAACCAGGGAAACTGCTGAAAGCAGAAAGTGAAGAGACCACTCATTTCAATGTAATAGATAAAGAAGGTAATGCCGTTTCCATTACAACCACTCTCAACGATTCTTATGGAAGCAAGGTTGTGGTTGGCGGGGCGGGATTTCTGCTCAATGATGAAATGGATGATTTCAGTATCAAACCCGGAGTACCGAATATGTTTGGCGCCGTGGGAGGCGAAGCAAACGCCATTGCTGCAGGGAAAAGAATGCTGAGCTCCATGACACCTACCATAGTTTTAAAAAACAATGAACCTTACCTGATCGTGGGCACTCCCGGCGGTACTACCATTCCGACATCGGTATTTCAAACCATTGTGGACATCCTTGAATTCGGTATGAGCACAGAAGATGCAGTGAACAAACCGAAATTCCATCATCAGTGGCTACCCGATGTGATCAATGTGGAAAAAGGATTCCCGAAAGATGTGGAAGAAAATTTAAAGAAGATGGGATATACGGTACAGCAGCGATATGCCATTGGAAGAACGGAAGTGATCAGGGTTTTGCCCGATAAAAAATTTGAAGCAGTGGCCGACAACAGAGGGGAAGATGATGCGGAAGGATGGTGAAAAAAAATTTAATAGTCAAAATTCAAAACCCGCCTGCCGGCAGGCGGTTTAAAAATCAAAAGTAAAAATTCAAAACAAGAGATTTAAAAATTAAAATTTAACCCAATGGTCGAAGAATTATTTTTAGAAAGTGTATTAAAAGAGCTTCGTGAATACAAAGATCTTGCAGATAAAACTTTCGCACAATTGGAAGACAAAGACCTGCATTTTCAACCCAATGAAGAATGCAACAGCATCGCCACGCTGATCCAGCATTTCCATGGAAATATGCTCAGCCGGTGGACTAATTTTCTGACAGAAGACGGAGAAAAAGAATGGCGGAGAAGAGATTCCGAATTTGAAGTTCATTCTTTTGGCAGGGAACAACTGATGAAACTATGGGAGGAAGGATGGCAACTCACTTTGAACACTATTGAATCACTGAAACCGGAAGACCTTTCCAAAACAGTTTATACCCGCAGCAGGCCTTATAGTGTCATTGGCGCTATCAACAGGCAGGTGACGCACTATTCCAGCCATATCGGCCAGATCATTTTGCTCGGAAAGATCATTAAAGGCAAAGACTGGAAAACCCTTTCCGTTCCCCGTGGCAAATCAGTAATTTATAAACCTGAGCCTACAAAGAATTAACAGGATATTGAATTACGGATTTTAATATCTATTTTTATCGCTTATATCATTTTCAGTTACAGATGAGATCATTAAGTCTGCTTTTAACAGCGCTCTTTGCAACTATTACCGTACAAAGCCAGGTGAAGATTGGTTTGTTCGCCGGGCCGCAAGCAACGACAGCCCGTTATATAGTTGAAGACAATAAACAATCCGTAAGCAATAAATACGGATTCCAGCTTGGAGTGAACAGTAAAATAGCATTTGACAACAATCTTTATTTTGCCCCGCAGGTATTTTACAGCCTCAAAGGCTACAAAGCCACATTGGCCAACCATTCATATCCTCCGGATGCAACAGCAGTGGATAATAATATTACCATTCACACCCTGGAACTGGCAGCTTTACTGCAGGTGGATCTCAGCAAACAACCTAACCATTTTTTTCTCAGAGGTGGCCCATCACTGGATTTTCAACTGTTTGGCAGGGAAAAGTTTCATTTGCTGAATGGAGATTACGTGAGCCGGCAAATGAAATACGGCTTCCAGGAATACGGCCATTACGCCGCCAATGCCATTGCTCAATTCGGATATGAAACAGCATCCGGATTCACCGTTTTTGCCAATTACGGATTCGGCTTGACCAATATCAGCAATGTAGATGGAGGCCCCAATATCAGGCACAGGGTATTGGGATTGTCTGTAAGCCAGTATTTATTACGTAAAAAATAAATCTTTTAACCCGGCAGCTGAGGGGAGAGTCTCCATCGCAAATCGAATCATTTTTTAGCAATCCCTTTCACATTTCTATACTTATGCTCCGTTAATGCTGGTATTGTATTTGCCCTAAGGGATCGAATCTCTATTTTTGCAAAGTAAAAAACTGTCCCTGAAGACATTCAAAAAAATATTACTGTGGTTCTTCATATCGCTGATAGTTATCTTACTGGCGCTCTGGGGATTCATTGAAACCCCTTTCGGACAAAACTGGATCGCAAGGCAGGTTACCAGGCATTTTTCAAAAGAATGGAAAACAAAGGTCAGCATACAACACATTGATCTCTCCCTTTTCAACCGCATGCACCTGGAAGGCTTTATGCTCGAAGACCAGCAAGGTGATACTTTAGTATATGCAGGCGATCTCCAGGTCCGGATCACCGACTGGTTCTTTTTTAAAAGAAGGCCTGAGTTGAAATACGTTGGCCTGGAAAACGCTTTGATAAAATTTCAACGCACAGATTCTGTTTGGAACAACCGGTTCTTACTCGACTATTTCTCTTCCCCTTCATCCGAAAAATCTTCCGGTAAAGGCGGCATGAGTATAGACCTGAAAAAGATATCGCTGAAGAATGTTGCTTTCGTAAAAAAAGATGCCTGGATCGGGAACGACCTGGAACTTTATGTAGGCAACCTGCAACTGGAAGCCGATCAGATCGATCTGAAAAGAAACATTGCCGAAATCTCTTCCCTCAAACTTTCAGACCCCATCGTTGCTTTAAGAAACTATAATGGTAACAAGCCCCCAACGTCAAAAGCTAAAGGAGAAAAGGATGATTCAAACCCAAAATCCGGACCCGCTTCTTCTTTGGAATGGAACAAAGGCAACTGGATAGTGCATATTGCCAACCTCGATCTCAACAACGGTACTTTTAAAAACGATGTCATAAACAACATTCCGGTACTGAGTTCTTTTGATGGCAAACACATTAACTTCAATCATATCAATGCAAAATTTACTGAAGTTCACTGGGACCAGGACACTATACGCACCAACCTGAAATTAAACACAAAAGAACGAAGCGGCTTTGAAGTGAAAAGTCTTGCGGCCGATGTAAAATTCACTCCCCGGGAAATGAGTTTCAATAACCTTGAAATCCATACCAACAACAGTACTATCAAAGATTTCTTTTCGATGAGTTATGATGATTTCAACGACATGAATGATTTTGTGGATAAGGTGGTCATGACCGGGAATTTCAAAGAGACTGAGATCAATAGTGATGACATAGCTTTTTTTGCGCCGGCTTTAAAAACATGGAAAAAGAAGATCAGTTTGGAAGGAAAAGTGAAGGGCCCCGTCAGTGAACTTACCGGCAAAGACCTGATCGTTCATGCAGGCGGAAACACTTCCCTCACCGGTGATTTCTCAATGACCGGCCTGCCGGATATAAATCAGACCTTTATTGACTTTAAAGCAAACGAACTTAAAACGACTTATCAGGATGCGGCAGCCATAGTGCCTCAACTTCGGAAGGTGAAAGATCCTGACCTGGCAAAGATTAAATACCTGAATTTCTCCGGAAGTTTCACCGGCTTTATCCATGACTTTGTGACCTTCGGAAAAATCGGAACTAATCTCGGTAATGTGGAATGCGATCTCAATATGAAGTTGCCGAAAAGAGGTGAGCCCATGTACTCCGGAAATATCTCCACTGAAAATTTCCGGTTGAATGAATTCTTAGGCGAACCGGAACTCGGAGCCATTTCACTCAATGGTGTGATCAAAGGAAGCGGATTCTCGCCGGCAAAAAGAAATACCGCTTTTAACGGGAGCGTTCATTATATAGATTTTAATAATTACAGATATTCCAATATCACCCTGAACGGAACAATCAATAAAAAACATTTTGAAGGAGTGGCATCTATTGACGATCCAAATCTGAACCTGTGGATGAATGGTTCCATTGACCTGAATGATTCACTACCTTCTTTCAATTTCATTGCCAATGTTGCGAATGCAGATCTTCATCAACTGAAAATCACCAAAGACACCATACAATTTGACGGGAAATTCAATTTGGATTTTGCCGGAAAAAAACTGGATGATTTTATTGGTAATGCACGCATCAATAATGCCAACCTGTTAAAAGACGGGATCAAGCTACCTTTGGATTCTCTCATCATTTCCTCTTCCATCGCAAACGGTACAAAGACCATCACTGCATCCTCCAATGAATTTGAAGGTACTATCAGCGGTAGCTTCAATATTCAGGATCTCCCTGATGCTTTCATGTTATTTCTGAACAAATATTACCCAACCTATATCAAGGCGCCTCATCATACTCCGGTAAGTGAGATCTTCGATTTCGACATTACCACCCGGAATGTTTCCGACCTTATGTCAATCTTTTCGGAAGACCTTAAGGGATTTGATTACAGCCATGTTTATGGCAAGGTGGATCTTTCTGAACATCATTTCAATCTGACCGCGGATGTACCTAACTTTTCATTCAGGCAACATGTGTTCTCCAATGCTCAGGTCAATGCCCTGGGTACGCTCGATAAACTTTTAGTATCCGGCAATACAGGTTACAGCCAGTTGAATGACACTCTGAGCCTTCCCATGACCACTTTCAAAATCGAAGCTGCCCACGATTCTTCACTGGTACACTTCACCGGTTCGTCCAATATTGTGTTAGATCAGGTGGATGTAAAAGGAATGGTCAACTTTTATAAAGATGCTGTCAGGATACGGTTCGACAGTACTTCGTTCGTACTAAACGGCAAGACATGGAACATCCAAAAGAACGGAGAGCTGCAGTTTGGTAAAAAAACGGAAGCACAGGGACAACTCTATCTGGGAGACGGAGAGCAGGAGATCAGGATCAGCTCCGTACCTTCTACAAAAGGAAAATGGAATGACCTTTCCGTTATTCTGAAAAAAGTGAACATAGGTGATTTCTCGCCACTTTTCTTACCAAAGAACAGACTGGAAGGCCTTGCTTCGGGAACCATTACTGTGGAAGATCCCTACAACAAATTCAATGCTATAGCAGATATCATTACGGACCAGCTTAGGTTTGATAATGATTCCCTGGGAGTAATAACGGCTCATGCAAACTATAATAACGAATCGGGCGAGCTGACCGGTTATGGGAAAAATATGGATCCGGATCATAAACTGGATTATAATCTTCACGTGTTTTTAAAAGACAGCCTTCAGGAAAGGAACAACGTGATCACTGCCAATACCCAGAATTATCCGATCAATTTTCTGGAAAATTTCCTTCAACCGCTATTTTCCAATGTGGAAGGATATGTCACCGGACCTATTTCTATGACCGGCCCTCTAAAAGAATTAAATTTTTCGGGGAAAGCAAAGCTTCATGACGCCAGCCTGAAAGTGAACTTCACACAGTGCACTTATAAAATAAAAGATACGACCATTCACCTGGAGCCGGATGAAATCGATCTTAATGGAGTAGTACTCGTTGACGTAGTGACCAAAAATCCGATCTATCTGAATGGGAGCATACAACACCATTCTTTTAAAAATATGTTCTTTGACCTGAACGTGTCCACCCGTAAGCCACGTACCACCGGTGATGAGAACAACCGGCCGGTTATGTTGCTCAACACCACATCGCATGACAACGACCAGTTTTACGGCAAAGTGTATGGCACCGGTTCCTTCACTCTCACAGGCCCGCAGTCAGACATGTTCATGCAGATCAGCGCCATTGCTTCCACCAGGGATAGCAGTTATATCACCATGCCGCCCTCAAGAAGCAGGGAAACTGGCATTGCAGATTTTCTGACAGAAAAAAAATTCGGCCATGAAATGAGTGAACTCAGCGCCTCATCTTCTGAATCCAATATATCTTATGACGTGGATATTAGCGCCAATACTTTGGTCAATTTCAAAATGATCCTGGATGATCTTACCGGCGATGAGATCAAAGGACGCGGAAGAGGAGACCTGAATATAAAAATGAGTACTACCGAGCCTCTGACACTTAACGGTGGATTTGAAATAGAGGATGGCAGCTACCTTTTCACCTTCCAGTCATTCTTTAAAAAACCTTTTGTAATTAAAAAAGGAAGCACCAATTTCATCAAATGGAGCGGAGACCCCTACAAGGCCAATATCAATTTTGATGCTCAGTACACAGCAGAAAAAGTCAGTTTTTCTCCTTTAGCCAATTCATTACCTGTTGACCCCAATATCGCCAAAGCAAGAGGAGATGTTTACGTAGTAGCCTCCCTCACCGGTGATCTTTTTAAACCGGATATAAAATTCAGCCTGGATTTCCCGCCTTCCAGCCCTGCCGTCACAGACCCTGCATTTTCGTTCAGCATCAGCCAGATGGAAAAGAACCTGAATGAAATGAATAAGCAGGTCTTTTATCTTATTGTACTCAACAGTTTTGCACCCAGCGAACTGGGCACTTCTTCTACAGCTGCCTCCTCATTCAATTTCAACGATATTGCCACCAATACTATTTCAGGGATCTTTATGGGGGTGGTCAATTCAGAGCTAAACAAGATTCTCAGCAAGCTTTTGAAGAATGATAAGTACCGTGTAAACTTTTCCAGCACTGTTTACAATCAGAACATCATAGATCCGAATAACAAAACGGCGCTGAACCTGAGCAGCAATATCAACCTGACCGTAGGGCGTTCTTTCTTCAACAACCGGTTCAACATCACTTTCGGAGGCGGTTTTGAAGCGCCGCTGCAGCAATCAAGCATTCAGCAAACAATTCAATTGTTGCCGGATGTCACCATGGAATGGCTGATCAACCAGAGCGGTACAATCCGTGCCTCATTTTTTTACCGGGAAAATACAGACTATCTCAGCCTGACAACTTCCGGCGGTCCTGCACGCTCAAGAAGGACCGGCGCCAGCATAGCTTACCGGAATGAATTTGACACTATTCAC
The DNA here is from genome assembly GCA_026936105.1 of Chitinophagales bacterium. Taxonomy (GTDB): domain Bacteria; phylum Bacteroidota; class Bacteroidia; order Chitinophagales; family Chitinophagaceae; genus UTBCD1. The sequence continues at coordinate 152,987 of JAIXKI010000023.1, forward strand.
GATTTCTTTGGCAAGAAGAAAAATAAAAAACAAAATGGTCCCGCTTTAAAACCGGATGAAGAAAAAGAAAAGGATATATCCACAAAAGACAAACCGATTCATAAGCAGGACTGATGATATATTCATATCATCAGATTTTAAAATCATTTTTTATTTCAATGCATTTTAATCCTGAAAAGCATGACGCCATAATTTCATTATAAAATAATATCAAAAGTATAAATATTAAATAGTCAGAATATTAGAACAGGGAATCAATAATTTTCATTGATAAAATCTCTCCTTTCATCATCTTTTGATGCTGTGAATATTTGTTTGGGCATGAATATAGAAAATCATTACTTTGCACCCGTAAATCAAAATTTATGCTTAAGAGAATTTCTATTTTGATGCTTGCGGTTCTGGCGAGCACATTTTTATTTGCACAGATCACCACCAGTTCAATTACAGGTTCCGTCAGAGATAATAATGACCAGCCTTTGGTGGGTGCCACAGTAACTGCTACGCACTTACCTTCAGGAACGAAGTACACGACAATTTCTACCAAAGACGGATTCTTTGTTTTGAATGGTTTGCGTATCGGAGGACCCTATCAGGTAGTCATTGAGTTCGTAGGCTTCAAACCTACCACCTTCGAAAATATTACGCTGAGATTGGGTGAGCCTTATGACATCAGGGCCAACATGAACGTTAACGAACAAGTTTTGGAGAACGTGCTGATCGCCACTACGGCCAAAAAAGTATCTGCTGAAAGAACAGGAATGAGCAGTGTCCTGAATAACAGGATGCTCAACAGCATGCCTACCCTTTCCAGAAGTATTGCAGACTTTACCAGTGCCGTGCCCCAGGCAAACGGATTCAGTTTTGGCGGCCGTGATCCACGTTATAATAATATAATGATAGATGGAGCCAATCTCAACAACAGTTTTGGTTTATCCAGTGATCCATTCCCCGGCGGAGGCAATAACCCGATCTCTCTGGATGCGGTTGATGAGGTTTCTGTAACTCTGGCCCCCTACGATGTTCGTCAGGGTAATTTCACCGGAGCCAATATTGCTGCCATTACGAAAAGCGGTACGAACACTTTTCATGGCGATGTATATACTTACTGGAGAAACGAAAAACTTCAGGGTTCTAAAGTAGCCGGCGGAAAAGCAGCAAATCCTGCTTATCAAAGCAGGGCATACGGAGCCAGCCTCGGAGGCCCCATCATTAAGAATAAATTATTCTTCTTCATCAACGGCGAATTTGAGAAGAAACCACCTTCAGGCGGGATCAACTTTACTGCTACAGGCGGTTCCGGAACGGGCAACCCTTCCAGTGTTAGCATCAATGACCTGAAAGCTGTAAGCGATTATCTGAAGAGCAAATTCAGCTATGATCCGGGTCCTTATGATAACTTCCCCGCATTCAAGAATGAAAATCATAAATACATTGTAAAAGTTGACTGGAACATAAGTGACCAGCATAAGCTTACCCTGAAGTACAACGATTTCTACGGCTTGCAGGATGTTCTTCCGTCACAGAGCGGTGGAATCGCAGGTGCAGATATCGCAACTTACGGCCCCAAATTCTCCAGCTCTGCAATGAGCTTCTTCAATTTCATTTATTCGCCTGAAGATATTGTAAAAGCCGGTACCATAGAATTGAACAGCCGTTTTTCAAGCCGTATTTCCAATCAATTCTTAGCCACCTTTACTAAAATCAGAAGTGACAAATCAAAACACGGAGCCACATTCCCGGCAATAGATATCATGGCTGATTATCCATCCGACAAGAGGAATTACATCAGTGCAGGTAACGAGCCTTTCAACGGCAATAATAATAAGGTGCATACTGACGTAATGAGTTTCACTGATAACTTCACTTATTATACCGGGAAGCATACTCTTACTGCCGGCGTAACTTTTGAAGCACAGAAAGTGGGAAATATGTTCATGCCGGGGTCACAGGGATATTACCTTTTTGCGAACGTGCAGGACTTCCTGAACAACCAGGCTCCTTTAAAATTTGCTCAGACTTATTCACTGATCAAAGGACAGGATGCTATATTTTCTGCACAGCTGAAAATATCACAATTATCCGCTTATATACAGGATGACATTAACGTAAGCCAGAATTTTAAATTCTCTTATGGTCTTAGAGTAGATCAGCCGATTTATCCGGAGCAGCCTCTCGAAAATCCGGCTACAACCCAGTTGAGTTTCCGTGATGGGATGCACTATAGTACAGGTAAATGGCCTAAAGCTGCCGCTTTGTTCTCTCCCCGTGCAAGTTTTCGCTGGGATTTATATGGTGACAAATCACTTATTATACGTGGCGGTACCGGCCTTTTCACTGGCAGAATCCCATTCGTTTATCTGACAAACGTACCGACAAACAGCGGTATGTATCAATACTCAGCTAAGGTGTTGACCACAAGTTCTGGAGTTAATATGAATAATTTCCTTTTCAACCCGGATCCCAAGGCATATAATCCTTTTTACAACACCGGATTGGCATCTTCTTTACCTCAGTATTTTCCGACAAGCGCCGGGACAGTTCCGTCAACAAACATTGTTTTTGCTGACCCGAACTACAAATTCCCACAGGTATGGAGAACTGACCTGGGCTTAGAGCAAAGGATCGGAAGCTCATGGAAATTAACCCTGGAGGCAATGTACACAAAGGATATCAATGCCACTTACATGATCGACGTGAACCAGAAAGATCCTGATGGAACTGTGACGACAGGTTCATACTCCAGAGGATATTTCACTTCAACTGCTGCAAGAAGGATCAATCTGAATGTTTCTAATGCTATCCTGCTTACAAGCGACAGTAAAGGAAGTTCTTTCCTCTTCACTGCTCAACTTGAAAAATCATTCTCTAAAGGCTGGTGGGGTTCTTTGGCTTACACTTATAACTATGCTGCTAACCTGACCGAAAATCCGGGATCACAAGCCGCTTCAACTTATAATGGTAATGTAACCGGAGGCACTTTGAATGACCTGCAACTTGCCAATACTGCCAGGGCTTTACCGCATCATATTGTGGGAATGGTTTCTAAACGCTTTGATTATGCAAAGCATTTCTCCACTACGATCACATTGTTGTATCAGGGAGCCAAGAACGGCGCTTACAGCTATGTGTACAGCGGCAGCGTTACCAACCAGGGGCAAAACTCTGCCAACCTGATGTACATACCCAAAGATGCAAAGAATCCGAACGAAGTAAAATTCGTTGATCATTCTTATGGGGGCGTACTATTCACTGCTGCACAGCAGGCTGCCCTTTTTGAAGATTACATCAATCAGGACCCTTATCTGAGCAAGCATAGAGGACAGCTCGCTGACAGAAACGGTGCATTCCGCCCGTGGTACAATGAGTTGAATCTGAAGTTCGTTCAGGAAGTTTATGCCAAGATCGGTAATCAGAGACATACACTGCAATTCAGCGCTGACATTTATAACATACCTAACCTCGTCAATAATTACTGGGGAGCAAGAAAGAGTTATACTGTGAACAACCCTCTGACATTATCAGGCGTTAGTGGCGGAGTTCCCTCATTCTACATTACTCCTTATCAGAACAAGCCAGTTACTTATTCATTTTTTAACAATGTTTCCGTTTCAAATACATGGGCAATGCAACTTGGTCTGAAATACCTGTTCTAAAAGTTGTTTGCTCTTAAAATAAAAAACCCTTCCGGATGCGGAAGGGTTTTTCTTTTTGAATCTGTGAGAAAAATCTGTTCTACTTCCCCCACCCCCACTTTAAGAAAGAAGGCATCGCTTTGCCCCAGGTGGGGACATCATGGCGGCCGTCTTTCAATTCCAGATAGGCAATATCCTTCTTCCCGTCATATCCTTTGGCAGTAAGTTCCTTGATCAGGTCAAGAGTATCATCAATAGAGTCTATGATACCATTGCCATTTCTGTCAAGAGTTTCATCTTTATTTCCGCATTGAAAAAAGAATTTCAATCCGGGTTCATATTTCCCGTTTCTTATTTGCAAATGCATAATCCGGTGCTCTTCGTCTTTATAGTCAGGGTCATCCTGATCCAGCGAACGCCACCACAGAGAACCGGAGAATACTCCTGCCTTTTGAAACTCATCCGGGTGGTTCCATACAATATCCAGGGCGCTTAACCCTCCCAATGAGAATCCGGCAAAAGCTTTCCCGCAAAAAGAAATATCAGGATCTTTTTGATAAATGAACGGCAACAATTCATGAATGATGAACGAAGTGTAAAAGCAAGCTTTGGCGCCTCTCCCCTGGTAGTCTGGTTCCGAAGCTACCCCATATTCCATCTTCCTTTCCGCACCGGCATGAATGCCCACACAAAGCACCGGTTGTATCTTCTCCTCATAATAAAGATCCTGAAGTATCTGCACCAGGCCGAGATTCTTCATGTCCTGGCCGTCATTAATCAGCAGAAGATGCAATTTTCCTTCTTCCACCGGGATCACAGGCCAGTACATATCTATTTTGACTATTCTTTTTAAAAATTGCGATGGGATCCAAATCGTTTCCGGTACGATAACGGGCTTGTCTGTTAAAGGCATACCGCCAAAAATAGGGATTTCGCTCTTTTTCTCATCATGCTGCCTTTAAATCATGGCAGGCCAGCCGGAAAGGGTTAATTTGTTTATATGGCTGCTAAAAAATAAATTTGGGAAAAGCCTGCCGCTTCTTAATTTTTGTATTATCACTATTCATCACTATTAATAAACACTTATGAGAAAAATCGGAGTTTTATTTGGAAGGGAACGCTCATTCCCCACCGCATTTGTAGAGAGAGTAAACAGTAAAGGCGTTTCCGGCGTGATTGCCGAGCCGGTGCGTATTGAAAAAGCATTACAGGGTGATCCGACCGGATATGCAGTAATCATTGACCGTATTTCACAGGACATTCCTTTTTACCGCACCTGGCTGAAAAATGCAGCTCTTACCGGAACTGCTGTGATCAACAATCCGTTTTGGTGGAGCGCCGATGATAAATATTTTAATAACTGCCTGATGACAAAAGTGGGTGTTCCTGTTCCCAAGACGGCCATTCTTCCTTCAAGGGACCTGCCGACGGACACTACCGATGATTCTTTCAGTAATCTGGCTTATCCGCTTGACTGGGATTCCATCTTCCAGTATGTCGGTTTCCCGGCATACATGAAGCCTTTTGCAGGCGGCGGATGGAAAAATGTTTATAAACTCAATAACGCCGAAGATTTTTTTCAGAAGCACAATGAGACCGGGCAACTGGTAATGTTGTTGCAGGAAGAGATTGTCTTCACTGAATACTATCGTTGTTACTGTATCGGAGGCAAGCACGTCCGAATTATGTCCTATGAGCCGCGCAATCCGCATCATCTTCGCTATGTTGCCGACTTCAAACCTTCAGAGGAGAGTTTGCAAAAGATGACAGACATCGTTCTCCGCATCAATAAATACCTGGGATATGACTTCAACACCGTGGAACTGGCGATCCGTGATGGTATTCCTTATGCAATTGATTTCTGCAATCCCGCTCCTGATGCAGACCGGCACAGTGTAGGCGATGAGAACTTTGAATGGGTGGTGGAGACCGCTGCCAATTATGCCATAGAAAAAGCTTTAAGCATCAATGAGGGCGGTGATAATCTTACCTGGGGGGAATATTTAAAAAGAAGCAGTAATAAAGCAAGTCTTATCAGTTAAAAAGATGAGAGGAATTGGTAATTGGGAATTTCAACTCAGTGAGAAATGTTTAAATAATGTTTATGAACTATAGAGGGTACAAAGATCTGGAATGTTATATCCATGCAAGGCAACTGCGGCAATTTGTGTCATCTCTGGTCAACAAGTTCCCGGGTCATGAAAAGTTTTTATTAACAAATCAAATTCTGGATTCTTCCAGGTCTGTTACCAGTAACATAGCGGAAGGTTATGGAAGATACACTTATGCTGATACCCGGAACTTTTTTATCATAGCAAGAGGTTCCTTAACCGAAACAATGGAGCATCTTGCTACGGCTTATGATGAAGGTTATATCACTCTGGAAGAGTTGACAAACGGAGAAACAAAATGTGAAACAGTTTTCAAGCTGATTAACGGATATATTTCATTTCTGGATAAATCAATAAGGCAATTAGCCGGAGCTAAATTAAATTCCTAATTCCAAAACCCTAATTACATAATACTATGAGTCAGAATTACAAAACCTTCACTCTCGGGGTTGAAGAAGAATACATGGTGCTGGACCCTGCCACAAGGGAATTGAAAAGCCATAAGCAGAAGATCGTTCAGGAAGGCCAGAAGGTGATCAAGGACAAAGTGAAAGCGGAAATGCACCAGGCTGTTGTGGAAGTGGGTACAGATATCTGTGCCGATGCTGATGAAGCACACAAAGACGTATCCATTCTCCGGAGAACGATCTATGAAATTGCTAAAAGCCTGGGGTTGGGAATAGGCGCTTCCGGAACTCATCCTTTCAGCCATTGGGAAAGCCAATTGATCACAGATCATGCACGGTATAATGAGATCGTAAATGAATTACAGGAAGCAGCCCGTAGCAACCTGATCTTCGGCCTGCATGTGCATGTGGGAATGGAAAGCAGGGAAATGGCCAATCATATTGCCAATTCCACCCGGTATTTTCTTCCTCATATTTATGCTTTAAGTACCAACTCCCCTTTTTGGGAAGGAAGATTGACCGGCTATAAATCGTTCCGCACCAAAGTATTTGATAAATTTCCCCGAACCGGCATACCGGAAAGTTTTGAAAGCATAGAAGCGTATGATAATTTTGTCAAGATACTTATCAAGACCAACTGCATTGATAATGCAAAGAAAATATGGTGGGATCTGAGAGTACATCCTTTTTTCAATACTGTTGAATTCCGGATATGTGATGTGCCTTTAACGGTAGATGAGACCATTGCGCTGGCTTCACTATTCCAGGCTGTATGTGCCCGCATCTATATGCTTCGTTCAAAAAATTTAAACTTTATCCAATATTCCCGGGCATTGATCAATGAAAATAAATGGAGGGCCAGCCGATATGGTATTGACGGAAGGCTGATAGATTTCGGGAAAGAAGAAGAGATCAATACCCGGTCATTGATCTATGAGCTGCTCGAATTTGTTGACCCGGTGCTGGATCAATTGGGCAGCCGCCACAGGATAGCATACGTCAATAAGATACTGGAAGAAGGCACCGGCGCTGACCGGCAATTAGCTGTCTTTTATAAAACAAAAAATCTTACCGGCGTAGTGGATTACATTCAGGAACAATTTTTAAGCGGAATCCAATGATGAGGTGAAACGGGAAATGAAAGTCTGTTTTGACGACAAAAGGCATTCAATATCATCTGTCAGTTATAAAGTTCCCGAAGATCCAAAAGAAATGATAATTATGCACACAAACCGTCCGGTTTTTTGAAGCAGCCTTAAAATTGCGTATTTTGTATCAGGAACTTCATCTTTTCTTTCACCCTAAACCATCTGATCATGTTCCGAAACTTAAAGACCTACCTGGTACTGGCGGTGATCCTTGCGGCTGCAGTACTCCTGATCTTAAATAAATTTCTTGCTTATGGTTTGATCGTCGGTGGTGTGGGTTTTGCCGCTGTATTATTGTACCAGGCTTTCATGAAACAAAAAGATGATGAGATCAATCAACTCAGAAATCAATTAAAGGAAGTGGATAAAACCACCGCTTCACTGAAAGAAGAAAATACCGAATTACGAAGCAGGAAGCTGAATATCTCTGAAATAAAAAGTGTGGTGGATCTCGGACTGATGGAAGTGAATGCCAATTTTACCAGGGTATGGAATGATAAAAGTGAATATCAGGGGAAATCTATCCGCTTTTTAGGCGCTTTGCAGGTCAGCATTGTTGCCAAATATGGTTTAGACATGAAAGACCTGAAGGTGAAGTTTGATCCCGATAAAAATGAGCTGACGGTTGCCAATATTCAGCCCAAATTTCTTTCTTTCTCCGACCTGAATTATGACTGGAAAATTGCAGAAGTTCTTATGTACAGCATCCCGCTGGTGGGAGAAAAGCATTGGCAGACCACCAAAGACCTTGAAGCGCTGAACAGTGAATTGAAGGAAAACTACCGCAAGCATATCAATGAAGAAGTGAAGAATGGCCCGGTAGAAATGGAATGGGTGCTCACTCCTCTGAAAAAACAAGTGGCATCGGCACTGGAGCTGATGCTCGGCGCCAACGGAAGAAAGATCATCGTGGTGGATAGTTTTGATGATTCTTTCAAAGCTTTGGCAGAATACACCGATGCTGAAGGTGCATAAAGCCGGTAAAATTTTAAACTCTCTTCGTCATTACATCGCTGTCTTTACTGATTACTGACATTGTCAATTCAATGTGATAACAAAAAAAACTGCAGCGCCGCTTTCCCCCTCATGATGATCAATTAAATCTGTCAGTAAACTTCATCTCTGAAAAAGAATTCAAAATTCTTTGTAACCTTTTCTTTCCCTGCCTACCCTAATCAATCATTAACCACACAAAAAATACAACAATGAAAACAATCGCATTAAATGGGTCATTCAGCCCTGTAAAAAGAATTGCAGCGATCATTTTAGCTGCCACCATTATGGTCTTCACTATGCAGAGCTGTAAGAAAGACAGTACATCACCCTTAGAAAGTTCAAAGTACGTCGAACTGAATTCAACCATGCACAACTTGTGGGCAGAGCATATGCAGTGGACCTATGCAACCGTTGATGCATTTTTCAATAATCAAACCGGTCTTCAGGCATCACTGGACCGCCTGCTGCAAAATCAAAAAGATATTGGCGCTGCCATCGTTCCTTACTATGGACAGGCTGCCGGCGATCAACTCGCTGCACTTCTGACCGAACATATCCAGGGAGCAGTTCCCGTACTTCAGGCAGCACAAGCCGGCGACCAGCCAGCATTGCAGAAAGCTCTTAACGACTGGCATCAGAATGCTCAGGACATTGCTGACTTCCTTGTTGCCGCAAATCCGAAAAACTGGGAATCCGGTGATATGAGGGATATGATGAAAGGGCACATTGATCAGACAACCACCTACGCAGTGGATCTGCTGCAGGGTAATTATAAAAAGGCCATTGAAGATTATGGAGAGGCTTTTGACCACATGATGATGATGGCCGGCATGCTCAGCGAAGGGATCGCAAAACAATTTCCGAACAAGTTTTAAGATCACAAGATGAAAGAAGAATTAAGGGTATAAGGATAGTCCGTTGTTTTTCAAATGAAGAAAGAGGGGAATTTCAATTCCCCTCAATTTTTTTTAATGGGGCCGGCTCTTTAAACGTATTCCGGTCCATCAACTTTAAAAAAGATAATAATTCATGGGAGTAAGGGTATTGTTTTTTGTCTTTACATCCTAAAAATGAATAGGTTATATATAAATTTCACTTATTTTCATCCGCAGAAAAGAAAATTTGTAACCTTCGGGCACTTCATCTACCCTAATATATTGAAAACGGGAAAAGATAATGGAAGGCATCAAAAAGCATGAAATTATCTGAAATGAGTTCTTAAGAAATCAACAACATGGATTCATTTGAAAAATTGACGGAACAAGAGATCATTGAGCGAATCTCAAAAGGTGAAAAAGTATTGTATGAGATCATAGTAAGAAAATACAACCCGTATCTGTACAAGATCGGAAGGTCTTACGATTATGGTCATGAAGACACACAGGATCTGATGCAGGACACTTTCGTAGATGCTTACAAAAGCCTGCCGCAGTTTGAGGGACGCTCAAATTTCAAGACCTGGATCATTCGCATTATGATGAATAATTGTTACAGGAAAAGGGAAAAGTCAAGTTTTAAAAACGAAGTCATGAAAGGAAATATCAATGAACAGGCCAAGCCGGCATTCAACAGCGCCAACAACGATCTGAACAAAATGATCCACAACAATGAGCTGGGCAAGGTGATCGAAAGAGCGCTGGGCAAAATACCGGAAGATTACCGTATGGTATTTTCCTTAAGGGAAATGAATGGCCTGAATGTAGCCGAAACAGCAGATCTGCTGAACATCAGCGAAAGCAATGTGAAGGTTCGTCTGAACCGTGCAAAAGCTATGTTGCGCAATGAGATTCAGAGAGAATACAGCGCCGAAGAACTTTTTGAATTCAATCTGGTCTATTGCGATGCAATGGTAAATAGAGTAATGAAAAAAATAAATGAACTATGAGCTTAATTCAGGAAATATTGAACAATGGATTGGACAGATCCTCGATAGACACTCCTCTGCGTGAGGATGCCTTTGAACTTAGCGACAGCGAAAAGATTGACAAGATAGAATATCATTTTGCACAGATCATGGACATCCTCGGGCTTGACCTGGAAGATGACAGCCTGAGCGGCACGCCGAGAAGAGTGGCCAAGATGTTTGTAAAGGAAATGTTCAGCGGACTGAATCCGAAGAACAAACCGCAGATAAGCCTTTTTGATAATAAATACGGATATAAAAAGATGCTGGTGGAAAAAGATATCACTCTTTACTCCAACTGCGAACATCATTTTGTGCCGATCATCGGCAAGGTGCATGTAGCCTATATTCCCCACGAACAGGTCATTGGCCTTTCAAAGATCAACCGGCTGGTGCAATACTATGCCAAACGTCCGCAGGTGCAGGAAAGACTGACCGTTCAGATCGCAGAAGGATTGAAAGAGATATTAGGCCATAATGACGTGGCAGTCTATGTCGAAGCCGATCATCTTTGCGTAGCGGCTCGGGGTATAAAAGACACCAGCAGCAAAACGGTAACCGTCAGCTATTCCGGACAATTTGAAAACGAAAATGTAAAACAGGAATTTTTATCACACATTCAACACAACAAATAAAATAGGACAGACAGTTAAGATCAGGGCCATTGAACACCTGACAACATGATGTACTCAGGATAGAAGCCGATAAACCTGAAGGATTGGTATATCAGCCGGGACAGGCGATGGATATTCCGATCAATAAATCCGGATGGAAGAATGAGCCATTATAACAACTGTTGCAACAAAGATGAATCGGGCCCTGTAAAAAAATACCGGGAACAAATTCCCTAATGTTCCCGGTATCTCCCTGTTATTCCCGATCATTTATCCCGCTTCGTGAAATTCTTATTTGGATAATGGAATGTTACAAGCAATTCTTAAATGACTCAATTTGGCATCCCAATCTCCATGAAGTTTGGAAAGGGGTAAAGTGTAATTCAGGTAGATCATAAAGTTATTGGCAAGCAGGAGCCCTGCTACAAAGTTGATCCCGAAATACGGATGTTTCCAGTCATCCGATCCGAATTCAAACTTATCTTTATCTTCATCACCGTCTGTTTTAAAAGTATCAGTACCCGACATCATGTAGCCCAGATTAGGTCCTAACCCGACCAGTAATTTCATCGTCTGCATTTCTATGGCATAGAGAAATGCAGTGAACAGGGTGATATTATGGGTCTTATAAATCTCGCTCCAGCTGCCTGATCCGGGCGGGCTTTTTTCTGCAAAAGATTTGAACTCATACAACAGCTCCGTCAGGATATAAACTTTGGTAAGGGCAAATAAGGCATAGGCTCCCAAACTAAATCCAATTTTCGATTGGTTTTTTGAATAACCTTCAAGTCCGGTGAGCGAATTAAGCATGACGGCCATAACAATCCCGAATGTTCTGCTATTCATTACGGGCTTATCTTCTTTTGGGGTTTCCTCCCGTTTCAATTTGTCCATGAAAACATACGGATGCGCCAAAAACCTCCGGGCTTCATCATAGCTCATGTTATCCGCTATAGTGCTTAATTCAGGTATGTTCTGAATGGTGGCTTCTGAGCGCAATTGCCCGACAAACTTTGCGTACTGAACTTCATCTAATGCAGGGAGTGGCGTGTACTGTGCCGATCCACAAAAACATAATGCAAATAAGGAAGAAAAAAAGATGAATAACTTTCTCATAAAAAAATGGTTTTGGGGTGATAGAAAAATGTGATTCCGGATAAGAACTGTTCCGGGCAGGATCATTCGGAACGGATAATATGGGAGGTACGAATAGCAGAAATTAAATATACATTAAATATATTAAAAATAAAAATAATAATATGGTTTAGCAATAAGCACTTTCTGCAACACTTCACATTCTTTTCGGAGTAATGTTTTAAATGGGATAATGCAAAAAAAGTGTCCGGCAATTTTTCAAAATGGCTGTATTGAGAAATTTTTCTATTCTATCCTCAGGTTGCTCTGACATGATACTTTCCTGATGATACCGGAAATCCAGCAAATAGTTTTAAATATTGGGGATCCCGTGCCGGAGGACACAGAAAACTATTCTCTCAGTATTTCAAACAGCATCCTTTCAACTGGTAAAAATTCCTTGCTAAAACTTCCCTTCATCCACATCATGGATGAAACTGATCACACCATCCATAAAAACTTTCTGATCATCCCACATACACATGTGGCTGCCGTTGGGGCAAAATAAATAACGGCCATGCTGCACCATTTTACTTTGAGCTTCCATTGCTTTCGGGTCCATGGTGTCGTACTTAGCTCCCACCATCAGCGTTGGGATCCTGATCTCTTTTAGACGATCCTTTATATCCCAGTTGGCCAGCCTGCCGGCAATCCCGAATTCGGAAGGCCCCTGCATGATCGTATAAATTTCTGAAGGCACTTTCATTCCCCCAAGATGAGCAAATGTCCGGTTCACCGCATCCGGCCACTCCGCCAGCCTGCATATATGCTGCTTGTAAAAAGCCGGCATCAGCAATTCCATATATCTCGGATTACTAAAATCACCTTTGGCTTCAATTTCTTTTATCTCTTTCAGCACTGCAGGATCCATGGTCTTTGATAACACTTCATCCGCATATTTTCCATAATCAGGGCAACTGGCCATCATATCGGCAACAATCAAACCCATCATATGATTCTGATACTTCAAGGCATATTCCATTCCAAGAATGCCGCCCCATGAATTCCCTAATACATAAAAATTGGTTGAATCCGCACCGATAGCTTTTCTCACCTGTTCCACTTCATCCACATATCTTGCAATCGTCCACAGGCTGGTATCTTTAGGCTGATCACTATAGGGTGCGCCCAACTGATCATACTCATAAAGTTCAAATCCTTCCTTCGGAAAAAAGCTTTCAAAACATTCCATATACTCATGTCCTGCAGCCGGCCCGCCATGCAATAACAGGATCTTTATCTTCGGGTTATTGCCGAATCTTTTTGTCCAGACATTAAATTCCCCGGAAGGAGTTTTGATAGGGATCATCCGTACTCCTGCTGCCTGCACTCCCGTATCGCCATAATTAAAATATTCCGAGACAGGCATATCGCCCCCTGTATTATTTTTTCCCGGATGATCGCAGGAAGGGAACATCCATGTTGCAGCAATGAATAATAAGAACTGTCTCATAACCACTGATTTTACAGAAAAGATAAGAATTTCTTTATCTTCATTTTTTACCAACAACACATTTATGAGAAAAATCAATTTCCTGTTTTTCATCCCATTCATTTTTTTCTCCTGCGCCACAAAGGAAAAAGTGGATCTCCTGGTTTATCATGCAACCATTTACACCGTGGATACTGCCTTTTCCATTGCTGAAGCCATGGCCGTCAAAGACGGAAAAATCGTGGAAACAGGAACCACATCAGAGCTTGAAAAAAAATACCAGCCAAAAGAAAAACTGGATGCCGGCGGAAACTTTATATATCCCGGGTTCTTCGATGATCATTCTCATTTTATGGAATATGGTAACAGCCTTAATCAGGTGAACCTGGTGGGCACGGACAGTTGGGATGAGATCCTTGAAAAAGTAAAAGAGTTTGCAAAAGAAAATCCCGAAGGTTGGATCATGGGGCATGGATGGGATCAGAACGACTGGACAATAAAAAGTTTTCCTACCAATGAAAAGCTGAATCAGTTATTTCCTGACAGGCCTGTGGTGTTATCAAGAATAGACGGCCATGCCGTGATCGCTAATCAAAAAGCATTGGAGCTGGCCGGAGCCAAAGCCGGTGATAAAGTTTCTGGAGGAGAGATAGAAGTGAAGAACGGCAAGCTGACCGGAATACTGGTGGACAATGCCACTGATCTTGTTTATGCAAAAGTTTCTTCTTCCACGGCAGCACAGGCAAGAGATGCATTGCTGAAAGCACAGAAAAATTGTTTTACAGCAGGCCTCACCACAGTTAGTGACTGCGGTGTTTATTATAAAACTGTTCTGCTCATGGACAGCCTGCAGAAAACAGGCGAACTGAAAATGCGCATCTATGCCTTGCTGGGCGACAGTAAAGACAATTTTGATTTTGCATTTAATAAAGATCGCCGCAATGGTTCAGCCGGGCAGGGAAAGATCAAAACCGATCACCTCACTGTATCCGGTTTCAAATTTCTGGCAGACGGAGCATTGGGATCCAGGGGCGCCTGCTTACTGCAACCTTATTCTGACAGGCCGGGATGGTATGGATTCTTATTGAACCCGCAGCAGCATTATGATTCTGCTGCCAGAGTGATCTTTGAAAACGGATGGCAAATGTGTACACATGCCATTGGCGACAGCGGAAACAGGATGATCCTGAATGTTTATGCCAAATACCTGAAAGGGAAAAATGATCTGCGCTGGAGAGTGGAGCATGCCCAGGTGATCAACCCTGAAGATTTTAAAATATTCGGCGAGAACAGCATTATTCCTTCGGTACAACCCACTCATGCCACCAGCGATATGTATTGGGCAGGAGACCGTTTGGGGAAAGAAAGATTAAAAGGCGCTTATGCGTACAAACAATTACTCGAACAGAATGGATGGCTGGCACTGGGAACTGATTTTCCTGTGGAAGACATCTCTCCTATCAAAACATTTTATGCTGCCGTGGTGCGCAAGGATGCAAAAGGATGGCCTGAAGGAGGCTTTCAAATGGAGAATGCGCTGACCCGTGAAGAGACACTAAGAGGAATGACCATCTGGGCAGCCAAGGCGAATTTTGAAGAAAAAGAAAAAGGTTCATTGGAGAAAGGGAAGTTTGCCGACTTTGTCATCCTCGATAACGACCTGATGAAAGAAGCGCCGGAAAAATTATTACAGGTAAAAGTATTGCAAACCTTTGTCGGTGGCGAGAATGTGTTTAAGGCAAAATAAGTTTTCATTAAACTTTATTACCATTTATTCGTTATTAGAATAGTATGTAGTTTCTTCAACAAAGAGTTTTTTTCTCTTGTAATTTTATTACTACAATTAAAAAATATTCCTGAAACTGAACAGGATGTGCATAGGAAAATCTACGAACGGTATCATTGACTGGGCTAAAAATATTAAGTTTGCCGGATGAATTGGAGCGAAAAACGACAGGTACGAATTGCCATACTCGACTTAAACGCAGGACATCCCAACCAGGGCATGCGATGCATCAGGGAGATCATTCAGAACTGGTCTCTTAAGAATGAAATAGACGTTTTAAAAGATGAGTTTGATGTTCGGCAGAGAAAGGAACTGCCGGACACTTCTTATGACATTTATATTTCTTCCGGCGGGCCGGGCAGCCCGCTGGAATCAAGATACGAGGACTGGGATATAGCCTGGTGTCGCTGGACTGATTCCATCAGGCGCTGGAATAAGAATCCGAACACTCACGAAAAGAAATTTGTGCTGTTCATTTGCCATTCCTTTCAACTGGCAAGCCGTTATTTTAATACCGGTGTCGTCTGCAAAAGAAGGTCGGAAGCTTTTGGAGTATTCCCGGTGCACATGCTGGAAGCAGGAAAAAGAGAACCGGTGTTTGAAGGATTGAAAGATCCTTTCTATGCCGTGGACAGCCGTGAATTCCAGGTGGTGCAGCCCAATTATGAAGTGCTGAAAACGATGGGCGGAAAAATTTTATGCATAGAAAAAGAACGTCCGCATGTGCCTTATGAAAGGGCCATGATGGGCATACGGTTCAATGATTACATGATCGGCACCCAGTTTCATCCGGAAGCCGATGCGGTGGGTATGAGTATCCGCCTGCAGAGTGAAGAGAAGAAACAATCGGTTTGCAAAAACTATGGAGAAGAAAAATGGTACAGCATGCTCAATCAGCTCAGCGACCCCCGGAAGATCATGTGGACCTATACACATGTGCTGCCCAACTTTCTGAACCAGGCCGTAGGCCATCTGCATGCCGAGCCTGTTTTATAGGAATGATCTCCGTTACAATAAATTCAATCAATGAGTTTGATCTCCGCCCCGCTCATGACATGTTCATTTTGCTTAACTTTCATTTCAAATTCAGGATATGATCCCTTCCATCCGTAAAAAATATAATGCAGAATTCACACAAGAGAAGTATCAGGCATTTCTGAAAGACCTGGACAGCCGTCATCCCGGTTCCATTGAATTCAGAGTGGCCGAAACCCCGATCTTCGTCCCCAAATATTTTACCGGCAAGATGCTGAACACCTGCGAAAGCATCGTTGACCTGATTAAAGAAGAAAATTTTAAAAAGAAGACCGAAAGAGCCATCCCAAACGATATGCAGGTTCCGAATGAAAATGTTCATCCTCATTTTATCTGCTTCGATTTCGGCATCTGCATCAATGAAGACGGAGAGTATGAACCGCAACTGATCGAGATGCAGGGGTTCCCCAGCCTTTTTGCTTATGAAGCGCTATTGCCTGAGGTACATAAAAAACATTTCTACACCCCAGGTGGATTTTCAAAATACCTGAACGGCTTTCAAAAAGAAATCTACATACAGATGTTAAAAGACATCATACTTAAAAATGAAAAGCCCGAAAATGTGATCCTGCTGGAAGTATTTCCCGAAAAACAAAAAACAAGAGTTGATTTCTTCTGTACTGAGGATTATCTCGGAGTGAAACCGGTTTGCCTGACCAAACTGATCAGGGAAGGAAACAAGCTCTTTTATATGAACAACGGTGTAAAAACAGAGATCAGGAGGATCTACAACCGCCTCATCTTTGATGACCTCCTGCATCAAAGTCCGGAAGTGCAGGAAAAAGGAAAAGTGATGCTGGAAGATCTTGATCTGACCTGGGTCACACATCCAAACTGGTTTTACAGGATCAGTAAATTCACTTTGCCTTTTATACGGCATCCTTATGTTCCAAAAACTTATTTTCTGAATGAAGTGAAGCAGATCCCTTCCGATCTTGAGAATTATGTTTTAAAACCCTTATTCTCCTTTGCCGGGCAGGGAGTGGTCATTGATGTAAAAAGAGAAGATATTGAAAAGGTAAAGGATCCCGAAAACTGGATCCTGCAGCAGAAAGTGAATTATGCCGATGTGATCGAAACGCCTGATGGCCATGCCAAGGCGGAGATCCGGTTATTTTATTTCTGGAAAGATGGTGTTGCCAGGCCGGTGGCCGCCAACAATCTTGCCCGCATGAGCAAAGGAAAGATGATCGGTGTGCGGTACAATCAGGACAAAGAATGGGTGGGCGGAACTTTTTGCTTATTCGAAGAATAAAATATTTCCAATCAAAAAATATTTCCTGAAATAAAAATCATAAAACAACAATGAAAAAAATCATTCTCCCGCCAGCAACTGTAATCCTCCTCCTGATTTCAATGGTCACCTATGCACAAAATGAACCTTGGAAACCCGGACAATTGATGGAGCCCAAAGATCTTGCCGCCATTATAAATGACCCTTCTGCACCGCAGCCTTTGATCATCAACATAGGGCCGGCAGGCTCCATAAAAAATGCAACCAACATAGGGCCGGCAAGTAAAAAAGAAAATCTGGATAAACTGAAATCACTCTTATCGAAAGAAAAGACAGACAGGGATATTGTTATTTATTGCGGATGCTGCCCGTTTAAAAATTGCCCTAACATAAGGCCCGCATTCAAACTTCTGAATGAAATGAAATTCACCAATCAGAAACTGCTTAATCTTTCTCAGAATCTGAAAGCCGACTGGATAGACAAAGGTTATCCGATGGCACCGAGGGAATAAAGGAAGAATAACTCACGATTAAAATTTAAAAACTTAACTATGAAAAGGATTCCATCACTCATTGCAGCGTTATTACTTGTCGCAACATGCTTCGCACAAAGCGACAGAAGGATCACACTCTCCAAAGGGCAGAAACTCACTGCTGATTTCTCATCACAAAATCATTCTGTTACTAATGTGATGTTTCAGGACATGGAAAGCAATCTCAATATTTCAGGAACTTATACCATCACAGTTGACGATGCATCAAAAGATCAGTATCTGCTGAATTTCACAATGACAAGGATCCGGATGAATATGAATTTAATGGGTCAGAATATGGAATACGATTCTGACAAACCCGAAACAGACAGCTCACAGTTTGAAGATATTAAAGGCATACTGAATGAACCGCAGTTTGTCAGGATAGACCGGCAAGGTAAAATAATTGAAACCAAATCATCCAATGACAGTCTCTCCCAGCTTCTGCAGCAAATGGGCACTCAACTGGTGGGAAGCCGGTATGTATTTCTGCCCGTCTCTTCAGAAATGAACGTCGGCGATTCTTTTCAGATTGCGTATCAGGATACGGCGTTAGGTACCAATACAACTTTAACTTACAAGGTCAGTTCCATCAATGGCAACCTGGCAACACTTTCATTTGAAGGTACCTCTAAAACAGACATGACAATTGAAAATTTCGGCATGGAATTAAAAACCTCCAGTGATGGACCTGTTGAAGGAGAAACCGTGGTGGATCTGAAGACAGGCATCATTCAATCCACAAAAAGCACCACTAAAACAACGGGCAAATCCATAGCCATGGGGCAGGAAATGGCGGTAAGCTCAAACATGGCAATGGAGATCACTGTTAGTGAGAATAAATAATCTCAGCCTGTTAATGTCAGCTCCTGCCCTGAATCATTACTATGCGTTCTATAGATACTGAAATAATGGAAATAAATAATTTTTTGGATTCTCCACTATTCTGAAAATGTGAATGATGATGTTCCGGTCACCGGAATACTTACTGTATTATTTTACATTTCCATATTCCCCATATCATGCGCCATTTGATCGGTACCCTTCTTGAAAATATATTCACTGTTCAGCAAATAAGCGCCGCTGGTCACCACAGCATCACCATTCTGCAAGCCCGATCTTATTTCAATGCGGTCACCGCTCTCGATACCGGTTTCCACCATTTTCATTTTAAAAATATTTTTTCCTTCCTGCACCCATACCATATTCATTTTCCCGTCACGCAACACAGCATCCAGAGGAAGAGTAAGCGATCGCTGGCTTCTGTTTCTGATGATCACATAAGCAGGCATTCCCGGTTTCAGCTGCCCTGCGTTATTTGGCACAGTGATCCGCACAAGGCTTACCCTGGTGCCGGTGGCGATCTCGGGATTTTCAAAACTTATCTTTCCCGTAAATTCTTTTCCGGGCAGGTCAGGGAATTGCACTCTGGCAACTGCTGATCTGTCTATCCTGTCTATCTGCGATTCATACACCTGGGCTTCCGCCCAAAGAAATGAGAGATCGGCCAGCCTCATTACCATTCCACCTTCCATTACATATTGTCCTTCTGCCACCGGCAACTCCGTGATATACCCCGACACAGGACTGTAAAAAGAGGTAAGCCTGGATGCTGTTTTCTTTTTCTCCAGATCGGCGATCTGGGATTCCGTCATTCCCCACAATAAAAGTTTTGTTTTAGCGCTTTGCACCAGGCGGTTAAAATCAATAATGGAATTATCAAGTTTCTCTCTTCTTTCCAATGCAGCCAGGTATTCCTGCTTTGCATTGTTCAGCTCTTCACTGTACAGATCATAAAGGAGCGCTCCTTTGGAAACGAAGTCACCCTGGTTTTTAAAATACAAACGGTCTATCCTGCCGGAGATCCTTGCATTGATGCTATTCGCTTTGGTTTCATCAGCGCTTAAAGTTGCTGTCAGCACCAGGTCATCATGGATGGCTCCATCCCTGATGGTGTCCACCTGAATATTTCCTAAGCGAATCTGTTCATCATTCAGCATTATTTCATCGGCAGCGGTATTCGTCTTTTTCACAGGTATCAGCTCCATGTGACAAATGGGGCATGTTCCCGGGCCAGGCTGCATGATCTGAGGATGCATGCTGCAGGTATAATATTCATTATCACTTGCCGCCTGCTTTGATTGTTTTTTATTCCCGCAAGAAGATACAAGGAACAAAACACCGGTGATGATTAAAAATATCTTTTTCATGTTCATTGATTTGTTTTGATAAAACTTTCACTGTCCACTAAATACTGTGCATTGGCAGCAACCGCTTCCGACGGGTCCAGGCCGCTTAATACCTGTATCAGGTGTTTATATACAATGCCTGTTTCAATTTTCCTGGCCACAAAAGCTTCTCCTTTTCTTACAAATACAACATTGTCCAGGCCCAATGACAATATAGCTTCTTCGGGGAGCCAGTTCGCTTTCCTGTCTCCGGCAAAAATGGTGGCGTCCACCTGGCTGCCGATGGGGATGTTCATCTTTGAATTATCGAAATACACCCGGACGGTCACCGTTTTATTCCCTTCACGAAAGAAGGGTTCGATGTAATTGATTTCAGAATTGAATTTTTTCTTTGAATCGGTTTGAGGTGTGATAGTCACCTTATCTCCCTTTTTCACCAAAGCAGCCTGGCCTGCAAAAATATTTATGACCGCCCAAGCCCTGTTTGCATTATATACCGAAAATATGCTCTGCCCTTTTTGCACATACATTCCTTCTTTCACGGTAAGTTCTTTTGTAGTAAGCGAAACATCCTTCATGCTCCCTTCCGGAAGATCACCGGTCATGGGCGCCTGGTTTCCGGTGCTTTCATGTATGTGACCGCTGTAATTGCTGAATACGGAAACTGTTGTTGCTGCTTTGCCTGAACTGATCACCTTTTCCAACTGGGCGTTGCTCATACCCAATAACAGCAGTTTCTGTCTGGCTGCATTGATCAATGATGTATTTGAAGGATCATTTTTTAAAATGAACAACAGGTTTTCCTGTGCCGTCATCAACTGCGGACTGTAAATATCCATGATCTTCTGCCCCTTGCCGATAAGTTGATAACGGTATTTGACATAAAGTTTTTCAATTCTTCCTTCCACATTTGAAGAAATGACACCCAGGCTTCTTGTGTCGTAGGTAATGAAGCCAAAGGATCTGAGTTCAAGGTCTTCACTCCTTTCCATCATGTGTACCATGGGCACGGAAGCAACCACCTGCTGATTGGCAGGTTGCAATAAAGTGTTCAATGAAACAGACCTTGCTTCCTGCGGTGATTTCACTTTCTCCAGCGGCATTCCGCAGATCGGGCAGGCGCCGGCAGTATCGCTGTGTATCTGCGGATGCATCGGACAGGTGTACCCGGTTTCATAAACAATGTTTTCATAGTGGCTTGCCGTACTGTCAACCACTTTTTCCAGGTACATTCCGCATATAGGACATCTGCCCGGTTTATCACTGATGATTTCCGGATCCATCGGGCAGGTATATTTTTCAGCAACGGTTGTTTTAACAGCATCGCTGTCCTTTTTATCTCCGTTAATTATAGTACAGCTCCATGTGATCATTCCCGAAAGAAGGATCAGGAAGAGCCCTGATATTTTAATTCTTTTCATAGCATTATTTTTTTTCGATGATCCTCATTAGGTCGGCTTGTGCTGAAAGCGCTTTTTGCAGTTGATCCAGATAATCCATCTGGGTCATGTTGAGCGCATCCCAGGCATCAAAGAGTTCAAAAAGTTCTTCCGTATTCTGCTCATAGCCCAGTTCCATTGTTTGAAAATTTTTTGTCAGCGCCGGAATGATCTGTTCTTCATACAACTTCATCTGCCTTTTCTTCAACTCCATGTCGGTAAGAGCCGTGTTGGCCATTCCCGCCGATTCATTGATGATCATTTGCTGCTGATTTTTCAATGCTTCATTTTTCCATATCAGGCTTTCTGCTTTGGCTTTGTTCATCTTTGACGACCATTTTGCCAAAGGGATCTTCACCATTCCCATCACGGAAAACATCACCGGCTGGCGTGCCCATCCCACCATGTGATCAAATTGGATTCCGAATGTGGGTTTTAGCTTTGCCAGCTCAGCTTTTCTTTCAAGATCGTTCACTTCCATAGAGCGGCCGATCACTTTAATATCGCTGCGGGTATTCATCAATACGGCCGAATCGAACATAGACCTGTCAAAATCCATCCACACAAAATTGGTATCAATGACAAACGGTTCATCAGCCTTCCTGTTCATCACCGTGTTAATAGCGATCCTTTTCAGGGAGATCTCATTCTGCATCAACAGCTTTGTATTCTCCGTGTTGGCCAATGCCGCTTTTGCTTTGTAATAAGCGCTGATCTTCCCCAGACCATTCTTATATCTTATTTCCGCACTCTGTATCATAAAATTTAACAGCTTTTCGTTTCCTTCCAGCACTTTCAGTTTCTTCTCCAGTACGATCCACTCATAATAATTTTTTCTTGCGGTGTATAATAGATCATTCAGCACCACATCTTTTTGTTGTTTCTCCACCGATGACTGTGCCTGCATGTATGCCGCTTCGGCATTCTGGCTTTTTTTATTGGGGAACATCTGCTGTGCAGATATCATGAACATTCCCATGCCCGGATTGCCATCCATTCTTTTCCACCGGCCGGGATCATAAGGCGTCTGATAAAAACCTGCTCCCAGCTCGGGAGGCATCCAACTGTAGGCGCCTTTTGCTTCTTCATCCATCGAACGGGCTTCGGCATCCAGCATTTTCAATGCAGGATGATTTCTTTCGATGGCATCCCTGATCTCGTCCATGGTCAGCGCCTTCTGCGCCTTGACGGTAAGCAGTGCAAAGAAACTTGCGGTTAAGATCAAAATTCTTTTCATGAGTTTTCTTTTAACTATTTTTAATGTACCGGGTCCAGTACTTCAATTTTTCCAAATTTTCTCAATTCATATTCCTTGTTCATCAGGAATATCAACGGTGTTACCAGCAATACAAATATGGCTGAGGTGATCACTCCGCCCACCATGGGTAAAACAATAGGCTTCATGGCATCACTGCCCACACCGCTGCTCCATAAGATCGGGATCAATGCAAACAGGGAGACGGATACGGTCATGATCTTTGGCCTTAATCTTTTTGCAGCGCCGGCAATGACATATTCCACCAGTTCTTTTTTGGGAATGCTTTCTTTTGAATTGCCATATTTAGCCACCAACTGTTGCATGGCATCATTCAGGTAAATGACCATTACAATAGTGGTCTCTACCGCAAGGCCGAACAATGCAATAAATCCAACGGCAACTGCAACGGATAAATTCACACCCCAGAAATAAATGATTAATGCCCCGCCGATCAATGCAAAAGGAATGGAGATGAGGCTGAGAAATGCTTCTCTTGCCGAATGAAAGGCAAAATACATGGAAGCGAAAATGATGAGCAGCACCACGGGGAGGATCATCTTCAATGTCTGCTCTCCGCGAATCAGGTTTTCATACTGACCGCTCCACTCCAGGTAATATCCTTTCGGAAGTTTGACGATCATGTTATTCAATTTTTCTTTTGCTTCTTTCACCGTGCTTGCCAGGTCTCTGTCCCTGACATTGAAAAGCACAGTGCCCCGCAACATAGCATCTTCCGAGTTGATCATTGCAGGCCCTTCCATGATCTTAACATCCGCCACGGCTTCAAGAGGAATAGGTCCGTACTGCATCGTCTGCACCTGCAGGTGCCGCAAGGCTTCCAGGTTGTTTCTGAAATCCTGCCCGAAGCGTGCATTGACCGAGAAGCGTTGGCGTCCTTCTATGGTTGTGGTCAGTCGCATGCCGCCCAAAGCGATCTGCACTACGCTGTTCACATCATCCACCGTCAGTCCATAACGGCTGATCTCGTCACGTTTTACTGCAATGTCAATGTACTTTCCTCCGGTGATAGGTTCCACATACAGGTCATTCACTCCGCTGATACCGGCCAACTGCGATTTTATTTTTTGTGCAAATGAATAGATCGTGTCCAGGTTTTGTCCATACACTTTTACACCCACATCAGTACGTATGCCGGTTGAGAGCATGTTGATGCGGTTGATGATCGGTTGTGTCCAACCGTTGGTGACACCCGGTATCTGTAATTTGGCATTCAGTTCATTCATGATATCTTCCTTTGTGAGTCCTTTGCGCCACTCGTTATGAGGTTTCAGTAAAATGATTGTTTCGATCATGCTGATGGGCGAATTATCCGTTGCCGTGTTGGCCCTTCCTGCTTTTCCCAATACACTTTTCACTTCAGGAACTGTTTTGATCAGCTTGTCCTGCACCTGCAAAATTCTTTTCACTTCATTGTTGGAAATATCCGGTAAAGTGACCGGCATAAATAAGATGGAGCCTTCATCCAGCGGTGGCATGAACTCGCGGCCAAGACTGACAATGAGGGGTACACTGATCGCCAGGGCAATGATATTTACAGCCAATGTTGTCTTTCTCCATTTGATGCAAGTTCTGATGACCGGCTCGTAAATTTTTTCCAGCAACCTGTTCACAGGATTCTTTGTTTCAGGCCTGAATCGTCCTTTCATGAATAAAGAGATCAGCACAGGCGCCAGGGTAACGACGAGAAAAGCATCCACCACCATGATGAAAGTTTTGGTGTATGCCAGCGGATGAAACAGTTTTCCTTCCTGGCCGGTCAGTAAAAACACAGGTAAGAAGGAAGTGATGATGATGACCGTGGAAAAGAACACTCCTCTCGACACCTGCTTGCATGCCTTCCCGATCAGGCTCATTCTTTCCGGTTCAGGTATCCTGTTATACTTGCTTCTTTTAAAAATATTTTTCATCATTTAAGATTTTGATGTGTGAATGTTTTGCCATTCGGATAAATGACGGTATGCATTCTCGCTCATGATGATCCCGTTGTCAACGATCACCCCGATGGCCAGTGCAATGCCCGTAAGCGACATGATGTTGGAAGAAACTCCCAGCAAATTCAAAATGATAAAGCTGATGGCGATCGTAACCGGTATCTGAATAATGATGCTCAGCGCACTGCGCCAGTGAAATAAAAAGATGATCACGATAAGCGCCACAATGCTCATCTCTTCTATCAGCTTATCCTTGATGTTAGCAATGGCCGCTTCGATCAGGTCGCTGCGGTCATAATCAATTTTAAAAGTGACGCCTTCCGGCAAACCTTTCTGCACGTCTTTCATTTTATCTTTCACGGCGTGGATCACCTGGTCTGCATTTTCACCGTAACGCATCACCACTATGCCGCCCACCACTTCTCCTTCTCCATCGCGGTCAAAAATTCCGAGGCGAAGGTCACCGCCCATCTGCACCGTACCGATATCTTTTATCCTTACGGGGATTCCGTTATAATTTCCCACCGCAATGCTTTCAATGTCTTCTTTATTTTTGATGTAGCCAAGTCCCCTGATGATGTAAGCCATATCGCTCATTTCAAATTTTCTTCCACCCACATCATTATTGTTGGCTTTCACTTTGTTCATCACATCCATCAGGGAAACATTGTAGAACTGAAGTTTGACCGGGTCAACGACAAGTTGGTATTGTTTTTCAAATCCGCCGAATGATGCCACTTCCGCAACTCCGGGAACTGTTTGCAATGCCAGTTTGATATACCAGTCCTGCAAGGCTCTTTGTTCTCCCAGGTCCATATCTTTTGCATCCAGCGAATACCATAAGATGTGTCCCACGCCTGTTCCATCCGGGCCTAAAGTGGGCGTGATGCCTGCGGGCAATAATCGCTGGGCATAATTCAGGCGTTCCAGCACTCTTGTCCTTGCCCAGTACACATCCACATTGTCATCGAAGATCACATAGACAAAACTCATCCCGAACATGGAAGATCCGCGGACGTTTTTCACTTTGGGTATTCCCTGGAGATTGCTGACGAGCGGGTAAGTGACCTGGTCTTCTATGATCTGTGGACTCTGGCCTTCCCATTCGGTGAAGACGATCACCTGGTTCTCACTCAGATCGGGAATGGCGTCAACAGGGTTTTTCTTTATTGAAAAGAAACCCCACACCAGCAAGCCGGCAGCCAGCAGCAGCACCACCAGCCTGTTGCGCAGCGAGAACTCAATTAGTTTATGAACCATATTATTTTGTTTGCACTATTGAAAAACATTTGAAAGAACATCAGCTTCTGCAACCGCCAGTCATCATTATGAAAAATATTTTTCAGGAATCATGGCCGCCTCTGTGATCATCAAAAAAGAACTGTTTATTTTTTTAATAATGAAAATACACAATTGCAGAAGCAACAACAGCCGGAACATAGCCGGCAATAAAACGGGAGAAAGGTATCAGATGCGGAAGACGCAATTACGGAGATAGATCCCCGGGCCGTGGAGTAAAGGCGGAGGAGTAAAGGAATCGTGCTGAACAGTTCCGGGAATGTTTATGATAACAGTTTCGAAGAATGAAGGAACAGGAACTGCCGTAAAATTCAAGTGGGCAGGATTAATGCTATCGGTTGTTTTCTGAGCATCGGTTATTTTGATGAACTGCACATCTTCACGGCAGCAATCTTTTTTATCTTTCTTATGGGTTTTCGGCATGCCGCAGTTGCCGCAGAGATCGTTATTGCTGTCATTTAAAAGATTCCATTCTACCAGTTGATCCATACAGTAATGCAGATGCACCACTGCTCCTGAAGACAGCCCCAGGTAAAACACAGCGAATATGGATACCAGTAGTTTTTTCATTTTTCCGTATCAGTCAGATCAAACTTTTTAACAGATTCAGTTTTTAATTACCATTTCAGGTACGGCCCTGTGCAAAATTCCGGTTATCTTTTCACACGGGGACTTTTTTATAAAATTTTTTTCAAAACCGTTTCCAGTTCTTTCGGGGAAAGATCCATTCCGATCACTCTTCCTTCCTTGTCTATAAGAAATGAAGAAGGTATGGCTTCTACGCCCCATCTTCTTGGCGTAGGTGTATCCCATCCTCCCTTGTCAATCACTGCCGGCCAAATGATCTTGTCTTTTTCCAAAGCTTTTTTCCAGTCTTTGGTGTCATCGTCAATAGACACACTCATAATTTCAAAGCCCTTGTTCCTGTATTTAGGATACAGCTTTACCAGTTTCCTGTTGGAGAGCCTGCAGGGCATGCACCAGGAAGCCCAGAAGTCAAGCAATACCACTTTGCCTTTCAAAGAAGAAAGCCGGACCGTATCTCCTTTCACCGAAGGCAGGGCCACCTCATAGGCAGCCTGTCCGAAACCGGGTTGAGCATTCAGCGCATACGCAGAAATGAGGATCAACCCCAACAACACCGCTTTTCTTATTTTCCGAAACATGATCATATCTTTTTTATCCTTATTCAAAACGTACACGCTGAATTTTTATGTTTTATTGTTCTGCTTTTTTCTCACAGCAGCTCTTTCCTTTTTCACCGGAACAGTCCATGTCCATTTTTCCGTCTTTACCTTTCTTCATCTTCATATCCATGGGCATATTTCCTTTCTTTTCATCCTTGCCGGGAGCCTCACGCTCGTACTGGCAACATTCTTCCAGTTTGTTATATGCTTCGTCTGTTGCTTTGAACCGGGGAGTGTCATAACCGGCATCTGCTATTTTCTGCTGGATCTTATCCGTGCTCGTGGCCTTATCATCATATTTCAGCGAAAGGATCTTGGTGTCTTTGTCCCATGCTGCATAGGTAGCGCCGGCGTCCATGGCTGCTTTTTCAATTTTCTTTTTGCACATTCCGCATTCACCGGAGACTTTTAAGTTTTCAGTGACCTGGCTCTGTGCCGATACGAAATAAGATAAAGAGATAAACAGGGCAATGAATGAAATCGTTTTTAAAGTTTTCATGTTTTACAAATTTTAAATAAAAAAATTGTTCAGGTAAAATAAAATGTTCAGATATGAAAAATTGATATCTGTCTTACAAAATGAGTAAGACAATGTTGAGGTTTCTCAGATCCGGAAAACACAATGTTTCAAATAGGAATTCTGGCCGGAAAGTTCGGGTGGGATCAGGTCTGCTTCGTGAAAAGATCTGTCAGAAGATATCAGGGATGCAGCAAGGAAACCGGAAGGGCTCGTTACGGCTGGCTGAATATTTTTAATGGAATAATTAGCGGTGGTGATGTTCTGATCGTCTTGGATCCTGACAATCTTCACTTCGTCTTTACAGCATCCGTGGGATTGGTCCATCTTCATTCCGCAGGTGCCGCATTCATCTTTTGCCCGGGCATACAGGTCGAATGAATGATAACTCCCCATGCAGTAATGCAGGTTGACGATCACTCCGCAACTCATAGTGAGATATAATAAAACAGTTATGGATAATAACAGCTTTTTCATTCGGCTGTAAAGATAATACCGATATTCCGGATTTCTAAATCCGGCTGTTTCTAACGGGAGACCAGGTGTTTAATTAACAAAACTCCAATAAATTCCCAGCCTGATCTGCAGGCCGGGGTATGCATAACCCGGGGCGGCAAGATTATTATTGGTAAAAGTTCCCTTTTTACTGATCGTATTCAGGTTTTCCAACCGTACAAAAGCTTTGAAAGGCCTGATGCGGAAATGAAGATAAAGGTCAACGTCCGGCGTTTTATTATTGATGCGGATGCTGTCCTGGGTAAAGAATTGTCCCAAAGCCGGAGAATAACCATCCGCTTTATAAGGTGTATGATACCTGATCTCGGTTCCGAAAGCAAGGTCCAGGTTTTTGAAACCAAGATTTCCCTCATAGGCAATGCGGTTGCGGGTAAAGACGAGCGGCACATTGACCGGCGAATTGCCAATGACCTGCTGGAAATAAATATCGGCATGCCAGTTCCAGTGTTTGCCCAACCTGAGCGTTTTTTGCAAGGCTATCTGAAGAAGGTTGAACAGGGCGCTCTGTTGTTGCAGTTTGTAATAATCCGTAATGTACGTATAGTTGGTCATCAGGTAATAATGACCGGACAAACGCATTTTGAACTCGGGCTGAAATATGGATGCAAAGAACTGCGAGTTATTTTCTTTTTTAAAATCAATTCCCGAAGGCATCAGGTAAAAACTGCTCAGGCTGTCATAGATAAAAGAAGGCGTGCGGTTCACATTCTGAAAACCGATCTGCACATAACCGATCTTCTTTCCGGCATAGCGTTGCAAACTTCCATAAGCTTCATAATCTCCGGCATTCAATCCGGTAAAATATAATTTGCCGTTGGCTTCCACATCCCATTTCAGGTTCTTTGTCTTATTCCTGTATTCGGCATGGCCGAAAATATTGTAATAGGATCTGCTGCCTGATGTGAACACGCCATGCAGGTTTTGCACAGTGGCCCCAACCCTGAAAAACTGCTGCAGGTTTTTTTCATCCGGAAACTGGTAAATGGAAAAATCGTTTTGCAGGTTCTTCCACACATCGCGAAACAGTACGGTATCTCTCCTTCCGACGGAATAACCATAAGTGTCATGATAGTATGCGGAGTCCGGCATATAGGAAACCGAACCGAAATTGGGCATGTCCTGGAAAGTGTACCGGTCAGAACTGTAACTGATCGTGTGTTCAAATCTCAGCCTGGGAAAAAACAACGGGATCACAGTGGAATCCGTTACCAGCGAATCTTTTCTTCCCAAATCATATTGCTGCCGCATCAGCGCCGTGAATTCATAATATTTATTTCCGGTAGTAATGGTAGTGGAAAAAAAATCACGGCCAAACTGCGGATCGCCTCCTATCACGGTAGGAATGTTGAAGCGGTCTTTGTATATGGGATCGTCCAGGTAATCCTGGTCCTGCATCATGCCGCCGCTTTCTCCTGACTGAAGGTTATTGGCCAGGATGACAACATAATTATTGTACCGCTTCTTTTTGGATTGATACCAGGAAGTAAGAAGATAATTATTGTGGTTGGATTTCTGATTTTTAAAAAATCCCGGCGAGTTGATCATCCGGTATTGAAACAAAGCATTCCAGTTGGGTTTGATATTACGGGTGTGAAGCAATTCAATGATCTGCTCCACCCTGCTGCCCAGCAGGTAATTCAGTTCCGAATAAGGCCGGGTGGTATTGAAAAACCTTGCTTTTTCCAACGGCCATTTATAAATATCAAAAGAATGAAAGCCCGGGTCCCAGCCGGCATTGAAATGAGGAGAGAATAAAATTGACTCCGATGCATTCCCTACATTTCCCAGGTAAACATTGGTGGCAGGTATCGGGAAGCGCCTGGTGAAGTCGGTGATGGAAGAATCCAGTTTATAATTTCGTGCAGAGTCGAGATAACGAAAACTGATGGTAATGGAATCTTCAAATTTATTGCGATGGCTCAGGCTGTCCGTCTGTCCGGTATTGCTCATCCGGCGCAGGCCCGGCCCTCCCCTGTCTCCTATATTCTGGATCTTACGCAGCACAGGCGGCTGAGCTGATGCTGTCATAAAACCCATCAGCAATACGGCCAATAGCAGGTATGTGATTTTATTTGCCAGTATAGTCAGTTAAATGATCATGCAAAATAGTGAGGCAAAAATACAATTACCGGACTCATTTTGTTAAATAGCTCTGTAAAGGCTCTGATGCAATGAAAACGGATCCTGTCAGGCAATATTAATTTATATTCGTCATGGCAAGGACCGGAAAGAAAGAAAGTTTAGATGCAATCAAAGAATACTCTGTCCGGCATAGCTTAAATCCGGTTTAAACAGGTAAAACAAAAAATCTGCAAATGAAAAAATCCAGGATAGGATCCATTGATATCTTAAGAGCCGTCACCATGTACCTGATGGTCTTTGTGAACGACCTGCCAACCGTAAAAGGAGTTCCTGCCTGGCTGGAACATGCACCTGCCGCAGCTGACGACATGGGGTTTTCCGATATCATCTTTCCTTCTTTTCTTTTTATTGTAGGCCTGTCCATTCCGTTTGCCATTGAAAACAGGCTGAAGAAAGGTGAATCACGCCGTTCCGTATTTCATCACATATTACTCCGTTCACTGGCATTGATCATCATGGGCTTTTTCCATGTAAACCTGGAGAACTACAGCAAGACCGCATTTCTGCCATTGCCGTATTGGGAGATCATCATCACGGCCGCTTTCTTCCTTATATGGATGGACTACAAAGGTGAGAAAATGAAAAAGTGGAAAAACGCTTTGCAAATAACAGGTGTGGTTTTGCTGGCGCTGATGGCGGTCATTTACAAAGGCGATTCTACTGACGGGCCTGTATGGATGACTACACAATGGTGGGGCATACTCGGGCTGATCGGATGGGCTTACCTTCTTTGTGCAACCATTCTTTTGTATGCAGGAGAAAAACTCAGCATCATAACCGGCTCACTGATCTTTTTTATTTTCTTCAATGCCGCATCCATGCAGGGATGGATAGATTTTTTATATCCTGTCACTCATTACGGAATACTTGACCTGGGCAATGCTTCCAACTCCACATTGGTGATGTCGGGAGTGATGATCTCGGCTCTGTACCGGAAGCATCCGCAGGCATTTCAAAAAAATGCGCTCCTGTTTTTAGGCATTGCAGTTCTTTTCCTTGCCTTCGGATTTGCCACCCGTCCTTTGTGGGGCATTTCAAAGATCAGGGCCACACCGTCATGGACCACCATCACCGCTGCCATCAGCATGGCGGCATTTGTGATACTCATTTTTCTTGTTGACAAAAAAGATCACGACAATTGGTTCCGTATCTTAAAACCTGCCGGCACCAGTACGCTTACCTGCTACCTGCTTCCTTATTTTCATGTAGCTGTTTTTATTTCCCTGCTGCATTTAAGATTGCCTGTTTACCTGAGAACGGGAGTCGTTGGTATTTTAAAAAGCCTTGTCTTTGCATTGATCATTGTACTGATAACAGGCTGGCTGGAGAAAAAGAAGATCAGGTTGAAAATATAAGTTCAATAAATACGGATGGGGTTATCAAAACTTGTCCATAGATGATTTCATGCTTGAAAATTTATTTTATCGTTTTAAACGATTTGATGGAGATGCTGGACAGCTTACCCCTCAAAGCTGAATTTTAAATCGCTTCTATCAATCCTTTGAAGATCGCCGCAAATTTCGGCTCGGCAACTTTGGCAGCCTGCAGCACTTCTTCATGTGATATGGTAATGGTTTCTTCACTCAGCCCGAGGTCGGTGATCACACTCATGGCAAAGACGTGCATGCCCATGTGGTTGGCAACAATGGATTCCTGTACCGTACTCATGCCTACCGCATCACCGCCCAGGATATGTATCATCCTGTACTCTGCCCTGGTTTCAAAGGTTGGGCCCGTTACCGCATAATACACTCCTTCCTTCGCATCTATGTTCAGCTTTGCCGCCACTTCTTTCGCTTTGGCAATAAGATATTTTTTATACGGCTCGCTCATGTCAGGAAAACGGGGGCCCAGCTCATCCGGGTTTTTTCCTATCAGCGGGTTAGCCGTATCCATGCTGATATGATCCCTGATGATCATCAGGTCGCCGATCTTTAATGAAGGATTCACTCCGCCGGCTGCATTGGATAATAATAAAATTTGCACGCCCATCAGTTTCATTACCCGTATCGGGAAAACCACTTCCGCAGCGCTGTATCCTTCATAAAAATGAAAACGCCCTGCCATGGCCACTATTCTTTTGCCGGCTAGTTTTCCAAAGATGAGTTTTCCTTTGTGACCCTCAACCGTTGACACAGGAAAATGCGGAATGTCGTGGTAGTCTATTTCCTTTTCCACTTCGATGGCGTTGACAAAGTTTCCCAGCCCGCTGCCTAACACAACACCGACCTGAGGTTTATGATCATATTGCTTTTGTAAAAATTCTGCTGCCTCTTTTAATTGCGCCATCATTTCCATAGTAAAAATCATTGGGGCGGCAAATATAATCTTTGTTAGCCACGAACTACATGAATGGGCACGAATGGACATAAAAAATATTGGCTAAAGATTACACAGATGAACGCAGATCAAGAAAACATATTTCTGTGCAAATCCGTGTAACCTGTGGCAGCCTCAATAACTATACCTGTAAAAATCGCAGAACTCTTCATCGCATAAAAGTTTTTGAAGAACGGGGTCTTTCAGCACCTCAATATAATCCATCCATTTACCATTTATTTTTATTTTACGATAGATCAACCGTATGCCCTGGCTGTAATCCACCCACCAGAAAACATGACTGGTGTATAAAGGCTGTATGGGATCGCCGTCCGGTTTGTGCCAGCCATAGATCGCCACCCTGTCAGGCCTGGGGTCTCTTGAAATCTTTCCGCTGATGACGACATCTTTCTGAATGCCGGCGATCAGCCCTTTCCTGCCCCGCCGCTGACCTTCAATGATCAGATAATGCTGCCACATGGTGGGCGTGCTATCCCGAAAGGCATACATGGGCACCGGTTCTAATTTTACTTTTGCCGCTTTATAAATATCATCCACCATTTTCCTGGTTGGTAAAAAACATTGAAAACTGTCGGCAATCAGTTGTGCCGCTTTTGGTGTGATATTGACCCTTGCCCAGTCCTTATCCGTTCCTACACTTAAATAATCCGGCGCTGCATAATAAGTAGCTTTAATTTTTTTTCCGGTTGAAGAATCTATGACGGAAACATGAATGGCCACAAATTTTTTCAGGAAAGAAGGAACATTTCCTGCCAACACTTCCCTGAGCACAAATGAATCCCTTGCCTGCCATTTCATGGCAAATGCTTCGTGATAAAATGCATTGCCGGTCAGAAAAGAACTGCGCTCCGGCCCATGTATTTTTTTGACGGAAGTGCAGGAAAGAAATAACATGCATAAAAAAGCGGAGAGGAATTTCATTAGAGAAAGTTAGTTAAATCGGGTGATACGCATGCAGGTAAATAATGAACGCCGTTACAAATACAAGATATAAGATCAACTGTGATTTGCATAAACCGCCCGGATCATAAATAAACGGGCAGCGTACAGAACGATGACAGAAGTAACCGGGCCGGTTCAAAAAATTATTCACCATTCACCTTTGACAGTGCACTAATCTTTATCTTCGCAAAAATTTTTAAGATGAATCTTCACGAATACCAGGCCAAGGAATTATTGAAGAAATACAATGTGCCGGTGCAGGATGGTTTTGCCTGCAGCACGGTGCATGAAGCCGAAGATGCTTACCGCCAGATCAAAGCTTTGTACGGAAGCAATTTTGCCGTAGTGAAAGCACAGATACATGCCGGCGGCAGGGGAAAAGGAACGATCAAAGAGAACGGCATCAACGGAGTGAAAGTGGGAAAGTCTCTTGAAGACATCCAGGATATTGCCAAGAAAATTTTAGGCGGCACATTGGTGACCAAGCAAACAGGTCCTCACGGGAAAGTGGTGAACAAGATACTGGTGGCACAGGATATGTATTATGACGGGCCGCATGAAAGAAAAGAATTTTATTTATCCGTTTTGCTGGACCGCAGCAACGGCCAGAACGTGATCATGTACAGCACCGAAGGTGGAATGAACATTGAAGATGTGGCTCATGACACTCCTGAAAAGATCTTTAAAGAATGGGTGCATCCTTCCGGCGGGTTGTTGCCCTTCCAGGCAAGGAAGATCGCCTTCAACCTGGGCCTGAGCGGCGATGCATTCAAGAACTGCGTGAAGTTTGTCACCAACCTGTACAATGCTTATATCGGGTTGGATTGTTCGATGGTGGAAATAAATCCGTTGTTCAAAGCGGCAGACGATAAGATCGTGGCAGTGGACTGCAAAATGAAATTAGATGACAATGCACTGGTGCGTCATTCCGACCTTACTTCACTGAGAGATACAACGGAAGAAGATCCCACCGAAGTGGAAGCGGGAAAATACAACCTGAACTTTGTGAAGCTGGATGGCAATGTAGGCTGCATGGTGAACGGCGCCGGCCTTGCCATGGCCACAATGGATATGATCAAACTAAGCGGAGGCGAACCGGCAAACTTCCTTGATGTGGGCGGCACTGCCAATGCACAAACCGTGGAAGCGGGTTTCAAGATCATTTTGAAAGACCCGAATGTAAAAGCTATCCTCATTAATATTTTCGGAGGCATCGTACGGTGCGACCGTGTGGCACAGGGAGTGATTGATGCTTATAAGAATCTCGGCAATATCAATATCCCGATCATTGTGCGTTTGCAGGGCACCAATGCCGAAGAAGCCAAGAAACTCATTGATGAAAGCGGGTTGAAAGTGGAATCTGCGATCTTGCTGAGTGAAGC
This sequence comes from Chitinophagales bacterium, assembly GCA_026936105.1. GTDB lineage: Bacteria > Bacteroidota > Bacteroidia > Chitinophagales > Chitinophagaceae > UTBCD1. Next base: position 188,118 of record JAIXKI010000023.1, read on the forward strand.
AGCTTCGCTGGTGAAGAAAGCGGTGGCGTAGAGGAGGGAAGAAGGTTAAGATTTAGGTTGGGGATGTTGAAATGAAGTATATCCTGCAATAGGTTCACATTATTTTTATTCTCAAAACTTTTTGCCGGAATACAGGTTCTGACTTTTAGCTTTTGATTTTTGATTTTTGGTTTTTGGTTTTTGGTTTTTGAACATTGATCCTGCCTGCGGCAGGCAGGTTTTGAATTTTTACTTTTTATTTTTGAATCCCCTCTCATGTCAAAGACGGCAACTTTGGTCGGGGCTTCCGGGTTGATCGGCAGCCATCTTTTGCAACTGCTTCTTGACGATCCTTATTTTGATACGGTAAAAATTCTTGTACGCAGGTCCCTGCCGCTCACTCATCCTAAACTGGAAAGAAAACTGGTTGACTTCAACGACAATGATTCATTGCTTGTGGCCATTGATAACAGTGATGTGTTGTTCTGCACAGTAGGCACCACTCAGAAAAAAGTAAAAGGAGATAAAGATGCTTACCGCAAAGTGGATTTTGACATTCCGGTGAAGATGGCCCGGTTTTGTAAGCTTACAGGCTGCGAAACATTCATCCTCGTTTCCGCCGTAGGAGCCGACAGCCGTTCAAAAAATTTTTATCTGAAACTGAAAGGCGAAGCGGAAGAAGCAGTGAGAACAGCAGGAATCGGCTCCGTTTATTTCATGAGGCCTTCGGTTTTACTCGGTAAAAGAATAGAATCCCGTCTGGGTGAAAGGATATTTACTCCTCTTGCGAGAATATTTTCCTTTTTACTTCCTTCAAAATACAAGCCTGTACAGGCAAATGTTGTCGCCAAAGCAATGGTAGCTGCTGCAAAGAAAGCCGATGAGGGAGTGCATGTGTGGGAATACAGGGAGATGAGGGAGGAGGCCGGCTGATAGGATCTTTCCATAAAATTTTGTATGCCTGGCACTTCAATATTTTCTCCATAATACATCAAATAAATTTTTGTGTTATAGTATAAACTTGCTTTGAACAGAAAATTTCAATTAGTAAATTTAAGATCACCGGGCAGCTCATTTCAAGCATGACGGGTTACTGATTTTAATTTCATAAATAAACCATTTCAGCAAATGAAACAGGAAGACCGTAAAGCAGCCAAAGAGGTGATCAACAGGCTGAACAGTGGTGAATTTTATTGTGAATGCCCCTGCGGATGCGGTGAAGAGATCAATCTGAAAGATGCGGGGCTCTTTTACCTGGATGATTTCACAGAAAAAGGAAAAGAAGCTTACAAAGGGTTACTCGATAGCCTGAAAGAGCAACGCCTGGAATTAAAGAAAAGGGCAAAGAACATGAAAGAAAAGCCGCAGGTGACGGCCAAGGCGGTCAACATCGGCTTTATCCTTGAACGCATTGCTCCCGCCTTCAGTCATTTTCCGTTTTCCCATAATGATTGCCGCTCCCTGTTCGATCCCATAGACTATGTGATCTTTGAAGGGTTAAACAAAAGCGGAAAGGTCAGCAAGATCATTTTCACTGATATCAAAACAGGAGCTGCAAAACTGAACAAACATCAGAAAGATATTAAAACACTTATCCAGTGCAAAAATGTGGAATTTAAAATTTACTGAACATGGCAACAGATAACCTCATAAAATTCTTTCAATTGCAGCGGCAGATATTTGGCGTATGCCCGCACTCAGGCAACCTTTTCCGGCTGAGCGATTGCAACATCTATGTAAAAAAGAAACCCAAACCCGATTGGATGCAGAAAATTCAGGAAGAACAGTCCAGATTAGACAAGGCTTCGGAAAGGCTGGATTCAAAAGAGGACGAGATCAAAGAAAAAGCCAGGGAAGCCGGAAGAAAGGAAGCGATCAAAGTCGTAAAAAAGATAGACACCATCTTCAATCCGCTCAGGCTAAATCCCGATGACAGCAAAGTGCTGTTTCATCCCGTTGACTTTATAGTATTCAACGGAATGAAAGCAGGTAAGATGAAAAACCTGATCCTGATGGATAAGGAAAAGAAAGTCGCAGGCGACAAGCAACTGCAACGAAGCATTGACAAAGTGGTGGATAAAGGGAATTATGAATGGATCACCCTGCGCATAGAAGAGAATGGCAATATCAGGGAGGAATAGTAGGTAAAATATCTGTCTGTGAATAAACTTAATATAAAATCCAGAGTGGGGGTACTACTTATCAGCAAAACATTCCTCCATTTTTTCAGAAATATTTTAGGTAAATTCTTATAGTATAATACAGTCGGTATTGAAAATATATATGTCAAACCCTTATATAGAAATGAATTGCCTGAAATGTATATCGTGTTTTCTGTTATAAGATATCGATCATGAATCATTTTTTCTTCATCATCTTTGCCATTTTGATTATTTGCAATGCTATCTACAAGTACAAATTTTATTCCATATTTTTTCCTTAAACTTTCGAAATTACTATTTGGGTTAGCATTGCGACAATAAACTATAAAATTGCCTTCTTTAATTTTCTTTCTGCACTTTTCAAATTCTTTTAAAACAGTCGATTGATTCCCCCGTTCAATTTTTTCTAAAAAATACTTATCTACAACAAATACTTTTTGGTGTTCTTTCTCGCTTAATATCTCAATAAACTTTTGAAATAACTTTTCAGTTGTTTCGTATTTAATATCTAATCCCATATCATCCGGAAAGATATTCATATCTTTATCAATCACAATACAATCAATTTTTTGAGATTTTCTTAGTGTTTCACATATTTTTTTATCCCCGCCTAATAATAGAACATCGCCAAACCAAAATTCTTTTTCAACATTAGGTTGGCTCTTACATTCCGATATTATTTTTTCCTTGTCAGAAATTACAGCATTTACATTATTCTTCCTTAATTTCCTGATAAATATTTCCAATTCAGGATTAATTTTACCTACTTCGACAGTTCCTTTTTCTTCCTCATTTATATCCTGCGTTTGCTTGGTCATATCACCATTCCTTTTCTTGCATATATTTATAATATCCTCATTATCCAATACCCAATCATTTAGTGTAAATATTTTTTTTATAAACCAGTATTTTTTTAAATAAGTGTCAGAATCAAAATCATCATTCTTCACTAAATCATCATCCTTCACCAACTTGCAAAGTCTATTCTTCACTTCAAGAAGCCTTTCAAAAAATAACCTGTCGCAATAAACCTTCCCCATTAGTTCATTCTTTTTTTATTTTGGAATAAGTCCAGGTTTTCTATTTCCAAGCTTGTAGAGATATCTAAGAACCCTTCTCCGAATTGGCGGTTAAGGAAACCGTCTTCATCAGAAACATATATCTCAAATATTTGAGGATTTTCAAAAGTCGTGTTTTCTTTTTTATTGAAATAATAAGCATTCCAATATTCTTTGGGAATGCCTGATTCTAACCCCTTCTTATCATCTTTATACCATAAATGGACTAAATACCTTAATCTTCTGACTAAATATTCGCTATGGGTTTCGACAATAAATTGAACATTCAATTTTTTAGATAAATAAATGAAAGCATCAGCCAGGCGGCTCTGAAAAGAAGGATGAATGTTGGATTCCGGTTCTTCAATAAACACCAGTGTAGGCTGGACGAAAACATCAAGTTTAGGATCCCTTACATATTCGGGTTCTAGAAGATAACCGATAGTGACTTTTTCAATCGCATTCACACATATTCCAAGAATTATTGAAAACAATTGGCTTATACCAAAGCCCTCTTCAGTAATATTAAATTCATTGCCCTTCTTCTTAACTATGATCTCCAGTAATTTTCCAGATTTAATTTCAACTTTATCACCAAAGCCAAAGATCTTTACAATCTGACCGATATGATCATCTATTTCATCTCTTCTTATTTTATCTAATTCCAAATATTTTACTGCAGTTTCCTGTAAAAAGTTCTCATAATTAAATCCGCTTCCCAGATTCTGGATTGCTATCTTCTGCTTGCTTCTGTTGGCAGGTATAAACAAGGTGCTTTCAGGTAGTACATTCCTGATGGTACTAAGGAGTATTTCACGTAAAAAACCTTCAAAATGTTTTCTTAGGCGCTCTTTCCGATCAATTTCGGCAATAATTTTTTTTGCATCCTGACTAATATTCGGGTTAATATGTGCTCCTAATCCAAAAGAGTACCTTGGATAGTAATTGTCCTTAGAAGTATTGCTGAAAAGTGTTTCTAAATCCTTTTGGGGAATTCCTTTAAAAACAAAGTAATCTTCAAGTTTAAAATTCATAACTGTCCACAAATCCGTTTTATATTTTTTTTGGGCCAAAAGAAGCTGCAAAGGGTTTTTATCTGATTTATCCGGGAATCCATCTTCAGACTTATCCTGCAACAACTGAAAAGGATCATAACAAATTAATTCAATTATATGCCGCAAAAATAGTTCATCAAAATACTCAACTTTACTAAAGACAAATGAATCGTATATTTCTTTTTGCCATTTAATCAATTCGCTGATTTCTGGATTATATTTCTGGAAAAAAGTATCGTAAACTCCCTTTCTGAAATCCCTAGAAGAATTGGCTATACGGCCAATATTAAAGATTGGTAAATCAGCAAAATCTTTTTCCGTTACGGAATTAAAAAAATCAAAATCGACTTCATTTTTTTTGGAGAAGTAGTTATTAATTAGTTTTGTATTATCAGGCGGTGATTCATAATAATCTCTTCTTATATCACCAGGAATTTTTTCTAACTCTTTTTTTTGCTTTTTATACGAATCGAAAAAAAGGTCCCACAAATAAGGAAAATTAACATACCCATTAACTGAACAGTCCTTATCATCAACATCGAGTTCGAGGTCAATAATTACCTCATCCACATCTTCAACTTTATAACGATAAATATCTGCCTGTTGTTTGTTTTTTTTATTAATCTTATAAGAGATCGAAACCGTTAGTGTTTCATCAATATAGTCTGATCTGATATCATAGGAAATGAGGAATATGCCTGAAGAGGAACCCTTACTAATTACATTCTCAAAGTTTCCAATTTTTTGGGCTAATTCGTTTAATCTAATTACTTCAATATCTTTATTGTTTGCCAGGATATTCAGGGCTTCTATAAGGCTACTCTTCCCGCTACTATTTTGTCCTGTAAGAAGTGTTATTCTTTTAAATTCAAAACTTTGATAACTATCAAAAACTTTAAAATTTTCTATTGAAAACCTTTTAAAAGGTATATTCTTAGTAGAATTTAAAATAAACTCCCTACCCTCTTTAATTGATCTTCAGATTCTCGCTTTTCTATATCTAACCCATATAAGAAAATATTTAACAATACAGTTTTATTTTTTTAGCCAATTTATGATTCTAAATTGAAAACTTAAAAATTTATTATCACCAATTCTTCAAAATTACGATAGATAAATTAATCCTACTGCATAAAATTATTCCGATATAGACTACACTGCCTCTTCCCATTTTATAATTTTTTTAATTAGACCCCGGCTCTGCATTTATTACCTGAGTCTAATTAAAAGTTTGTTTAAATGCACCTATAGTTAGTAAAGAGGTACTACAGAATTCCAAATTGTTATTTCTTTATTCATGTTTACCTTTATTCAATGAAAAAACCGATCTTCATCATCGTCCTGTTTTTGTATTCAACCATGGGGTTTGCTCAATCATTGACCGAAACCGAAGCAATCCGCCTGGCAAGAATGCCTTTGAGCTGCATCCCAACCGAGTTTCCCAATAAAACCTCTCATACCGCAGATGGACCGGAAGATGCAGTGCTGCTGCCCGAACAATTACATCCTGTTTTTCATGGCTGTCTCGACTGGCATAGCTGTGTGCATGGTCATTGGCTGCTGGTAAAAGTGCTGAAGCTTTTTCCAAATATTGCCATCAGGGATAGTATTATTCAAACACTGAGCAATAGTTTCCAGTTAGAAAAAATGAAAGCAGAAGCTGATTATTTTTCAAAATATAAAACCACTTCGAGTTATGAACGAACTTATGGCTGGGCATGGCTATTAAAACTCGATGAAGAACTTTACACCTGGAATGATCCCCTGGGAAAACAATGGCATGAAACACTCCAGCCGCTGACACAAAAGATCGTCTCGCTCTGGAAAGCTTACCTGCCTAAAGAAACTTATCCCAACCGAACCGGCGTTCACCCGAATACGGCATTCGGGCTGGTGTTTGCACTGGACTGGGCAAGAACATTAAAAGACACCGCTTTTGAAAACGGTATCATACGGAATGCAAAAAAGTTTTATTTAAACAACAAAGCCACGCCTGCATACCTGGAGCCTGACGGAACCGATTTCCTGAGCCCCAGCCTTGAAATTGCAGACCTGATGCGCAGGGTGTTGCCAAAACAACAATACGTCAACTGGCTGAACCAGTTTTATGAACCCAGAAGCATTAAAAGAATTACGGAACTGCCTGTGGTCAGCGACCGTACAGATATGTACATCGTTCACCTTGACGGGCTGGCGCTGAGCCGTGCCTGGTGCCTGAAAGGAATTGCATTGACATTGCCGGCGTCGCATCCATGGAAAAAACTTTTCAGCAACACGGCAGATAAATTTTTGAAAGAAGCCTTGCAATATGTCACCAGCGGAAATTATGGCGGCGACCACTGGCTGGCAAGTTTTGCCTTGTATGCATTGAGTTTGAACTGAGGAGCATCAAGCCTCACCCTCTTATCCCTCTCCTGTAGGAGAGAGACGGTGCAATAGTGCATATCCAAACAATAGTAACTAACACATCATCTTTAGTACATTTCCAAACAGTAATTGAAATTTCAACTTTTAGGTTTTGTGCGGTTGCTTCTCCCTCCTTTTGGGAGGGCGGGGGTGGGCTTTCTACATAGCATCCACATCAGGGATCACCGTCACACTCCTGAAACTTTTTTCACTGTGCAGTATGGCGGTCTGTTCCATCAGGTCCTTTTTACATTGTGCTATTGTCCGTGAATCTCTTGGTAATTTCACCAATAACTCCATCAGATATTGGCCCCGGATACGGTTGATAACCGGCTCGGCAGGGCCCACCAGGTATTGGCCATATTTATTTTTAAGAGAATCAGAAAAATGAACTGCCGCCCTTTCCACAATATCTTTCAGCTTATGCTTAAAGGTAATGTGAATGATCCTTGAGAAAGGAGGATAAAAGAATTGTTTCCTGCTTTCCAGTTCTTCCGCACACATTTTTTTGTAATCATGCTCCTGCACATATTTCAAAACAGGATGAGAAGGATTGGAAGTCTGGATCAGCACTTTTCCTCCGGGTGTCTTGCGGCCCGCTCTCCCACTCACCTGTTCCATCAGTTGAAAAGCCCTTTCATTCACCCGGAAATCTGCAAAGTGCAACAAGCCGTCTGCATCCAGTATCCCTACCAGGTCCACATGATCGAAGTCGAGGCCTTTCACCACCATCTGGGTTCCCACCAAAATATCAATACGTCTTTGTTCAAACTGGCGGATCAGAACATCATGGGCATTTTTTCCGCGAACGGAATCCACATCCATCCTGGCCACTTTTGCTTCGGAAAAAATTTCCTTTAATTGTTCTTCTATTCTTTCTGTTCCGAAATTCCGCTCAATGAATTTATGGCTGCCGCAAACCAAACAAGTGTGCAGGGGCGGATAGGTAGCGCCGCAATAATGACAAACCAGTTTGTTTTTCTGCTTGTGATAAGTCAGCGACACATCACAATTTTTGCATCTCGGTATCCATCCGCATACGGCGCAAACCTGGTAAGGTGTGTATCCCCTCCTGTTCTGAAACAATATCACCTGTCTTTCCCTTGCAATCACTTCTTTCATTTCCTCCACGAGCTTCGGCGTCAGCATGAGTTTTGCCTTGTCATGATGAGGAAATTTCTTTGTATCAATGATCTCGATCGGCGGCAACTGCATATCACCATAGCGCTGCATCAGTTCTGCCAATCCATATTTTCCCGCCAGGGCATTATGATAACTTTCCAGTGCGGGAGTGGCGCTTCCCAAAACAGCTTTTGCACCGAAAAGGGAAGACAGGTAGATGGCGGCATCACGGCCATTGTATCTTGGCGCAGGGTCCTGCTGTTTGAAAGAGGTATCGTGTTCTTCATCGCAGATCACCAGTCCAAGATCTGAATAAGGCAGAAAAACAGAAGACCTTGCGCCGAGCACAACTTTCATTTCACCCGAACGCACTTTATTCCAGATCTCCACTCTTTCATTCTGAGAAAATTTGGAATGATAAATCCCGATATAACCGCCAAAATGTTTTTGAAGCCTGCGTATGATCTGAGAGGTCAATGCAATTTCAGGAAGCATGTACAAAACCTGTTTCCCGGTGCGGATCACTTCTTCGATCAGTTTGATGTAGATCTGTGTCTTGCCACTGGAAGTAACCCCGTACAGCAGGCACACTTGCCTGGATTGAAGCGATGACTTAATTTCTTCAAAAGCCTTTTTCTGCGCTTCGGTAAGTTCAAAATCAATTTGAATGTCCCTGGGAAGATAATGCAGCCGTTCTATATTTCTTTTCTCTATACGCAGGATATTCTTATCCACCAATCCTTTCAGTTGTGCATCGGAAGCTCCTGATTTTTTCAGCAGCTCTGACCGGGTGACCTCTCCCGTTGTTTTCATAAAATGAAGATAACTGAGCAGCAGTTCCATTTGTTTTTCTGCCCTCTGCAGTTTCTTATCCTCATTCAATAATGCAGACAATGACTCATCATTGTTATATTGAGGATTCAGCAGCACATAAGTTTCTTTTTTGGGAGAATAGGTCTGCTTCAATGACTCCCAGACAAAACAAACTCTTTTGTTGATGAGCTGATTGATGACTGGATATACATGTGATGAATCCAGAATCTGCTGAATCTCGGAGATCTTCAATTCTTTCTTCAGCGAGAGAGCATCGGCCACAAGGTATTCATCATGATCCAGGGAAGAAAGATCCTCGCCGAATTCTTCGTTGAACACCACGACCGTTTCGCTGGAGAGTTTGAAATGAGAAGGCAATGCCGCAGCCATCACTTCGCCTTCGCTGCACATATAATAAGATGCCATCCATTCCCAGAGCTGAAGCTGCTGTTCATAAATGACGGGATCCACATCCAGTACATTCAGCACTTCTTTCGGGTCAAATAATTCCGGCTTGTCATGATGTAACCGCTTTACTATTCCCGCATACTTTTTATTTTTTCCCAGGTTCACTTCCACCCTGCAGCCCACATGCACGGAATCTATCAACCGTTCAGGGATAGCCCAAGTATAATTTTTGGGCAATGCCAGCGGAATGATGATCTCTGCAAACAAAGCTTTGGCCTCCTGAACGGAATGTCCTTTTTCATTATCAATATTCGTTAATTCCATGAAACAGTAAAGTTAGCAAGGAAAGTAAATGATTTTTATTAATCTCTTTTATGATCCCTTCCTGATCCATGTGGCTTTATAGTCCTGCAATTTTTCTGACATAGCCCGGTAAACTTTCTTTTTAAGCATGGATGCGTCATGTGTGGTCAGTCCTGCAACAGGGATCTCATCCAGATAAACAATCCGGCAGCGGCCGGGGTTCAGTGTAAACACATGATGATATTTCATCCGGTCATAGTCATCAAGGAAAAGAACGGGCTTTATGGGAGTCTGTGTTTCTATTGCGATACGGAAAGCGCCGTCATAAAATTCTTTTAACGGTTTACCGGTCGTATTGAAAGTTCCTTCGGGAAAAACCAGCACCGAAATTCCTTTATTGATCACCAATCTTAACTGACGGACACTTTTTTCCCGTCCTGCCACACTGTTCCTGTCCACGGTGACGATCACACTTTTATAAATCAGGCCAAACACAGGAATTTTGCTTATCTCCACTTTACCCAGGGGACGGATCGGTTTACGGAAGGCTCTTACGATCACTGCCGAATCCAGGTAAGAGATATGATTGGAAACGAATATGTATGCTTTACCATCGTCAATGGGAGATTCGATGATTTTTCTGATCCTGATAAAAACAAGAGGGAACCACAGATCGGCCCAGAGAACGCATAAACGGTAGATCATATTTCCACCCCGGATGCGGCCAAAGAATGCAGCGATGATCACAAAAGGAAAGATCAGGAGCATAATGGCCACAAAAAGAATTATTGCATAGAGGCAATAGATCCAATGAAAAGGTAAAATAAGGAAATGTAGCGCTCTTTTTTTCATGATCTATTTATCATCTCCCGGACAATGACATGTCCATTCATGATCCAGGTCAATGCAGGTCACTACTTTTGTACGGTTATCACATTGGGCAAAAACAATGCGCAGGCGCTGATCATCGGAAGACAGCCCTTCCACAGCAAATGTAGGACAGGGAGTGGCCTCCATATCGCTTTTTTTATAATTGATCAGGCCATTTTTCATAATATCCTTTATCTCTGACGGACTGATATGCCTGCAATCCATCCGGCATTTCGCATGTTCCGTATATTCAAGATAAGGTGCGTTGCGGTTGAAATCAATTTTTCTTGCAGTTGTCCCCGAAGTTCTTGTGATCTCATGAGAACCTTTATGTGCAGGATGAGATTTCTGATCGAACTTAGTGACCACAACTGCAATGATCGCCAGCAACAGTATCAAATAAGGTGTAATTTTTTTCATGATATTTCTTCCGGAGCGAATAAATATCCGAAATGAAATCTAAACTCAAAAATCTTAATTTTGCTGCCCATGTCCGATCAAAAAACAGTAGCATTTCATACACTGGGCTGCAAGCTCAATTTTGCCGAGACATCTTCTTTCTCCCGCATGCTCGTAAACGACGGGTTTGAGAAGAAAGAATTTGACGACAGGGCCGACGTGTATGTGATCAACACCTGTGCAGTCACTGAAAATGCAGTGAAAGAATTCAGGCAGATCGTGCGCAGGATACAGAGAAAATCACCCGAAAGCCTGGTTGTTGTCACCGGCTGCTATGCACAATTAAAACCAAAAGAGATCGCTGAAATACCGGGAGTGGACCTGGTGCTGGGCGCTGCCGAAAAGTTCAACATCGTTCAGCATATAAGAGAACTCTCCAAAGACGGCACAGCAAAGATCTGCTCCTGCGATATTGACGATGTGAACAGTTTCCATTCTTCCTATTCGGTGCACGACAGGACAAGGACTTTTTTAAAAGTACAGGACGGTTGCGATTACAACTGTTCTTACTGCACTATCCCGATGGCGAGAGGAAAGAGCAGGAGTGATTCCATTGAAAATGCGGTACGCAATGCAAAGACACTCGCAGAGCAGGGAGTGAAAGAGATCGTATTGACGGGAGTGAATCTTGGGGATTTCGGCCCTCATGATAGTCAAAACAGAAATTCTGAGAATTCCAAGAAAGAAAATTTCTTCAATCTCATACAAGAACTTGAAAAAGTGGAAGGCATTGAGCGGTACCGTATCTCATCCATAGAGCCTAACCTGCTGACCAATGAGATCATTGAATTCGTTGCCGGCAGTAAAAAGTTCATGCCTCATTTTCATATTCCGTTGCAGAGTGGAAGCAACCGCATCCTCGGATTGATGCGCCGCAGATATAAAAGGGAATTGTATGCAGAAAGGGTTCAGCACATCAAAGAACTGATGCCGCATTGCTGCATCGGCGTGGATGTCATTGTGGGTTTCCCTTCAGAGACAGATGAAGATTTCAAAGAAACAAGAGACTTTCTTCATTCTCTCGATGTTTCTTACCTGCATGTATTCACTTATTCCGAAAGAGATAATACTGTCGCACTAAACATAAAGCCGGTGGTGCCCATGGATGTTCGCCACCAGAGAAACAGGATCCTGCGCAACCTCTCTTTTATGAAAATGCAGTACTTCACCCATCAGCACAGTAAGGAAACAAGAAAAGTGTTGTTTGAAGGTCATGCAAAAGACGGGATGATGGAAGGATATACGGACAATTACATTAAGATAAGTGCGCCTTACCGTGAAGAATTAGTGAACGAGGTTGTTGACTGGATGATATGAAGGAACGTTAGCTCAGTTGGTTCAGAGCGCTGCTTTGACAGAGCAGAGGTCACTGGTTCGAGCCCAGTACGTTCCACCATAAAAAAGATTTTTCAGCCTGGATGGTCTTCCATAGATTTCTATTTCTTTCAAATAATTTAACCACATTAATAACGGTTTTAAAAGCGGGATGATGATGAGAAGCTTTAAATGGGTCTTGATTTTTATTCTATTTGCTGTTCCCGGATTTTCGCAACAGCATTTTTCGCCTTTCCGGAACGATATTCAGATATTTAAAAAACAGGATAGCCTTCATTTTCCCGGTTCCGGAAAAATTCTTTTCATCGGAAGTTCTTCTTTTACCAAATGGACCGATGTACAGGATTATTTTCCCGGCCATCCTATTATAAACCGCGGCTTCGGCGGATCCACCCTGCCGGATCTGATCCGGTACGAGGATGAGATCATTTTCCCTTACAAGCCGGAACAGATCGTGATTTATTGCGGTGAAAATGATATTGCCGCTTCCGATACCATCACAGGAAAAATCGTGTTTGAACGGTTTAAAAATCTTTTTGAAGACATCCGCTCAAAGTTGCCCTCTGAGCCGATCATCTATATTTCCATGAAACCAAGTCCTTCCCGCTGGGAAATGAGAGACCGGTTCATTGACGGAAATAAAAGGATCAGGAAATTTTTACGGAAGCAAAAAAACACCCGCTTTGTCAATGTTTGGAAGCCCATGCTGGGCAAAGACGGAAAGCCTGTGGAAAATATATTCACTGCCGACAAGTTGCACATGAATGCAGAAGGATATGCGATCTGGAAAAAAGAACTGGAGCCATTACTTCTAAAATAGGCCATAACTTAATTGTCAGTAGAAAACTTCTAAAGTAGATGATTGTCATTTATCATCACTAAACAGGCAGCATAAATTTAAAAGGCAGGGGTCTTAGAAATTCAGAAACTGTAAATCAAGCATCCTTTACACTGAAATAAAAATGATGCATTAGAGTTTCCCGGATTTATCGGGGAAATATTTTTTTACCAAAGCTTCATAAGCCGGATCATTCCAGAGTATGGAGAGATCTTTATCATTGGTGAGTATGAAATAATTGCCAAAGCCGAGTTTGAGTGATTTTTCCAGGCTTTCCAAAGCGCCCGCTTTATCTTTTTTCATGGCTTTATAGCATGCATTATGATACCAGGTGAGATCATCATGCGATTTATAAGTGAATAGCTGATCAAAAAGGTAGTTTATTGATGCTGTACTGTCGATCAGGCCGGGCACTCTTATATACATGTACATTGCAGAGAGGTACGACAAATATTGCATATTGAAAACAAACGTCTGCCGGGTGAATTTTTTATAGGCAGCAGCATCAGTAGTGTCATAGGATTTACCCAAATACAACTGCATATTGGTAACAAATCCCTGTAATGATGAAGTAGAATTATCTACCGTAGCAAAAAACTCTCTTATGGCAGAAGAAAGATCACCTTCTTTCAGATAAATAGTACCCAGGTTAAAATGAGCAAACGGGTAGGTGCTGTCATGATCCAGCACTCTTTTAAAATATTTGCGGGCTGAATCAGTCTGGCCGGTCACAAAATATATCTGCCCGGTATTATTATCGCAGAGGGAACAATATACCGGAGAATATTTCCTGGCTTGTCCATAATAATAAACAGCGCTGTCCACATTGATCAGTGTGGAATGGATAAGCCCTTTGCTGAAATAACCCTGCATTCTCGTACTGTCCACTGCTATTAACGAGTCAGCGAGTGAAAGGGCCTGTTCCGGCTTATTATTTTCCCGGTAAACTTCGATCAATTGTAATTTAAAATCCGGGATATCCGGGTATTCTTTCATTAAAGATCCAAACATCTTTTCAGCTTTGTCATATTGTTTCAATTGACCGTAAATAAGCCCCAGTGAATATTTGGCAAACAGGTCATTGGGCCGGAGCGATAAATATTTCTGAAAAGCGCTGTCTGCTTTGGCATAATCAAATAAAAAAGTATATAGTTGACCCAGGGCAGACCATGTATAAGAAGCATTGGGCTCCAGTTCCGCAGATCTTTCCAGTTTATCCACGGCATACAACAAAATTGGCTTCATGCTGACATTATACTCATTATCATTGATGGCCCAGGTATAGGTCATGGCATCCATGAATAATTTCCTTGCCTTCAGGTTTTGATACATATAATGCTGCTCTCCCAACAGATGCATGCAATTGTCCAATTCCAGGGAGGCATAATAACATTCATCACGGGTGGAATAACTGGTTTGTCCTTTCAATAAAGGAGTAACGATCTCATTGAAACGGTCATTCAGGCCGGCAGCAAGATCACGGCGCATGGTGAGGAGTAACTGGTTGCCGGGGTATCTTTTTTCAAAGGAACGGTAATCTTTCAGAGCATTGGTGTCTTCGGGGAAGATCAGTTGTTTCTCTTCCATATTTTGCTTGAATGAAACATAAATTTTTTTCCCTACCGGATCCAGTGAATCCACATATCTGTCTTCTATACCTTTAACATTAGCGCCGGCCAACATGGGGAACTGACTTTCTTTTTCTTTTTTCAATGCGGCCAGCACCGAAGGAATAACCTTTACAAAAGGTTTGCTAAGATCCCCGGTGATCATAGGTATCTGTTTCCCTTCACTGTATTTGGCTACATTACTCTGAATGTAATTTTGCAGTTCATACATGCTCACCACTCCGTCATTATTCAGGTCTGCCAATCCTTTCATCCCGTCTTCCAGTTCGTAGGAGAAGAGCCCTCTGCCCCCACCCCATTCAGCGCTTTCCAATGAAAGCTGATTAGGTTGACAGGAAAGTATTTTGTATTCTTTACCCCATGCTGCAGCCAATGCCGACGCCGTCTGCTGAATGCCTTGCACCCCGCCCTTTAAGTTTCCTGCATGGCAGGCATCCACAATGAATATCATTTCCACTCCTTTTTCTGATAAGGGCGAAAGATATCTTTTCAGGTTGATGATCTCCAGCACATCATCATTCATTCCGAAATAATTCCCGTTCGGGCTATTATATAAAAGCAACAGGCCATTTTCTATCTGGGTCAGGTCTTCCATGTCGCCATGGCCGGCAAAGAAAAAATAAACCCGGTCACCCGGTTTTGCTTTGCGTGCAATTACGGAAATAGCATCTCCTATATTAGTACGGTTAGCATCTCCGTTTAAAAATGTTTCAATGTTCGCGGCAGGGATCTTTCCTCCTGCCTCGCTGAGCAGAAAATTCTGAAAGGATTGTGCATCCTTGTCGGCATATTGAAGCGGAGCAATATTCTTATACTTACTGATACCTATGATGATTCCGTATGTATTTCCTTTGATCACTGTAGAATCCCCTTTTCTGGGCACACCTCTTACATTGACGTCCTGCGATCTCACTACAACAGAATAGAGTAAGCAACAAATAATGGGGGGAATAAGGCCTGATAAAAGTCCGTATCTCTTCATAATGTTATAAAAGAAATGTACTCAAAATTATTTCAATTTCCGATACTCACCCACAGGTTTTCTGATTCTGCAAATGCCTTCCCGCCAGGAATGACCTGTGTAAATTACCAGCTTTTGACGTCAAACACCGGGACAGAACTTATAAAGAAAAGTTATGGTTTATTTTAACTAAAGCGAAATATCGCTCTTTCCAAAAAAGAGTAATTTAGCATACAAATTTTATTCCTTTACTCTGTATTCACCCTTTTCGATTCAACTTAAGTACTATGGCCACTAAATCTACTCTGTTGACAACGACATTGCTGACAGCAATGATCGTTAGTACATATCCCGGTCTTTCACAATCAAGAGGAAAAACGGGAATAGCCGAAAAATTGGAAATGAAAATTGATACCAGTCCGGAGATTCTCCCTCTCAATAAGATCGCCTTTCAGAAAGCCTATACCATGGACGAAAGAGAAGGAAGAGGTATCGTAACTTCTTTTCTGATCAATAAAGGTGTGCAGGGTATTCAAAGCCTGATTGATAACCGTAGAAAGAAATACTCGGCCGACTATTCCTTTGCCATCAAAGATGAAAGCTTTTATGATCAGGTATCCACCGAGGGGCCATTCGATCCGACCGGTATCAGGTTCAAAGGCTTCACTGTTGCCAGAGTGCAGAAAAGCGGAAGTAATCGGGGTGATACGGTTTTCATGGCAAGGTTCAGCCTGGATACCAGCGGCGACAAGATCACCAACATCATGAACAACGGAATCTTCAAACTCAAACTGGATACTTTTGCAATCAAAAGTTCTAGGGTACGCCTTCCAAAGAAATTAAAAACCCTTAATCTTGATTTTGAAATAAGCTTCCTATCATCATATATCAGCAGTACGGGCCAGATCTTCCAGGATGTTCCGGTTGGGAAATTCATTTATTCAATCCGCAATGCGCCACTGGATCCCAATGATCCGTCTTATGCGAGTTTCTATTCTAACCTTCCCAAAAACCATCCTGCCTGTACTGGGCAGTCTTTCCTGATACCAAGATCGGCAGGGTATTTTAAAAATGATGAAACAAAAAAGATCGAGCAATGCTGGGGCGATGGCATCTACTCAGTAAGAGTGGCGGTAAAAGAATGTTCAAAAAACAGTTTTGTTGATAAACTGATCATTTACAGTTCTGCAGATGTCCTGTCATTGGGAAGTTCCGCACTGCAAAAGCAGTTCGGTGGTTCTTCATCAAGTGGCAGTAAATCTTCGGGATCTAAATCAGGTTCCTCTAAAAGCAGGAATTGATCAATCCTCCGGCTATGAAAAAAGTATTTTCTTTTTTTATTCCGATCCTGTTCACGGCATTTTCTTTTGCTCAACAGCAAAGGGCATTGCTGATCGGCATTGATGAATATGCACCTCCTGCCGGATACACTGCATCGGCGGCCAACGGCAGAATTGATTATCCCAATCTCAGCGGTTGTAAGAACGATGCCAATGCGCTCTATTCGATCATCACATCGAGGTTTGGCTTTGATGTCAAAAATGTTGATACTCTTTTTGACAAAGCAGCTTCCCGGGAAGGGATACTGGTCGCCATGAAAAAATTACTGGAATCCAGCACTGCAGGAGATATCGCTTTTATCTACTATGCAGGCCATGGCAGTGAAGTGAAAAACAGTTTGTCTTTTGAACTGGATAAAAAAGATCAGACCATTGTGCCCGCCGATGCATGGAAGGAAAGCATTCCTGACATACGCGACAAGGAACTCTCAAAGATCTTCAATGATTTCCTGGATAAAAAAGTCAAGCTCACCGTCATTTTCGACTGCTGCCACAGCGGCTCGCTTTCCCGCGGACCGAATACTGCTTTGGATAAAGTACGATATATGCCGATGGCTGATTGGGATGCAAAAGATCCGAGCAGATATGATATTCCGGAAAAAAGAGAGGGGAACGGGTTTTTAATTTTTTCTGCGGCTCAGTCCGATGAAAGAGCGGCAGAGCAAACCGATGATAACGGAACGCATCACGGCGCTTTTACTCTTGCCCTTACAGAAGCATTGAATCAGCAGCCCGCCGATGCCAGCGCTCTGGATATTTTCACTTCTACCCGTGCCATCCTGAAAAGCAATGGCAAAAGCCAGGAGCCCGTTATTGGAGGAAGTCCCGAAAGACAGCATGAGACATTATTCGGCATAAAAAAAGCGAAGCTTACTGATTTTTCTTTGGTAGCAGTAACTGGGATTATCAAAAACAAAGTTCAACTGCAGGGCGGTTTTGCATTGGGCCTTGCCAGGGAAAATGAACTGGCCATGCTGGATGAAAAAAAAGATACCCTGTTCAAACTGGTGGTTGATACGGTGTTGGGTGTCACAAAATCTCTTGCCACTGTAGTCAAAGGAAATATCAACGATATAAAACCCGGTTATCAGTTCCGGATCACCAACTGGGTGTCGCCTGCAAGGCCTCTGATCAAATTATTCATTCCACGGATAGATTTTTCGGATGCAGAGATCTCAAAATTTACGGCGGTGGCGAAAGAATTAAAGAACTCTCCTCAGATAAAATGGGTTCCGTTCATCGGGCGGGGAAGCACTGCGCCATACACTTCTGTTTTCTGGATCAATGATCAATGTTTCATAAAAAACGGAACAGGCCTCCCTGTTGAATTAAAAGAAGTGACCGCCAGAAACATTTTAAAACTCAGCAAAAAAGACTCATCACTTTATGTTGAACTTCCCGTATCAAAAGAAAACGCTGACAGTTATATCAGGCGTTTAAGCATGAATAAAAGTATCATGTTAGTTGACAATATTGAAAACTCCAACTACACATTTTTTGGAAGGCTGGGAATGCACGGGTCACCGGCTTATGGTTTCAGGAAAACGGGAGTAGCCATAAGCGACAGCCTGGAATCAATGCCTATAGAAACGGATTGTTTTGAATTAACTACACAAAAAGGAAATGAAACAAGGAATATTGCGGACAGTTTGTTTGAAGTTGCAATGAAGCTCTCCAAGATCAGAGGATGGTTGAATATTTCAGGGCCGGATGCCACTAGGAAAGGCTTCGCCTATCATCTGGAATTATACAATGAAGATAAAAAGCAACCGGTCATGGATGGGCATTACCGGATCGGCGATGAACTTTCACTGAAACTGGTAGCCAATAAAGATTATTACAAAGACCTGGGTACTCCTAAATTCGTTTACATATTTGCGGTGGACCAGTCAGGAACGATGGCATTATATTATCCGGGTGATGACGGTAATGTAGAAAATAAATTCCCGAAGTTTGAAAACAACAACATCATAAAAGAGGTCACTATCATCTCTTATAAAGTACCTGCCCCGAGCGGCACCGACAATTTCTTTTTGCTGGCAAGCGATGAACCGATACCCAATGCTTCTGCTGTCCTGAACCAGGAAGGAGTTTATTCCGGTGTGACATCAAGAGGATTATCCGGCAACGATCCGCTCTCAGGATTGCTTGATATGGGAAATGCAGGAAGCAGAGGGCTTCCCAAAAAACTTCCGGCAACATGGAGCATTCAAAAATTCACTTACCGCTGCACCTATTGAAAGCAGGAAGCAACTTTAAGATCATCAAATCAATAACAGGCTAAAGTTTTTCCGCCCATTTCGGTTTTTTCTTCAGGATCTTTTTATAAACAGGGCACGATTTATCATGTGCTCCCGGTAAATACCCTGTACTCATCAAGAACTCATTGACGATCTCAGTGCCGGTAAACCGGAAATTCTTTTTGAAAATTTTCACCCATTCTTCTTTCGTTTTCGGATGTTGGCCATCCAGCCAGTTTTTAAAAGAACCATATTCCTTTTGAATAGACTTAATCGCCCTGGCATTATAAATTGCAGCTTCAATTTTCAACCTGTTCCGGATAATGCCTGCATCCTGCAACAGTTTATTCACCTTGCTTTCGGTGTACCGTGAGACCTTGTCAGTATTGAACCCGTCAAAAGCTTTAAAGAAATTATCCTTCTTTTTCAGGATTGTGTCCCAGCTCAACCCTGCCTGGTTTATCTCCAGAACCAAACGGGCAAAAAGGAGGTTATCGTCATCTATCGGGAAGCCATATTCATGATCATGATAATATTGGTGCACGGTATTCTTCCCTTTATTCAAAATGAAAGTGCAGTAGGACATAATAAAAACATGAATTTGATATTGTACAAAAATATTTGACTAAAATTACATGTACCCCTATCTTTGCCGTCCCAAAAACAATTATTTTTTTGCAAAAGGGAGTTTAGCTCAGCTGGTTTAGAGCATCTGCCTTACAAGCAGAGGGTCGGCGGTTCGATCCCGTCAACTCCCACTCAATCCCGGTTCTTTCCGGGATTTTCTTTTTTAGCACTCACAAAGAATCATTTTTCATCATCAGCAAAAGAAATCTCAAAGCTCAATAGCCTGTTCAAAGCATCCCGATTCCAATAAGGGATATAATAATCCGTACAGAATCATTTTAAGAATACATTGTCTTCCGGGGCTTTTTATCAAACTTCATAAAGTCAAAATAAAGCGATTTTTCTTTGAACTATCATAAAAGCTTTATTACCAATAGTACGGCTTATATATCTTTATCATTGTAACACATGATATTACAAATTTGATCTTTCACAAGGGTTTTTGAAACAGGAATACCGGCCGGTGCAGAAATTACGATACCGGGATAGACATTTATTTTTAATTTTGTGGGAAGAATGTTTTGAATGAGTGCTTTTGGTAACGATAATAAAACCAATAAACAGGAAGAAAATGATGTGTTCACCGGTGTGGAAGAACCCTGTCAGCTGATCGTTTGGAATGATGAGGTGAATACATTCGAATGGGTCATCGAAACTCTTATGGAAGTATGCGGCCACAGTTATGAGCAGGCCGAGCAATGTTCTTATATCATTCACTTCAAAGGAAAGTATGCCGTAAAACAAGGCAGCTATGAAGAATTAAAACCATTGTGCGATGCCATCACCGAAAGAGGGATCGGCGCCACCGTGGAGGTAATTGCCGAATAGCTTTCCACCCTGAACTCTTCACATCAATTTATAATGATCTGCTATGGCGCTTTGGGTGCTGGATAAAGAATTAGCGTTTCCACCGGTCAGTTCATCACAGCCGGATGGATTGCTTGCCATTGGCGGCGACCTGTCACCCGAGCGGCTTTTGCTTGCTTACCGAAAAGGTATCTTTCCCTGGTATGAAGGTGATTATATTTTATGGTGGTGCCCCAACCCCCGCTTTGTCCTTTTTCCTGCGGAATTAAAAATAAACAGGAGCAGCCGGCAGTTGCTGAAGAAGAATGAAATGATGAGCCGGGATAAAAAATGGGAATTCACCATTAATAAAGCATTCAAAAAAGTGATCCGCAATTGCAAAAAAACATACCGGCCGGGACAGTCTGGTACCTGGATCACGGATGAAATGGAATTGGCCTATACCCGGATGCATGAACTCGGTTATGCATGCAGCGCTGAAACATGGCAGGGCGGAAAGCTTGTAGGCGGGCTTTATGGCATAAAACTCGGAAAAGTTTTTTTCGGCGAGAGCATGTTCAGCAGGATCAGCAATGCATCCAGGTATGCATTGATCAATTACACCCGCTTACTGAGCAGTGAAGGAATTGAATTGATAGACTGCCAGGTCTATACGGAATACCTGGAAAGTTTTGGCGCAAGAATGATCCCGAGAAACGAATTCTGCAAAAAACTGGAAGCATTAATTACATAAGAATAATTATGCCGCATGAACAGATCACAATCCAAAATCAATTACGAATAATCAATATCAAATAATCAAAACCTTGATCCTAAATAATGAGGCAACATGGCCCGCCAGGTGTTCCAGTCATGTGGCCATTCCGGACCCCATACATCCAGTTCATACCATATTCCCTTATCATAAAGGATGCGGGCAAATTTTCCGCTGGCGCCGGGATCTTCATAAGAACCGCTGCCGGTAAGAATATGAATGTGGCCGCTTCTGCGGATCTGTTCTAAAATATTATGATCGGTCAAATTGGGCATGTAATGCGCCGGGCTGTTGAAATATACATCATCATCAAAATATCCTTTAGTGTATTCACTGAGATCATATACACCACTCATGGCAATGACACCATTGATAATATCAGGTCTTTTCAGAAAAAGATTCATGCTGTGCAATGCTCCGAATGAAGCGCCGCAGGTAATGATGGGCGTTTCCTGGCTGGTATTAGTGCGGATAAAAGGCACTACTTCATTAAATACATAATCATTCCATTGCTGATGACGGATGGATTTATAGCGGGGATCCATATTATTATTCAGCCAGCTTTCATTATTGATGCTGTCAATGGAAAAGACTTTCACTTTACCTGCGTCAATAAAAGGCGCTATATGATCCATCAGTTGAAAACGTTCATATTCGAGGTAATCGGCAGCAGCGGTAGGCACCAGCAGCAAAGCAAAACCGTAATCTCCATATACCGCCACCGGCATTTCTTTATTCAGTGAAGGGCTGTACCAGGAATTTAATTCTCTTTTCATAATTAAATTTTTAGCTGAATTGATTTATTGAAATTCGGGAAAATAAATGAGGCGGCAATTCACACGGGGCTTTTCATCTTTGGGAACAATGACAATTATCTTTGAAGTAACGGTCTGGCCATTGCGGATCGCATAACCGGCCTGTGCATTGACCATGTGGTATTTATTTTTCCCCTGACCCTCCGGAACTCTCACATAAATATACCAGGGTTGAGCATTGACGGTTCCTTTTTTTGAGGTAAGCCTTTTCCCGGTTGCATTCAGGCAATTGAATTCTGCGATCTGAATGCCGCTGCTCCTGTCTGATGTGCTGTCCCTGTTATTGAGCGGGATCAGTTTCAGGCAACCACTCTTATTCGCCACATAAAAATTAAGTTCATACCTTTCGTATTCCACCCCTTTTACTTCTTTGCCGGATGAATTGCTGATGTAATAACCATACTCCATCCCATTGTTGGAATAAGATACATTTTCTTCAAGATCCACTACCTGCTGGGATAATGCAGGAACAGAAAAAAAAGTTACGAACAGAAGTAACCGGCCTTTTCTCATAAAAAGTTTTTGCGAATATAATTTTAATTGGAAACCCGTAAAGTAAATCCGGGATAATATAATGCCTGTTCTGATCTTAACGGTTCTCTGCCACCGCTGATCTTACCTGAGGACGTGGAAGATATTTTGCCACAGTTTTCAGGAAAAGGATGATAATTGTTTGGTAATTAAACCAAGTATATTTACTTTAGTTTTTCAGTATTTTTACTATCGTTGAATTTTCCTTTAAAATAGACGGTTAGCTTATGAAGGCAAACAACTGCGGCAAGAGATCACAATGATAACAGCATGAATCAACCACATCAAAAACCTTCACCGCCGGAGCAGATCCGCATCATGCTGGTAGATGATCACCGCCTGATACTTGAATCATGGAAACTGCTGTTAGAGAAAGATCCCAGGTTCAAAATCGTTGCCGAATGTGAGAGTGGAGCTGAGGCAATCAGAGAAGTAAAAGAAATGAAGCCGGAAATAATTTTAATGGACATCAACATGTCGCCGGTCAACGGTTTCGATGCCACTGAAAAAATATCATCCCTTTATCCTCAAATCAGGATTATCGGAATCTCAATAAACAATCACCCTGATTATGCCAGGCATATCATGAAACTGGGAGCAAAAGGCTTTGTTTGCAAAGATTCCTCCTTTGAAGAACTGACAAATGCAATTATAAAAGTTCACCAGGGGAGTGAATACATTTGCCTCGAAATTAAAAAGCATTTTAAATAAGTTCCGGGCAGAATATAATTACCGGCATCTCCCGTTGAATTTCTCCTGTATCAAACTGTTCCGGACTATTCCGCCATCTGTCTAAAACCGTAAATTTGCACCCCATGGAATTAAGCAAGAATTTTGTACATAAGGCTGCCGAACAGAAATGGTATGCACACTGGCTGGATCAAAAATATTTTCACAGTATTCCCGATGACCGTCCTAAGGAAGACCGCTATACCGTAGTCATTCCTCCGCCCAATGTGACCGGTATCCTGCACATGGGCCATTGCCTCAACAATACCATTCAGGACATCCTGGTAAGGAGAGCAAGGATGCAGGGAAAGAACACTTGCTGGGTTCCGGGAACAGATCATGCATCCATCGCTACTGAAGCTAAAGTAGTGCAGATGCTGAGAGAAAGAGGAATCACCAAATCATCACTTACCCGGGATGAATTTCTGAAATATGCCTGGGAATGGAAAGACAAATACGGCGGCATCATTCTGCAGCAGTTAAAAAAACTGGGATGCAGTTGCGACTGGGACCGAACCGCTTTTACCATGGATCCTGCATATTACCGTTCGGTGATCGGTGTATTCATTGACCTCTATAACAAAGGATATATCTATCGAGGCAAAAGGATGATCAACTGGGATGTGAAAGCAAAAACGGCATTGAGCGATGAAGAAGTATTCAGAAAGGAGACAAACCAAAAACTTTATTTCATAAAATATCCACTGGCGTTTAAAGAACCGGATGGAAAAATCAAAAAGACCGGGGAGAATATAACCATCGCCACCGTTCGCCCTGAAACGATCATGGCCGACGTTGCTATCTGCGTTCATCCTGCAGACGTGCGGTACAAAAAACTCCACGGGAAATTTGCCCTCATCCCTCTTATAGATAAAATGATCCCCATCATCACCGATGAATATGTGACGATGGATTTTGGCACCGGCGCTTTAAAGATCACGCCGGCACACGACGCCAACGACTACCAGATAGGTCAGAAGCACGGACTGGAAGTGGTGGATATCCTCAATGAAGACGGTACCTTGAATGAGCATGCACAGATCTATATTGGAGAAGACCGTTTTGATGCCCGTAAAAAAATTGTAAAGGAACTGGAAGAGAAAGGTTTCATTTCAAAGACAGAAGACTATGTCAGTGAGGTGGGTTATTCCGAAAGAACAGACGTGGTGGTGGAGCCAAGGCTGAGCCTGCAATGGTGGGTGGATATGAAAAAAATATCAGGGCCTGCACTGAAAGCGGTGATAGATGATGAAATAAAATTCTATCCTTCCAAATTCAAAAATCTTTACCGCCACTGGATGGAAAACATCAGGGACTGGTGTATCAGCCGCCAGCTCTGGTGGGGCCATCGCATACCGGCATGGTATGATGAGCAGGGGAGATTTGTAGTTGCCGAGAATGAAGAAGAAGCAAAGGCATTATTCCAAAAGCAATATTCAATCAGCAACGCTACATTAAAGCAGGACGAAGATGTGCTCGACACCTGGTTCTCATCATGGCTGTGGCCCATCGAAGTATTTCACGGCATGAGCGATCCGGATAATGCGGAGATAAAATATTATTATCCCACACAAACACTGGTGACCGCACCTGAAATTATTTTCTTCTGGGTAGCACGCATGATCATGTCGGGATTTGAATACATGAAAGAAAAACCATTTAGCGATGTGTATTTCACCGGTATCGTTCGGGATGAACTGGGTAGAAAGATGAGCAAGCAATTAGGTAATTCTCCCGACCTGCTGGGTTTGATTGACAAATACGGAGCCGATGCCGTTCGCTTTGGCACTATTATCTCCTCTCCTGCCGGCAATGATCTGCTGTTTGATGTAAAAGAAGAAAGCACACTGAAGCAGGGAAGTTTTTTTGTAAATAAGATCTGGAATGCGCTGAAGCTGGTGAAGATGTGGGAGGGAAAAACAAGTTCGGAAAATAATTCATCTGCCGATGAGCAAGACCTGCCAGGCGGAAACTTTGCTACTGCATGGTTTGACAACCGGCTGAATGAAGTGAAGGCAGAGATCGGAAAAATGTACGATGAATATAAGCTGAGTGAGATACTCAAAACGGTCTATTCACTGATATGGGATGATTTCTGCAGCTGGTACCTGGAATGGGTGAAACCGGGATATGAAAAATCAATTGACAAAAATATTTTTGAAAAAACCATTGAATTCTTTGAAGAACTTATGCAATTGCTGCATCCCTTCATGCCTTTTGTTACGGAAGATGTGTATCACCATTTGAGGGAAAGAAAAAAGTCTGACGATCTATGCATCCGCAAATTTTCACCGGTAAAAGATCACAGTGCAGATATACTGAATAGCGGTTCATTGCTGAAAGAGATTATCACTTCCATCCGTGATGCCAGGAACAAAAACCAGATCAGGCAGAAAGACCCCATCAAACTTCATATACAAACCAAAAATCAGGAAGCCTATAAAGACATACTGAGTATCTGTGCAGGCCAGGTAAATGCCACTGCAATTGACTTCACTGCCGAAGCCGTTCCTCACTCCATCGCTGTCGTGATCGGTGAAGACAGGTTCTACATAGAAACGGAAAAAAAGATGGACACCTCTCTTCAGAAAGAACAACTTCTCAAAGACCTTGAATACCAGAAAAATTTCCTTTTGTCAGTGGAAAAAAAGCTGAACAACGAACGCTTCGTTCAGAACGCAAAGTCTGAAGTGATTGAACTGGAAAGAAAGAAAAAAGCAGATGCCGAAGCCAGGATAAAAGCTTTAGAAGACAGCCTTTCTGCCCTCTGATCTGTGTAAAGGAATACGAAACATCTAATTCAGGCCACTTCCTTATGAGCCGTGAGCCGGTTAAAATCATTCACGGTTAATATTGGTTAACAGCAAGTAAAACTTGAAAGAAAGTTTGTATTCAACCCAAATTATTCCTTTATTTGCAGCAATAATCTCTCCTCTTTTAAGTTAATACAGCTAAATAACAGGGCATTGACAAATTCATTGACGAAACGACCGATTGCAATTGTGAAACAGGCAAACCGTTTTTTCTTAGGATCAACTCTTGCCCTCTTTCTTTCCGCCGTTACCCTTGTATCCCATGCGCAGTTCCTGTATAAATTTGACCACCAGACGGTGGAAGAATTTTCTGAAGACCGGAATCCTGCATTGACCAAATCCATGCAACTGGTTTCCAACACCACAAATTACATTTGTCTTGGTGTCCCGGTTTCAATAATTGTGAAAGGCCTTTTATCCCACGATAAATCCACCGTGAAAAAAGGACTCTTCATTGTTGAGACTATCGGTATTTCCACTGCCATTACCCTTTCAACCAAATATATTGTGAACCGTGAAAGGCCATTTGTCAAGAATCCATCGGTGATAAAAGCAAGTGACGGCGGAGGGCCATCTTTTCCATCGGGGCACACTTCTGAAGCATTTGCCACTGCCACGGCATTGAGCATTGATTACCCGAAGTGGTATGTCATCGTTCCCTCCTTTGCATGGGCAGGCACTGTTGGTTTTTCACGCATGTATCTTGGTGTTCACTACCCCACTGATGTGCTGGCAGGAGCTATAGTCGGAAGCGGCAGTGCATTCCTGAGTTACAAACTCAACAAATGGATGCAGGCAGAAAAAAAGAGAAGAAAGGCAGTTGAGACTTTCAACTAATCATTTCGGTATAATACTCACCGGCAAAACAAATTCAAACACGGTTCCCTTTGCTCTCGTTGAAAAATCATCATCCAGCAAACGGCTTATACGGAAGCCGAATGTCAACGGATATTCGTTCCACCACCTGGTATCAAAGTAGATTTCGCCTCCCACACTTCGCTGATCCCTGGATGCACTCTTATCATTGGAATACACTTTGGTGAAATCATAAAAAATATTCCCCCTGATCCTTGTAAAGTACAGGATATTTCCAAAGCCCCAATCAGAATAGACAATGGGGAAATGATAATTGCCGGAAACTTTCCACATCCGGGAAAAATAAAACTCATTATACCCTCTTGAATAAGGAAACAGGTTGGAGAAAACCAATTGTTGTAAAGTATCCCGCTGCTGAAATGCCCCGTTCAATACAATACTGTGCGTGGACAATAATCCCGGAAGATACAGCGCCGCAGCCCCCAGGAACTGGTTGCCTGTATAACGGGTGATGGCATGGCGCAAACGGAATGAGACCCTGTAACCAAAACGCGGATAAATTTGCTGTACAGCAGACTGCACCTGCTGGCTCCATGAAATATAATGGTTCAGATAGCTGTAGCTCACTGTTCCCAGTGAATCTTTATAAAACCCTTTGTTGAATTGATTGCGTAAAACATAATCAGTGCCTGCATTGAAACTGTTGAAAAACTGCCCCTGTGCCCAACTCAGCGGAATGCTCAAACCGATCCTCGAATCCAGTTGCCCCCATTGATGCACCCGGTTACCGGTCATGGTATGATCATCAAAAGTGTATTGAACTCCTGCACTCAGGTAAGGAAACCATCCGCCATACACTGCATTCAACCCGACCGAATTGGTCTCATCATTTTTGTTGTAGAGGTAATACATTTCTGTTTGCAGGGTGTTCAGCACATTCTGGCCATACAATGAAAAAGTGAATTCCGGGTCTTCATAATAAGGGCGCCAGCTGTGAATGTTCAGCAGCCCTGTTGACTTGCTGTATTTCGTTACCGGGAGCTGTATGTCACCAATCTTATTTTGCAGAATATCCTGTAATACCCCAGTGTGGCTGACCGGAAAAGGAGACCGCAGATTCAGTAATGAAGGCTGATCCGCTTCTTTCCATAAAATATCTTTTTTTTCGGCCTCCATCAATTGATAACCTTCCGCAGTAAAAGCGGACCAGCGGATCTTTTCATCATCCGTATTCACAAAATAATTTCCCAACGGCCCGTTGCTGATCCGGCAAACTTTATGGTTGCTCATCACATAAGCATACACATCATCATTTCCTGCGTAGGAAGCCGTGTAAAAAACTGTGTCACCCCGGAGAGAAGGATAACCCAACACATTGTAAGAAGGTTCCGTCAATAATGAAACTTCTTTTGTCGCCACATTCACATTGGCAAGTGACATCTTTCCATCCGGGAGTCGTGCTGCCGTAACCAGTGAATTATTGTCAATGAATTTAGGATCGGTGAAAAATATTTTTCTGTCGGAACGCACCGAATCCAGTACCCTGCCCGATTCAGCATCAAGAATATGTAATTCATTTTCTCCAAGGGCATTCACCTGCACGGCTACGATCTTTGTTCCATCGGGAGAGATATCAGGAGTAAAATATTTTGTACGCCGGGTGATCCTCCTTTCTTTACCCGTTGCCATATCCAGCACTCTGATCACTCCATAATCCCTCCATCCCCATCTCGGATCTGATTCATAAGCAGCATAAGCGATCTTTCCGTTGCGGTAGCTGAATTGCCTGTCCATGGAAATGCTTCTCACCTTCAGCCTGCGCTCACCCTCCTTGTCTTTCAGATAAAATGCATTGCGGTGCCGGTAGTCCGACCTCAGGAACACCAATGAATCCTGCCCGGCGCTGTAAGGAAAATAATAGCCGGTCACATATTTTTTATTAACAGGAAAAACATTTTTTACAGCGTTTGTATTGATGCCTCCTGTGGCAGACAGTTCCTTTTTCACAGCGGCAGCATCAAGATTCTGGTAATACTTAAAGGCATCCTGATAAAAATTTTTAAAGCTTGTCCCTGTATATTTTTTTACGGCATGCTGAAAAGGATAGAACAAGCCTTTGAAGGCGCTGGCATCATGCGTCACTTTGGCCCAGAAATCATCTCCATATTTTTCCCTTCCGTAATTCACCAATAAATAACCCAGGGCATAATGATCCGGAACATAATCTTTCAATGAACCGTTACGCAATTTCATCCAGTTGTATTTTTTTCCTGCCTGCCACAGAGAAGGAAGGTCATTCAGGAAGAGTGGAAGCCTTCCCCGGCCCTGCCCCGAAAGCGCCGTTTCATTATACACGGCATCGCCTTCATAAAACCAGTCGGGAATGGATGCGTTGACGGCAAGGGCCAGCCCGTCCTGCCCGAACAGGATGCCCATAGCCTTGCTCAGCCCGTTCCTGAAATTGTTGTACTGCATCACATGACGGTATTCATGCAGGGCAAGCTGATCATCCCAGGCAATGCTTCCCTGGTCGAAATTGTTCATACCGGGGGTCATAAAGAATTCGCTGCGGTAAGGACTAAGCGCCACATAGCCGTTTGCAATGGTGGTCTGGTCTTGTAAAATGATATTGATAAAATGAAGCCTGTTGCCCAAAGACACCGGATTATTTGCAGCCAGGTAATGTACTACGGAAGAGATGCGCCGGGCTTTGTCCTCAAGGCCCGGAGGAAAAATGATCCTTGCCGTGTCGGTCCTGATCTGCCGCCATTTCACTGAAGGCGGATCGCCGCCGAAGATCTGTGCCTGAGTATGGAGAACGATGAACAATAGAATGACCGGAAAAATAATCTTCCTCATGAAAAGATTTTCAGGAAAGATACGGAGTAAAAAAATTGATAATGATGTAAATTTATTCTGTAAACTTTCATTTATGATGCAGATCAAATTGAATCCCGTTCTTTGAAAACTTTAATATTAAAAAGCCATGTCATTGCTTAAAGCGATTTAATACCGATGCGAGGCATGATGCCTCGCATAGCTGACCATTTTAATATAAAAACCACAGAAAGATACCTGCATGTAAGCAAGAAGCAACTGGTAAATATTATAAGTCCGTTTGATGATTTATGGAAAAAAGAAGCGATAGACTGGTAGATCGGATTGTACTAATAACAATATGAAATGTATAATGTCAACTCACTGATTTTCAATAGTGATTTTTCTTTGAC
This sequence comes from Chitinophagales bacterium, assembly GCA_026936105.1. GTDB lineage: Bacteria > Bacteroidota > Bacteroidia > Chitinophagales > Chitinophagaceae > UTBCD1. The sequence continues at coordinate 218,217 of JAIXKI010000023.1, forward strand.
CATAGCGTATTATATCATAAATTTGAGTGTTAGCGGTAATTTTACCAAACAGAATGTTGAACATAAAAAAATATAATCCGATGAAGCTATA
>JAIXKI010000019.1 GCA_026936105.1 Chitinophagales bacterium
CGGCCTCACCGCCGCCACCGTGAACAAGTCGCTCGCGCATCTTGAAAGTCTTGCCGTCGTCGGCGAACTCACCAACCGGCAGCGCGGGCGGGTGTTCAGTTACACCGCCTATGTGCAGGAACTTGCCCGCGAACTGGAGCCGGACCAATGAGCCGGTTCGGCTTCGTGCAATGCGAATGGCCTGCCTCCGCCTTCGTCGGCGCCATCCTGTTCCAGAGCGGCTTCACCAGGTTCTGCCCGCTGGAGACCATCCTCATCAAGCTGGGCGTCGCCAAGCAGTCACCTGCGGGCAGCTGCGCCTAAGCACTGCGACCTTCTTCCTTCCTGCCGCGCAACGCGACAGGTTTTGACGGGGAACTCGAAAGGGGTCCCCGTTTTTATGTGGAATAATCGGTCATCAAGTCACTTACGAGTAAAGATCGGCCGCACTAGCCGCAACACGGTTTAGTGTCGACCTCACCTCATACAACAAATCATCCGCAGGAATGTCAGGGTCTCTCTCTGACATTTCGTAACCAAGTGCGACTGAGTATTCTGTAAAGGCGATCTCATAAGACAACCGCTTAAAGTTGGGATCCTCAATCCCGCTGCTCTTCTGAGCATTTTTTACTGCGGGGTGATCGAGATTAATTAGTATCGTAAGCGCATTCTTATCGTACTTGGAACGATCCTGAGGGTCGCCGAGCTCACGATATTCGACTTTGAAACCTCCTTGAGGACGGGGCCTCTTTCCTCCTTTTCCGATTGGGTCTACAGCTGCCTCGCCGTCGCTCTTCGGAGAACCAGTACGCGCTATGTCAGGGGATGGACGGCTCTTTTTGATACCTTGACTAGAGGCTTTGTCCGGATCGACCTTTTCCAATATCCCAGGCTGGTTGATTCCTTCAACCCAGTTTTCATCATCCAACCCACCTTGACTAATAGATCCAAACCTTGCACCAGCGCTACCAGGGCTCGCAGCTACAGCTCTAATTCCTTCGAGACGAGCCATAACATTGCGGAAGTCTCTATTAAGTACCTCTGCAATTCGTTCAGCTTCAGAAGCCAGTCTCCGAGCTTGCTCAGTCTTTCGTGCTTCGCTCAGTTTACGGACCTGCTTAATGCGAACCTCCTCGAGCTTGGAAGCCAAGAATGGAACAAGCACAGCACAAACTGGATGTTGAATATTCAGTTGCAGAGATCTCGTTGCGTCATATGGCTCTATCGCACTCTTGAACGTCTCGAGAGCTGGAACATCGACTTCACCGAACAGATAGTTGCCCATGTCCTTTCTATCGACTCCTCCAGTCTCGATAGCGACTAAGTTGCCTGGTCCTGAAGTGATCGCGATGCCAACCTCAGACTGAGGTAGCGGAGTAGGTGACACCTTAATCGTCAGCCGAATATTCCCAATCGTCTTACTCTGCTCATTGCTTGGCTCAAAGATGAATGCCTCGTCGACAACAGGTTCCTTGTATTGGCATAAATGTTCGTTTACTGCGACTTCAGGAAGCCGTGCACGAAATGCTTGCAGGTGTCTTTCAATATACTCGATGACTGCTTGCGCATTAATTTTTGGAAGAAGAATGCCGCTGATTCTTACGGTAGTTCCATTTGGGAGATCTGTATGTTCATTCCTTACAACCCAGTCAACAGGGATATCCTTCCCACCAGACTTATCTATTGCCTCACGAGTTAGTCTCGCTACGTTTCGCAGACGGTCGTGGCGTGTATCAATCTCTAGGCACGTCCCGATTCCGAAGGCAGCCGATTTTCCAGTACCAAATTTCCCTCGCCCGGTGCGCCCACGAAGCCTGTCGACGTTTTCGGCATGCATGGTGAAATAGCGTTCTAGATCAGCTGAGTTCATTCCGCGGCCGTTGTCAGCAATTTCTATTGTGCGCGCTCGAGAATGAATGTCTACCTGCACCTTCGGAGATATGCCTTCATCAATATACTGAAGTGAATTAACCACGTACTCCCAAACAACTGCGTAGTCAGTTTTGAAGCTTGCGGCAGCTTGGAGCACATCTCTTCCTACGTGGGATGTGACTTTCAAAGCAATTCTGTTGATCATTTCACATCACCTCCTCTCAATACTACTTGACTCGCAGTATCCAAAAAAACGCTTACTTCATCGTCCGGTCCAAACATCGCACGTAGGCGTGCAACTTTAATTGCGGCCATTCGCCCGGTGGTGTACTCATCAATTCTGAATACTTGTTGGGCGTGCTTTGGACTGACTGTTCTTAACTGATCCCATTCCAACCATGCATCAGTTGAATAAAGCCTTTGCCTTTCTCGCTCACGCCTTACGGAGTCAATTGAGCCAGCCCTTCCCTTCGAAGGTCGGTTAGTTTTCACCGCGAACGACAGTCCTGAGTCCTCATGGCTCCTTATCCAATCTAATCCTCGGCTACTGAGCCGCCAGCCTTCTCGTCCCGACCCGGAGAGAAGGCCACCATTTTTTATTTTTTTTGCATCAGAAAGGCTTACGCGGACTAACTCAAGGTTTATCTGATCCTTGTACTTTTGCCAGGAAAAAAGCTCAGGCGCGAGTTCATGGCACTTAATTGCAGCATCCTCAGTGTCAATAGATTTTGAGGCGCCACCTAGTAAATAGATCGCCATAACAGTAACTTCGTACTGCCTAAGTTGTCGAGTCAAGATATTATTGTGTACATTTTTCATGAATATGTCGTATTATACACACATGCAAGAAAATATCAATGCAAAATATGTTGACATATTGAGCTTGCGCTACGGTGAAGCTCCTGTGCCTTTGTTGCCTACATCTCTACGATCAATTTGGCAGGATGAGCCTTTACCTCATTGGCTAATAGACGAATGCAAGATGCCCTCCAACGCAACAATCGATGCCTTAGGACCACAATTCTGGGATTGGCAAGAGCACATATCTCCGCGACTGCAGCATTTTGTGGATTTCCTAGTTAAGTCTCGACTGAAAGACATTGCAGCGATCCCCGTCTTTAAGCGCCCGTGGCCAGTAGGGCTTGAGATAAATGACATTCCATTTACGACTCGAGCCATTAACGCACTTAACTCGAGCGGCCTAATTGCAGACAAAGATGCGCTTGCTAAAGTGACATTTGGTCAGCTGGTTGCGTTTCCACGAATTGGAATCAGATCGCTAATCGAGATTGCTACTATTATTGAAGTGGCACTTGATGCGCACTGGCGCGTAACAGCAGAGATAGCAAGAAGTTTTGCTACATCAAGCGATGTGACTACATACGCTACTACCGCAATTGAAAGTGATGAATTCAGAAGGGGGGGAGGATCCGCTGAAGGATGGAAGGGGACCCTGTCAGCAGCCATGCATAATCCATGGATCGATCAAATAGGCGAACGTGACCCTCGCTTTTCAAAACTATTACCTCCGGGATTCGGCACTTTAGAAGAAAGAATAGACCGCGCAATCTCAGATCCAGCTGCACACTCTACTGAAATACCTGCTTTGTTGGAGAGCTTGCCACGTATTGAAGCAGCTATTGAGAGAATGGCTGGGCAATCTTTGGAAGACAATCTTCTTGAACTTTTAACGCTGTATATAGGTAAGGAAGAACCGCGTTTAAGCGCCTTTGCGGCACGGCTTGGATGGTTGGGAGACGACCCAAAGACGCTTCAGGAATGTGGCAATATGCTTGGGGTAACTCGAGAACGTATCAGGCAGATCGAATACAAATTAATTAAAAGGTTGTCTGCAACCTCACTATATCTACCGAATCTAGATGCGGCCTTAGCAACGTTGGAAGCGGCTTCGCCTATATATGTTCAACGCGCATCCGCGCTCTTAGTTGAACATGGAATATGCAAACGCCCATTTTCACCGATATCTCTGATCGATACAGCGAAGATATTTGGCCGAAAGACAAGTTTGGCCGTAACGGAACATAAGGGCGAGCGAATCGTCGTCTGTGGAGAACAAGGCCGGGCCTTTGGAGTCTTGTCACGTATAGCCCGCAAGTTAGCAGGACAATCCGGAGTCGCTAGCGTATACCAAGTTGCGGATATGATTCGTGAGTCATTCGCACCGCAGGATTCTCCGGATGTCGATGAGGATGATATCCGGAGAATCCTATGCGACCAGCCTGGATACGATTTTCTTGATGCGGATTGGTTTTGGTACTCGGCAGTTCCAGAAGGGCGTAATCGCCTCGAAAACATCATAAAGAAAATACTTAGCGTTGCTTCTCCGCAATCGGTCGCTAGTATTCGAGAGGGCGTTCGTCGGCAATTCCGATGGCGGGCAGCAAGCAATCGGCGATACCGAAGTCTCACAGTCCCTCCTCAAGCAGTATTAATAAAATTTTTGGAAAAACATCCGGACTTTCACCTTGATGGAGAATTTGTTAGCAGCGTTAAACCCCTGGACTACAGAAAGTTACTCGGGGAGGGTGAACAAGTACTAGTTGATGTGCTAAGAAACATTTCATCAGGCGTTCTGGATCGACAAACTCTCATTAAGGAATGCCTGGCCCGAGGAATTAATGAGAATACTCTGTCTGTATATACAACCTATAGTTCAATTCTTGAACATCTTGGTATCGATTTATGGCAGCTCAGAGGCGTAAAAGTCGACCCCTCTTCCGTCGAGGCAGTGCGACAACAAAATGCGTTGCGACCTCGTGAAACTCGAGTTCAGGATTTTGGCTGGACACCTGATGGAAAACTCTGGGTTACATGGACGCTTCCCCGTAATACATCAAGTCATGTCTTTGGAGTACCAGCACCTATCAAGAGATTTCTCGCCGGTCAAAGTTTTGAGGCTCAGCCCAAGGATGTAGACCGCCAAGTTGGACGAATAGCAATTACTGATGCCGGAATGTCCCACGGTTACGCACCTTTCCTTCGTTATTGTGGTGCTGATGAGGGAGATTCTCTTCGGGCTGAGTTTGATTTTGCTTCCACAAAAGTAAGCTTATCTCTCAATGTGGGATCAGAAGAGGAGATGGAGTGACGCGGTAGCGCGCCATCAGGCCGGCGGGCAAGGCTGCCAGCAGCTCACGCCGCAGTAATCTTGAACCGGTTCCCGATCAGCGTCGCCAGCACGACCAGGCCGGTCGAGATCAGGATCATGACGA